>CAWELA010000007.1:0-342340 GCA_963809885.1 uncultured Acidimicrobiia bacterium | reverse complement strand
GATGTATTGCTCGATCATACCACCGGGCCAGACGGGCTACCCGCGGCGGAAAGCAAGACGGACAACTTCGAGCATGTGCGAGACGTTCTGAGCGAGCGCGGCGTATCCGCGCCGACTACCCGCACATCGCTTCGCTCGCGATCGGACCCGGCGGCGGCTACGTCTGGGAGCGAGCACCCGATGGCTCGATGAGTGTCCGCCGAGTGGCTGACTACGCAATCCACGTCCGCCTCAAGAGCCGCCGAGCCTGCCCGTCACCCGGGCCGCTCTATGCGTTCTACGACGGAGTCCCCCTGATCTTCGTGGCACCAAGGTGAGGACCACAACCAGATGAAGAGGACACCATTGCGCTTGCCACGAAGCAGAACTGCGAGACGACGTCGCCTTAGAAGACTTGCAGTGCCGCGATGTCATCTCGCTCACGACGCGTGAATGCCCGGACCAGGGCAATGTCTCCATGGCGTTGTCGGGCCACTTCGAGGAGGTGGCTGACCGCAATGGACGCGGCCTCGGTTGGGATCTTGATCGTTGATCCGACACTCGCGGCTATGTCGTCGCAATGTACGACCACCTCGACAACGCGAGTCTCGAGGTAGTCATCAAGCGTCATCGTGATTCCGCCCATCACCACGACCACGCGGGTAGGCGGTTCGGACGAGAGTCGATTGCGGAGCCGGATGCGCAATGCGTCGAGATCATCGAGGATTGCCTGTTGCCCTCGCTCGGCGAGTGCTGCGGCACGAGCGCGGATATCAGCATGGAGATTGGGCTCGTCCACAGGCGACGGGATCACTGCGTAGTACCCACCCTTCGCGGTTCTCACGTCGTCGCCGGGTAGCACGTCGAGGTATCGCTCGACGGCCGATGTCGTACTGAGCACATGGCCAGCCAAAGCGCCGACCGTGTAGCCAGACAATGCACTGGGATCGCTCCACGCCGCACCGACTACTTCGCTCTGAAGAAGAGCGCGGAACGCGTCGATTGCATCCATCAGTGCGGCCCGGACGTCTACTCGTGGTGAAGCATCAGTCCTACGATCGGTCATCGGCACAGACTGCCCCGACTTCGAGCGTGTTCGCTAGCAGAGACGGCACCGTGCTCCCCTTCACACGCTCGATCTCACGAATCCATGCTCACTCCACACGCTCAAGGCGCGAAGTCGGTCGCGAGTTCTTGCTCGCGCGGAGGCCAGCCCGGGACGGGCAGTGTTCGCCCCACGCCGGCTATGAACCACGCCCCGTCGACCAACCGGAGCGTCAGCGTCTGCACCACGACTGGTTCACCAGCCACGAGCTCTCGTGCTTCACCGCCCGGAGCAATCCGCACGAACTCAATGTCGGGGCCGACATACTCGGGGACGCTCACAAGGCCCCAACTCTGATCCACGAGCAACCCGAAGACGCGCTCGCGCCATCCCGTTAGCCGCCACGCCGCGAACTCGGCCCAGTCCGGAGACCCAGGGCCCTCAGCGATTCCATCTGCTCTCGCATCGCGATTCGACTCCTCGCCAAACCCGGTGATCATGAGCCACGACTCGCGCGAGGGCGAGGCGCAGCGGCCCATCGGTGATTCTCCAGGCCGCAGGTAGGTCTGCGTCGTCGACGACGGCCTTGATCCATCGGGCAGCCGCGGCCGCGGGTCCATCCGAAGCCATGTGGATGGCCTGGTCAGCGCCGAGATCACCCATGTGCACCACCCTAGAACCGCGCACGACAGCGGCTCACAAAGACAAGGTCCATCGAGATCCAGCGCCTCCAGGGTGCAGCCCTTGATCTTCGTCGTGCCGGCGCAACCCGACCTTCGAGGCGGACGCACCTGGTGGCCAGCTCCACCACCGGCGCGCTGACGTTGCGCGCTACCGTCCGCGCCGTGCCCACGTCACCGAAGGACGCCGAACGCGGGTTTCGACTCCTCGCGACGTTCGACGCGGTTCGCCGCGGCGCGCGGGAAGTATCTCGACTACATGACACAGATCGAGGATCAACTCGATGCTGTGTTCACGGTGTTCTTCGACGTTCGGGCTGAGAACGACATGATCTTCCGTGCATGCCTGATGTCTCGGCTCGGCATGCGGGCAAAGATCGATGCACTCAGAGAGATTGTCCGGGACTTCGATGCCTATTCAGGTCTTCCACGCCGGCTCGATGAGGCCAACGCGTTCCGCAACACGTGCGCGCATGCGACAGTCTGGTCGCCGCGATGTGCAGAGCGGGGACACGCTTGAACTCAAGGCTCATTTCCGACAACTCCGGAACGGCAAGATCGTCGAAACCGACGCCATGGAAGCGGACTTCGAGCCGAAGTTCACTGCGGCGGAGGCCATATACGACGACCTGCTGGCCCTCCACCGGGTGATCGCTCAGCCATAGCGACGACATCCCCACTTCCTTCGGGCTCTTTCCGCACGTCGTCCACTACCTCCATGGTGTCCAGCGCATCGGTCTTGGCAGCTCGGGTCGCCGTTCCTTAGCTGCCGGTGCACTCTGGTAGCCGAACGTCACGCTGTTCGGCAGCCCGGCATATCGACGTCTTCGAGGCTCGCTGAGCGGCTATTCGGACTTCTGCCTCTCCTGACGGGATGACGGGGCCGTCGCCGACGACATCAGTTTCCGAGCCGTTGACGATTCTCGTGATGCGCTCGTAGTACGTGGCGCGCACATGGCCATTCGCCACAGTGAAGCCCGAGACGATGTCGCCGGCGGGGTCGGGCTGTAGCACTGCCTGTTCTTTGCAGTATTCCCGCGCGTCGATTTCAACCGGGCGGCCCGCTGCTTCGTCACCCGCGAGGATCGTTTTGTTCCCTGACGGGCTCACTTCCCGCAGTGGCGCACGCTCACACCACTGAAGCGTCGCGTCCAGGTCGTACCAGGCGGGCCGAGTGCTTTGGGCCGGGCCGGCTGGTTGTGGGCGCGACCCGCGCACCATTGCGACTCCGCCCGACGCTTACGGCCCCTAGCGGCTGGTCCTCGGCATCGAAGGCGCGCGCGACGCCTGCAGTCGGTCCGTCGTCGACTGGGAACACCACGATTCCGTGGACTGGTCGTTCCCAGGCTCGTAGGCGGCTCGATGCAAAGGTCACATAGGCCGTGCCAGCAGGAACTTGGGTCCAGACGTAGTTGACGGTGGAGTCGGCTTGGGAGTCCGCGTGCGGGTAGTAGAAGATCTGCTCCAACCGAGTCGGCGGCTGGTCAGAGGGCCCCGTCTCGCAGGTCTCTGTCACATTCCAGGCAGTCGGTGGGCGTGCCGGCAGTTCGACATTGAGGCAGCGACGCGATTTCTGATCAGTCGGGTCGAGGCGCGTTGACACGGTGACGGAAGGGCGGCGACCCGGCCGCAGCGTCGTTGCTTGCGTCCCCGGAACTAGCCCGCGATTCAGATCTCTGAAGCCAGTCTTGATCGACTCCGGGGTCGGCGCGATACGGAGGCGAATCTCTCGTCCAGCCGCCGCGGGACCCTGGGACTTCCTCGGGCCACCCTCGGTCGCGACACGAACCCTTGTGGAGTCTGCAGATAGCACCCACACCACGGCGCCGAGGCTCGCTGCAATCGTGATTCCGGCAACAAGCAGTGCAACCCGATAGCCAACCGAAAACGTGCGATGCCGCGCTAAAGCGATGTCGCCGCCTGGAGCTCTCCTCACCGGATGAAACGATGTGGCGCGCTCGCGCAAAGCCACACGAATGGTCTCCTCGAGGTCGGTCCAAGGAGGACCGGTCATGGCGTGATGTCCTTTCGCAGACGGTCGAGCGCACGCGACGCCAGCGACTTGACGGTTCCCGCCCGGCACCCGAGCACCGCAGCGATTTCAGCTTCCGTCAGGTCTTCGTAGTAGCGGAGGACGACGACGGCGCGCTGCCGGATCGGTAGCAACGCAATCGAGTCGAGGAGCTCCGGGGCCTGAGGAGCGACTGGTTGCGGCGGCCGCACTCGTTCCAAGAGGCTGCGTTGGCGCGCCTGAAGGTGACGGTGCCGCTTGCAGAGATTGACGACGACCGTCCGCAAATACGCCGCCGGCGCATCGAGCGTGGCGAAACGCTGCTGCACACGCGTCAAGGCGACTTGCGCAATGTCCTCCGCGTCGCTGGGATCGCCGATGAGAAGAAAGGCAAGCCGAGCCACTCGATCGAACTGCTCCCGATAGAAGTCGTCAAAGGCAAGACCTACCTCCGGCCGCACGCCTTGATCGCTAATGGACAACTCCCCCGCCGCCAGTGAACCGCCGCGCGCGCAATGCCCGACGAGGTCACCTCTAAGAGCCTGGCCCAACCCGGATGGTTCCAAGATTCTTCACGTTCGGCCACCGACCAGTTCGCCGGGTTCCTGGAGACCGAGCTGGCCCCTCCGATCAGGCGGGGCCGCACCTTGGGCTCGCCGCGGACTGGCCCCTGCCCGGCGATCCAGACTTCGACCTTTCGTAGACCCTGGGCGAACCCGCTCGAGTCCGCAAGCCCCTCGAGCATCGCCGAAGAATGCTCCGGATCGCCTCACGAGCGGACCGAACGAGCCATACGGCGATGCCTGGACCCCGGATCCTTCGCTTAGCTGTCGCTGCCACCCCTTCTCACTGATAGTGCTCCGAACAGATTGTCCGTCGGATCGCCGCCCAACTTGATCACGAGAGCGGAGATCTCGTCGAAGGAGTTGAGCTTGTGCGAGCGAAGCCACTCAAGATCCTCGTCGCCAAGTTCGGCCATCGTCGGCTCAACCCGAACAAGGTTTGCCCTCAGGAACTGCTGTCGGTCGAACAACGCCATCAACAAGGTGCAACGTTCATCGAGGTTGAGAGCGATGGGCTGTTCCGTCATTCAGCAACTCTCGCGTGCCTCGTCAACGCTGCCGCTGTTCTCCGCTGCGTTGGCTCCGCGCCGCGCACGCGCCCGGCGTGCGTGAGTCCATCACCATCCGGGAGCCAAAGTCCTCACTAGGCGTCGCTATGCCGAATCGGCATGATCAGGTCTGAGTGTCCCCAACGCCGGCTACGTCTTCAGCTGGGTTGCAGAAGTACCACGACGCGATCCGACGAAGGCCTCGTGCGTCGAGCCATCTGACACCTCTCCAGCATTCGCGAGCCCGATCAGAACACCGAGCCTTGTATGACCCTCAACGAGGTGGAGGTGTTGCTGCGGCGGGTCGTGAAGCGCTCCTTCGATGATGACAGGGGGGACCCTCCATGACCCATCCCACACCTCTCCGTACGCCTCTCGATACTGATCGAGCATCCAACGCGGCGACTCGGCAACAGAACGGACGCGATAGCCGAACTCGTCGTAGTACGAGCAGCCGAGCAACTCGTCGGGCCGGCAACCTGCGCAACGTCCAGTGGAGGTCCAAGAGATCGAGGTGTCCGTACTGCTCGAGAAACTCAGGCTTGTCGCCGTGGTCGAACAGAAACTGCTCGACCACGAGACGCGGCCAGGCCAACCCGAGTCTCTGGCACTCTCCCTCGAAGACGTCCAAGTTCGCGTTGCGAGACCCTGGCCGGGCCAGAGGTGCGAGATCCGCGAGGTGAAGCACGCACTCAGCGTAAGCATCGGCGGATGCCGCCGAACGCCGGATCGGAAGCCGTACCGCCTTGCCAGACGAGCGTTCTCTCGCTGGAGAGGCGGGATTCACGCGAACAACCTCGCCACCTCAGCAGCTGCGTGGGCATCCATCTCCGGTTGCACGTGGCTGTAGACGTCGAGGGTGATGCCGGTCGTCGCATGGCCGAGGCGTTCGCTCACGACCTTGGGATGGATGCCTGCCTGGAGAGCGAGCGTGGCCCAGGTGTGGCGAAGATCGTGGAGGCGGATCGTGCGGACGCCGGCTCGCTTCGCTGCAGAGGTGAAGGCACGCGAGAAGCGATTCGGGTGGAGCTCTCGGCCGGCCTCGTCGCAGAACACGAGGTCGTGGTCGGCCCACGCTTCACCGCAGCGCGAGGCGCTCCTTGTTCTGACGGCGACGGTGGTCGCGAAGTGCGGACGACCGTCGCGCCATCCAGCGAGAGGCTGCGCCGCGACCGCGCAGTCTTCGGTGGCGCCCACACAAGCTCGTCCTTGACGATCGTGAGCGACTGGTTCACCTGCAGACGCCCTGCGTCGAGATCGACGCAGGACCACCGCAGGCCGAGCACCTCACCACGCCGCATCCCGGTCGTCGCGAGGAGACGGTACGCGGCTGCGAGTCGGTCGCCCTCGACGGACTCGAGGAACGTGCGCACCTCGTCGGCCGTCCAGGTGTGGAGCTCCTTGCGTTGCGGGCTCGGTGCCTTGACGAGCGCAGCGACGTTCCGCTGGACCAGGCCGAAGCGCTCGGCGTCGGCGAGCGATCGGCGCAGCGCGATGTGCACGTTGCGCACCGTCTTCGGCGCGAGACCACCGCCGTACCGGTGCCCGTCCGTCAGCAAGGAGGAATAGAGCTCCTCGATGTCGAGTGGGCGCAGGTCCTGGAGCCGAACATGGCCGAGGCGCTCGGTGACCCGGCTCAGACCTTGCTCGTAGTCGCGCAAGGTAGAGGAGCGAATCTTCGACGCCATCGAGGGGAGCCAGCGCTCGACCCACTCGGCGACGGTCTGGGGATCGCGGCCGACGTAGGTGCCTCGCCCGAAGTCGCGGATCACCTCCGCGAGGGCCTGCTCGGCTGCCTTGCGGGTGGCGAACCCACCCTTGGTGCGCTGACGCCGACGACCCGTTGCCGGGTCGCGACCGACGTCGACCACGTAGGCCCATGTCTTGCCCCGTCGGTGGACATGTCCTCTCATGCCGGAGCGGACGTTAGCAATTGGTTAGCGTGACGCCTTCTGGCGAACCGTGCCGCTTCGGTGCCGACGCACGTTTCCGCAGGTCAGCGGTGCCCGGACCAGGATTCGAACCTGGACGCCTCCGAGGAGGCCGGCGGGTTTAAGCCGCCTGCGTCTGCCGTTTCGCCACCCGGGCCGCGCGCAACGTTACGCGTCGCCCGGGGGATCGAACCGCGGCTCGGGACCAGGTCGACGGGAGACCAACGCGCGGAGACGGTCGACGCGCTGATCATCGGTTCCGAGGAGATCGACCACCCAACCGATCGCTCGGTGCATGTCAGGGGCGTCCGCTTCGATCATCGCCTCGATGTCGGCCCAGTCGCGGGTGCGGTCGAAGAAGGCCTTGAACACCACGAGCTCGGTCGCTCCGAGGATCGGGATCTCCCCGCCGTCGAACGGCACCCGCTCGATGTCGAGCCAGGCCACGTCGTGGAACGCGTGGGTCGAGAAGAACAGGTCGACGGGCGTGTCGTCCCAGAAGATCCGAACTTGGCCATCGCGCTCGACGCGCTCCACGTCGGCGCCGTTCCACGACACGCCGGCGGGGAGCGCCCGGAACACCCTGGTGACCTCCTCGGGTGCGACGAAGATGTTGATGTCGATGTCCCGCGTCGCCCGCGGCTCCTCCACGTGGAACGCGAGCGCGAGTGCGCCTCCGAACGCGTGCGGAATGTGTGCCTGCTCGAGCGCGGATTCGAGGGCGACGACGCGCTCGGCGAGCGAGAGCATCAGCACTCGACCCGCCCGCGGGGGAACGGAGGGTACGCGAGCCGGCGCGACGCCGGTCGGCGCGGGAGGTGCTCGGCGAGCTCGAGCACCTGCCCAAGGCGCTCGGCGTTGATCTGCGGGTCGGGTGTCGCCGGTCCGACGTCGAGCTCGATCTCGCCCGACGCCCCGGCCGCGACCAGGAGCCGGGCAAGGGTGCCGACCGTCGGGTCGCGGGCGCCGGACTCGTAGGCCACGATCGCAGCCGGAGAGGTGCCGGCGCGACGGGCGAGCTCGCGCTTCGAGAGGCCGGCGTGCTCCCGCACGAGTCGGACCGCCAGTGCCGCGTTCACGAAACCATGGTATCAGATGTTATCGGATCCGATAACAGCTAGGCGGCAGTGCGGACCGGCGCCGAGAGGCCCCGGCCGGCGGGCTCCCCGATTGCCTCGAGCAGCGCGGTGCGGAAGCGCAGGGCGGCCTCGCCCTCGAGACGGTTCACGACGAGCACACCCTCGACCATGTCGGCCGCGACCTCGTCGCGGGA
This sequence comes from uncultured Acidimicrobiia bacterium, assembly GCA_963809885.1. Lineage (GTDB taxonomy): Bacteria > Actinomycetota > Acidimicrobiia > IMCC26256 > PALSA-555 > JALHSW01. The sequence continues at coordinate 334,310 of CAWELA010000007.1, read as the reverse complement.
GCGCCCCGTGAGCGTGACCGACACGACCGCTCCCCCGGGGTAGCGCCGGACCGTGCGGGCCGCGCCGGGCACGCGCGGCGGGCAGCGGAACGCCGGGACCACCAGGCCGCCGGCCCGCGTGGCCGCCCCGAGCCGCCGGGCCGCGTCCGCGAACCACAGCACGACCGAGCCCTCGCGCCCACCACCCCGTGGGGCGCCCGTTCGGTTGCCTGGTGCTCGCAGACTGGTCGCTCGATCCTGATCGGGTACTCCACCCATGGAGCCCAGGATCGCAGGGGGGTGTGACAGCTACGTCGGGTCCCGAACCCCCTCCCGAATCGAGGCGTTCGGGCAGGTCAGCGGGCCGTAGCCTCGACGCCATGCAGTGGTCGCGGCGCCTCCTCCCGGCCCGGACCAGTCCCCACGACGCCGAGATCTGGCGCCTCGCCCTGCCCGCGTTCGGGGCCCTCGCGGCCGAGCCCCTCTACGTGCTCGTCGACACCGCCATCGTCGGGCAGCTCGGGACCCGTCCCCTCGCCGGGCTCGCCGTCGCCGGTGCCGTCCTCACTGCCGCGTTCGCGCTGTTCAACTTCCTCGCGTACTCCACGACTGCGGCCGTCGCCCGTCGGCTGGGGGCCGGGGACCGCCGGATCGCCGCCGAGCTCGGGATCGACGGGATCTGGCTGGCCCTCGCCCTCGGTGTCGGCCTGATGCTCCTCGGCCTGCTCGCGTCGTCCTGGATCGTGGACGCGATGGGCGCGTCCGCGAACGTCCGGCCGTTCGCGCTCGACTACCTGCGGATCAGCCTGCTCGGTGCGCCCGCGCTGCTCGTCACGCTCGCCGGCGCCGGCTACCTGCGCGGCATGCAGGACACCCGCACGACCCTCTACATCGCGGTCGGAGCGGCGGTCCTCAACCTCGCGCTCGAGGTGCTGTTCGTGTACGGCTTCGACTGGGGCATCGCGGGTTCGGCGTGGGGCACGGTCATGGCCCAGCTCGTCGCCGCGACCGCGTTCGTCGCGATCGTCGTGCGATCGGTGCGGCGCGAAGCCGCGTCCTGGCGTCCGAAGGCGGCGGGCATGAAGCAGACCGCGGTCGTGGGTGGGCCGCTCATCGTCCGGACGGCTTCGCTCCTCGTCGTGTTCCTCGCGATGACCAACCTCGCGGCGCGCATCTCCGACGATGCGGTGGCCGCGAACCAGGTCGCGTTCGGGATCTTCCTGTTCCTCGCACTCTGTCTCGACGCGCTGGCGATCGCCGGTCAGGCGATGACGGGCCGGTTCCTCGGCGCGACCGACGCCCACGAGGCGCGGGCCGCGGCACGACGGATGATGGAGTGGGGCGTCGTGCTGGGTCTGGTCTTCGGCCTGCTCATCGCGATCGCCCGACCCGCCCTGGTCCCGCTGTTCTCCGACGACCCCGGCGTCCGGGACCTCGCGAGCCAGCTCCTCCTCGTCGTCGCGCTCCTCCAGCCGCTGAACGCGGTGGTGTTCGTGCTCGACGGCGTGCTCATCGGCGCCGGGGACCAGCGCTTCCTCGCGCTCGCGATGGTGCTGGCGACGTTCCTCGTCTTCGTCCCGTTGGCCCTGCTCGTCACCGTCGCCGACGGCGGCATCGTCGCGCTCTGGGGCGCGCTCTCCCTCTGGGTCGTGGCCCGCTGCGCCGGTGTGGGTGCCCGCTACCTCGGATCCCGTTGGCAGGTCACGGGCGCGGCAGCGCCGTGAGACACTGGCCTCATGGAACCCACCGGTGAGTCGCCCTCCGCCGACCTTTCGGCGCGTGAGACCCTCGGGTCCATGATCGGCCCGGGCAGCGAGCCGGGCGCGGAGCTCGTGCCCGTCCCCCACCCGCCCGCGGAGCCCGACGACGACGGCGTGGAGCGATCCGGCGACGTCGACGGATGGGGACGCAGCGAACGGGTGCGTGCGCTCGCTCGCCGTCTCTACGACCCGATGTACCGGCGGTACTTCCGCGTCGAGTGGGAGGGTCTCGAGCACATCCCGCGCGACGGCGGCGCGCTGCTCGTCGCGAACCACGGCGGCGCCATCCCGTCCGACGCGCCGGTGATCATGCACGGCATCGAGACGGAGCTGTCCCGACCCGTCTACGGTCTCGCCGACAACCTGTTCCGGTCCCTGCCGGTGATCGGCACCCTCTGGTCGCGCGCCGGCGGCGTCGCCGCTCACCCCGACAACGCGTACCGCCTGCTGCACGACGAGCAGCAGCTCGTGCTCGTCTTTCCCGAGGGCACGAAGGGCACGGGCAAGCTCGCCGGCGAGCGGTACCAGCTCCGCCGGTTCGGTCGCGGCGGGTACGTCGAGATCGCGATGCGTGCCGGGGTCCCCATCGTGCCGATCGCCGTGGTCGGCAACGAGGAGGCGATGCCGATCCTCGCGAAGAGCAACCGGCTCGCGAAGCTCATGAACGTCCCCTACGTGCCACTGACGGCCAACATGTTCCTCTTCGGCCCGGTCGCCGGCCTGGTCATGCCGCTCCCGGCGAAGTTCACGCTGCGCGTGCTGCCTCCGGTGCACTTCGACGTCGAGACCAACCAGGACCGCTACAACCGCAGCGTCGTGCTCGAGCAGTCCGAGACGATCCGCACGCGCATCCAGGACGCCCTCTTCGACATGCTGCGCCAGCGCCGCAGTGTCTGGTTCGGGTGAGTCGCGTGGGGCGACGGGTCCTCGTCACCGGTCTGGGTACGTACTGGGGCAGCCGCACCGCGCTCGCGCTCGAGCAGGATCCCGACGTCGAGCTCGTCGTCGGCGTGGACACGCGCGACCCTCGGGTCCCGCTCGAGAAGACCGAGTTCGTGCGGACCGACTCCTCGTACTCGATCCTGGCCCGCATCGTGCAAGCGACGCAGGTCGACACGATCCTGCACACGCACCTGCTCGTCGACTCCACCGTGGCGACCGGGCGGACGCTGCACGAGGTGAACGTGATCGGCACGATGAACCTGCTGGCGGCCGCCGGCGCCATCGGCAGCCCGGTCCGAAAGCTCGTCGTGAAGTCGTCGACGATGGTGTACGGCTCCAACTTCCAGGACCCGTACTTCTTCCGCGAGGACATGACCCGCACGCGCCCGGCACGGACCACGGTCGAGAAGACCATGCTCGAGGTCGCCGCGGTCGTGCGTGACTTCGCGCACGACAACCCCGACGTCGTCGTCACGAGGCTCCGGTTCGCGAACGTGCTCGGCGACAACGTCGAGACCCCCTTCACCCGACTCTTGCGGCTGCCCGTCGCACCGGAGGTCGGCGGCTTCGACCCCCGGCTCCAGTTCGTGCACGAGGAGGACATCGTCGGCGCGCTCGTGTACGCGACCACCCACGACGTCCCCGGCGTCTTCAACGTCGCCGGCAGCGGGTTGCTCACGTGGAGCGAGGTGTGCCGCATCGCGGGCAAGCGTCGGATCGCGATGCCTCCACTGCTCACCAACTGGGCAGTCGAACCACTCCGGCTCCTGCGTGTGCTCGACCTCCCACCGGAGACCGTCGCGCTGCTGCGGTACGGGCGGGGCGTCGACACGACGCGGTTCCGCGAAGCGGGATACCGCTACCACCACACGACCCTCGGCACGGTCACGAGGTTCGCGGAGGCGATGCGCCTCGAGCACACCGTGGGGCAGACGCCCGAGTACCGGTACCAGAGCGACGTCGAGGCGTTCTTCCGCCACTCGCCCGCCGTCGTCCGGGAGACCTGACGGTGCCGCTCCACGTCGAACGCCGCGACGCGGTCGCCATCCTCACGCTCGACGACCCCGACCGCCGCAACGCACTCACCGCCGAGATCGTCGACGCGATCGTCGACGCGATCTGCGCGTGCGAGGCGGACGATGCCGTCGGAGCGATCGTCGTCACGGGTGCACCACCCGCGTTCTGCTCCGGCGCGGACACCTCGGCGCTCGGTGCGATGAGCGCGCACGACGGGCGCGACGCGGTCCAGGTGCGGGGGATCTACGACGGCTTCCTCTCCGTGCGCGACTGCACGCTCCCGACCGTCGCGGCGGTGAACGGGGCCGCGGTGGGCGCCGGCTGCAACCTCGCGCTCTGCTGCGACGTCCGCCTGGCCGGCGAGTCGGCGCGCTTCGACTCGCGGTTCGCGCGGATCGGGCTCCACCCGGGCGGGAACCACCTCTGGATGCTCGAGCGCGCGGTCGGGCCCCAGGCCGCGGCGGCCATGAACCTGTTCGGGGAGCGGGTCGACGGCGCGCGTGCCGCCGAGCTCGGTCTCGCCTGGCGCTGCGTCCCCGATGCAGAGCTGCTCGACGAAGCCGTCGCGCTCGCCGCCCGGGCCGCCGAGGTACCCCGCTCGCTCGCGCGTTCGGTCAAGCAGACGTTGCGCGAGGTGCCCTGGCAGCCCGACCTCGAGACCGCACTCGAGACCGAGCTCGAACGGCAGCGCCGCTCGTTCGAGGGCGGGATCTCGGCACGCTGAGTGTTGCCGACAACGAACGTGCCCAGAAGGGCGGAGTCAGCGCTTCACGAGGATCGCCTCGAAGATCTCGTCCTTGCGGACGGCCCACTCCTCGCTGGTGATCGCGTAGCGCACGTGGTCCTCCCACACCCCCCGGATCTGGAGGAACCGCTCCGACGTCCCCTCGTCGCGCATCCCGAGCTTCTCGGTGACGCGCCGACTGCGCGCGTTGCGCGGGACGATCGCGGCCTCGACCCGGTGCAGCCCGAGCTGCTCGAACGCGTACCGCAGGACCACCGCCACCGACTCGGGCATGTAGCCCTGGCCCGCGTGGCCCTCGTCGATCCAGTAGCCGACGTTGGCCGACTGGAACGGCCCGCGCTGCACGCTCCCGAGGCTCACCTCGCCGACGAACGTGGCGCCCTTCTGGAGGAAGATCCCGAAGCCGTACGCCGCGTCGAAGTGCCGCTGTCGCTCCCACGCACCGCACCGGGCCTTGAACGCCTCCGGATCGGTCACCGGGTCCGGGGTCCCCGGCTCACCGAGAGGCTCCCACGGCTCGAGCCAGTCGCGGCTGTCGACGCGCACCGGCGCGCCACGCCTCCCAGTCGGAGGCCTTGAGGGGCCGCAGCTCGACCCGGGGCCCCGACAGCGTCTCTCCTCGCCGCATGGCGGCAGGCTATCCAGATGGCCCTACGCTCGCCCCGTGGCCGACACCGAGATGCCCGACACTGCGGGCGAGCCCGCCTCCGACGCGGCGGCGGACCCGCTCGTCTGGCTCGACCTCGAGATGACCGGCCTCGACGTCACGCGCCACGTCGTGGTCGAGCTCGCGGTTCTCGTCACGGACTCGGCGCTCGAGCCGGTCGACGACGGCATCGACATCGTGATCCACCAGCCCGAGTCGGCGATGGCCGAGATGGACGACTTCGTGCGCAAGATGCACACACGCTCGGGTCTGTTGACGGAGATCGCGGCGTCGGACGTGCTGCTCGGCGACGCCGAGGCGCGCGCCCTCGCGTACGTGCGGTCCCATGTCCCGAACGCACGGACTGCGCCCCTGTGCGGCAACTCGATCGGCGTCGACCGCCGGTTCATGCACCAACAGCTGCCCGAGCTCGACGAGTACCTCCACTACCGGAGTGTCGACGTCTCCTCGCTCAAGGAGCTCTGCCGGCGCTGGTACCCGGAGATCTACCAGCAACGCCCCGGGAAGAACGAGACGCACCGCGCGCTCGACGACGTCCGCGAGTCGATCGCGGAGCTTCGCTACTACCGCGACGCCATGCTGCGGCCGCTCACCTGAGCCAGGGCTCGCCGGCGAAGACCGGCGCCCAGTACTCGAGGAGGAGCTGGACGACCGGGCGCGCCGCAGGGCCGGCGGCGAGGCCACGGGCGACGTCGGCGGCCGCGCGCGCGACGCGTGTGACGTCGGCGTCGGGCAGCGGGACCACGGCTCGGGACGCGGCCGACGCCACCGCCTGCTGGGCGTCGATCGCCGCACGGGCGGCGATCCGGGTCCGCCGGGCGTGGCGCACGACCCGATCGATGGCGATCGTCGCCCGCCACCAGTCGACCTCGTCGCACAGCGCATCGGAGTCGAGCGCGAGCGCCACCTTCTCGAGGTCGGCGCCCGACAGGTGGGCCAGGGCCGTGAGGAAGCGCCCGATCTCGGCCGAGTCGTCCACCGCGGTGCTCCGCACGTCTGGGTCCATCGCGCAGATTCTGCGGCGCGGCTGCACCGAAGTGGGGGATTTCCGACCCGGACCACCGATGGTCCCGCGCCCGCGCCGCGTGCCGTGGTAAATGCGTCGATCAGATGCGGGCGACGACGGACCGAGCGAGCCCGTCGAGGATGTCGGCCTCGGAGACGAGCATCTCCCGGAGCTCGAACGTCCGAAAGATCGCGACGAGCACGACGACGCCTCCGACGATCACGTCGACGCGCTCGGCTTCGAGTCCCGGGTTGTGCCGGCGCTCGGCCGCCGGCTCGACCGCGAGCGTGCGGAACACGTCCTCCGCGGCCTCGCGGTGAGTCGGAAGTGGTGGATCCGGTCGCGGTCGTACTCGGCAAGTCCCTGCTCGATCGCCGCGACGGTGGTGATCGTGCCGGCGAGACCGACGACGGTCGCCGCGTCACGCAGGCTCGGGAGCTCACGCGCGAGGTCGGCGAGCTCGTCACGGACGGCCGACACCGCGTTGGACAGCTCCTCGGGCGCGGGCGGGTCGGAGCGCAGCCACTGCTCCGTGATGCGCACGCAGCCGACGTCCAGCGACCGCAGGGCCTCGGGCTCGGCGGCGCCGATCACGAACTCCGTGGAGCCACCGCCGATGTCGACGACGAGGACCGGTCGTGGAGCGTCGAGCCCGGTCGTCGCGCCCACGAACGACAACCGCGCCTCCTCGTCGCCCGAGAGCAGCTCGGGCCTCACGCCGAGCACCGCGGTCGCAGGTCCGAAGAACTCGTCGCGGTTCTCCGAGTCGCGGGCCGCGCTCGTCGCCGTGGCCCGCACCCGTTCGACGCCCAGCTCGTCGATCGCCCCCCGGTACTCCCGCAGGACACCGAGCGTCCTCTCGATCGCTTCGGGGGCGAGCCGCCGTGACGCGTTGACCCCCTGGCCGAGACGGGTGATCCGCATGCGCCGGTCGAGGGTGACGATCGGTGCGGCGGGATCGCCGTCCACCTCGGCCACGAGGAGACGGACGGAGTTGGTGCCGATGTCGACGGCCGCGACCCGGCTCACCGCGTCCTGCCCCGTCGCGGCCTCGGCGAGTCGGTCGTCGATCCACCGCCCCACGGGATCGTCCCCACCGGCGAGGTGCCAGGCGTAGTGCGCGTGCAGGCACTTCACCCCGACGCGGGTGCCGCCCACCCCTCCCGACGGACGCGGGCCGGGCCGGCCGGCCGGGATCGCCGTGTTCCGCTCCACCGCGTACCGGACGTGCGCGGCGGCGAGCTCGTCGGGATCGACGTCGGCCGCGGCCCGACGCACGCCGCCGTCGGCCTCGAGCCGCGCGATGGCGAGGTGCAGGGCCGGGTCCACGAGCCAGTACCGCGTCGGCATCGGGGTGCCGTCGAAGGTGAAGGGCGCGTTGCGCAGGACGACGGGCTGCCCGTCGACACCGCGCACGACGACCTCGAACGCAGCCGCCGGCTCACGGCCGAGCAACGCGCGAACGGCGGCCGTGTCGGCTGGCGTCGCGGCGGCAACCATGCACCCGAGTCTACGGGTGCGGTTGCCCTACTTCTCCGGTGGTGTCGTGGCCGGCACGAGCACGTACGGCGTCTCTCCGGGGCGGACGAGACCGTACTGCTCGCGGCGATGCGCTCGACCTCGACGTCGCCCTCGAGCCGCTTGGTGTCGTGCCGGAGCGTCGTGGTCTGCTGCTGGAGGATCCCGAGTCGCTCCTCGGCTGCCTGGATCTGCTCCCGCTGCTTCAGGTACGTGCGGGTGGGGTACACGAACGCGAACAGGAACCCGAGGAGCAGGAGTGCGAACAGCAGTCCGACGACGACCCTGCGGCGTCGACGGACCTTCGGCGAGGCCGGCCGCTTCGCCCGGGCCGGCTGCTCGGCCTGACGACGGGGGTTGCGGGCCTTCGCCGGTGCGGACGCGCGCTGGTGGCTCGCTGTCGGCGCGCGCCGCTTCTGGCCGCGCGGTGCAGCCACGCGATCCCGGTCCGGACGCTCACGCCGTCGCTCAGGCATCGTCGCCTCCCGAGCCCGACGACCGCCCCGCGAGCGCGGCGCCCCCGAGGTACGAGGCGTCGCCACCGAGGTTCTCCTCGATGCGCAGGAGCTGGTTGTACTTCGCCACCCGGTCGCTGCGCGCCGGGGCGCCGGCTTTGATCATCCCGCAGTTCGTCGCGACCGCGAGATCGGCGATGGTGGCGTCCTCGGTCTCCCCGCTGCGGTGCGACATCACCGAGGTGTAGCCGTGGCGCGCACCGAGCAGCACGGTGTCGAGCGTCTCGGTGAGCGTGCCGATCTGGTTCACCTTGATCAGGATCGAGTTCGCCACGCCCGCGTCGATACCTTCCTGCACGCGCTCCGGGTTCGTGACGAAGTTGTCGTCGCCGACGAGCTGGACACGGTCACCGAGGCGATCCGTGAGGGCAACCCACCCGTCGAGGTCGTCCTCGGCCATGCCGTCCTCGATCGAGACGATCGGGTAGCGCCCGCAGTAGTCGGCGAGGACGTCGGCCCAGGCCGGCGAGTCGTACTCCTTGCCCTCGCCGGCGAGCGTGTACCGACCGCCGCCGGAGGCGCCCGCCCCGCCGACCGGGGTGAAGAACTCCGTCGACGCGAGGTCGAGCGCGAGCGCGATGTCGGTGCCCGGCCGGTAGCCGGCGGCCTCGACCGCGGCGAGCAGCAGCTTGATCGCCTCCTCGTTCGACGGGAGATCGGGCGCGAAGCCCCCCTCGTCGCCGAGCGCGGTGTTGAGCCCGCGATCGCGCAGCAGCTGCTTCAGCGCGTGGTACGCCTCCGTCCCCCACTGCAGGGCCTCCGCGAAGCTCGCGGCACCGACCGGCGCGTACATGAACTCCTGGATGTCGACGTTGGAGTCGGCGTGCGCGCCGCCGTTGAGCACGTTCATCAGCGGCATCGGCAGGACGTGCGCGTTGACGCCGCCGACGTAGCTGGTAGAGCGGGAGCTCGCACTCGTCGGCCGCGGCCTTCGCGACCGCCAGCGACACGCCGAGGATCGCGTTCGCGCCGAGGCGGGCCTTGTTCGGGGTGCCGTCGAGCGAGCACAGCTCGTCGTCGAGGAGGCGCTGGTCGCCGGCCTCGAGCCCGACGACGACGTCGGCGATCTCGGTGTTGACGTGGTGGACGGCCTGCCGGACGCCCTTGCCCCCGTACCGCGCCTCGCCGTCGCGCAGCTCGACCGCCTCGTGGGCCCCGGTGCTCGCACCGCTCGGCACCGCGGCCCGGCCCCGACCACCCGACACCAGCTCGACCTCCACCTCGACCGTCGGGTTGCCCCGGGAGTCGAGGATCTCGCGAGCGACGATCTCGGCGATGGCAGTCACGACGGTGCGGTTCCTCCACTCCGGGACGGGCCGCACGGCAGCCGGGCGAGCCGGGGGCGGCCGGGCGCTGTTGCCTGTGTGGCCAATGTGACGAACGGGGTCTTGCAGAGTAGTCCCCCCGGGCCCCGAAAGGAAGGGTCGAATCGGCGGTCCTTCGGGGTTGCTCGCCCTCGGATGGCCGTTTTGCGCCGTCAATACACTGAGGGCAGTGACCAGAACCCCGGAGCACGCCGACCCGGGCGCCGAGATCTTCCTCGATCCCTTCGCCGCCGGCTTCTTCGACGACCCCTACCGCCAGTATCGGGAGCTCCGGGAGCAGGCCCCGGTGCACCGGAGCCCGCTCGGCCCCTGGACCCTCCTCCGCTACGAGGACTGCTCGCGGCTGGTCCGGGACCCGTCGCTGTCGGTCGAGGAGTCGAACCTCGCCAACGCGCGCACCGCCCGCCGGGAGCTGTTCGCCGCCGCGGGCTACGACCGGCCCGACCGTGGCTCGCTCGCGATCTTGAACCTCGACCCACCCGACCACACCCGCATCCGTCGCCTCGCCCAGAAGGCGTTCACGCCGCGGCGGGTGGAGTCGCTGATCCCCCGGGTGCGGCCAGCTCGTCGACACGATGCTCGACGACACGCTCGCCCGCGGCAGCGACGGACGGCTCGACGTCATCGCCGACCTCGCCTTCCCACTCCCCTTCGCGGTGATCTCCGAGATGCTCGGGATGCCCGAGGGCGACCGGGACGAGCTGCGCGGCTGGTCGCACACGATGGTGAAGTCGCTCGAGCCGATCATCACTCCCGACGACGTACCGCTGCTCATCGACGCATCCGACCACATGATCGAGCACGTGCATGCAGCGATCGAAGCCAAGCGCCGCGAGCCTGCCGAGGACCTGCTGAGCGCACTGATCGCCGTCGAGGAGGAAGGCGACCGGCTGTCGACCGAAGAGCTCGTCGCCCAGGTGGTGCTGCTGTTCATCGCCGGCCACGAGACCACGGTGAACCTGATCGGGAACGGCACGCTCGCTCTGCTCCGGAACCCCGCGCAGCTCGCAGCGCTGCGCTCGGCACCGGACCTGATCGCCAACGCGGTCGACGAGCTGCTGCGCTACGACTCGCCGGTGCAGTTCACGCGCCGCATCACCCTGCTGCCCTTCGAGATCGACGGGCACAGCATCGATCCGGGCACGCTGATCTTCGCGATCCTCGGCGCCGCGAACCACGACCCGGAGCACTTCGGGCCGACCGCGGACGCGCTCGACATCACCCGCCGCGACGCACCCCACCACCTCTCGTTCGGCGGCGGTATCCACCACTGCCTCGGCGCCGTCCTCGCCCGGATGGAGGCCCGCATCGCGATCGGCACGATGGCGATGCGCTTCCCGGACCTCGAGCTCGCGACCGAGCAACCAGCGTGGAACGGCAGGATGGTCCTGCGCGGCCTCGACGCTCTCCCGGTGCGCGTCTGACCCCAGGTCGCGTCAGGCCGTCTCGGTCCACAGCGCCTCGACGGCGGCGTGATCGAGGGTGTGGAGGTCGTCGCCCCGGTCGGCGGCGAGACGCTCCATGCGCTCGAAGTGCTCCTTGAACCGCGCGGACCAGCCGCGCAGGGCCGACTCGGTGTCGATGCCGCGGGAGCGAGCGAGCGCGACGGCGGACGCGAGGAGCTCACCGAGCTCGGCCTCCGTGTCGTCGGCAGCACCGTCCCGGAGGGTCTGCACCGATCTCGCGACGCGGTCCAGCGAGGTCGAGGCGTCACCGGGGTCGAGACCCACGGACGCGGCCTTGCGCAGGAGCTTGTGCGCGTAGAGGAGTGAGGGCAGGCCGGGGGTGATGCCGGAGACGATCGACGACACGCCCTTCTCGGCCTTCTTGATCTGCTCCCAGTTCGCCATGACCGCGTCGCTGGTGGCGGCGTCGACGTCGCCGAACACATGGGGGTGCCGACGCACGAGCTTGTCGTGGATGCCGGTGGCGACGTCGGCGATGTCGAAGGCACCCGCCTCCTCGGCGAGCACCGCGTGGAAGAGCACCTGGTAGAGCAGGTCACCGAGCTCGTCGGCGAGCGCGGCGTACGCGGGATCGTCGGGCTCGGTGTCGGCGGGCGCTCGGGCGGGCAGCCGCTCGACCGCCTCGACGACCTCGTAGCTCTCCTCGAGCAGGTACCGGCTCAGGGAGTGGTGGGTCTGCTCCGCGTCCCAGGCGCAGCCACCCGGCCCGCGCAGCTGCTCGGCGAGTCCGACCAGGCGGGTGAAGGCGCCCGCCGCCGACGTGCCGACGGCGGGATGGGTGCTCGGGACGTAGACGGACGTGAGGTGGTCGGGCTCGATGATCCGGTCGAGCTCGACGAGTGGGACGTCGGTGACCCGCTCGTCGGGGAGCCCGACCCGCTGGACGACGGTCACGACGCTGTCGGGTTCGAGCCGCTCGAGCAACGCGAGCTTCACGTCGCCGAGCACCAGGCGATCGTCACACTGGGCGATCAGCAGCGGGGTGCGCGCATCGAGCACGCCGGTGTCGAGGGTGCGACCGTCGACGACCCGCGCGCCACGGGCCATCGGGTCGACGCCGAGCCGCGCCCAGGCCGCGTCTGCGAACGACAGGCCGGGGACGACGGTGAGGCGGATCCGACCGGCACGTGCCGCCTCGTGGAGGAGCTCGACCGTCCGCTCGGCGACCGCGGGGCTCCCGGGCACCGCGTAGACGACCTCGCCGTGCTCGGATGCCGCGGCGCACCAGCCGCTCGACGATCCCGGGGTACACGGCATCGAGGTCGTCGGCCGCGTCGTAGGCGTCGTCGAAGGCAATGAACGTCAGCCCGTCGGCCGCGAGGTCGTCGACCGCCGGATGCCGGGCGGTGCGCACGAAGCGTGCGGCGCTCGCGGTGAACGCGGCGCGTGCCGCGGGGAGCAGGAGATCGCCGGCACCGGGACCGAGTCCGATGACGACGACTCGGCCGGACACACCCACGGGTCAGCCGCTGCCGGACGAGGTGGTGGCGGCCTGCGTGCCGGCGCGCGTCCCGGTCGCGAGCGGTGGGATCACCTGACCATTGCGCGCGTCCCACGTCCCGTAGCGGTCGTCGACGGTGACCTTGGCGTCGCGGGTTCGGCCCAGCACGTTCTGGAGTGCGACCTGCTCCACGTCGGCCATGGGAGCGTCACCCGTCACCAGGATGAGGTGGTAGCCGAACTGGGTCTGCACCGGGTCGGACACGACGCCGATCGGTTGCGACGCCGCGACCGACGCGAAGGGCTCGACGAACTGGGAGCCGTCGAGGCAGCCGAGCGCGCCGCCGTCCTGCGCCGAGCCGTCCTTCGACGTCGACTTCGCGATCTCGGCGAAGCTCCCGCCCCGGTCGATCGCCTGCTTGATCGAGGCGGCCTGCGCCTCCGTGTCGACCAGGATGTGCGACACGTAGCGACCCGACGGGCACAGCTGCGCGATCTGCTCCTGGAGCGCGGGCGTCGGGTTCGCGAGGACCGCGCGCTCGAGGACGGCCACGTCGGTCCAGCGCTCGTCGAGGTCGTTGCGGAACCACTCGGGCATCGTCGAGAAGATCGCGTCGCCGCCGAGCGACTGCACCGCGAGGTCGTGACCGCGGTTCTTGTCGTCCTGCGTGACCTCGAGTCCCTGCCGCTCGACCGCCTGTGACGCCGCGGTCTGGGCGATGCGCAGGCCGAGCCAGCCGGCGCTGGTCGTCGAGGTCACGGTGCCGGGGATGGTCGAGACGGGAGCGACCTGCTGCCCCTGCGCCGCGGCCTGCTGGATCGCGTCCTGCAGGGCCTGGTTGTCGGCGAGCTCGGTGAGCTCGGCGTCGACCGAGCGCTGGGAGACCTCGGTGCCGCGCACCGAGTAGGCCGCCGGGCCGTCGGAGGCGAGGCCGTAGGCGATCGCCCCGAGGACGAGCCCGATGACGAGGACGCACGCGAAGATGGCGAGGAAGCGCTTCATGGCGCTGGGGAGCCTAGTTTCCCGTCCCGATCGGCCCCGGTCGGCGCCGACGCAGACGCCGAGTCGGGCGCCGAGTCGGGCGCCGAGTCGGGCGCCGAGTCGGGCGCCGGTTCGGGCGGCGGCGGCAACAGCTCCTCGAGCAGCGCGACCAGCCGGGCGGCGGTCTCCGGCGGCGGGACCTTGACCGGCACGAGCACCTCCTCGCTGCTGACCTTCGCGCCCGGCGCGATGCGTTCGAGGCGCAGCTTCTTCGACTGCGGGAGGTCCAGACCCCGGAAGCGGGCCGCACCGCCGGCGACCGTCACGCTCCGCACCCCGGTGCGCACGCACTCGGCCCGGAGGCGGGCGGCGGCGAGCAACGCCTCGGCGGGGGCCGGCGGCGGCCCGTACCGGTCGATCCACTCCTGGCGCACGTCTTCGACGTCTGCGGGCGTCGTGACCGCGGCGAGGCGCCGGTACGCCTCCATGCGTACGTCGTCGCGCGCGACGTAGTCGTCGGGGAGATGCGCGTCGACCGGGAGGTCGATCGTGATCTCGATCGGCTCCTCCGGCACGTGACCCGTGAGCTCCCCGACCGCCTCGGTCACGAGCTGGCAGTAGAGGTCGAACCCGACTGCGGCGATGTGGCCGGACTGTCCCTCACCGAGGAGGTTCCCCGCGCCGCGGATCTCGAGGTCGCGCATCGCGATCTTGAAGCCCGATCCCAGCTCGGTGAACTCACCGATCGTCTTGAGCCGCTCGTACGCCTCCTCGCTCAGGACCCGGTCCCGCGGGTGGAAGAGGTACGCGTACGCCCGCTGGCCCCGTCGACCCACGCGCCCACGCAGCTGGTAGAGCTGCGAGAGCCCGAGGCGGTCGGCGCGATCGACGATGAGCGTGTTGGTCGTCGGGATGTCCAGCCCGCTCTCGACGATCGTCGTGCACACGAGCACGTCGAACCTCCGCTCGACGAAGTCGAGGACGACGCGCTCGAGCCGCGCCTCGTCCATCTGTCCGTGCGCGATCGCGACCCGCGCCTCGGGGACCAGCTCGCGTACGTGCTCCGCGACGAAGTCGATGTCCTTCACCTGGTTGTGCACGAAGAACACCTGGCCTTCGCGCAGCAGCTCTCGGCGGATCGCCTCGGCAACGGCGCGGTCGTCGTCCTCGCCGACGTAGGTGAGGATGGGCTGGCGGTCCTCGGGCGGCGTGTTCACGAGCGAGAGGTCGCGGATGCCGGTGAGCGAGAGCTCGAGGGTTCGGGGGATCGGGGTCGCGGACAGCGTGAGCACGTCGATCCCCGTGCGGATCTTCTTGACCAGCTCCTTGTGCTGGACGCCGAAGCGCTGCTCCTCGTCGATCACCAGCAGGCCGAGGTGCTCGAAGGCGACGTCGTCGGAGAGCAGCCGGTGGGTGCCGATCACGATGTCGACCTCGCCCGACGCGACGCCGGCGACGACGTCAGCCTGCTGCTTGGGAGTGAGGAAGCGCGAGAGCACCTCGACGCGGACCGGGTATCCGGCGAAGCGCTCCGAGAACGTCTGTCCGTGCTGGTCGGCGAGGAGCGTGGTGGGGACGAGGATCGCCACCTGCGTCCCGTCCTGGACGGCCTTGAACGCGGCCCGGACCGCGATCTCGGTCTTCCCGAACCCGACGTCGCCGCACACGAGCCGGTCCATCGGGATCGGCTGCTCCATGTCGGCCTTCACCTCGTCGATGGCCCGCTGCTGGTCGGGCGTCTCCTCGTAGGGGAACGCCTCCTCGACCTCGCGCTGCCACGGCGTGTCCGGCGGGAACGCGCGGCCGGGGCTCGCGAGCCGCGTCCGGTACAGCACGACGAGCTCCTGCGCGATCTCGCGGACCGCCGAGCGCACACGAGACTTCGACTTCTCGAAGTCGGCACCGCCCATCCGGTGCAACGTCGGCGTCTCGCCACCGGTGTAGCGACGGACGGTGTGCACCTGGTCGGTCGGGATGTACAGCTTGTCCCCGCCCTTGTACTCGAGCAGGAGGTAGTCGCGGGCCGCGCCCCCGATGGCGCGCTGCACCATCCCCGAGTACCGCGCCACGCCGTGGACCTGGTGCACGACGAAGTCGCCGGGCGTGAGCGCGTCGTAGAGATCCGCGCCCTTGCGCGCACCCCGTGGTCGGCGGTGCACCCGTCGGCGACCGGTGAGGTCCGACTCCGCGACGAGTGCGATCCCCGCGCTCGACACGATCACACCGCGGTCGAGCGAGGCGACGACGATCCCGATCGTGCCCGGCGCGATCGCGCCGAATGAGGTGTCGATCCCGTCGTCCCCGAGCACGTGCGCGAGCCGCTCGGCGGAGCCGATCCCCTCCGCAGCGAGCACGACGCGGGAGCCGCTGCCCGCGAGCGCCCGGAGCCGCTGCGCGAGCCCGACCGAGTCGCCCGCGACCGGGTCGAAGGCCGTGGCACCGAGGTGCGCCGTGTCGGGTCCCTCGGGTGACGCGAGCACGTGCGTGGCCCCGGCACGGGTGTGCTCGAGCAGCCGATCGAACGGCAGCGTCAGCTGCGGGAACGCCGAGCCGCTCGCACCCCAGGTGCCGGAGAGCGTCGCGGCAAGGGAGGCCTCCTCGTCGAGCAGCTCCTGGGCGCGGTCCCGCATCCGTCGGGGCTCGCAGAGCAACACGAGTGCGTCGTCGGGGAGGAGGTCCGGGAGGAGCCGCTCACCCCCGGCCGGTCGGAGCCGGAGAGCCACGGGAGCCACGACTCCATGCCGTCGAACGTCTGGCCGTCGGCGAGCCGCTCCCAGTGCTCCGCGCCCCAGGGCGCTTCGGTGACGAGGGCGGCGGCGCGCGCCCGGACCTCGTCGGTGGGGAGCAGCTCGCGGGCCGGGAAGATCTGCACGCCGTCGACGTCGTGCGTCGAGCGCTGGTCCGCGACGGCGAACGCCGAGAGCCGGTCGACCTCGTCGCCCCAGAGATCGATCCGCACCGGGTGGTCGTCGGTGGCCGGGTACACGTCGACGATCGAGCCGCGCACCGCGACCTCGCCGCGCGCCTCGACCTGGTACTCGCGCCGGTACCCGAGGTCGACGAGCCGTGCGACGAGCGCGTCGCGGTCGACCTGGTCGCGCGGTCGGATGGTGACGGGCTCGATCTCCTCGACGTGCGGGCCGAGCCGCTGGACGAGCGCCCGGACCGGCGCGACGACGACTGCGGGCGGCGACGCGGTGCGGAGCCGCCAGAGCACGCGCAGGCGTCGCCCCATCGTCTCGAGCGACGGCGACACCCGCTCGAACGGGAGCGTCTCCCAGGCCGGGAAGGTCTCGACCTCGCCGCGCGGGCAGGAAGCAGGCGAGGTCGTGCGCGATGCGCTCGGCCTCGTCCTGGGTGGGGACCACGACGACGATCGGGCGCCGGGTGGTCGTCCCGACCAGCGCGGCGACGAAGAGCGCACGTCCGGCATCGGGCACCGACACGACCGCGTCGCGGCCCACGACGGCGCGCAGCGCCGGCTCCTCGGCGAGGAGCGTCGCCAGCGGGGCGAGCGGAGCGGTGTCGGTGTCGGTGTCGGTGGTCATCGTGGGTTCCGGGGAGCGGGTGGGTGGCAGGACGCGCGACGACGCCGGAGACGCGACCAGCGCCCCCGGTGTGGTCGATCTCAGCGTACCGGCCCCCGCCCCAAGGCGTTCTTGGCACGTCGACACGCTGCCAGGCGCGTACGCAGCGCGCCGAGAAGCCTGCGGCCGTGGGCTCAGTCGGTGAGGAGCTCGGCGACGGCGGCGGCGAAGACCTCGGTGTGGCGGTCGACGTCGGCGGCGGTGTGGGCCGGGCAGCACAGCGCCATGTTGTGGAACGGGGTGAGCAGGATCCCGCGGTTCAGCGCGTACAGGTGCATGAGCCGCGTCCAGCTCGTGGTCCACTGCCGCCGCGGCCTCGCCGCCGGTCCTGGGCGCGGGACAGAACCAGTACTCGGCCCGAGCGCCCGAGCTGCTGCACCGTCCAGGGCAGACCGTGCTCCGCGACGACGCCTCGCCACACCGGACGCCCAGCGCTCGGCGAGCGGGATCGCGACGGCGAAGTCCTCGTCGCGCAGCGCCCCGGCCAGCGTGCCCCGCACCGCGGCGAGCGAGAGCGCGTTCGCGGCGAGGGTCCCGCCGACACCGCTGACGTCGGTGTCCTCCCCGGCCATCGCCTCGCCGACCCGCGCGGCCACGTCGGCCGACATCCCGTACGCCGCCGCGGGCACGCCGCCGGCGATCGGCTTGCCGATCACGAGCAGATCGGGATCGAGCCCCCACGCCCGCGTCGCCCCACCGGGGCCGGCGCAGATGGTGTGGGTCTCGTCGATGATCAGCAGCGTCCCGGTCCGACGGGTGATCTCGCGGCAGCCGCGTCGTGGAACCGGTCGTCGGGCAGCACGATCCCGATGTTCGTGAGCGCAGGCTCCGCCAGGACGCACGCGACCTCCTCGGTCGCCAGCGCGCGCTCGAGCGCCTCGACGTCGTTGAACTCGACGACCACCGTCGTCTCCCGCGGGTCGACCGGCGGCCCGGTGTTCCCCGGACGCGGCATCACCTTGCCGTCGCCGATCGAGCGCGACGAGCGTCTCGTCGACCGTGCCGTGGTAGCACCAGTTGAAGACGAGGATCTTCGACCGCCCGGTCGCGAACCGCGCCAGCCGCATGCGAAGCGGTTCGCGTCGGTCGCCGAGAGCGCGAGCTGCCAGATGGGAAGCCCGAATCGCTCGCTCAGCTCGTCACCGACGCCGACCGCGTCCTCGGTCGGCAGCATCATCGTGAGCCCGCGCGGAGCCTGCGCGGCGAGCGCGGCGAGCGTCGGCGGCGGAGCGTGACCCGTCATCGCGCCCGTGTCCCCGAGGCAGAGATCGACGTACTCGTTGCCGTCGACGTCGGTGAAGCGTGCGCCCTGCGCATGGTCGACGAACACCGGGAACGCGCCGGGCCACCGGCGCATCCAGTTCATCGGGACGCCACCGAGCAGGTGCGCGCCGGCCTGTTCCGACAGCGCCCGCGACTGCGGGTGCGCGTCCGCTGAACGCTCCGCTCCTCCCGGGCTCGGAGGTCGGCGAGGCGGCCGCGGTCGATCACGAGCCGACGGCCATCGGGCTCACGACGACGATCCGTTGTAGCGGTTCATCGCGGCATCGATCCCGTCCGCGGCGATCGACTCCACTGCGTCCGCGGCCTGCTCGATGGTGACGTCCACCTCGGCACGCTCGCGCTTCCCGAACCTGCTGAGCACGTGGTCGGCGCCCTGCTCCCTCGACGTTGGCTTCCCCACCCCGATGCGGACGCGCTGGAACGCATCGCTGTGCAGGTGCGACTTGATCGACCGCAGCCCGTTGTGCCCGGCGAGCCCCCCGCCCGACTTCACGCGCAGCGCGGCGACGGGGAGGTCGAGCTCGTCGTGCACGACCACGAGCTGCTCGGGCTCGACGCCGTAGCGCCGCACGAGGAGCCGCACCGCTTCGCCCGGAGTCGTTCATGTAGGTGAGCGGGACGGCCAGGGCCACCAGCCGCCCGCCGATCCGGACCTGGTCGGCGCGGGCGCGCTCCTTGCCCTTGCGCAGGCTCGCGCCGTGGCGTCGTGCGAGCAGCTCGACGGCCTCGGCGCCGACGTTGTGCTTCGTGCGCTCGTACTCGGCGCCCGGGTTCCCGAGACCGACGACCAGCAGGTCGGCCGGCGTGCCGGTGCGCGGCGCCGAGCGGGCACCGCGCCGTCGCAACACGCGCTAGCCCTCGCCGCCTTCGCCGCCACCGGAGTCGCCCTCGCCCTCGGCGGACGCCTCGGTCGCACCTTCGCCCTCTTCGCCCTCTACGCCCTCTTCGCCCTCTACGCCCTCTTCCTCTTCCTCGACGACGAGGCGGGGCGCGACGACCTGGGCGACGAGCACGTCGGCCTCGATCGTCGCAGAGACACCGGAGGGAAGTGCGAGCTCGGCGACGCGGAGCTGGTCACCGATGGTGAGCGCGGTGATGTCGTGCTCGATGTCGGTCGGGATGTCCTGCGGCTTCGCCTCGATCGGGAGCGTGAACTCGAGCTGTTCGACGAGACCACCGTCGAGCACGCCCGCGGCCTCACCGGTGAGGTGGAGCGGCACCTCGGCCGCGACGGCGACGTCGGTGCGGACCCGCACGAAGTCGACGTGCAGGTAGTCGCCACGCGTGGGATGACGCTGGACCTGACGGGCGAGCGCGAGCGCGTCGTCGTCGCCGATCTTGAGTGTGATCAAGGTGTTCGCGCCGCCGGCGAGGATGTGGCCCAGCTCGCGCGCGTTGACCGCGATCGGGACGGTGTCGACACCGAGGCCGTAGACCACGGCGGGCACCTGACCGCCGCGGCGGAGCCGGCCCGCAGGGCGTGAGCCCTTCTCGGTTCGCAGCTCGGTGACGAGGACGTTGTCGACGGCCATGGCGCGTCAGCACCTTTCGGGCGGAAGGGACCTTCCATTGTGGTCCGCCGTGCCGGGGACAGCCAAGTCGCGCCCCGGGGACCATCGGCATGGGTGATCCGAGCGGGTCCCGGCGGGCCAGGAGGGGCCGATCGGGCGTACCGGAGCGGCCGGATCAGGGGGCCGGGGGCACGATGGGCAACGCGACGAGGCGCCCGGAGCAGGATCCGCTCGACGCCCTCGGCTCAGACGTTGTCGCCCCGGAAGATCTCGCTGACGGAGGTGTCCTCGAACACCGCGTCCAGCGCCTCCGCCACGATGGGTGCGATCGAGAGGACCGTGAGCGCGTCCCATCGCTTGTCGTCGGCGATCGGCAGGGTGTTGGTGACGACGACCTCGCGCACCGGCGCGTTCTTCAACCGATCGATCGCCGGGCCCGAGAGCACGCCGTGCGTCGCCGCGATCCGGACGTCGGCGGCGCCGCGCTCCTGGAGCAGGTGCGCTGCACTCGAGATCGTCCCTGCGGTGTCGATCATGTCGTCGACGAGGAGGCACGAACGACCCTCGACGTCACCCACGATGTCCTCCGCGACCGCTTCGTTGTGGGTGCCCTTGGGACGGCGCTTGTCGATGAACGCGAGGTCGGCGTCGATCCCGTGCTCCTCGAGGTTGTTCGCGAACCGGCGGGCGAGCTTGCCGCCACCGGCGTCGGGGGCGACGACGGTGACGTCGCCGAGCACGGACTCCGCGAGATGCGCGGCGAGCAGGGGCACCGCGGTGAGGTGATCGACAGGCATGTCGAAGAAGCCCTGGATCTGCCCGGTGTGGAGGTCGACCGTGATCACCCGGTCCGCACCCGCGACGGTGAACAGGTCGGCGACGAGCCGCGCGGTGATGGGCTCGCGTCCCTCGGCCTTCCGGTCCTGCCGCGCGTACGCGTAGAAGGGGCAGACAGCGGTGATGCGGCGCGCCGACGCGCGCTTCGCCGCGTCGATGAGGATCAGCTGCTCCATGATGCGGTCGTTGATCGGCGGCGCGTGGCTCTGGAGCACGAACAGGTCGGCGCCACGCACGCTCTCGCCGTACCGGCAGTAGAGCTCGCCGTTGGCGAACGACGAGAGCACGGCCTCGCCGAGCGGGACGTCGAGCTCCTCGGCGATCTCGACCGACAGCGCCTCGTTCCCCCGCCCCGAGAAGAGCATGAGCCGCTTGGTGGGTACCAGCTCCATGTGCCTGGTCGGATCGACCTCGAGATCGCTCACGTCGGCTCGTCGCTCCCGTCGTCCGCTGCGGCACGCGCCGCGGCCCAGCCCTCCTCGACCCGAGCCGGCACTCCCTTCGCGAGCGCACCCGGCGGCACGTCGTGCGAAACGATCGCGCCGGCCCCCGTGTAGGCGCCGTCACCGACCTCGACCGGCGCCACGAGCACCGTGTTCGAGCCGACGCGTGGCGTCCGCGCCCACCTTCGTGCGGTGCTTCTGCTTGCCGTCGTAGTTCGCGGTGATCGTCCCGGCACCGATGTTGGCGCGCGGCCCGATCTCGGCATCACCGATGTAGGCGAGGTGTGGCACCTTCGCGCCCTCGCCGAAATCGGCGTTCTTGGTCTCGACGAACGTCCCGAGGTGCGCGCCGGCCGCGACGTGCGTGCCGGGTCGCAGCGACGCCCACGGCCCGATCGTGACGTCGTCACCGATCTCGGACTCACGCGCGACGGCTGCTGGATGACGACGCGCTCACCGACGATCGTGTCGACGAGCCGGCAGTCGGGACCGATCACCGAACCGGCACCGATCGCCGTTCGCCCCTCGAGGATCACACCCGGCAGCAGCTGCACGTCGGGTTCGAGCTCGACGCTCATGTCGATGTACGTGCGCGTCGGATCGGTCATGCCCACGCCCTCACGCATCCACGCATCGTTGATGCGCGCACGGAGCACCGACTCGGCCGCCGCGAGCTGCGCGCGGTCGTTGACGCCCATCGTCTCGGATGCGTCGTCGCCGGCGACCGCGACGATCGGGTGGCCGGTCGAGCGCAGCACCGAGACGACGTCGGTCAGGTAGTACTCGCCCTGCGCGTTCTCGGGACTGAGCCGGCGCAGGGCCGGCGCGAGGTACGCCCGACGGAAGCAGTAGATCGACGGGTTGACCTCGGTGAGGCCGAGCTGGTCGTCGTTGGCGTCGGCCTGCTCGACGATGCCGAGCACTCCGCCCCGCTCGTCGCGCACGATGCGTCCGTACCCGGTCGGGTCCTCGAGCTCGACCGTGAGCATCGTGGCCGCGGCGTCGGTGAGACGGTGTTCGGTCGCGAGCGCGGCCAAGGTGTCGGACCGCAGCAGTGGCACGTCACCCGTGAGCACGAGCACGTCGTCGTCGGCGTCGAGCGTGTCCGCGAACGCGGTGAGCCCGACGCTCGCGGCGTCGCCCGTCCCCCGTTGGACGCGCTGCTCGACGAACTCGATCGGGATCTCGGTGGCGAGCTGCTCGTGCACGGTCTTGGTGACCCGCTCGGCACCGTGGCCCACCACGATCACGAGCCGTTCGAGGGGCAGCGCGGCGAGCGTGTCGAGCACGTGCAGCAGCATCGGGCGACCGCACAGGGGGTGCAGCATCTTCGGCACCGAGGAGCGCATGCGGGTGCCCTCGCCCGCGGCGAGCACCACTGCCGACAACGGTCGGTACGCCATGCTCGCCTCCCTGTGTCGCTCGTCACTCGCACCCCTGGGCTCGGGGGCGAGGTTTCGAACCTCGACTTGGGACTCCAAAGGACCCCGTGCTGCCGTTACACCACCCCCGACCTCGCCTTCGACCCTAGCGTTCGGGCACCCGCGGTTCGCGCCCGATGTGACGGGCGAACGGGCCGACGAGTACCGTCGGCACCCTCATGGGTTCGTTGATCAAGAAGCGCCGTAAGCGCATGCGCAAGAAGAAGCACAAGAAGCTGCTGAAGAAGACGCGCTGGCAGCGTCGCCAGCAGGGCAAGTAGCCGAACCCGATCTCCCGGGCTCGCCGTTCAGGCCGAGCTCACCCGCACGCCGCGGTTGGTCGTGTGGCTCTGCGCGACCTGGACCCGCATCGTGCGGCGCACCTTCTTGGCAACGGTCTCGATGCGTCCCACCTTGTCGTCGGGCACGGGCACGACGTAGGCCGAACCGCTCCCGGCGAGGAGCGGCGGGACCCCGACGAGGTGCTCCAGCGTCTCGCGGAACTCGACGAGACCGGGCTCGACCGCCTCGGCCGCCGGCTCGAGGTCGTTGGACAGCTCGGGGAGCAGGTCCGCGACCGGACCGAACGGCGGGACCACCCGTCGAGCGCGTGGCCCGCCGAGCTCGTCCCACGCCGCGTACACCGCCGGGGTCGAGAGCCGGAAGGGCGGGATCGCGACCAGGTAGGGCAGCCCCGCGGGCAGGCTCACCGGCTCGAGCAGCTCCCCACGACCGCGGATCCAGGCTGCACCACCGGTGAGACAGAACGGGATGTCAGAGCCGAGCTCCGCGCCGACCTGGAGCAACGCGGCGTCGGTCAGCTCGAGGTCGAGCATGCGCCGGACCGCGTGCATCGCGGCGGCGGCATCGGCCGACCCGCCACCGAGTCCGGCACCGGCAGGGATCTTCTTGCGCAGGGTCATGCGCACACCGTGACCCGACCGGCCGGCCCGCAGCATGAGCTCTTCACCGGCACGCATCGCGAGGTTGTCGGAACCCTCGGGGACGCCGTCGGTCTCACCCTCCATGAGCAGGCTGACTCCGCCGGGGTGCGGTACGGCCTGCACCTCGATGACGTCGTGGGGGTCGCCGATCGAGACGACCAGCGCCTCGATGTCGTGGAAGCCGTCGTCACGGCGTCCGAGGACGCGCAACGACAAGGTGACCTTGGCGTAGGCGGTGGCGCGAGCCCTCGCGAGGCGACCCGGCTGGGTGAGCTCGTTCAGGACGCCGCCTCCCGCGCGAGCTCCGCCCACTGCTCGATCCCGAGCGCCTCGGCCCGGAGGCGAGGATCGATCCCCGCACCGAGCAGGACATCCTCGACGCGCGCACCGAGCGCGGGGCGCAGCGAGCGCCGCAGCATCTTGCGGCGTTGCGCGAACCCGGCGCGCACCAGCCCGAACATCGCGTCGGGATCGTCGACGTCCACCGCCGGTGCAGCGAGGCGATCGATGCGCACGAGCGCGGAGTCGACCTTCGGGCGCGGCAGGAAGACCGTGGGAGGGACGGCACCGACGAGCCGGGCCTCGGCGTGGTAGGCGACGCGCACTGAGACCGCACCGTAGGCGCGTGATCCGGGCCCGGCGGCGAGACGCTCCCCGACCTCCCGCTGGACCATGACCAGCAAGCGGTCCACTTGTGGCGCGTCGTCGAGCAGGCGCAGCACCACCGGGGTGGCGACGTTGTACGGCAGGTTCGAGACGCAGATCCAGCGTGGCGCCGACCCCCGGGCACGCGCTCTGGGACCTGCGTCGTCTCCGAGCAGCGCGGCGAGATCGATCTGCATCGCGTCGCCCTGGACCACCGTCACCTCCGGGACGGCACCGACGACCGACACCAGGGCGGGGAGCAGATGCCGATCGAGCTCGAGTGCGCGCACCTCCGCCGCTGCGTCGGCGAGCGCGAGCGTCAACGACCCGAGACCCGGACCGATCTCGAGCACGCGATCAGCCGGGCCGACGTCCGCGAGCCGCACGATCCTCCGTGCGGTGTTGGGATCGACGAGGAAGTTCTGGCCGAGCGCGCGGCTCGGGTGCAGGTCGTGCGCGGCGAGCAGCGTTCGGACGTCGACGGGGCTCAGCACGGGCACGGCGAGGCAACGTAGTGCCGAAACGTCCGCGATCCGCAACTGCCCGTCCGGCCGGGCATGGCGGCGGGCCACCGCCTAGTAGCCGAGCTTCTTCCCGCAGCCCCAGGCCCGGAACCCGTGCTTGGCCCGGATCCGCTCGGCGACCTGGATCTGCTCGAGCTTGGTGGCGTTCCCGGCGTTCTGGGCGAACTCGTAGCCACCGAAGGCCTTCCAGGTCTGAGCGAAGATGCCGAGCCCGCCCTGGTATGCCGGGCCCTGGGCGTGCCAGTTCCCGCCGGTCTCGCACGCGGCGATCTTGTCCCAGCGGGCGTCGTACTTCGTACCGTAGAAGAGGATGTGGGGCTTGGCCGCCACGACCGGGACCGCAGAGATGGGGTTCCGCTGGATCTCGGTGCCGTCCCGCTTGACGACGCTGTAGGTGACGTTCTGCGTCCCCGGGACGGCGGCCTCTTCACGCGTCTCGCCGACGTTCATCGAGTTGTCGGGCTGGGTCTCGTCGGGCAGCGAGTACGGCTCGAGGACGGTCTCGCTGTCGGTCGCCTGGCGCACGACGGTGATCGACACGTTCTCAGTCGGCGTGCTGGTGGGCAGCTTCTCGTCGACGCTCAACGGCTCGGTGTAGTCCTCGGGCCCCAGCACGACCTTGTACCTGGCGAGGAGCTCGCCGACCGTCGCCGCGGGTGTGTTGTAGACGACCGACGAGCCGTCGACGAGCAGCGTGCCGGCCTTCTTGGTACGAAGCTCGAGCTCGGCGTTCTCCTCGATCACCTTGGGTGCGTCCCGAAGTGCGAGGTCGCCCGTCACGCCGAGCTGGCGCTTGGCGTCGGCGAGGAACCCGTCGGGCTCGCCGTAGGTCGTGAACACGGTCTTGCCCGGCTCGCCGTCGAAGTCGACCGTCACCGGGAACGCCCGGAGCACCCGAACCGTCATGCCGTCCGCGACGGGCGTGGAGGCGACCGGGCTCACCCGGTCGAAGCGACCGAGCTGCACCTTCTGCTCCTGCAGCAGCGACGCCACCGTCGAGACCCCGGTCTCGGCCGAGATCGCGCGACCGTCGACCCGGACGGTCACGTCGGCGCCCTGGTCAGTGATGATCATGCCCGCGTAGAAGAGGGCGCCGAGGGTCGCTGCGACCAGCACGATTGCGAAGGAGCGCTTGAGGGTGCCGCGGCTCGGCCGGTGGCGGCGGTGCCGGTGCTTGACCTTCCCCGGCGCCGGCGCGGTGCCGGGCGTCGGGCTCGCACCGGCGCGGCGCTCCTCGAACAGCTCGTGGAGCTCGGGCAGATCCTCGGACCCGGGGAGCGGCAACCAGGCAGTCGCGTCGTGCGGCTCTGCCCGGGCCGGGGACGGCGCGGCGGTGATGTCGCGCGCCGCGGGCACCTCGACGTCGACCTCGGGGTTCAGCAGCTCGTGGATCGACGGCAGGTCCTCGGACCCGGGGAGCGGCAGCCACGCCATCGCGTCGTGCGGCTCCGCCCGCCCGGGGCCCGCGGGTGCCTCGGTCGGCGGCGGCTCCGGGGCTTCGTGCTCCTCGGCGTCGACCACCAGTGCCTCGGGCGCCAGCAGCTCGTCGACCGTCGGCAGCGATTCGGGGACCGGCACCGGCAGCCACGCCGCGGCGTCGTGCGGCTCGGCCCGGGCCGGAGAGGGCTGGACCGACTCGGCCACGTGCGCGCTCGACCGCCGGCGGAGCCGGTGATGGTGCAAACGTCCCCGTCGACCCTCGTGCTCGGTGATGCCCGCCGCCTCCGCTGCGCCTGGTCAGGTGCTCTTCCCGCGACAGGACCGCCGCAACGTGAGGGGGTTCCTGCACCTGGGGTACGGCCTCACGGTAGCGCCCGGCTCGTCACGGTTTCCAACACCCGTGCGGCATTGGCAACGGTGGCCTCGGCGACGGCTTGCACGTCGAGGCCCTTCGCGGCGGCGACGGCGGTTCCGACCACCCCCACCAGGGCCGGCTCGTTCTCGCGGCCCCGATGCGGCACCGGAGCGAGGTAGGGCGCGTCGGTCTCCACCAGGAGGCGGTCCAGCGGGCAGAGGGCCGCGGCAGCGCGCAGGTCGTCGGCGGTCCTGAACGTGACGATCCCGCTGAAGGAGAGGTGCGTCCCGAGGTCGAGGCACCGCCGGGCGTCGTCGGCGCCCCCGGTGAAGCAGTGGAACACCGTCCGATCGGGCGCCCCTTCTTCCGCGAGGACGCGCAGCGTGTCGTCCCACGCCTCGCGCGAGTGGATCACGAGCGCCCGATCGAGCTCCTTGGCGAGACGGATCTGCACGCGGAAGGCCGTCTCCTGCGCTTCCGGCTCGGAGTGCCGGTAGTGCAGGTCGAAGCCCGCTTCACCGATCGCGACGACGCCCGCGCTGCGGGCGAGGTCCAGGAGCTCGGGCCACTCCTCGTCGAGCTTCGACGCGTCGTGCGGGTGCAGCCCGACGGTGGCTCGAACGTCGGCGTGGCGCGCCGCGAGGTCGATCGCCGCGCGTGAGCTCTCGGCGTCGGTGCCGACGACCACCATCGACACGACGCCCGCAGCCCGCGCCCGCTCGAGCGTCGCGTCGGCCCCGCCCTCGCACCACTGCACGTGACAGTGCGAGTCGGTCCAGACGGGTTCGGTCATGGGCGTCGCGGCATCTCAGGTGTCGATGCGGGGGAAGAGCGGGTCGCCCTTCTCGAGCTTCGTGGCACTCGGCCCGAGGCCCCACGCCGCGGCATCGGGGAGGCGCTGGTCCTCGGGCGTGTCGTCGAGCCCGAGCCGCTGCCAGAGCGCGCCGCACGCGTCCGGGATGACGGGCGACGCCAGGAGCGCAACGACCCGCAGCGCCTCCAGGCAGTCGCCGAGCACCCCCGCGACCGTGACGGCGTTGCCGGCCTTGTGCAGCTTCCACGGCTCGGAGTCCTCGATGTACGAGTTCGTCGCGCCGATGAGGTCCCACACCGCGCCGTACGCGCCCGCGAAGTCGACCCGTTCGAGGTGGCGCGTGTTCTCGGCGAACGCGCGCTCGACCGCCGCCACGAGCGGCCCCTCGGCGCGGGCCTCCGGTGCGACGCCGTCGCAGTAGTTCACCGCCATATTGAGCACGCGGTTCGCGAGATTGCCGAAGTTGTTCGCGAGATCCGCGTTGTACCGGGCGACCATCGCCTCGAAGCTGAAGTCGCCGTCGGGGCCGAACCGTTGGTCTGCGAGGAAGTGGTACCGGAAACCGTCGGACCCGAACGTCTCGACGAGGTCGGCCGGCGCGATCTGGTTGAGCCCGGTCTTGCTCATCTTCTCGCCGCCGACGAGCAAGAACCCGTGCGCGAAGACGCACTTCGGGGGCGCCTCCCCCGCGGCCATCAGCATCGCCGGCCAGTAGACCGCGTGGAACCGGACGATGTCCTTGCCCACGATGTGGTAGTCGACCGGCCAGTAGCGGTCGAAGCGGGCACGGTCGTCGCCGTACCCGATCGCCGTGCAGTAGTTGAAGAGCGCGTCGAACCACACGTAGGCGACGTGCGCAGGATCCCACGGCAGCGGCACGCCCCAGGTGATCGACGTGCGGCTCATCGAGAAGTCGCGCAGGCCTTGCTTGATGAAGCCGAGCACCTCGTTGCGGCGCGTGTCGGGCTGCACCGCGTCGGGGTGTGCCGCGTAGTGCTCGAGCAGGCGGTCCTCGAACGCCGAGAGCTTGAAGAAGTAGTTCTCCTCGGTGACGCGCTCGACGGGACGTCTGTGGATCGGGCACAGGCCGTCGACGAGCTCGTCCTCCGTGTAGTACGCCTCGCACGAGACGCAGTAGAGGCCTTCGTAGGTACCGCGCTCGATGAACCCGTTGTCGTGGATCTTCTGGAGGAACGCTCCGAACGCGGCGTGGTGGCGCGGCTCGGTCGTGCGGATGAAGTCGGTGTTGGTGATCTCGAGCAGCTGCCAGGCCTCGCGGTAGCGCTCGCTCGTGCGATCGGCCCACTCCAGTGGGGTGACCCCGTGCTCCTCGGCGGCCCGCTGCACCTTGAGGCCGTGCTCGTCGGTCCCGGTGAGGAACTGCACGTCGTCGCCCCACAGCCGCCGCCATCGGGCGAGCACGTCGGCCGCGACGGTGGGGTACGCGTGCCCGATGTGGGGCGCGTCGTTCACGTAGTAGATCGGCGTGGTGACGTAGAACGGCGTGCCCATCGCTCCCACGATACGACCCTGGATGCGGCTTTGACCCTCCTATTGGACGGTCAGGGACGCATCATGATGAGCGTTGGGCGAGCACGACCTCGTAGGCGCGGTTGCGCGACACGCCGAACCTGATCGCCAGACGATCGGCTGCCTCGCGTGTCGACATGCCCTTCCGGACGAGGGCAAGCGCTTCCCAGGCGAGCTCCTCATCGCTGGGAGCGGCTGTGCCCGCGTCGCCGCCCTGGAGGACGATCACGAGCTCGCCGCGTGGTTCATGCTCGCGAAAATGATCGATCATCGTGCCGAGGGTCCCACGGATCGTTTCCTCGAACATCTTGGTGAGCTCTCGTGACACCGAGACGAGACGGTCCTCGCCACAGATTTCCGTGAGGACCTCGAGGGTCGCGACGATACGGCGGGGCGACTCGAAGATCACGACCGTCCGCTCCTCCCGCTCGATCGCCTCCAGCCGATCCTCTCGCTCGGCCCCCTTGCGGGGCAGGAAGCCCTCGAAGACGAACCGGTCGGTCGGGAGGCCCGACACGACGAGCGCGGCGAGCGCGGCGCTGGGCCCGGGCACGACGTCGACGCGGAGTCCCGCCTCGGCGCACACCCGGGCGACGCGCGACCCGGGGTCCGAGACGCCGGGCATCCCGGCGTCGGTGACGAGCGCGACCGTGCCGCCGCGCCGGATCTCGTCGACGAGCTCGACGGCCCGCTGTCGCTCGTTGTGCTCGTGGACCGCGACGAGCCGCCCGCGCGCCGACACGCCCGCGTGGGTCAGCAGCGTCCGCGTGCGCCGCGTGTCCTCGGCCGCGATGACGTGGGCGTCGCGGAGCACCTCGACGGCTCGCGGCGACAGGTCGCCCAGGTTGCCGATCGGCGTCGCGACCAGCACCAACCTGCCCTCAGCCACCGGAGTCGTCCGGGCCCGAGACTTCGACCGCGTCGCCGACCCGCAGATGCCAGCGCTCCGTCGCCCCAGCGGCGGCCTCGATCACGAAGCGCGACCGCAGCACCGGGCGCGACAGCCGCCCCGGCTCGAGCGTCGCGATCCGCACGACCCGCCCGTCCTCGGCGCACCAGACCACGTCGATCGGGAACCGCATGCGGAACGTGTGCACCTGCCGGCAGGGTCGGAGGACGAGTGCGCCATCGACCTCGTCGCGTCCGAGCAACCCGCGCCGGCGCTCGGCGCGTGTGACCGCCACCTCGGCAGCGGCGAGCACCTCGTCGTCTCCACTGGGAACGCGTCGCACGAGCCAGGACATCCCACCTCCGGCTGTCTCACACGTTGAACCGGATCTCCAGCACGTCGCCGTCGGCGACGACGTAGTCCTTCCCCTCGACCCGCAGCTTCCCGGCGTCCTTCGCCTTCGTCCACGAGCCGATG
Organism: uncultured Acidimicrobiia bacterium; assembly: GCA_963809885.1. Taxonomy (GTDB): domain Bacteria; phylum Actinomycetota; class Acidimicrobiia; order IMCC26256; family PALSA-555; genus JALHSW01. The sequence continues at coordinate 304,247 of CAWELA010000007.1, read as the reverse complement.
TCGAGCAGCTCCTGCCAGTCGATCACCTCGGCGCGGATGAAGCCACGCTGCAGGTCCGAGTGGATGACCCCGGCGCACTCGGGCGCTGCGGCACCCGCGCGGAACGTCCACGCGCGCGACTCCTTGTCGCCGGTCGTCAGGAAGGTCCGCCGCCCGAGCAGGCTCAGCGCCGCCCGAGCCAGGCGCGGCACGACGCTCTCGGGGATCCCCAGATCGGCGAGCAGCTCGGCGCGCTCCGTGCCCTGGGCAGCGACGACGTCCGGGTCGCCCTCGAGCTCGATGCACACCGCGAACGCATCGTCCCCGAAGGGCGCCGCGAGCGTGTCGGCCTCCCCGAGCTGGTCGGTGCCGACGTTGACGACGACGAGCGCCGGCTTGTTCGTCAGGAGGAACGCCGGTGCGAGCAGCGCACGCTCGGCCTCGGTGAGATCCGCGCGGTAGATCGGTGTCCCATCCGACAACGCGGCTTCGGCGTGCTCGAGCGCGGCGATCTCGGCCGCGAGCGTCTTGTCGCCCTTGGCGGCGCGCCGCTGCTTGTACACCCGCGACTCGACCGACTCGAGGTCGGCGAGGATCAGCTCCTCCTCCAGCGCAGCGAGCTCCTTCGCGGCGTCGTGCCCGTCGTCGGCGCGCACGGTGAGCATGAGTGCATCCGAGTCGCGCACGCTGCCGAGGAGTCGGCTCCCCAACCCCTTGCCGGCCTCGGTGGACAGCCCGGGGAGGTACGCGAGCTGGAGCGTGGCCGGCACCACCTTCTCGGACGCCGACATCGCCGCGAGCTTCGCCAACCGCTCGTCGGGGATCGCCACCTGGCCCAGGATGCGCTCGGCAGCGGCCGACACGTCCTGCCCGGTCAGCGCCGCGAACAACGACGCGTGGCCGGAATCCGCGAGGCCCAGCAGGCCGAGGTGCTCCATGGCTGTCGAGGATACGTTCAGGAGCCGTGGCGTCCGGCCCCGGGCGCCGAAGGGGGATCGCTGAGATGACCGAGCTCCAGGAGATCGCCGACCGACTCGCCATCGAGGCGCTGCTGAGCAAGTACGCGTGGGCGCTCGACACCAAGCAGTTCGACGACCTCGACGACGTCTTCACGCCCGACGCGCAGCTCGACTACACGACGGCCGGCGGCATCAAGGGCGCGTACCCCGAGGTGAAGGCCTGGCTCACGCAGGTGCTGCCGTTCTTCCCGGCGTACCAGCACCTCGTGACCAACAAGGAGATCACCGTCGACGGCGACACCGCGACGAGCCGGGCCGGGTTCTACAACCCGATGGGCCACGACCGCGCCGACGGCACCCGGGCCTACTTCCATTGCGGCGGCGAGTACCGGGACCAGCTCGTCCGCACGCCCGACGGCTGGCGGATCTCGAACCGGTTCGAGCAGACGATCTGGACGGACGGCGAGCTGCCCGCCACCCTGCCCGGGACCTAGCCCCCCATCAGCAGGCCAGCGCTGGCGGCGCCGGCGCGGAGCGCCCCCGAGGGCGACGCGGGGACGCCCCCCTCAGCAGGGCAGCGCGGTCGCGGCGCCGGCCTTGGCCAAGCCCACGTTGGTGAAGTCCGCGATCGGCGGACCGGCGGTCGCGGTCAGCCGCGCGAGCACGTCGGCGGGCGTGTAGCTCGGGCACTGCTGCAGCACGAGCGCCGCGATCGCGGCGACGTGGGGCGTGGCCATCGACGTGCCGCTCTTGTACCCGTAGTTCAGGGTGCGGAGCGTCGACCACACGCTCGTGCCGGCGGCGGCGACGGCGACGTACGTCCCGTAGTTCGAGTACGAGGCTTGCCGCGGCCGCTCGAGTCGACCGCGCCCGACCGCGATCACGCCGGGGAATGCGGCGGGGTACAGCGGGGACGAGGAGTTGTTGTTGCCTGCGGCCGCGACCACGGTGACGCCGCGGCTGACGGCGGTGTCGATCGCGGTCTGCAACGTGCTCGACGGCGACGAGCCACCGAGGCTGAGGTTGATCACCTGCGCCCGCCCACCGGACGGCGACTGGTCCGACGCCCAGAGCACGCCTTCGGCGACGGTCGCGTACGAGCCGGAGCCCTGGCAGTTGAGCACGCGCACCGGCACGACTTCCGAGTGCGGCGCGCCGCCCACCACACCGGTCTCGTTGTCCGCCGCCGCGATCGTGCCCGCGACGTGCGTGCCGTGCCCGAAGCCGTCGATACGGCCGAAGTCGCTGGCGATGTCGTCGACGACGAAGTCGCGACCCTGCACGACCTGACTCGGACCGAGATCCGGGTGATCGGCCTGGACGCCGCTGTCGACGACCGCGACGCGCACGCCCGTGCCGTCGACCCCGTTCGTGTTCCACGCGGGGACGAAGTCGTCGAACGTCGACGCCGAACCCGTACTGGAAGTCGCGTAGCCGGGGTCGTCGCTCGGGTCGACGCTGAGGGCCTGGACCGGGTGGTCCTGCTCGACGCTGAGGACGTCGCCGCCCACCTCGAGCTTCGCGACCTCCTGCTGGACCTCCGCGTTCGTCGTCGCCTCGAACGTGACGACGTCGGTGCTGCCGTCGTCGTCCTTCACGAGGGCGACCTTGTCGGCGGCGTCGGGCGGAGGGTCGGACGCGCAGAGCGCGTGCGCCTCCGGCGGGGACGGAGGGGGTGCGGGTGCGGGGGTGGGTGCGGCAGGGGCACATGCGGCGAGGACGATCGCGCCGAGGCCGAGGACCGACGATCAACCCCCGGCGGGCCCGTGTGCTCATCCTCTGCGATCCCCTCGTCGTCGCGGCCGACCGTGCCCCACGGATCAGAACGTCGTCTGGTCCAGACGATTCCTTGAGCGATATCGGGCGGGTCGGACTACCCACCACGAAGCCCACCACCGAGGAGACGCATCGGCTCACGGATCGGCGACATGCCCGGGCGCCGCCCGCCCGCCTATCCTGGCCGTCCCCCGTACGGAGGCTCCCGGTGTCCAAGAAGACGAAGAAGCGCAAGCTCAAGGCCCGCCGCAACAAGGCGAACCACGGCAAGAAGCCCAACGCCGGGCGCCGCAGCTGAACCGAGCGCGGGTCGGCCACGGCCCACGCTGCACTGGCGGCAGGCTCCCTCTCTCTCCCTCCGCGGTGGGCGGTCTCCGGGCCCGATCACCTGTCCCGTCAGGGCGGAGGACGCGCTCCATGCCGACCGCCGTGCACCCGGAGATGGTGGCGCCGGCACCGCAGCTCGAGGTTGTCGAGATCGGTCGGGCCACCCCGCACCCAGTGATCGAGGTGGTGGGCGTCGCACCACCCGGGCGGTGCACAGCAACCGGGCTCGACGCAACCGCCGTCGCGTACTCGCGAGCGTACGGCGCTGCGCCGGTGACACGACCGGCGTGCGCCGGCCGAGGTCGAGCACCAGGGACCTCCCCTGCATCACGATGCGACCGACGTTCGAGTCGCACGCCAGGCACTCCAGCGTCGCCTGGGTGATCGGCCCGATCCCGACGAGCTCACGGCGGAAGGACTCCAGATCGGTGGGCGCCTCGCCGCGCAGCCTGCCGACGTCGACGAGCACGTCGACGTTGACCCGGCGAGCACCGCCGGTCCCCTGCGCGAGTGCGACCAGGGCGTCGGCACGTCGCTGGGGCAGTGAACGCACGCGGACGCGGCCGTCGGTGGGATCGGGGGCGTCGAGCGCGTCGAGTGCCGCGAGGACGATCGCCCCGCCCTCCGGATCGAGCAGGCCGCTCAGCGCGACCGCACCGTCGAACGTGGTGGACGCGTGGAGATGCCACCGGTCGACCTGCAGCGCCGCGGGTGCACGGTCCAGGTCGTCGTCGGCCAGGCTCTGCCACCGACGGGCGAGGCGTCGGAACTGCTCGGGTGCGATGCTCCGTTGCCGCGTCGAGCAGCGAGTCGCTCCTGACCCTCGAACACCGACTTCGCGATCACGCACCGCGCGCGCGAGCAGCTTCACGTTGGCCGCCGACACGTCGCCCGCGGCCAGGGACTTCGCGGTGCGCGGGTGCTCGTGCACGAGGCGCGCCGAACGCAGGAGGTCGCTCGCGTCGCGCCGGGTCATGCTGCCGTGCTCGGCGAGCCAGCCGACCGGGTGCATCGTGCCTTCGTCGGCGCACGCACCGACGGCATCCCACTCGCCGAGCGCACGCAGCACCTCCGCCTCGACCCGGTCCCGCTGGTCGAGCAGCTCGACGAGGTGCGCCGAGCCGCGCCGCGCTCGACCAACCCTCGCGATCCTCGGCCTGGAGCGCGTCGACCCCCGCGCCCAGGCGGGCGAGCGGGTCGCCGGAGATCGGGATGCTGGGGCCGGGCATGCCCCGACCTTCGCACGGGGGTATGACAGCTACGCCCGGGTCCCGCACCCCGGAGCTCGACGAGAACCTGCTCTACCCCTGGCGTCGGCCCGGCGTCGGGAGCATGCGGTGGTCCCGGGTGAAGAGCCGGTGCTGCACGCCGAGGCCCACCACGGTCGTGGTGGTCGCCACGGACGCGAGCACCACGTACATCACGGCGATCTGGACGAGCACCGCGTCGACGGGATCCACGCCAGCGAGGATCAGACCCGTCATCGCACCCGGCAGGAACACCAGGCCGACGGCCTTCGTCGTCTCGATCTGCGGCGTGAGGGCGGTGCGGAGCGCGTTTCGCACGTACGGTCGCGCCGCCTCGACCGCGGGTTGACCGAGCGCGAGCCGCGCTTCGACCTCGTCGCGCTTGTCGCGCAGCTCGTCGTAGAGCCGACGCGCGACGAGCACCGTCGCGGTCATCGAGTTCCCGATCATCAGACCTGCGATCGGGATGAGCGTGCGAGCATCGAGCTCGAAGACCTCCGAGGCCGAAGAGCACTCCGAGCGTCACGAACGACGCGGCGCCGAACGCGGCCGAGCGCGAGCGTGAAGAGCCGAGGCACCTCGGGCGCGCGTCGGCGCACGGTGAACGCGGCGAACAGGATCATCGCGACGACCCAGAGCCACGACCACAGGATCGAGACGTCGGGGTCGAGCAGCACCGTCAGGACGCCGCCCACTGCGAGCAGCTGCACCGCGGCGCGCACGGCTGCCCACGCGATGCTGCCTTCGAGCCCGAGCTGCCGCCACAGCGACAGGCCGATCGCGACGAGCACGAGCAGCCCGGTGACCGCGAGGCCGGCGAAGCCGATGTCGGTCATGCCGGTGCCTCCCCGCGGAGGAACTGCAGCACCGCGTCGGACGCGTCACCGGCGAGCGCGTCGGCACCCTGCCTGCGTGGACGATCCGGCCGTCGATGACGACGAGCACGTGGTCGGCGAGCCGGCGCATCTGCTCCAGGTCGTGGGTGACCCAGACCACGCGGGACGCCGGTCACGGCGAGCGCACGCGCGAGCTCTTCGAGCCCGCGGGTCGCGGCGGGATCGACCGACGACGTGACCTCGTCCATCAGCACGACCTCGGGGCGCGTCACGAGCGTCCGGGCGAGGCAGACGCGCTGCGCCTCGCCGCCCGAGAGCTCGGCGCGCGTCGCGGTCGAGGAACGTCCCGTCGAGGCCGACCCGCTGGAGCGCCAGGTCCGCCGCGTGCCCCGTCAGGTCGGGCTCCGCGACGCGGAGGTTCTCCGCGATCGTGCCCGGGAAGGGTGTCGGCCGCTGGAACACCATCCCGACGCGGCGTCGCAGCCGCAGCGGGTCCAGGCCGCCGACGTCGTCCCCGCGGAAGCAGACGGTCCCCGACTCGGGGATCTCGAGCCGGTTGCAGAGGCGCAGCAGGGTCGACTTGCCGGATCCCGACGGCCCGACGAGGACCGTCACCCCCACCGGCGGGACCGCGCCGGTCGCGTGGATCAGGCGCGGGTGCTCGACACCCGCGACGGTGACGTCCTCGAACGAGTACAGGGGCGGTTCGGAGTCGGTGATGCGGGCATCATCCCACCGGTCGTCATCCCGCAGGTCCGCCGGCCACCGGATCCTCGCGGGGCAGGAGGACCAGGACGAGCACCGCGATGACCGGCGCGAGGAGCAGCCCCCCGATGATGCCGATCTGGTCGCCTGTCTCGTACCCCTCGACGTTGAACCCGTGGTACAGGACGTGCGGGACCGAGTACACGATCCACGCGACCGCGGCGGCGATGACGATGTGGCGGGTGACCCAGAACGCGGCGAGCAGCGTCACGACGGCGAGCGCCAGGTTGAGCGCCCCGTAGTCGCGCACCAGGTGCTCGCTGTAGGGACCGTCCATACGCGACCCAGTGGCGCCCCAGCCCGGGGAAGTCGTCGTAGAAGCTGCGCGGTGCGAGCGAGGCCCACACGCCCGAGACCAGCGCCTGGGCCCCGAGCACGAGCAGACCGACGCGCACGAGCGTCCGGGCGTTCATCCCGTCACCCCCGGCCTCGACGTGTCGGCGGTCCGGCGGGCCGCGGCGACGGCCGCCCAGCCGGTCCTGGCGCTCGGCACAGAGGGTGCCCAACCGGTCGTCGTCCTTGAAGCGCACGTTCGACACCCGTTGCGAAGCGGTCAGTGCACGCGCACTCGAGCCGCCAACGACGCGGAGCGCGCCGCCCGGGGTGAGGTGGAGGTGCGGGAGGTCGAAGGCCTGCGCGAACGCGTCGGCGTACTCGCGCCTGGTCAGCGGCTCGTCGTCCACGACGTTGTACGTCCCGGCCGGCGCGTCGAGCCCGGCGACGACGGCGCTCGCAGCATCATCGACATGGATCGACGAGACGTACGAGCCCGCTGCACCCGGAGCCGGCGCGGTGCGCAGGCGCGCGAGCCGCAGCGCCTCGTCGGTCGATCGGTTGCGCCGCCCCGTAGAGCAGACCGAACCGGAGCACGACGCCCCGACCACCGGCCTCCCGGACCAGGCGCTCCCCCTCGAGCGTCGGCGCGAGCGCCGTGATCGAAGCGTCCGGCGCGACCGACTCGTCGATCCACTCGGCGCCGCGATCCGGGTAGGTGAAGGTGATCGACTCCTTCACGAAGGTCCCGATCCCATGGATCCGGGCGCCCTCGAGCAGGGACGCGGTCGTCTCCGTCCGGAGCCGGTTGTGCGTCTTCCACGCGCCGGGCACCGCCATCCGCGACAGCTTCGGCACGTTGGTCGCGAGGTGAAGGATCGCGTCGCAGCCGGCCACCGCGTCGACGAGGGCCGGACCGTCGAACACATCGACGGTCACGGGCTCCGCGTCGGCAGCGCGCAACCGATCGGCCTTCGCGTCGTCGCGCGCGACGGCCCGGACCTCGTGGCCCGCTTCGAGAAGTGCTCGCACTGTGGGTCGGCCGATGACACCCGTCGCACCGGTCATGAAGCACCTCATCGCATTGCCTCCCCGAGCCACACGACGGCCTTCTCCAGCGAGGCGCGGGGCTCCTTCCAGGACGTTGCCGAGCAGGTCGGCGATGGTCACGGCGCGCAGTTCCGCGCGCCAGGCGTCGTCGGCGTGATCCATCACGGCGTGGATCGAGCACGGCGCCGAGTACTCGCGTGCGGCGACCCGTGTCGGACCCCGCCGACGGATCTCGGTGCAGCGGAACGACGGCTCGTCACCGTCGATCGCCTCCACCACGTCGAGCACCGTCGTCTCGGCCGCGACATGGGCGAGCCGGAACCCGCCGCGCGGGCCCGAGACCGACTCGAGCACGTCGCCGCGCACCAGCGCCTGGAGGTGCTTGGTGAGGTAGGGCGCCGGGACACCGTGGTACTCGGCGAGTCGGGCGGCGGAGAGCGTCTGCCCGGGCGGGAGTGCCGCGAGCAGCGCGGTGCAGTGGATCCCCCACTCGACGCCCTCGGCCAGCCGCATGACCACGACAGTACCTATCCTGGATATCTTTTGTCCAGGACAGGGCCCCGGGCGGCCGGTGCGGCCCTCGATCCGGCGCGCTCGTTCAGCGCGCGCTCGTTCAGAGATGGTCGACGAGCAACGACTGGAGCGACACGCCGAACGGGCCCTGCTCGTCGTGGAGCGTGGCACGCGCCAACCCCACCCCGGCGTGCTCGGCCCGGGTCACGGCGTCGAGCCCCACCCACTCCCCGACCGGGTGCCGGTGCAGGTGGATCGAGAGATCGGGGTTGATGAAGAGGTACTCGCCGCGGGGGAGCGCCGCGCTGACGCCGTTGCCGAAGTCGGCCGCGGCGGCGACCCGCTGCAGGGGCGAGACCGCCTCCCCGGCGACGATCGGGACGCGCAGCCGGAACCACACCGTGCCGGGTCCGGGCTCGGTCCACGAGCCCGCGGCCTGCCGGACGTCGACCGCGGCCCAGAACCCGACGTCGACACCCGCGGTGAACTCGATCGCGAACGGGCTGCTCGCCGAGGGCGGCGGGATCTCCGGCGATGGCGAGTCCGGCAGCGGCAGCTCGAGCCCCTCGTCGGTCCGCAGACGCAACGCGGTCGCCGCGCACCACTTCCACGCCGTCGGCGAAGAGCGACGCCTCGATCCACTGCACCTTCCTCCCGGGGCGGATCGTCCGCGCCACGGTCGTGAGCGGGGCGAGCGGGACCGGTCGGAGGAGCTCGATGGTGAGACGCGCGACGAAGGCCGCCGAACCGGGATCGTGCCGCTCGACGACGCGTGCGAGCAGCGCGGCCGGTGCGCCACCGTGCATGGCGTGCGGCGACCACGGTCCGCGAGCGAACGCCGTCGGCCGGGCGACGTCGCCGTCGAGCTCGAAGACATGCTCCGGGAATCCGCTGGGCTCGGACCGCGCCACGATCGCCGAGCGTAGGCTCCGACGAGCGCCGCAGCAGCCTGTGGGGACGAAGGGTCGGGGGGACGACATGGCATTCGGCCGCGCAGAGGTCGACGCGGAGTTCCACAAGTACGTGGCACGGGGCACCACCAACGACTGGAGCGCGTGGGCGGACCAGTTCACCGAGGACGCCCTGTACGTCGAGCACGAGATGGGAACGATGCACGGGCGCGAGGCGATCCGGGAGTGGATCGTCGCCACGATGGGCTCCGTCTCGGGGATGAGCTTCCCGATCGAGTGGTACATGATCGATGGCAACCGCGTCGTCGCGTACTGCTGGAACGCCTTCGATCCGCTCCCCGGGATGACCGGTGAGTACAAGTTCGCGGTCGCGGTGGTCCTCGAGTACGCCGGGAACGGGCTCTGGTCGCTCGAAGAGGACATCTACAACGCGAAGGAGACCGACGAGGTGCTCGCGCGCTTCCTCGGGGACGCAGCCCAGGCCGGTCACGACCTCGCGCCGCCGCCCGCGACCTGATCTCCGCCTCCCGGGAACCGCGACGCCTCCGCGGCCGTCAAAGGTCGTCGAGTGCACACCGGACCACACCGGAACCTGGGAGGAACGATGCGAGCACGGCAACGGGTCGCGCGGGTCGCGCTGCTGATCGGGGCGATCACGCTCTCGAGTGGTCTCGCGTTCGCAAGCGTCGCGGGCGCGGCAGGGCGCGGGCAGGCTGGTCACCAGACGGATGACAGCACCGAGCGGGTACGCACGATCGACGTCGTCGGCACCGGTCAGGTGCGCGGCACCCCCGACATCCTCTCGCTCACCCTGGGCGTCAGCACACGCGACAAGAGCGCGGGTGCGGCCCTCACGCACAACAGCGAGCTCACCAGCAAGGTCATCAGCGTGCTGCGGGACGCTGGCGTGGACGAGAAGGACATCCAGACCGCGGACCTCTCCATCTCACCGGTCTACGACGACGAGCGCGAGAACGTCATCGGCTACGGCGTCAGCAACACCGTCGACGTGCAGATCCGCGACCTCGGGAAGGCGGGGCGGATCGTCGACGCCGCCGCGGAGGTGGCCGGCGACGAGATCGTCGTGAGCAGCCTGTACTTCTCCTTCGACGACAACAGCGACCTCGTCGCCCAGGCGCGCGCGGAGGCGGTCAAGCGAGCCCGTTCGCAGGCCGAGCAGCTCGCGAAGGCGGCGGAGGTCGACCTCGGCGACGTGCTGGCGATGAGCGAGTCGACCTCCTCCGGAGGCCCGGTCGTCGACGCCACGCCGACGGCCGCCAGCGCGGAGGACGCAGGCCGGGTGCCGATCCAGCCCGGGTCCGAGAGCCTCGCCGTGCAGGTGAGCATGAGGTTCCGGATCGGTTGACGCCACGGCCGCACCGGCCTGAGCCCGGTCCGGTCGGTACGGTGGCGCCATGAGCGACGTCGTACACGTGGAGACGACCGATCGGATCTGCACCGTCACGCTGCACCGTCCCGAGGCCCGGAACGCGCTGAACACGGCGCTGCACCGGGCCTCGGCCGCGGCGCTGGCCGCCGCCGAGGACGATCCCGACGTCGACGTCGTCGTGCTGACCGGCAGTGACCCGGCGTTCTGCGCCGGGCTCGACCTCAAGGAGCTCGGGACCAGCGGCGCGAACCTCACCGGCGGACGCGGCGACGACGCTCTGCGATGGAACAATCCGATCCAGGCGGTCTGGGACATGACCACCCCGGTGATCGGCGCGATCAACGGAGCCTGCATCACCGGCGGCTTCGAGCTCGCGCTGGGATGTGACTTCCTCGTCGCGTCCGAGCTCGCGTTCTTCGGCGACACGCACGCGCGGGTCGGCGTCTCTCCCGGAGGCGGTATGAGCGTCTACCTGCCGATGGCGGTCGGCCTGCGACGCGCGAAGGAGATGAGCCTCACCGGCAACTTCGTCGACGCCACCGAGGCGCTGCGCATCGGGCTCGTGAACCACGTCGTCGCGCACGATGAGCTGCTCCCCGCGGCCCGCTCGTTCGCCGCGGACATCGCAGCGAACGACGGCCCGACCGTGCGTCACCTCAAGGCGCTGTACGACCACAACGCCACGCTGACCGTCGGCGAGGCGATCGCCCACGAACAGGCGGTGTTCCGCGACTACCGCGTCGACTTCGACGAGATCGAGCGGCGTCGCGCCGCCGTCGTGCATCGCGGTCGCTCGCAGCGCTGAACGCGCCCTCCGGGGCGCGAGACTGGCGACTTCCCATGCTCTTTCCCACCGTTACCTTCGCGATCTTCTTCATGATCGTCCTGCCGGTGAGCTGGGTGCTCATGCCCCGGCGCCGCCGTTGGAAGATCTTCATGCTCGGCGCGTCGTACTTCTTCTACGGGTACTGGAACTGGCGGTTCTGCTTCCTCATCGCCGCGTCGACGATCGGCAACCAGCTGTTCGCGAAGGCAGTGCAACGCGCCGACACCGATCTCAAGAAGCGTCTGATCGTCGTCGGCGCGGTCGTCGCCAACCTCGGAGTGCTCGGATACTTCAAGTACTACGACTTCTTCGTCAGCAATGCGACGAACACGCTCGACCGGATCGGGCTCCACATCTCACCGGAGCTGATCAGTGTGGCGCTGCCGGTAGGCATCTCGTTCTTCACGTTCCAAGCGCTCAGCTACGTCATCGACACGTACCGTGGCACGTTCGAGCCCGGCAGGCTGATCGACTTCGCCGTCTTCCTCTCGTTCTTCCCGCACGTCGTCGCGGGCCCGATCGTGCGTCCGGCCGAGTTCATGCCGCAGCTCAAGGAGCGCCACGACCCGCGCCACGTCGACGCCAGCCGTGCGTTCTTCCTCATCACGATCGGGATGTTCAAAAAGGTCGTGCTCGCGAACGTGCTCGCGACCCAGATCGTGGATGCGGTGTTCGCGTCGCCGAACACACACTCGAGCCTCGAGGTCCTCGTGGCGATCGTCGGGTACGCCGTGCAGATCTACTGCGACTTCAGCGGCTACACGGACATCGCGATCGGGATCGCGCTGCTGCTGGGCTTCCGCTTCCCGCAGAACTTCGACAGCCCATATGCCTCCACGTCGATCCAGGACTTCTGGCGCCGCTGGCACATGACGCTCTCCCGCTGGCTGCGCGACTACCTCTACGTCCCGCTCGGGGGGAACCGGGCCGGCACCTGGCGCACCTACCTCAACCTCATGCTCACGATGGTGATCGGCGGCCTGTGGCACGGGGCCGCGTGGACCTTCGTCGTCTGGGGTGCCATCCACGGCTGGTTCCTCTGCATCGAGCACTTCCGGAGATCCCGGCGCCAGGCGCACGGGCTGCCGGACCCGCCCGACACCCGGGCACGACGGGTGACCGCCCGAACCATCACCTTCGCGATCGTCTGCTTCGCGTGGGTCTTCTTCCGAGCCGAATCGTTCACGAACGCCGAGGACATCCTCGCCCGGCTGTTCGATCCCTCCTATTGGTTCGACGCCTCCCCCCTGGTCACGGCGGGGGTCCTGCTCGCGATCGCGGCGGGGATCCTCGAGCAGTACGTCCCGCGCGAGATCTGGGGCCGGCTCATGGCAAGGTTCTCGCGGCTCGCACCGGTGGCGCAGGGCCTGATGCTGGGCGTCTCACTCCTCGTCATCAACACGATGGGGCCGCGGGGCGTCGCACCGTTCATTTACTTCCGCTTCTAGACCCTTCCCGACCCCCGACCCCGACCCCCGACCCCCGAGCCGAGAGCCCATGACCGACACCCCCACCCGAGCGCAGCGCCAGCGGACGCGGCAGCACATCGGCGACCCCCCGCGTCGCACGATGCCCGTCGGCCACGTGCTCGTGGCGATGGTCGTCGCGCTGCTGGTGGGCGCGGCGCTGAACGCGCCGGGGATCCACAAGACGGCGCTGGGGCAGGACGTCGGGCTCACGCGCGACGTCGCGACGTTCTTCGCCGAGCCGCTCGCCGACGTCAGCCACGCGCTGTTCCTCGACCGCCCACGCGCCGCGCTGCAGTGGGCCATCGGCCGCGAGGGCGACGACGACATCGACCTCACGCTGCCGAGCCCGACGATCTCCCCCGTGGGCGAGACGCCGCCCGCGCCGCCGCCGAAGCAGGCCTTCTCCCCCGACCACCAGCTCGCGATGTACGTCACCGGCGACTCGCTCGCGATCACCCCCGGGGAGTCGATCGTGAACCAGGGGCTCGCGACCGGCGTGATCGGGCTGCTCGGTCCGGTCGACGGCCACGTCGCCACCGGGCTGTCGCGCCCGGAGGTCTTCAACTGGCCCGCGTATCTCGCCGAAGTCGTGACGCCGCTCAACGCGGACGCCGTCGTCCTCACCATCGGCTCGAACGACGACCAGGCGCTCACCGGCGAGGGTGGCACCGGTCCCTTCGGCACCCCCGAGTGGCAGACGGAGTACCGCCGCCGGGTCGGCGGACTCATGGACCAGGTCACCGCGAACGGGACGACGCTCTTCTGGCTCGGGATCCCGCCGATGCGCAACACCGAGCGCTTCGACACGCGCTACAAGCTCATCAACGAGATCGTGAAGACCGAGGCCGAGAAGCGGCCGGGCAAGGTGGTGTTCGTCAGCACCGAGTCCGTGCTCTCCCCGTTCGGTGGCGGGTACGCGGACTACCTCGAGAACCCCGACGGCACCGTGGTGCAGGTGCGGGCCGGTGACGGGATCCACTTCACCCGTGCCGGCGGCGACCGGATCGCGGCCGCGGTGCTCGCGGCCTTCGGCCGGACCTTCGACCTCGAGTCCTGGAAGACCGCGCCGTCGACGACCACCACCACCGCGACCACCGTGCCCGGACCCGGCACCACGAAGAGCCCGGGAGCGAAGGGCGGGGGCGGCAAGTAGCGTTTCGCGGCGATGGACCTCACGCCGCTGATCCAGCCTGCCGACACGAAGCTCGTCCTCGTCGTCCTCGACGGCCTCGGTGGGTACGCCGACGCCGACCACGGCACGGAGCTGGAGGAGGCGATGACCCCGAACCTCGACGCCCTCGCGGCAGAGGGCACCTCGGGTCTCTGCGAGCCGGTCGGCCCCGGGATCACGCCGGGCTCGGGCCCCGGGCACCTCGGCCTGTTCGGGTACGACCCCGAGGTGTTCGAGCTCGGGCGCGGGGCGCTCTCGGCAGCCGGCCTCGACGTCGAGGTCCGCGCCGGCGACGTCGCCGCTCGCGGCAACCTCTGCACGATCGCCGGCGACGGGACGATCGCCGATCGACGCGCGGGGCGCCTCCCCGACGACGAGGCCCGGGTCGTCGTCGAGAAGCTACAGGCCGGCGTGCACATCGAAGGGGTCGACACGGTCTTTCGGCACGAGCGCGAGCACCGGTGCCTGGTCGTGCTGCGCGGCGACGGCCTCGACCCCCACCTCGGCGACACCGACCCCCAGCAGACGGGGGTCCCGCCGCTCGACGCCGAGCCGCGCACCCCTGAGGCCAAGCGCACCGCGGAGATCGTCGGCGAGCTCGCGGCGCAGGTGCGGACGATCCTGGCCGACGAGCCCCGCGCCAACGGATTGCTGCTGCGTGGCTTCGACACCCACCGCGAGCTCCCGCAGTACGACGAGCGCTACGGACTTCGTGCCGCGGCCGTCGCGATCTATCCCATGTACCGCGGGATCGCGCGCCTGCTCGGGATGGACGTGCTCGGCGCGCCGACGAACCTCGAGGAGCAGCTCGAGATACTCCGCGACGTGTGGGACGACTACGACTACTTCTTCTTCCACCACAAGGGCACCGACTCGGCCGGCGAGGACGGCGACCGCCCACGGAAGATCGCGGCGATCGAGGCGCTCGACGCGATCGTCCCGCAGCTCCGCGCCCTCGGACCCGACGTGGTGGCGGTGACCGGGGACCACTCCACGCCGAGCCAGATGGCCGCCCACTCGTGGCATCCCGTGCCCACCCTGCTGTGGAGCGCGCGCTGCGGGCGCGACTCGGTCGAGCAGTTCGGTGAGCGGTGGGTCCGCCACGGCGACCTCGGCATCCGGCCGATGAAGGACCTGATGGCGTTCATGTTGGCGAACGCGGGGAGGCTCCAGAAGTACGGCGCCTGACCCGGCTCGCCGATCGGTGAGCACCGGGACGGCACCGGTTCGGGGGGACGGATGGCGGAACGGTTCGAGCACACGCTGGGTGATACCGACGCGCTCATGTGGAGCATCGACCGCGACCCGCAGCTGCGCTCCACGATCGTCACCGCCTTCGTCCTGGACCGGGCGCCCGACTGGGACCGCTTCGTCGCCCGCCTCGACCGGGGAAGCCGCCTGATCCCGCGACTACGCCAGCGCGTCGTCGAACCGGCGCTGCGCGTCGGACCACCGGCGTGGTCGGTCGACCCGGACTTCGACCTCGGCTACCACGTGCGGCGGGTGCGCGCGCCGAAGCCCCGCTCCTTCGGCGCGGTGCTCGACGTCGCGGCGACCGCGGCGATGGGCGACTTCGACCGCGCCCGTCCGCTCTGGGAGTGCACGCTCGTCGAGGGTCTGCCCGACAAGCGCGCCGCCGTCGTGCTCAAGATCCACCACTCGATGAGTGACGGCGTCGGCGGGATGAAGCTCCTGCTCATGTTGTTCGACCTCGAGCGCGAGCCCGCGGTGCCGGCACCCGACCCCGACCCGGTCGAGCTGCCGGTGTTCACCCGCAGCGGGCTCGTCGCGCACGGGGTCGAGTGGCAGACCCAGCGCCTGGCCGAGACGGCTCGCGGTGTGGGGAGCAGAACCCTCGGCGCGTTCCGCCGACTGCGCGACGACGCGACAGGTGCGCTCGACGAGGCCGCCCGCACCGCCGGATCCGTCGCGCGCTTCCTGCAGCCCGCACCGAACCCGATGTCGCACCTCATCTCGGGTCGGAGCCTCGACCGCCGCGTCGCGACGCTGACCGCTCCCCTCGACGACATGAAACGTGCCGCCAAGGCGACCAACGGCTCGCTGAACGACGTGTTCGTCGCGGCAGTGCTCGGCGGCCTGCGCCGGTACCATGACGCGCGCGCGAGCGATATCGACGAGCTCCGCATGATGATGCCGATCAACATCCGCGGTGAGAGCGCGGGACTGGGCGGCAACCACTTCACGACGGCGCGCCTCGTCGTCCCCCTGATGGTCGCGGACCCGGACGAGCGTGTGCGCGAGGTGTCGAACCGGTGCCGGGCACTGCGAGCGGAGCCGGCAGTGGCGCTGTCCGAGAATCTCGCCACGATCCTGAACCGGCTCCCTCGCCGGGTCGCGACCGCGCTCTTCGGCTCGATGCTGAAGGGCACCGACTTCATCACGAGCAACGTGCCCGGCTCGCCGTTCCCCCTCTTCATGTGCGGGTCGGAGGTCGAGGAGATGTACGCGTTCGGGCCGCTCTCGGGCGCGGCCGCGAACGTCGTGCTGCTGTCGCACTGCGGGAGCTGCTTCGTGGGCGTGAACACCGACCTCCGGGCGCTCCCCGACACCGACGCCTTCCTCGCCGACCTCCGGGCCGGGTTCGACGAGGTCCTCGCCCTCGGCTGACCCGCCCGCAACCCGGGCCGGGGATCTGCTCCGTACTCTCTGGTGATGGGCACCGAGACGACCGGCTCCGGGGCGAAGAGCCACGGCGAGCGGGGGACCCCCGTCGGGCGTCGGATGTTCCTGGGCCTCCTGGGCCTCGGAGCCGTCGGGGTCGCCACGGGCGCCGCGATCCAGGGCTGGCTCGAGGACACCGTCGCCCCCATCCTGGGTCGCGATCCCACGGGCGTGCTGGGCCTCCTCCCGATCGGTCGGTTCCGGATCTACACGGTCACCGGGTCGCTCCCCGAGCGGAGCCGGGCCGCCTATCGCCTCCGCGTGCGGGGGTTGGTCGACCGACCGCTCGACCTCACGTTCGACGACGTCACCGCGATGCCGGTCACGCGGCTCACCCGCGACTTCCAGTGCGTGACCGGCTGGCGCGTCCCCGACGTGAAGTGGGCGGGTGTGCGCCTCGCGGATGTCCTGCGACCGCGCCGGGGTGCAGACGGACGCGGCGGCGGTCCGCTTCCTGTCCTTCGACGGTGCGTACTCAGAGAGCCTCACGCTCGACCAGGCCCGACGCGACGACGTCATCGTCGCGTACGAGTTCGAAGGCGAACCGCTGACGTCGGAGCACGGCGGACCGGCGCGGCTCTACGTCGCGCCGATGTACGGCTACAAGTCGTGCAAGTGGTTGAGCGCGATCGAGCTCACCGAGAAGGTCGAGCCCGGGTACTGGGAGGTGCGCGGCTACGACGTCGACGCGTGGGTCGGCCGGTCCAACGGCCGCGACGACGAGGCAACGTGACGGGCGAGGCCGCGACGATCGAGTCGGCCGGACCGCGCGAGCCCGACCTCGAGCGGTTCGACCGCGTCGAGCGCGTCGTGCACTGGGTCACCGCCACGCTGTTCCTCGCCCTGATGCTCACCGGTGCCACGCTGTACGCGGGCCCGTTGAGTGCGGTGGTCGGCCGGCGTGAGCTCGTGCGCAACGTGCACGTCTTCGCGGGTCTCGTGTTGCCGATCCCCCTCTTCCTCGGCCTCCTCGGGAGCTGGGGTCGCTCGCTGCGCACCGACCTCGGTCGCATCAACCGCTGGATCCCCGACGATCGGCGGTGGCTCCGCCGGAAGACGCGCGCCACCGCTCGCCTCGGGAAGTACAACCCGGGCCAGAAGCTCAACGCGACGTTCCTCGGCGCCGCGATCTTCCTGATGCTCGGCACCGGGATCATCATGAAGTGGTTCGAGCCGTTCCCCCTCGACTGGCGGACCGGCGCCACCTTCGTGCACGACTGGGTCGCGCTCGGGATCTGGTTCGCGGTGGTCGGACACGTCGTGTTCGCGCTGCGCGACCCGGACGCGCTCGACTCGATGCGCCGCGGCACGATCAGCGCCCGCTGGGCGCGCACACGGCGACCGCGCTGGTACGAGGAGGCGACCGGGAAGTCTGCGGAGCGTCTGCAGGCCCCCCGGTAGGCTCGCTCCGATGGGAGTCGACCCTGCCACGATCGTCCTGCCGCCCGAGCTGCGGCCGTCCGACGGGCGCTTCGGGTCGGGTCCCTCGAAGGTTCGCCCCGAGGCCGTGGCGCGCCTGACCGAGGTCGCCGGCGACTACCTCGGCACCAGCCACCGGCGCCCGGGCGTCCGCGACGTGGTCCACCGTGTTCGTGCCGGGCTCGCAGCGCTCTTCTCACTCCCCGACGGCTACGAGGTCCTCCTCGGCAACGGCGGGACGACCGCCTTCTGGGATGCCGCGTCCTTCGGTCTCGTCCAGCGGCGCACCGAGCACCTCTCCTTCGGCGAGTTCTCCTCGAAGTTCGCCGCGGTCACACTCGCCGCACCGCACCTCGAGGACCCGATCATCATCGAGTCCGAACCCGGCACGCACCCGGACCCGGTCGTCGACGCCTCGGTCGACGCGTACGCGCTCACGCACAACGAGACCTCGACCGGCGTGATGGCCGATGTGATCCGCCCCGAGGGTGCCCACGGCATCGTGCTCGTCGACGCCACGTCCGCCGCCGCGGGGCTGCGCGTCGACCCGAACCAGTACGACGTCTACTACTTCGCACCGCAGAAGTCGCTCGCGGTCCGAAGGCGGCTTGTGGCTCGCGTGCTGCTCGCCGGCGGGCATCGAGCGGATCGAGCAGATCGGCGCGACCGGGCGCTGGTGCCCGCCGTCGCTCGACCTCCAGATCGCGCTCGAGAACAGCCGGCTCGACCAGACCTACAACACGCCGGCGCTCGCGACGTTGTTCCTCCTCGCCGACACCATCGAGTGGATGAACGCCCAGGGCGGGCTCGAATGGGCCGCCTCGCGCTGCGACCGGTCCGCCGAGATCCTCTACGGCTGGGCCGAGGCGAGCGCGCACGCGACCCCGTTCGTCGCGAAGCCGTCGGAGCGGAGCCGAGTGAGCGCGACGATCGACTTCGAGGGCGTCGACGCCAACGCGATCGCGGCCGCCCTGCGCGGCGAACGGGATCGTCGACACCGAGTCCTACCGCAAGCTCGGTCGCAACCAGCTGCGCATCGCGCTGTTCCCCGCGATCGATCCCGCCGACGTCGCGACGTCGACGCGCGCGATCGATTCCGTCATCGAGTCGCTCACGTGAACGCCGCCCGGTAGCCCCATGGCCCTGCCCGACGGACTGGTCGCGATCGTCAAGCGTGACTGCCCGACGTGCGTCCTCGTCGTCCCCGTCCTCGCCGAGCTCGCGGCCGATCCGACGACACCGTTCACGGTCCTGACCCAGGACGACCCCGCGTTCCCGCCCGGGCTCGACGCCGTCGACGACACCGGGCTGACGGCCTCGCTCTCGCTCGGGATCGAGACGGTCCCGACGCTCCTCCGGGTGGTCGACGGCGTCGAGACCGACCGCGTCGTCGGGTGGAGCCGCGAGCGAGTGGGAGGCCTGTACCGGGCGGACCGGCCTCGGCGTCGACCTCCCGCCGCACCGCCCCGGCTGCGGCTCCCGGACCCATCGATCCCGATGTCGCTCGCGGCGCGCACGTCGGCTGCTGCGGGTGCGCGGCTGCAGTCCCGTCGCGTCGACGCTCGGCGGGCCGGCGAGGACGAGGTCGAGGCGATGTTCGAGCGCGGCTGGAGCGACGGACTCCCCGTCGTGCCGCCGACGCCGGAGCGAGTCGCTGCGCATGCTCGCCGGAACGACCCGAGACGGCGGCGAGGTCGTCGCCGTCGTACCTCCCGACCTCGTCGAGTGCAGCGTCGAGAAGGTCGCGATCAACGCGGTGCTGGCGGGGTGCCGGCCCGAGTACCTCCCGGTCGTCCTCGCCGCGGTGGAGGCCGCGTGCACCGACGAGTTCAACATCCACGGCGTGCTGGCGACGACGATGCCGGTCGGCCCGGTGGTCGTCGTGAACGGACCCGTCGCGCCGCGCGATCGGGATGAACTCCGGCGAGAACGCGCTCGGGCAGGGCAACCGGGCGAACGCGACGATCGGACGCGCGCTCCAGCTCGTCATCCGCAACGTCGGCGGGGGACGGCCCGGCGGCGTCGACCGCGCGACCCTCGGCCAGCCCGGCAAGTACACGTTCTGCTTCGCCGAGGACGAAGCGGGATCGCCATGGGAGCCGTTGCACGTGTCCCGCGGGCTCGAGCCCCGGTACCGTCCGCGGTGACCCTGTTCACCGGCGAGGGGCCGCGCGTGATCGTCGACCAGCTCTCGCGCGACACCGGAGTCGCTCGCCGCGCAGCTTCGCGGCCTGTCTGCGCACCGTCGCCCACCCGAAGCTGGTGGTGGCGTTCGACGCGATGCTGGTCGTGTCACCCGAGCACGCCCGCGTGTTCCGCCGAGGCCGGCTGGGACCGAGGCCCGCCTCGTCGCCGAGCTGTCCGAGCTGCCTCCAGATGCCGGGCGACGAGCTCGTCCGCGGCGCCGGCGGGCATCGCCGAGGGCATGCCGGAGGCGTTCGCGCGGCGCCATGCTCCCGAAGTTCCGGGACGGCGGGCTGCTCCTCGTCCACGCCGGTGGCGGCGCGGGCCTGTTCTCGGCCATCATCGGCGGATGGCTCGAGCGGCGCGGGCGGCAGCCAGCCGGTCACGAAGGAGATCGGGACATGAGCCGCGCGATCCTGCTCGACCCGACCGGCGAGCGCGACGGCCGCCGACGCGCGAGCGCGTCGCCCGGCCGGCGTCGCTCGACGGGCGCACCGTCGGACTGCTCGACATCTGCAAGGCCCGCGGCGATGTCTTCCTCGACCGCCTCGAGCGAACGGCTCGCCGGCGCGCGGCGCTGCAGGTGCTGCGCTTCTCGAAGCCGACGTTCACCAAGCCCGCGCCGATCGACCTGCGCCACGAGATCGCGAAGCAGTGCGACGCGGTGATCGAGGCGCTTGCCGATTGAGGCATCTGCACGTCGTGCAGTGTGCACGACATCGTGAACCTGGAGGATCTGCGGCGTGCCCAGCGTGTTCGTCGCGTCGATCGAGTTCGTCGACGCGCGCCGACGCGCAGTCGCGGCGCGCTCGGTGCCGACCCGGCGCGCGTGTTCGTCGCCGCACCCGATCCAGGACCGGACAGACGACGAGCTGCAGGCGCTCGCCGACGACGCCGTCGATGAGATTCTGCGGGCGATCACGACCGAGACCGACGGGGGGAACCGACGTGCTCCTACTCCATGAGGTGCACCAGGTGCGCGGTGCACACGAGGACGCGTTCGAGGCGGCATACCGCGATCGGTGGCTGGGCGAGCTCGCGAAGGGGGACGACGCGCGGCTCCTCTACTTCATGCATCTCGCGCACGGGTCGGGTCGCGCCTACACGGTCGTCACCGTCACCGCGGCGCGCGACGGCGCGGCGTGGGGGCGCCTGGCCGGGCGCGTCCAGGACGGCGACCTCCGGTCGTGGGCGCGCGATGTCGACCAGCTGCGGCACGGCGTGCAGGGGAAGATCATGCTGCCGGTGCCGTGGGCGACGTCGCCGGTCGAGGACCTCGACGCGGTCCCCGCCGAGCCCGCCGACCACGACCTCACGCTGTTCATGGAGGACACCGCGTGGCCCCACGAGGGCATGCTCGACGACTACCTGAAGAAGGCCCACGACCAGTACGCGCCGAGCCTGGCCGAAGGGCGCCACGGCGGCCGCTCGATGCTCGAGCTGCTCAGCGTGTGGCAGACCGCGTTCGCGACCGGCCGCCGATCCGAGGTGGTGCTCTGGCAGCGCGTCACCGAGCCGAAGCGGTTGCTCGGGCTCCTGTACACAGAGATCCCGGCCGAGCACCGCGCGCCCGGCACGTGGATGCACGACGCGCTGCAGGTGCGCGACGACTGGGAGAGCCGCCTGCTCCGCACCTCGAGCTGGTCGCCCCTGTCCTGACGAGCACGGCGCTCGGGTGCTCAGCCGAGGAAGCGCTCCACGAACTCCTCGACGCGGGCGCGTCCGCTCCCGGGCCAACCGCACACGAGGTACCCGAACCCCGCCTCGCGCCACGCGTCGATCGTGCGGGCGATGTCGTCGAGGTCGTCGTCGAGCGAGAGAGACGACGCTCGCAGGATGCTCGCGGGATCGCGACCGGCGGCCTCCGCGTGCGCAGAGATCCGCTCCGACTTCCCGGCCAGCACCTCGACCGGGCCGAAGGAGTGCCACGCGTCCGCGTACCGGGCCGCGATCGGCATCGTCCGCTGCTCGCCTGACGCACCGATCCAGATCGGTGGGTGCGGCGCTTGGACGGGCTTCGGGTTGAGCGTCGCGTCGCGCACCTGGAAGTGCTGCCCCTCGAAGGTGAACCCGTCGGTGGTGAGGAGACCGCGCACGACCTGCAGGGCCTCCTCGAACGCGTCGATGCGCTCGCCGGTCGGTGGGAACGGGATCCCGAGCGCGTGATGCTCCGCGTCGAACCACGCTGCCCCGTACGCGAGCTCGAGCCGACCGCCCGACGCATGGTCGATCGTGATCGCCTCCGCCGCGAAGACCGCCGGGTGGCGGTAGGTCATGCCGGTGACCAGCAACCCGAGGCGCGCCGTGCTCGTGTGTCCGCTGAGGGCGGCCAGCGTGGTGTTGCCCTCGAAGCACTCACCCGGGCCCTCGCCGTACATCGGCTGGAAGTGGTCGAAGCCCCAGATGCCGTCGAACCCCGCGGCGTCGGCGAACCGGGCACGGGCCACGAGCTCGTCGAAGGACATGCGCTGCTGCGCCAGATCGAGACCGAATCGCATGCCCGGAGTGTACGGG
Source organism: uncultured Acidimicrobiia bacterium (assembly GCA_963809885.1). Taxonomy (GTDB): domain Bacteria; phylum Actinomycetota; class Acidimicrobiia; order IMCC26256; family PALSA-555; genus JALHSW01. Next base: position 281,956 of record CAWELA010000007.1, on the reverse strand, counting down.
CGCCCTCCGCACCGGGGGAGCGGGGCAGTACCCTGGATGGACCATCCATCTGGGGGGAACCGTGAAGGCTCTGTACGTGGCACTCGTCCTCTTGGGGTTCGTCGTCGGTGCCGCCGTCGTCGTGTTCGCCGATCCGGGGCCCGACCGCGGCGACACCTCGGCCAGTGCCTCGATCGCCGCCACGACGGCCGACGGCCACGACCACAGCGCGACGGGCACGTCGACCGGCGACACGCCGTGCGAGCAGGCTGTCCCGGTGCCGACCGGTGGCAACTCCGAGGGCGGGCACGGTCACCGTGGCGCGGCTCCCCAGATCCCGCTCACCGAGGCCGAGCGGATCCTCCTCGCGCAACAGCAGGAGCAGGCGCGCGCCGCCGCGGCCTCGTTCCCGAACGTCGCCGAGCGCGACCGCGGCCGGCTACAAGCAGTCGACCACGTACCTCCCGTGCATCGGTGCGCACTACACGAACGGCCGGTACGTCGCACACTTCGACCCGGCGCACCCGTCGGAGCTGCTGTTCGACGGGACCGCACCCGATTCCAAGATCATCGGGTTGAGCTACCTCGTCTACAACAAGGGTGGCGCGCCCGAAGGCTTTGCCGGACCCAACGACTACTGGCACACCCACAGCCGGAACGGCGGTCTCTGCATCAAGGACATCGTCATCGGCAGCGAGGACATGAGCAAGGCGGAGTGCGAGAGCCTGGGTGGCCACAAGTCCGGCCTCAAGGACCTGTACATGGTCCACGACTGGGTCGTCCCCGGATGGGAGTGCGGTTGGGGGACGTTCGCCGGCGAGTGCCCCGAGCTGGGTGGCAAGGTCGGCGCGAACGCGTTCTCCTAGACGGGGCAGCGCGACGTCAGTCGCGCAGTCCCTCCCAGCCCTCCGGCGGCGGCGCGAGGCGCCAGTGCTGCTCGGGTGCAGGAGCGGCGAGCTTCTCCGCGACCCGCCACTCGGCCTCCAGTGCGAGCAGCTGCGACGGGTAGCAGTCGAGGGCGGCCTGCTTGCGGACGCGGTCGGGGTCGACCGGTACTGCCGCCGGCGTCGGCCAGAGACCGCGACGGAACAGCCGTGAGATGCGCCACGCGAGCAGACCGGGGATGTGCTTGTACCCCATGTCCTCGTAGCAGAACCAGCTGATCGACGAGTTCAGACGCTCGCGCGCCATCATCGCGGCGGCGTGCGTGCAGTCGTGGTCCGGGTTGGCGAGCCCGAAGGGCGCGAACACCGCGGTCGGGTCGAGGTCGCGCAACGTCGAGGTGAGGGTGTCGACGACGTCGACGGGGCGCGGCCAGTGCGCGCGCTCCAGGTAGGAGTGCTCGACGAAGTCGAGCCACAACGGCGTCGCGTCCAGCACGGCGAGGGCGGCGGCGTCTTCGGCCCGTCGCGCGACGTGCACCTCGTCACCCTCGACGAAGCCGCAGATCGTGTCCCACCGCTCCATCGGCGTCGGGTACTCGACCGGCCGACCGGCGAACACCGTCACGACCGTCACCCCCGGGTGCGCCGACATGAGGTGCGAGCACCCCAGGACGGCATCATCGAGGTGGGGGGACACGATCACGATGCGCTCGAGCTCTTCCGGGGCGACGAGGCCCCAGTCGCGCATGTCCGCGGGTGTGGGGACGCTCATGGCCCGGTCCTCATGGGTCGGAGCATCGCAGAACCCGAAATCGCCTTGCATCTCTGTCCCGCACCCGGAATACTTAGAGTCCCTAATTAGTTCGACGAAGCAATGAGCGTGATGACCCCTCCCCCCGCGATGACCGAGCGTGACCTCGCCGAGCGGCTCCGTCTCGCCGTGACCCGGCTCGCGCGCGACGGCTCCGGCAGCAGGCGGGCGTGGACGCCTCCCCCACGCAGCTCTCGGCCCTCGCCTCGATCGAGCGCAAGGGGCCGATCACGCTCGGTGAGCTCGCCGCGGCCGAGCGGGTGACACCGCCGACCGTGACGGCCGCGGTGTCCCGCCTCGAGGCCGACGGGTTCGTCGCGCGCCAGGTCGACCCCGACGACCGCCGGATCGTGCGGGTCGAGGTGACCACCGCCGGACGCAGGCTCCTGGCCCGCAACCGGTCGCAGAAGACCGCGGAGCTCGACCGGCGCCTGCAGCGCCTCTCCACGGAGGACCGCGAGGTCCTCGGCCGGGCGGTCGACGTGCTCGACCGGCTGCTCGCGGAGCCCGACCGATGACGCCGATGGAGCGCGCCGCGCGGCGCACGTTCCACTCCCTCCGCACACGAAACTTCAGGCTGTACTTCCTCGGCCAGGTCGTCTCGGGCACCGGAACCTGGTTGCAGCTCGTCGCGCAGGCGTGGCTGGTACTGAGCCTCACGCACAGTGCACTCGCCGTCGGCATCACGCTCGCGATCCAGTTCACACCGATGCTGCTCTTCGGTGCGTGGGCGGGCGTGCTCGTCGACCGGATCGACAAGCGCCGCGTACTCATGGGTACCGCCGCTGCGGCGGGCGCGCTCGCGCTCGTCCTCGCCACGGTGGCCGCCACCGGGGTCGCCGAGGTCTGGATGGTCTACGCACTCGCGTTCGGTCTCGGTGTCGTCACGGCGCTCGACAACCCGGCGCGACGCGCCTTCGTCCCCGAGATGGTCCCGCACGCCGACATCGCCAACGCCGTCGGCCTCAACAGCACGGTCTTCACCGCCTCGCGGGTCATCGGGCCGGCCATCGCCGGCATGATCATCGCGTCGTTCGGTGTGGCGTGGTGCTTCCTGTTGAACGGCCTCTCGTTCATCGCCGTGATCTGGGCGCTCGCCGCGATGCAGCCGGCGGAGCTGCGCCCGTCGCCGCCCGTCGCGCACGCCAAGCGGCAGCTCCGCGACGGACTGCGGTACACGTGGCACAACCGACCGGTGCGGCTCGCACTGATCATCACCGCGATCGTCGGGTTGTTCGCGTTCAACTACCAGGTCGTGATGCCGAGCATGGCTCGAGACGAGTTCGGCGGGAACGCCGCGACGTTCGGAATCATGATGGCGGTCCTCGGCCTGGGCTCCCTGGCGGGCGCGCTCTGGATCGCGCACTTCGGGAAGGCGAGCACGCGGATCCTCGTCCGCGCCACCATCGCCGTCGGGGTCACGATGACGGCGGCGGCGCTGGCGCCGTCGCTCGCGATCGAGCTCGCCGTGCTGCCGTTGGTGGGCGTGAGCTCGATGGTGATCCTCTCGATGGCCACCGCGATCTGCAACGAGGAGACCGCGCCCGAGTTCCGGGGCCGGGTCATGGCGCTGATCGGCATCGCGTTCCTCGGGAGCACGCCGATCGGCGGCCCGATCGTGGGCTGGGTCTCCGAGACCCTCGGGCCGCGTGCCGGGCTCGGCATCGGGGCGATCGCCGCGCTCGCCACCGGCCTCGCGGCCTGGGTGATCCGGCGGAACGCAACGCCCGATCGGGCGACCTTCGAGCCGGCGGACCTCGACGCCGTCACCGGGCCGGTCGCCGCCTGAGCGCACCGCGCGCCCTTGGGGACCCGTCGTAGGGTCGGGGCATGGACCAGCGACCGCTCGGACCCACCGGACTGACCATCGCCCCGCTGTGCCTCGGCGCCATGAACTTCGGCGATCCGACCGACGCCGCGACCTCGACCCGGATGATCGACACGGCACTCGACGGCGGCATCGACATGATCGACGTCGCCGACGTGTACGCGGGCGGCGAGAGCGAGCGGATCGTCGGGGCTGCGCTCGCGGCGAACGGTCGGCGGGACGACCTCGTGCTCGCCACCAAGGTCGGCATGCCGCGCGGCAAGGGCGACCCGGCCCAGTGGCACCGAAGGGAGCACATCGTCGCTTCGTGCGACCGCTCGCTGGAGGCGCTACAGACGGACCGCATCGACCTCTATCAGCTCCACCGGCCGACGTTCGCCGACGTCCCGCAGGAGGAGACGCTCGCCGCGTTCGCCGAGCTCGTCGACGCGGGCAAGGTCCGGCATGTCGGGTGCTCCACCCACGCCGCCTGGATGGTGATGGAGGCCCTGTCGATCGCGGCGCGCGACGGACTACCTGCGTACGTGAGCGAGCAGCCGCCCTACAACCTCGTCGACCGGCGCATCGAGAACGAGCTGCTCCCGCTCTGTCGCAAGTACGGGCTCGCGGTGCTGCCGTGGTCACCGCTCGGTGGCGGCATCCTCGCCGGCCGCTACGACGACGGCGTACCCGAGGGCTCTCGCGCGACCCGTCGTCCGCAGGTGCTCGACCGCGTGACACCCCGGGCCCTCGAGGTCGCGCGCGCGCTGGGCGCGATGGCCGCCGAGGCCGGCATGACGACCACACAGCTCGCACTGCTCTGGTGCAAGGACCAGCCCGGCATCACCGCGCCGATCATCGGCCCGCGGACACCGGAGCAGCTCGAGGACGCGTTGGGAGTGCTCGGCATGCAGCTCGATGACGAGACGCGCGCCGTGTGCGACGAGCTGGTCGCGCCGGGCAACGCCGTCGCGGACTTCTTCAACACTGCCCCCTGGTCGAACAACCTCCGCCTCTAGCGGTTCAGGCGTCGCGGCGGGCGGACTCCCAGGCGGCGAGGACGTCGGGCGGGATCGCGGGCTGACCGCTCAGCTGTTCGAGGATCCCCGCGGCCAGGAGCGCGTCGGTGAGTGTGAGCAGCACGAAGCGCTGCGCCTGCGCGTCGGCCGTCCATGCGGCGTCGGCGGTGGCCGCGAGGACGCCCTCGGCGAGCGCGCCGCACATCGCGCGCAACCCCACCGCGAGCTGGTGCGAGGTCTTCCCGAGCGGCGAGTCGGGCTCCATGCTCTGGTCGATGGGTTCGTTCCCCTCGGGGGTGAACGCGTCCGGTGGTGTCGCGGCCTGGACGTGCCCGCGCGCCACGGCCGTGTACGCCGCGATCGCCTCCGCGTAGGTGACCACCCAGAAGACCGGGTCTCCCGTCTCGGCGACGAGGTCGGCGAGACGCCGGTGCTCGACCTCGTCCCCGGCCCCGAGCTCCATGATCACCCGGATGGCGGTCGGGTGCGGGACCACCGCGGCCACCGCGAACATGCGCCCGTCGTACTCGATGAACTCCGGCTCGATGAGCTCCTCGTCGACCTCGTCGTCACTCGGGAACTCGTCGTCGGCCATCTCCGCACCGTAGCCACTACATTTCGCGGCCATGGCCCATGAGGTGAACGGCGTCGTGGCTCGCTCCAAGGGCGCGCCCGTGACCGTCGAGCAGATCGTCGTGCCGGACCCCGGCCCCGGTGAGGCCCTCGTCGGCGTCCAGGCGTGCGGCGTCTGTCACACCGACCTGCACTACCGGGAAGGGGGGATCGGTGACGACTTCCCCTACCTGCTGGGGCACGAGGCCGCCGGCGTGGTGGAGGCGGTCGGCCCCGACGTCACGGGCGTCGCGCCGGGCGACTTCGTCGTCCTCAACTGGCGGGCCGTCTGCGGGGAGTGCCGGGCCTGTCGACGCGGTCGGCCGTGGTACTGCTTCGCGACGCACAACGCGACGCAGCAGATGACGCTCACGGACGGCACCGGGCTCTCCCCCGCGCTGGGCATCGGCGCGTTCGCCGAGAAGACCCTCGTCGCGGCGCGACAAGCCACCAAGGTGAACCCCGCGGCGCGCCCCGAGGCGGCCGGGCTGCTCGGCTGCGGCGTGATGGCGGGCTTCGGAGCCGCGCTCAACACCGGCAACGTCGAGCGCGACGACACCGTCGCGGTGTTCGGCTGCGGCGGTGTCGGCAACGCCGCCATCGCCGGCGCGCGCGTCGTCGGTGCCCGCACGATCATCGCGGTCGACCTCGACGCCCGGAAGCTCGAGTGGGCCCGCGGCTTCGGTGCGACGCACACGGTCGACGCATCGAGCGAGGACGCGGTCGAAGCGATCCGCTCGCTCACGGACGGCAACGGTGCCGACGTGTGCATCGAGGCCGTCGGACACCCCGAGGTGCTGCGGCAGGCGTTCTACGCGCGCGACCTCGCCGGCACCGTCGTGCAGGTCGGTGTACCGACCCCCGACATGGCGCTCCCCGACATCCCGATGATCGACTTCTTCGGGCGTGGCGGGGCGCTCAAGCCGTCGTGGTACGGGGACTGCCTGCCCGAGCGCGACTTCCCGACGCTCATCGACCTCTACCTCCAGGGGCGTTTCGACCTCGACGGGTTCGTGTCGGAGACGATCGGTCTCGACGCGGTCGAGGACGCGTTCCAGAAGATGGAGCGCGGCGAGGTGCTCCGGTCCGTCGTCACGATCTCCGGGTGACCCGATCGGCATGACCGCGCGCATCGAGCACGTTGCGACGTCGGGGATCTTCTCGATCGACGGTGAGGACTTCGAGGTCGAGAACAACATCTGGCTGCTGGGCGACGATCACGAGGTGCTGGTCATCGACGCGGCGCACGACGCCGCACCGATCGCCGAGGCCATCGGTGACCGGGCGGTGCGCGCGATCCTCTGCACCCACGGGCACAACGACCACATCAACGCCGCCGACGCGCTCTCGCGTGCGTACGGTGGTGCCCCCGTCCTGCTGCACCCGGACGACGAGATGCTCTGGGAGGTCGTCTATCCCGACCGCAAACCCGACGACGCGGTGGGGGAGGGCACCGAGCTCGACGTCGCCGGCACCCGGCTCCACGTGCTCCACACGCCGGGCCACAGCCCCGGTGGGGTGTGCATCGTCGGGCCCGACGGGCACGTCTTCGGCGGCGACACCCTCTTCAAGGGCGGCCCCGGCGCCACCGGCCGCTCGTACTCGGACTTCCCCACGATCATCGAGTCGATCCGCGATCGGCTCCTCGTCCTGCCGTCCGACACGCTCGTGCACACCGGCCACGGCGACAGCACCACGATCGGGGACGAAGCACCACACCTCGACGAGTGGATCGCCCGCGGGCACTGAGCACCGGGAGACGCGATGTACCGAACCATCGTCGTGGGGACCGACGGCTCCGAACGCGCCAACCGTGCGGTGGCCTGGGCGGCCGACCTCGCCAGGACGGCCGAGGCGACCCTCCACGTGATCCACGCGTACCAGGGCACCCGCGACGAGGTCGTCCACGCGGGCCGGGCGGTCGTCGAGGAGGTGGCACAGCAGTACCAGGACCACGGGATCGAGCTCCGCGCGCACGCCATCCAGGGCGACGCCGTCGACGCCCTGCTCAACTTCGCGTACGACGCGAACGCGGACCTCATCGTCGTGGGCAATCGCGGGATGACCGGACGTGGCCGGTTCCTCGGCAGCATCCCCAACGCGGTCGCGCACGACGCTGCGCTGTGCGGTGATGATCGTGCCGACCGACAAGATCTGATCGACGCCGCGCGCGCCAGGGCGCGGCTCAGGGCGCGGTCGGGCCCTCGGCTGCCCACGCCGTACGCGTGTAGTCGACGACCGTCCGGATCTGCTTCGCACTCAGCCGACCGCTCCACCCCGGCATCTGCCCCTTGCCGCCCGTGACCACGGCGACCTCATCGGCGACGTCGGGGTACTGCGCGGCGACGTCCACGAGGCTCGGACCGACGAAGCCCTGCCCCTGCTTGCCGTGGCACGTCGCGCAGTAGGCCGAGTAGATCGCCGGCCCGGTCTTCGGCGGGACGAACGCCTCGTCACCGCCACCCCCGCACGCGCCGAAGAGCAGGGCGGCGGCCAGTGCCAAACCCACGATGCCCAGGCTTCCGGCTCTCTCCACGGTCACGACGGTATCCCCGCTACCAGCGGTCCCAGTGGACGACCTCGTCGAGGGGGCGGCGCGGCCCAGGAGCGAACTCGTCGCCGATCGTGTGCGCGACCGGGAGCAGCGCCACCTGGGTGACCGAGTCGAACGGGATCCCAAGGACGTCCGCAACCTCGTGCTCGACCATCAGGTGGGCCGTCGTCCACGAGGTACCGAGCCCGCGGGCACGTGCCGCGAGCATGAAGCTCCAGACGGCAGGCAGGATCGAGCCGAACGCGGTCGCGGCGTCGACGAGCGGCAGGTCCTCGACCCGGCCCCGGACGCACGGCACGACGAGCACCGGGACCTCGTGGAGGTGCTCGAACAGGTGGCCCGCGGAGGCCATCACCCGCTTGCGCGCGGCGTGCTCCTCGTCGGTGCGCTGACGCGGATCGACGGACGAGTCGGGCCGCGGCGGCTTCGGTCGCTGCGCGTACGCGATCGCCCCGCGACGGAACGCGTCAGCCACCGCCGTTCGTCGCCCGGGGTCGGTCACGACGACGAAGTGCCACCCTTGGTCGTTGCCACCACTCGGTGCCTGCAACGCGATGCGCAAGCACTCACGCAGCAGCTCGGGGTCCACCGGACGCTCGAGATCGAGGCGACGACGGACCGCTCGCGTCGTCGTGAGCACCTCGTCGACGCTCAGCTCGCGGATGCGCGAACGGTACTGGCCCTCCCCGCGAGGCGTCGCCTTGCGGCATCCGCCCGTGTGCGTTTGGATGGCCGGATGTTCAACTCGATCGTGGTGGGGACCGACGGTTCGGACCGAGCGGAGCAGGCGGTCGCCGAGGCCGCCGAGCTCGCGAGGATCAGCGACGCCACCCTGCACCTGGTGCGCGCCTACAAGGGTGTCGACCAGAGTGTCGCCGCGGCGATGGCCGCCGGATCGATGGCTGCGACCCCTCCGAGTCTCGGCGACGCGTCGAAGGAGGAAGCCGAAGGGGTGCGCGCCGCGCTCGAGGAGGATGCTGACGCCATCCGGGCACGCGGCATCACCGTTGTCGTCCACGCGCACGCCGGGAGCCCGGTCCCGGTGCTCCTCGACGTCGCGGACGCGTTCGACGCCGACGTGATCGTGATCGGCAACCGGGGCATGACGGGGGCGAAGCGCGTCCTCGGCAGCGTGCCCAACACCCTCTCGCACCACGCCGAGTGCGCGGTGCTCATCGTGCCGACCGGCGAGTGACCTCCGGGTGGTGACCTCCGACGCCGCGCTCCCGACTGCGGTCCTCACCGCTCGCTTCTCCGAGGCGGTGCGGTGGGCGTCGCACCTCCACGCGGACCAGTGCCGGAAGGGCACGCGCATCGCGTACGTCTCGCACCTCCTCGCGGTCGCGTCGCTGGTGCTCGAGGACGGCGGCACCGAGGAGGAAGCGATCGCCGGGGTGCTGCACGACGCGATCGAGGACTGCCACGTGGCCGAGGCGGAGATCCGTGCCCGGTTCGGGAGCCCGGTAGCCGGCATCGTCGCCGAGTGCAGCGACGGGATCCCGGACGGACCGCGCGACGCGACCGACTGGAAGCGGCGGAAGCAGGCGTACCTCGACCACCTCGACGGGACCACGGTCTCCGCAGGTGCGCTGCGCGTCAGCGCGGCCGACAAGCTGCACAACGCGCGCTCGATCCTCTCGGACCTCCGCGAGCACGGGCCGGACATGTGGGAGGCGAAAGGCTTCCACGCGGGCGGCGCCGACCAGTGCTGGTACTACGAGCGGCTCGCGGCGATCCTCGAAGCGAAGCACGACTCCGTGGTCACGCGCGAGCTGTCGCGCGTCGTGGCCGAGCTCGTGGCCCAGATCGAGCTTCCCGCTAGGTGACCAACACGATCACGACGGCCGACACCACCACGAACGCGACCATCGCCACCACGAACGCCATCACGATGACGCGCGACCGCTGCGGTCCGAGCGTTCCGTGCAGCGACGCATCACAGACGTCGCAGAGCAGGGCTTCCTGCGTCGGGAGCTGCCGGATCGCGACGGTGTCGTCGCGGGTGCCGCACCGCTCGCACTGGAGGCGCTCGGTCACCGGGCCATCATGCCCCGCCGCGGCGACGGCCGCGTGGGATGGTCCGTCGGGCCCACCGCAGCGACTCCACGACGTCCTAGCATCCGGATCGAGCCCTCGAGACCCGGAGACCTGATGGCGCTGCCTGCGTTCCTGCACCCCTTCTGCCGCCCGACCCGCGAGGAGTTCGTCACCATCGTGCGGGGCGAGGGCGCGGTGGTCTGGGACGACCACGGCAACGAGTACCTCGACGCCATGGCGAGCCTGTGGTGCGTCAACGTGGGTCACGGCCGGCGCGAGATCATCGACGCGGTGACCGCGCAGATGAGCGCGATCGCCGTGTACCACTGCTTCGAGCCGTTCTCGAACGAGCCGGCCGACGAGCTCGCCCGGCAGATCTCGGCGCTCGCACCCATGGCCGACTCGCGCATCTTCCTCACCACCTCTGGCTCCGAGGCCGTCGACTCCGCGATCAAGCTCGCGCGCCTCGCGCACGTCCGGGCCGGTCGACCCGGCCGCACCCTCGTGCTCAGCCGCGGCCGCGGCTACCACGGCGTGACCTTCGGGGGGATGGCCGCGCAAGGGCTGCCGCCCAACCAGGAGGGGTTCGGCCCACACGTCGAAGGGTTCGAGAACCTGCCGGCCGACGACATCGAGGCGTGGGCTGCGTTCATGGCCGAGCACGGGCACCGGGTCGCCGCGGTGCTCGCGGAGCCCGTCCAGGGTGCGGGCGGTGTGCACCCGCCGCCCGACGGATTCCTCGAGGGGCTCCGCAGGCTCTGCGACCAGCACGGCGCGTACCTGATCTTCGACGAGGTCATCTGCGCATTCGGTCGGCTCGGTGAGTGGTTCGGGGCGTTGCACTTCGGCGTCATCCCCGACCTCATCACGTTCGCCAAGGGTGTGAGCTCGGGGTACGTCCCGCTCGGCGGCGTGGTCGTCGCGCCGTCGGTGCACGAACCGCTGGAGACGGACGACGGCTACCTCCTGCGCCACGGGCACACGTACTCGGGCCACCCGACGTGCGCGGCGGCCGGACTCGCGAACCTCGCGGTGCTGCGCGACGACGACCTCCTGGCACGGGCTGCCGCGGTCGGGCTGCGCCTCTCCGAGGGGCTCCGCGCGATCGAGGCCGACGGCCTCGTCGCCGAGGTCCGCGGTGCGGGCGCGGTGTGGGCCGTCGGCCTCGGGCCCGACCGCGACGCAGCAACGGTCCGCGATCGGATGCTCGGGGGCGGTGTGATCTGCCGGCCCATCGGACCCGAGACGCTGGCGTTCTGTCCTCCGTTCGTGACCTCCGATACCCAGCTGGACCGGATCGTCGACGCACTGGCGTCGGCGCTGCGCTGACGCGACAATCATCCGAGCGAGGAACCCGGTCATGAACCCGGCAGGACGGAGAACCTCATGGGGAAGGCCAAGGCAATGGCCAAGCTTGCGGCAATCGGCGCCGCGATCGGCGGCGTGATCTTCTTCTGGCGCAAGCGCCAGCACCACGACGAGACGAGCACGGGCGGGTACCCGTCGGCGGCCGATGTACCGCCTTCGTCGGCCGCGAGCCCCGAGACCTCCTCGCCCACCTAGGACACCGCAGTAGCGTCGACGCTCGCCGGGACGCGTGCTCCCGGCGAGGAGCGATGACGGATGGGGTATCCCGAGGGCATCGGCGCCGTCGATCTGATGATCGGCTTCCCGATGCGCGACAAGAAGGCCGTCTACGAGTACCTGATGCGCGGCATCAAGGACGCGGAGACCAAGGACGAGTTCACGTTCCCGGCCGAGTACATGTTCAAGGACGTGCCCGAGGGTGCGGACCAGGACATCGACCCCATCGACGAGGCCTTCGCGGAGATGGACAGGTACGGCGTCGACAAGGGCCTCTTCGGCAACGGCGAGCAGGCACGGGAGGCGGCCAAGCGCTTTCCCGGCCGCGTGTACACGTCGCTCGAGGTCGACCCCAACGACGTCATGGGGTCCGTCCGCAGGATCAAGAAGGCGGTCCAGCGCCACGACCTCAAGGCGGTGACCGTCTTCCCGTCGGGCTGCCTGCCCCAGGTCCCGGTCGACGACGCGAAGCTCTACCCGGTCTACGCGGCGTGCATCGAGGCGGACATCCCCGTCATCGTGAACGCCGGTATCGCCGGGCCACGCTTCCCGTCCGCGTGTCAGCACGTCGAGCTCTTCGACCGGGTCTGCTACGACTTCCCCGACCTGCGCATCGTGATGCGCCACGGCGCCGAGCCGTGGGAGGAGCTCGCGGTGAAGCTCATGCTCAAGTGGCCGGGCCTGTACTACATGACCTCGGCGTTCGCCCCGAAGTACTACCCGAAGGCGATCATCGACTACGCGAACACGCGTGGCGCCGACAAGATCATGTACGCGGGCTACTACCCCATGGGATTGAGCCTCGAGCGCATCTTCTCGGAGATGCCGAACGTCCCGTTCCGCGATCACGTCTGGCCGAAGTTCCTGCGCGAGAACGCACTCCGCGTCTTCAAGCTCGACGGCTGAGGAATCACCGACATGTCTGACGACCGCTATCTCCTCATCTCGGCCGACACGCACGGCGGTGCGAACCACGAGACCTATCGCGAGTACCTCGACCCGAAGTACCGCGACGAATTCGACGCGTGGCGTGATCGCTACAAGAACCCGTTCCGGGACCTCCACGGCAAGAAGCGCGACCAGAACTGGGACGACGAGCGCCGCTGGAGCGAGCAGGAGTCCGACGGCACGGTCGCCGAGGTCATCTTCCCGAACACGGTCCCACCGTTCTTCCCCACCGGCGCGGTGATCGCTCGTCCACCGACGTCGGACGAGTACGAGCTACGCCACGCGGGCATCCAGGCGCACAACCGCTGGCTCGCGGACTTCTGCGCCGCGAGCGCCGAGCGACGCGCCGGGGTGGGCCAGATCTTCCTCAACGACGTCGACGACGCGGTTGCCGACGTCCACTTCATCAAGGAGCATGGGCTGCGCGGCGGCGCACTGCTCCCGGGCCGGCCCGACGACACCACGATCCCGCCGCTGTACGACCCCGTCTACGACCCGCTCTGGGCCGCATGCCAGGACCTCGACGTACCCGTCACGCACCACTCGGGCCAGGGCGCACCCGACTACGGGAAGTACTCCTTCTCGATGTTCCTGTGGATCGCCGAGACGTCGTGGTTCTCGCACCGCCCGCTCGCGCACCTCATCATCGGCGGCATCTTCGAGCGCTTCCCTCGGCTGAAGTTCGTGATGACCGAGCAGGGCTGCGCGTGGATCCCACCCGTCCTCCAGGGCCTCGACGCGTTCCACACCCAGATGTCGTCGGGCCGCATCGGCGAGATCAACTACTCCGAGGACCAGGTCCTCCCCATGAAGCCCTCCGAGTACTTCGCCCGGAACTGCTTCGTCGGCGTGAGCTTCCCGAGCCCGATGGAGTCGAAGGCCATGCGCAAGGTCGGCCTCGACCGGGTCATGTGGGGCAGCGACTACCCGCACCACGAGAGCACCTACCCGTACACGACCGAGGGTCTGCGGCTCGCGTTCTCGGGCTGGGAGCCCGACGAGGTGCGGCAGGTCACGAGCCGCACCGCGGCCGAGGTCTACGACTTCGACCTCGACGCACTCGCCCCGATCGCGGCCAGGGTCGGTCCGCGCGTCGACGAGGTCGCGCAACCGCTCGACCAGGTCCCCGCGGACTCGGGGAGCCCCGCGTTCACGAATCGGTGAGCGCCGGTCCACCGATCGCGCTCGTCACCGCACGCGTCGCGGCGGCGACCGATGTGGACCTGCCACCACTGCTCGAGGCGCTCGCGGGAGCCGGGCTCGCACCGGAAGCCGTGTGCTGGGACGACCCGGACGTCGACTGGTCGCGCTTCCGGTTGGCCGTGCTGCGATCTCCCTGGGACTACGTCCCGCGCCACGCCGAGTTCCTCGAGTGGCTCGCACGAGTCGAACGGCGCACGACCGTGCTGAACCAACCGGACGTCGTGCGGTGGAGCACCGACAAGCGGTACCTGCGCGACCTCGCGACCCGCGGCGTCCCGGTGGTGCCCACGACGTTCCACGAGCCGGACGCTGCGCTCCCCGAGCTCGAGCACCTCGTCACGCCGCCCACCGACGGGGACGTCGTCGTGAAGCCGGTCGTGTCCGCGGGCTCGAGGGACACGATCCGCCACTCTTCGAGGGACGCGGCGCTCGCGCACGCCCACGAGCTGCTGACGGCGCGACGGGCGGTGATGGTCCAGCCGTACCTGGCCGCGGTGGACGATGCCGGTGAGACCGGCCTCGTCTACTTCGACGGCGTCTTCTCCCACGTGTTCCGGAAGGGACCGATCCTCGGCCGGGACGCCCCGGCGACCGCAGCGTTCTTCGCCGAGGAGTCGATCACGCGGCGCGAGCCGTCGCGCACCGAGCTTTCGGTCGCCGAGTCGACGCTCGCCGCGTCACCGCCGGATCTCCTCTACGCCCGGGTCGACCTCGTCCCCGATGCGTGCGGCGCGCCGGTCGTGCTGGAGCTCGAGCTCGCCGAGCCGTCGTACTTCGTCGCGGTGGCGCCGGAGAGCGCGGCCCGGTTCGCGGTGTGCGTCGCCGAACGGCTCGGGTGATCAGGTCCCGGACCGGACCGAGCCGGACCCTGCGCGCCGATCGCCCCGCCGGTCACCCCAGGTCGTTGTCCGCCGCGAGGAAGGACAGGTCGAGCTGTCCGGTCATCAGCGCACCGAGCGTGCCGCCGTCGGTGACGAAGTTCTCGCCGGAGACGTACGACGCGGCCGGGCTGTTCAGGAAGATGAGCGGGTAGGCCTGCTCCTCGGGCGTCGATCGCCGTCCGGCGCCCCCGGTGAAGGCGTCGATCATGTCCTTGCCCGCGAAGTCCTCGAAGGCGGGCATCATCGGCGTGTCGGTCGGACCGGGGCTGATGCAGTTGACCCGGATGTTGCGCTTGGCGAAGCCCATCGCGGAGTAGAGGGTCCACACGATGATCGCCTCCTTCGAGGGGGCGTAACCCGTGGCGATGTCGTCTGGGTGCTCCTCGCACCACGTCTTCGCCGCGGCGAAGCCTTCGGTGGTCACGAGCGGCATCCACTTCGCGATGTTGGCGAGGAAACCGCTGCCGGCGGTCGAGGAGATGCTCGCGATCGCCCCGCCGTCGCTCATGCGGGCGGCACAGAGCTCGGCGAGGTGGCGCATCGCGACGAAGTTCACGATCATCGTGTCGAGGTCCGAGAACGGTGGCCCGGGCAACCCGGCGCAGTTGAAGAGCGCGTGGACGGTGCCGCCGATCTGCTCGACGGCAGCAGCCGTGGCGTCGGCGTCCTTGAGGTCGACCGTCTGGAAGCTGGCGACGTCGACCGGCGGGTCCTTGAGGTCGAGCACGTGGATCTCGGCGCCGAGGTTCGCCAGCTCGGTGACCGTTGCAGCACCCATGCCGGCGCCGCCACCGCCGCTGACCACGACGCGCATCCCCTCGTAGCTCCACTTCGACGCCACTGCTGCCTCCTCCGTCCTGCGTGCATCGCGAACGCTCGGAGACTACCGGGGCCCGACCGGGCCGAGCCGAGGCTCGGGAGCACCGCGAGCGCTCCTCGGCCGCGCGCATCCGTCGCCAGCTATCCTGATCGCCGGAGGGGAGTATCCCTGACACGCCGGGGCCGTCATCACGGCTCACGCCCGGTTCCGGCGGTCCGCACTGCGGGCGGGAAAGACCTCCAGCCAAGGAGTCCGCACGGTCCGCGCCCGCGACCCGTGCCCGAGCGGCTGGAGGAGCACCGTGGACGCCAGCATCTGGTTGTGGGTCGCTGTCATCGGCTTCATCGTGGCGATGCTGCTCGTCGACCTGCTCGTGTTCCAGCGGGACGCGCACGAGGTCGAGATGCGCGAGGCGATCGGGTGGAGCTGCTTCTGGATCTTCTGCGGCCTGTCGTTCGCCGGGGTGATCTGGATCATCGGCGGCGCGAAGCCGGCGGGTGAGTACGTCGCGGGCTACCTGATCGAGAAGAGCCTCTCGGTCGACAACATCTTCGTCTTCGCGTTGATCCTCTCGTACTTCGCCGTCCCCCCGAGGTACCAGCATCGCGTCCTGTTCTTCGGCGTGCTCGGCGCGCTCGTGCTGCGCGCCGTGTTCATCGTCGCCGGCGCGGCGATCCTCGAGCAGTTCACCTGGGCGATCTACCTGTTCGGGACGTTCCTCGTCGTCACCGGGTTGCGCATGGCGTTCCACAAGGACGCCGAAGTCCATCCCGACCGCAACCCGGTGCTCCGGCTCCTCCGCCGCGCCGTCCCGATGACACCCGAGTACCGCGGTCAGCACTTCATCGTGCGCGACGCCGGTCGGTTGATCGCGACACCGCTCCTCGCGGTGCTGATCGTCGTCGAGACGACCGACGTGGTGTTCGCCGTGGACTCGATCCCTGCGATCTTCGCGGTCACCGACGACACGTTCCTCGTGTTCACTTCGAACGCATTCGCGATCCTCGGTCTGCGGGCGCTCTACTTCGTGCTCGCGGGAGCGATGGGACGCTTCGTGTACCTCAAGGTCGGGCTCGCTGTCGTACTCGTGTTCGTCGGCGTGAAGATGCTGATCTCGGACTGGTACCACATCCCGATCGGCCTCTCGCTCGGGTTCATCGCGCTGGCGCTCACCGCCGCAGTCCTCGCGTCACTGCACGCGACCCGTCCCGAGGAATCACCACCCGACGCGGCGCACGCCGACCCGGTGCCCACCGCCGACGAGGAGACGACGTCATGACCGAGCCCTTGCTCTGCTTCGGGGACGACGGATCCGAGGGCGCAGACGGCGCGTGGACCTGGGTCGCGGCCCAGCATTGGGCGGGCTGGCGGGCCGAGGTCCTGACCGCGCTCGAACCACCACCGGGCCCGCCCCCGTCCGCCGAGAAGGCGCACCCGCACCGCTGGGATCCACCGCACCCGCGACACGCCCCGGACGCCGCGGGCTTCTCGGAGGTGGTCCACCTGCGAGCGGACGCCGAGCCTCGCTACGTGCTGAGCAGCCGCACCGACGCGGCGTTGCTCGTGGTCGGCCCGACCGGGAGTGGAGCGCTGAAGTCACTCCACCTCGGGAGCACCGCCGAGTACTTGTTGCACCATCCGCCTGTCCCCGTCGTGGTCGGACGCGGTGCCATGCCGGTGCGCCGCGTGCTCGTCGGCATCGACGGGTCCGGCCACGCGGAACGCGCGGTCGAGGCGCTGGCCGCCCTGCCCTGGTGCGCCGAGCTCGCCGAGGTCGTCCTCGCCACCGTCGCCGTCGAGGCATCGGTCGGGGCCGTGTCCCGCGGTCGCGCGAGCTCGCTGCTCGAGCGCGCCGGGGTCGCCAAGGTGGTCGAGCGTCGCGTGGCCGGTGCGCACCATGGCGACGCGCTCCTCGACCTCGCCCGGGAGCACACCGTCGAGCTGCTCGTCGCCGGGACGCACGGGAGGTCCTCGGTGAAGGAGGTGCTCCTCGGCTCTACCGCGGACGCGCTCGTGCGCCACGCCGCGTGTGCCGTGCTCCTGGCCCGGAACGGCAGCGGTTGACGCGCCGGGCCCGGACACGGGAGGGTGCGGACACCCGAGAGGAGCCACACCCGTGCACCCACTCGACGCCACGGGCCCGAACGACGCCGAGGTCGCCGGATGATGAGTCGGGGACGACGTGCGATCGGTCGCGCCACAGGTCGGAGAGGCGCACCAGCTGCGTCCATGGCGGCCGGGACGTACCACGACCTGTACGAGGAACACGCCCGGCAGGTCGCGCCGCACGAGTCCATCGGCGCGGGCGACTTCGACCTCGTCGGGCGCATCGAGCTGGGCGCAGTGATCGACGCTGGGCTGCGTCCGGACCACACATTCGTTGACTTCGGCTGCGGTACCGGCCGGCTGGCGCTCCACGCCGTGCCGTACCTCTCGACCGGGAGCTACGTGGGGATCGACATCTCCGAGACGATGCTCGAGCAGGCCAAGCGCGCCAACGCCGGCGCGGGCGGGGGGTGCGCGGTCTCCTGGCTCGTGCAGGTGGGGACCCAACTCGCGCTCCCGACCGCGTCGGTCGACATGATCGCCGCGTTCAGCGTCTTCACCCACCTCGAGCACGAGGACTCCTACCGCTACCTCGTGGACGCCCACCGAGTCGTCCGCCCGGGCGGGACCTTCGTGTTCAGCTGCCTCACGATGGACCTCGACCTCGCCCGGGACGTCTTCTCCACCTCGGCGTCATTGCCGTTCGAGGCCCGCTGGCAGGCGGTCCGCAACGTGACGACGTCGTACGAGCTCATGGACGCGATCTCGCGGCTCGCCGGCTGGCGAGTGGAGCAGTGGATTCGCGGCGACCAGGCCCAGGTGCCGGTGCACGGACAACCTGGAGTCGAGCTCGCGCTCGGTCAGTCGATCTGCGTGCTCAGCCGCTGACGACCGCGACGCACGGGCAGGTGATCGTGCCGGTCAACGTGCGCTCGCCGGCGGCTCAGTCGCGCCGTTCCTCGCGGCGCTCCTTGCGCCGCCGATGCCGGCGCATCACGCCGATGCCGAACCACACGAAGGCGCCGAGCAGCGCCGACACGATCGTGAGCAGCCAGAGCGGCCACGTGAAGTGCCAGAACAGGAAGTCGAGGCGGACGTCCTCGGTGTTCTGGAGCATGAACGCGAGCAGCAGGCCGACGCCCGTGAGCGAGGCGATCGCCCCGCCGCTGATGCGGCGTCCCCGCCCGGACGTGCTGACACCGGGGGTCTCCTGGGTCATGAGGTGCGCTCCTTTGTCGGGTCTGCGGCAGTGTCCGAAGGCGGCCCGGTCGACGAGGGGGATCCGGGTTGCTCGTTCGGGATTCCTCGGGTGAACGCGAGCGCGAGCAGCGCGAAGATCGCGAGGACGGCGAGGGCGGAGCGCAGCCCGTCGATCCGGGCTTGCGCGTTGTCGTCCACGATCGCTTCGCTCGCCTTGGCGGGCACCCCGGCCTCGTCGAGCGACTTCTCGAGGTCGGTGTCCGACACGAACGGAACTCCGGAGCTGAGCTCGGTCTGGGCCTGGGTCGCGAAGCTGTCGGGCACGGCGGGGCTGTCCTGGATCCCCGCGAAGAAGGACGCCGTGAGTGCGGAGATGAGGATGGCGCCCGCGAGCGTGGTGCCGATCGACGCGCCGAGCTGGGTTCCCGTGTTCTGGATCCCACCGACCTCGCCACTCTGCTCGTCGGGGACGGCTGAGACGGTCGCGGCTCCCAGCTGTGAGGCCAGGGTGCCGAGCCCGGCGCCGGCGATGAGCAGCGGCCAGGTGACGATCTCGGCACCGACCCCGACGTCGAGCAGGGCGATCAGCACGACGATGCCGGAGAAGAGCACGATGAACCCGAGATTGACGGTCCGCCGCGGGGACGCGTGCGGGAGCAGCTTGGGGATGCCGACCGCGAAGACCAGCATCGCCAGTGACAACGGGAGCATCCGGACGCCGGTGTCGATGGCCGAGAGCCCGAGCGCGACCGACAAGAACAACGGAACCGCGAAGAAGATCCCGGCCTGGGTGAGGAATGTGAAGAAGAACGACACGACGCCAGAGCTCAGCTGGCGGATCCTCAGCATCGCGGGGTCGAGGAGTGCGCCTTCGCCCCGCTCGATGCGCCGGTTCTCCCACCGCATGAACAGCGCCAGGGTCACACCCCCTGCGAGCAGGAGCCAGATCACCGGAGAGAGCCCGAGCCACTGGGGTGCTTCGGGCTTGGGCTGCACGACGCCCCACGTCCCCGAGCGGAGGACGCCGAAGACGAACAGTCCGAGGCCCAGGGCGGAGAGCGCGGTGCCGACGAGGTCGAGGCGGACCCCGTCCTCGGCGGGAGTGTCCTGCATGCGCCGCGAGAAGGCGAGGATCCCACCGAGCGCGATGACTTCGCAGACGAAGACCCACCGCCACGAGGCGTAGGTCGTGAACGCGCCCCCGATCAACGGGCCCAACGCGATCGCCATCGCGCCGGCCGCGGCGACGAGGCCGTACGCCGTCGCGGGCGCTCTGACTTCGCGAAGTTCGACGCGACGAGCGCAACGATGGCCGGCATGATCAGCACTGCACCGAAGCCTTCGAGGAACGACCACCCGATGATGAGCACGGTGAGGCTCGGCGCGAGCGCAGTGGTGAGGGAACCGCACGAGTAGACGACGCACCCGATCACGAACGCACGCTTCCGGCCGAGGATCTGGCCGACCTTGCCACCCGTGATCATCAGCGACGCCATCACGAGCGTGTAGAGCGTGATCGCCGTCTGGATCCCCGTCACGGTCGTGCCGACGTCCTTGGCGACCGTCGCGATCGACACGTTCATCACGGACATGTCGAGCGCCATGACGAACTGTCCCGACGCCAGCGTGATCAGCACGATCCCGCCGGCCGCGGCGACCTTCGTCGCGGTCCCTCCGGTCCCCTCGCTCATGCCCTGCCCTCGGCCATCGGCGCCAGTCTGCCTCCCTCGGGACCGATTCGCGTGCCCGGCGCCGCGCCCCGAGCCCCCGGTCGTCCGCCTCGGTTGCGCTCGGCCCGTGGGCACCCTGGTCATGCACTCGATCGCGCCCGGGCGCGTAGGGTCCCCGGTCGTGGCGGACACCATCCGATGCCCGGGCTGCGGTCGACCCGTCGACGTGACCGCGCCCACGGACGTCAGGTTCCAGATCATCCAGGACCGCGAACCCGGGGGCGCTCGCTACGTCGAGATCCACCTCGGCCGGACGCGCATCCACCGCTGCCTCGAGTGCCTCGACGGGATGTGGCGCTGAGCCGGTCGGCCCCAGTCCGGACGAGATCGAATCCCGTCGGCTCCGGCTACCTTGGCGCCGTGGCGGTGACGCCCCGTCCACCAAGACCTCCGGACCGAAGAAGAGCACGGGTATGGCGAAGAGCGGATCGCAGCAGGACAAGTCTCCTTCGCAGCTGATCGACGAGAGGATCAAGGAGCTCGGCGACTGGCGGGGTGAGATGCTCGGTCGCCTCCGCGCCCTGGTCAGGGAAGCCGACCCCGAGGTCGTCGAGGAGTGGAAGTGGCGAGGGGTCCCGGTGTGGGAGCACGACGGGATCATCTGCACCGGCGAGACCTACACGAGCGTGGTGAAGATGACCTTCGCCAAGGGGGCGTCGCTGCAGGACCCCTCGGGCCTCTTCAACTCCAGCCTCGAGGGGAACACGAGGCGCGCCATCGACTTCCGCGAGGGCGAGGAGATCAACGAACGGGCGCTGAAGGCGCTCGTGCGCGCCGCCGTGACCCTGAACACATCCAAGTCCAAGTCCAAGCGCTGATCGCTCGCGCTCCTCGACGATTGCGCGCACGACGACGGAAGACGACAGGAGGTCATTCCCATGCTCAGCGACCACCCCGTGTTCCCGATCCTGCTCTCGACGGACATCGCCGCGAGCCGGACCTTCTATCGCGACACCTTGGGGCTCGAGATCCTGCGGGAGGACCTCCAAGACGGTGAGCTGGACCGGGTCGTGTTCCGTTGTGGCAACGGCACACAGCTGGTGATCACACGCAGCACCATCGGCACGGCCGACGCCCAGACCCAGATGGCATGGCGCGTGCCGGACGTCCAGGCAACGATTGCGGACCTCCGGGCTCGCGGCGTGCGCATCGAGGAGTACGACGCGCCGGACCCCGTGACCGTGAACGGCATCGCGGACATGGGCCATTCCTGGGCGGCATGGTTCGTCGACCCCGGCCGCAACGTGCTGGCAGTCGTGCAACCCAAGAGCTGAGCGGAAGACCGGATCGGACCTCATGGCGGACCGCAAGGACCTCGAGTTCACCTACTCGTTGATCGATCGCATCTTTCGGCTCAGCTTGGGCGAGTCGGCCGACTTCAGCGGGGCCAAGTACGACGGCGACTTCTCGCTGAGCCTCGAAGCAGCGCAGCAGCGCAAGCACGACTTCGTCGCCGAACAGGTCGGGATCGGACCGGACCGGCGCGTGCTCGACCTGGGTTGCGGGTGGGGGCCCATGCTCGAGGTCGTGCGGAACCGCGGCGGTCGTGGGGTCGGTGTCACGCTCTCGTCGGCGCAGGCTGCGGCGTGTCAGCGCCACGGTCTCGACGCCTACCTCTTCGACGCGCGGCTCCTCGCTCGCGACAGCTTCGGTTCCTTCGACGCGGTCGTGAGCCTCGGCGCGTTCGAGCACTTCTGCTCACCCGAGGAGCAGCGTGCCGGACGGCAGGACGAGATCTATCGCGATCTCTTCGGCGCGCGTCGCGAGCGTGCTGCCCGACCATGGTCGCTTCTACCTCCAGACGATGGTGTTCGGACCGAACATGATCCCGTTGGAAGATGTCGACATCGAGGCGCCGCGGGAGTCCGACGCGTGGTACCTGGCCCTCCTGGGCCACCAGTTCCCCGGCTCGTGTCTTCCCTTCGGGCGGGAGCAGATCCTCACCAGTGCCCAGCCGCACTTCGACCTCGTGGCCAGCTCGAGCGGCCGGCTCGACTACATCGAGACGATTCGTCAGTGGCGGACGCGGTTCGCCGAGCCGAGTGTGCGGAAGACGTTGCTGAAGCTCCGGCTCGTCCCGCGATGGCTCACGGACGCGGACTTCCGCCTCGCGTTCACCTCGGGCGTGAGCCCGAACAGTGTCTGCTTCGAGCGAGAGCTGCTCGAGCACTACCGCCTCGTGTTCGAGAAGCGCTGACCGGTCGCGGGCTCGGCGACCCGCTCAGCAGTCGAGGATGAAGGATACGACGAGGGTCTGGCCGTCGTCGCCGCGAACCTCGATGTCGGAGGCAGACAACGTGGAGCCGTCACGACCGACGGTCCCGGCGTCGAGGGTCGCGTGGTAGCCCATCGAGGCACCGACCTCGCCGACGTCGATGCTGACATCGTCCCCGGCGAAACGGCTGTCGGGTGCATAGCGGCTGAAGTCGATGCGGACCTCGTCGCCCGCTGCGCTGGTGCCGGTCGCCTGGCCGGTCAGCTCGATCGTCTCCCCGGCCGCCTCCTGCTCTTGCAGGTAGCAGCGCGCCGAACCGAGCGCGATCTCCTCGCCACCGAGGACGAGTGAGCCGCCCGAACCGCCGGAGCCGCCCGACCCAGCGCATTCGGTGGTGAGGTACTCGGAGAACTTGGCGAAGGCCGGTGCGAGGTCCCGGACGTCTTCGGCGTACTCGGCGACAGCGGTCGCCTGGTCGTCGGCGCGACCGAGCGCCGTGTAGAGCTTGCCGATCTTCTTGAGCGCGGCCTTGAGCTGCTTCGGCGCCTTCTTGGCGACCTTCCGGAAGCCCTTGCCGACCTGCTCGACGGTGTCGGCGTCGTAGTCGTCGCCCTGGGACGCGCCGAGCGACTGCAGGTCATCCTGCAGTGTCGCCAACCGCGCGCACGGATCCTTCGCGGACGGGTTCGACGCGCCCGCACCGCCGACCCCCAGCAGGGTGCCCGCGCACACGATGGCGACCACGGCGACGATGCTGCGACGGAGCAGGCTCATGACGGTCCCCCGGCTTCCCTCGATTCGTGTGAGGAGTACCGACGGAGGCTATGGACGCCCGCGCGCGGGGCTCGTCGCGTTCGCGTTCGGATCTCGTGACGATCTCGGCGGGTGTTCCCGCGTACTCCCGCGTCGGCGCGACGACCTGCTACTGCCGCGCGCGGACACGGGGCAGTAGCGCTCCGATGAGCCAGAACAGGGGGATGAAGAGCCCGACGATGAACATGATCCAATGGCCCTTGCGGAGGGAGATGATCCCCAGTGTGAGCAGCAGGACGACGTAGAGGATGCCGCCGATTGCGATCGTGACACCGTCGCTCGCCGCGAGCACGGGTGCTGACATGGTCGAGCTCCTTCCGGTTGCCGGCGCGTCGGCGAGAGGTTACGCGTCGAGACGGGTCGGGGGAGCGATGACGACATTCCGGGCGAATCCGTCCCTGGTGAATCGACGCGCCAAATCGGGACCAATGCAGCCCGCTTCGCGCCGATTTTCGATGGCGCGGGGAACCGTGGTATCCATGAGAAGGCCCCGCAGCGCTCGCTGATCGGTTTTCGCGCGCTCGGAACCACGGAATCATCGTCGAGCGAAGGACATCGGCATCAAACGGCTCAAGCACAAGAAGTCAGGCAAGGCGCGATTCGATGACGTCTACGACCGGCCTGATCCCCGCGCGTACTACCGGGAGCTGGGAAAGATCGGCTACGAGCTCCCGGGCCTCGCGCAGCCCGTGTTCAGCGCACTCCTCGCCGAGCGGCGCGAGCGCACCGACGCGGAGCACGTGGTGGTCACCGACGTGTGTTGTTCGTACGGGGTCAACGCGGCGTTGATGAATCACGACCTCGAGATGGCCGACCTCTTCGACCACTACGCCGACCCCCAGATGGACGGGCGCACGCGCGCCCAGGTCCTCGACGCCGATCTGCAGTTCTTCGCCAAGCGTCGGCACGAGGACCCCGTGGGGGTCGTCGGGCTGGACATCGCCGGCAACGCCGTCTCGTACGGTGTCGATGCGGGGCTGCTCGAGCACGGAGCGGCCGTCAACCTGGAGGAGCAGGCCCCCGGCCGGGCCCTGCGGGAGGCACTCGCCGACACCGATCTGGTGACCATCACCGGGGGCGTCGGCTACATCTCCGAGACGACCTTCGGTCGGATCCTCGGGGCGATCGATGCCGGGCAGCAGCCGTGGGTGGCCGCGTTCGCACTCCGCTGGGTCGACTACACCCCGGTCGCCGAGGTCCTGCGCGCGAGCGGACTCGTCACCGAGCGCGTCGAAGGCGAGCTCTTCCGCCAGCGTCGCTTCCGGGACGACACAGAGCGCGAATACGCGCTGCGTGAGCTCCGTGAGCGAGGCGTCGACCCGAGCGGCGTCGAGGACACCGGATTCTTCTACGCCAACCTCATGGTCTCGCGCCCCGCTGCGGAGGTGCGTGCTCGACCCGCTGAGGAGATGCTCGCGGGCGTGCGCTGACGATGTGCGGCATCGCCGGCACGGTCGGCATCCGTGATCACGAAGCGGTCGACCGGATGCTCCTCGGGCTCCGGCACCGGGGTCCCGACGACGGGGGGAGCTACGCGTCCCGGGAGAGTCTGCTCGGCCATCGGCGGCTCAGCATCGTCGATGTCGCAGGCGGGCATCAGCCCATCGTCGACAACACCGGCCGCCGTGCGGTCGTCGCGAACGGTGAGATCTACAACGCCGCCGAGCTGCGTTCCACACTCGCCCCCGCACACACCTTCGCATCGCACAGCGACAGCGAGGTGGCGTTGCACCTCCACGCCGAGCGTGGCGCCGCTTCGGCAGAACAGCTCAACGGGATGTTCGCGATCGCGATCGTCGACGACGAGGGCGTCCTCCTGATCCGGGACCCCCTCGGGATCAAGCCGCTCTATCTGGGGAGCTTCGACGGCGGCATCGCGTTCGCGTCCGAGCTCAAGGTGATGCCGCCGGGGACCACCGACGTCGCGGCCCTCCCGCCGGGCTGCACGTGGTCCACGCACCGCGGCGTGCGGCGCTTCCACGAGCCGTCCGACCCGGAGCCGATCAGCGGTTCGCTCGATGAACACGCCGCCCGCGTCAGGGCCGCGCTCGAACGTTCCGTCGAACGTCGCCTCATCGCGGACGTGCCGGTCGGTGCGTTCCTCTCCGGGGGGCTCGACTCGAGCGCGATCGCGGCCGTCGCCCGTTCGCGGGTCGATCGCCTCCACACGTTCTCGGTCGGCCTCGAGGGAAGCGACGACCTCGCCGCGGCGCGAGTCGTCGCAGAGCACCTCGACACCGACCACCACGAGCTCGTCATCAGCCCGCAGCAGATCACGGCCGAGCTCCCCGACATCGTCGCCGCGCTCGAGTCGTTCGACCAGGATCTGGTGCGCAGCGCGGTGCCGACGTGGTTCTGTGCCCGCCTCGCGGCTTCGTACGTCAAGGTGATCCTGACTGGCGAGGGCGCGGACGAGATCTTCGGCGGCTACCGATACCACCGTGAGGTCCTGCGCAGCAGCGGGTCCGAGGTACTCCGGCAGGACCTGTACCGTTCCGTCAACGCGCTGCACGACGTGAACCTCCAGCGGGTCGACCGGATGACCATGGCACACTCGATCGAAGGGCGCGTCCCGTTCCTCGACCTCGACCTGATCGACGTCGGGCTCTCGGTCCCCGTCGAGCACAAGCTCACCCTCGACGGACCCGAGAAGCTCGTGCTCCGTCAGGCGGTCGCCGACCTGCTCCCGGCCGACGTCGTCTGGCGCACGAAGGCGCAGTTCGACGAAGGCACCGGCATCGCCGACGTCCTTCCCGACCTCGTCGCGGGGTTCGACCCGGAGTTCGATGATGTCGCCTACCGGGACGAACACGATGCCGACGCGCTGCGTTCACGCGAGGAGTGCGTGTACCACCGGCTGCTCGTGGACGCGGTGCCGGACCCCGCGCTCGTGCTCGCCAACGTGGGACGCTGGACCGACCGGACCTGAGGCCGCAGCGCGATGCTTGGCGCCTGGGGTTGCACCATCCGTCGAGCTACGGATTCAGGGTGACTTCCACGCTCCAGTGGTTGTCGCCCATGGAGGTGAGGTATCTCGCCGTCGTCACTCCGCCGGGTCGATGAACAGCGTCGAGGCACCGAACCGCTGCCGCGCCCGGCCTCGAGTACGAAGAACTCCTCGCGGGCGCGGACGGCTCCGTCGCCGAGGCGTCGCTCCCGACGGTCGTCTGCGCGCCGGCCGGCGCGGCGCTGAGCGCGAGTGTTCCCAGCACCAGGCATGGGACTTGAACCCACGACTTCTCCGTCGCGATGGTCATCGCAACCCGCGAGCCAGCGCGGGCCGGGAGCGGGTTGCTCGGCGCGGTCGAGGAAGACCGACGCAGGTGACCGCGCGGTGCTGCTCGACCCGCCGGCCTCGCGGAGCTAGCCCGTGAAGCCGGGAGGAGCCTCGATCGGGGGTGCAGCCGGGGGCGCAGCCGGGGGGCCCCCACCCGTGCCAGGGGGCAGCACGGCACATCCGGTCGGCCGGACGATCGTGTCGGTGTCCAGGGTCACGGCGCCGGACCCACCGGCATTGCTGCCGGCCAGCAGGCGCCCGGTCACCGTCACGCCGGTGTTCACGGAGATGTCCTCGGACGCCAGGATGGTTCCCACGAAGTTGGTCGTCGTATCCAGGGTCGCCGAGCTCGGCACCGTCCAGTAGACGTTGCACGCAAGCTGGGCGGCGGTCACACCCGGGGGGAGGTTGCTGAATGTCACCGAGCTCCCGGGGGACGTGATCAAGGTAGACGAGGCCTGGAAGATCCAGGTGGCGTTCGGGTCGCCCTGCGCGTCGAGCGTCAACGTTCCGCTCAGGTTGGTCGCGGCAGCCGGGTAGCTGTACAGGCCGGCGACCAGGGATCCCGCCGTCGTCAGGTCGGCGGCGAGTGGCGTCGCGCCCGGGAGGTTCGAGGTGTGGGTGAACGCGGTGAGCTCGTCGGCTCGGGGAGTCGTGACCTGAGTGCCGGCATTGGCCACGCCGCACGGAGCGCCGACGGTCGTAGCATCGACCGAGAAGACCTGCGACGGCGGGACGAAGTTGGCACAGGTCAGACCGGTGTAGGCGGTCCCGGCAGCGGGGCTCAGCCCGGCGTCTCCGGTCACCGACGTCCCCGCACCCGTGTTGCTGAGCCCGGCTCCGGCGAGGATCGCGAAGTTCGTGGCCGATCCGAGACCGACCGGGGTCGCCCCCGTCGCACTCGCCGGTCCACCGGTCACGAGCACCGACACGACCAGGGCAGAAACAGCCAGCAGCAGGACAGGGAGACTTCTCCGACGGAACTGCTTCATGTAGCTGCACCAAACGCTTACGAGCGACGTGGCGAACGCGTGACCGGCATCGCCACTCTTCGCAGCGGGCAAGTCGCCCACCGCGATCCTATGTTAAGGGTGCCCGGTCCTCGGGCCTGCGTCAAGGACCGCTTCGGGACCCGCCATGCTGCTACAGCAACTGCGCGACTGTCGCGTCATGGCGTCGCGTTCGATGGAGTCGAACTCAGAGCGCAGACGCCACAACCACGAGCGAAGGCAAGACGATGTCAGCCGGTCCGTAGGGCGCCACGAGTGCCGAGAGTTCGTCGCGAACCGAGCGCTGCTCGGCGTCGTCGAGTCCCGCGAGCACCGTCGCGATGGCGCCAGCAGCATCCGTGAGGAACGACCAGTACTCGTCCATCGAGCCAAATCGCCACGAGACCCGCACGTCGTCGAACCGCAGGTCGGTGAAACCGGCAACGGTGAGCAGCCCCCCGAACCGATCTCGGTCGGCGAGCGCAAGTATTCCGGGCGTCCCCGCCTGCGGAGGACCGACGTGTCCACGCTCGTGGAGCACGCGCATCGGCAGCGTCACCCACGGGTTCTCTGCCGGGTCCCCGAACACCGCGCAAGAGAGCCGGCCGCCCCGCCGGAGTACGCGCCGCGTCTCGCGCAGCGCCGCTGGAGCATTCGGCATCAGCATGTAGCCCCACCGGCAGAGCACTCCGTCGGCGAATTCGTCAGGCAGGTCGAGGTGTTCCGCGTCGAGCACCCGGCATTCCACGTTCTCGAGGGCCAGTGAGCTCGCCAGACGCTTGGCGACGTCGACCATCGCGGGGGCAAAGTCGCTCACGACGACCTGCCCCTCGGGCCCCACGAGCGGTGAAGCAGCGAAGCCAACAACCCCGGTGCCCGCCGCGAGCTCTACCACGACGTCACCCATCTCGGGCGCGAGCCGCTCGAGCATCACATCGACGATGGGCCGCGCGGTCTCCTCGAAAAACGAGTGGCGCTCACCCCACCCCGTCGCCATCTCGTCCCAGAGCTGCCGATTCGCCCTGCTCGCCGCTTCGAGGTCCATCACTCGATGGTACCGACCACGGTGAGGACGGATTCCGGCGGATGAGTTTCGCTTCTCGACCGAAGCCCCCGCTGGGAGCCGGGTCAACCCGAGGACAATCGGCGCCAGAGCGCGAAATAGCCGTCGTGCTCGAGTCCGGGCTGCACGTAGCCGGACCGCACGAGCTCGGCGTGGAGCGCGGGCAGGTTGCGCATCGGGATGCCGGAGTCGACATGGTGCGCGAGGTGCCAACCGGTGTTGTAGGGCACGAACACGAGCCGGGCGAGCCACGATTGGTGGACGGAATGCGTGGTCAGTCGCCGGTCGTCGGAGCGTGCCATGCCACCGTGCTCGGCGATCGAGCGGAGGCGGTTGAGTACCCGCCACACGGTGAGGTGGGGCAGCAGCCACAGCAGCGGGTAGAGATACCACCAGCCGATCGCCGCGAAGAGAGCGAAGATCACGGTCTGGGTGACCACGATCCGCCACGCCTCCTCGCGCACCGCCGCGCTCGGTGAACGCAGGCCGCGGAGGAGTCCGCGCATGATGCGGACTCCGGTGATGCCGAGTGCGTCGCGGGTCAGCTTCCGGCGCATCGAGGCACGCGGGATGGGATAGCCGCGGTACAGCGGGATGTCGGGCTCGTTGGGACCGAACTCGTCGCGATGGTGGTTCATGTGCCCCCGCCGGTAGAGATCGATCGGGAGGAACACGGGATACGCGAGGAGCCAGCGCCCGACGACGTCGTTGACCCGGCGGTTCGCGAACAGCAGGCGGTGCGCCGCCTCGTGGCTGAGGATCGCGAGCAGCACGTTGCTGCGCCCCATGAGGAAGAAGGCCAACACCCATGCGAGCGGATGGTCGAGCCAGACCGCGAGCGCGAGCACGCCGATCGTCTGCAGCCACGCCGAGAGCACGCTGCACACGTTGCGCACCGACGGGATTCGCCGCAGCCGGTCGCGCAGCTCCCGGGTCGGACGGCCGTCGGGCGCGATCGCGGAGCTCGGATCGGGGTCGGCGAGCACCTCGGGCCGAGGGAGCATCGTGGTCACGACACAAGTGTTACAGTCGTTACACTGTATGCGCCAACAGCGTAACACCGTCGCGTCGGAGATGCCGCGCGTCAGGTGACCACCGTTCCCGCGCTGCTCGAGCGGCCGCTCTCGGCCCGATCGGTCATGGCAAGCCTGCTGCTCGGCATGCATCCCCCGCGCGCTCGCGGCTCGCTGCTCGTGCGCTGGTGCGGCCTCTTCGGTGTCGCGGCGGGCACGGCGCGGGTGGCGTTGCACCGCATGACGGCGCACGGCGAGCTGGACGCGCACGATGGCGTCTACGAGCTCGCCGGGCGGTTGCGTGACCGCCAACGCGAGCAGGATCGCAGCATCCGCCCGGAGGTTCGTGCATGGGCCGGCGACTGGGCGATGGCGATCGTCACGACCGAGTCGCTTCCGGCGAGCGAGCGGCAGGCCCTGCGACGGGCGATGACGGCGCGCCGGTTCGCGGAGCTGCGGGTCGGCGTGTGGACCCGGCCCGACAACCTCACGGACGACGCGCTGGTCGGGGGTCGCGCCGTGGATCGACGTTGCGCACGGTGGCGCGGCCGGCCTGACGAGGACGACGAGCGCCTCGCGGCCACGCTCTTCGCGCCGGACCTCTGGTCCCGGCGGGCGCGCCAGCTCCTCGATCGCATCGTCGTGTCGACGCGGCGCCTCGAGGAGGGCGAGGAAGGGCTCGTCGCGGAAGCGTTCCTGGTAGGAGCGGCCGCGCTCCGCCACGTACGAGCCGACCCGCTCCTGCCTCCGGTTCTCCTCCCTGACCGGTGGCCCGGTGACGAGCTGCGCGCAGCGTACGTCGACTACCGCGAGGCGTTCCAGGTCGCGGCGCGTGCGTGGTTCTCCGCCACGGGAGGTTGAGCGGCAGCCCGCGAATCCGGCTGCGGGGCGCGCGATCGGGAGACGGTCGCTTCGCAACCTGCGGAAATGGTGGAGGTGATGGGGCTTGAACCCACGACTTCTACGTTGCGAACGTCAGCAGCTCATCCCGCTGACCTGCATGTTCGCGTAGAAACCCGGGTCGGCGGTACGAAGTGCACCTCATGAGCAACCTCGGGTGACCGTGAGTGACCACTGCGACTGGCACCTTTGTGGCACGAAACGGACAACGGTGGTGTGACTGGTGCGTTGTCGACTGCCCGGCTCGGCACAGAACCGCGCAAGATGGTGCGGCGCGCCTCGTCGATGCTCGCGCTCCACGATGCCGCTTCGCGAGCGAGGCTCGGTGTGGTCTTCCAGCGGTCGGGGTCGAAGA
The DNA here is from genome assembly GCA_963809885.1 of uncultured Acidimicrobiia bacterium. Lineage (GTDB taxonomy): Bacteria > Actinomycetota > Acidimicrobiia > IMCC26256 > PALSA-555 > JALHSW01. The sequence continues at coordinate 251,216 of CAWELA010000007.1, read as the reverse complement.
TCACTGCGAGGTGCTGATGGGCCATCAGGACTTCAGCGCTGCTCGAGGTGCGTTGCACTCCGAGGAGTTCGTAGGGGTCCAAGGCAACCATGGCAGCCTCCCAGCGTTTTTGCTTCTCGCGTGTCTTCGGCACGCAAGCCCAACACTTGAGGTGAACGCGGGCGGTGGAGTCCTGCGGGGTGGGATTTGAACCCACGACCTTCCTGCCATTTCGTCGGCGGCCGGTCCGGGGACGAGGCCCGTCGGTTGATCTCGACGAGCGGACGTCGCGCGACCCGGGCGGGGCGCGTGCGTCGGGTTGTCGCTCGCCTTGGCGCCTACCGGGGGTCGATCATTGCGTACCGCGGCCCCAACGCACTGCGACACCACACGTCTCCTACGGCGGGTTGAACTGCTCCGCGAATCGTGGTGCCAGCCAGGGCTTGCGGCCGTACGCGACGACCTGGCCCGACAGCAACGCGCGCGCCGACGAGATACGTCCGTACCCTGCGAGCATCCAGCCAACGGGCGTCGCGGAGATCCGGCAGTCGGCGCGCTCGGGTCGGCCAGGCTGTATACGCAGCGTGCCGCGATCGAAGTCGAGCGACCAGTCGGAGCTGCGCCGCAGGCGCAGACCGTAGGTGGCCACGAAGCCGGTGGCCTCGGGCTTCACGAACGCGGGGAGGATCTCGGCGAGGCTCACGAAGCCGAGCACCGCGTCGCACTGGTCGATCGGCCAGGCGGTCCGGGTGCTGCGCGCCAGGTCAAGGCCGTGCAGGAGCACGTCGGCTGTGTTGAGGCCGAGGATGGCTTCGGCGCTTACCGCGAGGTCACCGAAGGCGACGATCGGTGCGTCAGAGTCTCGCAACGCCGCGCGCATCTCCTCGCCGGCGACCACCAGCGCGTCGGCCAGCTGCACCGGGTTCCGCTCAGGGGTCTCGGCGAGCAGCCGCTGGTTCCCGGCCACACCGTCAAGGCTCGGCCAGAGTGGCGCGATTCCCGAAGCCGCGCACGTGTAGCCGCGAAAGACCGAGAGGACGTGCGCGCCGACCTCGACCGTGGACCATGCCGAGCCCGGGACGGGTCGCGGCTCCGGCAGCGATCGGACCAGGTCAGCGAAGCGCGAGCACGCCCGCTCGTGCGCAGCAGCTCGGGCATCGACGTCCATCGCAATGTCCCCGAAGACGGTTCGGCAATTTCGACGATACCGCCGAGCGAGCCAGCACGCTCCTCATGCCTCGCGGCTGCGCTCGTGCGAATCGACGGAGCATCAGACTGATCGGAACGGCTGGCGACAGGCACGACCAGCGACCTGCGGAAAAGTGGTGGAGGTGATGGGACTTGAACCCACGACTTCTACGTTGCGAACGTCTTCACGCCGGACGCCAACGGACGCCCACGAACGGTTACGCCAGGTCAGAAGCCAATCTTCGGGCACCCCGGACATTGACGAACGGCCACGAACGTCGGCGCGCGCGATATTCGCACGATGAACCCCAGCGGCGCTCCGCTCAGGTGAATTGCAGTCGAGCCCGTTTTGTTCTGCAGCGTCGGGATCAGCAGAGCGGATCGCGGCCGTTCCATGCGACGAGACGGTCGATGTCGGCGGCGTCGTCAGGGACCGGGACAGCCTCGGCAAACGGGACGGCGACCTCGTCGAGGCCCATCGCGGTCGAGATCTCCTCGAAGAGCGCCCGGCGGTTCTCGGCCGGGAGGATCTGGCGTGCCTCGAGCGCCGCGGTGACGACCGCGTCGTCCCAGACGGGCTGCTGACCGGTCGCCATCGCGACGTCCCAAGTGTGGACGGTCAGCTCGGAGAAGTAGGACGCCAGCACCTCTGCTCCGCTGCCTTGGATCCACGGCAGTGCCATCGGTCGTTCGAGCACCGCGTCGTCGCGCCAGGCATGCGCCGCTCGCGTCCCTGCTTCCTTCCACGCATCGGCCCAGCGATCGTCGGGGACCGGGGTCTCGGCGACGCCGAAGGGATCCTCGCCGTTGCCGAGCGCCGCAACGCGGTCGAGCACGCCGACGAGGTGGGTGAGCATCGCTCGCACGTTCATGTCCGTGCATGGCGTGGGGTCCGTGAGCTGGTCGTGTCGGACGCCGGCAATGACGGCCAGGCCGGTGGCGACGGCACGGTCGAAGATCGGCCGGGGATCCGTGAGGTGGTCGGTGGTGGAGCTGGTCGGTGTGGTCATGGCACCATCGTGCCGACCCAAACCGGTCATCTAGTGACCGGTTTGTTGTGGGAGTGTGATTGCCCATGCGAGCTGACCGACTGGTTGCCATCCTCCTCCTGTTGCAACAGCGCGAGCAGATCACGGCATCCGAGGTCGCGGAGCAGTTGGAAGTCTCCGAGCGAACCGCCCGCCGCGACCTCGACGCGTTGGCCATGGCCGGGGTACCCGTGTTCTCCGTGCAGGGACGTGGGGGAGGGTGGCGCCTCTTGGGCGGCGCTCGCACCGACCTCTCCGGGCTGACCGCGAGCGAAACCCGCGCCCTGTTCTTGGTCGCCGGACCGGCCTCCACCGCGACCCCGGCTGTGAAGGCAGCGTTGCGCAAGCTCGTACGTGCGCTGCCCGAGCCCTTCCGGGAGCAGGCCGAGGCCGCCGCGACGTCCGTCGTCGTCGACCCTGCGCTCTGGGGATCGAGCCAGCCCGAGCCCCGACCACCCCGGTTTCTCGACGACGTCCAGGACGCGGTGATCCGCGGCGTCCAGGTGCGGCTCGGATATGTCGACCGCAACGGCTCCGAGACCGAGCGCACCGTCCACCCACTCGGCACCGTCGCCAAGGGCCCGACGTGGTACTTGGTCTCCGATACCGAGGCCGGTCGACGGACCTTCCGAATCGATCGTGTCTCGTCGGTCGAGTTGACCGACGATCCCGTCCGACGACCCGAGAGATTCGACCTTGCCGAGAGCTGGCGCGAGATCGCCGACGAGGTCGACCGAAAGCGCACACCGCTCGAAGCCCAGGCAGTGTGCGCTCCCGACGGGCTCGGACTGCTCCGGATGGTGCTCGGGGGCCGCCTCGAAGTTGGCGGTTCCACGCCCGACGGCCGGATCGAGATCGTGATCCGCGGCCACAACGAGTACGCCCTCGCAGGCGAACTTGCAGGACTCATCGAATGGCTCGAAATCACCGGCCCGCAGGGAGTGCGCGACCACCTCGCCTCCATCGGCAGTGCGCTCGTAGCGCATTACAGCTGAGCTCTCACCCAACTCGTCGGGTGATGAGCCCGACGCGAGGCGCACCTCTCTGTATGGCACGAGACCAGAGGAAAGCGCGCGGCGACGCCCGGACCCGCGGCAATGGTGGAGGTGATGGGACTTGAACCCACAACTTCTACGTTGCGAACGTCATCAGCTCACTTCGCTGACCAGCACGTTCGCGCGAACACCCAGGTCAGCGGCACGAACTGCACCTCATGAGCAACCCTGAGTGACCGTGAGTGTCCACTGCTACTGGCACGTTCGTGGCACAGAACGGGGGCGCGATCCCGGCCGTGACGCGACCACGCGGCGGGCGAGGGGTCGCCTTCCCCGCCGGGATCCCGAGACTCGCGGCGGCTCCTTGCAGCCAGACTCCACGGGCAATGCACACCCCGGAACGCTCCGACTCCACCGGGTAGATCTGCTGTGTGTTCTCGTCGCACGCTCCAGGCTCCGCGCACCCCCCAACTAGATTCGCGGTCGTGAGCGAGCGCACTCGCGACGTCGTGGTCGTCGGCGGCGGGCACAACGGCCTGGCCTGCGCCGCGTACCTCGCGCGCTCCGGTCTCGACGTCCTCGTGCTCGAGCGTCGCGACGTCCTCGGCGGAGCCGCGGTAACCGAGGAGATGTGGGAGGGCTATCAGATCTCGAGCGCTTCCTACGTCGTGTCGCTGCTCCCGGATCGCATCGTCGCCGAGCTCGACCTCAAGCGTTTCGGATACGAGGTCTCGATCATCAGTCCCGACTACTTCGTTCCGTTTCCCGACGGAAGCTCGCTCACGCTGTGGGGTGACCTGCGCCGTGACGTGGAGGGAATCGCGAAACTCAACCCGGCCGACGCCGAGGCCTACGTGGAGTTCGACCGGTACTTCGAGCGGGTCGCCGGCCTGATGAAGGAGCTGTTGTTCGTCGTGCCGCCGAACCCGCGGCTCGCCGACGTGCTGCGGTGGTTGGAGACCTTTGCCAAGTTCCGCGGCTGGACCGGCCGCGACGCCCACGAGATCGTTCGCCTCTTCACGATGAGCGCGGCCGACCTCCTGGACGAGTGGTTCGTGGACGAACGGGTGAAGGGAGCGCTCGCGACCCAGGCGATCATCGGGGCATGGTGCGGGCCGATGACGCCGGGCTCGGCCTACGTGCTGATGCATCACTGGATTGGGGAGATCGACGGACACTTCGGGGCTTGGGGCTGGGTGAAGGGCGGAATGGGCGGCCTCTCGGCCGCCATCGCGCGAGCGGCAGAGGCGGCCGGTGCCGAGCTCCGCACCGGCGCGGTCGTCGACCGTGTCTCGGTCAACCCGCAGGGCCGCGCGGTCGGCGTCGAGCTCGCTGACGGGACGTACGTGTCGGCCCGTCAGGTCGTCTCCAGCGCACACCCCGTCACGACCTACCTCGATCTCGTCGGGCGAGCCCATCTACCCGCCGACGTGGTGCGCGACGTCGAGCGGTTTCGCACCCGCAGCGGGAGTGTGAAGGTGAACATCGGCTTGTCGCGACTGCCGACCTTCCCGGCGTGGGACCAGGACGGCGACATGCACCGCGGCCTGATCGCCGTCTCGCCGTCGATGGCCTACCTCGAGCGGGCCTTCGACGACGCGAAGCACGGACTGCCAAGCGAGCATCCCTATGCCGAGGTGATGTTCCCCACAGCGCACGAGGCGGGGATCGCGCCCGAGGGGAAGCACATCATGATGGCCTTCACGCAGTATCTGCCCTATGAGACGCCGAACACCGATGCGACACGCGACGCGTGGGCAGCGAAGATCGTCGAGGCGGTCGGGGCGTACGCTCCCGGTCTCGCCGACGCGGTCGAGCATGTCGAGGTACTGACGCCGAAGGATCTCGAGGAGCGGTTCGGACTGATGGGCGGGAACATCATGCAGGGCGAGATGACGCCGGACCAGATGTTCTCCTTCCGCCCGATCCCTTACTACGGCGACTACCGCACGCCGATCAGCAACCTGTACCTCTGCGGCGGAGGGACCCATCCGGGCGGCGGTGTGATGGCGGTCCCGGGGCGCAACGCCTCTCGCGTCATTGCGCGCGACGCACGACTCGGTCGGGTGACCGACTGGATCGATCGGAGCACCGGGCGGCTGCGCGCTCTGCTCACCAGGGGCTGAGGTATCCGTCCCGGACCGAGAAGAGTGCTCTCCCACAGGTGACGACGGACGGGAGCTGCGGGAGGAACGGTGGTGGACCCAATGAGACAGCCCTAAGACCTTCGGAGCGTCGCCGAGGACTGAACTCCGGACCGGCATCGCGGTCGCGCCCTCGTGCGGCAGCGCGCATGCGCCGATCCGGGAGGCTCGAGCGACCCGTGCGGAGTCGAAGTCCTTCGTCTACGGCAAGGTACGCCGGACAAGGGCTTTCGGGGTGGAGGTGATGGGACTTGAACCCACGACTTCTACGTTGCGAACGTAGCGCTCTACCGGGCTGAGCTACACCCCCGAAGGGCGTTCATCGTACCGCCCCGCGTCACGCGGGACCGCAGTGAACGATCGCGGATGACAGGTGGAGCGCGACTACCAGGCTGCGGTCCGGCGCAGCGCGAGCACGTTGGCTTCACGCGGCGCCTCGACGTGAGACGGCAGCGGCTGGCGCTGACGCGCCGAGTCGATCGAGTGCACGTTGGTCGCGCCGAGGGGCTGCATGCCGAGGCCCGGGCCCATCCCCATCGGACGAGGAGCCTGGGCGCGGAACTGCTGGCGAGCCTTGAGCTGGAGCAGCAGGTAGATGTAGCCGCCGAGCAGCGCGTCGGCGAGCAGGTTCAGCAACCAGAACGCCAGGCTGCCGGCGAAGAACGCCATGAGGAAGGTGAGGCCGGCGGCGGCGAGCAGACCGATGAGCACGTCACGGCGACGGCGCTGGGTCGGGCTCATGCCGCCGGGACGCGACGCCTGGACCGGGCCGAGGGGCGGGGCCGTGGTGGCCGGGGCGCCGATCGGGCCCATGAGGGGCTGGAGCGGGGGGAGGCCGGCGTCCTGCTGGTGCCCGTGGCCGAGACCGGAGCGGAGCTTGCCGAGGAACTGACCCACGCCGCCGGGGAAGTCGCCCGCCTCGCTGCGGGAGCGGAGGATGGGGGGCAACAGGACGGCTGCCCAGAGGATGGCCAAGACCAGGATGACGAGAATCGCCACGGTGGAGTGGTTCCCCTTCGGGTCGCGGGCTCGGATGCGGGCGCGGGAACCCAAGGGCCCCTACCGCTGAATGAACACATGGTAACCAGATTGAGGCCCTGTGGGTCAACCCACGGACGGCAAACTTCCGGTCAATCCCCGAATTCGCGGTCTGACGGACGCCGATAGTGGCCGGATCGACCACCAGTCTTCTCCCACAAGGCCAGCTCGGTGATCGTCATGCCCTTGTCGATCGACTTGCACATGTCGTAGATGGTGAGGGCGGCGACGGAGCAGGCCGTGAGGGCCTCCATCTCCACACCGGTGCGATCCACGGTGTCGACGTGGGCCTCGACCTCCACGTGGGCCTCCTCGATCCGGAAGTTCACCAGGACCGAGCCCACCAGCAGCGGGTGACAGAGGGGGATGAGGTTCGGCGTCTGCTTCGCGGCCTGGATCCCGGCGACGCGAGCGACCGCGAGCACGTCGCCCTTGGTGATCGCACCGCTCGCGACGGCCGAGGCGGTCTCGGGCTGCATCAGCACCCGACAGCGCGGCGACGGCACGGCGGTGCGAGGGCTCCTTCGCGCTGACATCGACCATGCGCGCGCGACCCAGCGGGTCGAGGTGGGTGAACTCGGAAGCGGTCACGGCGCCCGAGTGTAGGGCCGCGGGGCGCGCGGCGGATCAGGCGCCGACACCGGGCAGCGGGATCAGCCCTCCTTGACGACCGCGTACCAGACCCGGTCCGCGACGTGGATGAGGGCATCGGAGAGGTCGACGAGGCGGCGGTACAGGTCGCCGCGGACCCAGGCGACGCGGGGGTCGTCGACCTCGAGGAGCTCCGGCATCGCGCGCCGGTACACCTTCTCGATACTGGCGCTGGCTCTTCACCGCCGCGTCCGCGGCGGAGGTCGCAGCGTCCATGTCGGTGTGGATGACCGCGAACGCCTCGGCGAGGTGGTGGACACCCTCCGCCGCGAGCCGCGCCATCTCCGCGATCTCGGGACCATCGGGCTCGTACTCCAGCACCTCGGCTTCGCGCACGACGTCCTTGGCGCGGTTGAGCACCTCGTCGAGACCAGCCGAGAGGTGGAAGAGATCCTCGGGATCGAGCGGCGTCGTGAACGCCGCGCGCAGCGCGCGCCACAGCGCGCGCTTCTGGTCGTCGGCCGCGTGCTCCGCCGCGCGCACCCGGTCGGCAGCTCGACGCGTCACCCGTGGCCCACGCCTCGAGCGCGTCCATGCCGTCGGCGGTCACGGCCACCTGGTCGCACAGCATCCCGATCACGTCGGGGGTGTCGGGCAGGAACCAGCGCTTGTGGCGTTCGTGTCGATCCGTCACGTCACCCACCTCCATGGGACGAGCAGCACCGCCGCGAGCAGCGCGCACGTGGGCAGCGTCGTGACCCAGGCGACCAGCATGTCGCGTACGACGCGCCAGCCGACATGCCGCCAGCGTCGCCGCCCGACACCTACACCGACAACCGCCGAGGCCACCACATGCGTCGTGCTCACGGGCGCGCCGACGACTGACGAAGCGAGGATCACGGCCGCCGAGCCGGACTCCGTCGCGAGGCCGTCGATCGGGCGGATCCGGAAGATCCGTCGTCCGATCGTGCGGACGATGGGCCATCCACCGAGCGCGGTCCCCACCGTGAGGGCCGCGCTGCAGGAGAGCTTGACCCAGAGCGGGGCGCTCAGGGAGCCGATCTTGCCCTCGGCCAGGAGCACGGCGGCCACGAGCCCGATCGCCTTCTGCGAGTCGTTCGTGCCGTGACCGAAGGCGAGCGCGCCGGAGGCGATCCACTGGCTCGCCCGGACCGGCCCGCGGACCTCCCGCGTGGCCCGGCGGGCGCCGAGCCGGAGCAGGCGTTCCACGAGCAACCCGGCCAGGAACCCGAAGACGGGGGCGACGGCGAGGGCGAGCAGCGCACCGAGGACTCCGACGGGCTTGATGCCGTCGAGCCCACCCCAGTTGACGGCACTGGCGCCGCCCTCGAGCAGCGCCGCGCCCACCAACCCGCCCACCAGGGCGTGGCCCGAGCTCGACGGGATCCCCAGGCGCCAGGTCCCCGTGTTCCAGATGACCGACGCGGTGAGACCGGCCCCGATGATCGCCACCGTCTGGCCGGGCGGGACCGTCACGATGCCGGCCAACAGGTCGGCGACCGCAGTGCCCAGGAGCAGCGGGCCGATCACGTTGCCCACCGTTGCCAGCGCGACCGCGGGACCCGGCCGCGCGGCCCGGGTCGCGACGAGCGCGGCGATCGAGTTGGCCGCGTCGTGGAGGCCGTTGGTGAGCGCGAAGAGCAGCGCGACCCCGATCGCGAGGACGAGACCGGTCACGCGATCTGTTAGCCGCCGATCTGGCTCATAGAGCGCTCGGGGCGAACGAAGTCGACCTTGCCGATGTGGTGGCCGGCCCACTTCGTGCCGACCGCGTCGGCGATCGCCGCAGCCAGCTCGTCGTCGGAGCCACCGTCGCGCAGGATCGCGCGCAGGTCCGTCTCGTCGAGCGCGAAGAGGCACGTGCGAAAGCGACCCTCCGCCGTGATGCGCACGCGATCGCAGTCGCCGCAGAACGGCTCGGTGACGCTCGGGATCACGCCGACGTCACCGATCCCGTCGGCGAAGCGTGCGATCCGCGCCGGCTCGGGGTGGTTCCCCACCGGCGTGTGATCGAGGGGGAAGACCCGGTCGATCGCATCGAGGATCTCCTGGGCCGGTACGACCATGTCGCGCGTCCACGAACCCTGCGCGTCGAGCGGCATGAACTCGATGAAACGGACCCCGACGCCCTTGGCGCGACCGAAGGCCGCGAGATCGACGACCTCGTCGTCGTTCACACCGCGCATCACGACCACGTTCAGCTTCACGGGGGCGAGCCCGGCGTCGAGCGCGGCGTCGATCCCGGCCAGGACGCGATCGAGCTCGTCGCGGCGGGTGAGCTCTCGGAAGGTGTCACGGCGGAGCGAGTCGATCGAGATGTTGACCCGACGCAGCCCGGCGTCGACCAGGTCGTGGGCGAGCTCGGGGAGTCGCACGCCGTTGGTGGTCATGGCGAGGTCGACACCGAGTGGCGCGAGCATCTCGAACAACCGGGGCAGGTGGGCCCGAACCGTCGGCTCCCCACCGGTCACCCGGATGGCATCGAAGGACCAGCGCTGCACGCAGACCCTGGCGATCCGGGCCTGCTCCTCGTAGGTGAGGAGCTCGGAGCGGTCCATCCACTGCATCCCCTCCTCGGGCATGCAGTAGGTGCACCGGAAGTTGCAGCGGTCGGTGATGGAGATGCGGAGATCCTTGACCCGCCGCCGGAACGGGTCGATCAGGGGGGTCTCTCGTTCCGTCATGCGGCCCAGGGTATCGGCGCCCGGCCCGTCCCCGACCGGGCCTTCCGTCGGCCCCACTCGGCCGGTCTTCCCCTTGACGGGTGACCACTCTCCGTGGTTGAATAGTCACGTTCCGTCAAAGAGACGGGGCGAGCAACCGAACACCTCTTTTCGGGGAGGCAACGATCCGTCGGCCGCCAACTGGTCGCTAGGGCTGACGGGGAGCCAGGCGAAACCGGCCCCAGCAATGCTGGGTGCCGGTTGCTGTCATTCCTGGCCCCAATCCGAGAAGAGGTCTGAGCTGATGGCTCGGTCGATCAGTGCTTCCCCGTCCCACTCCCTGACCAAGCGACTGGGCGCCGGCCTCGCCGGTGTCGCGCTCGCCGCCGTCCTGGCCGGCTGCGCCACGCCCTACTCCTCCGGTGCTCCGGACGGATCCGCCAAGTCCGTCGTCGACGCCCAGAGCGAGATCATCATCGTCTGCGGGTCCGGCATCGTCACCGGTCCCGACGGCGTCGAGACGTCGTCGCAGGTCGTCAGCCGGATACCGGCCGGCGACCCGATCCCGCCCGGCTGCACCGTCGCCTGACCCCTCGGAAGCCCAGAACCACCACGACCGTCGTGCGGTTCCGGCCTTCTTGGGGCAGGTCGGAACCGCAGACGGGTCGAGGGATCGGCCGCTCGTGATCAGGCGCTAGTGATCAGGCGACGCGTCGAGCAGGATCACCCGGATCGGCGCGCCGGCCACGACGCCGTCGCCGTCGGGCAGCAGCGCGAGCCCGTTGGCCAGCGCCGTCGCCGTGAGCGCGTTGCTGGCCTGGTTCCCGGTGCGCTCGGCCACGTAGCCCGCACCCTCCCAGCGCACCGAGACCCGGTCGAGGTGCAGCTTCCCGTCCGGTCGACGGGTCAGGTCGTGGGCCGCGGTCGCCACGACCTCCGGGCGGAACCGTGCGGGGTTGCCCGCCATCTGGAAGAGCGCGGGTCGCGCGAAGAGCTCGAAGCTCACCAGTGACGAGACCGGGTTCCCCGGGAGGCCGAAGACCGGTACGCCGCGCACCACACCGAACGCGAGCGGCTTCGCGGGCTTGATCGCCACCTGGCGCCACTCGAGTGCACCGAACCGGTCGAGTGCGGCCTTCACGAAGTCGTAGTCGCCGACCGAGACGCCCCCGCTCGTGAGGATCGCGTCGCACCGGGTCAGCGCGTCTTCGAGCATCGCGACGATGCGATCCTCGTCGTCGCGCGCGGTGCCCAGGTCGACCGGATCGAAGCCGGCCTCACGCACCAGGGCGAGCAGCATCGGTCGGTTCGAGTCGCGGATCTGGCCCATCGCGAGCGGCCCCGACTCCACCAGCTCGTCGCCGGTCGACAGCACACCGACCCGGGGCGCGCGGAAGACCGAGACGTCGGTGGCCCCGACGCTGGCAAGGACGCCGACGTGGCCGGCGCGCAGCCGCGTCCCGGCCTCGAAGACCACCTGTCCGGCCGTGAGGTCACCGCCCGCGGCGCGCACGTGCTGGCCCACGGCGACCTCGACCTCCACGAGCACGCCGCCCGCCTCGTCGGCGGGGTCCCGCCGGGTCCGCTCCACCATCACGATCGCGTCGGCACCCTCGGGCATCGGCGCGCCGGTCATGATCCGGATCGCCTCGCCGGGGCCGACCGGGATGTCCGGTGCACGCCCGGCCGCCAGGTCATCGACCACACGCAGGCGGGCCGGCGCGTCCGCGGACGCGCCCGCGGTGTCGGCCGGCACGCAGCGCGTACCCGTCCATCGCGGTGTTCGGGAACGGTGGCACGGGTTCGGGCGCCACCACCGCGGCCGCCAGCACCGCGCCCAACGCGTCAGGCAACGGCACGGTGACCGGTTCGAGCCGGACCACGGCGTCGAGGATCGACGCCTGGACGTCCTCCAGCGGGACGAGCGGACTCATCCGAGCCCGGGCGACGGGACGAGCGGACTCACTCACTCACGCCCGCCCGCGACGCCGCAGGATGTCGACGAGGATCTCCTCGAGCCCCGGGCCGAGGTCGGGTCGGGCGAGTGCGATCTCGACGTTGGCGCGCAGGAAGTCGAGCTTCTGGCCGATGTCGTAGCGGCCCTCCGAGAAGGAGACGCCGTACACCGGTTGCGACTGGAGCAGGAGCCCGATCGCGTCGGTGATCTGGATCTCGCCGTTCACGCCCGGCGGCGTGCGTTCGAGCGCACCGAAGATCTCCGGGGTGAGCACGTACCGGCCGATGACCGCGAGGTTCGAGGGCGCATCGTCGGGCTTCGGCTTCTCGACGATGCTCCGGATGCGGAGCAGCCCGTCCTCGATCGGCTCCGCGTCGACGCAGCCGTAGGCCGAGATCTGCTCCCGAGGCACCTCCATGAGCGCGAGCACCGACGCTTCCTCGCGCTGGTGCACGTCGAGCATGCGGCCGAGGAGGTGCGCGTCGTCCACCATGATGTCGTCGCCCAGCAGCACCGCGAACGAGTGGTCGCCGACGTGCTCGCTGGCGACGGAGATCGCGTGGCCGAGGCCCTTCGCGTCGCCCTGACGGATGTAGTGGATGTGGCCGAGCTCGGTCGTCGAGCGGAGCTCCTCCAGCACGGCGTGCTTGCCCTGCTGCTCGAGCGTGTGCTCCAGCTCGAAGTTGCGGTCGAAGTGGTCCTCGATGGCACGCTTGCCGCGACCGGTGATCACGAGCACGTCGGTGAGCCCGGCCGCCACCGCCTCCTCGACCACGTACTGGATCGACGGCCGGTCGACGACGGGCAGCATCTCCTTGGGCTGGCTCTTCGTGGCCGGCAGGAAGCGGGTGCCCAGCCCGGCCGCGGGGATGACGGCCTTGGTGACGCGAGGAGCGCTCATGACGCGGACGCTACCCGCGCGTCGACTTGTCGCCGCCGAGTCCGAGCTCCTCGCCGCGCACGAGGCGGCGGAGGTTGGAGAAGTGCCGCACGATCACGACGACGGCCAGACCCGTGGTGACGAACAGGTCGAGCTTGCCGCCGCCGCGCGCCAGCACGATGAGCGGGAAGAGGACCGCGCAGACGACCGACGCGATCGACGCCTTGTGCAGGCCGCGCGCGATCGCGATCCACACCAGCGCGAGGATCGCGAGGACGAGCGGGAACAGGACCGCGAGCACACCGGCCGCGGTCGCGACGCCACGCCCGCCCTTGAAGTGGCGCGTGATCGGGAACACGTGGCCGAGCACCGCGGCCACGCCGAGGATGTACGCACCGCGGTGGCCGTCGAGGCCGAGGCCCACGCGCCGCCGCGATCGCACCCTTGCCCATGTCCATCGCGAAGACGAGGACGCCGGCCTTCCAGCCCATGAGGCGCATCACGTTGGACGCGCCCGGGTTGCCGCTGCCCTCCTGGGTGACGTCGACGCCGCCCCGGCGGGCCACCAGCGCGGCGCTCGGGAACGTGCCGAGCAGGTACGCGAGCGGGACCAGGAGGAACATCACGAGCACCCCGCCATTGTGGTGCGTGGATCGACGCTGCGCCTCGTCGCCTGGCGGCGGCCCCCCGGCCCGGGCGAGCGGGAAGCAACCGAAGTCGGGTAGCGTTAGCAGTCGTAGGCCGCGAGTGCCAGCGGCCCCCTGGACCCGGAGTCACCCCCACGATGCCCACCTATCGATACCGCTGCGGGAAGTGCGGCGAGGACTTCGAGACCTGGCAGTCCATCAAGGACGACTCGCTGACGACCCACGCCGAGGCTGGGTGTGGTGGCACCGCTCGTGAAGGTGCTCTCCCCCGCCGGGATCGTCCTCAAGGGCTCTGGCTTCTACAAGACCGACAACCGCAGCAACGGGAAGGGCTCGACCAACGGCTCGTCCTCCTCGGAGTCGGACTCCTCCGATTCGGGCTCCGGCTCGTCGGACACCAAGTCCTCCGACGCCACGAGCTCCGGGTCGAGCGACTCGGGCTCCTCGACCAAGGACTCCTCGCCGAGCTCCGGTCGGGGCTCGGACGACGGCTCGGGGTCGAAGGGCTCGGACTCCAAGGCCTCGTCCGGTTCGGGAGGCTCGGGCTCCGGCTCGTCGTAGCGACCCGCCGTCGGTGTCCCTCCGGGGTCGCCCAGGCAGGAGGTCGTTGCCCGTGCTCCCTCGTTCCCCACGCGCGGTCGTGCTCTGGCTCGCCGCGATCGCCGTCGCGGTCGGCACTGCCGCGCTGGTCGCGTCCGATCTCGCCGCGCTCCACCGTCACGCCGCCGGGTTGGGCGACGAGCGCGCGGCCGTCGTGACCACGCACCCGCTCACGCTCGGCACGATCGTGGGCGCCGGCGACGTGCGCACGCGCCGCATCCACTCGTCCCAGCTGCCGCCCGGCGTGCTGGCGTCGACGGACGCCGCGGTGGGGCGCGTCGTCACCGTCCCGATGGTGCGCGGCACCTTCGTGTCCTCGGGGAACCTGGCGCCGCGCCGGCGGACGGGGCTCGACGGGGCGCTGCCCTCGGGGACACGCGCGGTGCGCGTCGAGCGTCACCGACTCGATCCGACCCCGCCGCGGCGCGGCCGTCGACGTCTACGCAACGCTCGAGCGATCAGGCACCCTCGACCCGAGCGCGCTCGACGGCGCGCAGCCCGCGCTCGTGCTCGCCGCCGCGGTCTCCGTCCTCGACACCGACACCGGAAGCGCGGCCGACGGCCGCGAGACCTTCGGGGTGACGTTGCTGGTGACGCCGCGCCAGGCCCGAGCCCTCGCCTTCGCCGCGACCCACGGCGTCCTCACGCTGGCGCTCGTTCCCCCGGAAGAAGCCCGCGCCCCATAACATCGATGCTCCGCCGACGGGCAAGGGGCTCCGGTGTCCATCCTGCACGCCATCATCCTGGGCATCGTCCAAGGGCTGAGTGAGTTCCTGCCGATCTCCTCGAGCGGCCACCTCATCCTCGTCCCCGAGCTGTTCGGCTGGCACGAGCTGACCCGCGACCCATCGCTGAACAAGACGTTCGACGTCGCGCTCCACATGGGCACGCTCATCGCTGCGGTCTGGTACTTCCGCCACGACGTCTGGAAGTACTTTCTGGCCGGGCTGCAGACCATCAAGCAGCGCAGCGTACGCACCACCGACGAGCGGCTGGCATGGCTCCTCGTCCTGTCGGCGATCCCGGGCGCGATCGTCGGTGCACTGTTCGCCAGCACGATCGAGGACGAGCTCGGCGATCCGATCCTCATCGGGGTGATGCTGATCGTCTTCGGCTTCGTCCTCCTCCTCGTCGACCGGCTCGGCGGGCGCCGACCGAGCGACGACTTCCGGCGGCGCGACGCGCTGCTCATGGGCGTGGCGCAGGCGGTCGCCCTCCAGCCGGGCGTGTCCAGGTCGGGCGTGACCATGACGATGGGCCGCTGGCTTCGCTTCGACCGCGCCGCGGCAGCCCGCCTGTCCTTCCTCATGGCGATCCCGATCACGGCTGGCGCCGGCGTCTACAAGGGACTCGAGGTCGGGCGCGACGGGATCCCGTCGGGCTTCGTCGCCCCGTTCGTCTGGGGGATGATCGCCGCCGCCGTCAGCGGCTTCCTCGCGATCGCCTGGTTGCTGCGCTACCTCCGCGCGAACTCGTTCCTGCCGTTCGTGATCTACCGCTTCGTCGTCGGCGGCGCCATGATCATCATCTTCGCGACCGGGATTCGATGACAGGCGACGGCAGTCGCCCGGTCGAGCTCGTGATCTTCGACTACGGCGGGGTCATCAGCGAACGGTTGCTCGACGGCCTCACCGTCTTCGAGGAGCGCATGGGGTACCCGTCGGGATCGGTGGGCCAACTGCTGTTCGGCGAGACCCTCGCAGAGAGTGACGGCGGACCCGGTCGACGGCGCCGACGACGACGGGACCGCCGCACGACTACCACCTGCTCGAGACCGGAGACATCGGCTTCGACGAGTACCTCGACGGGCTCGTGCGCCGCGCGCCCGGGATCATCGGGCGGGAGCTCGAGCCCGACGCCTTCGTGGAGTTCACCGTCGCGACCGGGCTGCGGGTGATGTGGCCGATCGTCCATGAGATCCGCCGCCTCCAGGCGGAGCGGGTCGCGCTCGCGCTGCTCACCAACAACGTCAAGGAGTTCGGCGACTCCTGGCGCGCGTCGTTCCCGGTCGACGAGCTGTTCCCCATCGTCGTGGACTCGAGCGAGGTGGGGATGCGCAAGCCAGACCCCCGGATCTACGAGCTCACGTGCGAGCGGGCCGGATACGCGCCCGAAGCATCGGTCTTCCTCGACGACCACCGCGACAACGTCGCGGCGGCGCGTGCGCTCGGGCATCGAGACAGTGCACGTCGGCCCCGACCCGCTCGTCACCATCGCCGAGCTGCCGGTCGATCCTCGACCGCCGCGGCGTCACGACCCGCTGACGGCCATCTCCCCGATCAGCACGGTCACCCCGGCCGCACCCCCGGGGAGCCATGTCAGGTCCGAGCCGACCTCGACGACGTCCTGCAGCATGCGCGGCAGCGTCGAGGCGATCGTGACCTCACGGATCGGCTCGGCGAACGCGCCGTCGCGCACCATGAGCCCGTCCGCGCCGACCGAGAAGTCGCCGCTCACCGGGTTCGTCCCCGAGTGCAGACCCGAGACCGACTGCACGAACAAGCGCCTCCCCGGCGCTCGTCCGGATCTCGTCCGGCGTCCGCGGGCCGGCCGCGAGCCGCAGCGCCCGGGCGCCGGCACTCGGCGTCGAGGCGTAGCCACCGCGGACGGCCGAACCCGTCGTACCTGCGCCGGAGCGGCGCCCGGTTGCGACGTTGTGGAGGAACCCGCGCAGCTCGCCGTCGACGATCAGATCGACCGTGCCGGTGGGGACGCCCTCGGCGTCGTACGGCGCGGCGCCGAACGCGTCGGGGTTCGTCGGGTCATCGACCAGGTTCACACCGGGGGCGGCGACCTGCTCGCCGTCGCGGCCCACGAACATCGAGCGACCCTTCATGATCGCCTCGCCACCGAGCGCAGCCCCGAGGAGCCCGAGCACCGAGCGGGTGACGAGCGGGTCGAAGATCACCGGCAGCCGCCGCGAGCGCGGCTGCGTAGCCCCGAGCAGCCGCACGGCCCGAGCTGCCGCGTCGCGCGCGGTGATCTCGACGTCGAGGTCGGCGAACGAACGGCCCGCGGAGAACCCGTAGCCGGTGCGGGTCTCGACTCCCTCGCCCGCGAGCGCGAACGACGCGACCGAGCACGTCGTCCGGCACGAAGTTGCCTCGACCCCGAGCGAGTTCACCAGCGCTGCTTCGACCGCCGCGTCCCCGTACGACACGGACTCGACCGCGCGGACCCGGTCGTCCGCCGCGAGCGTCGCTGCCTCGGCGCGCAGCGCGAGTGCGACCTTCTCGTCGGTCGACGTCGTGGTCGTGTCGTCGCGCCAGAGATCGAGCGGCGCGACCGGCCGACCGACAATCGTCGGGCGAGGCGATGGCCTGGAACTCGTCGGGCGTCGCGAACCCCGCGTTGTCGCGCGCCTCCGCGAGCGCCTCGTCGACGACGTCGTCGTCGAGCGAACCGGCCCATGCGAACCCCTGGCGACCGTCGAGGAGCACCCGCACGCCGACCCCGGCGCGCCCGGCGACGACCAGCGACTCGACGCCGCCCGCGTGCACCTTCACGTCGGTCTCGCGCGTCCGTGAGACGTACGCCTCGATCTCCTCGGCCCCGCTCGCCTGCCCCGCGATCCGCCGGGCCAGGTCGACCAGCTCAGGCATGCCGTCCCGATGCGGCGTCGGAGGGTATCTGGGCACCGTTGTCGACGCCAGACGCCTCGCGGCGCTCAAGCATCGGCCGTCCCGCCGACGGTCAGCTCGGCGACGCGCAGCGTGGGCTGGCCGGCGGAGACCGGGACACCCTGCCCGTCCTTCCCGCAGGTGCCGGCCCAGGTGTCGAAGTCGTTGCCGACCGCGTCCACGAGGCGCAGGGTCTCGGGTCCGTTGCCGATGAGCTGCGCCGCACGCACCGGCTCGGTGATCTCGCCGTGCTCGATCAGGTACGCCTCGGTGACGCCGAAGACGAAATCGCCGGTCGCGGTGTTCACCTGGCCACCGCCGAGGGCCGCGCAGTAGATGCCCGCGCTCGGTGCGCGCCACGATGTCGTCGGGTTCGTCCTCGCCGGCCAGCAGATAGGTGTTCGTCATCCGCACCATCGGCAGGTCGCGGTACGTCTCCCTGCGACCGTTGCCGCCGCTCGAGCGGCCCTCCTTGCGGGCACGCGTCAGGTCCCACAGGTAGTCGGTGAGGACGCCGTCCTCGATCAGCACGTTGCGATGCGCCGGTGTTCCCTCGTCGTCGATCGCGTACGTCCCCCACTCCTTGGAGTAGGTGCCGTCGTCGACGATCGTCACCAGCGGCGACGCGACCTGCTCCCCGACGCGGCCGCGGAAGACCGACGCGTCTCGCCCGACCAGGTCGGACTCGAGACCGTGCCCACACGCTTCGTGGAACAACACGCCACCGGCACCCCGCCGCAGGACGACTCGGCATCCTCCCGGACGGGGCAGGTCGAGCCCGCAGCATCGCGAGCGCGCGATCGGCGGCGGTGAGCGCCACCTGCTCGGGATCGACCTCGTCGAAGAGCTCGAACCCCATCGTGCGTCCGGGCCCCTCGGTCCCGGTCTGCATGCCGGTGTCGCCGACCGCGACGCACTGCACCATGAAGCGCGTGCGCACCTGGTCGTCCTCGGCCAGCAGCCCGTCGGAGTTCGCCACGAGGATCCGCCGCCGACTGTCGGCGTACGCCGCGCTGACCTGCGAGATCGTGTCGCTGCGTCCGCGTGCCGCGGCGTCGGCCGTTCGGAGCAGCTCGACCTTGCGCGTCTTCGACACCGACTCCGGCGGGACGAGGATCTCGTGCGGCTCGGTGGGTCGAGTCTCGAGGTCGACGATCGTCGCCCCGGCGTCGGCGTCGCGCGCGGTCGCGGCAGCCGCGTCGGCCGCGGCACGCAGCCCGGCCTCCGAGAGATCGGCGGTGTGCGCGTAGCCGGTCGTCTCGCCTCGCACGACCCGTACCCCGGCACCACGAGCGCGCCCGGACACCAGCTCTTCCACTCGTCCGTCGTCGAAGCGAGCGCTCGAGCTGCGGCGATCCTCCGCGAAGACCTCCGCGAAGTCGCCCCCGTGATGCAGGGCTTGGCGGAGCGTGCGCTCGAGCAGGTCGGGTTCGATCACGGGCTCGCTAGGGTAGGCGAATGGATCTGCGGCCCGGACTCACGGCCACCGTCAGCATGACGGTGGCCGATGCCGACACCGCGATCGCGCTTCGCAGCGGTGACGTCCCGGTCCTCGCTACGCCGCGGGTCGTGAGCCTCGCCGAGGAGGCGTCGGTCCTGGCTGTCGCGGGCGCGCTCGACGAGGGCCAGACCACGGTGGGCTACCGGGTCCAGCTCGACCACCTCGCGCCCACCGCCGTCGGCGGCCACCTCGACGTCGAGGCGACGCTCGAGACCGTCGAGAGCCGTCGCCTCACCTTCCGCGTCTCCGTGAACGACGGGCGCGGACTCGTCGCCGCCGGGCGGATCACCCGCGTCGTCGTCGAGCGCAGCCGGTTCCTCGAGAAGGCCGCCGGGCGCATGAGCGACGACCCGGCCGGCCCCGCGCCCGATCCCGCCGGCGACCCGGACCCAGGGGAAGACGAGGCCGGTTGGGCCGTCCCGAACCTCGAGCCGCGCGTCCCCCAGACCGGACCCGAGGACACGATCCCGCCGCCTCCGCCGCCGGGTCGTCACCGGCGCCCGCCGCACCGGTCGCGTCGTGCGCCGGCCGCACCCCCGCCCGGGGCGCCGACACCTCACCGATGCCTGGGCCATCCCGCCCGCCGGCGCCCCTGCGCCCGGCGCGCCGCCACGCAAGCGCCGCGGCTGGATCGTCGTGCTGGTCCTCGCGCTCGGGCACGATCCTCCTCTTCGCGATCGCGGGCACCGTGCTCTTCGTCGACCGGTCGCTGCCCGCCGTACCAGGGCGCCTACGACTTCCTCGACGACGTCACCGCCGGCCACGAGCGGGCCGCGGTGGCCGGCCTCTGCGCCGCCGACCGCAGCGACCCGCAGTCGGCGTTCGACGCGCTCAACCGGCGGATCGGCTTCGGCGACAAGATCACCGTGAACGCGCTCGAGCGTCGACCGCGACGGCGACCGCGCGACGGTCGAGGTCCTCGTGGATCCGGGCGGCTCGAGCTCGACGCGGAGCTTCGACCTGCCGATGCGCGAAGAAGGCGGCGACTGGAAGGCCTGCCCCGGCGACCTCCGGCAGTGACGGGCAGGCGACGTCGCGGCCGCGTGGAGCGGCGCACGCGTCACCGTCGCTCCGGGAGGTCAGCCCAGGTTCGACGAGCGGGGGTAGGCGTCCGCCGGATCGGTGAGCACGTTCACCACCGAGAGCCCGTCGTGCGCGAAGGCGCGGTCGAGCGCCGGACCGATCCCACTCGGCCTCGTCGACCAGCTCGCCGTGGCCACCGAGCGCGGACGCGACCTCGTCGTAGCGGGTCCCGGGACGGAGCTCGGCGACGACGTCGTACCCGAAGATCATCTGCATCGGGTGCTTCTCGAGTCCCCAGATGCCGTTGTTCCCGATCACCGCGGTGACGTTGACGCCGTGCCGCACGAGCGAGTCGAGGTCGCCGAGCGTGAACCCGATCGCGCCGTCGCCGTAGCAGACGACGACCTGGCGCTCGGGGTGCGCGAGCGCGGCGGCGAGCGCGTACCCGGTCCCGGTGCCCAGGCAGCCGTACGGGCCGGGGCCGAGGAAGCACCCCGGCGTGTAGGTGTCGATGTACTTGCCCGCGTACGACACGAAGTCGCCGCCGTCGCCGATCACGATCGCGTCGCGGGCGAGGCGCGACCGCAGCTCGCCGTAGACGCGCGCTGGGTCGATCGGCGCGGCCTCGGACTCGAGGCGGAGCGCTTCCGTCGAACGCTTGGCCTGCTCCTCGACGCGCAGGGTCGCGACCCACTCCGTCGCGTTCGGCGCGGGCACCGGCAGTCTCCCGTGCTCGGCGCCAGCGACGCGAGTGCAGCGAACGTGGCACGCAGGTCGCCGCCCACGGACGCCGCGAGGTCCACGTGCGTGGCGACACCGTCCGGCGTGTCGCTCAGGTGCACGACGGGCGCGTCGTACGCGCCGAACCCGAGGCGGAAGTCGAGCGGGGTCCCGGCCACGATCACCAGGTCGGCACCCGTGAACGCGACGCCACGGGCACGGGCGAACGCGAGGGGATGGTCGGCCGGCACCACGCCCCGCCCCATGTCGTTGCGCGAAGACCGGGATCCCCAGCTGCTTCGACGAACGCGAGCGCCTCGGCCTCGGCGCCGGCCCAGTAGACGTCGGCGCCGAGCATGAGCACCGGTCGGCGCGACCGGCCGGCGAGCTCGGCCACGGCGCGCACCGCGTCCGGGTCGGGCTCGGCCCCGCGCAGCGCGGACGGCATCGGGAGCGCTCGGGACGCGTCGCCTCGCTCGGACCCCATCCGTCGAGCGGGACGTCGACGAACGTCGGACCGCGGTGCGGTGACCGAGCCGAGCACAGCGCAGCGTCGAGGCCCGACGGGGATGTCGTCGGAGGTCTCGAGGGTCGCGGCGTGCTTCGTGACCGACCGGACGATCGGCACGTGGTCGAGCTCCTGGAGCGACCCGACACCCCAGCGGGCGTGCGGTGCGCGGCCGCCGATCACGCAGACCGGCGACCCGTTGAAGAACGCCGTCGTGATCGCGCTGATGCCGTTCGTGACACCCGGCCCGGCGGTGAGCGCGGCGACACCGACCCGGCGCGTGACCTTCGCCCACCCCTCGGCCGCGAACGCCGCGGTCTGCTCGTGGCGCGTGTCGACGAGGCGGATGTCGGTCTTCACGCAGCCGTCGTAGAGCGGGAAGAGGTGGCCGCCCGACAGCGTGAACAACGTGTCGACGTCGTGAGCGCGCAACGTCTGCGCCGCGAGCAACCCGCCGTCAGGCACTGCACTGCTCCATCATCCTTTTCCTCACTCACTGCGGACCGGGATACCCGGTCCGCAGTCCTTCGTTCGGCCCGTCTGCCGCAAGAACCGGTCCACGGCGGTGAACCAGGCGTCGGGGTTCTCGAACTGTGGCGAGTGGCCGGCGTCGGGGATGACGACGAGCTCGGCTGCCGCGGATCGTCTCGGCCATGCGGCGCGCGTCGTCGAGGAAGTTCACGTCCTGCTCGCCGACGAGCACCAGCGTCGGACAGGTGATCGCGGCCATCGCGGCGAGCTGGTCGGGCTGCGCGACGATCTCTCGGGCGAGCGCGGCGTACGCCATCGGCGCCACACGCGACCACTTCCGCGCGTTGCGCTCCGCGTAGTCGGGTCGCGTCGACTCGCACGCGACGGTCCGCCTCCGACCCGAGCGGCGTCCGCCTCGTCGAGCAGCGCGCGGAGCACCGTCATCCCGTCGGCTGAGCGCGACGTCGGCCGCGAGCGCGCGAGCTCGGGGTCGATGGCCCTCGGCGGCCCGGGCGAGGTGTCCATGAGCACGAGGGCCTCGACCCGCTCCGGATGCGCGAGCACGAGCCGCGCGCGCCACCATGCCGCCCATCGAGTAGCCGAGGAGCCGCGAAGCGGTCGATCCCGAGCGCGTCGGCGACGACGAGGGTGTCCGCGGCGAGGCGGTCGAGCGAGTAGTCGGCCGCCTCGGTGGGGTCGTCGCTCTCGCCGTGGCCCCGGTGGTCGAAGGTCACGACCCGGGCGTGCTCGGCGAAGCGCTCCGAGGTGGTCGTCGAAGTCCTCGCGGGCGCCCGGTGAACCCGTGGACCATGAGGAGCGGCGGCCCGGCGCCGTGCTCCTCGACAGCCAGGCCGACGCCGTCGTCGGTGCAGGACCCGCAACTGCTGCTCCCTCTGCCGCCGTCTCCCGGCCGCTCCACGGCCGCCACCGGACGCTCGGACGCCGCACACGACGGGACGACCCGCCCGGTGAGGCCGTACTCTACGGGGATGGCGCACACCCCGACGGCTCCCGCGCGCCGCCACAGCGCCTGGATCCGGTGGGGCCGCCTCGCCGTCAGCATCGTCCTGCTGGCCGTCCTGGTCACCAAGATCGACCCCGACGAGCTCGTCCCCCGAACCGCAGCCTCCCCGGCACCCTCTTCTTCCTGTGCACGGGCCTGCTCCTGATGGCGCATCAGCTTCGTCGTGGCGGCCTGGCGGTGGCAGCGGGTCCTCGCGGTCTACGACCAGCACATCCCGCTCCGCACCCTGCTGAAGCACTACCTCGCCGGTCAGTTCGTCGGCAACGCGCTTCCCTCGACCGTCGGCGGCGACGTGCTGCGGATCTCGCGGTGCTCCAAGGACACCGGCTCGACCGAGGTGGCGTTCGCCTCGGTGGTGATCGAGCGGCTGACCGGGTTCGTGGCCCTCCCGTTCCTGATCTTCGTCGGCTTCACGGCCCGGCCCGACCTGCTCGGCGTCGGCCGGTCGTGGCTCGCGTTGCTCACCGCGGTCGCCACGCTGGTCGTGCTCGCCATCATCGTCGTGCTGTCCGCCAGCCCGAAGCTCGCCGGTCGTTACGTGCATCGCGCGAACTGGACCCGCTACATGGGCATCATCCACGTCGGCATCGACCGGATGCGCCGTGACCCACGCGACGCGGCCGCCGCGCTCTTCGCCGCGGTGGTGTACCAGCTCTTCGTCGTCGCCGCCGTGTACTGCGCGGTGCACACCATCGGACTCACGATCCCGAACGGCGCCGTCCTCGCGTTCATCCCCGCCGTCGCGATGGTGCAGGTGCTCCCGATCTCCGTCGGCGGGCTCGGCGTCCGTGAGGGGATGCTCGCCCTGCTGCTGCATCCGCTCGGCGTGCCGACGGGCCAAGCGGTCGCGGTCGGCCTGCTCTGGTACGCGATGACGCTGCTCGTGAGCCTCGCCGGCGCGCCCGCGTTCGCGATCGGACACCACGGGCGCCACCGCACGGCCGCCGCCGCGGCCGACGGGTCATGAGCTCGACCGTCGCCCCCGAGACCAGCCAGCTCCGTCGCCGCAACCTCCCCGGCGCCCGCCGGCTCAGCGACGGGACCGTCCTCTACTGGTGGGCCGAGGTCCTCTTCGCCGGGGTCTTCTACTTCGTGTACTCGACGATCCGGAACGCCAACGCCAAGGGGCCTGCCGTGCACGCGGGCGGCCCGTGCCCACGCGCTCGCAGCTGATGGACTGGCAGAAGACCCTCGGCATCAACGTCGAGCACGCCATGCACCGGTGGGCGCTCGACATCCGAGAGCTGATCATCGGCGCGAACTACTTCTACGGCTCGCTGCACTTCGTCGTCACGCCGGCGGTCTTGATCTTCCTGTTCCGCAAGCACAGCGACGACTACCCGCTGTGGCGCAACACGATCGCCATCGCCACCGCGCTCGCGCTGATCGGCTTCGCGTTCTGGCCGCTGATGCCGCCGCGCCTGCTCCCGCACCACTTCGGATTCGTCGACACGCTCGACAAGTACCCGACGTTCTGGTCGTTCAAGCGGGGCGCCGTCAACAAGATCTCGAACCAGTACGCGGCGATGCCCAGCGTCCACTGCGCGTGGGCGCTGTGGTGCGCGTGCGCGCTCGTCCCGCGGCTCAAGCACACGTGGGCGAAGGTCCTGGCCGCGCTCTACCCGGTCGGCACGGTCACCGCGATCGTGCTCACGGCCAACCACTACCTCCTCGACGCCGTCGGCGGCTTCCTCGTCCTCGGCATCGCCTACCTCCTCTCCCGCACATTCACCCGGGCCGGACGTCGAGCCCCGCCCGGGCCCGACGAGCCGCCCGAACCGATGCGCCGGACGCAGGGCTCGCCGTCGCGACCTCCCCCCGATCCCGTCCCCGCCTGAGGCGCCCCATGCAGCTCGACCACGTCGCGCTCGCGACGCGCGACGCGTCCGGACCGCTGGACGTCCTCGTCGCGCGAGCTCGGCGGCACGATCCTCTCCGGGCGGCCACGGGACCGGCTTCCGGCCGATGCAGGTCTTCCTCGGTGACCCGAGCGGCGGCATGAAGGTCGAGCTGCTCGAGCCGTGGGACGCCGAGCAGCACGACTTCCTCGAGCGCTTCGTCACCCGCCACGGCCCCGGACCGCACCACCTCACCTTCAAGGTCGCCGACCTCGAGGCGACCATCGAGCGGGTGCGGGCCGCCGGCTACACGCCCGTCGGCATCAACCTCGCCGACCCGCAGTGGCAGGAGGCGTTCCTCCAGCCGAAGGAGGCGCACGGCACGGTCGTGCAGCTCGCGCACTCGAACGCGACCCTCGCCTCACCGCTGGCGGAGTACGAGTACGCCGCCGAGCACGGCCCGAGTGGCGACCCGGTCTGGTGGACCACCCCGCCGTCACGGGCCGCCGAGCCGACCTTCCTGCGCTGCGTCGTGCTGCGCGACCCCGGTGCTGGCGCCCGCGCTCGACTTCTTCGCCGGGCTCCTCCGAGGGCGAGCGGGTCAGCAAGGGCGAGGGATGGGCCGAGCTCGTTTGGTCGACCGGAGGACGCATCCGCGTCGAGGAGCACCCCGACGCGACCCCGGGCATCGACCGGCTCGAGCTCGAGGGCCCCGGGCCGCCGCGGGAGCTGACGCTCGCCGGCGCTCGCTTCGTGATCAACCCTGATCGAGCCGCTCGGTCCTGACCGGCCGATCAGGCCGCGTCAGTCCTCGCGCCGGCGCTTCTCGCGACGGGCCGACAGCAGCCAACCGATCGCGAACCCGACGAAGCCGGACACCGCGATCACGACGATGAGCGGCAGCTGCACCGATCCGACGACGAGGTCGACGCTCGTCTCGTCGAGGTTCAGGACCGCGACGAGCACCAGCAGCGCGACCAGGACGATCGCGACGATCTGGTGCGGTGTGGGCTTCCACTCCCCGCGCCCGATGTCGTCGGCGCGGGTGACCTTGCCGGGTTCCCTGCACTTCGTCGCTCATGTCGCTCTCCCCTTGCTGCGATGCCCGTGCTCGCAGATGCTACCGGCGCGCCATCGTGAGGCCACTGGGTGCCCACTGGTCCGCGACGACGCCGAGCACGCTCTCCCGGACCGCGAGAGTCGGCGATCGACGAGGCGCGTGTCACGCGCCTGGATCAGCGCGAGGCGTCGGGGCGGCATCCCCAGGATCGGTGCGGTGCGCACCCCGTGCAGCTCGGGCGGCAGCGCGGTCTCGGGCAGGATCGACGCGCCGGCGCCGGCGGCCACGAGATCCGCGATGAGCCGGATGCCCTCCACCTCGACCGTGACCGGCACCTCGAGCCCCTGGAGCGCAGCCGCCGCCTCGACCTCCTGCCGCAGCGGGTTCTCGGTCGGCGGGAGGACCAGACCCGAGCTCGACCACCGACCCGAGCTCGACGGGACCGTCGTGGAGGTTGGCCTCGATCGGGACGACCGCGACCAGCGCCTCCTCGAGCAGCGGCTCGGCCCGCAGGCGGGGATTCGTGACCGGCTCGGTGACGACCGCCTGCGCGAGATCGCCGTCCGCGACCTCGCTCACGAGCCGCTCGGACGCCGCCTCCTGGATGCGGAGCCGCACGCCCGGCGCACGGGCCCGGAGCTCGGCGACGACCGGTGGCACGACCCAGCGACTGGCCGTCCCGACGATGCCGAAGGACGACGTCGCCGACCTCGAGGCCGAGGATCGCGGCGAGGTCGACCCGCATGGCCTCGATCTCACGCCGGATGCGCCGGGCCCGGTCGCAGCACGACGTCCCCGCACTCGGTGGGCTGGGCGCCCCGGCGGCTGCGCACGAGCAGCGAGGCGCCCAGCTCGGCCTCGAGCTGGCGCACCTGGTCCGAGACGTTCGACTGGACCGTGGAGAGCGCGTCGGCCGCAGCCGTGAAGGACCCCTGATCGTCGATGGCCAGCAGCGTGTCGAGGTGGCGCAGCTCCATGCGCTGCATCGTAGCATCGGAATGCCAGATGGTGTCGATCACTTCTACCTGTTGGACAGATTCGCCCGGCGCGGCCATCATGGTCGTCAAGAGCCAGCGTCCGGGAGTCCGGTACCCCCCCTTCCGGCTCCCAGGACGCTGCTGCTTCCTCGCAGTCCAGATCCACCACCAGTCCAACCACTGAGCAAATCGGAGCGTGTGCCGTGGCCGCCGAGACGGTGTCCAACCTGATCTTCACCGGGCCCCTCGCCTGGACCGTCGACGCCGCATGCGTCAGCCAGACGGATCTCTTCTTCGCGCCGGCCGGCGAGCGCCCCGAGACGCGCGTGCTGCGTGAGGCCCGCGCCCGGGCGATCTGCCGCAACTGCGAGGTCGTCGACCCCTGCCGTGACTGGGCCCGCTCGATGCGGGAGTACGGCTTCTGGGGTGGCGAGTCCGAGGAGGAGCGCGCCGCTGCCGGGTACCGCGTCGACATGCCGGTCGGCCGCGTCGCCCGCTACCCCAAGGGTGACGGCCAGCCCGTCAAGCCCGCGCGAGTCCCGCGTCGCCTAGTTCCGCTCGCTCCCTTGCGGGCCGGGATACCCGTCACGCGGGCGTTCGCTCGCCGACGAGCACCTTCGCTGCGCTTCGGTGCCGCGTCGTAGCCTCCGGGCGTGCCTGACACACCCGAAGGTGTCGATCTCTCCACGCTTGCGTCCCTGGTTCGTCGCGCACGTCGACGGCGCCGACGACGCCCCGCTGCACGCCGAGCTCATCGCCGGCGGCCGCTCGAACCTCACCTACGGGATCTCCGACGGCGCGCACGAGTGGGTGCTGCGCCGTCCACCCCTCGGACACGTCGTCGCCACCGCGCACGACATGGGCCGCGAGTACCGGGTGCTGGCCGGCCTGGCCGACACCGACGTCCCCGTCCCCCGCGTGTTCGCGTTCTGCGATGACGTCGACGTCAACGGTGCGCCGTTCTACGTGATGGAGCGCGTCGACGGCCGCATCCTCCGCGACCCCGGAGGACATGCAGGAGATCACCCCCGACGACGCGCGTCGCTGCAGCGACGAGCTGATCGACGTGCTCGCCCGCCTGCACTCCGTCGACTACGAGGCCGTCGGCCTCGGCGACTTCGGCCGCCCCGACGGGTTCCTCGCCCGCAACGTCGCCCGCTGGGGCAAGCAGTGGGCCGCGAACAAGACGCGCGAGCTGGCGTCGATCGACGAGCTCGCCCGGCGCCTCGACGCCGCGCTCCCCGAGTCGGGACCACCGGCGATCGTGCACGGCGACTACCGGCTCGACAACACGATGCTCGCCAACGACGACGCCGGCCGGGTGGTCGCCGTCCTCGACTGGGAGATGTCCACGCTCGGCGATCCGCTGACCGACCTCGCCCTGTTCCTCGTCTACTGGGGCGGCGACGCCGGACCCGCGATCGCCTCCGGCCAGGCGATCAACGCCGTGCCCGGCTTCCTGACCCGAGACGAGATCGTGGCCCGGTACGCCGAGCGCTCCGGGCGGTCCGTCGAGCACCTCGACTTCTACCTGGTGTTCGCCATGTACAAGCTCGCGGTGATCCTCGAGGGCATCAACGCCCGCTTCCTCATGGGCAAGACCCTCGGTGAGGGGTTCGATGCGATGGGGGAGATGGTGGCCCAGCTCGCCGACGGCGCCCTCGAGGTCGCGGACCGCTCGGCCGATCGCGCTCCTCCACGGCTGAGCGTCCTCGGACCGTGAAGCTTCGCGAGCTCGCACTGGTCGCGGCCGGCGGCGCGGCGGGTGCCTGCGCCCGCTACGGGGTGAGCGAAGCGTGGCCCATCGCACCCTGGCCGTTTCCCGACGACGACGCTCGTCATCAACCTCGTCGGTGCGTTCCTCCTGGGCGCGCTGCTCGAGTGGCTCACTCGACACGACCAGCTCGACCACTGGGGACGCTTCGTGCTCGGCATCGGGGTGCTCGGCGCGTTCACGACGTTCTCGACGTTCGCGACGGAGATCGCCCTGCTCGTGCGGGACGGCCACGGTGCGACGGCGATCGCCTACGCGGTGGTCTCGCTCCTCGGCAGCCTCGCGGCGGTGCTCACGGGCCTGTGGGTCGCGGGCTGGCGGCACGCGCCCGGTCCCGGCCGAGGGCGAATCGTGATCGTGCTCGGCGTTGCGCTGGCCGGTGCCCTCGGAGCACCGGCCCGCTTCGCGGTCGAGCAGGCCGTACGGCGGATCCGACCGATGTCGTTCCCGCTCGGGACGTTCGTCGTCAACGTCTCGGGCTCCTTCGGGCTCGGCGTCGTGGCCGGCCTCGCGATTGCGCACGGGCTCGATCCCGACCTCCGGACCGTGGTCGGGACCGGGTTCCTCGGCGCCTACACGACGTTCTCGACCTACGCGTACGAGACGGTGCGCCGAGCCGAGGAGCGCGAGCGACGGACTGCCCTGCGCTACGCCGTCGGGAGCATCGTGGTCGCGGGTCTCGACCAGCGCCGTGGGCCTCGGGCTCGCGGGTGGACTCTGACGATCACCTCGAGAGCACCCGAGCCACGGCGTCGACAGTGCCGACACCGTGGACGACCGGTTGGCCGCCTTCCCCGCTTCGAACGTCTCCGTGCTGAGGCTCTCTGCACCAACGCCGTTCGCGAGGTTGTCCACGACGCAGATGGCTGCGTAGCGCAGCCCCAGCTCGCCCGCGACGACGCACTCGGACGCAATCGTCATCCCCACGACGTCGGCGAAGGTCGCCACGAAGCGGATCTCCGCCGGGGTCTCGAACCGCGGGCCCGTCGTCTGCCAGTACACGCACGTCTGCGAGACATCCCTCCCCGATGCACCGGCCCACGCGTCGATCACCGACGCACGCCAGTCCGCGTCGAACCCCGGCACGCGGTGACCGCGCTCGTCGTCGAAGGCCGAACCGCGCTGGTCGAGCGCGATGAAGTCGCTCGGCGAGACCACGGCACCGGGCCCGAGGTCTGGCGCGGAGGCTCCCGACCGAACCGATCGCCAGGACTCGGTCACAGCCGAGCGCTCGCGGCGCTGCGCAGGTTCGCGACGTGGTCGATGCGGTGCGGCGGGCGGTAGTGGTCGATTCCGTGCCGCTGCAAGAACACGAACGCCCCCGCGTCGAGCCACTGCACCGGTGACCCGCCGCCACCGTCGACGACCACCGGGTCTGCCCCGGATGCGAACGCCGAGCCCAGGAGGCTGTGCCCACCGACGATCGCGAGGCGTCCGCTCATCCGACCTCCTCCTGCGCCCGGGGCTCCGTCGTGACCCGTGACCGCCGCAGCGCGATGGCGAGCAGCCAGACGCCCGCGAGCGCCCACACCACGGCGAGCGTGGTCGCGAGCGCGGTTCCGTAGTCGAGTGGCTGGACGCTGGAGTTGCCCGGAGCCGTGTCGCGCCCGAACCCGTTGAGCGCAGGGTAGGCGACGACGACGAAGATGGCCGATGCGACGAGGGCGCTGCGGATCGGTGCACGCCACGGCAGCGGGATGGCGCGCGTCAGCAGGAGGGACACGAGCACGACGACCGGCGCGAGCAGGAGGTCGTGGAGGAGGTCCGCGCCGACGACCCAGGTCCCCACGTCGAAGGCGTTCCCGACACTCGTCGTCGTGATCAACCCGGCGACCCCGAACGCCGTGATCGACGTGCCGAGCACCAGTCCGACCCAGAAGGCCCGCCCCGAGGGGACGTCGGGCGTCGTCACCGCACCTCCAACCGCGTGACCCACTTCGTCTGCATGACGCCCGGTCGGTTCGGTCCGATCAGCCGCAGCGGAAACCCGTGATCGAGGTGCAGGACCTCGCCGTTCACACGGAGGGCGAGGAGCGTGTCGACGTCCGCCGCCTGCGACTCGTTGAGCTCGGAGGTGCGGTACGAGCGGCGCGCCTGGAGGGAGTGCACCGTCACCTCGGCTCCCGCCGGCGCGCCGGCCTGCTCGAGGAGATCGCGGACGCGCACGCCGCCCCACCGTTGCGACGAGCTCCAGCCCTCGACGCAGGCGATGGGGAGCGTGGCCTCGTGCTGTGGCATCGCGGTGAGCTCGCCGAGATCGAGCCGCAGCGTTCGACGGACGTTGCCATCGACGACGAGCCGGAAGTCCTCGCTCGTGGCGCTCGACACCACCCTCGCGGTCGCGGCCGTCCGGTTGACCGGGAACCCCTGCGGCCCGACATCGGGTCGGCGGGGTGCGAGGAGTGCGAGACGGGACAGCGGTCGGACCGTCTGCCCGATCGTGAAGAGCGTGACGAGACCGCTGATCCCGAACGTGGCCGCGAGGAACCGACGTCGATCCAGCTGCTCCGCCTGCCCGGCGGGCGTCGTGCCCGGGTCCGCACGACGGAGCTCGTCGCGGCTCGTCGCCCACTTCGCGCCGATGTGCACGACGAGGGCGCCGATCGTGATCCACGCGACCCAGTAGTGCGCCCGCCGGAAGTTGAAGGGCCACGGGTACCAGAGGTTGATGTTCGCGAGGCCGGTGAAGAGCATGAACAACGCGCCGCCGACGAGTGGGACGAGCATCAGCCGCTCGAGCACGCTGGCGAAGCCGCGGAACGGCGGCCACGCGAACAGCTTCGGGAAGACCGACCAGAGCTTCGCGAGCAAGAGCGGGATCGACGCGAGGCCGGTCGCGACGTGCACTCCCTGGGTCACGCGGTAGAGGCCTGCCGGACGCGACGGCCAGGCGAACCACGACGGCGGATCCTGGATCAGGTGCGAGAGGAGCCCGGTGACGAAGCAGGTGGTGAAGGTGACGCCGAGCGCGACCCCGAGGATCGTGGCGATACGAGCCGAGTGCAGCGGGCTGGTCGCGACCGGGACGGCGGGGCTCACGAGTGCACCTTGCCCAGCGCGGCGAACCACCGTCCATCGGCGGACCACTGCTCACGGACGACCAGGCCGGCGCGGTCGGCGTGCTCGACGACCGAGTCGAGCGCGACCCGAGCGAGCGCGAACCACGGCCCCGGGTGCCCGCCGATGTCGAGTCGGACGGTGCGAGCACCGTCGCAGAGCCCCGGCGGATCGACCTCGACGAAGATGATGCCGTCGGCGGTCGTGAGCGCCGCGACGCGTTCCAGGAGCGCGACCGGGGCGCCGCCGATGCCGACGTTGCCGTCGAGCAGGAGCACGGATGCCCACCGTCCGGTCGCCGGCACCCGGTCGAACACCGAACGTCGGAGCACCGGTGCGCCGCGCGCTCGGGCATGGTCCAAGGCGCGCGGCGTCACGTCGATGCCCATGGCACGCACGCCCCGCTCGGCGAGTGCGACGACGAGTCGGCCCGGACCGCACCCGACGTCGAGCGCGGGGCCCCGCACCCGATCGATCACCGAGAGGTCGCCGGCGTCCACTGCGCCGAGCCAACGGTCGGTGGGCACGTCGAGCGGTCCGTCGGAGGCGCAGACGAGGACCCCGCCCGCGATCTTCACGACGCGCATACCTCGACGGAGCCCAACCGGCGGAACGCCGCGGCGAAGCGGGTGCCCGGGGCGTCAGCGGCCACGACGACGGCATCCTCGTACCGGTCGATGTCGCGCATCGCCGGGAGCAGCTGCACCCGGAGGCCCAGCTCGCGCATGCGGGCGAGCTGACGCGCGCCGGTGCTCGCGACGCTCATGGGCACCCGGTCGAACACACGCGGGTCGGCCCGGGTCAGACCGATCGCCCAGTAGCCGCCGTCGAGCGCCGGCCCGAGGACGCCGTCGGTGTCCGGGCGCCCGAGCGCGTCGAGCGCCCGGTCGAGCATGTCCGGCGCCACCTGGGGCGTGTCCATCCCGACGACCAGCACCGGGCCGCCGACGTCCGCGACCGCACCGGCGAGACGATGCGCGAGGTCGCCGGCGCGCTGCGGCAGGACCCGGAAGCCGGCCGGGGTCGGAGGCGCCACCCCGTCGACCACGAGCACCCTGCGGGCGTCCCGGGTCGCGTCCACGGCCTGCAGGGTGTCGGCGATCGCGGCCGCGGCGAGCCCGGCGGCCTCCTCCGGTCGGAGCGGCGGGCAGAGCCGGGTCTTCACCCGCCCGGGGACGGGAGCCTTTGCGAGCACTGCGACAGCGGGGGTCACCGGATGGCCGCCATGTCGCGGATCGTGCGCACGGTCCCCCGAACGGTCCCCGTCACCTTCGAGCGACCGATGCGCGGCGCGTAGCCGACCGGGATCTCGCCGATGCGCCACCCCGCTTCGGCGGCCCGCAGCACCATCTCGAGCGGCCAGCCGAACCGGCGGTCGTGGAGGTCCAGGTCGAGCAGCGCGCTTCGTCGAGCGACCCGCATCGGACCGAGGTCCGTCACCGGGACCCCGCGTGCGGTCACGTACCGGGCCAACACACCGTTCGCCACACGCGCGTGCCAGGGCCACGCTCGACGTGAGGTCGGTCTGCGGCTCCCGAGCACCAGGTCGAGCGGACGGCCTTCCAGCTCGGCGACGCAGCGGGGCAGCTCGGCGGCGTCGAGCGTGCCGTCGCAGTCCATGAACGCCACGACGGCCGCTTCGGCCGCGCGGAGGCCTGCGTCGCAGGCCGCGCCGAAGCCACGGCGCGGCTCGTGGACGACCTCGGCCCCGAGCTCACGCGCGATCCCGGCCGAACCGTCGACCGAACCGTTGTCGACGACGATGGGTCGATACCCGACCGGCACGCGGGCGAGCACCGTCGGGATCGCGCCGGCTTCGTCGAGGACGGGGAGCACGAGATCGATCACACCGTCGAACGTACCGACGACGCGCGACGAATCGAAGGGAAACGCCCTTACAAGACGCGAAACTCTCGCCGGGGACCGGCTGCGCGACGCGGAGACCTCGGTACGTTCACGACGTGTCGCCGAACCCAGTGCACGAGCGGGTGATCGCACCGGTGCGTGTCGTCGCGCACGATCACGCGCTCACCGCCGCCGCACTCGTCGCCTGGGTCGTCGTGATCGTCGTCGGTGCCACCGCGGCAGGTCTGCTCGCGCTGGCCGGCCACGACATCTCCATCGGGGCGCCGCCACTGCACGCGCGGCTCGATCCCGTGGTGAGCGTCGAGCTCGTGCTCGCCTGCCTGGTCGGGGTCGTCGGCATCCTCGAGCTGCCGCGCCTCGCCGTTCGCGCCTCCTGGCGAACGCTCGTCCCGATCGCGACCGTCGGCGCCGGCCTGTTCGGCGTGGCGCTGGCCGCGGTCCGGGGCTGGGACCGGATCGTCGCTCCGGTCCTCGCGCCGCGCGAGTACCTGGCGGCCGTCCCCCGGACCGCGGATGCAGCCTCGTTCCTCGAATCGTTCGTCCACCGACTCCCGCACCTTCCCGTGCACGTGCAGGGTCACCCGCCGGGTCCGGTCCTGCTCGGGCTCGGGCTCCGCGAGCTCGGGCTCGGCGCCCCGTCGTGGTTCGCCGGCGTGCTGATCGCGGCAGGAACCCTGGTCGTCCCGGCGGCGCTCGTGACGGTGCGGGAGGTAGCAGGAGAGGCATGGGCGCGACGGGCGCTCCCGTTCCTGGTGCTCGGGCCCGCAGCGGTGTGGATGGTCACCAGCGCCGACGCGCTCTTCGCCGGCGTCGGCGCGCTCGGCGTCGCCCTCGTCACGCTGGCGACCCGTCCACGCCGCTCGCACCGTTCACGGGACGTCCTCGCACTCGTGGGTGGCATCGTCCTGGGCCTTGGCGCCTTCCTGTCGTACGGGCTGGTGCTCCTCGCCGTGGTCCCACTCGTGATCGCCTGGCGTCGCGGCGCGTGGCGAGCGATCGCACTGGCGACCCTCGGCGCGCTCGTCGTGGTGCTCGCGTTCTCGCTCGCCGGGTTCTGGTGGTTCGACGGGCTCGCGGCGACCCGTCGGCAGTACCTCGCCGGGATCGCCTCCCGGCGCCCGTACCTCCCCTTCCTCGCCGTCGATCTCGCCGCGTTCGCGTTGGTCATCGGTCCGGCGACCGCGGTCGGGCTCGCGCGCCTCCGGGACCGCCGGCTCTGGCTCGTCGTCGGTGGTGGGCTGCTCGCGGTGGCAGTCGCCCTGCTCAGCGGCATGGCCAAGGGAGAGGTGGAGCGCATCTGGCTGCCGTTCGCGCCCTGGCTGGTCGTCGCAGCCGCCGCGGTGTGGTCCCTCGGCGACCGACGGCGGGTCGTGGGCCTGCTTGGCCTCCAGGTC
The DNA here is from genome assembly GCA_963809885.1 of uncultured Acidimicrobiia bacterium. Lineage (GTDB taxonomy): Bacteria > Actinomycetota > Acidimicrobiia > IMCC26256 > PALSA-555 > JALHSW01. Next base: position 216,652 of record CAWELA010000007.1, on the reverse strand, counting down.
GGGGCGGCCATCCTCCTCGAGGCGCTGGTCCGTACACCATGGTGAGCCACCCGCGGATCCTCGTCGTCGACGATGACCCCACGGTGTCCGAGATCGTCGTGAAGTACCTCGAGCGCGAAGGGTTCGAGGTCACTGCGGTCGGCGACGGCACGCGGGCCCTCGAGCACGCGCGCGGGACCATGCCGCACCTCGTCGTGCTCGACCTGATGCTGCCGGGAGTCGACGGGCTCGAGGTCTGTCGACGGTTGCGAGCGATCAGTCCCGTCCCGGTCGTGATGCTGACCGCGCGCGGTGAGGAGGAGGACCGCGTGGTCGGGCTCGAGCTCGGCGCCGACGACTACCTCGCCAAGCCGTTCTCACCGCGCGAGCTGGCGGCACGGGTCCGCGCGGTGCTGCGCCGCACCGGCCAGGGCGCCGGACAGAGAACCGTGCAAGCGCCCGGCGAGACGCTCCGCTACGGACGGCTCGAGATCGATCGACGCGCACGGGAGCTCCGGGTCGACACCGACCTCGTGAACCTGACCGCGAAGGAGTTCGACCTGCTCGCCTTCATGGCCGCGCACCCGCGCCGCGTGTTCCGCCGGGAGGAGCTCCTCGAGCAGGTGTGGGGATACACCGTCGGAGACACCGCGACCGTGACCGTCCACATCCGTCGGGTGCGGGAGAAGATCGAGACCGACCCGTCCACGCCCCGACACCTGACCACCGCGTGGGGTGTCGGATACCGCTTCGACCCGTGAGCAGGTCCGTGAGCCCGAGGAGGAACATGCACGGCACGACCCGCGCGGCACGACCGCTGCACCGCACGTTGATCGTGATCGTCGTCGGAGGGTCGGTGGTGACCCTCCTCGCCGCGATCGTCTCGGCGATGCCCGGCAGCGAAGTCGTCGAGCTGGTGCTGCTCGGCGGCGGCACCGCCCTGATCGGATCGCTCGCCGCGTGGGGCGTCGTCACCCTCGTGCGCCGGCGGTCCTTCGCCGCCCAGTGCACGGCCGCGGCCGCGGCGGCGCTGCTCCCGGTGGTCGTCGGCGTGTGGGTCGCGAGCCGGGAGATGATCCTCGACACGCAGGCGTTCGACGCGCTCACGGTCGTGCTCTCGGCGTCGGGGACGGTCGCCCTCGTCACGGCACTGGTCGTCGGACGGCGGGTGGCCCGGGCCGCCGACGAGCTCCTCGACACCACCCGCCTCCTCGGCGACGGCCGCATCCCCGTCGGGGACGCGCCGTTCGGCGCACGCCGGAGGAGCTGTCCCGCCTGCACGCGGAGCTCGCCCGCACCTCGGCCAGGCTCGAGGACGCGCGCGCGACCGGGAGCGTGCCCTGGAACGGTCCCGGCGGGAGCTCGTCGCATGGGTCTCGCACGACCTCCGCACGCCGCTGGCGGGGATCAAGGCGTTGGCCGAGGCACTCGAGGACGGGGTCGCGGGGGACGAGGCCACCCGTCGGCGCTACCACCGGGCACTCGGGGTCGAGGCCGATCGGCTGAGCGGTCTGGTCGACGACCTCTTCGAGCTGAGCCGCGCCCAGGCCGGCGTGCTCCAGCTCGAGCTCGAGCGCGTCTCGCTCGGTGACCTCGTGTCGGACGCGCTGGCCTCGGCCGCCCCGACTGCTCGGGCCAAGGGCGTGCGGCTGGAGGGACGCGTGCTGCAGGAACGGTGCGAGCTCGATGCCTCGCCGCCCGAGTTCCTCCGCGCGCTCCGCAACATCCTGGAGAACGCGATCCGCCACACGCCCGCCGACGGCACCGTGACGGTCGAGGCCGGTGTCGAGCACGACCGCGCGTACGTCACCGTCGCCGACGACGGTGGAGGCATCCGCGATCAGGACCTCCCCCGCGTCTTCGACATCGCGTTCCGGGGCGATGTCGCCCGCACGCCCGGCGAGGGCGCCGGTCTGGGTCTCGCGATCGCGCGTGGACTCGTCGAGGCGCACGACGGCGACATCACCGTGCGCAACCTGGACGGCGGCGCCTGCTTCACCGTGCGACTACCGGTCGAGCGCGCGGTCGAGCGCGTCGGCGTCGCCTGATGCGCGTCCTCGTCACGGGTGGCGCCGGCTTCATCGGCTCCCACGTCGTCGACCACCTCCTGGACGCGGGGCATGAGGTCAGGGTCCTGGACATGCTGCATCCCCGCGCGCACCGCGAACGACCGACGTACCTCTCGAACGGGGTCGAGTACCGGTGGGGCGATCTGAGCGACGCCGACGCGGTGCGCGACGCCGTCGCCGACGTCGACGCGATCAGCCACCAGGCTTCGATGGTCGGACTGGGAGTCGACTTCGCCGACGTCGAGGCGTTCGTGCGCGCGAACGACCTGGGGACCGCCGTCCTGCTGCAGGTGCTCCACGAGTCCCGGTTCTGCGGGCGCTTCGTGCTCGCCAGCAGCATGGTCGTGTACGGCGAGGGCCGGTACCGCTGCGCCACCCACGGCCGGGTCCGCCCCGGCCCGCGCACCGAGCGCGCCATCGCCGCGGGTCGCTTCGAGCCACCGTGTCCGACCTGTGGGGGCCCGCTGTCGCCGGAGGCGGTGCCCGAGGACGCGCCGCTCGCACCGGCGAGCGTGTACGCCGCGACGAAGCTGCACCAGGAGCACCTGGTGCAGGCGTTCGCCGCCTCGCACGAGGTCACAGCGACGAGGCTCCGGTACCACAACGTCTACGGGCCGAGGATGCCCCGTGACACGCCGTACGCGGGCGTCGCCAGCATCTTCCGCAGTGCGATCGAGCGAGGTGAGCCACCGATGGTGCTCGAGGACGGCGGCCAGCTGCGTGACTTCGTGCACGTCCATGACGTCGCGCGGGCGAACGTGCTGGCGCTCGAGCAACGAGCGTTCGACGGCCCACTCAACATCGCGAGCGGGCATCCGGTGAGCGTCCTCGACGTGGCGCACACGCTGACGGGTGCCGCGTCGAGGGGCCTCGAACCACTCGTCGTCGGTGGTACCCGTCCCGGTGATGTCCGGCACGTGTTCGCCGCGACCGGTGCTGCGGCCGAGCACCTCGACTTCCGCGCGACGGTCCGCCCCGCCGACGGCATCGCGAGCTTCGCGACGGCGCCGCTTCGAGGGGCCATCGCGGCGATGCACGCGCAGTAGGGTCCCGCGCCCGTCGCGGCCGCGGTTCGGGTCTGCCTCGCGACCTAGGCGCTCCGGCGCTCGGACTGCTCGGCGACGGACTGGCAGCCGAGGCACAGGTCCGCGGTCGGGATGGCGACGAGCCGGGGGGCGCCGATGGGCTCGCCGCAGTGGCTGCAGGCCCCGTACGTACCGTCGGCGATCCGCTCCAGGGACTCGTCGACGCACTCGAGCGCGTCGTGGGCGCCGCCGGCCAGGCGCGTCGCCACCTCCAGGTCGCTGTCGAGCTCCACGGGAGCCACGGCGTGCCCGTCGGTGGTCTCGACGAGCAGCTCGCGCTCGTGGGCGAGATCGTCGGCTCGCGCACCGGCCTGCCGGCGGGTCCGCTCGAGTCGCCGGCGGAGCATGTCGACCTCGGCCGGCGTCAGCGCCGCCCTGCTCATCGCCCGGTTCGGCGGCATCGACGACGCCGTTCCCGCCGAGCAGGGGCAGATCGTCGCGTCACGCGCCATCGCCGACAGTGCTGCGGCCAAGGTCGTCCGACGCATGGTCTCGTCAGGCAGCATGGCCTCGTCAGGCAGCATGGCCTCGTCAGACAGCGTGGCCTCGTCGGGCACCGCGAGCTCGACGTGCCACGCGCACCCGGTCGCGGCGACGGCTCGCTGCACCCCACGCAGCAGCTCGTGCGATGCTCGCGGTCCGAGCGCATCGTGGACCACGACGGACACGGTCTCGGCGTCCCATTCCAGCGTCACCGGCCCCGCCGTCATCGCGTCTCCGCGCCGGCTCGCGGGCGCGCGGACGCCTCGGCCACCGATCCGCACGCACAGCGCTCGTCGTGGATGGTGGTCCGCACCGCCGGCCGGGCCACCCCCTTCACCTCGAGGTGCGTGCCTCCGAGCACCGAGACGTGCTCGAAGGTCTGCCACTCGCCGAACTGCATGGCTGCCTCCACGTCCTCCCAGTGACCGCACCGCAGGTACCGGCTTGTCGCCACGTCGAAGAGCCACCGCGACTGGCAGGTGATCACCTCGGTGATCCCGTCACGGACAGGGTGACCCGGGATGAGCTCCACGGCGGTCGCGTGTTCGGTCTCCGGCATGCCGGCATCCTCGTCGGGCCGTGTTGCGGTTTCTTGACGGTGCCGTTGAGGTCTCGCGCCCGCGATCGTGGCATGACCGTCGAGGGATCGTCACCGGACCGCAACGTCGGCTGACGACGATCGGGTCGTGCGCCACCGTCGACCCGCCACCCGGCCCCCGGCCCGACCCGCGGTCATCGTGGGGCGGGTCGACGAAGCCGTGTCGATCGCGGTCCGCGGCGAGTTCGGTGACGAGCACGTGGGCGTCGTCACCCAGGTCATCGCCGAGCTCCCCGGAGCAAGCCGGACTTGGGCGGCGTCGTCCTCGACCTTCGCGGGGCACGGCGCTGCTCGAGCCGGGCGCTCGACCTGGTCGCCCGGCTGCTCGACGAGGGCGTGCGGCTGGCACGCGACCCGATCACCTGGGTCGGTGCTGGCGTCACGGGCGTCGAACCCACGGCGAGCCCCGCGGGAGTCGTGATCGACGCCGCCGCGTCGCGATGAGCAACCGAAGGGACGGCCACCGCCGATGACCGCTCATGACACGCTCGTCAGCGAGACGCGACTGAGCCTGTACCCCGGTGCCACCCATCTGGTCGTTGCCGTCCGCGGGAAGCTGGACGGACCGGGGGGTCGCCGCCTGTGCGATGCCCTGCGCGGCGCGCTGTCCGGGGATCCCATCAACCGCCAGGTCGAGGTCGACCTCTCGGGCGTCGAGCGCTACACCGCCGAGGGCCTGCAGGAGCTCGTCGCCTGCACCCGGCTCGGTGAGAACCCGGACCAGCGGGTGCGGATCCGGGTGGGCGGCGCCGGCGCCCCGCCGGACGTGGTCTGAGCGCAGCCCGGCACCGCACGGGGCGCTGGACCCGATCGCACCTCCCTCGGCCAGACTGAAGGGGTGACGGTGCGCATCCTGATGGTCGAGGACGACGCGGGCATCCGCGCCCTGATGCGGATGGCGCTCGAGGACGAGGGGTACGACGTCGTCGAGGCGGAGAGCGCAGAGGAAGCCCTCGACCTGTTCGAGCGCTCGACGATCGACGTCGCCCTCGTCGACCTCATGCTCCCCGGTCGCAACGGCTTCGACCTGTGTCGGGACATGCGCCAGATCAGCGACCTCCCGATCGTCATCGTCACCGCACGCGACGACACCCACGATGTCGTCGCAGGCCTGGAGGCCGGTGCGGACGACTACCTCACGAAGCCGTTCGTCCCGAAGGAGCTGACCGCTCGCCTGCGCGCCCTGCTGCGGCGGACACGTGCCACCGGCTCGGCGTCCGGGCGGTTCGTGTTCGGTGACCTCGAGCTCGTGCCGGAAGCCGGCACGGTGACCCGGGGCGGCACGAAGGTCGAGGTCACCAAGACCGAGTTCCGCCTGCTCTGCGAGCTGGCGCTGCATGCCGGCATGGTGCTGAGCCGCGAGCAGCTCCTCGAGCGCGTCTGGGGCTACGACTACCTCGGGGACGGCCGCCTCGTCGATGCGCACATCCGGCGCCTCCGCACGAAGGTCGAGGCCGATCCGTCCACGCCGTCACTCATCGTGACCGTGCGCGGGCTCGGGTACCGCCTCGAGAGCCGGTGAGCCGGAGTGGCCCGACGAGCCGGTTCCGCGGCCGAACCCGTCGTCGGCGGGGCCTCCGAGTCCGCGTCATCACGCTGTTCGCGTTGGGAGGGCTCGCGCTCTCGCTGCTCCTGTCCGTGATCACCTACACGCTCGCCGACCGCTACCTCGTCACCCAGCGGGAGCGGTCGGCGACGCGCCAGACCTACCTCAACGCGCGGGCGCTGCGCGACGACCTGCTCGGACCGACCGGCGAGGCGGGTGCCGCGCTCACGGGCCTCGAGCTGCCTCGGGCCCGCGATGCCGTGCTCGAGCAGGACGGGAAGTGGTTCAGCACCTCGGTGGCGGTCGGACAGGGGAGCGTGCCCGTCGCGCTCCGAGGAGCTCGTCCGATCCGGCACCCCCGGCCATCAGCGCATCAAGCTCGCCGGCGACCCCGTGCTCGTCGTCGGGCTCCCGGTCCCCGCCGTGCGCGGCGAGTACTTCGAGCTCTTCTCGCTCAGCGAGCTCGACTCGACCCTCGACGTCATCCGCCGGGCCCTCATCGGAGCCGCAGCCGCCACCACCCTCCTTGCCGCGCTCCTCGGCTTCTGGGCCAGCCGACGAGTGCTCAAGCCGCTGACCGTGGTCGGCGGGACCGCCGCCGAGATCGCCGACGGCGATCTCTCGCGGCGCCTCGAGGATCAGGGCGACCCCGATCTCCGGGAGCTCACGGAGTCCTTCAATCGGATGGTGGACGCGCTCCAGGCCCGCATCGAGCGCGACGCTCGGTTCGCGTCGAGCGTCAGCCACGAGCTCCGTTCGCCGCTGACCACGCTGGCGGCCGCGTCCGAGCTCATCGAACAGCGCCAGGACGAGCTCACCCCGCGCACCCGGGAGGCGTTCCTGCTGCTGCTCTCGGACGTGCGGCGCTTCCGAGTTCTCGTCGAGCAGCTGCTCGAGCTCGGGCGTGCGGAGGCCGACGTCGACGAGCTGGTGGTCGAGCCGGTCCGACTCGGTGAGCTGGTGCTGCACACCGCGACCCTCATCCCCGGGCCGAGCTTCACCATCGAGATGGACCCGGACGTCACCGACGTTCCCGTGATGACCGACAAGCGTCGCCTCGAACGGGTGCTCGCGAACCTGCTGGACAACGCTCGGACCCACGGCAACGGCGTCGCCGCCGTGAGCCTCGTCGCGCACGGCGACAGCCTCCGGATCCTCGTCGACGACCGCGGCGACGGTGTGGAGGCCGGCGAACGCGAGCGGGTCTTCGAGCGCTTCTACCGCGGCGCGGCCGCCGGTCGACGCAACGACGCATCCGGGACGGGGCTCGGCCTCGCGCTCGTCGCTGAGCACATGCGGATCCTCGGGGGCACGGTCTGGATCGAGGACGTGCCCGACGCCCCCGGCGCACGCTTCGTCGTCGATCTCCCGTGGCGGCCGGCGTGATCGGGCGCGCGTCCGCCGAGCTGCGTCGGCGGACACGACAGCCGGCGCTCCGGGCCATGACGGTGGCGTGTGTGCTCGTCGTCGCCACGAGCTGCTCGGTGCGGACCCAGTCGGACCCCGAGGTCATCGACAAGCGTCAGGTGCCGTTCGGCCTCACGCACGACGAGGCGCCGGACACGGACGCGCCGACGAGCAGCCGAGGCCAGGACCTCGTCGTGTACCTCCTCGCGCCCGGCGGCGCGGTGACGCGGATCGTGCGGAGCGGCGAAGGCGCTCCGACGCCGACTCGATTCGCTGCGGTCGCTGCTGCGCGGCGTCACCGACACTGAGACGGCATTCGGCCTCGAGAGCGCGATCCCGTCGGGCACCGTGCTGCGCAGCATCACGGTGGACGGTGACCGGGCGACCGTCGACCTGCGGGGAGCGCTCGATCGCGCCGTCGGCGCGGACCGTATCGATGCGCTGGCCCAGATGGTGTACACGCTGACGGAGCTCCCGCCGATCACACGGGTCCGGTTCGAGCTGGAGGGCGAGCCGATCGAGGTCCCGACACGCGACGGCGAGCTCACGAGTCGTGCCGTCACCCGAGCCGACTACGCCCCGGAGGGCGCCTCGAGCGTCACCCGACCCTGAGCACGGCGACCCCGACCGGCCCCGGGGCGGGTGGGTCCGTCTCTGGGCCGGGCCAGGTCCGGGGCCCTTTTGGTGGGCGGAAACGCGCCCCGGAGCAGGACCGTCACACGATCGCAACGTTCCTGCGCGCGAACCGTCGGATCGCTCGGCCAAGGTCTCTCGGTCGCCCGATCGACGGGCATTCCCACCAATCGGAGCGAACATGCGACTGCTCCTCGTCGGTCCTCCCGGCGCGGGAAAGGGCACCCAGGGAACGGCGCTCGGCGCCGCCCTGGCCGTGGTGCACATCTCGAGCGGTGCCCTGCTCCGGCGGGCGATGCTCGCCGAGCGGCAGGAGGTCTCTCGGCTCCGGGCGTCGGTCGCGGCCGGGAACCTCGTCCCCGACGACCTCATGGTGACCCTGCTGCGTGAGCGCTTCCGGGCCGCCGACGTGGAGCGCGGCTACGTGCTCGACGGCTTCCCACGCACCCGCGCCCAGATCCCGCTGCTCGCCACCCTGGACCACCGCCGCCCCGACGCGGTGGTGCACCTCGACGTCCCCGACGACGTGGTCGTCGAGCGGGCGCGTCGGCGCAACCGGGCCGACGACCGCGAGGCCGCGGTCCGGACCCGGCTCGCGGAGTACGCCCGCACGACCCAGCCGATGATCGATGAGCTCGTGGCGACCTTCACGGTGGTGCGGGTCGACTCCGTCGGACCCGTCGACGAGGTGACCCGCACGATCCTGGGCCTGCTCGCGGACCTGCCGAGCGACCGGGACCCCGGCGTGGCCGCCCGGGTCCCGCTGGAGGCCCGAGCCGAGTAGAAGAGGGGGACGAAGACCAGGCCGAAGGAGCGTCGCGAGTGACCAGCTGGCGGGACCCGAGGCGGTTCGTCGTCCCGCCGGATCGCCTGCGAGCGCTGCGCCATCGCTGGCACCGCGTCGTCGTCCTGGCGGCCGTGACCGGCGCCGTCACCGGACTGGCGATCGTCGCCTTCGAGTCGCTGACGGTCGACGTCATCCTCGATCGCGTGCGCGACACCCCGGATCCGCTCATCGTGGTGCTCCCGGCCGTCGGCCTGACGATCGCCTGGCTGGCGCTCCGCTGGATCGGGCTCCGCGCGTCACCGTCGCTCGCGGACGAGTACCTGCGCGAGTACCACGGGCGCCCGGGGCGCTCCGACCTCCGAGCGTTCGCCGCGCGGATCCTGGCGTCGATCGCGACCCTCGGCTCCGGCGGGGCCATGGGCTTCGAGGGACCGTCGATCTACATCGGGGCGAGCATCGGTGCGAGCCTCCAGCAGCGGTACCGGCGCTTCTTCACGAGCTCGGACACCCACGTGCTGCTCGTCGCCGGGGCCGCCGCGGGCGTCGCCGCGATCTTCAAGGCGCCCGCGACCGGTGCCGTGTTCGCCCTGGAGGTCCCCTACCAGGAGGACGCCGCCGCGCACGCGGCGCTCCCCGCGCTCATCGGCTCGGCTGCCTCGTACCTGGTGTACGTGCTCTTCAAGGGCACCGATCCACTCCTCCAGGTGGTCGGGAACCCCGGCTTCGACGCCCGCGACCTGCTCGGCGCGCTCGGGCTCGGCGTCGTCTGCGGACTGTCGGCGCGCTACTTCGCCCGCGCGGTCATCCGGATCAAGCAGTTCCAACAGCGCTCCGCCGCGTGGCGACGCATCTCGGTGGGTGGCGGCGGCCTCCTCGCGGTCGCGATCGTCGCACTCGTCGCCTTCAACGAGCCGGTCACCATCGGCCCCGGCTACCAGGCCATCGCGTACTCCCTCGCGCCGGACCGATCGACCTGGCTCATCCTGCTCCTGTTCGCGCTCGAGGCGACCGCGACCTTGTTCACCGTCGCGGGGGGCGGGGCGGGCGGTCTGTTCATCCCGCTCGTGGTCCAGGGATGGCTGCTCGGACGCGTGCTGGAGGGCCTCACCACCACGGGGACGTCGCTGTTCCCCGTCGTCGGGGCCGCCGCCTACCTCGGCGCCGGATACCGAACGCCGATCGCGGCGGTGGTCTTCGTCACCGAAGCCACCCGGGGCCCGGGCTTCATCGTGCCCGCGCTCCTCGCAACGGCCGTCTCCCAGCTGCTGATGGGCCGAGGCTCGGTCGCGAACTACCAGATCCCGCGCCGGGTCGGCGCGCTCGCCGCGCCGGCTCTCGCAGACCGTCGCCAGCGTGATGACCGAGCCCCGGGTCCGCTGCGCGCCGGACACGACGCTCCTGGCCCTGTCCGCGCAGCTGGCCACGGACGCCGACGAGACCGCGATCGTCGCCGAGGGCTCGACCTTCGTCGGGAGCCTGCGCATCCGGGATCTCCTGGCCGTCGACCCGGCCGAGTGGTCCTCCACCCGGGTCGCCGACGTCATCCAGACCGAGGCCCCGGTCATCCCGCTGGACATGAGCCTGGGCCAGGCCCGGGAGCTCCTCACCGGGGCCGCCGTCGACTCCCTCGTCGTCCTCGACGAGGGAGGCCAGGCGGCGGGGGTCGTGACCGCCCGGGGGATCGCCGAGCGCCTGGCCGAGCAAGAGGAGTCCTGAAGGCCCCGTTCGTCACGATTTCGCAACACGGCTCTGCCAAGATGTTGCGTCCCAATTCGCCTCGCGACCCGACCAAGGAGACAGCATGCGGAAGGCCGCGGTACTGATCGGTGCGCTCCTGTTGCTCGCCGGGGCGGCGGCCATCGCCGGAGCGCAGGCGATCGGGCCGAAGGATCCCGGCGTCCGTACCCGGACCGCCGCCGCGATGCCCGGGTACACCCTCCTGGCCCCCTTCGAGCAGCAGTACACCTACCTCGTCGACCTCGACGGTCGCGTCGCCAAGACGTGGCGCACCGGCACCCGTCCCGGGCTCTCCCAGACGCTCACCGCCGACGGGACCCTCGTGCGCGCCGGGAACCTCGAGCGGCGGGGGACGTTCGCGACCGGACAGGGCGCGGGCGGGCGGATCGAGGCGATCGCCTGGGACGGCACGCCGCTCTGGCAGCACGACATCGCCAGCGACACCGAGATGCAGCACCACGAGATCGAGGTGATGCCCAACGGCCACGTCCTCGCCCTCGTGTGGGAGCGCAAGTCGGCCGAGGAGGCGATCGCTGCGGGACGCGACCCGAAGTCGCTCCCGGACGACGAGCTGTGGCCCGACAAGGTCGTCGAGTACGACCCGGCGACCGATGCCATCGTCTGGGAGTGGCACGCGTGGGACCACCTCGTGCAGGACCGAGACCCGGCGAAGCCGAACTACGCCGAGGACGTCTCCACGCGGCCGGACCGCCTCGACATCAACTACCTGCTCAACGGTGACAATGGTCAGGCGGACTGGAACCACCTGAACGCGATCAACTACAACCCCGAGCGCGACGAGGTCCTCCTGAGCTCGCGGTCCTTCAGCGAGGTCATGGTGCTCGACCACGCGACGAGCACCGAGGAAGCCCGCGGTTCCGCCGGCGACCTGCAGTTCCGGTACGGCAACCCGGTCGCGTACGGCGACACGAAGGCGAAGCGTCAGCTCTTCTTCCAGCACGACGCCGAGTGGATCGACCCGGGGCTGCCGGACGAGGGGAGCATCCTCGTGTTCAACAACGGCGCGCCGAAGATCCGCGAGTACAGCTCGGCCGACGAGATCGCCCCGAAGCTCGACGCAGACGGCAACTACGTGCGCGACCCCAACGGCGGCTGGAAGGCCAAGATCACCCGCGTCTACCCCAAGGGCTCCCACGGTGAGTTCGGCGCGATCGTCTCGAGCGTCCAGCGGCTCCCCGACGGGAACACCGTGCTCGCGTACGGGCCCCAGGGACACGTGATCGAGGTCACGCCCACGGGCAAGGTCGCGTGGGACTACGTGAACCCGTACTCGGCGATCCGCCCGACCAGCCCGCGCAACAGCGGCGCCGGCTACCCGATCCAGCCGAACTGGTTCTTCCAGGTCGAGCGCTTCGGCCTCGACGAGCTCCCGATCTCGGCCCACGCCGCCGAGCTCGCGCCACCGCCGAAGCAGGGCTGACGCACCCGCTGACAGCAACCCTCGCGAGGAAGACGCCCGCGAGGGACTGCCGCCGACGCCCGAGACCGCCGAGCACGGCCCCGGCTGGGCGATCATGGGTCGATGGACGACGATCGGTGGCTCCGGATCTCGGGCACCTGCCGGATCGACACGCACGAGCTGGAGTGGCGGGCCACCCGGTCAGGGGGACCGGGTGGTCAGCACGCCAACACGTCCGACACGAAGGTCGAGGTCCGCTTCGACGCGGCGGGATCACCCTCGCTGGGCCCCCGCCAGCGGGCCCGGATCGTCGAGCGCTTCGGCCCGGTGGTCCGCGTCACCGTGGCGACGTCGCGCTCCCAAGCCAGAAACCGGGAGCTGGCGCTCGAGCGCCTGGCCGAGCGACTCGCAGGGGCATTGCGCGTGGAGAAGCCGCGCCGGCCGACGAAGCCGTCGCGCTCGGCCCGCAAGAAGCGCGTCGAGGACAAGCGCCACCGCGGTGCCCGGAAACGCGAGCGGGGCCGTCCCGGTCCGGACGACTGACGCCCGCCGCGGCCCGGACCCTGGCGACGTCAGACGTGGCGGGAGATGTAGCCCCGCTTGCGGAAGAGGGCGAGCATCCGGGTGAAGAACCACGCCGAGAACAGCGAGAGCACGATCGTGCCCACGGTCGCGATCCCCACCTGGTCCCATGGCAACGGCTTGCCGTCGACGACGTCGTGCGCGGCGGAGAACACATGGGTGGTGGGGAGCGCGAGCGCGATCGGCTGGAGGCCGGCCGGCAGCGCGTCGACCGGGTAGAAGATCCCCGACAACGGCAGGAGCAACGCGATGAACCCCCACGTGAGGATCTCCGCGCCCTGTCCGAACCGCATGATCAGGCCGATCACGACCAACGCGACCGCCCATCCGACGGCGATCAGGATCGCGACGAGTGGGATCAACGCCAGACCGAGGCTCGTGATGTTGAACGCGTACAGGGCGAGCGCGACCAGCGAGACGAACCCGACACCCATCACGAGCTTCGCGAGCCCGAAGAGCGCGGTGCCCGCGCCGTACTCGAGCTCGGTCATCGGCGTCACCATCAGGTTCAGCAGGTTGCGGGACCAGGTCTCTTCGAGGAATCCCGTCGCCACGCTGATCTCGGCCTGGAACACGACGTGGAACAGGATGATGCCGGCGAGCAGGAAGGCAGCACCCGCCTCGGCGCCACCCGTCTGTCGTCCGAAGTAGATGCCGATCGACCCGAACAGGACCGCGTCGACCACCGGCCAGATGACGACGTCGAACCACCGTTGGGGCGCGCGCCAGAGCGCGTAGCTCTGGCGCCGCGCGATCGCGAGCACCCGGTCGCGCTTCATGACGCCTCGACCTCCACCTCGGGCTCCGGCACCCCGGGTTCCGGCACCCCGGGTTCCGGCACCCCGGGTTCCGACAGGTCTGCGCGGGAGGTGCCCGTGTCGAACTCGGCGCTGTGGTCCTCGATCACCTCGCCGCCCGCGGCCAGATGGAGGAACACTCCTTCGAGGTCGTCGCGGCCGAACCGTGCTGCGACCTCCTCGGCGGTGCCGTCGGCGACGACATGGCCGCCCGAGATGAAGATCACGCGGTCGCAGAGGCGCTCGACCTCGATCATGTTGTGGCTGGTCACCAGCAGCGCCGTTCCCTCGTCGGCGCACAGACGCTCGAGCCCGGTGCGGACGCGGAGCGCCACGTCGGGGTCGAGCGACGCGGTGGGCTCGTCGAGCACGAGGAGACGGGGCTGGTGCAGCGTCGCCTTCACGATGCCGACGAGCGTGCGCTGGCCCGACGAGAGCTCGTTGCCCATCGCCGTGGCGAGGTGGGTGATCTCGAAGCGCTCGAGGCCTCGCTGGACCGCGGGGCGGGGGTCGCCGAGGCCGTAGAGGCGACCGAAGAGCTCGAGGAACTCTGCGACCCGGATGCGCTCCGGGAGCGGGAGGTAGCCCGCGGCGAAGCCCACCTCCTCCATGGCGCGACTGCGCTGCTTCGGGAGCTGGTACCCCGAGATCTCCACCGTGCCGGCGTCGGGGGTGATCACACCGAGCAGCATCATGAGCGTCGTCGTCTTGCCCGCTCCGTTCGGACCCAGCAGTCCGACGCGCTCGCCCGCGTCGACGCGCAACGAGACGCCGTCGACCGCGCGGACGCGCTTGTACTGCTTGACGAGGCCGGCCGCGCTCGAGGATGGGCGCGCCGAGCACCGGGTCGGACGTGGACATGGTTCGAGTCTCGCATGCGCTCACGGGGCGGGGCGCGGGACTTTCTCCGGACCGGGCAGACTGGCGTCCGCTCACGACGGCGCGGGACTTCGAGGTGTGGGGGACGAGATGGGTGTGCTCGACGGCGTCAGGGTGGTGGAGCTCGCCGAGCACGGGTTCGTGCCCTCGTGCGGCGCGACGCTGGCCGACTGGGGCGCGGACGTCGTGAAGATCGAGCGCCCGACGGGCGACCCGCTCCGCGGGATCATGGGTGCGGGTCTCGTCGCGGACACCGGTGACTTCAACTTCCTGTTCGAGCTCTACAACCGCAACAAGCGCGGGATCACGCTCGACCTGCGCGTGCCCGACGGACGTGCCGCGTTCGACCGGCTCATCCGGCAGACCGATGTGCTCATCACCAGCTTCCTCCCGCCTGCGCGCGCCAAGCTCGGGATCACGCCGGAGGAGCTGTGGAAGGTCAACCCCCGGCTCGTCTATGCCAAGGGGCACGGGCAGGGCCAGCGTGGTCCCGACGCGGACCTGGGCGGCTTCGACTCCGTGAGCTATTGGTCGCGGGGCGGGGTCGGGCACATCCTCACCGCACCGGGAGCGCCGCTCGTCATGCCGCGCGGCGCGTTCGGCGACGCCCCGAGCGGAGCGATGCTCGCCGGCGGCGTCGCCGCCGCGCTGTTCCAACGGGAGCGGACCGGCAAGGGATCGGTGGTCGACGTCGCGCTGCTCGCCATGGCGGTCTGGCAGATCGGGACCGACCTCACCGCGACGACGGTCACACGCGCGGAGCCGCGGGGCCTCGATGCGGCGAAGGCGCTGCCCAACGCACTCGTCGGGCCGTACGCGACCTCCGACCACCGCTGGATGATGTTCAGCATGCTCGACGACGAGCGCCACTGGGCCCCGACGTGCCGCGCGATCGGCAGGGAGGAGTGGATCGACGACCCCCGCTTCGCCGACACCGCCGCCCGGGCCGAGCACGCCGACGAGCTCCACGCGATGGTCGTGGCACGGATCAAGTCGTTCACGCTCGCGGAGATCGCCGGGAGGCTCGCGGCCGAGGACACGATCTTCTCGACCCTCGCATCCCCGCTCGAGGTGATCGACGACCCGCAGGTCGTCGAGAACGGGTACCTCGCGCGCCACCCCGGCCACCCGACCGCTCGCCTCGCGACCGCGCCGATGCAGTTCGACGACGAGATGGTCGAGGTGCGGTGCGGCGCGCCCGGTCTGAGCGAGCACACCGACGAGGTCCTCGGTGCGCTGGGCTACGCCGCCGACGACCTGCGCCGGCTCCGCGACGCCGGCGCCATCGTCTGAACGCGGCCTCCACGAGGGCTTCGGCGTCGCCGAGCATGCCTGGAGCGGGTGTCCGCGGCGCCGAAAGTGGTCCGGGGGCGGATGGGTAGGGTTGCCCCATGAGCGAGGGGCTGGTCTGGGAGCACGAGCTGGAGCGGCTGCGGCGCCCCGTGCTCGTCGCTGGCTTCGAGGGCTGGAACGACGCGGCCGACGCCGCGTCGACCGCGGCGTCGTGGCTCACCCAGCACGGGCCGTCCGACGCGCAGCGCGTGGCGTCGATCGACCCCGAGGCCCACTTCGACTTCCAGTCGCGCCGCCCGCAGATCGAGCTGACCGACGGGGTGACGCGCAAGGTCACCTGGCCGGAGAACGCGTTCTCGGTCGTGCGCCTCGAGGAGCGCGACCTCGTCGTGCTGCGCGGGATCGAGCCGAGCTACCGCTGGCGGTCGTTCTGCGGCGTCGTCCTCGAGGTCGCGAACGTCGCGGCATGTGAGCTCGTCGTGACCTTCGGCGCGCTGCTGGCCGACGTGCCGCACACGCGCACCGCCCGGGTCACCGGCGCGTCGACCGATCCCGAGCTCGTCGAGCGGCTCGGCCTCTCCCCGTCGCGGTACGAGGGGCCGACCGGCATCGTCGGTGTCCTCCAGGACTTCTGCCGTGAGCGGTCGGTCCCCTCGGTCTCGCTCTGGGCGCCGGTGCCGCACTACCTCGCCGCCCCGCCGAACCCGCCCGCGACGCTCGCCCTGCTGGACCGACTGGCCGCACTGACGGGCCTCACCCTCGACCTGGCCCGGCTCGAGCGCACCGCCGCGGCCTGGCGCGACAAGGTCGACGAGGTCGCAGCCGCCGACGAGGACGTACGCGGCTACGTCGCGACGCTCGAGGAGCGCTTCGACGAGGACTCCGACAGCGACACGTCGTGGGGCACCGGCCTGCCGACGGGCGACGAGCTCGCCAGCGAGGTCGAGCGATACCTGCGCGAGCAGCGCGGCGACTCCTGAGCCGGTCGCGGCGGTCGGAGGTCGTCGGTGAGCCGGGTACGCGCTTCGATCGACGTCGACGCTCCGGTCGAGCGCGTCTTCGCGTTCTTCGACGACCCGGCCAACGGCGAGCTGCTCGTGCCCGGCTTCTGGGCGGTAGAGGCCGTCGAGGAGCTGCCGAACGGTGGCCGGCGGGTCGAGTACACGACGCGCAACAAGCGCGGGGACCTGGTCGACGCGACGAGCGAGCACCTCGAATACGACCCGCCGCACAGCACCGTCGCGCGTGGGGAGCAGTCGGGCATCGAGACGACATCGACCCGGCGCTTCGTCGCCGACGGCGCCCATACCCGGGTGGACGCGAGCATCGAGTGGTCGGCGCCGGTCAAGTACCTCGCGTCGCTGGTGGGCGCACCGCTACGCGGACCCCTCAAGCGATCACTGCGTCACTCGCTCCGCGCGGCCAAGGAAGCCCTGGAATCCGGACCTGCGTCTCAGCCCGGTCGAACCGGGTGAGGGGATGCATCCCGGGTCCGGCGGGGTGACGTGAGCTATCCGACCAGCAGGTCGCGGGCGACGGACTCCCAGAGCTGCTCGGAGAGGCCGAGCGAGTCGACGTCGACCCGCTCGTCGTTGCCGTGGAACATCGTCGCGTAGTCCTCGAAGCTCAGCTTCTGGCTGAACAAGCCGAACCCGTACCCAACCGAGCCGGCCCGCCGGAAGAACCGGTTGTCGGTGCCCCCCACCATCAGGAACGGCACCAGGGAGGAGCCCTCGACGAGCTGCCCGCTCACCCGGGCCAGCGAGTCCCACAGCGGCGTGTCGATCGGCGAGGCGGTCGACGGGTCGTCGTTCGACTCCAGCTCCACCCTGTCGGCCAGGTCGCCGAGCGCGTCGTCGAGCATCGCCCGCACCTCGTCGCCCGTCTGCCCCGGCAGCGTGCGGATGTCGACCTCGAGCTCGACGACGTCGGGGATGACGTTCGTCTTGGTGCCACCGTGCATCACGTTGGGCGAGAACGTCGTGTGCGTGCACGCGTGCACGAGCCGCGACATCCCGAGCGGCAGCTCGCCGAGCGCCTCCCGCAGCCCGTTCGGATCGAGGAACGCGTTCGTGATCTCGGGCGGGTAGTGCATGCCCTCGACGTACGTGCGCCACACGTCGTGGATCGTCGTCCGGGGCTGGAACTCGTGGATCCGCCGTACGACCTCGGCCGCGGTCACGACCGCGTTGTCGGTGCGGAAGGGCTGGGAGCCGTGGCCCGGCGTGCCGCGGATTCGCAGCTTCGACCAGAACGTGCCCTTCTCCGCCGTCAGCACCGGGAGGCGGACCCCTTCGGGCGAGGGCATCTGGTACCCGCCCGACTCGGTGAGCACGTAGTCGGCGTACACCGCATCGCGCTCGTGCTCGACGAGGTACTTCGCGCCCCACGTGCCGAGCGCCTCCTCGTCGGCGACCGCGAGGTAGATGAGCGTGCCCTTCGGCGTGAACCCGGACCTCGCGAGGTTGCGGAAGGCGACGGCCTGCGACGCGGTGATGTTGAGCATGTCGACCGCGCCGCGACCCCACACGAACCCGTCGACGAGCTCGCCCGAGAACGGGTCGCGGCTCCACCCGTCGGCGTTGACCGGGACGACGTCGGTGTGGCCCATGAGCAGCAGGCTCGGCGCGGTCGGGTCCGAACCCTCGATGCGCGCGACCAGGCTCGCCCGTCCCGGCTGTGGCTCGAACCGCTCGACGTCGAGGCCCGTGTCGCCCGAGGTACTGCTGCAGCAGGTCGACGCTGCGGATCTCCTCGCCCGATGAGATCGTCCCGTCGTTCACGCATGCAGTTGCGGATCAGCTGCTGGAGCAGATCGGTGCTCTCCGCCGTCGTGTCGATCGCCATCAGGCACCCACCTTCGGTGCCGGCGACATGACCTCGGGGAGCTCGTCGGGCGCGAGCGTCGCCATCAGCCCGGGCACATCGCACGCGGCCTCGTCCTGCAGGTGCGCGAGGACGTTCTCGAGGAGCCGGCGCCGGCGCGGGTCGGTCTCCTGGCCGAGCCGTTCCTCCGCCTTCGCCCACGTCCGGGTCGGATCCAGTCGCCGCATGCGGCGACGGTAACCCCTACCGCCCGTCATGGCTACGCCGCGGGGGGTGCCGCCCGGTACACGAGGCGGCCGTCGGCGGCTTCCCACCGCTCGGCCTCACCGGCGAGGACCATGTGCTCGAGGTGAGCGAAGGTCTCGCTCTCCGCCATGACACCCCAGTGCTTCTTCGGGAAGATCTCGTGCGAGATCTCCTGCACCGTGGCCGGCCCGATCGAGGCCGACGCGTTCTGGATGAAGCGCATCCGCTCCTCGTGGTGCTCCTTGATCGCCTCCACGCGGCCCGGGACGTCGTCGAACGGGTGCCCGTGCGCGGGGAGCCCGAGCTGCACACCGTCGAGCGCGGCCACCAGGTCGAGCGTCTGGAGGTACGACTTCAGCGCGTCGGCGCCGTTGCCCACCCCGGAGATGTGCGGCGTGATCGACGGCAGCACGTGGTCGCCGGAGATCAGGAGGCCGTGCTCGGGGTCGTAGAGGCACAGGTGATCGACCGTGTGGCCCGGCGTGTGGATCGACACCCACTCCCGACCCGCGAGCTGGATCCGCTCCCCGTGCACGACCCGCTGGCTCGGGTTGGGCGGGCGGAACAGCATCCGCAGGGCGCGGATCTTCATGCGCCGCGTGAGGTTCGGCATCGGGTGCTTCGAACCGCCCCACGGCGTCTCACCACCCCAGGGCACCGACTGCGCCTGCGTGTCGGTGGTCGGGTTGTCACGCAACGGGTCACCCGCGTAGTCGTCGGTGTGGTCGGCGATCGTCGGGATCTCCTCGCCACCGAGGTCGAGCGCCTGCGCCGCGGCCGCGGCGATGCGCTCCGCCTCGGCCTGCTCCTCCTCCGTCGGGAGGTGGTTCCGGCGGTTCGTCTCCTCGAGCGACCAGGTCGTGAAGGCGCGGTGCGCCACGAGGGTCGCGTCCGCTTCCTTCTTGATGCGGCCCGCGCCACCGAAGTGGTCGGGGTGCGAGTGGGTCACGATCACCGTGTGGATGTCCTTCACGCGGAAGCCGGCCGTCTTCAGCCGCTGCTTCAGCGCCTTCCACGACGACGGCCCGGGGAGGCCGGGGTCGACGACGGCGAGCCCGCGGTCGTCGAGCAGCCCGTAGGTGTTGACGTGGCCGAGCCCGGGCATCCAGATCGGCAGCTGCATCCGGATGACGTCGGGCGCGACCTCGACGACCTCGGAGGACGCGGGGTCCTGCTCCTGCTTGTGGGGCCTGGGCCTGGGCGCCTCGTCCTGCTGGTCGCCCGGCCGCCCCTGCGTGGCGGTCACGGGGGTCACCCTACCGTCCGGGTGCACTCCCGCTCGTCGAACCCGTCCGGGCTCGCCCTCCTGGTCGGGCCGCCCGGCTCGGGCAGGGGGACCCCAGGCCCAGCTGATCATGCGGGGCATCGAGCACACCGCCACGACGCGCTCGGTCAGCCCTCGTACGCGTAGGGCGCGAGCTTCGGCCAGGGGCACGCGTCCTCGACGACCGCACCCGCGGCGAGGCAGGCGAGGTCCTCGTGGCGGCGGGCCACGACCTGGAGCCCGACCGGGAGCCCGTCGACGAGACCGGCCGGGATCGTCGCCGCCGGCTGGCCGCTCAAGTTGAACGGAGCCACGAACGCCGCCGACATCCCGAACAGCGTCACCGGCTTCCCGTTGACCTCGCCGTTGAGCTCGCCCTCGGCCGACAGCGCTGGCTTCGGCGTCGTCGGGGTGAGCAGGAGATCGACCTCGCCGAAGACCACCGCCAGCGCGGTGAGCAGGTCGTGGCGCCGGCGGATGGCCTTGCCGAGCACGTCGGGCCGCAGGTGTGAGAACGACTCGAACTGGAGCCGGCCCACGACGCTCAGCTCGTCGAGGCGGTCCTGCACGTCGTCGGCGTGGAAGGCCATGTCGTCGACGGTAGAGAGGATCCCCCACGAGTTGCCGGGCTTGGGCAGGTCGACGGCGACCTCGACGAGCTCCAGGCCGGCCAGCTCGACGAGCCGGTGCGCGAGCGCTTCGGCGTGCTCGGCCGGTCCGGGCTCCGACTGCGCGAAGCCGAAGTCCGCGGCGAACGCGACACGCGTCCCGCGGAGCCGTTCGAGCGCCCGGCCCGACACCAGCTCGTCCTCGTACGGGACGGACGGCTTCGGGAGCGACGTCGGATCGGTGAGGGTGGGTCCGGCGATGACGTCCAGGTAGCGCGCCGCGTCCCGCACCGACCGGACCATCGGGCCGCGCACCGGGTTGAGCGAGGACGGGAAGTGGTCCGGACCGCGGCCCGAGCGACCGAACGTGCTCTTCATGCCGAACAGACCCGAGTACGCCGACGGGATGCGGATCGAGCCGCCCCCGTCGCCACCGGTGCAGGCGGGGAACAGCCCGGCCGCGACCGCGGCGGCCGAGCCGCCCGAGGACCCGCCCGGCGTCCGGCTCAGGTCCCAGGGATTGCGGGTGATGCCGTGCAGCGGCGTGTTCGTGAAGCTGACGGTGCCGAACTCCGACGCGGTCGTGAGTCCCGTGATCACCGCGCCGGCAGCGCGCAGGCGCGCGACCTCGGTGTCGTCGGCCGACGCGACGCGATCGGCGTACACCAGCGACGCCTCGGTGTCGGGCCACCCGTCCACCGAGGCCAGCTCCTTCACGCCGATCGGTACCCCGGCGAACGGCCCCGGATCACCGCCGGCCGCGACCTCGGCGTCGATCTCGGCCGCCCGCACGCGCGCCGCGTCGGCATCGAGGTGACACACGCAGTTGAGCGTCGGATCCAGGCGCGCGATGCGGTCGAGGTGCACTTCGAGGACCTGGCGCGCCGACGAGCGCGCCGCGGCGCACGTCGTCGGCGACCGCGAACGCGTCGCGCTCCCAGAGGTCGGTCACTCGGCGGCGAGGTGCTCGGTCGCGAGCTTCGCGAGCTCCGAGAACGAGTCGTCGATGCCGGCCTCGAGCACGTCGAGGTCGGCCCAGAGGTCGCCGTCACCCAGCAGACCGAGGTGGAGCTGCCCGCAGTACGAGAGGATCGCGATGCCGAGGTTCAGGTTCCGCGCCAGCGGCACCATCGGGTACGCCTCGAGCATCCGTGCACCCATGCAGTACAGCGGCGTCTGCGGGCCGGGCACGTTCGTGCAGACCAGGTTCACGAACGGCTGATGGTGGATGAGCCGGGCCGCGAGGCCCATGATCGTCGGCGCCGCGTAGTCGCTGAGCCCGAGGAGCGCGGCCGCCCCGACCGCCTGCTCGCGCTCCTTCAGGTCGGCCGTCGCGGCCGACACGGACCGGAGCCGCTCGAGCGGGTCGGGCTGCCCCACGGGCACCGGGACGAACATCGCCGAGACGCGGTTGCCGAGCGCCATCTGCTCGCTGTCGTCGCGCACCGACACCGGGCAGAACACCTTCAGCGCGAGCTCGGGGTGCAGCTCACCGCGTGACTCGAGGAGGCGGGCGAGGCCGCCTCCGACGCCGGCGAGCACCACGTCGTTGATGGTGCCGCCGAACGCACGGCGGACGTCCTTCACGTCGTCGAGCGGGATGCGGACCAACCCGAACCGCTTGCTCCGGCCGACGACCGGGTGGTTGAGGGAGACCCGCGGCGCGACGACACCGCCCTCCACGAGCGTCGAGAGCGAGCGGGCCAGTCCACTGATCTGGTCGGCGGCCCATCGCGGCACCTCGGCGGCGCGGCGGGTCGCGTTGGCCAGCGCCTGTGGGCCGGCGACGAGGTCCTTCACGCTGTCGATCAGCAACCGCGCCGGCGGCGGGGGTGGCTGCGGGTCCCACTCCGGGTGCCTCGAGGACGGTCGGCTCCGGGGTGAAGTCGAGCAGCACGGTCGCGACGTCGACGCCGGAGACGCCGTCGACCATCGCGTGGTGGGTCTTCTGGATCATCCCGATGTGGCCGTCCTCCACACCTTCGACGAACCACAGCTCCCAGAGCGGCCGACTCCGGTCGAGCAGCTGGGACTGGATCCGCTCGAACAGGGAGAGGAGCTGGCCGCGGGTGCCGGGCGCGGGGAGCGCGGTGAGGCGCACGTGGTAGCCGATGTCGAAGCGGTCGTCGTCGATCCAGATCGGCTCACCCGCGTCGAGGGGGACGTGCAACACCTTCTTGCGGAAGCGCGGGATCAGGTGGAGACGGGACGCGACGAGCTCGCGGACCTCCTGCAGTCGGAAGCGACCGTCGGCGCCGACGAGCGGATCGGCCTCGAAGACCGTCAGTGCTCCCACGTGCATCGGCGTCTCGAGCCGCTCCAGGCTGAGGAAGCTCGCGTCGACGCCGGTGAGGCGGTCGTAGTTGCCCACCCGCGCAGGCTACGCGGGGTGGCGCCGAAAGGAAACGGCGCCACCCCGGAATGCTGCGCCTGCTCGGCCGTCCGGCCGCTCAGGACGGGCCGCCGTCGAGCGCCGGACGGGGTCGCCGGGCCCGCCACGTGAGCGCACCACCGATCCCGACGGCGCCGATGCCGACGGCCCCGAGGAGCGCGTTGCCCGAACCCGTGCGTGGCAGCGTGGGCGCGGACGGTGGAGCGGTGACGACCTCGGTGTGCACCTCGGGCGGCGCGGCGGTCGGCGGTGCGGTCGTGGGCGGCGCGACCGGCAGCGCGTACCGGTAGCAGACCCGCACCGACGCGGCCACGAACGTGTGGATGCTCGCCTGGACATTGCCGCCCCCGCCCATGAAGGTCTCGCCGATCGCGGTGGCGACGTGGAACGGCAGCGAGCCCGGACCGGTGAACGCCTGCAACACTCCCGGGTCGGTGCTCGCCACCGGAGCGGCCGACGCGTCGCGTGCGGTCGAGGGTTGCGCGACCGCACTGGCACCGGCGAAGTCGAGCATCCCGTCGAACGCCGGGATCGTCTGCGTGGGCACGCGCTCGATCGTGCCGCTGAGCGGCGCCGGTGACCCGAGGCCGGCCGGGCTGCCGAACGTCACCTCGTAGTCCATGTGCTCTTCGAAGGAGATGGCGGTCTGCGCGGTGTTCTCGAACTGTGCGTCGGTGTCGAGGTGGACCGCCTGGGCGGGCACGCTGACCTCCAGGAGGGCCCCGAGCGAACCGTCGAACTGCGGCACCGACAGGTCGGCCGAGACCTCGGTCCTCTGCCGCGCGAGCGCGACGTCATGGCACTGCGTGGATTCGGGTGCCGCTTCCGCGGCAAGGGCGGTGGCGACGCCCCCGGACCACATGGGGGTGACGACGATGACGAGTGCCGCCGTGCCGATGACCATGAGCACGGCGCGCGCGAACAAGCTTCGGAGCACGGGCTTCCCTCCTCGACGCGTGTGGGTGTCCGTGGTGGACACGGGGCGTCGAGCGGGGTGACGCGGCGCGGACCGCGGGTGGTCAGCCGAGGTGGACGAGGTTCGGCACGCGGCACGCGTCGGGGACGCCGAACGTCCGAGCGAGCGTGTGGGCGCGCTCGGCGAGCACGCCCGCCCGCCGCGCTGCTTCGACGGCAGCGGCGCGGTCGCCCTTGCGCAGGAGCGAGCTCGCGTAGTCGCCCTCGTTGAGCACCTGCTCGAGCGTGGCGAGCCACTCGTCGACCTTGTGCTCGCCGTTCTTCGGCGGCTCCGTGGAGCGGAGCTCGTCGAGCGCGTCGCGCCCGATCGCGACGAGCTCGTCGACCGCCATCGCGGCCTTCGGTCCGTTCAGGCGCCGCAGCTCGACGCTCGTCGAGCGCCGCGTTCGCCCGACGACAGACCTGCCCGACCTCGTGGGTGTACTCGGCGTGGTCGAGACGACCGCCGTCACCGCACGCGCCCGCGAGCAGCGTGCAGGCCACCACGAGCGCGGCGACCCGGTGGGGGCTCACGCCGTGAGCTGGCAGCCGTCGATCCCGAGGGTCCCGACGAGCTCGGTCGCCCGCTCGGCGAGCAGGTTCAGCTTGCGGACGATCGCCTGGTTCGCGCCGAGCGCGTCGGTGAAGGTCTGGTTCGGCGCCCACCTTGCCCGCGAGGGCGCGGAGCCCCTCGCCGTAGTCGGCGAGCGCGGTCCCGAGCTCCTCGACCTGACCCTCGATCGCCTCGGGCGGCGTGAGCGCCGCGAACCCGTCGGCCAGGTCCCCGAGGCTGTTCGCGGCCTGGTTCAGGTACTGACGCACCTGCTCGCCCGTCGCTCCGGCGGACTGCGCCTGCGCGAGGTCGTCGCTGGCCTGCTTGAGCGTCCGGCACTCGGCGTTCGCCCGCCGGATGAACTCGGACCTCGACAGCCGGGTCGTCCCACCGCCGCACGCGGCGAGCAGCCCGCCCAGGACGAGGACGAGCACGACGCCCGGACGTCACCGCGCCGCCGGCAGCCGCAGCCGCACCGACCATGCCGTCCGAGGCCTTCCCATCGGAGGCGCACGCTACCTGGGGACGCGCCGCGGGCGGGGCGCCCCCGACGTCGACGGGTACCCTCGGCGGCGTGCTCCCCGACTACGCGGCCCACGACTCCGCCATCGGGCTCGACTGGTACGCCCTCGACCCGAACCTCCGGCTCCTCCTCGACCGGCTGCTGCCCGACGTCGCGGACCGAGCCTTCGCCGAGGAGCACGTCGCCCGGTTCGGCGCGCTCTGCGGTGGCGACGTCGCCCGTCGGGCCGAGATCAGCGACAAGCACGGCCCCACGCTGGTGCGGTACGACCGCTGGGGCCGGGAGATCGACACCGTCGAGCACCACCCCACCTGGACCGAGAACAAGGACGACCTCGTCCGAGCGGGCTTCACCGGCCTCACGCACCACGCGGGACGGCCCGTGCCGGCAGTCGTCACCGCCGCGATCTGCTACCTCGTGAGCCAGGCCGAGACCGCGATCTACTGCGGGCTCGGCATGACGTCCGGCGCGGCCGACATCGTCGAGCGCTACGCCCCGCCCGCGATCCGCGACGACATGCTCGGCCGGCTCACCAGCCTCGATCCCGAGGAGGCGTGGGAGGGCGGGATGTTCCTCACCGAGCGCCAGGGTGGCAGCGACGTCGGCGCGAACACGACGCGCGCCGTGCCCGACGGCGACGAGTGGCGCCTCCACGGCGAGAAGCACTTCTGCTCCAACGTCGACGCCGAGGTGTTCATCGTGCTGGCCCGTCCCGAGGGTGCGCCCGACGGCGCTCGGGGTCTCGCCACGTTCATCGTGCCACGCCTGCTCGACGACGGCAGCCCGAACGGCTTCCGCATCAAGCGCCTGAAGCCGAAGCTCGGCACGGTCGCGGTCCCGACCGGCGAGGTCGAGCTCGACGGCGCTCGCGCATGGATCGCCCGGGGCGGGGGGCTCGGCGGCCGAGGCCGACCGCACCACCACCGAAGCCCGGGTCGGGCATCAACACCATGATGGAGATGGTCAACGGCTCGCGGTTCGGGGTCGCCTTGATGGGTCTCGGCATCCACCGCCGGTCGTTCCTCGAAGGCGCGATCTACGCCGCGCAGCGGGAGCAGTGGGGTCAACGCATCGACCACTACCCGCTGGTGCGGGAGACGCTGGTCGACCTGCTGGTGGAGCTCGAGGCCGGCGCCGCGCTCACCTTCGAGTGCGCGGCGGCGACGCGGAACGCCGAGACCGAGGACGAAGGGCGGGCGCTGCGGCGCATCCTCGTGCCGCTCGCCAAGATCCGGGCGTGCCGCGAGGCGATCGGCGCGGCGAGCCAGTCGCTCGAGCTGCTCGGCGGCAACGGGTACATGGAGGACTGGCCGATGGCCCGCCAGCTCCGCGACGCGCAGTGCCACACGATCTGGGAGGGCACCGAGAACATCCTGTGCATCGACGTGCGCCGGGCCATGCACTCGCGAGGGCGCGCACGTCGCGCTCCTCGCCCGGGTCGAGCGGGCGCTCGCAGGCGCCGGCTCGTCGCCCGTCGCTGGGCCCGGTCGTCGACGCCGTCGCCACGACGCTCGGCGAGGCGCGCGAGGCCATCGCACACCTCGAGGCCGCGTCGAACGAGCTGCAGCTGCTGCACGCCCGCCGGTTCGCATACCTGCTCGCGGATCTCGTCGAGGGCGCGCTGCTGCTCGACGAAGCGTCGTGGCTCCTCGAGCGCGACGGCGACGCACGCAAGGCCGTCGTCGCCCGGCGCTTCGCGCGCAACCGGCTCGTCCCACCGCGCGTGCGCGGCATCCTCGACGACGACCGCACCGTCCTCGACCAGTTCGAGGCGATCGTGCGCTACGGCCCGATCGAGCCTGCGGCCGCGGCGTGAGCTCGCTGACCCCGACGACCGTGTGGCGCCTCGCGCCCGCGCTGGTGCTCGCGCTCGACGAGCACCTCGGCCCGCCCGTCGACAGCTACGTGAACGGCACGCAGACGTGGCTCGTCCCCCTCGAGGGTGACGAGACCGACGACGACATCCCGATCGTCGAGTGGCGGCTGCACCCCGTCGCCGGGTTCCGAGCAGCCCAAGGGGATGCTCGCACTACGACCTGTGGGACGAGGTCGTCTCGGGGCTGCACGCAGGCGCGGATCCGACGTCACTCTCGCTCGGTGAGGACCGCCGCGCCCTCACGTCGCTGTGGGAGGGCCTCGAGTGCTTCCCGCCGTACGGCGACGAGATCGAGCCCGCGACGCTCGCCCGGGCGACGACAGAGCGCATCGGGCTCGCACCCGACGCCGACGGGCATCGTCGACCACGAGCGGATCGGCGATCAGCTGGGAGCACGCGAAGGGACGGATCTCGCTCGTCGACATGCTGCTCGAGGAGCTGGTCGGAGCAGGAGGAGCGAGTTGACCGATCGAGCCGCGTTGGCGACGCGGATCTACGAGGTGTCCCACCTGACCGGCACCTTCACGCTGCGCTCCGGCGCCGTCAGCCACGAGTACTTCGACAAGTACCTGTTCGAGAGCGACCCCGGGCTCGTGCGGGAGATCGCCGAGGCGCTGGCCCCGCTGGTCCCGGCGGGCACCGAGGTGCTCGCCGGCCTCGAGCTGGGCGGAGTGCCGCTCGCGGTGATGCTGTCGCAGGTGACCGGGATCCCGACGCTCTTCGTGCGCAAGGAGGCGAAGACGTACGGGACCTGTCGCCTCGCCGAGGGCGGCGAGCTCGACGGGCGGCGGGTCACGGTCGTCGAGGACGTCGTGACGTCGGGCGGTCAGGTCGTCACGAGCTGCGGCGACCTGCGCGACCGGGGCGCCATCGTCGAGCACGCGCTCGTGCGTCATCGACCGGGAGGCCGGCGGACCCGAGGCGCTCGGCGCGATCGGCGTCGAGCTGCGCCCGCTCTTCCGGATGCACGAGCTCCAGCCTGCGGGCTGAGCGCCCCCACGCCGAAGCTCAGGACCTCGCTGCTCGCGTACTCGCCGCGCCAGGGTGGGGTCCGCGGGGCGTCGAAGTCGACGGGGCGGTGCTCGCCGTCGATCGCGGCGAACGCGGTGTCGACCCACCGGGCACCACCCGCCAGGGGCCACGGAAGCGAGTCACGTCCGTAGAACCCGACGTCGCGCGTCTCGAGCGGGTGCCCCCGGAGCTCACCGCCGATCATCCGGCAGTGGAACACGAGCGAGTACATCGGCAATCGTGCGAACCCGAGGCGGAGGCCGTCGAACAGCGCGATCAGTGACTCGACCTCGACCTCGATCCCGGTCTCCTCGTACACCTCCTTGATCGCGATCTCCGCGGGCGAGTACCCGACGTCGGCCCATCCGACCGGGTAGAGCCAGACGCCGGAGTCGGCGCGCTGCGTGAGCAGGATCTCGCCGGCGTCGTTGCCGACGATCGCGGCGACCGCGACCTTCGGCGTGACGTAGCCGGACACCCCTTCGCCGACGGTCGACAACCACTCCTCGAACAGGGCGTCGGCCTCGGCCTCCTCGAGCGCGGCAGCGCGGATGTCGGCCGCGACCTTGAGGACCTCCTCGAAGCGCTCCTTCTCGTAGAGGCTCTGGGTGAAGCCGAGCCCGGTGCGAGCGACGCCCGAAAGGGTCTCGGCCCAGCGCAGGAGGTCCGAAGCGGAAACTGCGTGCGGCGGCTCGGTCACGCCGACGAGACTACGTGAGCCATGACGAACCTGGAGCAGACCGAACGCACGCGCCTGCGGCGCAACCCCGAGCGTGGTCCTACGACCGATCCGCCATCCACGCGATCCTCGACGAGGGACTCGTCGGCCACCTGGCGTTCGCCGTCGACGGAAAGCCGTGGGCCGTCCCGATGGTCTACGGCCGCATCGACGACACCGTCTACGTGCACGGTTCGCCAGCGAACCACGCGCTCCGCAGCTCTGCGCCGTCCGGGTCCGGTGGCGACGTCGAGGTGTGCTTCGAGGTCACCCTGTTCGACGGCCTGGTGCTCGCTCGCTCGGCGTTCCACCACTCGATGAACTACCGATCGGTGATGATCTTCGGCGCCGCGCGGCGCGTCGAGCGACCTCCCCGAGAAGGAACGCGCGCTGACCGCCGTCGTCGAGCACGTCGTCCCCGGCCGCACCGCCGACGTCCGCGCGCCGACGGAGGCCGAGCTCCGGACCACCCTCGTGCTCGCGCTCGACCTGCGCGAAGCGTCGGCGAAGGTCCGCACGGGCGGCCCGAGCGACGAGTCCCGAGGACCTCGCGCTCCCGGTGTGGGCCGGTGTGATCCCCCTCACGGTCGAGCCGGGTGTGCCGGTGGCCGACGAGCACACGCCACCCGCGACCGCGGTGCCGGCGTACGCGACCGACTACCGACGGCCGGGTGCCGCGCCCGGGTAGCCGGGCTGCTCAGACCCAGCGATGGGGCCGCACGAGCCGCGGCGTGAGGTCGGCGGCCGGCTGCGGCGGTGCGAACAGGAAGCCCTGGGCGGCGTCGACGCCGAGTGCGCGCAGCGTGTCGAGCTGCGCCGCAGTCTCCACGCCCTCACCGATGACCGTCACACCCAGCACGTTGCCGAGGCTCACCACCGCGGCGATGATCGCCGCGTCCTCGGGTTCGGTCCCGAGCCGCTCGACGAAGGTCCGGTCGATCTTCACCTCGTCGACCGGGAACTGCCGGAGGTAGCCGAGTGCCGAGTACCCGGTGCCGAAGTCGTCGATGCTCACCCGGACGCCGAGTGCCTTCAGCGCCTTGACCGCCGCGATCCCGGCGTCGACCTCCTCCATCAGGACCGTCTCGGTGATCTCGATGCACAGCGAGCTCGGCTCCAGGGACGTCTGCTCGAGAACCTGGGCCACGCGGGCCGCCAGGTCGGCGTGGACCAGCTGTCGGCCGGAGAGGTTGACCGACAGCCGGAACCGGCCCGGGTCGGGCACGCTGCGGCGCCACTCGACCGCCCGCGCGCACGCCTCCTCCAGGATGAGCCCGCCGATCGGGACCATGAGGCCGGTCTCCTCGGCCTGGGCAAGGAAGTCGCGCGGGGCCAGGAGGCCCCGGTCCGGATGTTGCCAGCGCACCAGCGCCTCGACCCCGATGCACGTCCCGTCGGTGAGGGAGATCACCGGCTGGAAGAACACGCGGAACTCGCCGCGAGCCACCGCCCGATGCAGTGCGTTCTCGATCTCGTGCCGTTCGCGGGCCCGCTCGCGCATCTCCTCGTCGAAGACCTCGTACCGCGACTTCCCACGCTCCTTGGCGCGGTACATCGCTGCGTCGGCGTCGCGCACGAGCGCCTCTGGCCGCTCGAGCCCGGTCAGCCCGATCGCGATGCCGATGCTGGCGCTCACGAACTGCTCTTCGTCGTCGAGCAGGAACGGCTCGCGGAGCGCGTCGAGGAGGCGCTCGGCGACGCCGATCGTCTGTTGATCGGCCGCGCTCGGCACGAGGTCTTCGCAGAGCACCGTGAACTCGTCGCCCCCGAACCGTGAGACGACGTCGCCCGGACGGAGGACCGCGGCGAGCCGCTGCGCCAACACTCTGAGCAGCTCGTCGCCGGCGTCGTGGCCGAGGCTGTCGTTGATGACCTTGAACCGGTCGAGGTCGAGGAACAGGACCGCAAGCGCGGACCCGGAACGCTGCGAACGTCGGAGCGCGTGCTCGAGCAGCTCGCCGAACAACGTCCGGTTCGGGAGCGCGGTGAGCGGATCGTGATGTGCCTGGTGCGAGAGCCGGCCGTCGAACGCGTTCCGCTCGATCGCGATGGACGCGAGCTGGAGCACCGACTCCACCACGGTCTCTTCGGCTGCCGTCGGCGCACGGGGCTCGTCGAGGTAGACGGCGAACGTTCCGAGGACGCGGCCATCAGACGAGGCGCAGATCGGCGTCGACCAGCACGCGCGGAGCGACTGGTCGCGCACAAGATCGGCGTAGCGCGCGAAGCTCGGGTCCGTCGCGAGGTCGGTCGAGACCACGACTTCACCGCGCGCGGCCGCCGTCCCGCACGCCGCCGATCCCTCGGCGATCGGCAGTCCGTCGAGCGCGCGCACGAAGCTCGGCGGGAAGCTCGGCGCGGCACCATGGCGGAGCATCGAATTCTCCGCACTGACGAGCAGGACCGTGCAGCGCATCCCGGGCAGCTGCCCTTCGACCATCCGGCAGATCTCGGCGAGGGTCTCGGACAGGGGCACACTCGTCGCGATCATCTCGAGGATCGACGCCTGGTCGCGGATGCGCGTCTCGCTCGCACGCAATGCCTCCGCGGCCGCCAGCTGGAGGGTCGCGTCGCGACCGGTGAACACGATGCCCCGGACGTTCGGATCGTCGGACAGATCGAGGGCGACCGCCTCGATGCTCATCCAGTGCCCGTCGGCATGTCGGGCCCGGAAGATGGACTGCCGCCGGGTCCCGGGGTCGGGGGTGCTCGACGCGATCGCCTCGCCGACGATCTCGACGTCGTCGGGATGCACCAAGTCGTAGAAGTCCTCGCCGAGCATCGAGCCCGGGGGGTAGCCGCTCATCTCGCCGGTGGACGGCGACGCGTAGCGCACCCGGCCGTCCCGTTCGAGCACGAAGATCGCGTCGAGGGAGTGCTCGACCAGCGCTCGGAAGCGCAGCTCGCTGTCGCGCAGCGCGGCCTCGACCTGCTTGAACTCGGTGACGTCGACCATCGACCCGACGAACGTCGGCGCCAGCGGCTTCCCCGGGATGCCGACGGATCGGACCTCGACCCACCGCACCTCGCCGTCGGGCCGCAGCACGCGGTACTCGAGATCGAGCTCGCCGGAACCGGTGACTGCCTCCCCGACCGCCTGCTCGACCCCGGCGCGATCCTCGGGGTGCACCGCGTCGAGCCACCGGTGACCGAGCAGCTCGGCGGTCGAGCGTCCGGTGATCTCACAGAGGCGGTCGTTCACGAGCACGTTGCCGTGCGGCTGCACGGAGGCGAAGAGCCCGACCGGGGCGGAGCCGGCCAGCGCGAGGAGGCCGTCCGGGCCGAGGCGGTCGAGGGCGGCCTTCGCGAGCGCGCGCTCGTCGGGCGCTTCGAGTGGTGCATCGATCGTGGACGCGCTGTCGCTCACCGGTGCTCCCGAGGGCCGGCGGCCACATTAGGCGCTCCGTGGTCGCTCGGGTCCGGGGACGGCGCGCTCGGCAGGCTGCGCCGTACCCGCAGCACACGCACCTTCGCGATTCCCCACGCGAGCTGCAAGGGTCCGAGGTCGTCGGGCCCGTTCTCGCCCCCCGGGTCCGCAGCGCCGGTGTCGGTCAGATCACCCAGGGTCGCGGGAGTGAGCGCGTAGCGGTCGGCGGGCCAGGACCGCTCCGCGAACTCGTCACGGTCCACCGGGGGCACGCACGCCGCCCGCAGGATGGCAGTGGGTTCGGCGACCGCGGTGCGGACGATCTCGAGGGGCGTCACGCGCATGTCCTCCGGGTCGAGGGCGAACAGCGCGCGCAGCGCACCGCCGATGCGATCGGCGACCTGCGGCCCCGCTGCGGCTGCCTCGGCCTCGGCCCGAGCGCGGGTCACCGCGTCCGTGCGCCCCCAGGCGTCGAGGATCCGCCCGACCTGACGTTGGGTCCACCCCGCGAGCCGGGACTCGACCCCGACCACGATCGCCTCGGACGCCTCGCGCAGGCGCGTCAGCGCCTCGGCCTCGCTCAGCCGGTCGGACACGACCGACCGGCGGTGGTCATCCCTGCAGGCCGACCCGGCGCAGCGCCGCCGCGGGGTCGAGCACGAGGCCGGTCACGAAGGGCCCGAACTCGGCGTACCGGGCCGAGACGGGGTCGAACCGCATTTCGTAGACGATCTCCTTGAGCGCGGCCGGGTCGTCGGCGAAGAGCGTGACGCCCCACTCCCAGTCGTCGATGCCGGTCGAGCCGGTGATGAGCTGCACCACCCGTCCCGCATAGCTCCGCCCGACCCGGGCGTGGCCGGCCATGAGCTGCTTGCGGGCGTCGAACGGCAGGGCGTACCAGTTCTCCCCGCCCTCGACCGTGCCGGTGCGGCGTTTCGACATCGGGTAGAAGCAGAGCGTCGACCGCTGGGGCAGCTGCGGGTGCAGGCGTTGTTCGCGGTAGTGCGCGATCCGCTCGCGCCAGACAGTGAGGCGCTCCTCGAGCTCGGCAGGGTCGGTGATGCCCTCGTCGGCGCTGAGCCGGGCCCGCTCGTCGTCCTCCGTCATCGCGTACTCGGACGCCTCCGTGAGCGAGACGTAGGAGTACGTGGGGATCAGCGGCGCGCTCCGCAGGTCGTGCTGGAGCACCTGGAGGCGGGCGAGGTCCGGCCCGACGGCCATGACGCCGAGGTCGGCCTTGTGGCCGAGCACGACGAAGGTCAGGACCTGGTGCAACGGGTCGTCGGTGAAGGCGGCGAACGCGTCGAGGATGCGCTTCGCGCCGCCCGGCTCGTCGTCGGCGCGCGCGGGGTCGACAGCGTAGAAGAGGTGCAGCACTCCCCACCCGGAGCTCGCCTCGACGCGCTCGTGGTCGCCGATCACCATGCCCCCGAGCGTACCTGCGGGACGTACGTTGCTCGCGGTCCGACCCGCGAGCTGGCTCGTCCGGCGGTCAGTCCGGGCGAACGAGCGCCGGGGCCTCGACGGCTTCGACGGTCGCCAGGTGGAACGGGAAGTGGCGGGCCATCACGTCACGGACCTGCGCGTCGGCCTCCCAGCCCGCGCCCTCGACGAGCAGACGGAAGAACCGGCGCATGAACGCGCCTTCCACATAGGCACGCTGGATGCGCGGCGGTTCCGGTTCGACGATCTCGCGCATGATCGGCGGGCAGACCGTGACGACCTCGCGTTCGGTGTCCGCGAGGACCGGGTCGCGGAACTCGGCCTCGAAGTCGTCGAACCAGCCGACCGCGAGCTCGTCCGCGATGCGGGGGTCGTCACGCGCCGCACCGAGGTACGGCTCGCGGTCGAAGAAGCGCAGCGACGCACCCGGGAGCACCGGCCGGTAGTCGGCCCACTTGGCCAGGACCAGGTTGCGCACGGTCGCCTCGTGCATCCCGTGAGTATGCGCGAACACGGCCCCGATGTCGTGGACATCGGGGCCGTGTCCTCCCTGTCTCGCTCGCTCTCTGCCGACCGGGATACCCGGCCGGCGGACGTTCGCTCGCTGGCGAGCGGCTGTCGCGATGCGACGGCCGCCGCTCCGCGTTAGAAGTCCATTCCGCCCATGCCGCCCATGTCGCCACCCGGCATGCCACCGGGCATCCCGGCCGGGGCCGGGGGCTCGGGCTTGTCGGCGACGACCGCCTCGGTGGTGAGGAAGAGGGCCGCGATCGAGGCCGCGTTCTGCAGCGCCGAGCGGGTCACCTTGGCGGCGTCGATGACGCCGGCCTTGATGAGGTCCTCGTACTCCTCGGTGGCCGCGTTGAGGCCGTTGGCACCCTTGAGGCCACGCACCTTCTCCACGACGACGCCACCCTCGAGACCGGCGTTCAGCGCGATCTGCTTCAGCGGCTCCTCGAGCGCACGGGCCACCATGCGGGCACCGGTCGCCTCGTCACCGTCGAGGGTCTTGGCGAAGCTCGAGCACCTGGGCCTGGGCCCGCAGGAGTGCGACGCCGCCACCGGCGACGACGCCTTCCTCGACCGCAGCCTTGGTGGTCTGCACCGCGTCCTCGATGCGGTGCTTCTTCTCCTTGAGCTCGACCTCGGTCGCCGCACCCACCTTGATGATGGCGACGCCGCCCGACAGCTTCGCGAGACGCTCCTGGAGCTTCTCGCGGTCGTAGTCGGAGTCGGTGTTGTCGATCTCGCCCTTGATCTGGGCGATGCGACCGGCGACCGCGTCCTTGGCACCGGCACCCTCGACGATCGTCGTCTCGTCCTTCGTGACGACGATCTTGCGGGCGGTCCCGAGCAGGTCGAGGCCGACGTTCTCGAGCTTCAACCCGACCTCCTCGGCGACCACCTGGCCGCCGGTGAGGATCGCGAGGTCCTCGAGCATCGCCTTCCGACGCTCACCGAAGCCGGGAGCCTTGACGGCCACCGACTTGAACGTGCCGCGGATCTTGTTGACGACGAGGGTGGCGAGCGCCTCGCCCTCGATGTCCTCGGCCACGATGGCGAGCGGCTTGCCCGTCTGCATGACCTTCTCGAGCACCGGCAGCATGTCCTTCACGGCCGAGATCTTCGAGCTGACCAGGAGGATGTAGGCGTCGTCGAGGACGGCCTCCATGCGCTCCGGGTCGGTGACGAAGTACGGCGAGATGTAGCCCTTGTCGAAGCGCATGCCCTCGACCAGGTCGAGCTCCATGCCGAAGGTCTGGCTCTCCTCGACGGTGATGACGCCGTCGGTGCCCACCTTCTCGAGCGCCTCGGCGATCATCGACCCGACCTCCATGTCGGCGGCCGAGATGGCGGCGACGTTGGCGATCTGCGCCTTGTCGGTCTCCACCTTCTGCGAACCGGCCTTGATGGAGTCGACCGCGGCGACGACCGCGGCCTCGATGCCCTTCTTCAGGATCATGGGGTTGGCACCGGCCGCCACGTTGCGGAGGCCCTCGCGGACCATCGCCCACGCGAGGACGGTCGCCGTCGTCGTGCCGTCACCGGCGACGTCGTCGGTCTTCTTGGCGACCTCCTTGACGAGCTCCGCACCGATCTTCTCGGTCGGGTCCTCGAGGTCGATCTCCTTGGCGATCGAGACCCCGTCGTTGGTGATCGTGGGCGCGCCCCACTTCTTCTCCAGGACGACGTTGCGGCCCTTCGGGCCGAGGGTGACTCGAACGGCATCAGCGAGCTTGTTCATGCCCGCCTCGAGAGAACGGCGGGCGTTCTCGGCGTACGCGATCTGCTTCGGCATCGTGTGGTTCCCTTTGCGTGTGAGGCTGCGTGGTGGGATTCGAGGCGCTCGGCCGGACCGTCCGATGGCGAATTAGCAGTCGGACGTGGTGAGTGCCAGCAACCATGTTGGCACTCTCCACCGGAGAGTGCAAGCGGGGGGAGCGCGGCGGGCGAGCACTACATTCGCAAGCGATGGCCGAGATGCACGACGCGACCGAGGCGTACCTCGAGACGATCCTCGAGATCGAGGAGGAGGGCGTCACGCCCATCCGCGCCCGGCTCGTCGAACGCCTCGGACTCTCGGCGCCGGCGGTGTCCGAGCAGGTGAACCGCCTCGTCGACCAGGGCTACGCGGAGCTCCTCGACGACCGGACGCTGAAGCTCACCCCCTCGGGCCGCCGGCTCGCGACCTCCATCATCCGCCGCCACCGCCTGGCCGAACGGCTGCTCGTGGACGTGATCGGGCTCGAGTGGGAGAAGGTCCACCGCGAAGCCGACCGCTGGGAGCACGCGATCTCGGCCGACGTCGAGGAGAAGCTCGTGCAGCTCCTCGGCGACCCCATGACCTGCCCCCATGGCAACCCGATCCCCGGATCGCAGCAGCAGGCCGAGGTCGTCCCGACCGTCGTGCTCTCGCAGGTCGAGCCCGGGCGCGTCACCGTGATCCGCGTGAGCGAACAGCTCGAGGTCGACGACGACGCGATGTCGCTGATCGCCCGTGGCGGGCTGATCCCCGGGTCCAAGGCCGAGGTCCTGGACCGCCGACCGGACGGCGTCACCGTCCGCACCGATGCCGGTGAGCGCGTCGTCCCCGACGAGATCGCCCGTCTCCTCTGGGTCGCCCCCGTCTGAGCCCGAGCACCCACCCGGCTGAACGACCGACGGGCGAGTCAGCCCCCGGCGACGGCCGGGACGATGCTCAGGGTCTGCCCGTCGGTCACCGGCGTGTCGAGCCCGTCGAGGAACCGGATGTCCTCCTCGGCGAGGAACACGTTGACGAACCGCCGCAGCGACGCCGGCGTCGTCGTAGAGGCGCTCGGCGAAGCCCGGGTGCTCGGCATCGAGCGCCTTGAGCACCTCGGCAACGGTCGCGCCCTCGAGGCTCACCTCGCCGGCACCGCCGGAGAGG
Organism: uncultured Acidimicrobiia bacterium; assembly: GCA_963809885.1. Lineage (GTDB taxonomy): Bacteria > Actinomycetota > Acidimicrobiia > IMCC26256 > PALSA-555 > JALHSW01. The sequence continues at coordinate 180,167 of CAWELA010000007.1, read as the reverse complement.
TTGCGCAGCTGTGTGGGGATCCGGACCGACACCGCCATCTCAGGATTCCTTCGCCGTCGGGAACGCGTCCCAGAACGCGTCGAGCGTGGGCTTGATGACCGCGGTCGCACCCGGAGCAGGTGTGAGCGCGTCGAGCGTCTTGAGGCCGTGCCCGGTCGCGTAGACCACCACCCGCTCGTCGGGTCGGATGACGCCTTCCCGAGCGAGCTTCTGCAGCGATGCGATCGTGACGCCGACCGCGGTCTCCCCGAAGATGCCCTCGGTACGGGCCAGGAGCCGAATCCCGTCACGGACCTCGTCGTCGGTCACCGCCGCCAGACCACCGCCGGTCTCCCGGACGGTGTCGAGCGCGTAGTACCCGTCGGCCGGGTTCCCGATCGCGAGTGACTTGGCGATCGTGTCGGGCTTCACCGGCTTGATGGTGTCGACGCCGTCGTTGAACGCGGTCGCGACCGGTGAGCAGCCGGTCGCTTGCGCCCCGGAGACCCTGACCTGCGGCGCATCGGCGAGGAGCCCGACTTCGTGCAGCTCGTGGAAGCCCTTGTGGATCTTCGTGAGCAGGGACCCGCTCGCGACCGGGACGACCACGTGATCGGGCGTCTGCCAGCCGAGCTGCTCGGCCGTCTCGTACGCGAGCGTCTTCGAGCCCTCCGCGTAGAAGGGACGCACGTTCACGTTCACGAACGCCCACGGACGCTCCGACGCGACCTCCGCGCACAGGCGGTTGACGTCGTCGTAGTTGCCGTCGACCGCGACCACGTTGCCGCCGAAGACCGCGGTCGTCGTGATCTTGGCCACCTCGAGGTTCGCCGGGATGAACACGTAGCTCGCGAGCCCGGCGCGCGCCGCTGCCGCCGCAACTGCGTTGGCGAGGTTGCCGGTCGAGGCGCACGCGAGCGTCTTGAGACCGAACTCGAGCGCCTTCGCGAGAGCGATGGCCACGACGCGGTCCTTGAACGAGTTGGTCGGATTGCGGGTGTCGTCCTTCACCCAGACCTCACCGAGCCCCAGCTCGGCGGCGAGCCGATCGGCCCGCACGAGCGGCGTCCAGCCGACCTGCTGGGTGGCGTCGCCGGGGGCGTCGACCGGGAGCAGCGGGGCGTACCGCCAGATCGAGGGCGGACCGGCCTCGATCGCCTCCCTGGAGACCGCGGACGTCACCGCCTCGCGGTCGTAGGCCACCTCGAGCGGCCCGAAGCAGAACTCACAGGTATAGGTGGGTGCGATCGGGAACGTCTTCCCACACTCCCGGCACCGCAGTGCATCGACATGAGCCACGGTCGGCTCCTCCTCGGCTGTCCGGGCGCCGAGCCGATCGCTGGGAACGATCCGACGCCTCGATTCGGTGAGGACGAGCCACGGGGCACGCCCTCCTTCTCGACGCGCTCGGAGCGCTTCGAGCGGAGGACCGCTCTCAGCTGCTCATCGGTCAGGCATTGGCACCTGGCGGATCGGATCGCTCCGGTTCGCTGGTTGCCGCGGCGTCAACGGGCCTGTCCCTCAGCCGCTCTCGATGAGCGCGTTGGGGGAGACGATAGCCGCACCGGGATGCGCCTCGCCAAGCACTCCGCCCCCCGATCGGGCCGGATCGGCGACGGGAGCGAGCTCCCCGGCTCCTAGGCTCACGGCCGATGTCCGAATCCCCTCGTGACGCCTCCCCGGACGGTGGGTTCGACCCGGATGCGCTCGCCGAGCTGAAGGCGCGCCTCGGCCTCACCATCTCGGTCTGCCTGCCCGCGCGTGACGAGGAGGCCACGGTCGGGCACATCGTGGCCTCGGTGCGCCGCAACCTGATGGAGCGGGCACCGCTCGTCGACGAGGTCGTCGTGATGGACGACGGCTCGACCGACGGCACGGCGGAGGCCGCGCACTGGGAGGGGGCCAAGGTGCATGCCGTCGCCGACGTGCTCCCGGCCCTGCCGAGCGGCAGCGGGAAGGGCAACGCGCTCTGGCTCTCGCTGTTCGTGACCGAGGGCGACCTCGTCTGCTGGGTCGACGCCGACGTGCGGAACTTCCGTCCCCACTTCGTCACCGGGCTGGTCGCGCCCCTGCTCCGCGACACCGAGGTCGGCCTGGTCAAGGGCTACTACCGGCGTCCGCTGCACGGTGAGCCGAGTGGCGGGGGCGCGTCACCGAGTTGCTCGCCCGCCCGCTCCTCTCCACGCTGTTCCCCCACCTGACCGGGATCGTGCAGCCGCTCGGCGGCGAGTACGCCGGGCGCCGCGAGCTCCTCGAGGCAGTGCCCTTCGTCGAGGGCTGGGGCGTCGAGATCGGGCTTCTTGATCGATGTCGCCGAGCGCTTCGGGGTGGCATCGATCGCGCAGGTCGACCTCGGGGTGCCGCGAGCACCGGAACCGACCGCTCGACGAGCTCGCACCGCAGGCGATGGAGGTCCTCCTCACCGGCTTGCGACGAGCCGGGATCCCGTCCGAGCAGCTGGCGACGACCCTCGCCCGCTTCGACGAGGACTACGCCCCGCTGCTCGTGCCGGTCGAGGTCCGCGAACGTCTGCCGATGCTCGCCGTCGCCGAGTACCGCGCACGCTTCGAGCGCGAAGCGACCGCCTGACGGTGGCCGCGGCCCGATCACGGCGAGGGCCAGACGCGCGGCTTCCACTGCCGCTTCCTCGACCAGCAGCGCGGCTCGCGCGAACGCCTCGCCCGACTGCCACACGCGGTCGACGAGCGCGTACCCACGCGCGCCCAGCACGCTCAGCTCCTCACGCGCGTCATCGGTGATCTGCCCGGCGATCACCGCCCGATGGTCGATGCCGAGCTCGGCCGCCCAGGCGAGCACGCCCCCCACGACCTTGCCGTCGAAGCTCGCGGCGTCCGTCTTGCCCTCACCCGTCACGACGAGGTCGGCGTCGTCGAACAGCTCCTCGAGCCCGGCGGCGTGCGCCACGATGTCGAACCCCGGCTCGAGCCGCGCGCCGATCGCGGCGAGCCCGCCCGCCAGGCCCCCGGCCGCCCCCGCTCCCTCGAGCGTCGTCACGTCGACCCCGGTGCGCTCCCGGTAGACGTCGGCGACGCTCGCGAGCCGACGGCTGAGGAGCTCGACCTGGGCCTCGCTCGCACCCTTCTGCGGGCCGAAGACGCGCGCCGCGTCGAGGAACGCCGTGTCGACGTCGCAAGCCACCGAGACCTCGATGCCCCCGAGCGACCAGCCCAGCGCCTCGACCGCACCAAGGCCGCCGTCGGTGGTCGCGGAGCCGCCGACGCCGACGAGGATGCGCTTCGCCCCGCCGCGACGGACCGCGGCGATGAGCTCGCCGGTCCCGCGCGTCGACGCCCGCAGCGGATCCTTCCGACGCACGAGCCCCAACCCGCTCGCCCGGGCCATCTCGACCACGCCGGTCCCGTCAGGGAGCAGCCCGTAGTCGGCGTCCACCGGGTCGCCGAGCGGGCCCGTGACCTGGATCGTTCGCCGGGAACCGCCGCGCGCGGCGAGGAGCGCGTCGAGCGTCCCGTCCCCACCGTCAGCCATCGGAACCTCGGCCACGGGGTCGAAGCCGGCCGCCCGCAGCCCTCGGGCGATCGCGGCCGCGGCCTCGGCGGCGGAGAGTGACCCCCGAAACTTGTCCGGACACGCGATCGCCGAAGGCACCCGAATAGATTGGCCGCGATGGACGCCCGCCCGCGCCTCGCGACCGCCATCCATCGCCGCACGGTGCCGCCGCATCTCGGCCCCGGCGTGCGGTCCTGATGCTCGAGCGCGTCCCGCTCCTCGAGAAGGACCTCGCGGACTACACCGACGTCGTCGGCCCGGAGGCCATCGCCCGGATCCGTGAGCTCGCCGAACCCCTCCAGGGGGCGCGCGTCCTCCACATCAACGCGACCGCGTACGGCGGTGGTGTCGCAGAGCTGCTCGCCACGCACGTCCCGCTGCTGCGCAGCGCGGGGATCGACGCCGAATGGCAGGTGATGCACGGGAGCGACGAGTTCTTCGCGATCACGAAGAACGTGCACAACGCTCTGCAGGGTGCCGACATCGAGTGGACCGCACGGATGCAGCGGACCTACCTCGAACGCGTGCTCGACAACGCGCTCGCGCTGGAGGACGGTTGGGACTACGTGGTCGTCCACGACCCGCAGCCCGCCGCGCTGCTGAGCTTCCTGCGCGACAAGGCGATCGGACAGGCCGAGCACGAAGTGGGTGTGGCGGTGCCACATCGACCTCACCGTCGCGAACCCCAAGGTCTGGGAGTTCTTCCGCCCGTTCGTCGAGCAGCACGACGCGTCGGTCTGGACGATGCCCGAGTTCGTGCCCGAGTCCTTGGACATGCGGCACGTCGTGCACGCACCACCGTGCATCGACCCGCTGTCGGTGAAGAACCTCGATCTCGCGTTGCCGTTCTGCACCGAGATCACGAAGCAGTACGGCATCGACCCTCACCGGCCGATCGTCTGCCAGATCAGCCGCTTCGACCCGTGGAAGGACCCGCTCGGCGTCGTCGACGCGTTCCGGATCGTGCGCGAGCAGGTCCCCGACGCGCAGCTGGTGCTCGCGGGCTCGATGGCGACCGACGACCCCGAGGGCTTCCGCGTCTGGGAGGACATCGAAGCCGCACGCGCCGGAGACCGCGACATCCACCTACTCTCGAACCTGCACCAGGTCGGCGCGGTGCAGATCAACGCGTTCCAACGCATGGCGAGCGTGATGGTGCAGAAGTCGCTGCGGGAGGGCTTCGGGCTCACCGTGAGCGAGGCGCTGTGGAAGGGCCGGCCGGTGGTCGGCGGGCGGGCCGGCGGGATCACCCTCCAGATCCGCGAGGGCTTCGACGGGTACCTCGTGGACTCGGTCGAGGACTGCGCGGCGCGCATCATCGACCTCCTGGCCGATCCGGTCGGGTCCGACGCGATGGGCGCACAGGGTCGCGAGCACGTGCGCAAGAACTTCCTGTCGACCCGAGAGCTCGAGGACTGGCTGCGCCTGTTCGGCGAGCTGCGCGACGGACCCGCCCGGACCGGCGCCGAGGTCATGACCGTCGTCGTCTCCAACCGGGGTCCGTACCGGTTCGTGGCTCGACAGCGACGGGACGTTCGCCACCCGGATCGGCGCCGGCGGTGTCGCGTCGTCGCTGGGACCGCTGCTCACCTCGGGCGCCGCGGGCGCGGATGCGGCGTGGATCGCCGCTGCGGTGGACGACGACGATCGTGCCGCGGTGCGGGCCGGCGCGGCCGTGGCTCCCGGGATCTCGCTCACGTTGCTCGACGTCGACCCCCGCACCTACCGCCTGTTCTACGACGTCGTCTCGAACGGCACGCTCTGGTTCCTCCACCACGGGTTGTTCGACCTCCCCCGGCGGCCCCGGTTCGACCGGCGCTTCCGTGAGGCCTGGGACGCGTACGTGGAGGTGAACCAGGCGTTCGCCGAGGCCGCGGCCGCGGCCGCCACGCCGGGCGCGATCGTGCTCGTGCAGGACTACCAGCTCGCACTCGTGCCGGGGATGCTGCGGGCCCGGCGCGGCGACGTGCGCGTCGCGCACTTCACGCACACGTCGTTCTGCGGTCCGAACTCCATCCGCGTCCTCCCGACCGACGTCGCCGAGCAGATCTGCCGCTCGATGGCTGCGGTGCCCTGCGGGTTCCACTGCGAGCGTTGGGCACGTGCGTACGCGGCGTCCGTGCGCGAGATCCTCGGGCCCGACATGACGGCACCGACGTTCGTCGCGTCGATCGGCCCCGACGGCGAGTCACTTGCGGCGCTGGGGAGGTCGGACGCGACGGCAGCCGCGGCCGCCGAGCTCGCGGAGCTGGTCGGGGACCGCACGCTCCTGCTGCGCGTCGATCGCATCGAGCCTTCCAAGAACATCGTGCGGGGGTTCGCCGTGTTCGACGCGCTGCTCGACGAGCACGCGGAGTGGCGCTCTCGGGTGGTCTTCCTCGCCCGGCTCAACGCCTCGCGCGAGACGATGCCGGAGTACCTCGCGTACCGCAACGAGGTGGAGCAGGCGGCGCAGCGTGTGAACGACCGCTGGGCGACCGCCGACTGGCAACCGATCGTGCTGGACGCCCGCGACGACTTCCCGAGCACGGTGGCCGCCCTGCAGCGGTACGACGTGCTGCTGGTCAACCCGATCAAGGACGGTCTCAACCTCGTGGCGAAGGAAGGCCCCCTGCTGAACGAGCGCGACGGGGTCCTCTGCCTCTCGGCTGACGCCGGCGCCTGGGACGAGCTCGGCCCGGCGGCGTCCGAGATCCACCCGTACGACATCGTCCAGGGCACGGCCGCACTCCACGCCGCGCTCGGGCTGGACGCGCTCGAGCCGGGCCGAGCGAGCGGCACGACTCCGAGCACTTGCCGGCGGCCGTACGCCGCGCGACTGGCTGGACGACCAGCTCGCCGCCGCGGGGTCGGCGACCGAGACCAGGCCGCGCTACGAGCCCTTGATGACGAGGCAGTCCGCGTTCTCGGAGCCGGCCGGCGGGGTCGCGGGGAAGGCGGTCACCGTCGCCCCGCCGCCGACGGCGGTCGCCAGGCTGGTCGCCTCGTCCTCGAACCCTTCGAGGCAGGCGACGGTCGTGCCCGTCTGCAGTGGGGCGTTCCCGGTGCCGGCGATCGCGTAGCCCTTGCCGCGCAGCTCGTTCGCGAGCGTGGCGGCGGCCTGGCTCAACCCCGATCCGTTCTCGACGAGGACGCGGACCTCGGCCGGCGGACGTCCGCCGGAGCCGGTCGTCGACGTCGTGGACCCGGTGTTCCCGCTCGGCGGCGGTGCCGCCGTCCCGCCGCCGCCACCGCCCTTGTCGATCACCTGGAGCAGGACGATCCCGATGACGACCGCGACGCCGACGAGGATCGCGCCGCGTGCGGCCGTCCGCAGGAGCAGATCGGTCGCGACACGGCGCCGGGGCGGGAACGCGAGCGCGGTCATCGGGAGCCCGGATCGGCGCGACGACCTTCGTAGCGCGCCCGGCGGCGGATGTCTCGGTAGCGGCGCAGGCGCTTCACGGTGAGTGGGTCATACGCGAGGGCGGCGGGCAGGTCGATGAGCTCGCCGAGACGTCGATAGTACCGGGTGCCGGACATGTCGAGCCGCGCGCGGATCTGCGCTTCCTTGGGGCCAGGAAGGCGCCACCAGACCCGTTCGAAGTCGAGGATGGCGCGATCGCGCGCCGTGAATTCCATCGGGCGACGAGTATTGCCGCGCCCAACCGCGGGAACCGGGGATACCGCGCCCGGCGCCTTGTCGGCACTGGTCGCACGGCACCCGGACACGGGACGGGGTGCCACCCTCCGAGCCGGGTGTCGGACTCGAACCGACGACTTCCGCTTTACAAGAGCGGTGCTCTACCAGCTGAGCTAACCCGGCGCGCGGAACAGGCTACTGGTGCCGTCGGCGTGCGAGCTCGAAGCACGCGACGGCGGCGGCCGCGGACACGTTCAGCGAGTCGAGGTCGCCGTGCATCGGGATGTGCGCGAGCACGTCGCAGCGGTCGCGTGCGAGCCGGGACAGCCCGCTGCCCTCCGCGCCGAGCACGAGCACCACCGACGCGTCGGCGACCGGCAGGTCGTGGATCGACGTCGGTCCAGTCGCCGTCGAGGCCGACGCTCCACACGCCGGCGCGGGACGCCTGCTCGAGCGCGGCCGGGATCCCCGCGACGAGTGCGACGGGGAGGTGCTCGACCGCGCCGGCCGCGGCCTTCACGGCGGCCGGCGTGAGCAGCGCGCTGCGATGGCGCGGGAGCAGCGCTCCGGTCGCGCCGGCGACCTCCGCGGTGCGGAGGACGGCTCCGAGGTTCTGGGGATCGGTCACGCCGTCGACCGCGACCAGGAACGCCTGGTGCGTGCCGCAGAGCGCGCCGATCGACGCGGGGGTGATCGGCGCGGCGAGGGCGACGACTCCCTGGTGCGACTCGATGTGGGATTCCCGGGCGATCCGCGAGCGGTCGACGAACCGCACGGACACGCCGGCGTGGCCGGCGAGCTCGACGATCTCCTCGAGCACCTCGCTGTGATCACGGTCACGCGCCACGAACAGCGTGCGGACGTGCCGATGTCCGGCGCTCAGCAGCTCGCGCACCGCCCGCCGGCCGGGGACGACGTCACCCCCGAGCCCGCCGCCCTTGGGTCCGCCGCCCCTGGATCCGCCGCTCGCGGGATCGCCACCCTCCCGGCCGCCGCTCCGCGCGCCGCGACCCCTCGGATCCCCGCCCTTGGCACCGCCCGTCGCGCCGCGCCGCCGACCGCTCACCCGCGGTGCCAGATCGTGCCGCCGGTCGCCGTCCTCGAGGGTGATGCCGAGGGCGGTCAGCTCGTCGCGGATGCGATCGGCGGTCGGCGAAGTCGCGGGCGGCGCGTGCCGCATCGCGCTCCGCGACCAGCGCGTCGATCTCGGCGTCGTCACCCGTCCCGGCATCGACCTCGAGCCCGAGCGCGCCGGCGAGCGTCGAGCACCGTGGCGACGAGCGACGCCGCACGCTCGTGATCGCCCGCGTCGATCGCCTGGTTCGCCGCGCTCGCGGCCTCGAAGACCGCGGCCATCGCGCCGGGGGTGCCGAAGTCGTCGTCCATTGCCTCGACGAAGCGCGCCCGCACCACCTCGTCGATCGGCGCGCCCGCCGGATCGATCCCGGCTCCTGCTGCCCGGCGCGTCGAGCGCATCGAGGCGGGCGACACCGCTCGCAGCGGTCGCGAGCTCCGCGTCGCCGAGCTCCATCGCCTTGCGGTAGTGGGTCTGCAGCACGCTGAGCCTGAACGCACGTGCGCCGTGCGCGTCGAGCGCCTCCGCGAGCGTGCGGAAGTTGCCGAGTGACTTCGACATCTTCTCGCCACCGATCTCGACCATGCCCGAGTGGATCCAGTGGCGCGCGAACGAATGCCCGGCCGCCTCGGCCTGGGCGCGCTCGTTCTCGTTGTGGGGGAACACGAGGTCGTCGCCGGCACCGTGCAGGTCGAACCCGTCGCCGAGGAGATCGAGCGACATCGCCGAGCACTCGATGTGCCACCCGGGGCGCCCGGGACCCCATGGCGAGTCCCACGTCGGCTCACCCGGCTTGGCGGCCTTCCAGAGCGCGAAGTCCATGGGGCTTCGCTTCTCGTCGTCGACCTCGACGCGGGCGCCGGCCGAGTCGAGGAGCGCCTCGACGCTGCGATGGGGCAGCGCGCCGTAGTCGGGGAACGAGACGACGTCGAAATAGACGCCCTGCCCGTCGACGACGTAGGCGTGCCCGCGGGCGACGAGCGCCTCGACGAGGTCGAGCATCCCGGCGATGTAGTCGGTCGCGTGCGGGACGTCGTCGGGCCGCCGCACCTCGAGCCGGTCGAGCTGCTTCCAGTACTCGGCCTCGAACCGCTCGGCGACCGAGGTCTCCGTCCCGCCCGCCTCCTGGGCCCGGGCGATGATCTTGTCCTCGACGTCAGTGACGTTGCTCACGAAGCGCACGTCGAGCCCCGACCACTCGAGGTACCGGCGGATGACGTCGTACACGACCGCGGTGCGGCCGTGGCCCACGTGTGGGTCGTCGTACACGGTGGGGCCGCACACGTAGACGGACAGCCGTCCGGGGTCGCGCTGGGTGAGCTCGACCTTGGCCCGCTCGAGCGTGTCGAAGATGCGCACCGTCATCGCCCCGCCTGCATCCGGCAAGGCTAGGACAGCACCGGTCACGAACCGCCGCTGGATTCCGCGGCCTGGAGCAGTGCGACCGCCCACGCGGCGATGCCCTCACCGCGTCCGACGGCGCCCACGCCCTCGGTGTGCTTGGGCTTCACCGACACGACGCCGTTAACCGTCGCCGAGAGGAGCGCGCTCATGTCGGCGACATGGGGTGCAAGTCGGGGCCGTTCGGCCGCCACGACGACGTCGACGTTCGTGACGTGCCAGGCCGCGGCGTGCACGCTCGCCGCGACGTCGCGGAGGAGCACGATCGACGACACCCCCCGGTACTGCGCGTCGGAAGCCGGGAACACGGTGCCGAGGTCGGGCAAGCCGGCGGCACCGAGCAGCGCGTCGGCCACCGCGTGCGCGACGACGTCGGCGTCCGAATGCCCCACGAGCCCGGGGCCGTCGGGGACGGTGACGCCGCCGAGCACGAGCGGGCCCTCACCGCCGAAGGCATGGACGTCGAACCCGAGTCCGACGCGGAGGCTCATCGAGGCCCTCCGCGCTCGAGCGGAGCGGCGAGGAGCGCTTCCACAACGGCGATGTCGGCGACGTTCGTGACCTTGAGGTTGCGGGGGTCGCCGGCGACGACGACCACGGTCCCGCCCGCGGCTTCGATCAGCGCGGCGTCGTCGGTCGCGTCGCCTCCCGACTCGTGGCTCGCGCGCAACGCCGCGGCCCGGAACGCCTGTGGCGTCTGCACCGCGACCACACCCTCGCGGTCCACGGTCGCGACGACGCGATCCCCGTCGACGCGCTTGAGCGTGTCGGCGACCGGGAGCGCCGGGACCGCCGCGTCCGCTCCCGAACGAACCGTGTCGATCACGAGCTCGAACAGCTCGGGGGTCGCGAGCGGGCGTGCCGCGTCGTGCACGACCACGATCTCGGCACCCGGGTCGACCGCCGCGAGCCCGGCCCGGACGGATGCCGGAGCGGGTGTCGCCGCCGGCCACCGCGGCCGCGACCGGCGGTCCGTCCCAGACACGCCCGTCGGGGAGCACGACGACCACCTCGTCGCACGCAGCACCTGCCGCGACGACGGCACGGTCGACGAGGCGTGCGTCACCCGCGGTCAGGAACTGCTTGGGGGCGCCGAACCGTTCTCCCCGTCCACCGGCCACGACGATCGCCGCGGTGCGGACCGTGCCCGAGCGCCCCATGCGGCGGCGCCGCTACTTCTTCTTCGCCGCGGCCTTGGCCGGCTTGGCGTTGGCCGCTGCCTTCTTCGCCGGTGCCTTCTTCGCTGCCGACTTCTTCGCCGGTGCCTTCTTCGCCGGTGACTTCTTCGCGGCCGACTTCTTCGCCGGTGACTTCTTCGCCGCCGACTTCTTCGCCGCCGACTTCTTCGCCGGCTTCTTCACGACGGGCTCGTCGGTGCCGGCGAGCACCTCGTCGAGGCGCAGCTCGGCGGTCTCCTCGTCGACGTTCAACGCGAAGGTGAGCTCCGAGACCAGGATCTGCCGGGCGCGGGCGAGCATGCGCTTCTCGCCGGCGGACAGGCCCTTGTCGGCCTCCCGCAGCGAGAGGTTCCGCACGACCTCGGCGACCTGGTAGATGTCGCCGCTCTTCAGCTTCTCGACGTGGTTCTTGAAGCGACGCGACCAGTTGGTGGGCATCCGCGCCTCCTTCTTGCGAAGGACGGCGAACACCTCCTCGACCTCTTCGTCGTTGATGACGTCGCGCAGGCCGATCTCCTCGGCCTTGTCGACCGGGATCGAGACCTTGAGGTCGCCGTAGGTGATGCGGAGGACGAAGTAGTCGGTCTTCTTCTCCTCGAAGACCCGCTTCTCCTTGCCCTCGATGATCGCCGCACCATGGTGCGGATAGACGACCTTGTCACCGACGGCGAACGGCATGGCAGACCTCACGACGAGCAGAGCGAACGAATTCCCGGAGGGGGAAGGGGAGAAGTCATCAGGATACCAGACGCCCCCGAGCCCCCTCCCGCTGCACCCCGACCTCGACGACCGGGGCGAACGGATCGCGCTCGGGTTCCATCCCGGTCGACCAGTTCGCGTTCCTCGACGACCGAGCGCGACGCTGTCGGGACGAACGGGGCTCTGGTCCCCAACCTGGTCGCCATCGCCATCGCCTCGCCTCCGTCGAGGAAGGCGATCTCTACGCTGTGGTCGACCAGCTCGACGAGGAGGCACACCGGTGAAGGTCCTCATAGGAACCGACGGATCCGACGACGCGATCGACGCGGCGCGCCGGGCGCTCTCGGTGCTCGGAGCCGCGAGACGGTGACGCTCGTCTGCGTCGTCGAGCCGCCGGCGATCGAGGCCGCGGGGATGGAGTCCGGGATGGCCGGCGGCGTCGCGACGCCGGACGAGATCGACTCCGCGTGGGCGGCGATCAAGGCCGAGGCCGCGGTCGCGCTCGACCGGACCGAGGCGGTGGTCACGCGGTCGCCCCGAAGGGCACGGAGGTCGAGCAAGTCCTCGAGGAGGGCGCGCCCGGTCCGGCGCTCTGCCGCCTCGCGGAGGCCCGGGCCGTCGACGTCGTCGTCGTGGGCTCACGGGGCCGCGGCGCGATCCGTCGCGCCCTGATGGGCTCGGTGAGCACGCCACGTCGCGAACAACGCACCGTGCCCGGTGCTGGTCGTGCGGGCCGGTACGGACGGGTAGACCGACCGACCTCCGGATCGCCCCACGGGCGACCGCACTACGCTGCGGCGCCGGGGGTGTCACGACGTGGCCGAACGCCGGTTGCTCGACAGCACGGATCTCTTCGCGGCGTTGCCGCCCGACGTGCTCGCGGCGCTGCGTGAGGAGACGACCGTCCGGGAGATCGCCCGCAACGAGGTGCTGTTCGAGCAGGGCGACCCGTCGTCGAGCCTCTACGTGGTGAGCGATGGACGGATCGCGATCGCGACGCAGTCGGGCGACGGGCGCGAGTCGGTGATCGCGGTGCTCGAGGAGGGCGGCCTGTTCGGCGAGCTGCCGCTGTTCGATGACGAGCCCCGGGTCGCCGACGTCCGTGCGCTGGTCGACTCGACGGTCCTCGAGCTCGCGTACGAGCCGGTCCGCCGGGTCCTGCGCGAGCGGCCCGAGCTGCTGTGGATCATCGTGCGGTTGCTCGTGACGCGGCTGCGCGCCACCGACGAGGCGCTGGCCGACGCCGTGTTCCTCGACGTCCCGGCGCGCACCGCCAAGCGGCTGCTCGAGCTCGCCGGCGACGACGACTCGTTCACCCTGCCGCTCACCCAGGAGGAGCTGGCCGCGATGGTCGGCGCCTCGCGGGAGCGCGTGAACAAGGCGATCTCGACGTTCATCCGCCTCGACTGGCTCGAGCTCGAGGGCCGGAACCACTACCGGATCCTCGACCGCCAGTCCCTCGAGGAGCGCGCCACGCTCTAGGCCCGCCTCAGAGCGGCAGGGCGCGGGCCGTGGCGGCGGCGTCGATCAGACCGCGAGGCTCCGCGACCTCGAGCACCTCGGCCACGAGTGCCCGAGCCCGGTCGGCGTCGCCCGCGCCGTCGCGGGCGAGCAGCGTCCTCGCGAGGTCGACGCGATGGTGCGCGGCCAAACGGTGCAGGCCGCGCTCGTCGGACAGCAGGATCGCCCGCTCGGAGGCGCTCACCGCGTCGGCATGTCTCGCCTCCGCAAAGGCGACGCGCGCGACCAGATGGTCCCCGAAGCCGAGCAGCGCCGTGTCCCCGCCGAGCATGCACCCGGCGTACCGCGCCGCCTCGTCGCGGAGCCGAGCAGCCACCGTCGCGTCGCCGCCGTTGGCCAGGTACGTGCCCTCGGCGAAGAGCACCCACGGGACGAGCAGCTGCGGCAGCACGGGACGCAGGTCGCGCGTGAACTCGGCGAGCCTTGCACCGGCTTCGTCGACCGCGCCCGTCTGCGCCAGCACGACGACCGGAAGGCACGTCATCGCACCGATGAGCGTCTCCCCCATCCGCTCGGCCCACGTCATGGCCTCGTCGGCACGACCGCGCTCGAGCTCGAGATAGGCCATCTGACCGCGGAAGATCGCGTCGTTCGTGTCGCCGAGCGCCTTGCCGAGCTCGGCGGCCCGCTCGAAGCCGCGCTGCGCCTCGTCGAGGCGTCCCTCGGCCATCGCTCGTGAGGCGGCGAACACCGTCGGTGCCCACCCGATCAGCGCGGTCGGGATCGCGCCGGCACGGGCGAGCTCCTCACCCGCGGCGTCGAGGTCGCCGGCCTCCACCAGCCCCTCGCCCAGCTGGTAGCGCGTCAACCACTCCCAGTCCGGGCGGTGCGCGGAGGTCGCGCGTGCGACGGCCTCGGACGCGACACGCACGAGCTCCTGGGGCCGGCCGCGCGATCGCAGGGCCCAGGTCCAGCCGGAGTACGCCAGGAACATCGCGTCCTCGTCCCCGGCGGCGAGCGAGAACCCGTGCGCCTCCCGGGCCAGGTCGAGCGCCTCGTCGCCGGGGACCAGGATGCAGGCGTTCGCCAGCGCGGCGGTCACCGTGGCGCGTGTCTCCAGGTCGTCCGCGGCGAGGCCGGCGAGGCCCTCGCGCATCAGCTCGACCGCGACGGGGTCCTGCGGCACGGCCCAATGCCCGAGCGTGCCCATGTACGCGACCCCGGCTCGACCGACCAGCCGAGCATCACCGAGCCCTCGCCCGAGCTCGGCCCCGGCGAGGGCGTCACGACGCCCACCGTCCTGGTCGCCGGCCTGATGACGTGCGAGGCCGCGGTCGATCAACAGCTGCGCGCGCGTCGACGCGTCGAGATCGCCCGCCTCCAACACTTCGAGCGCGAGGTCGTAGTACCGAACGGATTCGTCGTACGCGAGCCCGGTCCGGGCCTCGCGTGCGGCGCGACGCGCGTGCACGACCGCTCGGTCCGCAACGCCCGTCGCGGCTGCTTCCGAGAAGTGATGCGCCAGCTCGGCGGCGGTGCCACCGCCGCTCCGTTCGAGCGCCTCACCGATGTCGCGATGCAACCGCACCCGCCGCGTCGTGCTCAGCTCCTCGAGCAGGGTCGAGCGGACGAGCGCGTGCGAGAACGACATGCGTCCGGGTGCATCGCCCACCTCGTCGACGAGGCTCGCCGCGATCGCCGACTCGATGTGCACCAGCACCGTGTCCTCGGGCGCACCGACGACCTCGGCGACGAGCTGCAATGGGAACTCCCGACCCACCACCGCCGCGGTTCGCAAGGTCGCGTTGGCGTCGTCGCTGAGGCGCGAGAGTCGCCGCCCGACGACGTCGCGGACGCCTTCGGGGATGCCGACCTCCTCGACGTTGCCGACGGTGCCCTGCCAGACCCCGTCGACCTGCACGAGCACCCCGGTCTCGACCAGGTGCCGCAGGACCTCGCCGAGGAAGAACGGGTTGCCTTCCGTCTCCCGGACGAGCGCCCGGGCGAACTCGAGACCCGTCTCGTCGAGATCGCTGCCCCCGGTCGCGGTCAGGAGCGCGCGCACCCCCGACTCGTCGATACCGCGCAGCGAGTACCGCTCGACCCGTGGTTCACGGCGGAGGTCGCCCAGCAGCGCGGCGAACGGGTGGGAGCGGTCGACGTCGGTGTCGCGATAGGTGACGACCACCAGCATCGGCGTGTGCGGTGCAAGGCGCCGGACGAGATGGCGGAGCAGGGCGAGACTCGACGCGTCGGCCCAGTGGGCGTCGTCGACGACGACCAGCGCCGGCGCGTCGACCGAGAGTGCCTCCAACAGGTCCATCACGGCGTCGAACAGGGCGAGCTGCTCCGTCTCGGGATCGAGGGCCCGCGGCTCCTCGACGCCGTCGATCCTCCGCCGCAGCTCGGGCACCAGGCGCGTCACTTCGCCACCGTGGCGCTCGACGTGAGCGGTCAGCACCTCGCTCGGGGCATGCGTCACCGCATGCCGCAGGATCTCGATCCAGGGCGCGAACGGCGCCGAGATGCTCTCGTCGCACCGCCCCGCGAGCACCCAGGCGCCGTCGTGGTGCGCGGCACGGGCCAGCTCGGCGGTGAGCCGCGTCTTGCCGACGCCGGGCTCGCCACTGACGAGTGCCGTCGCGTGGCCGTCCGCTGCGGCGGACTTCCACTGCACCCGCAACGCCTCGCGCTCCGCGTCGCGGCCGGAGAACGGCAGCTCGCGGGCGACGGGGAGGAGCGCGGCGGGCAGCGGCGCGCGATCCCCCGCGGCGGGCTCCCACGGGACCTCGTAGACCGTCACGGGCTCGGGCAGGCCCTTGAGCTCGAGCTCGCCGACCAGACGGAACGAGAGCTCGGTGCGCCCCCGGGCGAGGCCCCGCACCAGGTCGTCGACGAGGATCTGGCCGCCCTCGGCCCGGTCGCACAGGCGCGCCGCGGTGACGACCGGGGTGCCGTGGCAGTCGCCCTCCTCCCAGCTCACGTCACCGGCACTGACGCCGACCCGGACCGCGAGTCGTCGGGCGTCGTCGGCGCCGCGGTTGGCGCGCTCGATCGCCCGTTGGATCGCGGCACCGGCGGCGACGGCGTCGGCTGTCGCGGTGAACGAGGCCATGAGCCCGTCGCCCAGCCCCTTGACCACCGTGCCCGACTGCTCCGAGACCGCGCCGGCGAGCAGCTGGTCGTGCGTCCGCCGCAGCTGGTCGGCGACGACCGTCGCCAAGGCGGGACCGGAGGTCGGTGGAGCCGACGAGATCGGTGAAGAGGATCGTCGCCGTCCCCGACGTCACGCCGGTTCCGCCGTCTCCTCCGTCCGTCACGGGCGTGAGGCTAGGGCCGGGAACCCGCAGTGCGCTCGCCCGGTCACGCCGCCCCGAGCCATGCGAAGGGTGCGACGCCAGGCGTCCGCGGCTTCGTCGGGGCGGTGCGCGGGCCGCTCGGGCGCGTGCACGAAGCCGTGCTCCGCGTCCGGGTACACGACGATCTCGCAGTCGGGACGATCCCGCCAGGCCGCCCGCAGTGCCTGCGATGTCGTCGGCCGGGGTGAACGGGTCGACGCCGCCGAAGATCGCGAGGGTGGGGCACACGTCGGCCGCCGTGCCGAGCGGCGCGTCGAACCGCTCGCCCTGCCACGCGTCGGGGATCCGGATCATCCCGTAGAACGCCACCGCGCGCGCGAAGCGCCCGGACGCCGCGGCCTTGAGCGTCTGCATCCCGCCCATGCAGAAGCCGAGGACGTGCGCGGTCGTCGCGCCGTCGCGCTCGGTCAGGAAGCTCGGCCGCGGCGACGAGGTCGCCGATCTGCACGGCGTCGTCGAGTGACGAGAGGGTCCCGAGCCGGGCCGACGGGTCGGTCGCCCCGAACGACCTCGGCGGGAGCCCGCGCGAACGGCTCGGGCGACGCGACCGCGAAGCCGTGGGTCGCCATCCGGCGGCACAGGTCGTCGAAGAGCGGCCGGATCCCCATGACGTCGGGATGGACGACCACGCCGGCGCTCGGCGCACGCATCGGCCGGTGTCGCGTGGATGATCTCCACGCTCGCCCCGTCGATCCCGGTGATCGTCTCACGCACGACGGTCGCCGCCGTGCGGTCCCTCGATCAGCTCGCTCACGACATGTCCTGCGGTCTCGTCAGGAGTAGCGGTCGAAGATGCTGGACTCGGCGATGCGGGCGAGGCCGTCCTTGATCGCCCGGGCCCGGGCGTCGCCGACCCCCTCCACCTGCACCAGGTCGGTCTCGCTGGCCCGCATGATCTTCTGCAGATCGTGGAAGCGCTCGACGACGTGATCGGAGACGACCTCGGGCAGGCGCGGGATCTTGTGCAGCGAGTCGGAACCCACGGGGCTGCGCGGCTGCCGTCGAGCCCGAGCGCCGTCGGCAGGCCGAGCACGCCGAGCACGAGCTCGGGTCGAGCAGGGCATCGTCGTCGAGCCGCGACAGGCGCTCCATCACGTGCACGAGCTCGGCTTCGTGGGCCGCGACCGAGTAGTCCTTCGCGACCAGCCGGCGATCCGCCTCCACGCCGCCCATCAGCTCGTCGAGCTGCAGCAGCACGAGCCGACCGTCGACCCCGAGCTCGATCACGTAGCCCTCGATCTCCTCGGAGATCCGCCGCACCATCTCGGCCCGCTGCAGCACGGTCGCGACGTCGCGCAGCGTCACCAGGTCCTCGATCTCCAGCGCGGAGAGCGACGCGCTCACCGCGTCGAGCCGGGTCTTGTACCGCTCGAGGATCTGCAGCGCCTGGTCGGCCCGGGCGAGCACGCGGGGCGTGGGCTCGACGGCGCGCTTCAGCGTACGCACGTGGATCGCGACCTCGGACCGGTCCTCGGAGACGGTGACCACGGGGACGGCGATCTGGCGCGCGACCCGCTCCGCGGTGCGGTGCCGGGTACCGGTCTCCGACGTCGGGATGTTCGGGTCGGGCACCAGGTGCACGTTCGCCCGCACGATCCGACTGCAGTCCGCCGTCAGGATGATCGCGCCGTCCATCTTCGCCAGCTCCGAGAGGCGCGGCGGCGTGAACTCGGCGTCGAGCAGGAAGCCCGCCCGAGCAGACGGACAGCACCTCGGGCCCGGCGCCGACGACGATCAGCGCGCCCATGCGAGCCTGGATGATCCGCTCCATCCCCTCGCGCAGCGGCGTGCCCGGCGCGACGAGGCGGAGGGCCGCGAGGAGCGCTTGAGATCGAGGCGGTGCGGGCACTGCTGGCCTTCTCGGTCGCCCTGCTCGGACTGCTCGGACTGCTCGGACTGGTGCCCGACGATACCGCCTACGCTCCGAGGCGACCTCGGGCAGACGTCACGCCGCCCGCGCGCCGATCGTGCCCGGAAGCGCGACGTCGAGCGCGTCGGCGAGGGTGGCGACCGACCGCACCCCGATCCCACTGATGGTCGGGAAGCGATGGCGGGCCGATCGCGCACGTGAACCCGAGTCGCGCGGCCTCGGCGAGCCGGCGCGACGCCTGGGGCACCTGGCGCAGCTCGCCGCCGAGACCGATCTCGCCGAGCACGACCGTGTCGGACGGCACGACCGCGCTCCAGCAGCGCGCCGGCGACCGCCAGCGCCACCGCGAGGTCGACACCCGGCTCCGACACGCGCACGCCGCCGGCGACGCTCGCGTACACCTCGGAGTCCGCGACCGGGACTCCGGCGCGCTGCTGGAGCACGGCGAGCAGGAGCGCGAGCCGCGCCGAGTCGAGCCCGGTCGCCGACCGTCGCGGCATCGGTGCGGCGCTCGGCGCGACCAGGGCCTGGACCTCGACCAGGAGCGGTCGGCTGCCCTCGACGACCGGCGCGACGACCGAGCCGGGCGAGTCGGGACGCCGGTCCGCGAGGAAGAGCGCCGACGCGTCGGGCACATCGGCGAGCCCGTCGCCGCGCATCTCGAGCAGCCCGAGCTCGGTCGTCGCGCCGAAGCGGTGCTTCAGCGCGTGGAGGAACCGCAACGTGTGGTGTCGGTCGCCGTCGAAGGACAGGACGGTGTCGACGACGTGCTCGAGCACCCGCGGCCCGGCAAGCGTGCCCTTCCTTCGTGACGTGGCCCGACGAGGACCGTAGGGATACCGCGCGCCTTCGCCAGCCGCACCAGCGCGTGTGCGCAGTCGCGCACCTGGGTCGACCGAACCGGGCGCTGCGGTGACCTCGGGATCGGAGATCGCCTGGATCGAGTCGACCGCGAGGACGTCGGGCCCGACCGAATCGACGTGCGCGCGGACACGCTCGAGCGACGTGTCGTCGGCCAGCAGGAGCGACGGCGCGAGTGCGCCGACCCGCTCGGCGCGCATGCGCACCTGCTCGGGCGACTCCTCGGCGCCGACGAGGAGACAACGGCTGCCGGTATCCGCCATGCGCCCGAGCGCCTGGAGCAGGAGGGTGCTCTTCCCCATCCCGGGCTCGCCGACGAGCAGCGTCACCGATCCCGGGACGAGACCTCCGCCGAGCACCCGGTCGAGCTCCCCCACCCCGGTCGGCCGTCGCTCGGCTGCGCCGGCCGCGACGTCGGGGATCGGAACCGGTCCCGCGCCCGGGGCGGCGAGGGATGCAGCGCCCCGGGCGCGGGAGACGGTCGCTTCGGTGAGCGAGCCCCAGGTGCCGCACTCGGGACAGCGCCCGAGCCAGCGCGGCGACTCCGTTCCGCACTCACCACATCGATGGACCGATCGCGTCTTCACCGGGGCACGATCGCACGGGGGTGTGACAGCCTCCCTCGCCGCACCTACGGTGCGGAGATGCTGGTGGTGGGATTCGACCTCGACATGACGCTCGTGGACTCCCGAGCCGGGATCGTCGCGACCCTCGAGGAGCTGTCCCGCGAGCTCGACGTCTTCATCGACGCCCCGGTGGTCGTGGGCCGCCTCGGACCGACGTTGGAGGACGAGCTGGCCGAGTGGCTCCCGGCGGAGCGGGTGCTCCCCGCGGCCGACCGGTTCCGGGACCTCTACGTCGGGCTCGGGGTCCCGGGCACCGAGCTGCTCCCGGGAGCCGCGGACGCGGTGGCGGCGGTGCACGAGCTGGGCGGCCGGACCGTCGTCGTGACCGCCAAGTACGAGCCGAACGCGCATCTCTGCCTCGCGCATGTCGGTCTCGACGTCGGTCGGGTCTTCGGCTGGCGCCACGGTCCGGGCAAGGGGGAGACCCTCGCCGACGAGGGCGCCGCGGTGTACGTCGGCGACACCCCGGCGGACATGATCGGCGCCCGCGTCGCGGAGGCGTTCGCGATCGGCGTGACGAGTGGTCCCCATCCCGCTGACGAGCTCACTGCCGCGGGGGCGGACCTGGTGATCGCCTCGCTCGTCGAGTTCAGACCGTGGCTGCGGGGCTGGGCTTCGTCGCGGTGACGTAGCGGACCGGCGGGAACAGGCGCCAGACCCGTCGCGAGCGCGCGACCTGTACCCACCCGAGCTCCCGGAGCACGCGTACGTAGCCGCGCGTGCCGCGCAGGTCGACGACCACGAGCCGACCACCGGGTCGCAGCACGCGCGCGACCTCACGAACCGCGGCCGCGGGGCCGTGAGCACCACCGAGGTTGTGCAAGACCATGCTCGACACGACGGCGTCGAACGCACCGTCGACGTACGGGAGGCGGCGCCCGTCACCGGTCACCACCTCGACCCGGTCCTCGACCCGCTCGGCGACGGCGTTGGCCAGCGGTGCGCTCGGCTCGTTCGGGGACTGGTCGTTCGCGCTCCAGATGTCGACCCCGACGGCGAGACCATCGGGGAGCCGTCCGGCCGCCTCGACGAGCAGGAGCCCGCGGCCGCACCCGAGGTCGAGCACGTAGTCGTCGGGCGCGAGGTCGGCGAGGCCGATCACCCGCGTGCGCTCCCGGAGCTTGCCGACGCCGGCTCGAGGAGACCATGAGCAGTGTGACGCACGCGATCGGGAAGCCGACGACGATCCCGACGATCATCACCGCGACGACGTTGACCAGTGCGCCGAGCACCATCACGGCGAACGCGCCGAGGGCGACGTACGACAGCGTGCCGACGACTGCAGGCGCGTCGATCCCGTAGTCCCCGGTGGCACCCAGATCGGCGCGGCTCTCGTCCCGCCCGGCGAGCGCCGGCTCGGGCGCGGGCTCCGGCTCGGGCTCCGGCTCGGGCTCGGGCTCGGGCTCGGGCTCGGACGCAGCTTCGTCGGGTCCCGGGTCCGCCGAGAGGTCGAGATCGTCGAGCCCGTCCTCCTCACCCAGGTCCTGCTCGCCCGGGTCCTGCTCGCCCTGGTCCTGCACCGGATCAGGGGCGAGCGGGCCCGGGACGAGGCCCGGGGTCGGGTGGGGCGTTCCTTCCACGGGGAGGAGTCTGCCCGCCCGGGCCCTTCGCTGGTCGCACTCGGCGCGGGGGCGGTGCGGTGGGCCGTGCCGCGCGACCGGCCGTCGGCGCCGCGCCCGCGGGCCGGAGCGCCACGGGTCCCCCGCGCCGGGGCCGGCGAAGGGCCCGCGCCGCGGCCCCGCCCGCGGCGCCGGCGCCGGCGCCCACCGCGGATCCACACGATGACTCCGAGGAGCCCGAAACCGACCGCGGCCACGAGGAAGATGATCCGCTCGGTGTTCATCACGCTCGACGACGCAACAACCTGCTTCGTCGTCGCTCCCTCGCCGGGCGCGAAGATCACCGGCTTCTGGTCGGGAAGCTTCACGACCACCCGCAGCCCGAACGACGACTGCACCTGTGCGAGGAGCTGCTGGTCGATCGAGCCGACGTCGACGCCGAGCGCCGCGAGCTTCGCCACCAGCTGCTCGTCGTCCGCGATGCCGCTCCCCGCAGCGCCGATGTCGATCTCCCCGTGGACGCCGTACTCCGTCGAGAAGAGCCCTTCGTCACGCGTCGCGCCGAGCGACGGCAGTGGACCGATCTTGCCGTTCAACCCCTCGATGATCGGCGCGACATCCTCGACCGATGCGAACGGGTGCGTGAGCAGGATCGTCGCCGACCCGCCCTGCGCCTTCGCCCACGACCCGACCGTCCACCCCGAGTCCGCGAGGTCCGAGAGCCGCACGGCCTGCTCGAGCGGTGCGCCCCCCGACTCGGCCGCCTGCACCGCCTCGGCATCCGCGAGGACCCGCACCCGGACCACCCCCGACCCATCGGCCCTCACGACCACCGACACGGTGGTGTCGACCTTGCACCCCGCGAGGAGCAACCCGAGCGCAAGGGCGGCGATGAACGCACGGAGCCACCTCCCGCGCGTGGGTCTCACGGCACGAGCCGGTCCAGGAGCGGTGACGACGAGGGCTACGGACCCTCGGACGACCCAGCCACCTCGACCGGAGGCGGCTCGACCGCCGGCGGCTCCACCCCTTCGACGGCCCGGAAGAGCAGGTCCTCGCCGTCGGGGTCGATGTCCACCACGATCGTCTCGCCGGCGTGGAACTCCTTCCAGAGGATCTTCTCCGAGAGGGGGTCCTCGATGAGGCGCTGGATCGCGCGTCGCAGCGGCCGCGCGCCGAGCGTGGGGTCGTACCCCCGCTTGGCGAGCAGCAGCTTCGCCGGGTGCGTGAGCTCCAGGACGATGCCCTGGCCCTCGAGCTGCTCAGTGACCCGCCTGATCATCAGGTCGACGATCGCGGTGACCTCTTCCTCGGACAGCTCGGCGAACACGATCACGTCGTCGATGCGGTTCAGGAACTCGGGACGGAAGTGCCGCTTGAGCTCCTCCATCACCTTTTCCTTCATCTTGTCGTACGTGACCGCGGCGTCCGCCTTGCCGAATCCGACGGCCGTCTTGCGCAGGTCGGCGGTGCCCAGGTTCGACGTCATGATGATCACGGTGTTCTTGAAGTCGACCGTGCGGCCCTGGGCGTCGGTCAGCCGTCCGTCCTCGAGGATCTGGAGGAGGGTGTTGAAGACGTCGGGATGGGCCTTCTCGATCTCGTCGAAGAGCACGACGGAGAACGGCTTGCGGCGCACGGCCTCGGTGAGCTGGCCGCCCTCGTCGTACCCGACGTAGCCGGGGGGCGAGCCGACCAGCCGCGACACCGTGTGCTTCTCCATGTACTCGGACATGTCGAGCTGGATGAGCGCGCTCTCGTCGCCGAAGAGGAACTCGGCGAGCGTCTTGGCCGTCTCGGTCTTCCCGACACCGGAGGGGCCGAGGAAGATGAACGAGCCGGACGGACGCTTCGGGTCCTTCAGACCCGCGCGCGTGCGCCGGATCGCCTGCGACACCGCCTTGATGGCGGGCTCCTGACCGACGATGCGCTTGTGCAGCTCGTCCTCCATGCGGAGGAGCTTGGCGGTCTCCTCCTCGGTGAGCTTGTAGACGGGGATGCCCGTCCAGAGCGCGAGGACCTCGGCGATCGACTCCTCGGTGACCTCGTTGAAGAGGTCGACGCCCTCGCGCTGCGCGTCGGCCTCCTTGGCCACGCGCTGCTCGAGCAGCTCCTTCTCCCGGTCGCGCAACGAGGCGGCCTGCTCGAACTGCTGACCCTCGATCGCCTCTTCCTTCTCGCGCCGGACCTTGGCGATCTCGTCCTCGAGCTCGCGGTAGTCGGGCGGCGCCTGCATCCGACGCATGCGCAGGCGCGAGCCGGCCTCGTCGATCAGGTCGATCGCCTTGTCGGGGAGGTGCCGGTCGGAGATGTAGCGGTCGGCGAGGTTGGCCGCGGCGACGACCGCCTGGTCGGTGATCGTGACCCGGTGGTGCGCCTCGTACCGGTCCCGCAGCCCCTTGAGGATCTCGATGGTGTGCGCGACCGACGGCTCCTCGACCTTGATCGGCTGGAAGCGGCGCTCGAGCGCGGCGTCCTTCTCGAGGTGCTTGCGGTACTCGTCGAGCGTGGTCGCACCGATGGTCTGGCAGCTCACCACGGGCGAGCATCGGCTTGAGGATGCTCGCCGCGTCGATGGCACCTTCGGCTGCGCCGGCGCCGACGAGCGTGTGCAGCTCGTCGATGAAGAGGATGATGTCGCCGCGGGTGCGGATCTCCTTCAGGACCTTCTTCAGGCGCTCCTCGAAGTCGCCGCGGTAGCGGGAGCCCGCGACCAGGGCACCGAGGTCGAGCGTGTACAGCTGCTTGCCCGCGATGGTCTCGGGCACGTCGCCGCCGACGATGTCGGAGGCGAGGCCTTCGACGATCGCGGTCTTCCCGACGCCGGGCTCGCCGATGAGCACCGGGTTGTTCTTGGTGCGGCGCGACAGCACCTGCATGACTCGCTCGATCTCCTTCTCGCGCCCGATGACCGGGTCGAGCTTCTTGTCGCGAGCGAGCGCGGTGAGGTTGCGGCCGAACTGGTCGAGCACGAGCGAGCCGGACGGCTGGGCCTCACCCGATCCCCCGGCGCCCTGCGCGGCACCTTCCTTCGCGCCCGCGTAGCCGGAGAGGAGCTGGATGACCTGCTGGCGCACGCGCGAGAGGTCGGCGCCGAGCTTGACGAGGACCTGCGCGGCGACGCCTTCACCCTCGCGGATCAACCCGAGGAGGATGTGCTCGGTGCCGATGTAGTTGTGGCCGAGCTGGAGCGCCTCGCGGAGCGAGAGCTCGAGGACCTTCTTGGCGCGGGGCGTGAACGGGATGTGGCCGGAGGGCGCCTGCCCGCCGTGACCGATGATCTCCTCGACCTGGGCGCGCACGGCTTCCAGGGAGATGCCGAGCGACTCGAGCGCCTTGGCCGCGACGCCTTCACCCTCGTGGATCAGGCCGAGCAGGATGTGCTCGGTGCCGATGTAGTTGTGGTTGAGCAGGCGCGCTTCCTCTTGCGCCAGCACCACCACTCGTCGGGCTCGGTCGGTGAAACGTTCGAACACGTGGCTCCCTCTCGCGTGAGGCGCCGGTTCCGGCCCCTCCCTGCGCCCGGCTCATCCGGTGGATGGTTCGAGACGGAGGGAGGTGTCGGATTGACACCCTCAGTCTATGAGGTCGGGTCGGTCATCTTCTTCGCAGGGTCATCGGCGGGTCGCGGCGTCGGCGTGAGACCGGGACTGGATCCGGAAAGGAGAACAGCACCGGCAGGGGCCGGATTCTTCCCGATCGGGTGCGGTTTCGGCGCCACCGCGGCCCGGCACGATCCCGGCTTGGAAGAGATCGACGAGGCGCCGTAGCGTGGACCCATGACGCTGGCCGAGACCCTGGCGCTCGCGCCGCTCGCCGGCGACCTCGACCGGGTCGAGGCCGCGCTGCGCAGGTCCGTGCAGCACGAGGACCAGTTCCTCGGCGAGGTCGGGGCCCACCTCATCCAGGCCGGCGGCAAGCGGATCCGTCCCACGCTCACCCTCTGCGCGGCGTATGCCGCGGGCGGGGGCGACCGGTCGGTCTCCGAGGACGCGATCACCGGGTCGGTGGCGTGCGAGCTCGTGCACCTCGGGTCGTTGCACCACGACGACGTGATCGACGAGGCCGAGACCCGTCGCGGGGTCCCGAGCGTCAACGCCCGATGGAGCAACATCGTCGCGATCCTCTCGGGCGACTTCCTGCTCGCCCGCGCGTCGTCGCTCGCCGCGTCGCTCGGCGCCGAGGTCGCCGGGCTCCTCGCCGACACGATCGGCGAGCTGTGCCGCGGCCAGGTGCTCGAGCTCCAGCACCTGTTCGACGCCACCCGGTCCGAAGAGGACTACGCCTCCGCGATCGAGGGCAAGACCGCCTCGCTGTTCGCGACTTCGGCCCGGATCGGCGGGATGGTCTCCGGCGTCGACGAGCCGACGCTCGACGCGCTCACCCGCTTCGGGCACCACCTCGGCATGTGCTTCCAGGTCGTCGACGACGTGCTCGACCTCACCGCCAGCGACGAGGCGCTCGGCAAGCCGGCCGGACAGGACCTCGTCGAGGGCATCTACACGCTGCCCGTGATCTACGCGCTCGCCGTGAGCGACGAGCTGCGCACCCTGCTCGTCGGCCCGCTCGACGGCGCCCGCCGCGACCAGGCCCGCATCCTCGCCACCGCGAACGGATCGGTCGACGCTGCACTGGCGGTCGCCCGCGACCACGCGACGAAGGCGAGCGAGGCGCTGGCCGGGGCCGACGAGCTCGCGACCGATGTGACCGCAGGCCTGCGGCGCCTCGTCGACGGCCTCGTCGATCGCGAGAGCTAGTCCCCCGCACCCCCGCACGCGATCGTCCGCGGAGAGATCGCGTCGGTTGCGCGCTTCCGGATGGCATCGGCGAAGGAGTCCATCCCCTCGGCGGTGAAGTGCAGCCCGTCGTCGCGCAGCAGCTCGGGGTGCTCGGCGAGGACCGGCGTGCGGTCGAGCACGGTGAGGTTCGGCCATCGGTCGGGCGCGACCCGGATCGCCGCGTTGACCGCCGTCGCGCCGCCCGGCACCTCGAGCGGCCTGGGGTCGACGTGCGTGACCCAGACCACCGGCCGGTCCCCGAGCGCCGTCATCAGGCGGTCCAGGCGCGCCGGGAAGGCCTCCACGTCGGCCCGGGACGCCGTGTCGTTGGTCCCGAGCGCGACGACCACGACGTCGGGATCGTCCCGGAGCAGACTCGGGAGCTTGCCGAGCCAATAGCCGTCGAGGTCCTTGAGGCCCAGGCCCGGGGAGGAGCCGAGGGTCGGCGCGAACCCGCCTTCGATCAGCGCGCCCTCCACCCGCTCGCTCGACTCGAAGAGGTTCGAGTCGCCGAGGACGAGGACGTGGGGCGGACGTGTCGTCCCGCCCGCACACGGACGGGCACGTTCCGGTCCCTCGCCGCCACCGCTGCACGACGACGAACGCCGCCCCGGCCGGAGCACGAGGAGCGCGGCAGGCGCGCTGTCGTCACGAGGCCTTGCGGCCGGGACTGCGATCTCCTCGAGGAACTCCAGCACGGCGCGGTTGAACACGTTCGGTGCTTCGACCATCAGCGCGTGTGCGGCGCCCCGGAGCTCGACCAGCCGCGAGGCGGGGATCATCTCGTGCAGCTCCTCGGCGTCGCCGAGCGGGGTGAGCAGATCCTGGGTGCCGGTGATCACCAGCGTCGGCGCGGTCACACCCGCGAGCTCGAAGCGGACGCTGTCGTCGACCGCGAGGATCGCCTCGACCTGGGCCACGAAGTTCTCGGGGGTTGCGCGCAGCACGATGCGGGCCATGAGGTTGAGCCAGACCCCGAAGCGCCGGTGGAGGCGCGGCCCCACCATCCAACGCAGGCCCTCGTCAGCCATCGCCGACATCCCCCGCTCGGTGACGGCCTCGGCCCACTCGGTGAGCAACTCGCGGCGCCACTCGGGGTTCCGGCAGGCGGTGCACGCAAGGGTGAGGGAACGCACCCGGTCGGGGTGGTTCACCGCCAGGATCTGGGAGATCGCGCCACCCATCGACGCCCCCATGACGTGCGCGCGGTCGACCCCCTCCGCGTCGAGGACGGCGACCGCGTCAGCCGCCATCTGCTCCAGCGAGAACGGGCGCGGAGCCTCGGCGGTCCCGCCGACGCCGCGGTTGTCGACGGCCAGGCAGCGGAAGCGGCGACGGAACGCCATCCGCTGCAGGGCCCAGCCGTGCGAGTCGGCGCCGAGGCCCTGGATCATCAGGACCGTCTCACGATCGCCGGACCCGTACGCCTCGTAGGCGATCGGAGTGCCGTCGGTGCTCACCACGGACCTCATCGCGCGTTCGCCCGACGCCCTCGAGTCGGATCGTCGAGCAGCGCGCGCACCGCGTCGCGCACCTCCTCGGCGAGCTCCGCCGCCGCGAGCTGATCGTGCGCGCCGCGTGCCCGGCGGCGGGAGGAGCGGCGCTCCGACGACCACGCGCCACGGACGCAGGGCGAGGTTGAACGGACCGCCCGGACGCACGGCCACGGGCACGACCGGGAACCCGAGCGTGGCCGCGACGAGCGACCGCGGTGCCTCGCCCGTGCCGCGCATCCAGGTCATCCCGAGCGGAGCGGCGATCAGGTGCCCGGCGCGGAGCATCGCGGCGACGTCGTCCGGCCGGTAGCCCGACGGCGCCGAGCTTCCGCGCCACCGGACCGAGCACCGGGACCTCGGGTGCACCCACGACCCGGAGCCGGCGCCCGGCGGCGCGCCGGACGGCGAGCCCGAGCACCAACGGCTCGACGACCCCGAAGCCACGGTTGGAGACGAGCAGTGCGGGACCCGTGCGGGGGAGGTGCTCGGCCCCCTCGACCTGCTCGCGGATCAGGGTCGCAGGGATCGGCGCGACGAGATCCATGAGGTGGGGGTCACCGCCGAACTGGTCGATCGCGTAGCGCCCGTCGAGTCGCCGCCGCGCCGCCGCGAACAACGAGTCGGTCGCGAGCACGCGGTCGGCGTCGATCCCGTAGTTCGGCAGCGCGACGGGCGCGGTGCCGGTGCTCCGCTCCGGCGCCGCGTTCACGCGACCCTCCTCCGCGCGGTCCGCGATCGGCGTCACCGTGGCCCACTCGTAGAGGTCGGCGAGGACCTCCTGGGTCGGGACGACGAACCCGAGCTCGAGCTCCTCGATCGCGCGCCCACCGTCGGCGGTGCGCCCGTGCTGCAGCAGCTCGAGCACGTGGTGCGGCATCGGCGCGCCGAAGACCTCCGCGGCGCGACACGCCACGCCCCACCCGGGTCCCACGACGGGCACCGGGATGCGGCCGCCGAAGCGGACC
The DNA here is from genome assembly GCA_963809885.1 of uncultured Acidimicrobiia bacterium. Lineage (GTDB taxonomy): Bacteria > Actinomycetota > Acidimicrobiia > IMCC26256 > PALSA-555 > JALHSW01. The sequence continues at coordinate 151,710 of CAWELA010000007.1, read as the reverse complement.
GCCTGCCATGGGCTCGTCGCGCCGGGGCCCACGATGTTGAGCGGGCCGTCGTGGCCACGGAGCAATGCCTCGACCATGGCGCGCGCCGCGTCGTCGCGGTCGAGCAGGGAGAACGGCGGGTCGGCGAACGCGGGGACCGGCACAGCGGGGAGCCGCAGCACCCGTCCGAGCGGGCTGGGGACGTGCGATCCGGCGACCACGGCGTAGCGCAGCGCAGCGGTCGCCACACCGTGGCGGCGACCGATGCCGGCGGCGACGGCCTCGACCTCGAGGCACATCCGTCCGTAGCGGCTGGTCGGTTCGAGCGGTGCGTCCTCGTCGGGGACGAGCGGGTCGCCCGCGACCCCGGCCGTAGACGACGAGCCCGCTGCGCACCACCACGCGCTCGAGGGCACCGGCGCGCGCCGCGGCGCCGAGCGCGTGGACCGTGCAGGCCTCCGTCGCGAGCGACGCATCGCGGGGCGACATGCGCGAGTCGGGCTCGTACACCCCGAAGTGCGCGACCGCGCGTCGGCGCGAACTCGGTGACGAACGTGACGAGCCGGTCACGGTCACGGGGGTCGATGCGCTTGAAGGTGGCGCGCCGGAGGCGCCGCCGCGGCGGGACGAAGTCGAAGCCCGGCGATCTCGGTGACCTCGGTGCGCTCCTCGAGCATCTGCGCGACGCGCGTGCCCGAGCTCGCCACCCATGCCGGTGACCAGCACCCGCATCGAGCTCACCCCCCTCCCGAACCGGGATCCGGTTCGGCGTCCGGACCACCAGCATCGCCGCTCTCGGGTCGCAGGTGGGGGAACAGGATGACCTCGCGGATCGACGAGACGCCAGCGATCAGCATCACCAGCCGATCGATGCCGATCCCGAGGCCCCCGCAGGGCGGGAGGCCGTACTCCAGGGCTCGCACGTAGTCCTCGTCGACGCCGTGGGCCTCGTCGTCGCCCGCGGCGGCGAGCTGCTCCTGGGCCTCGAAGCGCTCCCGCTGGTCGATCGGGTCGTTCAGCTCGCTGAAGGCGTTTCCGAGCTCACGGCCCAGCACGACGGCCTCGAAGCGCTCGACGAGTGCCGGGTCGTCGCGGTGGACGCGTGCGAGCGGGCGAGACCTCGCGGGGGTAGTCGAGGACGAACACCGGCCCGGTGAGGTTCGGCTCGACGGTCTTCTCGTACAGCTCGAGCACGAGCTTGCCGGGACCCCAGCCGGGCTCGTGCGGCACGTCGTGGGCGTCGCAGATCGCCTCGAGCTCGGCGACGGGCATCGTGGGATGGACGTCGGCGCCGGTGGCCTCGCGGATGAGGTCGATCATCGGCGTGCGCGGCCACGGCGGCGCGAGGTCGACCTCGACGCCGTCGACCGCCACGACCGTGGAGCCGGTCGCCGCGAGCGCGCACTCCGAGACGAGCTCCTCGACGAGGACCATCATGTCGGTGTAGTCGGCGAACGCCTCGTAGAGCTCGAGCATCGTGAACTCGGGGTTGTGCCGCGTCGACAGCCCCTCGTTGCGGAACACCCGGCCGATCTCGTACACGCGCTCCAGCCCACCGACCAGGAGCCGCTTGAGGTGCAGCTCGAGCGCGATGCGCAACGAGAGCGGCATCTCGAGCGCGTTGTGGTGGGTGGTGAACGGCTTCGCGGCTGCGCCACCCGCCTGCTGGTGCAGCACCGGCGTCTCGACCTCGACGTAGCGGCGGGCGGCGAGGAAGCGACGGATCGTCGCGATGATCTCGAAGCGGATCGCGAACACCCGGCGCGCGTCGTCGTTGGCGATGAGGTCGACGTAGCGCTGGCGGAACCGCGTGTCGACGTCGGCGAGGCCGTGCCACTTCTCCGGCATCGGGCGCAGCGCCTTCGACAGCAGGCCGAACTCGCGGACCTTCACCGAGAGCTCGCCCTTCCGCGTCTTCATCACCGGACCCTCGACGCCGACCCAGTCGCCGAGGTCGAGGTCGTCGAACGCGACGTGGCGGTCCTCGCCGAGCTCGGCGCGCGACACGAAGAGCTGGATCGGACCCGGTCCCGTCGCGCACGGTCGCGAACGTGAGCTTGCCCTGGCGTCGGAGGAGGAGGATGCGCCCGGCGACGCGCACGACGTCGTCGGTCTCGGCGCCGGCGCTCGAGGTGGTCCCAGTGCTCGACGAGCTCGGCCGTCGTGTGGGTGCGGTCGAAGCGGACCGGGTACGGCTCCGCACCCGCCGCACGCAGCGCCTCCACCTTCGCGAGCCGTCGCGAGCGCTCGTCGACCGGGCCTTCACTCATGCCGGGTCATCGGTTGCGCTCGAAGATGATGCGGAGGCCCTGGAGGGTGAGCCAGGGCTCGTAGTGCTGGATCGTGTGCGACTGCTTGATGATCGGCTCCGCGAGCCCGCCCGTGGCGATCACCGTGCACTCGCCGAGCTCGGCCTGGAACATCTCGACGAGTGTGTCGACCTGCCCGCTGTATCCGAAGACGGCACCGGACTGGATCGACTCGACGGTCGACTTCCCGATCACGTTGCGCGGCGCGACGAGCTCGACCCGCCGCAGCGCGGCGGCGCGGCCGAACAGCGCGTCCATCGAGATCTCGATGCCGGGGAAGATCGCACCGCCGAGATACTCGCCCTTCTCGCTGATCGCCTCGATCGTGTTCGCGGTGCCGAAGTCGACGACGATCGACGGGCCGCCGTACTGGTCGTAGGCCGCGACCGCGTTCGCGATGCGGTCGGCGCCGACCTCTTTCGGGTTGTCGTACAGGATCGGCATGCCGGTGCGGACGCCCGGCTCGAGCACGAGGGCGGGGAACCCGAAGTACCGCTCGGTCATCGCTCGCAGCTCGACCGTCACCCGCGGGACGCCCGAGGAGATCGCGACCCCGTCGATCTGCTCGTCGAACGAGAACCCGTGGAAGCCGAGAAACTGCTGGATCATCAGCGCGAGCTCGTCGGCGGTGCGCTCGGCGACCGTTGCGATCCGCCAGTGGTCGGCGAGCTCGGCCCCGTTGAACAGGCCGATGACGGTCTGGGTGTTCCCGGCGAGTCGATGGTGAGCAGCATGGAGGGGCTAGTTGATACGGAGGTCGAGGGCGATGTCCAACGCGGGTGCCGACTGGGTGATGGCGCTGGTCGAGAGGAAGTCGACGCCCGTGTCGGCCACCGCCGCGGCGTTCTCCAGGGTGACCCCACCGGAGACCTCGAGCAGCGTCCCCGGGCGTGGCCCCTCACGAACGAGCCGGACGCACACGCTGATGTCGCCGGGACTCATGTTGTCGAGCATCACGAGGTCGGCGCCCGCGCTCGACCGCGGTCGTGACCTGCTCGGCGCGTTCGCACTCGACCTCGACACCGCGTCCGGGCCAGAGCTCCCGGGCCCGACGGACGGCGTCAGCGATGCCGAGCACGCCCAGGTGGTTGTCCTTGACCAGCACCATGTCGGAGAGCGAACCCCGATGGTTGGCGCCGCCCCCGGCTCGCACCGCGGCCTTCTCCAGCGCCCGAAGACCGGGCAGCGTCTTGCGGGTGTCGAGCACCCGCGCTCGGCCCGCGAGCACATCGACGAACCGGCTGGTCGAGGTGGCGACGCCGGAGAGGTGGCAGAGGAAGTTGAGCGCGGTGCGCTCCCCGGTGAGGATCGACCGAAGCGAACCACCGATGCGCCCGATGACGGTGCCGGCTTCGAGCCGAGCGCCGTCGCCCAGGTGCAGCTCGACGTCGACGTCGGGGTCGATCTGGGCGAACGACTCGACGGCGCACGCCGTCCCGGCCAGCACCCCCGGTGCCCGCGCGACGAGATCGGCGACACCGGGTGCACCCTCCGGCAGCAACGTCGCGGTGAGGTCGCCGAGCGGACCGAGGTCCTCGTCGATCGCGCGCGCGACGGCCTCCGCGACGAGGTGCGGTGGGGGATCGAACCTGCCGGTCATCGCGTCGTCACCGGCTCCGGCAACCGGACGAACGCGGGACCTGCCCCACCGGCGTAGAAGAAGCGACCCTCGAAGTTCGATCGCAGCTGCGGATAGTCGAGCCGCGTGTGCGTGCCCCGCGACTCCTCACGAGCGAGCGCCGAGCGCACCAGCGCGCGACTGACCTCCCACAGGCTCTCGACCTCGGGATCCGACGGCGCGAGCGCACCCGAGCGCGTCGAGCGCCCGCGTGAGTGACTCCGCGTCCCGCAGCACACCCGCTTCCCGGGTCATGACCTGCTGGATCGCTGCTCGCTCGGACGCGGCAACGGAGGGACCGGTGCCCGAGCCGTCCCCGCCACGGCTGCTGACGCGTCCGCCGGCTGATGCGGGTGATCGGCGCGGACGCGCTGGGCTTGCGGAGGGAGCGTCGAGCACCCCGGGCGCTCCGGTGGGCGACGAGAGGCCGAGGACCCCGCGCAACACGCCGGTCTCCGACGGGCCGTCCTTCCCGCGAACGATCGCATCGACGCACCGTGATCCGAAGACGAGCCCGTCGAGCAGCGAGTTCGACGCGAGCCGGTTGGCGCCGTGGACGCCGGAGCACGCGGCCTCACCGCACGCCCACAGCCCGGGGAGGGTGGTCGCCCCGTCGAGGTCCACGCAGACGCCCCCGGAGAGGTAGTGCGCCGCGGGCGCCACCGGGAGCCATTCGGTCGTGGGGTCGAGCCCGACCGCCCGGCAGGCCCGCCACACCGTCGGGAACCGCTCGGCGAACCCGGGGATCGGTGTGGCGTCGAGCCACATGTGGTCGAGCCCCTCCTCGGTGCACCGCGCCGCGATCGCCCGCGCGACGACGTCGCGCGGCGCGAGGTCGCCGAGCGGGTGCACGCCTGCCATCAGCCGTCCGCCGTGCTCGTCCCGCAGGATCGCGCCCTCACCGCGCAGCGCCTCCGAGAGGAGGGGACGCGGCATCGAAGGGTGGTGGAGCGCGGTCGGGTGGAACTGCATGAACTCGACGTCCGCGACGGCGACCCCGGCGCGCAGCGCCATCGCGATCCCGTCGCCGGTCGAGAGCGCCGGGTTCGTCGTGACGGCGAAGCACTGCCCCGCGCCGCCGGTGGCGATCACGGTGTGACGGGCGCGGACCTCGTGCTCGGCGCCGCGCTCGTCGAGTGCCCGCACGCCGACCGCTCGGCCACCCTCGACCAGCACGTCGCGCGCGAACCAGCGCTCGCGGATCTCGGCCGCCGTCGCCTTGACGCCGGCGACCAGCGCGCGCTCGATCTCGGCACCGGTCGCGTCGCCGCCCGCGTGCACGATCCGCGCGACCGAGTGGCCACCCTCACGGGTGAAGGCGAGGTCGTCACCGGACCGGTCGAAGTGCGCACCCATCGCGATGAGCTCGCGCACCCGGGTCGGCCCTTCCTCCACCATCACGCGCACGGCATCGGCGTCGCAGAGCCCGGCGCCGGCCGAGAGGGTGTCGGACAGGTGCAGCTCGGGCGAGTCGGGATCCGGGGTCGAGCACGGCGGCGACGCCCCCCTGCGCGTACTGGGTCGCGGAGGCACCGAGCACGGTCTTGGTGATCACCGAGACGGTGCGCCCAGCGCGGCGCGGCGCGCACCGCGGCCGACAGGCCCGCGACCCCACCACCCAGCACGAGGACGTCCAGCATCGTCGCAGCCTAGGAGTCGACTCGGCGGGCGTCAGCCCTGGAGCGAGCGGAGGTCACTCGTGGGCCGGTTGTCCGCGTCGACGTGCCGACGGAGCCGAGGTCGGGACCGGTCACGGTCCTGCAGTGGCGCTTCGACATCATCGGGGTCCGTCGCACGGAGCCTGCCTTCCGAGGTCGACAGTGACGCCGCCGGGTTCGGATGGTTCGGTCGAAGCCGATTCGGAGAACGCGAACGTGGCGTTGTCGAGGAGCCGCGCCCGACCCACGTGCACGGCCAGGGCGACCAGCACCGTGCCCGCGAGGCGGGACACCGGCTCGAGGGAGGCCGCATCGACGACCTCGACGTAGTCCAGGGTGAGCAGCGGCTCGGATGCGATCGCCGCGACGACGATCCCGCGGACGACCGGCGCGGACCGTTCGCCGTCGACGACCGCCGCCGCGGCCGTGCGCAGTCCCAGTGAGAGCGCCGTTGCCGACGCGGCGCTCGTCGTCGGTGAGGTACGCGTTGCGGCTCGACATCGCCAGCCCGTCGGGCTCGCGGACCAGCGGGCAACCGATCACCTCGACCGGCAGGTTCAGGTCGGTCGCCATCCGTCGGACCACGGCGAGCTGCTGGGCGTCCTTGCGCCCGAAGTACGCCGCGACTCGGGCCGACGATGGCGAAGAGCTTCGCGACGACGGTGGTCACCCCGTCGAAGTGCGTCGGACGACTCCGCCCGCACAGCCCGCTCGTGAGCCCGTCGACATGCACGGTCGTGCGCCCCGGTTCCGGGTACATCTCCTCGACGGACGGGGTGAACAGGAGGTCGACGCCCTCCGCCGCCGCGACCGCTGCGTCTCCTTCCGGGTCCCGCGGGTAGGCACCGAGGTCCTCGCCGGGCCCGAACTGTGTCGGGTTGACGAACAGCGTCACGACCACCAACTCGCATTCCGCCCGTGCGGCCTGCATGAGCGATCGGTGGCCCGCGTGGAAGAACCCCATCGTCGGCACGACGCCGACCGACTTCCCGTCCCTGCGGGCCGCGTCGCACTCGGCGCGCAACTCGAGCGACGGTCAGGACGGTCTTCATCGGGCGTTCCCCTGCACGAGCTCGCGCATCGCGGGGTCGTCGAGGTCCGCCAGGCGCGCCGCGGCGTCGGCCAAGGCGCGGTAGGCGTGTTGCTCCTCGGCGGACAGCGCGTCGAGGTGGCCGCGGACCGTCTCGACGTCGCCGCGCGACACGGGTCCGGTGAGTGCAGCTCGCGGCCCAAGGGCGAACGCGTTGTCGATCGTCGCCCGGACGAGCGGCTCGAACGCGGCCAACGGCACGTCGGCCGCCGCGGCCACCCGCTCGACCTGGCCGAGCAGCGCGACGAGATGGTTGGAGGCGATCGACGCGGCCGCGTGATAGCCGTGGCGGTGCGCGTCGTCGACCGCGAACGGGTGCATGCCGAGCCGCTCGGCGAGGGCCCCGACCTCGGGCGGTCCGGTCACCGCGGCCCAGGCCCCGGCGAGTCGCGCCGCACCGACATCCGGCGACGGGAGGGTCTGCAGCGGGTGCAGGACCCCGAGCAGGACGTCGGGTCGGGTCCGCGCGATCGGTGCGAGCTCGACGAGCCCGCGGGCACCGGAGCAGTGGATCACCAGGGAGCCGGCCCGCAGGCCCGGGGCGATCGCGGTCGCGGCGGCGCCGATCGCGGCGTCGGGTGGCGCGAGGAGGACGAGGTCGGCGTGCGCTCCGACGTCGGCGGTCTCACCGACGCGAGCACCGAACCGCTCCGCCGCGGCGACGACGCCCGGCGCGTCGGGGTCCCGTCCGGCCACCGCCACGATCTCGTACCCGGCGTCGACGAGCGCGAGCGCGAGCGCCGTCCCGGCGCGACCGGGCCCGACCAGCGCGACGGCCGCGCCCGGGTGCGCGTGAGCTCTGGTTCATGCGACCCTCCGAATCCAGCCCGTGCAGGTGCCGGTTGCTCGGGTCAACGAGCAGGAATGATCAAGGATAGGTCGGTCCGCCGGACGCCTTCCCAGTGCCGGCCCGGCGCCGCCCCTCCGGGCCCCGCGCGGTCGGCGAGCGAGGGATCGAGGTCGCCGAGGGGGACCATCACGAAGCCGCGCTCCCACATCCGCGGGTGCGGCACGTCGAGGTCCGGCTCGTGCACCTCGGTCGTACCGACCAGCAGCACGTCGACGTCGAGGGTGCGCGGCCCCCAGCGCTCCGTCCGGACGCGGTGCGGCCGCCTGCTCGAGGCCGCTGCCCGAGCTCCAGCAGCTCACGGGCGCTGCATGTGGTGTCGAGCGCGACGACCGCGTTGAGGAACGCTCCCTGCTCCGGACCACCGACGGGGTCCGTCTCGTAGACCGAGGACACCGCCACGACGGTGACGCCGTCCGCGTCGGCGATCCCGTCGACCGCGGCCTGGAGCGTGGCGAGCCGGTCGCCGAGGTTCGAGCCGATGCCCAGGTAGGCACGGGCGACGCCGCTCACCGCTCGATGCGCACGCCGACGTGGTCCAGGTCGTGCGGCACCGGCGGCTCCAGCTTCCGCACGGTCACCACGACGCCGGTCACGCGAGCGTCGGCTCGGCACACCTCGGCGATCCGGGTCGCGAGGCGCTCCAGCAGCTGATAGCTCTCGTCACGGACGACGGCGACCGCCGCGTCGATGACGGTGGCGTAGTCGACCGTGTCGTCGAGCGCGTCGCTCGACCCGGCGCCGGCGAGGTCGACGACGAGCTCGAGGTCGACGCCGAACGGCTGCGCCGTGGTTCGCTCCTCGGGGAGGACGCCGTGCACGCCCAGCACCCGCAACCCCGCGACGAGGACGCGGTCCGTCCCTTTCGTCACCACGGCGCGGCTCGCATCAGCACGGCGCGTCTCCATCAGCGGGCCGCCTCGGGCATCAGCGGGCCGGTCGGGCGAGGCCCTCGGAGATCGTGGTCGCGACGATCTCGCGGCCGACGGCGCCGAGCTGGCGGCCGGTGATCTTCTCCATCGCCACGATCGCGTGCGCGCCCTCCTGCACGAACCCCGAGTAGATGAGGTACCCGGTGAGGACGCCGGCCAGGCGGTCGCCGAACTCCTCGTTGTGGATGAGCACCCGCTCGGCCGGGTCGTCGAGCCAGCCGGCGAGGGCCGCGTAGATCTCGCCGAGGCTCGTCGGCCAGTCGTCGTTGCGCCCGAGGGGGATGTGCTCGTAGGCGATGCTCGCCTCGTCGTACGCGTGCAGGTTGTGGGGCGAGTCGAGCAAGGAGAGGATGTGGGTGAAGCCGTGCCCTGCGAGCCAGATCAGCTCCTCTTGGCGCCGGACCTTGCGGTGGTTCCGTGCGAAGCCGCCCGGGCGCTCCGATGCCGCGAGCCGGTCCTGCACGATCCAGCAGAAGCCGCGCGGCTCGAGTCCCTGCGCCCAGCGACCGCGCAGCGTCGTCATCACGCGACCGCCCGGTCGAGTACGCCGAGGAGCCGGACGGCGCGGCCGCGGAAGCACGGACGTCGTGCACGCGCACGATCCGCGCCCCCCGGTCGAGCGCCCACACGACGGACGCGAGGGTGCCGTCGTCGCGCGCCTCGGGGGCAGGTGCCCCGTCGACTCCCCCGACGTCCGCGAGCACCGAACCGAGGAACCGCTTGCGCGACGTCCCGACAAGCACTGGTGCATCGATCCGCTCGACGAGCTCGCCGAGCCGCGCGAGGAGCGTGAGGTTGTGCCCGACCGTCTTCCCGAACCCGATGCCGGGGTCGGCGGCGAACGAAGCGTCGTCGATCCCGGCGGCTCGGGCGGCCTCGCGACGTTCCACCAGGAACGCGCCGACCTCGGTCACGACGTCGTCGTAGTGCGGGGCATCCTGCATCGAGCGCGGATCGCCGAGCATGTGCATCGCGACATAGCCGGCGTCGGCGTCGGCGACGACACCGAGCATCTCGTCATCGGCTCGGCCGGCCGCGACATCGTTCACGATCGTGGCACCGGCCTCGATGGCCGCCGCAGCGACACCGGCCTTCATGGTGTCGATGCTCACCGGAACACCCGCGTCGGCGACCAGCCCGGTCACGACCGGGAGCACCCGCCGGAGCTCCTCGGCCGCGTCGACCGGCGCCGCACCCGGACGGGTCGACTCACCCCCGACGTCGAGCACGCCCGCGCCCGCCTCGACGAGCGCGAGGCCATGGGCGACCGCGGCGTCGGCGCCGAGGAAGCGGCCGCCGTCGGAGAAGGAGTCGGGGGTCACGTTCACGATTCCCATCACCGCGGGACGCGGACCGCAGACGCTCGACCACCGGAACACGGCGGCAGCGTACCCACGCGACCGGCAATGTCGTTTACAGATGTGCTTGACCTAGATGTAAGTAACATTGTACGGTGACGGCGTGGCAGGACGAGAGCGACCCGACCGACACGGGACCGACGAGGACCCTCCCGAACGAGGGCGACGGTCGGCACGAGGACCGGCACATGGTCGACACCGGGGTCCGGGCTGGGGCGGTCCGCCCGGCCGGCGCGGCGCCCGGTGCCGCTGGCGGCTGGAGGGCGACGAGCACGGCCCCGGCGAGTGGGTGGTGCACGCCCGGGTCGAGCGGTTCGTCGAGCCCGCGCTGCTGCTCACCCTGCGAGACGGTGAGTCCCACGGGTACGACCTCGCCGACTCGCTGGCGGAGATCGCTCCGGACGAGCGCGTCGACCTGGGCAACCTCTACCGCCTGCTGCGCTCGCTCGAGGAGGAGGACGTCGTCACCTCTCGGTGGCGCGACGACCTCCCCGGACGGGCGAAGCGCACCTACGCGCTGACCGACAACGGCTCCGCGCTGCTCGACACCTGGGTGGAGTCCCTGGGCCGGGCCGAGCGGACCATCCACGCGTTCCTGGAGCGCTACCACCAGACCCCCGAAGACCGGAGATCCCGAGAGCGAGGAGCGTCGACATGACCGACGACACCGAGCAGGACCACGAGCGCCATGACCATGGGCACGGCCATGACCATGGTGATCTCGACCATGACCACGACGACATGAGCGGGCGCCGCGGCGCCGCACGCGGCAGACGCGGCCGGCGGTTCGGCCGCCACCACGTGCATCACGTGCACGTGCACCACCATGGGCACAGACGCCGAGCCGGCCGACGCAGCCCCGGAGGGCGACGCGGCGAGCGCGGTGTCGAGGAGCGCATCGCGTTCCTCGAGGAGCTCCAGCGCGACCTCGAGCAGGACGTGGCCGACGTCGCGGCGAAGATCGCTCGAATGCGAGCCGCGCAGGAGACCGCGGCCCCGTCGGGAGCCGACGAGCGCTAGAGCCGGTTGCCGGGGTGTGTGATGAGGCTCATCGCCTCGGAGCGGGTCGCGGCGTTCGTCTTGAAGAGGCCCCGAACCGCGCTCGTGATCGTGAGCGCACCGGGCTTCTTCACCCCGCGCATCGACATGCAGAGGTGCTCCGCCTCGATCATCACGAGCACACCGTCGGGCCGCAGCTGCTCCATGAGTGCGTCCGCCACCTGGGTGGTGAGCCGCTCCTGGACCTGCGGCCGACGCGCGAACCCCTCGACGAGGCGCGCGATCTTCGACAGCCCGGTGATGCGACCGTCCTCCCCCGGGATGTACGCGACGTGGGCGCGCCCGGCGAACGGCACGAGGTGGTGCTCGCAGCACGAGAAGAGCGGGATGTCACGCACCATCACCATCTCGTCGTGGTCGGCCTCGAACGTGACGTTCAGGTGACGCGCCGGATCCTCATGGAGCCCGCTGAAGATCTCTGCGTACATCGACGCCACGCGGCGGGGTGTGTCCTGCAGCCCGTCGCGCGCCGTGTCCTCCCCGATCGCCTCGAGGATCTCCCGGACCGCTGCCTCGATGCGAGGTCGGTCGACGGTGAACCCGTGTTCGCTCACGTCTCATCCTCCCCGCTCACGGCTGACTCCCGTTGGCCGAACGACCCGTTGGCCGGCTCCCGAGCTCGCATGGTCTCTCAACCAGGCTCGGGTCCGAGGTACTCCCGCACCGCGTCGAGGTTGCGGTACCGCTCCTCCACGTCGAGCCCGTACCCGACCACGAAGGCGGGCGGGATGCGAAAGCCGACGTACCGCAGGTCGAGGTCGCTGCGCTGCAGACCTTCCTTGACCAGCAGCGCGCACACCTCGAGTGAGCGGGGGCTCCGGGCCGCGAGGTTCTTGCGCAGGTACGCGAGTGTGAGGCCGGAGTCGACGATGTCCTCCACGATGATCACGTCGCGGTCGGAGAGGTCGAGGTCGAGGTCCTTGAGGATGCGCACGACACCGCTCGTGCGCGTCGCCGAGCCGTACGACGACACCGCCATGAAGTCGAACTCCACCGGCAGCGCGATCGCGCGGGACAGGTCGCTCATGAACATCGCCGCGCCCTTGAGCACGCCGACGAGCAACGGGGCCCGGTCCGCGTAGTCGGAGGTGATCTCCGCGCCGAGCTCGCGCGACGCGCCGAGCCAGGTCCTCGCACGACACCACCACAGACCCCAACGCCGGATCCTGCGCAACGTCCTCGGTCACGGCGGGCACGCTACTGCGGTCGCGTCGACGGAGAGCTGCCCCGCTCGCCGGGCGACGCGTCGCCCGCCGTGCAGCTCGGTCGCCCGGACGCTCGCCGCGCGCGACCGCGAGCACGCGCTCGACCTCGTCGAACGACGGGGGCGGTGATCCCAGCCAGGTCCTGACGGCGCGACGCGCCAGCGCGAGGGGCAGCCGCGCCAGCGTCGACGCGGGCGTCGTCCCGCGGATCGCGGGCTCCGCGAGCGGCCAGGCCGCGCGGGCGAGGGCGTCGAGGTATTCGGTCTCGGTCCGCAGCACGTCGGCCTGGCGGGTGAGGACGGGCACGAGGTCCCGGCCCGCGCCCTCGGCCAGGAGCGGGAGCACCTCGTGGCGGATCCAGGCCCGCCGGAAGGACCGATCGTCGTTCGACGGGTCGTGGAGTGGGTCGAGCCCGAGCGCGGCGCACAGCGCCTCGGTCTCGGCCCGCCGCACCCCGAGGAGGGGCCGCACGATCGCGCCCCGACGCACCGGCATGCCGGCGAGGCCGGCCGCCGCGCTCCCCGGAGCAGCGCCAGCAGCACGGTCTCGGCCTGGTCGTCCGCGGTGTGCCCGACGAGCACCGCGCTCGCGCCGTGCGTCGGCGCGCCGTCGCCTCGAGTGCCTCGTACCGGGCGTCGCGGGCACGCGCCTCGAGGTTGCCGCCGGTTGCCGACCGCCACCCGGACGGCGAGCGAGTCGACGCCGAGGGCCGCGGCATGGGCCGCGACGACCTCGTGCTCCGTCGCGCTCCCCTCGCGCAGCCCGTGATCGACGTGCACGGCGATCGGCGCGAGCCCGCGGTCGACGGCGAGCGCGAGCAGCGCGGTGGAGTCCGCCCCGCCCGAGCACCCGACCACCACCGGCGCCGCCACGGGCTCGACGGATCGTCCGATTCGTCGAGGCCGACGAGACGATCGCGCAGCGGGGCGAGTGCGTCGTCCGCGAGACGCGCCATGGTCGGCGACGGTCAGGCCGCCGGCGCCGGCTCGCCGCGGTCGACGCGTGCGAGCCAGGCGGACGGGGTGGCGAGCTCGTCGACCGTCGGGAGGAACTCGGGCCCGCGCCAGGCGGCGTCGAGCGCCCGGGGGCCTCCCTCCTGCTCCACCGCGGCGACGAACTGCTTCCCCGACCTCGTACTGCCGCATCTTGGAGTCGATGCCGAGCAGCTTCGACACCAGGCCACCGACGCCCTGCGCTCGCCGCCGCGACTGGAGCACGCGGGCCATCCGGTCCTGCCCGGCGACGTGCGCGCGGCCCAGCTCGTTCATGACGCGGTTCCCGTGTCCCTCGAGCACGGACATCAACGCCTGGATCTGGGCGAGCGTCGCGCGGTGCTCGGGCGTCGCGAGCAGCGCGACGATCCCGCCGTCGTCGAGCGGGTTGCGACCCTGGCGCAGCTCGTCGGCCGCGCGCAGGAGCGCGCCCACCAGCTGACGCGGGTCGGCGTCGACGCCGCCGAGAGCGCGCTCGACGAGCCCGAGGAAGTAGTCGCGCATCCACGGCACACCGAGGAACTGCGCGCGGTGGGTCACCTCGTGGATCGCGATCCAGAGCCGGAAGTCGCGCGGGCGGAACGCGAAGCGCTTCTCGAGCGCCAGGATGTTGGCGCCCACGTAAGTAGACCGCGTCGCCCTCACCGCCGAGCCGTGACCCGACGCCGGTCCTCGGGCACGAGCAGGTCGTACTGGCCGAGCACGCGCTGGGAGAACCAGCCCAGGAGCACGCCGAGCTCGGTCGCGCTCACGGTCCGACCGATCGGCGCGAGCGGGCTCGCGAGCATCTTGCTCGCCGAGCTTGTTGGTGAGCGGCCCGAGGAGCCGGCGCATCGACGCGACGTTCGCCTCCACCCACCCGCTGCGGTCGAGGACCGAGGCGCGCGCGTCGCCGACGACGACGAGGCCGGTGTGCTCGGTGACCAGGGCCTCGGCCTGCGTGGTGACCGAGGCGAAGTCCTCCGCCAGGGAGGCAGCGAGATAGGAGTCGGCGATCGGGTCCCGGCCGGCGACCCGGCCGGCGACCCGGGCGGCGAGCGCCCAGTCGACCGGCTCCGGTGGCCGATGCCCCGCGTCGGGACCGAGGGCCGGGACCGCGGGCGCCGCAGCCGCGGTCACTCGACTCGCTTGCCCCGGTACTTGGGGACGAGGACCTTGCGGATGTAGCCCATGCCCAGGCCGAGCGCCATCAGGACGAAGCTGACCGCGAGGATCGGTGCGAGCCAGTAGAACCACTGGTACTGGGAGTCGGCGAGCATCAACCGCAACGCTTCCTGTGCAGACGACTGGACGGGGTCATCATACGAGCGCGCCTCACGTCGGAGGGGGCTCGGCGCGGTTCCGCCCCGAGCGACTCGGTGATCTTGCGCTTCAGCTCCGGGGGCACCTCGTCGCGACATCGTGCGGCGACGACCTGGCGCAGCTCGACCTCGAAGTCGAACCCCTGGGCGCACGGTGGACAGCGGTTGAGATGGCGGGTGATCTTCCACCGCCTCCAGACGGTGATCTCACCGTCGAGGTAGTAGTACATGCGATGGAAGGCCTTGTCGCAGTCCATCTGAGCGCTACGTCTCCCTGTGTCCTTCAGGCGGCCGGCGGGGCGGCCGGCTCGGGCACAAGGCCCCGTTCCTTGGCGTAGTCGAACAACCGCTTCTGGAGCTGCCTTCTTCCCCGGTGGAGGCGGCTCATCACCGTGCCCACCGGGACGTCGGTGATCTCGGCGATCTCCTTGTACGAGAAGCCCTCGACGTCGGCGAGCAGGACCGCCATGCGGAACTGCTCGGGGAGCGACTCCAGCGCCTCCTTCACCGTGTCGTCCGGCAGCGCATCGAGCACCTCCGACTCGGGGGTGCGCTCCGCCTCCGCGGCCTCGAGCCCGCCGATGCGACGGTAGAGCACGAAGTCCTCGGTGTCGTCGAGCTCGGACTCCTGGGGCCGGCGCTTCTTGGCCCGGTACGTGTTGATGTACGTGTTCGTGAGGATTCGGTACAGCCAGGCCTTGAGGTTCGTGCCCGCCTTGAACCCGCCGAACCCGCGGTACGCGCGCAGGTACGTCTCCTGGACGAGGTCCTCCGCGTCGGACGGGTTGCGGGTCATACGCATGGCGGCGGAGTACAACGCGTCCATGTAGGGCATCGCGAGGTCGGCGAACTCCGCCTGATCGGCCATCGAGTCCGAGGCTATCCCGCGGCTCGACCGGCACCGCATGCGGCGTCGGCTGCGTGCACGCTGGACCTGCCTGACGCTCATCCGGTGTCGGGCGGTGGTGCCCGGAGGTGCCAGCCGGAGTCGTGGGAACCGACCAGCTCGTGGCGGTGGTGGGTGATGAGGTCGTGGTGGTGGCCGCAGAGCCGAATCTGGTTCTCCAGCGAGGTTCGCCCGTCGTCGGCGACCGCCTCGAGGTGGTGGGTCTCGAGGCCGGTGGAGGCGTGGCAGCCGTCGATGCGGCAGTGGGGGTCGCGCCACTCGATGGCGGCTTTGAGGAAGGTGTCGCCGGAGCGTCCGAGGTGGGCGACGTGGGTGACCTCGCGCCCTCGGGTGAGGACGAGGTCGACGATGGGGTCCTGGTCGGCGAGTCGGTCGATCACCGAGACGGGGACGGGGCCGACGCCCTCGAGCTCGCAGGTCTCGGCGGGTGTGGTCCGGCCGCGTCGGAGCACGGCGACGTCGACACGGGCCCGGATGACCGGTCGGATCGCCCGCTTGCGATCGGTCGTGCGGTCTCCGGCGGCAGCATCGACGAGGGTGCAGAGCGCGTCGGCGGCGCAGGCCCCGTAGGGCTCGTCGCGTCCCGCCCGGCGGGCGGCGCTGAGCTGCTCCTTGACGAAGGGCGTGAGCACCGCGTGGATGCCGGCGAGGGCGTCGGGGGTGCCACGCCAGGCGAGGCGGCCGGCGCCGTCGCGATCGACCCAGGTGGAGAGGTCGCGGTTCGGCGTGCGCGGCCCGGTGGCGGGCTTCGGACTCCTCGGGCTGCGCCGCGTCGCGCACCGCCCGGGCGCGTTCCTCCAGCCCGCGGAGGGACGCGCGTGGTGCGGTGGCGAGGAGCTCGGCTTCGGCCTCGGGGTCCGCGTTGGCGGCGTGGGTGATCGCGCGGGCCTGACCCGGGGAGAGCGCGCCGTCGCGCAGCGCGGCTTCCGTCGCCGGCAACGAGGTCAGGTGTTCGGCGGTCTCGAGCATCCCGATGCTCTGACCCATCGGTGCCCCGGTTGCCTGCGAGATCCACTCGGCCGGGCTGCGGGCGCCGTCGTCGGCCCAGACCTTCGTCGCCGCGACCCGCGGCGCCAAGAGTGTGGTCGCGGCGGTGGCGAGGCGGCCCGCCTCGCCGAAGAGCTCGATCAGGCCCTTCGCATCACGCGCCGAGACGCACCCAGGCTCGAGGTCGCGCACGAAGTCGCGTACCACCCCGACCGCGGCACGCAGCTGCGGGCGACCGACCGGTGATGCCTGGGAGAGCGGGAGTGCGGACACGGGCCATCCAGCGGACCGGCTCGGAGCACGTGAGTGCCGAGCGATGCGAACGGAGGAACATGCGGGAGCTCCTCGACCCGAAGTGCTGAGGTGGAGTGTACACGAACATATGTTCGACATCAAGGATCGTGACGCGAATTCCGCGAGGTTCCTACGAGGGCGTGATCTTCCAGATCGCGCCGCTCGACCCGCCCGCGTCCGTCGCGACGTAGAGGTTGCCATCGGGCCCCTGCACCGCGCTGCGCAGCCGGGTGCCGGTCGAGCCCGGCACCTGGAACTGGCCGCTCACGCTGCCGTCGGGGTTGATGACGAGAGCACGCAGCTCGCTGTTCTTGAGCACGGCGATCAGCAGCACGCCGTCCCAGGCCTCCCACTGCGACCCGCTGAGGAACGTGATGCCGGACGGCGCGATGGTGCCAGCGTCGCCGGAGCGCCAGACGGGCCGCATCGCACTCGGGAACTTGAGCAGGTCGGTCATCGGCTTCGTCTGGTCGTAGTCGGAACCGTTGGTCGGGTCCCAGCCGGCGTTCCCACCGTTGACCAGCTTGTTGACCTCGTCGTTGATGTTGGGTCCGTGCTCCGCGGTGTACGGGTCGTTGCTCCCCGGCCGGAAGGCGATCCCCTGGGGGTTGCGGTGGCCCTTCGTGTACCAGCGGGCACCGGAGACGTTGCCGCTGAACGCGGTGCCGTCGGCGTTGAGCCGGAGCGTCTTGCCGCCGAGACTGCCGCTGCTCTGCGGTACCGGGCCCTGACCCGCGTCGCCGGTGGTCACCCACAGCGCGGAGCTCCCCGGCTGGAACCGCACGCGGCACCCGTCATGGAAGTTCGCGTGCGGGATGCTGCCGACGAGGTCGAGCTGGGCAGACAGCCCGGCGTTGGGCGTCGCGTCCAGGTCGACCGTGTACCGGCGAACACGGTTGTCGTTCGCGTTGGTGGACACGCAGACATAGATGAAGTGGTTGGTGGAGAACGACGGATCGACCGCGATGCCCATCAGCCCGTCCTCGCCCGAGGTCGTGACATCGGCGACCGTGCCCACGAGCTTCTGGGTCACGCCACCGACGAGCGACGAGATGCGACCCGGTCGTTCGGTGAAGAGCATCGTGTCCGCGTCGACGAAGGCCATGTCCCACGGGTGGTCGAGCCCGGTGACGTAGGTCTTGTCGAAGGCCGGGGACGGTGCCGGAGTCGGGGGCGCGACCGTCGGAGGTGGCGCGGCCTGCGCCGGCTGCTGTGGTGGTGGCGGCGGCGGCGGGGCAGCCGGCACGCAGGCGGCGGCGAGGCCGGCGACGGCGAGTGCTGCGAGCACGATCGGCGCGCGGCACCCCTTCATCGGGCGACCATCGGTGGACCGGTGGAGCTCACCCTGTGGTACCGGCAGGCTGGAATGAGGAGCTCAGTCGATCTCAACAATAGGTGCTCACGTCGCCGGACTCGAGGGAGCACGGGTCCACGACGCCTTCCACGACCACGTCGACCGTCGTCTCGGGCGACGAGGCGGCATCGGACTCCGCGCGGAACGACATGGTGTCCTCCAGCGCGGGCCCGTCCACCTGGGGCGAAGCCTCGTCGATCGATTCAATGCTCTCCTCCCACGGGTCGAACGGGGCAAAGCCGAAGATCGTGGTGGCGAGGTAGCGCGTCCCGAGGGTCACCGGTGGGCCACACGAGCCTTCGCAACCGGCCAACACGTCACCGGCCAGGTCGGGCAGCTTCGTGAAGACGACGAACACATTCGAGAGGTCGGCGGGCTCGGTGACGTTGATCTTGAAGAGGACGAAGCTGCTGCAGCCCGAGTAGAAGTCGCACGTAGTCGAGAGCTGCTCGGCCCCCACGAAACCGTCGTCGAGCGACACCGGCGTGGGACCCAGGTCGTCGACGAGGAGGGGCGGTGGCCCGATCACCGGCGCGGCAGGTGCGCTGGGCGCGTTCGGGGTGTCCGGGGGGTCGAGGGTGAACGACACCACGTGTCCCTGTTCGACGACGATGGTGCCGGTCAGGGTGAACGGTCCGGGACCGTAGCCGTGCTCGAGGAGATCCTTCAGCAGGTTGTCTTGGATCCACTGGTTGGCGACGATCTCGTCGAGGGTGAGCTGGGTCACCTGCGCGCAGAGATCGCCGGTCAGCTCGCCGGGCCCGCCACCCTGGGTGTCGTCGGAGGCGCACTGCTGGAAGGGATCGAGCACCTGTTGCTCGCCGTCGATCCCGGTGAGCTCCACGTCGTGAACGACGCCCGTGGTCAGGCAGCGATCGGCCGACTCGCAAAGCATGTTGAACGCGGTGCCGCGCGTGGTTGCGTTCGCGCCGGCGCCCTCTTGTCCGAACGAGCCGCTCTCGGTCAGGGCTTCGGTTCGGTGCCACGCCTGACCGGCGTCCAGACTCCCCTGCACGTGCCGGGAGCCTTGTTCGTCGGTCAGCTCGGTGATCGTGAACGTGGTGTCGACGTCGAGACGTGTGTACGAGCCGCCGTCACCGAAGTAGTCGATCTCGGCGAGGCCGGTCGCGTCGGTGCGCACGGTGTCTCCCTCGCGGAGCTTCGCGCCGTCCCGCGCAACCTTGAAGGCATCCGCGCCCTGCTTCTTGACCTCGACCTTCTCCGCGGTGACCTTCAGCGTGGCGAGAACCCCGGGCTTCCCGCTCCCGCCGTCCTGCGCGGAGGCGGTCGACGCGGCGGCCACGGGCGCGACGGCCACCAGGGCGAACACGGTGCCGACGAGCGTGCTGCGGCGGATGGTACGGAACATCAGCAGGACTCCAACGGCCGAGGGGTGAAGCAATTGGGGGAGGTAACGGAACAACGGGGCCGGACCTTGAGGGCATCGCGCCGAGGTAGTTGCTGATGGTCTTGGGCGACCGGTGCGCGCTGGTCAGCGACCGTTCCCAAGAAACCCGAAGGTTCCCGAGGCTCCCGGGCGCGACTTTCTGCGGTTTCGTGGCTGTCTGCTGCGGTTCCGTGGTGGTGGGCATCCCCCGAATTCTCGGGTGAGGGAACGCTAAGCAAACACGGGTTCGGGTCCTGAGCCCCGAAGACCCTTGTTCTATATGGTGGAGCCGGGAAGGAGATTCGAACTCCTGACCTGCTCATTACGAGTGAGCTGCTCTGCCGACTGAGCTATCCCGGCGGTGACACTATTGCTTGGAGCGAGGAATCCTAGCGGGGAGGTCTCCCGCTCCCCCTCGCGGCGGGGAGCCCGGCCGCAGGAAGGTGGAGGAGCAGCCGCTCGAGCGTGAGCGTCTCGTTGGCGTTGAACTCGATCAGCCCGGCCCGCGCCTGACGGCACGCCTCGAGCGCGGCCACCGCCCCGCGCGGGTGCACGTTCGGCGCCGCGCGGTCGAGGTTGATCGGACGGGCGTCGGGGCCTGCCAGCGCGTCGCGGTAGATCGACTCCACCGCGGCGAAGCCCTCGAGCCACGCGTCGATGCGCGCCCGGCGATGCTCCCGCTTCTGGCGTGCCGCCAGGGCGCGCGTGCGTGCCGCGGCCACGCGCGACGGGTAGCCCGCTGCGGCCATGGATTCGCCGAGTGCCTCGAGCTCCTCGGTCTGGCGTTCCTCCAGCGCGCTGACCGTGGCGCCGAGCACGTCGAGCAGCATCTCGACCGACCGCTCGACGCCGCTCCCGACCCGTCGATCGCGTCGACCGCGTCGAGGAACGCGTCGCGGAACGGCCCGAGCCTCCCGGCCAGGACGTCGGGCGCGGTCGAGGCGTCCGCCGGCCAGCCGCGCGAGCAGGACGCGGCGCTCCTCGGGCAGGTCGGGATGCGACACGGTCAGCGCCTGCAGGATCGTCGCCTCGTCGAGCGAGTCGAAGTCGACGCGCTGGCAACGCGACCGGATGGTCTCGAGGATCGCGTCGGCGCGCTCGGCGACGAGCACGATCGACGTGCGCGCCGGCGGCTCCTCGAGCGTCTTCAGCATCGTGTTCGCGGCCTCGTCGCGCAGTCGGTCGGCCCCGAACAGCACCACCACCTTGTGGTCGAGCTCGATCGGGCTCGCGTGCGCCTCCCGGATCAGCGCGCGTGCCTCGTCGATGACGACGTCGTTCCCGATCGGCTCGATCTCGACGACGTCGGGGTGGTCCCCCCGCTCGACGAGCTCCCACACCCGGGCGTCGTCGGGTGCGATCAGCGTCGCGGCGAAGCAGCGCGCCGACTCCTCGACCCCCGAGCCGCGTGGCCCGACGAGGAGGTAGGCGTGCACGGGACGGTCGGCAGCCCGCTGCAGCAGCGCGACCGCGCGGTCCTGGCCGACGATCCGGTCCCACCCGGTCGTCGTCACGGCGCCAGGTGCTCCTCGACCTGGGCCCAGACGCCGGCCGCGACGGTCTCGACGCTCTGCGGACGCGTCGACGACCGACCACCCCCGAGAGCGCGCAAGGTCGCGGTAGGCCTCGTGCACCGCGAGCGCGAACGCGTCGTTCTCGCCCTCCATGCGGTCGCGGGTCCGGCCGAGCCGGCTCGCGAGCCGCCTCGGGCGCGAGGTCGAGCACGACGACCAGGTCGGGCTCGAGCCCCGCGGTCGCCAGCTCGTTCAGCTGTCCGACCTCGGGGACGCCGAGCCCGCGCCCGACGCCCTGGTACGCGAGCGACGACGGCACGAACCGGTCGCTGACCACCCAGGCGCCGCGCTGGAGCGCGGGACGCACGACCTCTGCGACGTGCTCGGCCCGGTCCGCGGCCATCAGCAGTGCCTCGGCGATCGGGTCGATCGGGCCGGGCTCGTCGAGCAGCAGCGTGCGCAGGCGCGCACCGAGCGGGGTCGCGCCGGGCTCGAACGTCGTGACCACCTCATGGCCCGCGCGTCGCAGCCGGGCCGCGAGCAGCTCCACCTGCGTGCTCTTGCCCGTCGCGTCACCGCCCTCGAGAACGACGAAGCGAGCGACCGCGCTCATGCGTTCCCGCTCTCGGAGTCGGTGGCGTGCCCCGGAGTTCGGGTCGAACGCGGGGTCGATCGGGTCGTCGCGCTGGGCCTGCCGCCACGAGTGGCGCGCCCAGATCCCGGCCGCGAGCGTGATCAGCCCACCGCCCCACAGCGCGATGCGCACGCCCGGGAACGCGTAGCTCGCGCCGCCGAGGTGGACGAGCCGGTCACTCGTGAACTGATCCACGAACCAGTCCCAGAAGTCGGCCCACAGCGGTGAGATCACCAGCGAGATCAGCAGGCACATGCGGATGACGGTGTACAGCGTCGCGAACGTACGACCGCGCAGCTCGTCGTGCACCGACTCCTGCAGCACGGTGAACCCCGTGACGTACGACGTGCCGGCACACGCGCCGACCAGGCCGATCGCGAGGGCCGCGGGCGGCAGCTCCGAGCAGAACGCGGCGAGGATCAGGAACGCGCCGGTCCCCATCACCGCGAACTCGAACACCGTCTCGCGCGGCAGTCGGTTCTGGAAGATGAGCAGCAGCACCACGCCGGTTGCCGCGCCCATCCCGAGCGCGGTCATCAGCACACCGAACGTCGCGCTGTCGCCGTCGAGCCCCTGCTTCGCGAACGCGGCGCCCAGCGGGATCATGGCGCCACCGCCGATGAGGCCGACCCCGAGCCCGACGATGACGCCGCGGACGCGCGGCTGGTGCGCGATGAAGTGGAGCCCCTCCTTGATGTCGCGGATCGTCTGCGTCCAGTCGATCCGCTCGTGGGGCTCTCGCTCGCGGGCCCGCGGGATCGGGAGCCCGAAGACGATGATCGCCGAGGCGATGAACGTGCAGGAGTCGACCAGGAGGGCGAGCGTCTCCTGGTCGACCTGCAGCGTGGACAGCGCGTCGAACGACCCCAGCCACGCCGCGAGCGCCGCGAGCAGCGAGAACACGATCGAGGCGAGCGGGAAGGTCGCGTACGACGCCACGAGCGAGAGGCTGTTCGCCGACGCGAGCTGCGGTCTCGTCGACGAGGTGCGGGACCGACGCGTCCTTGGCCGGCCCCCAGAGCAGCGTGAGGATCTCCAGCCCGAACGAGATGAGCACGAGGCCGGTGAGCGTTGTCGACGAACGGGAGCATGAGCAGGAGGCTCGCCCGGAGCGATGTCGCAGGTGACCATCACCTTCCGGCGGTCGAATCGGTCGATCACGACGCCGCCGACCGTCCCGAGGAAGAACCCCGGCACGACCCGGGCGACCATGACGAGGCTGACCGCGGCACCCGAGTTGTCCGACACCCGGGTCGCGATCGCGAGGATCGCGATCAGGCCGATCCAGTCGCCGAGGCTCGACACGACCTGCGCGAGCCAGAGGCGGAAGTACGCCTTGGTGCCGAAGACGCGCCAGGGCGCGGACGGGACGGGCGGCTCGTCCGGGCTGGCAGGGATGAAGGGGGCGGGCGTGTCCGCGCTCACGACGACTGCAGGCTAAGAGGGTCGATCGACTGGCTCGCTGCTCGATCCCGACCCCACCGGGGCCGAGCCGGGCTCGGCGGCCTAGAACGCGTCGGGCGTGGAGGCGTCGCCGACGACCGGGTCGCGCAGCGACCGTCGGTCGGCGCGACGGCCGCCGGCTCGCGGGTCCGTGCCGCCGCGGCCTTCTTGGTGGCGGCCTTGGCCGCCTTGGCGCGGCTGCTCGTCCCCTTCTTCACGACCCGGGTCGTGGTCTTGGGCGGCGGCTTCGCGGTACGACTTCTTCGCCGGCGACTTCTTGGCCGCCTTCTTGGTGGCGTTCTTCTTGGCGGCCTTCTTCTTGTTCGTCCGCTTCTGGGCAGGCCCGCGGGCCTCGCGCTCGCGGAGCAGCTCGACGCCCTGCTCGAGGTCGATCGACGCCGGGTCGACGCCGCGGGGCACGGTCGCGTTGATCGTGCCGTCGGTGACGTAGGGGCCGAAGCGCCCGTCGAGCACGCGCACCGGCGCGCCGGACTCCGGGTGCGGCCCGAGCTCACCGATCGGCGCCTTGGTGCGCCCGCCGCGCCGCTTCGGCTGGGCGAAGATCGCCTCGGCCTGCTCCACGGTGACGGTGAAGAGCTGCGACTCGGTCTCGAGGCTGCGGCTGTCGGTGCCCTTCTTCAGGTACGGCCCGTAGCGGCCGTTCAGCGCGGTGATCTCGTTCCCCTCGGCGTCGTTGCCGACGACGCGCGGGAGGGAGAGGATCTGGAGCGCGTCCTCGAGGGTGACGGTCTTCGGGGTCATGCCCTCGAGCAGCGAGCCGCGCTTGGGCTTCTCCTTCGACCCCTCCTCCATCTCGCCGAGCTGCACGAACGGACCGAACCGGCCGGTGAGCGCGAGCACGGGCATGCCGGTCTCGGGGTCGTTGCCGAGGACCCGGGGCCCGCCCGAACCCTCCTTGATCAGCTCCTCGGCCTTCTCGATCGTGAGCTCGTCGGGCGGCAGGTCGACGGGGACGGGCGCCTTGTCCTCGCCCCGGAGCACGCTCGCCCCGTTGCTCCACACCCGGACGATGATCTCGTTGCCCTGGGCGTCGTGGCCGAGGTGCACCGTGTTCACGTCGGCCGGGTCGATCGTGGCGAGGTGCTCCTCGTCGATCAGCTCGCTCAGGCCGGGTTCGGTGTCGCCGAACCAGAACGCGTGCAGCCACTTCTCTGCCTCGCCCTCACCACGCGCGATCGTGTCGAGCGCCTCTTCCATGGTCGCGGTGAACTCGTAGTCGATGAGGCGCGGGAAGTGGCGTTCGAGCAGCTGGAGCTTGGCGAACGCCGTCCACGACGGGACCATCGCGTTGCCCTTCTTCCACACGTAGTCGCGTGCGGAGCAGCGTGTCGATCACCGACGCGTAGGTGGACGGACGCCCGATGCCGCGCTCTTCGAGCTCCTTCACCAGGCTCGCCTCGGTGTAGCGCGCCGGCGGCTGTGTGGTGTGTCCCGACGGCGTGATCTCACGACACTCGACCGCGTCGCCCTCGGCGAGCGGCGGGAGGATCGCCTCGCGGTCCTCGAGCTCGGCGTCGGGGTCGTCGGCACCCTCGACGTACGCGCGCAGGTACCCGGGGAACTCGATCGTGCGACCCGTCGCGTTGAAGACGACGACCTCGCCGCTGCTCGCGGTCGCACCCAGCTTCGCCGTGACGCGGCGCACGCGAGCGTCGGACATCTGGGAGGCGATCGTGCGCTTCCAGATCAGCTCGTAGAGGCGGCGCTCGTCGCTCGTGTGCAGCTCGGGCGCGAGCTCCTCGGGGACGCGCATCGTGTCGCCGGCGGGGCGGATCGCCTCGTGCGCCTCCTGGGCGTTCTTCACCTTGCCGCGGTAGGTGCGCGCCTCCGCCGGGAGGTACTCGTCGCCGTAGAGCGTGCTGATCTGGAGCCGGCGCCGCGGTGATGGCCTGCTCCGACAGGTTGGTGCTGTCGGTGCGCATGTAGGTGATGTGCCCGTTCTCGTAGAGCTTCTGCGCGATCGACATCGCCCGGGCCGCGGAGAAGTTGAGCTTCCGGCCTGCCTCCTGCTGGAGGGTCGAGGTGGTGAACGGCGGCTTCGGCCGCTCGGTGAACGCCTTGGTCTCGACCGACTCGACCCGGAACGGCGCGCCCTCGAGCTTCGCGGCCAGCGTCGCGGCGCCGTCCTCGTCGAGGAGGGCCACGTCGGCGCCCTCCGCGAGCAGCCCGGTCGTCGCCTCGAAGTCCTTGCCGGAGGCGAGGCGCAGCCCGTCGAGGGTGCGCAACCCGGCCGAGAAGGTCCCGCCCACCGCACCGTCGGTCGTGGTGTCGGCGACGAACGCCCCCTGCAGGTCCCAGTAGGCGGCGACCCGGAACGCCATCCGCTCACGCTCCCGCTCGACCACCAGCCGGGCGGCGACGCTCTGGACCCGGCCGGCCGAGCTGGCCCCACCGGCCCGGCGACGGGTGACCAGGGACATCTCGTAGCCGAAGAGCCGGTCGAGGATCCGGCGGCCCTCCTGCGCCTCGACCAGCTTCATGTCGAGCTCGCGCCAGTTCTCGATGGCGTCCTCGATGGCCTGCTGGGTGATCTCGTGGAAGACCATCCGCTTGACCGGGACCTCGGGCTTGAGCATCTCGAGGACGTGCCACGAGATGGCCTCGCCCTCGCGGTCCTCGTCCGTCGCGAGGTAGAGCTCGCTGGCGTCTTTCAGGGCGTCCTTGAGCGCGCTGGACGTACTCCTTCTTGCGCTCGGGGACGACGTAGACGGGCGAGAAGTGGTCCTTCACGTCGATACCGAGGCGGCGCACTTCGCGGTCCGTGACCGACTTCGGCACCTCCTTGGCGCTGCTGGGCAGGTCGCGGATGTGGCCGTAGCTCGCGATGACCCGCACCTTGTCGCGACCGAGGAAGCCTTCGATGGTCTTCGCCTTCGCGGGCGACTCGACGATCACGAGCGGCTTGGCCACGGGCTCCTCTTCATCCGTTGCATCCGTGCACGTTGTTGGTGCGGCGCTTGGGGCGCACGTTGCTCACGAGGCGCCAAGTCTTGCTGGTGCGGGACCCCGGGACGCGCATACGAGGATTCGCACGGACGAGCACGCCGAGTCAAGCCGGGCGGGCAGGGACGAGGCGGGACAACGAATTCCGCGTCGTCGGGCCACGGGTCGGGCGCCCCGGAGGGCGGTTCGGAACGGCACGGCGTCTAAGGTTCGCCCGTGCTCGCTGCCCATGTCGCTGTCTTCGGCATCGACCCGCAGTCGTGGCTCAACTCGCTGAGCCCGTACGGCGAGGTCGTCCTCTGGCTGATCATCTTCGCCGAGACGGGGCTGCTGCTCGGTTTCTTCCTCCCCGGCGACTCGCTGCTGTTCACCGCGGGGATCCTCGCCGGGCAGGGCAAGCTCAACGTCTGGATGGTGATCCTCGGATCCTTCGTCGCGGCGGTGCTCGGGGACCAGGTGGGCTACACGATCGGTGAGCGAGCCGGACCCCCGTTGTTCCGCAGGCCCGACTCCAAGATCTTCAAGCAGGAGTACATCGACCGGACCCGGGCGTTCTTCGAGCGCCACGGCCCGAAGACGATCATCATCTCCCGCTTCGTCCCGATCGTCCGTACGTTCGCACCGACGCTCGCCGGCGTCGGGGAGATGCCGCGCAGCACCTTCTTCCGCTACAACGTCGTCGGCGCCTTCCTCTGGGCCGTCGGACTCACCCTGCTCGGCTACGCCCTCGGTGACGTCATCGGCAAGGACATCGACACCTATCTCCTGCCGCTCGTCGCCGCGATCATCCTCATCTCCCTCATCCCGCCCTTCCTCGAGTGGCGCAAGGCCCGCAAGCACCCGCACGCCGAGGTGAGCCCGGCCGAAGCCGAGGCCGAGGCCGAGGAGCTCGAGGAGATCCTCCACCCGGACGACTGACCCCCGGAGCCGTTCGGCTCAGGGCGACGCAGCGGGCGCAGTCGTGGCGCGAGAGGCTCGACGCTCGATGCGCCCTCGGCGCGGGCCGCCGAGCGGCGCGGCCGCCGGGGGTCACTCCCCGGCGCTGGCGCCCGGACTCGCGCCGGCGGCCTCGAGCTCTTCCTCGACGATCTCGGACTCCTGGGTGAACGCCGCCACCCTTGCGCTTCGAGAACGTGATCGAGACGAGCACGACGACCAGTGCGACCGCGGCGATGGCCAGGCGGGCCGCCGTGTCGTCGCGCAGGCTGATCACGGCCGGGAGGATCAGCAGCGAGACCAGGTTCATCACCTTGATGAGCGGGTTCAGCGCCGGGCCGGCGGTGTCCTTGAACGGGTCGCCGACCGTGTCACCGATCACGGCTGCCTTGTGGGCTTCGCTCCCCTTGCCACCCAGGTTGCCGTCCTCGATGAACTTCTTGGCGTTGTCCCATGCGCCACCGGAGTTCGAGAGGAACACTGCCATGAGCTGCCCGGTGAGGATCACCGCGGCGAGGAACGCGCCCAGGGCCAGGTAGCCGATGCCGAAGCCGATGACGACCGGCATGAGGACCGCAAGGAGCGCGGGCGTGGTGAGCTCGCGCAGCGCGGCGGTGGTGCAGATGTCGATGACCTTGCCGTGCTCGGGCTCGTCGATGCCCTCCATGATCTTGCGCTCACGGAACTGGCGCCGGACCTCTTCGACGACCTTGCCCGCCGTGCGGCCGACCGCTCGGATTGCCAGGGCGCTGAACATGAAGGCGATCGACCCGCCGACGAGCAGCCCGATGAACACCTCCGGGTTGGCCACGTTGATCTGCGTGAGGGAGTTGGTGAAGACCTTGTCGCCGGCCCGCTCGACGGTGGTCAGCAGCTCGTCGCCGATCACCTCGATGTACGAGGCGAACAGCGCGACCGCGGCGATGACCGCCGAACCGATCGCGAAGCCCTTGGTGACCGCCTTCGTCGTGTTCCCGACCGCGTCGAGGCTCACCATGATGCGCTCGGCTTCGCCCTCGAACTCGCCTGACATCTCGGCGATGCCGGCCGCGTTGTCGGCGACGGGACCGAAGGTGTCCTCGGAGACGACGACGCCGGTGGTGGCGAGCATGCCCATGCCGGTGAGGGCGACGATGTAGAAGGTGAACTTCAGGTTGCCGTCACCGAGGATGATCCCGACACCGAGCGCGGCGGCGATCGCGATGATCGACCAGACCGACGACTCGAGCCCGCTCGAGATTCCCGAGAGGATCGTCGTGGCGGGGCCGGTACGGGTGGAGTCAGCGATCTCCTGCACCGGCTGGGTCTCGGTGGAGGTGAAGTACTCGGTGAGCCGACTCACGATCTGGGCGAGGATCAGCCCGATCACGACGGCGAGGAACACCCGGGCGCCGGGCCCGAAGTCGCCCCAACCGACGTTGTTGTCCTGGCCGACGTAGAGGAAGGCGACGAGCGCGGTGCCGATCACGGTGAGGACCGAGGCGGCCGCGAAGCCCCGGTTGATCGGGGCCATGGCCGACTTGTCCTTGTCGGTGGCCCGCACCATGTAGACGCCCACGATCGACGCGAGCACGCCGACGGCGCGGGCGACGACCGGGAAGATCAGGCCGTACGCCGGGTTCGCGCCGACCGAACGGAACGCGGCGACGCCGAGGATGATCGACGCGACGAGTGTGACCTCGTAGCTCTCGAACAGGTCGGCCGCCATGCCTGCGCAGTCGCCGACGTTGTCGCCGACGTTGTCGGCGATCGTGGCGGGGTTGCGCGGGTCGTCCTCGGGGATGCCCTGTTCCACCTTGCCGACCAGGTCGGCGCCGACGTCGGCCGCCTTCGTGAAGATGCCGCCGCCCACCCGCATGAACAGCGCGATGAGCGAACCACCGAAGCCGAAGCCGATGAGGATGGCGGCGGCGGTGTTCTGGAACAGCATGATGATCACGGTCGCGCCGAGGAGACCGAGACCGACCGTGTACATGCCGGCGACGCCGCCGGTGCGGAACGCGACCTTGAGCGCGGCCTTGAGCGAGCCGGTCCGCGCCGCCGCGGCCGTGCGCACGTTGCCACGCACCGCGAGGCTCATGCCGATGAAACCCGTGAGGGCCGAGAGGAAAGCACCGGCGACGAACGCGATGGTGCGGAAGAGGCCCGATTGGAAGAACGTCAGGCCACCCGTGCCGCCCGTCACCTCCGCGATGGCGGGCTCGATCACCTCGGTCGACGTGAGGAACACCAACGCGGCGACCGGGACGATGATGAGCGCGATCGTGCGGAACTGGCGCCTGAGGTACGCCATGGCGCCCTCCTGGATCGCCGACGCGATCGCGATCATCTTCGGCGTCCCCGGGTCGGCCGAGAGCACGCTCTTGCTCAGGACGAAGCCGACGAGGAGGGCCAGGATCGCGGTGGCGACGGAAAAGATCAGCCAGGCCCACTCGGTGTCACCGAGGTGGAAGACCTGGTAGCCGCCTTCGGCCGCGAGGACGATGCTGCGCATCTGGTCTGTGCTCCTTCTCCCCCGAAGGGGTTCCCCCCGGCCCGGACGCCCGCACACGACGGTGGGCGCGGTCCCGGCCGATCGAACGCTCCGACCGATCGAAAATGTCGGGAGACGCTAGCCCGCGGCCGACGGATCATGCCGATTGGCGTCCCCTCGACCCAGCGGGCGCCCGGAGGGCTCAGTCGACGTGGTAGGGGACCGAGGTCACCACGGTGTTCCGGCGGAAGAGCAGCCGTCCTTTGAGGAACAGGGCGCTCTGGTTGTGGAGGAGGTGCTCCCACCAGTGCTTCACCACGAACTCCGGGATCACGACGGTCACGATGTCGTTGCGGTACCGGTCGTCGAGCTCGTCGATGAAGCGCACCAGGGGGGCGTGGAGCTCGCGATAGGGCGAGTAGACCGTCTCGAGCGGGATGTCGATCCCGAACTGCTCCCACTGGTCGCGGATCTTCGCGTCCTCCTCCTCGTCGGTGACGACGCTGAGGGCGACCAGGTGCATGGGGTTGAGCGACTTGGAGTACGCGAGCGCCTGGAGCACCCCCTTGTGCACCCGGCCGACGAGCAGGACCACGGTGTTGTTGAGCGGACGGGCCCGGTAGTCGGGCTCGACGCGCAGGCTCTTGCCGACGCGCTGGTAGTGGCGGTGGATGCTCTTGAACAGCAGCATGATGAACGGGATCACGACGATCGGCACCCATGCACCGCTCGTGAACTTCGTGACCGCGACGATGATCAGCACCACGAAGGTCGCGGCGGCGCCGACGCCGTTGATGATCATGTGGCGCTGCCAGTTCGGCGCCTGCTCCGCCCGGTGGTGGCGCACCATGCCCGCCTGCGAGAGCGTGAACGACGTGAACACACCGACGGCGTACAGCGGGATCAACGCGTTGGTGACACCACCGAACGCGACGATCAGGAGGGTTGCCGCGCCCGCGAGGATCAGCACCCCGTTGGAGAACACGAGTCGGTCACCCCGGTTCGCCATCTGTCGCGGCAGGTACCCGTCTCGGGCGATGATCGAGGAGAGCCGCGGGAAGTCCGCGTATGCAGTGTTCGCCGCGAGCGTCAAGATGAGCGCGGTCGCGATCTGCAGGATGAAGAAGATCCCGCCCGTCCCGAAGACCTGGATGCCCATCTGCGCGAGGACCGTCGAGTCCTTGCTCGGGTAGGGCTGCAGGTGGTGGGCCAGGATCGACACCCCCATGAACAGCGTGCCCAGGATGGCCGCCATCCAGACGAGCGTCGCGGCCGCGTTCTTCGACTCGGGACGGCGGAACGCCGGCACGCCGTTGGAGATCGCCTCGACCCCGGTCAGCGCGACGGCGCCCGACGAGAAGCCCTTCAGGATCAGGAACAGCCCGAGCGTGCCACCGCTGTAGAGCGTTCCGTCGAACGCCGCCTTGTCGAACGGGACTGTGCTGATGTCGTCGAGGACGAAGCTGCGGAACAGCCCGTAGCCCACGAGCGCGCTGATCATGACGATGTAGAGATAGGTGGGAGCGGCGAACAGACGGCCCGACTCCTTGATCCCGCGCAGGTTCGCGACGGTGATCAGCACGATGAGGACGATCCCCATCTCGACCCGATGCTGCTGCAGGTCGCTGAACTCCGGGATCGAGATGATCGC
This sequence comes from uncultured Acidimicrobiia bacterium, assembly GCA_963809885.1. Classification (GTDB taxonomy): domain Bacteria; phylum Actinomycetota; class Acidimicrobiia; order IMCC26256; family PALSA-555; genus JALHSW01. Next base: position 120,818 of record CAWELA010000007.1, on the reverse strand, counting down.
GGCGACGCCGGCCGAGATCGAGACGGCGACGGTGAGGATGTAGTCGACGAGCAGCGACGCGCCGGCGACCAGTGACGGGTTCTCGCCGAGGTTCTCGCGGCTGACGACGTAGCTCCCGCCACCGTTCGGGTAGGAGAAGATCGTCTGGCGGTAGGAGAACGCGACGATCGAGAGCAGCAGTGCGACCGCGATCGCGATCGGGATCAGCGTCTCGAGGCCGAGCAGGAGGCTCGACGCGCCGACCGCGGTGACGAAGAGGATCTCCTCCGTCGCGTACGCCGTGGACGAGATCGCGTCCGAGGAGAACACGGCGAGCGCGATGACCTTCGGGATCCGCTGGTGTTCCTGCTCGGTGGTGGCGAGGGGCCGCCCGACCAGGATGCGCTTGACGAGAGCCAAGGGGTGATCCTCCCGCACGCGAGGTGCCGTGCGCCCACCGGAGCGAGCGGTTCATGATCGCGAAGGGTGTTCGCTGGGACCCGTTCGACGGGGTGTCGATAGCATCGCAGAGGTTCGGAGTCGGGAGGCGACAACGTGCACGTGGTGGTGGTCGGCTGCGGCCGAGTGGGGAGCGAGCTGGCGGCGAGCCTCGAGCTCGGGGGCCACACGGTCGCGATCCTCGACAAGAAGGCGAGCGCGTTCCGTCGGCTCCCGGCCTCGTTCACCGGCCAGAAGGTGGTCGGCTTCGGATTCGAGCGCGACCACCTCGTCCAGGCGGGCATCGAGCGGGCCGGGGCCGTCGCCGCCGTCACGAACGGGGACAACTCGAACATCCTCAGCGCCCGCATCGCCCGGGAGAACTTCGGCATCGACCGCGTGGTGGCCCGGATCTACGACCCGCGTCGGGCGCTGATCTACGAGCGCCTCGGGATCCCGACGGTCGCCACCGTGCAGTGGACGACCGACCAGGTGCTCCGGCGTCTGCTGCCGAGCGGGGAGGCACCCCACGAGTGGGTCGACCCGAGCGGCAGCGTGAGCCTGGTCGAGTACGCGATCCCCGCGAGCTGGTGCGGGAAGAAGCTCGCCGGGCTCAACGAGGCGGGCAGCTTCTGGCTGACCGCGGTCACCCGCTTCGGCGCGGCCGAGGTCGTCGGAGTCGACGTCGTCGGCCAGGAAGGTGACGCCCTCCACTTCGTGGTCGGGATCAACGCCCTCGACGCCCTGCGCGAGCGGCTCGAGCAGGGACCGGAGCACTGATGCGCGTTGCGATCGCCGGAGCCGGTGCGGTGGGTGTCTACATCGCCAACGACCTGGTGGAGGCCGGCCACGAGATCCTCCTGATCGAACAGCAGCCCGGTGTCCGTGAGCGGGCGACGACTGTCGAAGGCGTCGACTGGTACATCGGCGACGCGTGCGAGGTCTCGTCGCTGCGCGAAGCCGGGCTCGAAGGATGCGATGTGCTGGTCGCCGCGACGGGCGACGACGAGGACAACCTCGTCGTCTCGCTCCTCGCGAAGACCGAGTTCGCCGTGCCACGGGTGATCGCGCGGGTGAACCACCCCAAGAACGAGTGGCTCTTCAACGAGAACTGGGGTGTCGACCTCTCCGTGTCGACCACCCACCTCATCACCGCGCTCGTGGAGGAGGCGGTCACGGTCGGGCGGCTCGTCCGCATCCTCCAGTTCGAAGGTGGTCAGGCCCGGCTCGTCGAGGTGACCCTCGCCGAGGGCGCGGCGGTCGTCGACCAGACGATCTCCGAGGTCGACCTGCCGAGAAACGCGACGTTCGTCGCGATCGTCCGCGACGAACAGGTCGTGATGCCGCGGGGCGACACGGTGTTCGAGGCTGGCGACGAGGTGCTCGCGATGGTGACGCCCGACTCCGAAGAGGAAGTGCGCCAGCTCCTCACCGGCCCCTGAGCCGGTCTCGCCTGGTCAGGCGATCAGCGTGTAGCGGGGGTTGAAGATCAAGAAACGGTTGGCGTGGCGACCGGCAACGCCCTCCACCGTGACCTTGCGCCCCGGCGTGAGCCCGGCGATCTTGCGGCGGCCGAGGAAGACCGCGGTCGCGCTTCCACGCCCGTCGCTGATCGTGACCTCGAGGGCAGGGGCGCCGGCACGCGGCACGATGCGAACCGAGCGCACCTCGCCACCGATCCGCACCGGCCGACGCGGCACGATCTCGGTCGTGGGGGTGACCCCCAGCGCGTCGACGAAGCTGCACAGGTTCTGACGGTCGAGCTCCTCGACGGTGGTGGTGAGGCGCTTGAGCCCCTTCTTGAGTGCCACGGGTCACACGGTACCTGCGCGTCCCGGTCGGACGGAACTCCCCGACCCGAGATCCACGCGCGCATCTTCTATCCTCGACCCGATGTCCGCACCGCCTCCTCCGCCTCGTCGCGCGCGCCCGGCGACGCCTCCGCAGGTCGATCCCGGCGGGATCGCACCGCCGCCCCGCCGCCGCACGCCCGACCAGTACCAGACGGACCAGGCCGACCGGTACGTCGTCGCCTCGTCCCCGACGCCGCGCCGAGCGCCGGGCCCAGGGAGACACGGCGCCGCGTCCGGAGGGTGGCGGCGGTCGCCGGTGGGGTCTGATCGCCGCCGCAGTTGCCGCGGTCGTCGTCATCGGTGTCGGAGCGTTCTTCCTCCTGGCCGGAGGCTCGTCCGATCAGGCCAGTGGTCCGACCTTCAAGGCCTCCACCGCGGTCGACCTCCAGCCCGGGGAGCTGACCGTCGCCGCCGCCGGCTTCAACGGCACGGTGCCGCCCGAGGTCCCCGGCCAGGTCCTCGCGGTGCTCGGCACCTACGTCGAGGACGGGATCGTCGCTCCGCTGCGCAAGGGCAAGGCTGACGACGCGGCCCTCGCGACCGTGTTCGACCAGGCCGCAGTCGCCGCGCTCGTCGGCGACGAGCGCGCGATCGTGCTCGACGAAGGTCTCCCGAAGGCGGTCGGCAAGGTCCGGGTGACCACGCCGCCCGTGCCGCTCACCGTCCTGCTCGACAAGGACGGCAACACTATCGCGGTGACGGCCGGCGTCCAGCTGGCCGTGACCGCGCGCGCCGAGAAGGGCAACGTACAGATCAACCGGACCGGATCCTTCGTGTTCGCCCCCGACGAGGTGGCCGGCTGGAAGATCACCGGCTGGACCCTCAGCACCGACCGCGGCGGACCCGGGGTGACCCCTACCTCGGCCGCGGCGTCCGAGACGACGACCACGGTGGCCCCCTGATGCGATCCAATCCCCTCGTCCGACTCCTCGTCGCGATCCCGATGTGCGGCTTGCTGGTCGCCGGCCTCCTCGGCGCCGCGTGGCTCGCGATCGGTCAGCCGAACCCCGCGGCAGGCGCGACCTGGTTCCAGCTCACGAAGGTGGGTGACGGCGAGTTCAGCGGCGCGCCGAACGAGCCGTTCTTCTTCCTCGCGCTGGGCAACGACGGTCGCACCGACGCCGACAAGGGCCTGGGCGACGCGATCCACGTGTTCGGCGTCAACCCGGCCGCGCACACCGCGACCGTGCTCAACGTGCCCCGCGACACCCAGGCTCCGGGGGGCGACAAGATCAACGCGTCCCATGCGCTGGGCGGGCTGTCGTCCATGGTCGAGCAGCTCAACCAGATGATGGGCATCAACATCCAGTACGCCGTCACCACGAACTTCCCCGGTTTCATCGCGATGGTCGACGAGATCGGCGGGATCGACGTCAACCTGCCCGAGGCCCACAGCGACAAGCAGTACTCGGGCTCCGAGTTCCCCGCCGGCCCGCAACACGTCGACGGCGACCAGGCACTGGCGATCTCGCGCAACCGGCACCAGTGGACCTCAGGTGACATCCAGCGCACCACGAATCAGGCTTCCCTCATCCTCGACACGCTCGCCATGCTCCGGGCGCGCAACCCCGGCGACGCCGGCACGCTGAGCCTCGCTGCGACGCTGGCGCGACACGTCGTCACCGACAACGTGTCGCTCATCGACATGTACCGGCTCGGGCGACTCGCGCTGACGATCGACCCGGCCACGGTGAAGAACGTCACCATCCCGGTCGGCGCGGGCGCAGGGACCGAGCTGCAGGTGACGAGCGACGGCGCGAGCCTGTTCGCGGACTTCGCCGACGACGGAATCCTGCAGACCCACTGAGCGTCGACTCGAGCGATCGCGGCCGCCCGGCCCCTGATCCGCTCGAGACGTTCGACGCCCTCGTTCACGATCCGCTCCTGTCGGAGCGCGTCGCGTACGCCGAGCGTCCGCGCACCAGAACCGCCGCGGTACGCGACCCCGTCGCACGCGCTGCACCCGGTGCTCGAGGCCCGCCTCGGCGCACTCGGCATCGACCGGCTCTGGAGCCACCAAGCAGACGCCGTCGACCGTCTCCGGGACGGACGCAGCGTGGTGGTCGCCACGGGAACCGCGTCCGGCAAGACCCTCTGCTACCAGCTGCCGATCGTGGACGCGATCCTGCGGGGCGAGCCCGCGACCGCGCTCCTCGTGTACCCCACCAAGGCCCTCGCCCAGGACCAGCTCCGGCGCTTCCGCGAGTGGCTGGTGCCGGACCTCGTCGCGGCGACCTACGACGGCGACACCCCACCCGACGACCGGGCCCGGCTGCGCAAGCAGGCCAACGTCGTGCTCACGAACCCCGAGATGCTCCACGTCGGCATGCTGCCGTTCCACGAGCGCTGGGCGACGTTTCTCATGCGACTGCAGTACGTCGTCGTCGACGAGCTGCACTCGCTCCGGGGAATCTTCGGCGGTCACGTCGCACACGTGCTCCGCCGGCTGCGCCGGCTCTGCGAGCACTACGACGCCCGCCCCACCTTCTGCTTCTCGAGCGCCACGATCGGCAACCCCGGACCCCTCGCCACTGCGCTGGCAGGCATGCCGATCGAGGTGATCACACGAGACGGCGCGCCGCTCGGCGCACGGGGGTTCGCGTGCTGGCAGCGGCCGCTGACCGATCCGCACTCCGGCACGCGTGCCTCGGCGAACACAGAGACCGCAGGGCTTGCTCGCCCGCTTCGTGGCGGCCGGCCACCAGACGCTTGCATTCAGCCGGAGCCGCAAGGGAGCCGAAGTCGTCGCCGCCCAGGCGCGCGCGATGCTCGAGCAGTCGACGAGTCCGTCCGGCGTGCCCGCACCCCGGATCGCGGCCTACCGCGCGGGCTACCTCCCGACCGAGCGGCGCGAGCTCGAGGGCGCGCTCGCGTCCGGTGAGCTCGGCGGGGTGGTCGCGACGAGCGCTCTGGAGCTGGGCATCGACGTCGGCGGCCTCGACGCGATCGTCGTCAACGGGTTCCCGGGCACCCTCGCGTCGTTCCGCCAGCAGATCGGTCGCGCCGGGCGCGGTGCGCGCGGGTCGGCGACCCTGCTCGTGACGGGCGACGACCAGCTCGACCAGTGGTACGCGGCACACCCCCGGGAGCTGCTCGAGCGCCCGGCCGAGGCGGCGATCGCCAACCCCGACAACCCCTTCGTCCTCACCGCGCAGGTCGGCTGTGCCGCCCACGAGCTCCCGATCGAACCGTCCGACGAGCGTTGGTTCGGGCCCGGCCTCGACGACGCGGTGCGCGAGCTCGTGCTCGCCGATCTGCTCAAGCCCCGCGACGGACGGATGTTCTGGGCCGCGCAACAGCCACCGGCTCCGGGTGTCGGCCTGCGCAACGGCTCGGGGGCCGAGTACGAGCTCGTCGACCGGGCCGGCGAGACGATCGGCACGGTCGAGGCCGGCCGCGTGTTCCAGGTCGCGCATCCGGGCGCGGTGTACCTGCACCAGGGCCGCCAGTACCGGGTGGAGGCGCTGGAGACGGAGCACCACCGTGGCGTCCTCGAAGCCGCCGACGACCTCGACGAGTACACCCGCACCCGTGAGGAGACCGACCTGACCATCGTCACGGCCGAGCAGACGTCGCGCGCCGGTCGCGGCACCGCGGCCCTCGGAGCGGTGGAGGTCACGACGCGGGTCACCGGCTACCAGCGCAAGCGCGCGTCCACCAACGAGACGATCGAAGTCGTACCCCTCGACGTCCCACCCGGCCGTCTGACCACCCGCGCGTGCTGGTACACGGTCCCGTTGCCGGTCGTGGTCGGTGCCGGCCTCGCCCCCGGCCGCGTCCTCGGAGCGGTGCACGCGGCCGAGCACGCGCTCATCGGGCTGCTCCCGCTGTTCGCGATCTGCGACCGCTGGGACGTCGGCGGCGTCTCGATGGCCCGACACCCCGCGACGGAGGAACCGTCGATCTTCGTCTACGACGGCTACGCCGGCGGCGCCGGCATCGCGGAGCTCGCCTTTGCACGCCTCGACGAGCACGTCCGCGCCGCTCGCGAGCTCGTCGCCGCGTGCCCGTGCGACGCCGGGTGCCCATCGTGCGTGCAGTCGCCGAAGTGCGGGAACTGGAACGAGTTCCTCGACAAGACCGGCGCGTTGCTCCTGCTCGAGCTGCTCACGGACGCCCGGAGCTGAGCCGGACCTCGGCCCGCGCTCGAGCGTGCGCCGAGGCGTCGACCGCCGGCACCACCACCTCGACGGCCACCGTCACGAACGGGCCGTCGCACCCGCAGACGATGAGCCGGGCGCCGTTCGACGACGCCGTGGTCGCGGCCGCGGTGCGCGCCGCACCGGCGCTGCGACCCAGCGCCAGCATGTCGGCGGCCGCGAGCGCGGCGGCATCCGCGGCGGTCTCGGCCCGGGCGCCCGCTGCGGCCGCGACGCCGAGACGCGCGACGCCGAGGCAGACGGCGAGGCCGAGCACGACGACCGCGAGCATGACGATCGTCGAGGCTCCGCGCTCGTGGTGCCCACGCCGGAACCCCTCGAGTGTCATTTCTCGACCCGCATGACCGCGGTCGCGTGCAGGACGGGATCGGGGAACAGCGCACCGACGAGGGGTACGTTCGTCCTCGACGTGAAGGTGACGTCGACCCGGATCTGCTCGCCGACGTCCGGCCTCGGTCCGACGTGGACGTCGGCACCCGGCAGCGCCCGGTTGGCTGCTCGGGCCGGGTTCCCGTCGACGCTCGCGGCCCGGGCCGCTTCTCGCGCCGCGTGCACCACCGCGACATGGTCCCGGACGACGAGCGCGACCTGGATGATCGCGAGCGCCGCCATCATCAGCAGGGGGAGGACGAGGGCGAACTCGACGGTCGCCTGTCCCCGCTCGCGCGGCGGCCGGATCACCCTGCCGACAGCAGGAAGTCGAGTGCACTGTCGAACAGCTTCTTCACCGCCCCGCCGTTGGCCCACGCGATCAGCAGGAACGCGATCGCCCCGGCGCCCATGAGCACCAGGGCGTACTCGGCGGTGGTCTGACCGGTCTCGCCCACACGCCAGCCGCGCAGGCACGAGCGGATGGTTCGCATCTCGGTGCTCCCTCTGTCTCAGGAACGGTCGAATCCGGCGAGCACCACTGGCACCACGGTGAGCAGCCCGAACGCCGGCAGGACGAGGAAGACCAGGGGGAAGAGCAGACGGACCGGGACCGTGCGAGCGCGGGTCTCCGGCGCGACGTCGGAGGATCGCGCGCTGCTCGCCCGCGAGCCGGAGCAGGGCGTCGCCGACCGCGGCGCCGAAGCGCTCCGACGCGAGGAGCGCGTCGGCGAGGGGTCGCAACGGGGCGACCCGCGTCGCGAGGTCGTCGAGCGCGTCGGCGAAGGAGGCGCCGAGCGTGCACGCACGAACGACACCGGCGAGGTGCGCAGCGATCGTCGGCGGGGCCCAGCTGGCCGCGACGTCGACGGCAAGGTACGGCGTGCAGCCCGCACCGACCGCGACCGCGAGCAGGTCGATGGTGACCGGCAGGTCGTGCTCGACCGAGCGGTCGCGCCGTTGCGCGACGCGCGCCTCTCGGACCGCCCGGATCGGACGGGGGACGAAGGCGCCCAGCCGCGACGCGAGGTCTGACGTTCGATGCCGCGGCGGCGCGGCGGCGTGGAGCCGCGCCGCGCGTGCCCCGGCACCCGAGCGCCGCGCGCGCCGGACGAACGGGCTCGCGAACAGGAATCCCCAACCGATCGCGAGGCCTACGAGCGAGACCACGCTCATCCCGACGTCCCGGCGCGCACGATCCGCCGCATCCACAACGCAGCAAGCCCCTCGCAGGCGAGCCCGGCGACCAGACAGACCCGCCCCGGTCCGCTCGAGACCAGGGCATCGGCCGAACCCGGGTCCGCGATCGCACCGAAGACCAGGTACGCGAGCGGCGCACCTCCCACGACAACCGCCGACAGCCGGGCCTGAGCGGACAGCGACCGCGCCTCGGCCGTGGCACCCGACCGCTCCCGGAGCGACGCGGCGAGCCCGTCGAGCGCCTCCGCGGCGCGCCCACCGATCGTGGCCGCGACCGCCAGCGCACCGGCGGCGGCGCGCACCGCGGGAACGGGGCGCTCCTCGGGCCAGGTGCTCAGCGCCTCCGCGAGACCGATGCCGAGCGCGGCCCGGGCCCGCACGCGGCGCACGTCGGGTCCCAGCGGACCGTCGCCGGCCAACGGCTCGAGCGCGTCGCCGATGCTCGCACCGCCGCGGAGCGCGGCGGCGACCTGCTCCAGTCCGCCGGGAAGCGCGGCCACGAACCGCTGCTGTGCGCGGGTGCGGGCAAGGCGCAGTGCGACCGGCCCGGCCGCGATCGTGGCCAGCGCCGCCGGCACGACCACTCCCGGGGCGATGGCGAGCGTGAGCATGACGGCGGCAGCGACGGCGCCGAGCAGCAGCTCGCACGCACCCTCCGGCTCGAGGTCGATCGCCGCATCTTCGAGGCCGCGTGCGAGCCATGTCCGCACGCGGCCGGGGAGGCGCCAGCCGGAGCGATCACCGAGGCCGCGCAACCGGGCACCAGCTCCTGACCGGTGGGCCGCGCGTCCGAGCGTGACCGACAGCGCTCCTCCGCCGAGACCGATGAGCAGGCTCAGCACGCCCACCAGCCGGGGTCGACCGGCGCGGCCTCCGGCCGTCGCGGGGTTCGGCGCGGCGGTTGCACCGGAAGGAGGCCCCACTCGCGTCGATCGAACAGGAGGCGGAGCGCGAGGTCGTCACCGTGCTCGGCCACCTCGCCCACCTGCTGGACCAAGCGCACGCCGTCGCGGAGCCGTGCAACGTGGATGACGACGTCGATCGCAGTTGCGACCTGGGCCCGGATCGCCGCGATCGGCAAGCCGACCCCCGCCAGCAGCACCAGGGTCTCGATCCGGGCGAGCGACTCCGTGGCGCCGTTCGCGTGAACCGTGGACAGCGAACCGTCGTGCCCGGTGTTGAGCGCCTGCAGCATGTCGAGCGCCTCGCCACCGCGGACCTCGCCAACGACGATGCGGTCGGGCCGCATGCGCAGCGCCGCGCGCACCAGCTCGCGGACGGACACCGCGCCCGCGCCCTCGGCGTTCGCGGGCCGGGCTTCGAGTCGAACGACGTGCGGTTGCCGGAGGCGCAGCTCCGCCGTCTCCTCGATCGTGACCACCCGGTCGGTCTCCGGGATCGCGCCGGACAGCGCGTTCAACAGCGTCGTCTTGCCGGCACTCGTGCCACCCGACACCAGCAGGTTGCCGCCGGTGGCCACGCACCACCGCAGGAAGCCCACCGACGCGCTCGTCGAGCCCGAACGCCTCCAGCGGCACCGGTCGCGCGCCGAACCGCCGGATGGTGATGCACGGCCCGTCGATGGCCAGGGGGGGCACCACCGCGTGCAGTCGCGAGCCGTCGGGAAGCCGCGCGTCGACCATCGGTGACGACCGGTCGAGCCTGAGCCCCAACGGCGCGACGACCCGCTCGACGAGACGGACGATCCCGGCCGCGTCGAGTGCCAGCTCCACCGCCTCGAGCCGACCACCCCGCTCGACGTACGCGCGCCCGGGGCCGTTGACCATCACCTCGGTGACGTCGGGCGCTGCAAGCAGCGGCTCGAGTGGGCCGAGGCCGGCGACCTCGTCGGTGAGCTCGCCGAGGAGCCGCTCGAACCGCGCCGCGGGCAGCAGCGGCTCCTCGTCGCGGAGCAGCTCGGCGAGTCGGGCGCGCACAGCCGGCGTCCGGCCCGCACCGTCGAGCTCGGTGATCTCGGGCGAACGGAGCAGACGCGCGTGGACACGCTGCTTGAGCTCGGACGTCACGCGGCCTCTCCGCGACGATCGGTGAGGAGATCGATGCCGGCGAGGAACCGAGCGACCGGTCGGGCCAGCGCATCGGGAAGTCGCCCGGCGAGCACCCCGGCATCGACGGCGCGGGCGACCCCCGGCCGGATCGGGATCCGCGCGAGCACCGGGCGATCGAGCACGTCGGCGACCTCGGCGGCACCCAACGATCGGTTGGGCTCCTCGACCAGCAGGACGCCGGTCGCACGACCCAGGAGCGGGCTGTGGACGCCGCGGCGGAGTGCGAGATAGCAGCCGCGCACCACGACGACGGAGACGTCGGCGACCTCGACGACCGCCGCGCGTCGCCGGGGTGCTCGCACGCCCCGCATCGATGACGGTCGGCACCGGACCTTCGCGCAGTGCGACCGCGAGCGCGGCACCGGCCTCGGCGGCCGGCACCGCGGCGAGGGCCCGGTCGGCCGCGCCCCGGGGCAGCAGCACGACGCCGGGTGCGGCGGGGACCGCGAGGCGCGCGAGCGCGTCGAGGGGCGCCTCGGGGCCGGCCGCGACCCAGTCGGCGAGGCCGGTGGGCGGATCCGCGGCGAGCCCGAGGATGGCCGGGAGATCGCCGTCGAGGTCGGCGAGTCGGGCGCCGTCGGCCCGACGGGCGAGGACGAGCGCCGCGGCCGCGGCGAGCACCGACGTGCCCGACCCTCCTTTGGGTGACCAGAACGCGACGAGCACGGTGCCCTCCTCCTGACCGGACGCCGACGACGGGTTGCCGACGTGCAGGGAGCGTCGACGCGCCATGGCACGCCGCGTGACCGGTAGGTTCTCGCGATGCCAGGAAGCGAGGTTTCCGTCCGCCGCTCGTGCCGCCGGCTCGTCCTCGCGTGCGCAGCCGCCGCGATGGTGGTCGGTGCTGTTGCTCCGGCCGCCCACGCGGGGGCCCGCGCCGACGCCGACGCCTCGCTCGACCGCGCCCTCGACGCGATCGTCGCCACGAAGGGCGGACCGCCCGGGATCGTCGCGTTGGTGCAGCGCGGTGACGAGCTCGCGCTGCACACGGCCGGAGTCGCGGACGTCGCGACCGGCGCCGAGATTCGGTCCGACGACCACGTGCGCATCGCGAGCGTCGCGAAGGCATTCAGCGGGGCCGCGGCGATCGCCACGGTTGCGCAGGGCAAGCTCGCGCTCGACGCCACGATCGGCGCCACCTTGCCCGGGCAGCCGGCGGCGTGGGCGGACATCACCCTCGCACAGCTCCTGCACCACACCAGCGGCATCCCGGACTTCAGCAAGTCGAAGGCGTTCGCGCAGGCGCTCACCGCGTCGCTGCTCGTCCCGGTGCCGCCGGCCGAGCTCCTCGCCTACGTCGCCGACGACCAGCTTCGATTCCCGCCGGGGTCGGAGTATCACTACTCGAACTCCGACAACATCGCGGTCGGCCTCATGGTGCAGGCCGCGACGGGCATCCCCTACGAGCAGGTGCTGCAGGAGAGCGTGTATGCCCCACTCCTGCTGACGGGAACGAGCCTGCCGAGCGATCAGCTCCTTCCCACCCCGTTCATCCACGGCTACGAGGTCGCACCCCGGTCCGCACCCGAAGACGTCTCCGAGCTCTTCGCGGCCGGCTGGACCTGGGCTTCGGGCGGCATCGTGTCCACACCTGCGGACGCGACTCGGTTCGTCCGCGGGTACGTGAGCGGCGCGATCACCGACGCCGCGACGCACGACGCGCAGTTCACGTTCATCAAGGGCGGGAAGTCCGAACCGCCGGGCCCGGGCCGCAACTCAGCCGGCCTCGCCGTGTTCCGCTACCGGACACGGTGCGGGACCGTCTACGGCCACACTGGGAACACCGCGGGCTACACGGCGTTCATCGCGTCGACCGAAGACGGCACCCGCTCCGCGACAGTGTCGGTGAGCACACAGCTCACCCCGAACCGCAATCCGGACGTGTTCCGGTCACTGCGGAACATCTTCGAGCTCTCGGTGTGCGCTGCCCTGAGCGAAGGCTGAGTGGGGCGAAGCGTTCCGACCGACGCACCGCGTAACCTCGGACTCGTGACCGACGCGACGGCAGCGGCGTTCTTCGATCTCGACAAGACGATCATCGCCAAGAGCTCGGTGCTCGCGTTCGGGCGCCCGCTGTACCGGGGTGGCCTCCTCTCCAAGGGAGCGATCGTCCGCAGCGCGTACGGCCAGGTGATCTTCATGCTCGTCGGCGCCGACGAGCAGAAGATGGAGAAGCTGCGGGTCGCCATGCTCCAGCTGATCAAGGGCTGGAACCGCGATGAGGTCGCCGACATCGTCCGGGAGACGCTCGACGAGATCGTCACCCCGATCATCTTCGGCGAGGCGCTCGAGCTCATCGAGGAGCACCAGCTCGCCGGTCGCCGGGTCGTGATCGTGTCGTCGGCACCCGAAGAGGTGGTCCGACCGCTCGGCGAGTTCCTCGGGGTCGACGACGTCATCGCGACACGTCCGGAGGTCGACCACCTCGGGAACTACACGGGCGAGCTCGCGTTCTACGGGTACGGGCCGCACAAGGCCGAAGCGATCCGCGCGATGGCCGCCCAGGAGGGCTTCGACCTCGGCGCCTCGTACGCGTACTCGGACTCGGTGACCGACGAGCCCATGCTGCGGGCTGTCGGCCATCCGGTGGCGGTGAACCCCGACCGAGACCTCGCGCGGCTGGCGCGCGACCAAGGGTGGCCCATCCTGCGCTTCGAGCGGCCGGTGCGCCTCCGCGACCACCTGCCCGACCGGTCGGGGACCGTTGTGGCCGTCGGCGCGGGGGTGCTCGCGGTGGGCGCCGGGGGGTGGCTCTGGTGGCACCTGCGCCACCGCGACGAGTCGTGAGCCGCCCGTCGATACGTCTCGCGCACCTTCCCACGCCCCTCGAGCCCATGGAGCGGCTCGCGGACGAGCTCGCCGGCGCGTCGGGTGGCGGACCGCGGCTGTTCGTCAAGCGCGATGACTGCACGGGCCTCGCACTCGGCGGCAACAAGGCGCGCAAGCTCGAGTACCTCTGCGCGGAGGCGGTCGCCGAGGGTTGCGACGTGCTCGTGACCGGCGGCGGCCCCCAGAGCAACCACGTGCGGATGACGACTGCGGCCGCGAACCGCCTGGGGTTGGACTGCCACGTCGCCCTGGCCGGCGGACGGCCGCAGGGGGCGCAGGAGGACTCGGGCAACCTGCTGCTCGATCGCGTGCTCGGGACGCACGTGCACGTCCTCGAGCGCGACGACTACTACGGCATCGAGGCGGGTATCGAGGACCTCGCACGCCGGCTCGCGGCGGACGGACGACGCCCGTTCGCGATCCCGGTCGGGGGCGCGTCGGTGACCGGCGCGACGGCGTACGCCGACGCGGCCGACGAGCTCCTCGGGCAGCTCGCCGATCTCCGCGTCGACTGGGTCGTCGTGGCCGACGGGTCCGGGGGAACCCACGCAGGGTTGCTCGCCGGGCTCCCCCCGAGGTCCAGGTGCTCGGTGTCGACGTGGGGACCCGACCGGACCTCGACGACGTCGTGCCCCGACTCGCGGCCGACGCCGCGACCCGCACGTCACGGTCCGGGACCGACTCGGACCTCTCCACCTCGATCACGATCGGTTCGGAGAGGGCTACGGACGTGTCACGGAGAGCGGCGTGGAGGCGATCCTGCTCGCGGCACGGCTCGAAGGGCTGGTGCTCGACCCCGTCTACACGGGAAAAGCGATGGCGGGGCTGGTGGCGGCCGTACGCGACGGACGCATCGAGCCGGACGCGACCGCCGTCTTCTGGCACACCGGCGGTGCACCCGCGCTCTTCGCGAGCGCCTACGCGCACACGTTCACGGACTGCTGACGCGCCGCGGGCCCGCGTGCGCGGGCCCGGACGGTCGGATCGGTTGTTCCTCGGGTGGTGGTGTCAGACAGTGGCGTCGCGAAGCTTCTTCGCGACTGCGACACCGATCACGACGAGGATGAGCAGCACCAGCAACTTCTTCATGCCGAGCCTTTCGTGCGGACGTCCGTGACCTCGAGAACCCTGCGTCGACGACGGTCGGCGACAGCGTACCGTACGGTCCCGTGAGCGTCATCAGTCCCTCGATCCGCCGCCATCACCACCCGGGAGGTCCGGTTCGAGGAGCGGATGCGACCCACCCGGCGCAGCTGGCTCTGGCTCCCGCCGATCCTCGCGATCACCTTCCTCGCGATCTCGCCGATCATCGTGCCGTTCGCCCTCATCGCCTGGGGCATCAACGTCGGCCGGTTCTGGGCGATCGTCGTCCGGATCGACGACGACTACCTGTGGGTCGGGCGACGCTGGGTCCGGCTGACCGCGCTCGACCTCACCACGCTCGGGCGGGCCCAGAACACGTGGCCGTGGCGCACGTTCAGCCCTCGCTGGCTCGGCGGGAACCCGATCTGGAAGCGCGACTCCGTCGGCGTGCGCGGGTTCGAGGCCGGCAAGCCGTACTGGGTCTCGGTGGGCACCGACCGGCGCGACGAGCTCGTGGCGGCGCTCGAGCTCGCCGTCGCGGGCGCCGGCGTACGCGCCGAGCAGTGGGCGGCGCACGCCCGCACCGTGAGCCCGCCGAGCTGGCATCCCGGACCCGTGGAACCCGAGCGGCCGGCTGCGCTGGTGGGACGGCGCGCAGTGGACCGGCTGGACGTGGCCGCCGTCCACTCCCGGATCGGGCGTGGCGCCGTGATCCCCATGGCCGACGAGAACCCGATCCAGCGGGTCCCCTGGGTGACGCTGCTGCTGATCGCCGCGTGCGTCGTCGTCTACTTCGCGGTGCAACCCACCGGGACGCCGAAGCTCGACTGGACCGGCATCGTCGAGCGTACCGACCAGGAGGACCTGCGGTTCGTCGTCGAGAACGCGGCCGTGCCGTGCGAGCTCGTGCAGCTCCGGCCGCTGACGCGCGCCGAGTACGTCGAGACGTTCCGGGACGGCAACGGCAACGCGTGCTCCGACGAGGGCGGCCCTGCGAAGAGCCCCGGAAAGGTGGTGCTCCTCGCCGTGCTCGTCACCATGTTCCTGCACGGCAGCATCGTGCACCTCTTCGGGAACATGCTGTTCCTCTGGGTGTTCGGCAACAACGTCGAGGCGCGGCGGGGTTGGTGGCGATATCTGTTGCTGTACCTCCTCGGTGGCATCGTCGCGACGGCGGCCCACGTGGCAGCGGACCCGAGCTCCACGGTGCCGATCGTCGGCGCGTCCGGTGCGATCGCGGCCGTGATGGGCGCGTACCTCGTCTCGTGGCCGAAGGCAAGGATCAAGACGATCATCTTCTTCGGACCGCTGCTGCTCCGGAAGGTCGAGGCGATCTGGCTCCTGCTGGTCTGGTTCGCGTCGCAGTTCCTGCTCGTCAGCGGCGACTCGAACGTCGCGTGGGCCGCGCACGTCGGAGGCTTCGCATTCGGCGCGCTCGTCGGCGTGTGGTGGCGGTTCCACGACGACCGCGACGACCACGCGGTCGTGGCCGCGCCCGTTCCGGTCGGGGGCGCATGACCACGTCGGTCGGCAAGCGGGCGCGGGTACCGTACGCGCCATGAAGAAGCTGCCGCTCGCCATCTACGAGCCCGAGCTCGAGCGCCTGCAGGTCGAGCTCGTGAAGATGCAGGAGTGGGTCAAGACCACCGGCGCGCGCATCGCCGTGCTCTTCGAGGGCCGCGACGCAGCCGGCAAGGGCGGGACGATCACCCGCATCACGCAATACCTCAACCCGCGCATCGTGCGCGTCGCCGCGCTCCCGGCGCCGACCGAGCGCGAGCAGTCGCAGTGGTACTTCCAGCGATACGTGACACAGCTCCCTGCGGCCGGCGAGGTCGTGCTGTTCGACCGCTCCTGGTACAACCGAGCCGGGGTCGAGCATGTGATGGGCTTCTGCACGCGGGACCAGTACGACCGCTTCCTGCGGCAGTGCCCCGAGTTCGAGCGAATGCTCATCGACGACGGGATCATCCTCGTCAAGTACTGGTTCTCGGTGAGCGACGACGAGCAGGAGCGTCGGTTCCAGTCCCGTCTGCAGGACCCGCTCAAGCGGTGGAAGCTCAGCCCGGTGGACCTCGAGTCACGGAACCGCTGGGTCGAGTACTCCCGCGCCAAGGACGCGATGTTCGTGCACACCGACGTGTCGGAGTCGCCGTGGTATGTCGTCGAGGCGGACGACAAGCGCACGGCGCGCATCAACTGCATCGCGCACCTGCTCGCGTCGGTGCCGTACCGCGACGTGTTCGAACCGGCACTCGAGCTCCCGCCGCGCCAAGGCGACCAGGGCTACGTCCGGCCGCCCCAGGACGGCTACCACTACGTGCCCGATCACGCGACGACGCTGCGCGCGAAGGGCTGAGCCGGGTCGGCCGACTCGCTCGGCGGAGGTGGCAGGAATCGAACCCACCGGACGGGGTTCGCCCGTCCCACTCGTGTTGAAGACGAGGGGGGCCACCAGACCCCGTTCACCTCCGGGACGAGTCTGGCATCCGCTCGACGCGCGCGTCCCGGACGCGACGAGGCCCCGCTCCCGGTTGGGGATGCGGGGCCGGTGGCGCCTGCTTCGAACCTGCGGTGACGGATCAGACCGCCAGCAGGTCGCGGGCCCCGGTGTCGGCGGAGGGGTGTCGCAGCTTGCTCATGGCCCGGGCCTCGATCTGGCGGATCCGCTCCCGCGTGAGGTTGAAGTACTCGCCGACCTCCTCGAGGGTCCGCGGCTCGCCGCGGTCGAGACCGAAGCGCAGCGCGAGGATCTGCCGCTCACGCTCGTCGAGCGGCGCGAGCAGCTTCTCGATCTCCTCGGGGAGCAGCGCCGTGGCGGCCACCTCGAAGGGCGACTCGGCCGAGCGGTCCTCGACGATGTCGCCGAGCTCGGCGTCGCCGTCCTCACGGAGCGGCTCGGACAGCGAGAGGGGCTCCGCTGCGAAGCGCAGCGCCTCGGTGACCTTGTCCTCGGGCATCTCGACCTCGGCCGCCAGCTCGGAGAGCGTGGCGGGGCGGCCGAGCTTGAGCTCCAGGCGCGACCGGGCCTTCTGGAGCCGGGCGAGGGTGTCGCCCGCGTGGACCGGGAGACGGATCGTGCGGCCCGTGTTGGCGATGCCACGCGTGATCGCCTGGCGGATCCACCACGTGGCGTAGGTCGAGAACTTGAAGCCCTTGCGCCAGTCGAACTTCTCGACGGCGTGCATGAGGCCGAGGTTGCCCTCCTGGATCAGGTCGAGGAGGGGCAGGCCCGAAGCCTGGTACTTCTTGGCGATCGAGACGACCAGCCGCAGGTTCGACTGCACGAAGGTGCGCTGGGCCGTCTCGCCCTCGCGGCCGGTGCGGCGCAGCTCGCGCTTCTTGGCCGGGGTGAGCTTCTTGGCCGGGGTCTTCTCGAGCTCCTCGCGCGCGGCGTTGCCGGCCTCGATCGCCTGGGCGAGTCGGACCTCGTCTTCCTTGGTGAGCAGTGGGTACTGCCCGATGTCGGTGAGGTACAGCCGGACGAGATCTTCCTCGTCCCGCTCCACACGCTCCTTCGCCACAGGGGGCCTTTCACACCAGTCGGGGTCTGTTGAGAACCTGTGGAAAACGGCGGTGGATCGGGCCGTTCTCCCAGGTCAGGACGCTGGGTCAGCGGGTCTGGGGTCGTTCGCCCCCGTACCATAAATGACCCGTCAAGCCGGTCTTTCCACAGGCCCGCGCCCCATCGGGGCCGGTCATCCTACCGATGCAACGCCGAGGGCCCCCATCGGATTCCGACCGCCGAGACACCTGGCCGCGTCAGCCGACATCGGGGCGGAGCGTGCGCAGGTCCGTGAGCTCGGCCCGCTCGGCGGCGAGGACGAGGATCAGCGCGCGGACGGCGGGACCGTCCCGGACCGCGGACGCCGCGCCGAGGAACGCCTCGCACGCCTCCAAGCGCTCCGGGAGCAGGCGGTCGACCAGCGCCGCGAGCCGGGACCCGGTGTCGGTCAGTTCCGCGAGCTCGGCGAAGCGACCGGGCTCACCCGGGTCCGTGGGCGGCGACGACTGCGACCGGATCGTGGTCGCGGGTGTCGGGGAGCACCACCTCGATGGCGGCGGCGTGCGCCGCGTGATGGCGACTCCGGCGTGCGAGCGCGAGCTTCACGGCCGGCTCCGGCGTCGACGTCACCCAGCCGCCGAGGAGCTCGAACAGGCGGCGCTCGACCCAGACGATGTGGCCGAGCCGGCGCGCGGACTCGTCGATCGTCATCCCGAGCACGCCGTCGACGGACGGGTCCTCGGGGGGTGGGTCGGTCACGGGCACGGGCGGAACAGTAGATCCGTCAATGCAGGTGCGCCTCGAGCTGCTCCTCGGCGCGCGCGTCGTCGGCGTCCGCAGCGCTCCGCCCGGGTCCGAACTCGGTGATCGCGATGCCCAGGAGGATCACCGCCGCGCCGACCAGCTCGATCCCGAGAAGGCGTTCGCCAGTGACGTACCCCGCGATCGCCGCGAACACCGGCTCCGACAGGAGGAGCAGCGCGGCGCGGCTCGGCGCGATCCGGCGCTGACCGTAGAGCTGCAGCGAGAGCGCGACCGACGAGCACGCCACTCCCGTGAACGCGACGGCGAACAGCGCCAGGGCGGTGAGGTCCCCACTGCCCTGCACGCCTGCCGGGGGCAGGCACAGGAGCGCGACCATGCCCATCTGCACCGTCGTGAACGGGATCGGATGGAGCCGGTGCGCGTACGCACCCTGGTACACGATCCAGATCGCGAACAGTGCTGCGCACGCCAGCGTCCACGCCTCGCCCTTGCCGAACCCGAGGTCGGCACCCGTCAGCAGGAACAGCCCGCCGGTCGCGACCACGATGCCCGCGATCACCCACGGCGACGGTGCCCGGCGACGGACCGCGGCCTCGATGAAGGGGGTCAGGCAGACGTACAGACCGGTGATGAACGCGGAGGTGGACGGCGAGGTGTACTGCAGCCCGATGGTCTGGGTCGCGTAGCTGCCGAACAGCAGCACTCCGGCGATCGCGCCCGTGCGCCAGAGGAGCCGCTGGTCCGCACCCTGGGACCGCACGACGAGGATCGCGAACGGAGCGAGCGCGAGCACGGCGATCGTGAAGCGGAGCAACAGGTAGGCGAACGGAGTGACGTCCTCGAGCGCGTCGTGGACGAGGGGGAAGGTGACGCCGAAGAAGAACGCCGCGAGGACGAGCGCACCCTCCGCGCGGTACCGCCGCATGGAGACGCGATCAGCCGGGCCAGCGGTTGGTGATCGGCAGTCGCCGATCCTTGCCGAACGCCTTCGGCGACACGCGCGGGCCGGGCGCGGCCTGCCGGCGCTTGTACTCGTTGCGGTCGATCATCGCGGCCACCCGGCGCACGAGCTCGGGGTCGTGGCCCTCGGCCTCGAGGTCGCCGACGGAGCGGTCGTCCTCGACGTACCCCTCGATGATCGGGTCGAGCGTCCTCGTAGGGCGGCAGCGAGTCGGTGTCGAGCTGGTCGGGGCGCAGCTCGGCGCTCGGTGGCTTGTCGATCACCGACACCGGGATGATCTCGCGACGCGGCCCGCTCGTTGCGGTCGCGGCACAGCGCGTAGACGAGCGTCTTGGGCACGTCCTTGATGACTGCGAACCCGCCGGCCATGTCGCCGTAGAGCGTCGAGTAGCCGACGGCGGTCTCGCTCTTGTTCGCGGTGGTGAGCACGAGCCAGCCGAGCTTGTTCGACAGCGTCATGAGGAGCGTGCCGCGGATGCGCGCCTGGAGGTTCTCCTCGGCGAGGCCGGGCTCCATGTCCGCGAAGGTCTCGGCGAGCATGTCGAGGTACGCGTCGTGCGCCGGCTCGATCGGCAGCGTGAGCGAGCGGATGCCGAGTCGCTCGGCGAGGACGGCCGCGTCGGACACGCTGTGGCCGCTCGAGAAGCGCGACGGCATGAGCACACCGACGACGTGCTCGGGGCCGAGCGCGTCGACCGCGAGCGCGGCGACGAGTGAGGAGTCGACCCCACCGGACAGGCCGATCACGACGTCGGAGAACCCGTTCTTCCGGACGTAGTCGCGCGTCCCGAGGACGAGCGCCTCGTAGACCTCCCGCACAGGGTCGAGGACGCCTTCGATCCGCGGCGGCGGCGCGTGCTCGCCGAGGCGGACGTCGCTGACGTCGACCTCGGGGAGTGACGGAGCACGCACCCGGCCGCGTGGATCGAGCGCCCGCCGCCGGAAGGCCGGGCGGACGTCGAGGTCGACGACCAGGAAGTCCTCCTCGAACTGCTTGGCCCGCGCGACGAGGTGGCCCCCTTCGTCGAACAGCATCGACGTGCCGTCGAAGACCAGCTCGTCCTGCCCGCCGACCATGTTCACGTAGAGCACGGGGACCGACGCGTCCGCGGCGCGGGTGGCGAGCATCGCCTCCCGCTCGTGCAGGCGCCCCGCGTAGTACGGCGAGGCGTTGATGTTCACCACGAGCTCGGCACCGGCGGCGGCCTGGGTCAGCACCGGGCCTGACGGGCTCCACGCGTCCTCGCAGATGGAGATCGCCACACGGACGCCGGCGATGCGGAACAACGGACCGTCGTCGTTCCACGGCTCGAAGTACCGCTCCTCGTCGAAGACCGAGTAGTTCGGGAGCAGGTGCTTGCGGTACGAACCCAGCACCTGCCCCTGAGCGCAGACCGCGGCCGAGTTGTAGAGATCGCGGTCGGGCTCGGGGTAACCGATGATCGCGGCGCAGCGACCGGTGCGGACTGCGACCTTCTCCAGTGCCTCGACCGCCTGCTCGACGAACGCCGGGCGGAGCAGCAGGTCCTCCGGCGGGTACCCGGTGAGGGCCAGCTCGGGGAAGGCGACCAGGTCGCAGCCCTCGCCTTCGGCCCGCTCGTAGGCCTCGACCATGCGGGCCGCGTTGCCCTCGAGGTCACCGACGGTGGCATCGATCTGGGCGGCGGCCAAGCGCACGCGGGGCATCCCCCCAGGATACGAGGGTGTGCCGGAACGCTCGGCCCGTGGAGCGGGGATCCACCTGCACGGCGTCGATCGCGATCACGCTCTCCATCTGTCGGAGGCTGATCGCACAGGCACGTGCTGGCACCCGGCGCGACACTGAGCCCGCTGTGGATCCACTTGCCGTGCTCGACCTCGCGCCGGTCGCCGACGCCCTCGACGCCTCCGCCGACGCATCGCTGGCCCGGGCCGGCCTCACCCGCGTGCTCGAGGCGCGGCCCGAGGTCGCCGCGGACCTCGCGGACGACCCGGTGTTGCGGGACGCGCTGGTCGCGATCGCCTGCGCGTCCCGTTCCCTGGTGGGTGCGCTCGTCCAGGACCCGGACCTGCTGGATCCGCTCCGAGAGGGACCCGCGCTCGGGGTCGAGCGCGACGTCCCCGACCTCGAGGACTCCTGCGCGGCGGCCCTCGTGGCCGAGTCGGATCCCCTCCGCGCGCTCCGGCGATGGAAGCGACGCGAGTACCTCCGGATCGCCGCCCAGGACCTCCTCGGTCTTCGCGGATCTGCCGATGGTCGGTCGACAGCTCGCTGCTCTCGCCGAGGTCTGCCTCGCCGCCGCCCTCGCGATGACCGCAGCCGCAGGTGCGGTTCGCCGTCATCGGCATGGGGAAGCTCGGCGGCCGGGAGCTGAACTACGCGAGCGATGTCGACGTGCTCTTCCTGCACGACGGAGCTGCCGAGGAGGCCGACCGCGTCGCTCGCGCCGTCCTCGCGAACATGACGGCCCCGACCGCCGACGGCATCGTCTTCCGCACCGACGCCGACCTCCGCCCCGAAGGTCGCGCCGGCTCGCTCTCGCGGAACCTGGACTCGTACGCCGCCTGGTACGAGCGCTGGGCCCGGCACTGGGAGTTCCAGGCCCTCATCAAGGCCCGACCGGTCGCGGGCGACGCCGAGCTCGGTGAGGAGTTCATGGCCCTGACCCGGCCGCGGGTGTGGCCCGAGCAGCTCGACCCGGACGCGGTGCGCGAGGTCCGCACGATGAAGGCGCGAGCCGAGGCCGAGCTGCACAAGAAGGGACTCACCGATCGCGAGCTCAAGCGCGGCCGGGGTGGGATCCGGGACGTCGAGTTCGCGGTGCAGCTGCTGCAGCTCGTGCACGGGCGCCACGACGCAGACCATCCGGTCGCCCACGACCCTCGACGCCCTCGCCGAGCTGTCCACCGCCGGGTACGTCGGAGCCGGCCGATGCGGCGATCGCCTGTCGGACGCCTACGTGTTCCTGCGCACGATCGAGCACCGGCTCCAGCTCTGGGACGAGCAGCAGACGCACACGCTCCCCGCGGACAAGCAGGCGCTCGTGCGTCTCGCCCGCGTCGCCGGCTACCGCGATGCTCCCGCGCGGACCGCGCTGGAGGCCTTCGAGGACGACCAGCGCGGCCACCAGGCTGCCGTGCGCTCGATCCACGAACGGCTCTTCTTCGCGCCGATCCTCGAGACGCTGGCCGGTGCCGGTCCCCTCCCGGCCGAGGCCGCCGAGCAGCGCCTCGCCGCGTTCGGGTTCGTCGACGCGGCGCACACGCGCGCGGCGCTCGTCGAGCTGACCCAGGGCCTGACCCGCAGCTCCCGGCTCATGCAGCAGCTGCTGCCGGTGATCCTCGACTGGCTCTCCACGACCCCCGACCCCGACCTCGGGCTCCTGCAGCTGCGCAAGCTCGCCGAAGGCCCGACGCGCGCAGCCGCACTCGCGACGACCTTCCGCGAGATGCCCGGCGCGGCGGAGCGCGTCTGTCGTGTGCTCGGTTCGAGCCGGATCACCGGCGACGCGCTGCTCCGACAGCCCGAGGTCGTCGAGCTGCTGGGCGACGACGACTGGATGGCGCGCGAACGCGACCACGAGGAGCTGATGGACGCCGCGCTCGAGACGCTCCGGTGGCGCGACGACGAGACCGCCGCGTCGATCCGGGCTGCGCCGGTACAAGCGTCGGGAGCTGCTCCGCATCGGCGCGCGCGACCTGGTAGGCCTCGCCGACGTCGCCACGACCGAGCGCGAGCTCTCGGATCTCGCCGACGCGTCCATCGAGGCCGCGCTCCGGATGCTCGATCCGACCCGTCCCGTTCGCCGTCATCGGCATGGGCCGGCTCGGCGGCCGCGAGCTGTCGTACGCGTCGGACGTCGACGTGCTCTTCGTCTACGACGGCACGACTCGGCCTCCGACTTCGAGCTCGCCGAGCGCACCGCGACGATGCTGCTGCGTGAGCTCGGCGCGACGACCGCCGAGGGCCAGACCTTCGACATCGACGCCCGGCTCCGACCCGAGGGCAGCCAGGGGCCGCTCGCGCGCTCGCTCGACGGATATCGCCAGTACTACGAGCGCTGGGTCCAGCCGTGGGAGCTGCAGTCGCTGCTCCGGGCCCGACCCGTCGCGGGCGATGCGATCGCTCGGCGCCCGCTTCCTCGAGCTGATCGAGCCGTTCGTCTACCGGAACCCGCTCCCGGCCGAGGACGCCCGCGAGATCCGACGGATCAAGGCCCGCGTCGAGCGTGAGCGGATCCCGCCCGGGGAGGACCCGGAGTTCCACCTGAAGCTCGGCAAGGGCGCGCTCACCGACATCGAGTTCACCGTCCAGCTGCTCCAGCTCGCGCACGGCGCGACGCGGCCCGACGTGCGCCACCAGTCGACGACGACCGCGCTCCAGCTCCTCGCGAAGCACGGCGTGCTCGACCCCGGTGATGCAGCGGTGCTCACCGAGGCGTACGAGCTGTGCGAGCGGGCGCGCAACGCCCGGTACCTCGTGACCGGCAAGCCCGGCGACGCGTTGCCGACGGGTGCCGACGGGCTGCGCATCGCCCGGCTCCTCGGCTACGTGCACCGACCCGAGGCGGAGCTCCGCGACGACTTCCGTCGCGTCACCCGTCGCGCCCGCAAGGTCGTCGACCGCGTGTTCTACGAACGCAGCGACTGAGGCAGGCGTCGGGGCCGACCGGGAATCGAAGGGGCGCGGCGTTATGCTGACTCCCCGTCCCAGGCCCCACGAACGGCAAAGGAGACTCGGTGCGTCGCATGACTCGTAGCACGGTGGCGCTGGTGGTTCTCGGCGTCACCGTCGGCTGCTCGGCCCGTTCGCCGCGACCAGCATCGGCGAAGACCGCGCCGATCGCCAAGGACGACGCCTGCACGCTCGTCACCAAGAAGCAGGCGGCCAAGTTCGGTAAGCCCGTCGCGGCGCCGGTGCCCGGCCCGGCGAAGCTCGACTGCAAGTTCGCCGTCGGCGACGCGGTCAACGGACCCGGCGGGACGTTGACCGCCCTCATCCTCTACCCCAACGTCTTCGCGGCCCACGTCGCCAACGCTCGACTCGGCCTCGAGGACCAGCGCGCGATCGACCAGATCAGCGACCAGGCCATCGAGGACGTGAACGGCCTCGGGACCTCGGCCTACATCAACACGACCAAGGGCGAGGTCGTGTTCGCTCCGAACAAGAAGCTCGGCGTGATCCTGAACTGGGCCCCGGCCCCGGCAGGGACCGACGATGTCGAAGCGCGACCGGGCGAAGCTGCTCGCGCTGGCCAAAGCCGTCAGGAAGCGCGCGAACGCCTGAGACCTGCGCCCCGGGCCACGCAGAGCCGCGCGGTCTAGATGTCGTAGTACAGGTAGAACTCCCACGGGTGCGGGCGCAGCCGCACCGCGTCGATCTCGCTCTCCCGCTTGTACGCGACCCACGTGTCGATCACGTCCTGGGTGAACACGCCACCGGCGAGCAGGAAGTCGTGGTCGGCCTCGAGCGCCTCGAGCGCGGCGTCGAGCGAGCCCGGCACCTGCGGGACCTTCGCCAGCTCCTCGGCCGGGAGGTCGTAGAGGTCCCGGTCGACCGGAGTCGGCGGCTCGATCTTGTTCTGGATGCCGTCGAGCCCGGCCATGAGGAGCGCCGCGAACGCGAGGTACGGGTTGCACGACGGGTCGGGGCAGCCGGAACTCGATGCGCTTCGCCTTCGGGCTCTTCGAGTACAGCGGGATCCGCACCGACGCCGAGCGGTTCCGCTGGCTGTAGACGAGGTTCACCGGCGCTTCGTAGCCCGGCACGAGCCGCTTGTACGAGTTCGTCGTCGGGTTCGTGAACGCGAGCACGGCCGGCGCGTGCGTGAGCAGACCGCCGATGTACCAGCGCGCAAGGTCGGACAACCCGGCGTAGCCCTTCTCGTCGAAGAAGAGCGGCTCGCCGCCCTTCCACAGCGACTGGTGCACGTGCATGCCGGACCCGTTGTCCTGGAACAGCGGCTTGGGCATGAACGTCACCGACTTGCCGCGTGCCCACGCGACGTTCTTCACGACGTACTTGTAGAGCATCAGCTTGTCGGCCATGGTCAGCAGCGTGTCGAAGCGCATGTCGATCTCGGCCTGGCCCGCGGTGCCGACCTCGTGGTGCTGCACCTCGATCTCGATGCCGACCAGCTCCAGCATCTTCACCATCTCGGAGCGCAGGTCCTGCGCCTGGTCCATCGGCGGCACGGGGAAGTACCCCTCCTTGTACCGCGGCTTGTACCCGAGGTTCGGTGAACCGTCGAGCTCGTACTCGCGGCCCGAGTTCCACACACCTTCGGTGGAGTCGAGGAAGTAGTAGCCGGAGTGGGAGTTCTGGTCGAAGCGCACCTGGTCGAACACGTAGAACTCGGCCTCGGGACCGAAGTACGACGTGTCGGCGATACCGGTGCCCTTGACGTACTCCTCCGCCTTCTTCGCGACGTAGCGCGGGTCGCGCGTGTAGGACTCGCCCGTGACCGGGTCCTGCACGAAGCAGTTCAGGTTGAGGGTGCCGTGCTCGCGGAACGGGTCGAGCACCGCGGTGTCGGCGTCGGGGATCAGGAGCATGTCGGACTCCTGGATCTCCTGGAACCCGCGGATCGACGAGCCGTCGAACCCGAAGCCCTCGGAGAAGCTGTCCTCGGAGAGCTCGTGGATCGGCATCGAGAAGTGCTGCATGACGCCGGGGAGGTCACAGAAGCGCAGGTCGACGAAATCGACGCCACTGTCCTTGGCGAGCTTGAGGACCTCCTGGGGCGTGCGGCTTTCCACGGCGTGCTCCTTCTGGTTGCGATCTGGTATGCCGGGTCAGCAGGCTAGGTGATCGGTGCCGCGAACCCCATTGCTCGCATGTGAATGGAGCATGAACGGCACCTTGGTCGGCGGCACGGGCAGGAACCGCTCGACGCGCGCCTGTCAGACTTGACCCCGTGCAGGCACAGACCGACTACGTGCTCCGAACCGTCGAGGAACGAGGTGTCCGCTTCGTGCGCCTCTGGTTCACCGACGTCCTCGGGATCCTGAAGAGCTTCGCGATCACGCCGGCCGAGCTCGGAGGCCGCCCTCGAGGAGGGCATGACCTTCGACGGGTCCGCCATCGAGGGCTACAGCCGGGTCCAGGAATCCGACATGCTCGCGGTGCCCGACGCCAACACGTTCGAGATCCTGCCGTGGCGAGGCGAGGAAGCCCCGGTCGCCCGCATCTTCTGCGACATCCAGCGGCTCTCCGGCGAGCCGTTCGAGGGCGACCCTCGCAACGTGCTGAAGCGCAACCTCGAGCGGGCACGGGAGAAGGGGTTCACCTTCTACGCCGGTCCCGAGATGGAGTTCTTCTACTTCGAGAGCGCGACCTCGCCGGTGCCCCTCGACCATGCCGGCTTCTTCGACCTCACCCAGCACGACATGGTCTCGAACCTGCGCAAGCAGACGATCATGACGCTCGAGGCGATGGGGATCCCCGTCGAGTACAGCTTCCACGAGCTCGGCCCGAGCCAGCACGAGATCGACCTGCGGTACACCGACGCGCTCACGATGGCTGACAACGTGATGACCTTCCGGCTCGTCGTGAAGGAGGTCGCGCACGACCTCGGTGTGTACGCGTCGTTCATGCCCAAGCCGATCGCGGGCGACTTCGGTTCGGGGATGCACACGCACCTCTCGCTGTTCGAGGGCGACGTCAACGCGTTCCACGACCCGGGCGACGAGTTCGGCCTCTCCAAGGTCGGGAAGGCCTTCATCGCCGGGCTGCTCGCGCCACGCCCGCGAGATCACCGCGGTCACGAACCAGTGGGTGAACTCGTACAAGCGACTCAACGACCGGTACGAAGCACCGGTCTACGTGTGCTGGGCCCGGAACAACCGGACCGCGCTCATCCGGGTCCCACCGGCGAAGCGCGGCAAGGAGAGCTCGACACGCCTCGAGTTCCGCTCGCCGGACCCCGCGTGCAACCCGTACCTCGCGTTCTCGGTGATCCTCGCCGCCGGCCTCAAGGGGATCGAAGAGGGCTACGAGCTCGCGCCGGAGGCCACGAACAACATCTTCGAGATGACGCCGGAGGAGCGCGCCGCGGAGGGCATCCCGGCGCTGCCGCAGTCGCTCGGCGAGGCCATCGACGTGATGGAGAACTCCGAGCTCGTCGCCGAGACGCTCGGCGAGCACGTCTTCGACTACTTCATCCGCAACAAGCGTGCCGAGTGGGCCGACTACCGGGCGCAGGTGACACCGTTCGAGCTCGACCGGTACCTCGGGATGCTCTGAGGATCCGAACCGTGAACGAACCCGTGCTCGTCTTCCCGGACCCTCCTCCTCCGCTGCTCGCACAGACACTCGACCTCGCGGGCTACCCGTGGAAGGCGTGCAGCAACGCGTCGGTCGCGACCGCAGCCGAGCCGGCCGACGGCTGGACCGGCGCGGTGATCGTCGCCGACGAGGACCCGGAGGGCGCGCTCACCATGTGCCGGGCGCTGCGCAAGCGCGACAGCGCCCTCGAGCCGCTGCTGCTGCTCATCACCGGGGCGCAGCTCGCCGAGCTGGAGCTGCGCGAGGACCTCTTCGACGACTTCTGCCTGTCGCCGTTCCATCCGCGCGAGCTCGAGGCCCGGCTCCGGCACCTCTTCTGGCGCACGGGGCGGGGCAGCCGAGCCGGAGATCGTCGAGTACGGCGAGCTGATGCTCAACCTCGAGACCTACCAGGCCGCCCTCGACGATCGGCCGCTCGACCTCACCTTCATGGAGTACGAGCTGCTCAAGTTCTTCGCCACCCACCCGGGGAAGGCGTTCACCCGCGAGCAGCTGCTCTCACGGGTGTGGGGCTACGAGTACTACGGCGGCGCCCGCACCGTCGACGTCCACGTCCGACGGCTGCGCGCCAAGCTCGGCGAGGAGCACGCCGGCCTGATCCAGACCGTCCGGTCGGTTGGCTACCGCTTCGGACAGACCCGTCTTCGCTGATCAGGACTCCGCGTCGACCGCGTACGGCGTGCCCTCGGCACGGCGCTTCGCGTCGTCGACAGCGAAGAAGCCGAACACCGCGCTCCACACCGCGCCGCCGACCATGACGGCGACGGGCACCACGAGCACCATCGTGACCACGAAGATCAGCGCACCGGCCATGCGCGGACGATAGCGCGGGCGGCTGGTAACCCCCGAGGTCGCGGGCAGGTCCGAGTGTCGTTCAACCATCAAGGGGGGATCGACATGGACGACAACAAGCTCGAGAAGTGGGGCGCGCTCGCCGGCGTCGTCTTCGTGGTGCTCACGGTGGTCGGGGCGTTCCTGGCAGGTTCACCGCCGAAGGTCTCGGACCCGGACGCCAAGATCATCAACTTCACCCGCGACAACCAGGACGGCCTGCGCGTGTCTGCCTATCTCGGAGGACTCGGGATCACCTTCTTCCTGGTGTTCCTCGGCGTGGTCTGGACGCGCCTCCGGCGCGCCGAAGGAGGCGGCGGCCGGCTCGCGGGGACCGCGGCCATGGGTGGGATCGCCACGGTCTCCATCGCGGCCGTCGGGTACGGTCTCTCGGCGTACGGCGCGCTGCACCCGATCGAGTCGGCCGGGACCTACCGCTTGTCGACGGTGATCTTCGGGTTCCTCGGCTTTGCAGCCCTCGTGCTCACCGAGGCGACGTCTCTGGTCATCCTGCGCACGAAGTTCCTCGGCACTTGGCTCGGGTGGTTCGGCCTGCTCGTCGCGCTGTTGTGGCTCGTCGGCTCGGCGGCTGTCGCGACCGAGAACGACACGATCTTCGCGATCGGCTTCGTCGCGTTCCTCGCCTGGGCGCTGTGGCTCATCGCGCTCAGCATCCTGCTGTTCCGGACGTCGGACTCGTCCGGCGCGTCCTAGCGGTGGAGGCACCGTCAGCGGCGTAGCGCTCGCGCGGCGCGCGTCCCGAGGGCCGGGAAGCTCTCGGGACGTGCGCCCTCGGCGTCGGTGATCGCGTTCCACGTCGCCGCGGCGACCGCCGCGAACACCGCATCCGATGCCCGGGCGAGCGGCGGGCCTGCGTCGTCGACGATCGTCACCGCAATCGGTGGCGTGTCCTTCGCGCGGATGATCCCGAACGAGCGGATGGTGAGGTCGAGCACCTCGCCGCTGTCGGGATCGACCGTGAGTCCCTCCGTCAGCACCCAGCCGAGCGCCATGTGCGCCGCGCCGATGCAGTAGGAGCGCAGCACGACCTCGTCGAGCGGGTCGCCCGCGGCGACGCGGACCTCCACGCCCGTCACCGCTCCGGTCCCCGGGTCGATCGTCACCCGTGCGCCGGCCGCCGCGCCCGACTCGGGCTCCACCGCGCACGTATCGAGGAGCACGTCGGTCGCGCGGCCGGGGGCCACTGCGGTCGACCGGTCGATCCCCGCTGCGGTGAGCGCCCCTTCCACGAGCACGCTGTGCTCGGCGAACGGGAACGCGCGGAGCGCTTGCGAGGTCGGTGGGCCCGGAGCGCGCGCTGCGCCCCAGTGCGTCGATCCCCCGTCGAACGAGTACGCGCTCCAGCGGGCCACGAGGCCTTCGTGCTCGGGAGAGGCATCGCCGAGGTGCCGGCCCTCGATCACGACGCCACGTGCGTCGGCGACCGCCGTCGCAGTGATCGGCGGGCGCTTGGGTCCGAGGCGCACCACGTCCTCGCGGGAGTACACCGTCCGCACCGTCCGCCCGAGTTGATCGGCAAGCTCCCGTGCCGCGTGGCCGACGCGCGGAGTCGGACTTCCCCCCGAACGCGCCCCCGTTCGCGAGCGACGAAGCCGGCTCCCCGCCGGGCGCGCACCACGACGCGTCGGGCTCCAGGTACGCGGGCTCGACCCAGCTCGTCGCGAGCCGAACGCCGCCGGCGGGACACGGCGACAGCGCGAGCGGCGGCGCGGAGGTCTGCGTCGTCCGGCGTCCCTGGATCTTGCCGGCGGCCGCGCGCGCCGTCGTGCAACGACTCGCCGACGACCCACTCGATGCCCGCCGCGGCAACGGCCTGCGCGTCGGAACCCGGCGGACGGGGGACGGCGACCAGCACGTCGCGGGGCGCGGTGTCGTCGGCGAACCCGCCGGCGCCGAGCGGGACGTCGGCGGCGACGCGTTGGGGCACGCCACCTTCGAGCCGGGCTCGCTCCTCCCCCGCCCCGCGGGTCGCAGCGAGCCGCCGACGCCGACGACCCCGGCGGACGCCGCTCGTGCGATCGCTTCGTGCACCGTGCGCCAGCCGGTGCAGCGGCACAGGTGGGCGGCCAGCGCGCGGTCGACGTCGGTCGGGGCGGTCCGCCCCTGCGCCAGCAGCGCAGCGGCCCGTACGACGATGCCGGGTGTGCAGAACCCGCACTGCGAGCCCCCCGTCGCAACGAAGGCGTCGGCGAACGTCGTCCGTGACCCCGGCATCGAGTCCGTCGACCGTCGTGACGGACCGTCCCGCGATCCGCTCCACCGGTGTGACGCAGGCGACCCTGGGTGCGCCGTCGACGAGCACCGTGCAGCATCCGCACTGACCCTGCGGCGCACAGCCGTCCTTCACCGAGAGGACGCCGAGCCGCTCGCGGAGCACCGACAGGAGCGACTCGCCGGGCGCCACCGCGACGTCGATCGGCGCCCCGTCACAGGTGAAGGCGAGCCGAGATGCTTCCGCCTGACCGGACCGGGCCTGATCGGAATCGGGACGCACGATCGGGCAGGATAGGGGCATGTCGCCCGAGCCCATGAGTCGTCGTGCCTTCCTCACCGCCACCGGTGGTCTCGCGGTCGCGGCTGCCGTCGCCGGACCGGCCGCGGCAGCGCGAGCGGCGAAGAACACCGAGCTCAGCCCGGTCGTGCTGTCGAGCGACCTGTACGCATCGCCGGATCCCCAGCGCTTGGCCTTCGCCATCTACAAGGGGAGCAAGCCGTTCTCCTCGGGCCGCGCGAAGGTCGCGCTCGCGCCTCCCGGGGCGAGCCGGGCACGGTGTACGCGACGACGCTCGAGAAGGCCGGGCTCCCGAAGGGTCGGGGCGTCTTCGTCGCCGACGCGCCGTTCCCCACCGACGGTGCGTGGAGCGCGATCGCGCTGGTCGGCGGGAAGCGGCTGCCCTTCGCGGTGCAGGTCAACGCCCAGCCGACCGCTCCGGCCGTCGGCGCTGCCGCGCATCGCGTGCCGCGTCGCCGACCACGACCGACACCGCTTGGCGTGAAGCCGATCTGCACGCGCAAGCCGCCGTGCCCGCTGCACACCGTCTCGCTCGCCGACGTCATCGGCACCGGGAAGCCCGTCGCCGTGCTCTTCGCGACCCCGGCACTCTGCCAGTCGCAGTACTGCGGCCCGGTGCTCGACGAGCTCTTGAAGATCAAGGGCCCGTACGAGGACCGCGTGACCTTCGTGCACGTCGACATCTACAAGTCGAGCACGGGTGCCGAGCAGTCGCCGACCGTGGAGGCCTGGGGCCTGGCGAGCGAGCCGTGGCTGTTCACGATCGACGGCGCCGGCACGATCGTCGGCCGCCTCGACGGGGCATTCGGCGGCAACGAGATGCGACGCCGAGCTCGACGCGCTCGTCGGCAGCTAGCCCACCCGACTCCCGACGCGAACGGGCCCGCCGGCGATGCCGACGGGCCCGAGCTCGTTCGTGGGACGGTGTGCCTAGCGACGCTTCTTCGTGGTCTTCCGCGCCGGCTTCCGAGCCGTCTTGCGTGCTGTGGCCTTCTTCTTGGTCGCCTTGCGCTTGGTCGTCTTCTTGGCGGTGCGCTTCTTGGCGGCCTTCCGCGCCGGCTTGCGCGCCGTGGCCTTCTGCTTCGTGGCCTTGCGCTTCGTGGCCTTGCGCTTCGTGGCCTTGCGCTTCGTGGCCTTCTTCTTCGTGGCCTTGCGCTTCGTGGCCTTGCGCTTCGTGGCCTTCTTCGCCGTCTTCCTGACCGGACGCTTCTTCGCGACGGTCTTCTTCTTCGTCGCCTTCTTCTTCGTCGCCTTCTTCGCCGTCTTCCTGACCGGACGCTTCTTCGCGACGGTCTTCTTCTTCGTCGCCTTCTTCTTGGTGGCCTTGCGCTTCGCCGGCTTCGTCGGCCTTCTTCGCCGGCTTCGGCGTCGGCGTGGTGGCGGCCGGCTCAGGTGTGGGAGCCGCGGGCGGCCTGTACACCGGCGTCGGCGGAGTGGGCGGAGGCGCCGGGGCCGGCTGCCAGGACGGCGCAGTGGGCGTGGGCGGAGTGGGCGGAGTGGACGGTCCACCGCCGAGCGGTGGGTTGGGCGGCCAGGTCGACATCGGTATCGCTCCCTTCGAACAGCGCGGCGCGCGAGCGTAATCGTTGGTGCGTCAGCGCGCAACAGGCCCACGGTGCGCGGGTGGCGACGGACTCGGGGGTCGCGCGTCGAGCGCGCCGAACGATCGGCTGGACTACGAGAACGACTGGCCGCAGCCGCAGCTGCGCTGTGCGTTCGGGTTGTTGATCGAGAACCCGGCGCCCTGCAGCCCGTCCTTGAAGTCGAGCGTCGCGCCCTTCAGCATCTGCTGGCTGGCCGGGTCGATGACGACCTTCACGCCACCGTGCTCGATCTGGTGGTCGTCCTCGGCGATGTCGGCGTCGAAGAACATCTCGTAGCTGAAGCCCGAGCACCCACCGGGGCGAACGGCGACGCGCAGCGCGAGCTCACCGGGGCGTCCTCGGCCGCGATGAGGCTCTGGACCTTCTCGGCGGCAGCGTCGGTGAGCTGGAACACCTGGCTGGCGTCGGTGACGGTGAACATCGACATGGGGGTCTTCCTCCTGCGTTTGCGGAGTGCTCAATGATCTCAGGCTCGGGTGCCGACTGCCACGGTGACGTGGCAGGGCTCGGGGTCGTACAACGTCGCGAACTCCTCCACCCTTCCCCCGCCGACCTGTTCGACGACCCCTTCGCAGAGGCCGCGGTGCAGGTTGCAGACGAGCTCGGGATACGCCTCGGCGAGCTCGCGGAAGGGGCAGTGCAGGAACTCGATCCGGGCGCTGCCCTCCGAGGTGCCGTCGCCGGCCCCGGAGGCGGGCTCGAAGCCGAGGCCGTGCAGCTCGGACTCGAGCGCCCGGACGCAGCTCGTCGATCGTGTGCGACGGCCGGCCTCGACGCCCCAGGCGTGCCCGGTGTCCGCCGCGTCGTCGGGGGTCGCCCCGACCCGCTCCGCGAGGCCACCGAGCAGGGCCGCGAGCAGGGCGTGGGCCGGCGGGTCGAACCCGAGGCCCGGGGCGCCGTCGGCGAGGAAGTACAGGTGCTGCGGGCGTCCGACCGTGCCCCGGTGCACGGCCTCGGCGTCGATCAGCCCCACCTCGCGGAGCCGCTCGAGGTGCAGGCGCACGGTGTTCGCGTGCACCCCGAGTCGGTCGGCGAGGTCCTGCGCCGACAGGGCGCTCGTCGAGGTGGAGAGCTCCCGGTAGACCGCGTACCGCGTGTCGTCGGCCAGGGCTTTGAGCACGGGGAGTTCCATCGCTCGTTGACGGTAGCGCCGCACGGGCATATTTTCAAGATTGCTATTGTTTTTCGCGGGTACGGCAGCGTCTCCGGAGCCGCCGGCACAGCCCACCACCCGGCCAGACCATGTCAGGGCGTTCTCCATGGACCGTCCCACCCCTCCGATCGGCGAGGCGGCCGACGCCGCGGCCCCACTGCACGTCTCGCGTGGCAGCGTCGCCCCCGCCGCCCGAGTCCGATCCCGGCGCGCCGGTCCACGACCCCGAGCTCGGGCCGCCGCCGAGCCCCGACGACGTGCGGGGCGTCCTCGGCGGCGTGATCGACCCCGAGCTGAACGTGAGCATCACCGAGCTCGGGATGGTCGACGAGATCGACGTCGGCGCCGACGGCCACGTGAAGGTGCGGGTCGCCCTCACCACCGCCGGCTGCCCCCTCCGCCACCAGATCAAGCAGGAGGTCGAGTCCAAGGTCCGCGGCCTCCGCGGGGTCACCGCGGTGAAGGTCGAGTACGCCGAGATGACCGCGGCCCAGAAGGCGGCCGCGATGGAGCGTGCGCGCTTCCAGGCGCGCGAGAACGCCGCCCCCACCGAGGTGTCGGCCACGACACGCGTGCTCGCGGTGGCCAGCGGCAAGGGCGGCGTCGGCAAGTCCTCGGTCACCGTGAACCTCGCCGCCGCGCTCGCGGCGCGCGGTCTGCGGGTCGGGGTGCTCGACGCCGACATCTGGGGCTTCAGCGTGCCGCGCATGCTCGGCGTCGACGGCCGACTCTCGGGCGCCGACGGGAAGATCCACCCCCACACGATCGAGGTGCCCAACACCCTCGACCCTGCGGGCCCCGCCGGCGCGCTCCAGGTCGATCTCGATGGGCTTCCTCGTCGACGACGAGGGCACCGCGCTCATGTGGCGCGGGCTCATCCTCACGAAGGCGCTCGAGCAGTTCCTCACCGACGTGCGCTGGGGTGAGCTCGACTACCTGCTCATCGACATGCCGCCGGGCACCGGCGACATCCAGATGGCACTTGCCCGGATGCTCCCGCAGGCCGAGATGCTCGTCGTGACGACGCCCGCGGTCGCGGCCCAGAAGGTCGCCGTGCGCGTCGCCGACATGGCGCGTCGCTCGCACATGAAGGTCGTCGGGGTCGTGGAGAACATGAGCGAGTTCGTCGCACCGAGCGGTGAGCGCTTCGCGCTCTTCGGTGCCGGTGGCGGGCGAGCAGCTCGCGTCCGACATCGGCGCCCCGCTCGTCGCGCGGATCCCGATCGAGCCCGACGTCTCCGCGGGCGGCGACGCCGGGTCCCCCGTCGCGCTCCGCGACCGCACCGACCCGGCCGGCGCCGCGTTCCACGCGCTCGCCGCACGGATGGTCGAGGATCTGCTCCCGCCGATCGAGATGGCCGGGTGCACCGCACGCATGCTCGAGCTCATGGAGCAGACGGCGCCAGCGCTGAGCGCTCAAGCGGCCTTCCAGACCGCCTTCGCCGTGGTGCCGACCACCTTGCCGTCCGCCTTCAGCTTCAGCAGGTGCGCGTAGACCTGCCATCCCGCGGCTTCCACGAGCGGCTCGGGCAGCTCCTGCGACCCGTACAGAGCGGCGACCAGATCCTTGACCCGCGCCTCGCCGTGCTTCTGGAGGTGCTGGAGGATCTGGCGCTCACGCTGCTTCCGGTGCTTCAGGTACTCGTCGATGCGAGCCTTCGGCTCGATGATCGCGTCACCGTGGCCCGGGGCGAGCCACCGCAGCCGCAGCTTCTTGAGGCGTTCGAGCGACGCGAAGTACTGGGCCATGTCCCCGCCGCGTGCCGGGTTGACGACCGACCACGTGCCCTCGAGCACGGTGTCGCCGGTGAAGAGCATGCGCTCCTCCTCGAGAAAGAAGCACAGGTGGTTCGGCGCGTGACCGGGGGTGTGCAGCACGTCGAGCCCGAACTCCGTGCCTTCGATGGTGTCGCCGTCCCCCACGAGCCGGTCGGGCACGATCCCGCTGTCGTCCTTGTCGCGCTTCGCGAACGCCACGACCTCCGCGCCCGTCGCCTTCACCAGGCGCAGCGGTCGCGGGTGCGTGGTCCGGGTGGGTGTGCGTGAGCACGACCCAGCGAACCCGCTCCTTCATCGACGCGCCCACGATCGCGTCCACGTGCCCCTTGTCGTCGGGACCCGGATCGATCACCGCGACCTCGTCGATCCCGACGAGGTACGTGTTGGTGCCGGGACCGGTGAACGGTCCCGGGTTGGGCGCGACGATCCGCCGGACGAGCGGCGACAGCGCGCTCGGGACGCCGGGGGTCAGATCGGGCATCAGCGGACCGGCTTCCCGGTAGCGCCCGACGGGACACGGTGCGTCGTCGAGTGCGCGAGCGCGTCCGCCTCGTCGTCGCGGACACTGCAGCGCGTCACCGGGCGCGTCTCCCGGCAGCCGGACCTGCCAACCCTGGTCGGGGTTCATGACCCGCAACGCGGGTGGCGGACCGGCCCACGCGGCATCGACCGCGTCGAGCAGCTCGCCGGCGCAGGAGAATCGCGCGAGTGCCTGGAGGCTCTTGAACGTCGGGTAGATCAGCTCGAGCTCGCCGCGTCGCGCCCGCTCGAGTGCGGCCGCGGGGCGGATCCACTCGGAGGCGACGGTCTCGTCGAAGTCGTGCTCGTAGGCGTGCCCGACCGGTGCCGGCGCGACGAAGAACCAGGTGTCGTACCGCCGCGGCGCGGGCTCCGGCGTGATCCAGCGTGCGAACACGCGTAGCGCGCCGGCGTCCAGCACGAGCCCGTTGGGCGCGGAGCAGATCGGCGAAGGGCTGCTCCCCGGCAGCCGACCGCGGCCCGACGAGGGACCAACGACTCGACGAGTCCGGGCGTCACGGCGCCACCGGTCTCGGCATCGCGCGCGAGGAGCACCCCGGCCTCCTCGAACGACTCGCGGATCGCCGCGACCCAGAACCCGAGGCCGCCGTGCGTCGACCCCGAGCCGTGCGTCGGCGGTCGCCGCGTCGAGCCCGTGGACCAGCCCCGACAACGGCTCGAGCCGGTCGTCGGCATCGACGGCACCGCCGGGGAACACGGAGGCCCCCGCGACGAACGCCGACTGCAGGTTCCGCCGCAGCATGAACACCTCGACGGTGCTGCGCTCGTCGGCGCCCGGGTCGGTCGGCGTGTCCCGGACCAGCATCACTGTTGCTGCATCGCGGGGCTCCACCACCTCATTGTACGGGAGCCCGTGACGGGCGCCTGCCGGTCCCGGCGTACGCTCACGCGCCGTGGATCCGAGACGCGCAGTACCCGCGGTCGACCTGGTCGCGCGCGCGCTCGGCGACCTTCCGGACCTCACGTTGGGCCACGAGCTCCTGACCCAGGTCGCGCGTGAAGCCGTCGACGCCGCGCGCGAAGCGGCGGCCGTCGGCGACCCCGTCTCGGCCGAGGCGGTCGTCGACGACGCCGCGTCCCGTGCCGATGCACCTCCAGCGCGGCCTGCTCCACGAAGTGATCAACGCCACCGGCGTGATCGTCCACACGAACCTCGGGCGCGCACCGCTCGCTCCCGACGCGTTCGACGCGGCGCGCGACGTCGCGACCGGCTACTCGAACCTCGAATACCAGCTCGACCTCGGGACGCGCGGCTCGCGCCACGAGCACGCCGGAGCGCTCCTCGCACGGGCGTGCGGCGCCGAGGCCGGGATCGTCGTGAACAACAACGCGGCCGCGGTGCTCCTCGCACTCGGAGCGCTGGCGCGCGGCCGAGAGGTCGTCGTCTCCCGCGGCGAGCTGGTCGAGATCGGCGGTGGGTTCCGGGTGCCCGAGATCATGGCGGAGTCGGGATGCCGGCTCGTCGAGGTGGGCACCACGAACCGCACGCGCGTGGACGACTACCGCGCGCAGCTGCGCACCGACACCGCACTCCTGCTCAAGGTGCACGCGTCGAACTACCGCATGCTCGGCTTCACCGAGTCGACGCCGGTCGGGCAGCTGAGCATCCTGGGGGTCCCGGTGATGGTCGACGCTGGTTCGGGCCTGCTCGACGACACGACGCCCTGGCTCCCGCACCGGCCCGAGTGGCTGCACGACGAACCCGGCATCCGTCAGGCGATCGACGCCGGCGCGGCGATCGTGACCTTCTCCGGCGACAAGCTGCTCGGCGGGCCCCAGGCAGGGATCGTCGTGGGGCGCGAAGACCTCGTGGCGATGATCGCCCGACACCCACTCGCGCGGGCGGTCCGCGCCGACAAGGTGACGCTCGCCACCCTCCAGCAGGTCGCGCTGGCCTACCTCGGCGGCGACGCGAGCGAGCTCCCCCTCTGGCACATGGCCACGCTGCCCGTCGCCGTGCTCGAGGCCCGGGCGGTGGCGCTCGCCGCCACGATCCCCGCCGCCACGGTCGTCGCCACCGAGGCGGTCGCGGGTGGGGGGTCGCTCCCCGGGCTGACGATCCCGTCCGCGGGGATCGCGTGCGAGCCGCGCTCGGTGGACGACGCCCTGGCACGGCTCCGCTCGGTCGGCGTCGTGGCGCGAGCGTCCGACCGACAGGTCATCGCAGACCTCCGGACCGTCGCACCGGGCGACGACGCGCGCCTCGGTGCGGCGCTCCGTTCGTGCACGGAGTCGTGACGGGGCGGCGCGCGTGAGGACCGTCGCCACCGCAGGGCACGTCGACCACGGCAAGTCGACGCTGGTGCTCGCGCTCACCGGCACCGATCCCGACCGGTTCCCCGAGGAGCAGGCCCGCGGGCTCACGATCGACCTCGGCTTCGCGTTCTCCACGCTGCCCTCCGGCGCGACGGTCGGCTTCGTCGACGTGCCCGGGCATGTGCGGTTCCTCAAGAACATGCTCGCCGGGTGTCGGCGCGATCGACCACGTGCTCTTCGTGGTCGCGGCGAACGAGGGTTGGATGCCCCAGAGCGAGGAGCACCTCCGGATCCTGGAGGTGCTCGGAGTCCGGGACGGCGTGGTCGCGATCACCAAGGCCGACCTCGTCGACGAGGACACACTCGAGCTCGTGCGGCTCGAGGTCGAGGAACGCCTGGCGGGCTCCCCACTGGCCGATCTTCCCGTCGTGGTGTGCGACGGGCGCTCACGCCGCGGCGTGGACGCCCTTGCGCGTGCGCTCGACGACGCCCTCGCGGCCGCACCGGACGCCACCGACTCCGGACGGCCGCGCCTCTGGGTCGACCGTGTGTTCGCGGCCAAGGGCGCCGGCACCGTCGTCACCGGCACCTTGACGCGTGGGCACCTCGCGACCGACGCCGACGTCGTGGTGGGCGAGCCGCCGCGGGCGGTGCGGATCCGGTCGGTGGAGACGGCGGGGGAACGGGTCGCGGCCGGTGCCCCGGGCACGCGGGTCGCGCTGAACCTCGTCGGCGTCGAACACCGGGACCTGGCGCGGGGCGACGCCGTCGTCGTCGACGGACAGTGGCTCCGACCGCTGGTCGTCGACGTCGCCGTCACCTTGCTCCCCGGCATCGACCTCCGGCCCCGGGGCCGGCTCCAGGCCTACGTGGGCTCGGGCGAGCACCCGGTGTGGTTCCGCGTGCTCGGCGACCACCGGCGCTTCGCGCGGGTCCGCTTCGAGACTCCGGTCCCGCTCGCGATCGGCGACCGGTTCGTGCTGCGGGACCCGGGACCGGACACGACCGTGGCCGGGGCTGAGGTCCTCGACCTGGAGCCGACCACCCGGGCGAAGGACGCGGCGCCCGTCCTCGAGCTCGCCGTCCCCGCCCGGGTGCTCGCGACGCACCCATGGATCGACGCGCCGGAGCTGGCGCGCCGCGTCGGCGACATCCGACGCCGACGCGGAGGCGATGTTGCGCTCGCTCGTCGACGCCGGGGATGCGACGGTGGTCGGCTCGTGGCTCGTCGAACGCGCGATCGCTCGAGCGTCTCCGTGGTGAGGCGGCCGTACGCACGCTCGAGCACCACGCGCGGACAGCCGCACGACGCCGGCATCGAGATCGGCCGTCCTGGCCGGTCAGCTGGCGGTCACCCCCGACCAGCTGCGCGCGGCACTCGCGGGACGTCGACGACCTCCAGGTCGCCCACGGGGTGGTGCGCCACCACTCGCACGCGTCGGCGACCGACTCCCCCGAAGCCGTGGCCGTGATCGAGGCCTTCGAACGCCGTCCGTTCGCGCCGCCGTCGCCCTCGGAGGTGGGGGTGCCCGCCGAGCTCCTGCGAGCGCTCGTCCGCGCCGGAGCGCTCGTGGACCTCGACGGCGTGGTGTTCGGCGCGACCGCGCTCGATCTCGCTCGCGAACGGGTGATCGCCGCGTTGCGTGAGCAGGGACACCTGACCGTCGCGGACGTGCGCGACCTGCTCGGGTCGACACGGAAGTTCGTGCTCCCGATCATCGGCTGGCTCGACCGGACCGGGGTCACCCGCCGCCGTGGGGACGAGCGGCTCCCCGGGCCGACGAGTGGGCTGGAACCGACCGGCGGGGCGCCTCAGGACTGAGCGCTGACGCTCGAGCAGCGAACGGCGCTGGGCCTCGTTCATCCCACCCCAGATCCCGTGCGGCTCCCGGATCCGGAGCGCGTACTCGAGGCACGCCTCG
This sequence comes from uncultured Acidimicrobiia bacterium, assembly GCA_963809885.1. Lineage (GTDB taxonomy): Bacteria > Actinomycetota > Acidimicrobiia > IMCC26256 > PALSA-555 > JALHSW01. The sequence goes on along the minus strand of CAWELA010000007.1, from coordinate 80,723 downwards.
CGGACGGCGCACTCACCGCAGATGCGCTTCGCCCTCGCCTCGCGGGCGTCCCGCTCCTGGCGTGGTTCCGGGACTGCGGGTGCGAAGAACAGCCGCGATTCAGGTCCCCGACACGCGGCTTCCCGCTGCCAGACCCGTTCTTCGGTGCGGTCGTCGGTGTGAACGGCCACGAACCCCCCTCGAGTGTCCGCTCGGGTTCGCCGCGGAACCTATCTCCGGGCACCGCGCACCTCAAGAGGTCGGGCGTCATCCCGTCAACGCACCGAAGGACCGCCCGGCTCGGGATCCGGCGTCGCCTCCTCGTCGTCCCCGGAGTCCCCGCGGGCCTTGGCTCCCCGCCGGGAGCGGTCGCGGTAGTCCTTCGCCCCGCCCGCCTCGGGCTCGACCTCGAGCACCACGCCTTCGACCGCGACGACCCGGATCGTGTCGCCGCCCCGGATCGGCGTCGCCCGGTTCGTCCGCGCTCGCCATCGAGCACCCCGGACGGTCACCACGCCGTCGGGGTCGACCGCGACGTCCGCGGTCCCGAGCTCGCCGATCATCCCCTCACGACCCAGCGTCGGCGTCGAGAAGCGCGCCCGCAGGAACGGCGGGATCGCGAACACGTAGAACACCCAGACGCCGAGGCAGACCAGCGCGACGAGCCACCACGGCGGGTGCAGCTCCGACGATCCCCCGTACAGGAAGAATGAACCGACGACGAGCGACACCGTCGCGATGCCTGTCCACGTGCCGAGGCCACCGGCCTGCGCGTCGATCGCGAAGCCGATGGACGCCAGCACCAGCAGGGCGAGCGCCCAGGCGTGGATCGGAAGGCTCGCGAAGCCGTAGCCCGCGCCCACGACGGCGCCGGCACCGACGACGGCGGCGAAGCCCACGCTCGCCGCGAAGAACTCGAACACGATGAGCGCGAGTCCCACCACGAGCAGGAAGTACGCGGTCGACGAGCCGAGGAGCGCGTGGCGGATCTGGCCGCCGATCCCGAGGCTGTCGAACACCACCTCCTGGTCGGGTTGGCGGCGCCGGTCGCGCCCCTGCCCGACGACCTTCGCGGTCGAGAGCCGCACGTCGCCCGCGGCCGTCGTCACGGTCTCCTGGTCGAGGGCGACGATCGTCTCGCCCAACGTCGGGCGCACCCCGTCAGTCGCGCCCAGACTCGCCGCGCCGTCCGCCGAGAGCGACCTCGTCGCGAGCTTCGCCGCTCCTTCGGGGTCCCGTCCGCGGGCCTTCGCGAGACGTGCCAGCTCGGCGCGCACCGAGGCGACCGAGGAACGATCCGGCTCGTCGAGCCGCGGCGGATCGGCCGGGCCGACATCGGAGCCGGGCGACGCGACGGCGACGTGTGCCGCCTCGAGCAGCAGCGCGGCACCACTCGCCGCCTCGGCCCCCGACGGGCCGACCCAGACCACGATCGGCACCCGGGAACGATCGATCGCGCGGACCAGCGCGTCCACCGGGGTCCCGACCGCGCCCTTCGAGTCCACCTGCAACACGACCGCGGTCAGTCGCTCGTCGTTCGCGCGGTCGATCGCGTCCAGCACGAGCTCGGCGTTCGGCGGGTCGATCGCCCCCTCCACCTGGACGACCAGGATCCCGCGACGCCCCGGCCGGCGCTCCGCCGACGCGGCTCCGGCAGCAGCCACGAAGGTCGCCGCCGCGCACGCGACCAGCACGAGGCCGGCGATCAGGCGCAGGCGGCGTTGGGGGTTGGGCACGGGACCTCTCGAACGGGCCGCAAGGGGTAGGGGTGCTTAGAGTCGGACCATGGAGATGCAGCGCTTCTGCGCCACCTCTCGGGTCGTGATCGTCGCGGGCAAGGGCGGTGTCGGCAAGACGACCACGACCGCTGCGCTCGCCGTGGCTGCTGCCCGCACGGGCGCGAGCGTGCTGATCGTCGAGGTCGAAGGCAAATCGGGCCTCGCGACTTGTTTCGGCGCACCGCCCCTCGAGTACGCGGACGCCGAGCTGCGTCCCGGCGTCCGGGCTCGGACGCTCACGCCGGACCGCGCGCTCCTCGAGTACCTCGAGGACCGCGGGTTCCGGCGGATCTCGAAGCGGCTCGTCCGCTCGGGCGCGCTCGACATCGTCGCGACCGCGGTGCCGGGGATGAAGGACATCCTCGTGCTCGGGAAGGTCAAGCAGCTCGAGCAGGGCGGTGCGGCCGATCTCGTCCTGATCGACGCGCCCGCGGCGGGCCATGCCGTCTCGTTCCTGATGTCGCCCCGCGGGCTGCTCGACGCGGTGCGCGTCGGCCCGGTGCGGAGTCAGGCCGAGGACGTGATCGCGATGCTCTCCGACCCGGCCCGTTGTCGCGTGATGATGGTCACGCTCCCCGAGGAGACGCCGGTCAACGAGCTCGTCGACACCGCCTTCACGCTGGAGGACCGGGTCGGGGTCCAGCTCGGTCCCGTGGTCGTCAACGCGATGCCGGCGGAGCTCGCGCTCGCCGGTGCCACAGCAGCCCAGGACGCGGAGACCGCGGCCGTCGAGCTCCCGACGGGCGAGGCCGAGGCGCTCGAGGTCGCCGCCGCCTTTCGCACCGAGCGGCACCGGCTGGCACAGGAGCAGGCCGACGCCCTCGCGGCGCGACTCCCCTTGCCGCAGCTCCGCCTGCCGTTCCTCTTCGGCGAGATCGGTCCCGCGGAGATCGACCGGCTCGCCGACGCGCTCACGACGGCGGTCGCGGCGATGCCCGCGTCAGGCCCATGACGGGCTCGCTGGCGGGCCTCGTCGCGGACGAGCACATCCTCGTGTGCTGCGGCACCGGCGGGGTCGGCAAGACGACGGTCTCCGCGGTACTCGCGCTCGCGGCGGCCCGCGCGGGTCGCAACGCGGTGGTCGTGACGATCGACCCAGCCAAACGGCTCGCCGACACTCTTGGGCTCGAAGAGCTCGGCAACGTCGCCCGCGAGATCCCGCGTGTCCGGTGGGACGCCGACGGAACGGCGGTGCCGGGCGGCCGACTCTCGGCGCTGATGCTCGACACGCGCTCGACGTTCGACGAGCTCGTCGCGCACCTACGCCAACGACGCCGACCAGGCCGGGCGGATCCTCGACAACCGCTTCTACCGCAACATCGCCGGTGCACTCTCGGGAACCCAGGAGTACATGGCGATGGAGAAGCTGCACGAGCTCCACGAGCAGGGGGGCTACGACCTGATCGTCGTCGACACTCCCCCGACCCGCCACGCCCTCGACTTCCTGGACGCGCCCGCCCGACTCACCCGCCTGCTGGACAACCGCATCTTCCGGTTCCTCATGATGCCGACGCGCTCGTACATGCGAGCGGCCGGCGTCGCCGTGCAGACGTTCTTCCGCACGGTCGGTCGCGTGGTGGGCACCGAGGTGATCGACGACATCGTCGCGTTCTTCCGCGCATTCGAGGGCATGGAGCAGGGGTTCCGCGACCGCGCCGCCAGCGTGACCGCGCTGCTCGCGGCCGACGACACGTCCTTCGTCCTCGTGACCTCACCGCGGCGCGACGCCGTCCTCGAGGCGGAGTTCTTCGCGGCGCGTCTCCGGGAGACGGGCCTGAGCGTCGGCGCCCTGGTGGTGAACCGGGTCCACCCGGCGTTCGCGACCACCGAAGTGGTCGACGCCATGCGGGCCCGGGCCGGTGAGCTCCGGGCGCGGGCGCGCACCGGCGCGGATCCCGCGGCGCGCGCCGCGGCCGGGCGGCTCGCCGATCGCTTCGACAACCTCGCCGACTACTCGGCCCTCGGCGCTCGTGAACGAGCCCAGCTCGCCGACACCGGGCAGGGGATCGGTGCGGCGACCGTCGTGTACGTGCCGTCGCTGGCGCGCGACATCGTCGACTTCGCCGCGCTGGACGCGGTGGCGGAGCACCTCGCCTGAGGCCCGGCCGCTAGTGTCGGCGCCGATGAAGATCCTCGTTGCCGCCGATGGAGCCTGGGTGCGTGACCAGGTGCGCGCCGCCCTCGTGGGTCCGGATCAGGACGTGATCGAGGTGACCCGGGGTCAGGACGTCCGGGAAGCGGTCAAGCAGTACGAGCCCTCCCTGGTGATCCTGGACATGCAGATCGCCAACCAGGGCGGCGTCGCCACCGCCATCGACCTGCACCTCGAGGAGTCGGCCGACCGGCTGCCGCACGTCCCGGTGCTGTTGCTGCTCGACCGCGAGCACGACCGCTTCCTGGCGAAGCGGGCCGCCGCCGAGGCCGAGCTCGTGAAGCCGGTCGACCCGGGCACGCTCCGTCGCACGGTCAAGCGTCTGGTCGGCGACCCGCTCCCCGCCTGACCTGCTCGATCCCCCGGGAGATCCGGGAAGGTCGGCGACTACAGTGAGCGGCTCGAACGGGCTGTGGCGCAGCTTGGCAGCGCGCTTCGTTCGGGACGAAGAGGTCCCGGGTTCAAATCCCGGCAGCCCGACCAGCACGACGACGGCCCGGCCTGGTGGCCGGGCCGTGACGCGTGCGCTCAGTCGAGCAGGAGCTCGGCGAGCTGCACCGCGTTCAGCGCGGCGCCCTTGCGGAGGTTGTCACCGGTGACCCAGAGGTTCAGCGTGTTCGCCTGCGACGGGTCCTCGCGCACCCGGCCGACGAGGACCGGGTCGATCCCGGCGCCCTCGAGGGCGGTCGGTGACCCCGCCCCGCCGTCGACGAGCATCACGCCGGGCGCCGCGTCGAGCAGCCTCGCCGCCTCGGCGACCGTGAGCGGTCGCGCGAGCTCGACGTTCGCGGTCATCGCGTGCCCGACGTAGACGGGGACGCGTACGCAGGTGCCGCTCACCCGCAGCTCGGGCGCGTGGAGGATCTTGCGGCTCTCGTGGACGAGCTTCCATTCCTCCGACGTGGAGCCCTGCTCCCGCACCGAGCCGGCCATCGGGATGACGTTCCCGGCGATCGGCCGGTCCCAGACCTCGCCGGGCTCGAGCGCACCGGGGACGACCGCGGCTCGGCGCAGCATCTCTTCCTCGCCCGCCCACTTCGTCCACTGGCCGGCGAGCTCGTCCATGCCCGGCCTGCCCAGCCCCGGAGACCGACTGGTAGGTGGAGACCACGAGCCGCTCGATGCCGGCCACGCGGTGCAGCGGCGCGAGGGCCGTGACGAGCACCATCGTCGTGCAGTTCGGGCACGAGACGATCCCCTTGGGCAGGTCACGCACGTCGTCGGGATTCACCTCGGCGACCACGAGCGGGACCTCGGGGTCCATCCGGAACGCCGCCGAGTTGTCGACGACCTTCGCGCCGGCAGCCGCGGCCTTCGGTGCCCACTCGAGCGCGAGGTCGTCCTCGACGTCGATCACGACCAGGTCGAGACCGTCGAAGCACCCGTCGCGCAGCACCTCGCACGTGACCTCGCGGGCACCGAACGCGAGCTTGCGTCCAACGGACCGCGGTGAGGCGTACGGCGCGCAGCTCGTCGACCGGGAAGGAGCGCTCTTCGAGGATCCGCAGCATCTCGCCCGCCGACGAGACCCGTCGCTCCCACGATGCCGACGTTCACGACGCGTTCGTCTCCCAGCTCGAAGGCGTGGTGGAGCACTCGAACCGCGCGCTCGACGTCGTCGGACGCGACCACGCACGAGATCCGGATCGACGATGTGGAGATCATCTCGATGTTGACGTGCTCGTTCGCGAGCGTCTCGAACATCGTCGCCGCGACGCCGGGGTGGGTCTTCATGCCCGCACCCGACGAGCGAGACCCGCCCGATGTTCTCGTCGGCCGTGTACCCGCTGGCCTCGAGATCGTCGACGACCTGCTCGACCACCTTCTGCGTGCGGGCGACGTCGTCCTTCGGCACCGTGAACGAGATGTCGGTGTGGCCCTCGGTCGACACGTTCTGCACGATCATGTCGACGTTCACCGAGTCGTCGGCGAGGGCGCGGAACAGGCGCGCTGCGATCCCCGGGCGGTCGGGCACCTGCGTGATCGTGATCTTCGCCTCGCTCAGGTCGTGGGTGACGCCCGAGATGATCGCGTGCTCCATGACCTCGTCCTCCTGTACGACCCAGGTGCCCGGCTCCCACGAGAAGCTCGAGCGCACGTGGACCGGTACCCCGTGGTTCCGCGCGAACTCGACCGATCGCAGCGCGAGCACGCGCCCGCCCGTGGCAGCCATGTCGAGCATCTCCTCGTACGAGACGCGCTCGAGCTTGCGGGCGTTCGCCACGACGCGCGGATCCGCCGTGTAGATGCCCGACACGTCCGTGTAGATCTCACAGGCCTCGGCGTCGAGCGCAGCCGCGAGTGCGACCGCCGTGGTGTCCGAGCCGCCACGGCCGAGCGTCGTGATGTCGGACGTGGTCGAGACACCCTGGAACCCCGCGACGACCGCGATCGAGCCGTCGGCCACGGACCCACGGAGCCGGTCGGCCTTGACCTCGAGGATCTTGGCCTTGCGGTGTGCGGTGTCGGTGAGGATGCCGGCCTGGGATCCCGTGAAGCTGACCGCGTGCTCGCCCCGGTCGATGATCGCCATGCAGAGGAGCGCGATCGAGATCCGCTCACCCGCGGTGAGCAGCATGTCCATCTCGCGCCCGCTGGGCACGTTCGAGACCTCGTGGGCGAGGCGTTCGAGGTCGTCGGTCGTCTTGCCCATCGCGGAGACGACGACCACGACGTCCTGACCGGACTGACGGGTCGCCACGATGTGGTCGGCGACCGCCTTGATCCGATCGGGGTCGGCCACGGAGGTGCCGCCGTACTTCTGCACGACGAGGCTCACGCCCATCGATGGTACCGGCGAGGTCGTCGCCGCCGGTGATCGTTTGCCGGACTCCACCTCGGCACCGCCCCGCCATAGACTCACCGGCCGTGTCCAAGGCCAACAAGCGAGAGCGCCAGCGTCACGAACCGCGAGCAGCGTCGCGAGTACGAGGAGAAGCTCGCGAAGCGCCGCCGGCTGTGGAAGACGGCGCGCACGTTCGCCATCATCGCCGTCCCGATCATCATCGTCGGGGCCGTCCTGAGCATCACCAACAGCAGCGACGACAGCAGCAAGAGCTCGCCGACCGAGCTGTCGAAGCCCAAGCAGACCATCGACTCGAACCAGGCCTACTCGGCGACGATCGACACCACCGAGGGGCCGATCGAGGTCTCGATCGCCGCGCAGCAGTACCCCAAGTCGGCGAACAACTTCGTGTACCTCGCGGACAAGGGGTTCTACGACGGTCTCGACTTCGTCCGGGCGTCGACGAGCCTCGGCCTGATCCAGACCGGCAGCTCCAACAACACGACTTCGGGTGGCGGCCCCGGGTACACCGTGCAGGCCGAGGTCCCGACCACCTCTCCGGCGTACCCCGTCGGCACCGTCGCGTGGGCGAAGAGCGGCGCGGAGCCCGCGGGCACCGCCGGCTCGCAGTTCTTCATCGTCACCGGTGCCGGCGCGGCGTCGCTCCCGCCCGACTACGCGGTCATCGGAACGGTGACCGGCGGCCAGGACGTCGCGAACGCCATCGAGAAGCTCGCACCCGCGAGCGGCGACGGCCCCCTCACCAAGAAGGTGAAGATGAAGAAGGTGACGATCACCACGAAGGGGATCGTGCCGCCGTCCACGACGGCCTCGAGCGCGCCGTAGCGGTTCGACCCGGAGCCTCCGGCAGTCGGGGCCTACGGCAGTCCCGCGATCGGGGCGCCGCCGCGGTGCTCGGTCGACGACTTCCCGTCGTAGACGCTCACGCTGCCCGCGCCCGCGGCTCGCCACGCGCCGGAGGGGTCGCGGATCAACGCGGTCTGCTCGTCGACCCCGACGAGCTTCGCCGACGCGGGCAGGAGGTCGATCGACCGCTCGCGCAGGTGCTGCGCCGCGGTCCCGTGGTACGGGAACACCGCGAGGTCGCTCACGATCCCGAGCCCGACGGTGTAGGCACCGCCGCGCGGGTCGACCATCGGGTCGCACACGAGCGTCGCGCCGGCACCCGACGCTGCGAGCACACCGCCGGCGTGGTACGACGCGAGGATCGCGTCCCAGAGCAGCGACGCTTTGAGCACCGACCGGAGGTGCAACGGTGACCCGTCGGCCAGGTAGACGACCCGGGCCCGGCGGACGGGCTCGACGATCTTCGGGTCCTCTGCCTCGGCACGGTGGAGCACCATGACCGGCTTCACCTTCGCGCCGAGCCCCTCGAAGTAGGCCGTCGCACGCTCGATCACGCGATCGGGGTGCTCGTAGGCCGCGGCCGAAGGCAGCACGACGACGTCGTTCGTACCGGCGGCCGCGAGCAGCTCGGCGTCGAAGCCGGCGCATCCGGGACGCCATTCGCCCCCGCCGACCAGCGCCAGCGTTCCCAGGGCACTCTGACGAGCGCTCATGCAGCGACTCCCATTCGGAACGGCTCGATCGGACCGTTGCGGGGGCGAGCCTACCGACCCGACCTGCGGTGCCTACCGGGCGGTAACCTGCTGCGCTCGGGCAGCCGGATCAGGAGGCGGACACGCGATGACGGTCAAGCGGGTGGGAGTGGTCGGCTCCGGGATCATGGGCTCGGGAGTCGCCGAGGTCGCCGCCAAGGCGGGCTACGAGGTCGTGCTGCGGAGCCGGACCCAGGCTTCGGCCGATGCGATGGTCGCCGGGCTCGAGAAGTCGCTGGCGAAGCAAGTCGACCGCGGGAAGCTCGAGGACGCAGAGCGCACCGCAGTGCTGGCCCGCGTGCGCGCGGTCAGCGACCTCGGTGAGCTCGCCGAGTGCGACCTCGTGCTGGAGTCCATCGTCGAGGACCTGCCCGCGAAGCAGCACCTCTTCACCGAGCTCGACCGGATCTGTGGCGACGCGGCCATCCTCGCGACGAACACGTCCACGCTGCCGGTCGTCGAGATGGCGATGCATACCGGGCGCCCCGATCAAGGTCTGCGGCATCCATTTCTTCAACCCGGCGCCCGCGATGGCGCTCGTCGAGGTCGTGCGCGCGATCACATCATCCGACGACACGATCACCGAGGCGCGCGCGTTCGCCGAGGCGTGCGGCAAGACCGTCGTCGACGTCCGCGATCAGGCCGGGTTCATCGTGAACGCGCTCCTGTTCCCGTACCTCAACAACGCGGTGCGGCTGCTCGACGCCGGCGTCGCGACGCGCGACGGCATCGACGCCGCCATGAAGGGCGGCTGCAACTTCCCGATGGGCCCGCTCGAGCTGCTCGACCTCGTCGGCCTCGACACGAGCCTCGCGATCCTCGACGCGCTCTACGACGAGTTCAAGGACCCCAACTACGCGCCGGCGCCGCTGCTCAAGCGCATGGTGAGCGCCGAGCGTGTGGGACGAAAGTCAGGCGCCGGCTTCTACGACTACAGCAAGAAGTAGCAGACTGGTCCTCGTGACCGAGCGGGACCGCCCATGGCTCATGCGGACGTACTCGGGCCATTCGTCGGCCCGGGCGTCGAACGAGCTGTACCGCACCAACCTCGCCAAGGGGCAGACCGGGCTCTCCGTCGCCTTCGACCTCCCCACCCAGACCGGGTACGACCCCGACCATCCGCTCGCGCGTGGTGAGGTCGGCAAAGTCGGCGTCCCCGTCCCGCACCTCGGCGAGATGCGGATCCTCTTCGAGGGAATCCCGCTCGACGAGATGAACACCTCGATGACGATCAATGCGACCGCCGTCTGGTTGTTCGGGATGTACGCCGCGCTCGCCGAGGAGCAGGGCGTCGACCCCGCCGAGCTCTCGGGAACGACGCAGAACGACATCGTCAAGGAGTTCCTCTCACGCGGCACGTACATCTTCGGCCCGGAGGCGTCGCGCCGGCTCACGGTCGACCTCGTGTGCCACACCTGGCGCCACGCGCCGGCATGGAACCCGATCAACGTCTGCCCGTACCACTACCAGGAAGCCGGCGCGACTCCCGTGCAGGAGATCGCGTACGGGCTCGCCACCGCGGTCGGGGTCCTCGACGCCGTGCGCGAGTCGGGTCAGGTCGAGCGACGACGAGTTCCCGGCCGTGGTCGGCCGCATCTCGTTCTTCGTCGACGCGGGGATCCGCTTCGTCGAGGAGATGTGCAAGATGCGCGCGTTCACGCGCCTCTGGGACCGCATCTGCCTCGAGCGCTTCGGCGTCGAGGACCCGAAGCTGCGCCGGTTCCGGTACGGCATGCAGGTGAACTCGCTCGGTCTCACCGAGGCGCAGCCCGAGAACAACGTGCAGCGCGTCGTGCTCGAGATGCTGGGCGTCACGCTCTCCAAGGACGCGCGCGAGCCCGGGCGATCCAGCTGCCGTGCTGGAACGAGGCGATCGGGCTGCCGACCCCGTGGGACCAACAGTGGTCGCTGCGCATGCAGCAGGTCCTTGCATACGAGACCGATCTGCTCGAGTACGCCGACCTCTTCGAGGGTTCCGTCGTCGTCGAGGCCAAGACCGACGAGCTGGTCGCAGCCGCTGGAGCGGAGCTGCAGTGGGTGCTCGACGGCGGCGGCGCGTTCGAGATGATCGACGCGATGAAGGCACGGCTCGTCCAGAGCAACGCGGAGCGCGTCCGTCGCATCGAGTCGGGCGAGCTCGCGGTCGTGGGCATCAACTGCTTCACCGAGACCGAACCTTCTGCGCTCGCGGGCATCGACACCGAGCACTCGATCGTCACGGTGGACCCCGCCGCCGAGCTCGAGCAGGTGGAGCACCTCGAGCGGTGGCGCGACGAGCGCGACACCGCCGCCGTCGCGGCGGCGCTCGACACGCTGCGGGCGGTCGCGGCCACCAGCGAGAACCTCGTCCCGGCCACCATCGACCTCGCGCGTGCAGGTGGCACGGTGGGTGAGTGGGCGGGCGCGCTCCGCGACGTGTTCGGTGAGTACCGGGCGCCGACCGGGGTCGGCGCCGTCGCGGCGCCGATGGGCGACCTCGCCGCCGTGCGCGACCGGGTGCAGACCGCGACCCGGGAGCTCGGGGGCCAGCTCCGCCTCCTCGTCGGGAAGCCGGGCCTCGATGGCCACTCCAACGGGGCGGAGCAGATCGCGGTCGCCGCCCGGGACGCCGGCTTCGAGGTCGTGTACCAGGGCATCCGTCTGACCCCGGCGCAGATCGCGGCGGCGGCGCGCGACGAGGACGTCGACGTCGTCGGGCTCTCGATCCTCTCGGGCTCGCACCTGGCGCTGGTCCCCGAGACCGTCGCGGCGCTACGCGACGCCGGGGTCGACGCGCCCGTGGTGGTCGGCGGCATCGTCCCCGAGCTCGATCAGGCCTCGCTCGAGGCCGGCGGCGTCGCGCGCGTGTACACGCCCAAGGACTACAAGATCGCCGCGATCATCGCCGACATCGCCGAGCTCGCGATCGACCGGCGCCGGCGTCTCACTTCCTCCCGATAGGGCGCTCAGCCGCCGTAGTTCGCGACCACCCACTCGCGCCCGTCGGCCGAACACGCGCGTGCGACCCCCGCGCTCGTATAGGCGGGGTTCAGCATGACGTCGTGGTGCGGTGGCGAGTTCAGCCAGATGTTCACGACCGTGTCGTCGGAGATGCCGCAGGATCCCTGCACGATGGTCTCGCCGAGGTGAGCCCATCCGCCGACTGTCGTCAGGTTCCGGTGCTCCATCGCTCCGGTGGTCGCGAGGTGTCGCGCCCAGTCCGCAGCGAGGTTCGTCGAGCGCGTCGTTGACCGCGAGCGGTGCGCCGCCCCGGTAGCGGTTGATCACCGTCACGACGGACGGCGCAGCGCGCACGGTCGGCGGCGGCGCGGGAGGCAGGCAAGCGCTCGTGATGATCGCAAGCGTGGCGAATGCCGCCGCCCCGAGCACGACGCCGATGGCTCCTGGTGCGCTTCCGGCGGCTCGCCGCTTCCACGTCGACGTCGGTTGTCGTCTCGTCCTCGCTCGATGCGCGCGTCAGTCGCCACCATGAAGTCGAAGTTCCCCTCGTCGCTCGGCCGGTCGGGACGGTCTACCCCGATCATGGCCTGTAACGACCACCGGAGCGCGGCTTTCACGAGCTCCGAGGTCGCGCCGAACCGCGATCGCGTGGGCCGCTCGCGCGCAGCGTGGGTCTCGCGCGCTGCGTGAGACTGACGCCGGAGTCAGCCCGAGTACATGCTCTCGATCTGCTCGGCGTACTTCGTGTGCACGCCGCGCCGCTTGAGCTTCATCGTCGGAGTCAGCTCCTCCGAGTCGGGCATCCATTCCTCACCGAGCACGACGAACCGCTTGACCTGTTCGACGCGCGCGAACTGCTCGTTCGCCGCGTCGACGTTCCGCTGCGATCTCCTCCAGGACGACCGGCTCGGACGCGAGTGCGACGAGGTCGGTGGTGGCCATGCCCAGGTTCGCGGCCCACGCGGGCGCGACCTCGGGATCGAGCACGAGCAGCGCCGAGATGAACGGACGGCGGTCGCCGATCACGCAGGCCTGGCCGATCAGCGGGAAGGACTTGAGCGCGGCTTCGAGGTTCGCGGGGGAGATGTTCTTCCCGCCCGCGGTGATGATGAGCTCCTTCTTGCGGTCGACGATCTTCAGGTACCCGTCGGCGTCGAGCTCGCCGATGTCGCCACTGTGGAACCAGCCGTCGTCGTCGACGGCCTCATCGGTGCGCTCTGGGTCGTTGAGGTACCCCTGGAAGATGTTGCCGCCACGCGCCAGCACCTCGCCGTCGTCGGCGAGCCGGACTTCGCACCCCGGGATCTCGGGTCCGACGGTCCCGACGCGCACGTGGAACGCGGCCCACGTCATCGGACCCGACGTCTCGGAGAGCCCGTAGATCTCCGACATCTCGATGCCCAGCGCTCGGAAGAACAGCAACACCTCGACCGGGATCGGAGCAGCACCACTGATCGCGGCGCGTCAGCTGGTCGAGACCGAGCAGCGTGAGCACGTAGTCGAGCACCGGCTTCGCCTGCTCGTAGCTCGCCGAGCGAGGTCCGACGGGCAGCGACTCCCCCCGAGCCCGGTACTCGGCGGCGCGGGCACCGACGGGCAGGGCCGCGTCGAGCATCGCCTGCTGCTCGGGGTTCGCGCGAGCCGAGCGCGAGGACCCCTGCGTGGAGCTTCTCCCAGATCCGGGGGACGCCGAACATGATCTCGGGTCGCACCTCGGTGAGATACGAGCCGAGCAGCGACGGCTCGGGGCAGCTCGTGACCTCGAACACGCCGACGATCCCCTGGTAGTGCGACACTCATCCGCTCGGCGATGTGCGCCATCGGCAGGTACGAGACCAGCCGGCTGAAGTGCGGATCCCGGTCGACCCAGCACCGGAGCAGGCTCTCGACCGTCCACACGACGTTGGCGTGGTCGAGCATCACCCCCTTCGGAGGCCCGGTCGTCCCGGACGTGTAGATGATCGTCGCCAGGTCCTCGGGACGGGCCAGCGTCGCGGCTTCGTCGAGGTCGACCGGCGCCGACTCCACCAAGGTGCTCCACCGCAGCACGTCGTCGGACACGCGTCCGTCGTCCTCGAGGATCGCGAGGTGCTGGAGCGTCGGGATCTCGTCGCGCACCTTCAGGACGCGCTCGAGGTAGTCGACATCCTCGACGAGCGCCACGACCGCGCCACAGTGCGACGCGAGGTACTGCACCTGCTCGGGCGCGGAGGAGTTGTAGATCGACACCGGGGTCGCGCCGATGAGGACGGTGGCGATGTCGGCGATGTGGAACTCGTGCCGGTTCCGCATCATCAGCACGACGCGCTCGCCCTGCACGACCCCCAGCCCGCGCAGGGCTCCGGCGACGCGGCACGCGCTGATCCGCCGTACTCGGCCCAGGTCAGCTCGTGCCAGACGGCATCGTCGCCCTGGCCCTCCCGCCAGCGCAGCGCCACCCGGTCCGGATGGGCCCGCACCGTGTCGCGGAAGCGGGTGGCGAGCGTGTGCCCCGCGACCGCAGCCGCGATCTCCTCGCTCGTCGCCATCAGTGCCTGCCTTTCCCCGTCGGTCGCCGCGGAGTCTCGCACGCTCGTGCGCCGACGGGGAATGCCCATCCTCGGGCGCACCCGGCACACCTGCGGGCGCCGCCGCCCCGGCGGTTCTCCACAGGGCACGGTGGAGAACCGGTGGAGAGGCGTCCCGGCGCGGTGGAGAACCGGCCCACGGACCGGTGGACAACCCCGCTCCGGGGGTGGAAAACCTGGGGAGAATGGTGGAAGATGCTCCGCACGCGTCCCGAGGAGGACGTTGGGGCTCCAGGTTCCGTCGTGATCGCGCGGCCGGCGCGGACGGGATGCCTGGTCTTCTCTACGCCGTCCCTCCTCGGGACGCGTCGCGCCCGGAGGAGCGCCCCGGGCGGTCGCGCCCGGAGGCGGGCCCCGGGCGGGGGTCACGCCAGGGCCCGTCGGGGCCGTCGATCGCCGCCAGCACCTCGTCGGTGTCGGCGCCCAGCGGGCGTCCGGCGTGGCGGATGCTCCCCGGCGTCCGGGACAGGTCCGAGCGACCGGCCCCGGCATCCGGACGCCGTCGACCTCGACCACCGCGCCCCGGGCCAGCACGTGCGGGTCGGCCAGGAGCTCCTCCATCGTGTACATCGGCGCGATCGCGGCGTCGGCGGCCTCGAACGCCGCCAGCACGGTCGGCGCATCCCGCGCCCCGATCCAGTCGCCCAGCAACGCGTCGAGCTCCTCCCGGTGCTCGACCCGCCCGGCGAAGTCGGCGAACCGGGGATCATCCGCGGCACCGAGGATCCCGAGCACTCGCTGCGCGACCGACTCCGCCGACGTGGAGACCGCGACCCACACGCCGTCGCGGCACCGGTACGTGCCGCGCGGCACGCTGTACGGGATCCCCGAGCCGAGCCGGTCCTGGAGCACACCGAGCTCGGCCCACACGCTCGGGAGCGGACCCATGAGCTGGAGCATCGACTCGAGCAGGTTCACGTCGACGACCTGGCCTGCGCCGGTGCGGTCCCGGTGGTGCACGGCAGCGAGCACTGCGAACGCGCCGACGAGCGCGGTGACTTCGTCGGTGAGCGCGATCGGCGGGAGGAGCGGCGGGCCGTCGGGCTCACCGTTGATCGCGGCGAAGCCGCCCATCGCCTCGGCCATCGTGGCGAACCCGGGCCGCGACGCGTAGGGCCCGGTCTGCCCGAACCCGGTCACCCGGAGGACCACGAGACCGGGGTTGCGGGCGAGCAGCTCGTCGGGATCGAGCCCGATCCGCTCGATGGTGCCGGGGCGCAGGTTCTCGACGAGCACGTCGGCGGTGTCGACGAGCCGGCGCATCGCGGCCAGCCCGTCAGCGGTCTTCAGGTCGAGCACGACCGCCCGCTTGCCGCGCCCGAGCACCTTCCACGCCAAGGACACTCCGTCGGTGGGATCCAGCCACCCCATGTCGCGGGTGCCGTCGCCGCTCGGCGGCTCGACCTTCACGACGTCGGCCCCGAAGTCCGCGAGGTACTTCGCGGCGCCCGGCCCGGCGAAGACCGTAGCCATGTCGACGACACGCAGCCCGTCGAGCGCCTGCATCAGAAGTACTCCGTGAAGCATCGGTCCTCGAGGCCGCCGAGGACGAGCGAGCCGTACGCGCCGCCGATCATCAGGCGGGTCTTCTCGGCCCAGGCGAACGCGTCGTGAGCCGTGACCCGGCGCACGACCTGGGTGTACCCGCTCTCGTAGATCCGGTACTCGGCCCAGGCACCGGGGAAGTCCTTGGTGCAGCCGACCTCACCGAACGGCCGCGGGCCGGTCGCCGAGAACCGGCGCACGCGGGTCGTGTGCGTGTGGCCGGCGAAGTAGCCGACGAGGTTGTCGTGGCGGGCGAAGGCGCCGACGAGCGCCTCGCTGTCATCGGGTCGGATCCCGAAGTACGGGTGGGCGCGCTTCGCGTGCGCGGCATCCGAGTCGACGTTCCAGCAGTGGTGGTGACCGAACACGATCACTGCTCCCGATCGGGCGCGCGCGAGGTCGTCCAGCCATTGCACCTGGTCGAGCGGCAGGCGACCACCGTCGGTCCCCGGGATGACGGTGTCGAGGACCGCGAGGGTCACACCGTCGAGGTCGACGGCGTACGGCGCGTCCTCGACGGCCATGGTCGGGTTCGTCATCGCGTCGTGGTTCCCGCGGACGTGGAAGAGGTCGTCACCGAAGACGCCGTACGCGGCGAGGAACGCCGCGTACTCCTCCTCGGTGCCGCGGTCGGTGAGATCGCCCTTCACCACGACGGCGTCGGGTGCGAGCACGGAGATCTCCGCGATCGCGGCGCGGCTCATGACCTCGGGGTACGGATCGTCGCCGGGCGCGGCGCGGAACTGTGGACCCGCGGCATCGACCTCCGGATAGCCGGTGATGCCGCAGACGGTCTCGCCGAAGTGCACGTCGTTCGTGGTCGCGACGGTGCTGAGGAGCCGCCCCGCGGGGCGCGCGAGCGTCGTGCAGCGGGCCGGCAGGAAGCTGCCCGGCGGTGCCCCGTCGACCTCGAGGTCATAGGTCGTGTCGGGATCGAGGCCCACGAACCGGGCGACGTGGAACGGACCCGTGGTGGTGACCTCATGCTCGCCCAGCCGGGTGGTGACCTGCTCACCGGCGACCGAGACGCAGGTCACGACGACCTCGTCGGGCCCCACGCTCATGAGCTCGGCGTGGGTGGGTGCCATCAGCGTCCTCAGACGCGACTGCGCCGACCGACGCGACCCGAGAACCGCCACGGTCCCCGCTGCACCCCGGCCCGGCGGCCCCGGACACGAGCGGTGCTCACCCACTCGTGCAGCGTGGCGTCGACCGCCGGCTCCGAAGACGCGACGGTCCACGAGCACGCGCCGATGGCCGCGACGATTGCCGCCAGCTCGTCGGGGCTCGCCTCGGGCGAGACCCCGCCGAGCACCGGTACGGGACCGGTCGGAGCGATGTCCCCGGTGCTCACAGAGGCACGTTGCCGTGCTTGCGCGCCGGCGACTGCTCGCGCTTCGTGCGGAGCATGTCGAGCGACCGAATCAGCACCGTGCGCGTGTCGCGCGGGTCGATGACGTCGTCGACGTACCCACGCTCCGCGGCGATGTAGGGGTTGGCGAAGCGCTCGGTGTATTCCTCGATGAGCTCCGCGCGCTTCACCTCGGCGTCGTCGGCCTGGTCGAGCTCCTTGCGGAAGATGATGTTCACCGCGCCTTGCGGACCCATGACGGCGACCTCGGCCGACGGCCACGCGAACGCCAGGTCGGCACCGATCGACTTCGAGTTCATGACGACGTACGCGCCGCCGTAGGCCTTGCGCGTGATCACCTGCACACGCGGCACGGTGGCCTCGCAGTACGCGTAGAGCAGCTTCGCGCCGTGGCGGATGATCCCACCGTACTCCTGGTCGGTGCCGGGCAGGAACCCGGGGACATCGACGAAGGTCACGAGCGGGATGTTGAACGCGTCGCAGGTTCGTACGAACCGCGCGGCCTTCTCCGACGCGTCGATGTCGAGCGTGCCCGCGAGGTTCTGGGGCTGGTTGCCGACGATGCCGACGGCGTGCCCGTCGAGCCGGGCGAACCCGCAGACGATGTTCATCGCGAAGAACTGGTGGACCTCGAAGAAGTCACCATCGTCGACGACCTGGCTGATGACCGCCTTGATGTCGTACGGCTTGTTGGGCGCGTCGGGGATCAGGGCGACGATGTCGTCGCAGCGACGCTCGGGGTCGTCGGTCGGCTCGTAGTACGGCGGGTCCTCGAGGTTGTTCTGGGGCAGGAACGAGACGAGGTAGCGGACCTGCTCGAGGCAGGCGTCCTCGTTCTCGGCCACGAACCCGGCGACGCCGGACTTCGACGCGTGCGTCATCGCGCCGCCGAGCTCCTCCTGCGTGACGTCCTCGCCGGTCACCGTCTTCACGACATCGGGCCCGGTGATGAACATGTGGGACGTGCCCTTCACCATGAACACGAAGTCGGTCATCGCCGGCGAGTAGACGGCGCCGCCGGCACACGGCCCCATGATCACGCTGATCTGGGGGATGACCCCGGACGCCTTGACGTTGCGGTGGAAGATCCCGCCGTACGCGTCAAGGCTGACGACGCCCTCCTGGATGCGGGCACCGGCACCGTCGTTGAGCCCGACCATGGGCGCACCGACGGACTCGGCGAGGTCCATCACCTTGTGGATCTTCTCGGCGAACACCTCGCCCAGAGCACCCCCGAAGACGGTGAAGTCCTGGGAGAACACGAACACCTTGCGGCCGTCGATCGCGCCCCATCCTGTGACGACGCCGTCGGTCAGCGGGCGTGTGTTCTCGATCCCGAAGCCGTGCGCGCGATGGCGGGCGAACATGTCGAGCTCGACGAAGGTGCCGGGGTCGAGCAGCTTCTCGAGGCGCTCGCGAGCGGTGAGCTTGCCGCGCTCGTGCTGGCGCGCGACCGACTTCTCGCTCCCCGCGTGCAGGGCCTGCTCACGCAGCTCGGCGAGCTGCTCGAGCCGCTCTTGGATCGGATGGGGCGTCGCGACGACGGGCGTCCCCGCGCCGTCGTCACCGTGCAGCGCCTCGATCTCGGCCTGCTCCTGGATCTCCGACTCGTCGACTGACATGGAGAACGAGCGTAGCGGCCGCTCTCCCGGTCCTCCTCAAGGGCCGGACGACGGGCGCGGGACCAGAGCGCCGACCACGCCCAGGATCCCGCCGACGAGCGCGAACCACGGCGCGATCCCGATGAAGTCGAGGTAGCCGAGGTCGATGCTCGCGGGCGCATCACCCAGGAGGGAGTCGGCCTGGATCAGGAACAGCGCGGCGACGACGATCGCCAGGAGCCCGCCCACTGCCGCGAGCCAGCGCAGCTTCTCGAGCGCGCCGGCGAGGATCAGCACCGCAGCCGGGATGAGCGCCACGATCAGCGACGGGTCCTCGGAGGTCGTGGTGTGGTCCCACAGGAAGTCGAGCGGGACGTCTCGACCGTTGAGTGAGACGGACTGCCCACGCACGGAGAAGTCGATCCAGTTCAAGAAGATCGCGACGATCACCAGCACCGCGCCGATCACGCAGACGCCGAGAGCGATCGGGCTGATCGCGAGGCCGCCGCCAGCGGAGGGGGTGGTCGTTGCGGCCGGCGCCGTGGCACCGGGCGGCGGCGTGCTCGTGTCGGACGGAGTACTCGGCGGGGGCGGGGTCGCCTCGGCCGGTTCGCTCGGCGCCGCGATCGGCTCGTCGGGAGTCTCGGATCCAGGGGTCTGGGTCATCGCCCACCTCCATGCTCGAGGGCGTCGCATCCTCGCGCGTCGGCCCACCGTCCGCTGGGGGCCGACGCCGCCCGCGACACCGCCCCGGCGCCGCGGGCGCGGCGTCGGGGCGGGGAGGTGTCGGGACGCTCAGGCCGGGCTGCCCACCTCGAGCGGTCGGGTCTCGCCCACCCGCACGTCGATCTTGCGGGGCTTGGCCTGCTCGGCGGTCGGGATCGTGATGGTCAGGACGCCGTGGTCGTACGCAGCGTCGAGTCGCTCCGTGTCGAGCGCGTCACCGAGGTCGGTCTGGTGGTGTCTCGAGGGGTGCCAACGGCCGAGGCCGCCTGGCTTGTTCCCAATGCCAGTAGAAAACTTGAGTGCGAAATTGTCAAGTCCGTACCGGTTGTTCGCCGCTACTCCTGGACAAGCTCGATGAGCGTCCCGAACGCCGTCTTCGGGTGCACGAACGCGACCGTCGTGCCGCGGCTGCCGGGGCGGGGTGCCTCGTCGATCACCCGGTGACCCGCCGCCTGCACCCGCGCGAGCGCGGCCGCGCAGTCGTCCACCCTGTACCCGACGTGGTGGATGCCCTCGCCCTTCTTCTCCAGGTACTTCGCGACGGGCGAGTCGTCGCGCACCGGGGTGAGGAGCTGGACGTACGAGTCGGCGACCTTGAGCAACGCCTCCTCGACGCCGTCCCGCTCGACGACCTCGCGATGGTCGACCTCGCAGCCGAACGTCGCGCGGTAGTACTCGATGGCTGCCTCGAGGTCGTTGACCGCGATCGCCACGTGGTCGATCTCGGTGAGGACGGACCCCGAGCCGGACGTCGGGGTCGTGCTCATGCGTGCCTCCGGAAGAGGGTGATCCGGGGGAGCAGCTCCGCGCGCCGCTCGGGGTTCGTGACGCCGAGACCCTCCTCCGGCGCCATCCCGAGCACCCCGATCTTCCCCTCGTGCAGGTTGTGGTGCACCTGGTACGCGGCCTCACCGACGGCGTCGAGCGCGTACACCGTGGAGAGCGTCGGGTGGATCCTGCCCTCGCACACGAGGCGGTTGGCCTCCCACGCCTCCCGGTAGTTCGCGAAGTGGCAGCCCTTCAGCGTCTTGAGGTTCATCCAGAGGTACCGGTTGTCGTACTCGATGGTGAAACCGCTGGTGGCGGCGCAGGTGATGATCATCCCACCGCGCTTCGCGACGAACACCGACGCGCCCATCGTCTGGCGACCAGGATGCTCGAACACGATGTCGGGATCGACCCCGACGAGCTCCCGGATCTTCTTGCCGAAGCGCCGCCACTCGGCCGGGTCCTGGGTGTGCTCGTCGGACCAGAACTTGAACGCCTCGGCCTTCCGGTCGATGACCGCCTCGCACCCCATCTCGTGGAGCAGCGCGGCGCGCTCGGGCGACGACACGACGCCGACCGGCGTGCCGCCGCCGTTGAGCACGTACTGGACCGCGTAGGCGCCGATCCCGCCGCTCGCACCCCAGATGAGGACCGTCTGGCCCTGCGTCATCTGCGAGCCGTTGGGGCTGACGATCATCCGGTAGCTCGTCGAGTTGGTGAGCGCGTTGACCGCGGCCTCCTCCCAGGTGAGGTGCTCGGGCTTCGGCATGAGCTGGTTCGCTCGCACGAGCGCGATCTCGGCCAGCCCGCCGTAGTTCGACTCGAAGCCCCAGATGCGCTGGTTCGCCGCGAGCATCGAGTCGTCGTGGGCCGACGGGTCCTGGTCGTCCACGTAGTTGCAGTGCACGGTGACCGCGTCGCCCGGCTTCCACTGCCGAACCGCGGAACCGACGCGCAGCACGACGCCCGCCGCGTCGCTCCCGAGCACGTGGAACGGCTGGTCGTGCCGCGCGCCCCAGACGCTCTCCTTGCCGAGCCGCTTGAGGAACTGGAACGTGGGCAGCGGCTCGAAGATCGCGGACCACACCGTGTTGAAGTTGATGGAGCTCGCCATGACGGCGACGTAGGCCTCGTCGGGTGCGAGCTCGGGGAGCGCGACGTCGTCGACGTGCAGCGACTGGCGCGGGTCCTTCTCCTCGGACGGCATGCCCGTCGAACATCGTCTGCTCGTCGGCGCGGACGACCGCGGCGCGGAACGCCTCGGGAAGCGGCAGCGCGGCGAGGTCCTCGGCGGGCGCGCCCTCGAGGATCGCGGTTCGGATGGCATCGATCTCGGTGCTCATGCTCCCGAGGCTAGGCGGGACGGCCACGGACGCCCCCGGAGCCCGGGCGCCTCCGTCCCGACGCCCGCAGCCGCTCGGCTGGAGCCAAGGCGACCCGGGGTGGCTACCATCCGGTAACTCGTCGTCCACTTCCTCACCACCCATTCGCCGACCGTTCGCCAACATCCAGCGCCCGCAGCACCTCCAGGCTGCGTGGACAGGAGGATCTCCATGCCCGGTTCCGTCATCGTCTCGTCCGCTCGCACGCCGATCGGCAAGCTCTCCGGCGCCTTCGCGTCGCTCACCGCGATGGACCTGGGCGGGTTCGCCATCAAGGCGGCGCTCGAGCGCGGTGGGGTCGGCCCCGAGCAGGTCGACTACGTGATCATGGGCCACGTGCTCCAGGCGGGGCAGGGACAGATCACCGCGCGTCAGGCGGCAGCGAAGGCGGACATCCCGATGACGGTCCCCGCGCTCACCGTCAACAAGGTGTGCCTGTCGGGCATCAACGCGCTCTACCTCGCCGACCAGATGATCCAGTCGGGCGACGCGGAGGTCGTCGTCGCGGGCGGCATGGAGTCGATGACGCAGGCGCCCTACGTGCTCGCCGGCGCGCGCGCCGGGTACCGCATGGGCAACGCGGAGATGCAGGACTCGCTGATCCACGACGGGCTGTGGTGCGCGTTCGACATGGAGCACATGGGGACCGGGACCCAGCGCTACGCGAACGAGCGCGAGATCTCGCGCGACGCGCAGGACGACCTCGCGGCCAAGAGCCACGACCGGGCCGCGTCCGCGATCAAGGAAGGGCGCTTCGCCGACGAGATCACGCCGGTCGAGATCCCGCAGCGCAAGGGCGACCCGATGCTCGTCGACGAGGACGAGGGCGTCCGCCCGGAGACGACGCTCGAGTCGCTCGGCAAGCTGAAGCCGGCGTTCCACAAGGACGGCACGATCACGGCCGGGAACGCGTCGCAGATCTCCGACGGTGGTGCCGCGCTCGTCATGACCAGCCGGGAGAAGGCCGACGAGCTCGGCCTGACCCCGATCGCCGAGCTGCTCAGCTACGGGATGGTCGCCGGGCCGGACCCCTCGCTCCTGCACCAGCCGTCCCGGGCGATCAAGCGTGCGCTCGAGCCGATCGACACCAAGGTCAAGGACCTCGACCTCCTCGAGATCAACGAGGCGTTCGCGGCCGTCGGCGTCGCCTCGATGCGGGACCTCGGAGTGAGCGACGACATCGTGAACGTCAACGGCGGCGCCATCGCGCTCGGCCACCCGGTCGGGATGTCGGGGGCCCGGATCGTGCTCACGCTCGTCAACGAGCTGCCGACGCCGGGGCGGCGGCACCGGTGCCGCCGCGCTCTGCGGCGGTGGCGGGCAGGGCGACGCGGCGATCGTCCGGTCGCTCTAGGAGGGCCGCCGCACCCGCGGGGGCATGCCGTACGCGCGTCCGGCCGCTGCGGCATCCTGCTCCCGTGACCGGTCGGCGTCCCCTGCTCGCGCTGGGGCTCCTCGCTCTGCTCGTCCTCGCCGGGTGCCGCCCCGAGGTCGAGTTCGATCTCGACGGCCGCCAGTCCCAGATCGACGCTCTCGACGTGCTCGCGACCGTGCAAGCCGACGGAGTCGTGCATGTCGAGCAGCGCTACACGTTCGCCTCCGACGACGGCGGCACCGTCGCGCTCCCCGCCGAGCTCGTGAACGAGACCCTGCCCCGGCAGCCATCGACGCGGTGGGCGGCGTCCGCAACGTCACCGTCGACGGCGCACCCGCGACGCCGAGCACCGGGACTCTCGAACCCGAGCTGGAGGTCACGGGCAGGCGCGCGACGGTCGCGTACGACCAGGTCGGGGTCACCGAGCGCTACGCGGACATCGGCGTGGTGAAGCTCGACGTGCTCGAGTCACCGGAGGACGCGTCCCGGCAGGACCCGGACGTCGCCCTCCGTGGCACCGTCGTGCTCCCGGCCGATGCGCCGGGGACGGTGGACGCACACCTCCACGGTGGGCGCGCCCGATCGGTGAGCGTCGACGGCTCCGAGGTGACGTTCTCGTCGGAGGCACCGATCTGGCAGCCGAACCACTCCTCGACGTCGGCGTTCCCCGAGTCGTGGCTCGCCGCGGTGCCCCAGACCCCGGTCCCGGGGGCCGGCAACTTCGCGTCGGAGCAGGCTGAGCGCGACCAGGCCGACACCAGCGCCGAGTCGACGCTCGGTGGCGTCGACGACCAGGCGGAGCTCGGTCGCTGGATCCTGACCGCGGTCGCGTTCGGATTGCCGCTGATCTTCTGGACCTTCGTGGTCGTCGGCTTCGTCCGACGGTTGCGGGAGCGCAAGCGCGTCGTCGGCAACGTGCCCGAGCACCTCAGCGACCCACCGACCGCCGTCGATCCGGCGATCGTCGCAGTCCTCGATGGCGAGGGGAGCCCGGCGAAGCACGCGGTGGCGGGGACCGTCCTCGACCTCGCGAGGCGCAAGGCGATCGACGTGCAGGAGTACGGCGACAAGGTCGTGATCAAGGTGCCGCTCGAGACCTGGGCGTGAACGACAGCGAGCGCGTCGTCCTCGACGAGCTCCGCAAGCAGGCAACCCCGGAGGGGTGCTCGAGACCGGGCGGCACGTCTGGCAGCAGCCCACCCGGTGGTGGCGCGGCTACCGACGCGACGCCGTGAAGCGCGCCCGGGGCATGGGACTCGTCGAGCGCTGGTTGCCGCTCGCGTCGTTCTCCGGCGCGCTCATCACGACCGGCATCGGCATGTCGATCTTCTTCTTCACCCAGCCGGTCATCTACTTCACGATCGTGTTCGGGGCGATGATCGTGGGCTACATCATCTCGTTCATCAGCGGCTACACGCTCACCAACAAGGGGTGGCGCCAGCGCGCGCTCTGGCGCGCGTTCGCGAAGTACATCCACGACCACGGCGAGATCGACAAGGCGGTCGGTCCCGCCGGCATCGTGGTCTGGGGTCCGTACCTGGCCTACGGCGCGGTGCTCGACGAGGCCCACGCGGCGGCGCGGCCGCTGACACCCTGAGCTACCGCGCGACCCGCTGCGTGGCTCGGTGGTCAGTTCGTCGTCACGCTGATCGTCGCCGAACGCGAGGAGCAAGACCGTGAGCGCGATCCACACGAACCCGAGCACGATCCCCGCGGTCGCCATGCCGTCACCGCGCTGCGGTGCCCTGGGAGTCGCGGATCTGACCCTTCGCGACGAACCCGAAGACGATCCCGAGGATCCCGGGGATCAGGCAGAGGAAGCCGGCGATGCCGCACACGAGCGCCGCGACCGCCATCGGGTTGTTCCGGGTCGGCTGGAGCGGCGGATACGACTGCCAGCCGCCACCGGGCGGTGGCGGGGGAGGCGGACCGTCCGGACCCCCGGGGCTGTTCCATCCGGACATCTCGATCCCCCCGCTGGTGGCCGTGTACCGGTTACCTACCGGGCGCGCCCCTCGACGTCAACGACCCCTCGATCACCAGGGCTCGCTACGCTGCGGCGGTGGTGATGCCCCAGACCGCTGCTCCCCGTGCCGCGTGTGTCGCAGAAGGTCACGCAGCAGTTCAGCGGCCACACCAAGATCGAGCTGCGGGAGATCCGCGTCGCCGGCGCTGCGATGCTCGGCGTCGCGGCAGTCCGGCCGCTGGTGCCGTTCGAGTTCGTCCCACCGTGTCCGCTCAAGACCGTCACCGGCATCCCCTGCCCCTTCTGCGGGATGACGCGCGGCGTGACCTCGCTGGTGCACGGCGACTTCGCGCACGCGACTGCTCATGAATCCGGCGTCCCTCTTCGCCGTCGCGCTCGCGGTCCTGCTGCTGGTGCAGTGGAGGACCAAGAAGGTCGTGATCCCCGTCTGGGTGATCGCCGTGGTCATGGCCTCATGTGGTCGTGGCAGATCTTCAAGTACGCGACCGGAAGGCCGACCTGATGGCCGCACGGATGCAGGCAGACCGATGAGCCAGGCACCGCCCCCGCCACCGCCCCCGCCGGGCTCACCTCCTCCGCCGCCCCCGGGGGCCGCGTCCGGTGGCATCGCCTTCAACGTCAGTGACGCGATCAACTACGGCTGGAGCGCCTACTGGAAGAACATCGGACCGATGGCCGCGGTGACCGGGGTCATCATCGGCGTCCAGCTCGTGATCGGCCTCGTGTCGAGCGCCACGGACAGCACTGCCGCGAACATCGTGCTCCAGATCATCAGCTTCCTCGTCGGCATCATCCTGACGATGGGGCTGATCCGGGCGGCGCTGGCCGTCTGCGAAGGCCGCGAGGTGTCGGTGTCGCGTGCTTCACCCAGACCGACGGGTTCTGGAACTACGCCGGTCGCCTATCCTGCTGTACGCCATCGGCTTCGTGGTCGGACTGGTCCTGCTGATCGTGCCCGGGATCATCTTCGCGGTGGTCTTCTTCTACTTCGGGTACGCGATCGTCCAGCAGCCCGAGCTCGGCGTGTTCGACGCGCTCAAGCGGTCGGCCGACATCACGCGCGGCTACCGCTGGCCGCTCTTCGGGCTCGCGATCCTGTTGGTGCTGATCAACTTCGTCGGTCTGCTCGCCTGCTGCGTCGGCCTCTTCTTCACCTACGGCATCACCGCCGTGGCGACCGCCTACTCGTACAAGGTCGCTGAGCGGTCAGCCGGTCGTACGCGTCTAGCGGCGCCTCGCGATCGGAACGCGAAGCGGCCCCCACCTCCGAAGAGGCGGGGGCCGCTCCTGTCGAACCGCTGAGCGCGTGGCTCAGACGTGCGTGCCGCCGTGCGACTCCCAGAAGTCGTTCAGGCGACCCTGCACCTTGTAGATGAAGATGAAGAACCCGAGGATCGGGATCAGGTTCCAGAGCCCGGTGAGCGCCGTGACCGGCTTCTCCTTGCCCTCGCGCTCGAAGAGGTTCCCCACCTCCGCCGGCAGCACGAACACCGCGACGATCGAGCAGAAGATCGCGAGCAGCACACCGATGCCGCCGCCGATGCCTTCACCGCTGTACTGCTTCATGTCCTCGAAGTTCCGGTAGTACCACCAGATGCCGTAGATCCCGCAGGTGATGATCGTCAGCAGAGCGACGGTCAGGGGCTCACGCAGCTGGCCGACCGCGCCGGAACCGCCGGCTGCGGCCGGCGGCGGGGGCGGAGGGGTCTGGCTCATGGGTGCGTCCTTTCGTTGCGTCCCCGGAGTGGGAACCCCGGATTCCTACTTGCCCCGCCCACAGGCGTCAACGACCGTCCGCGTTCCTCGTCGCGCCCCGCGCACCGATCCACGCACCGACCAAAAGCCGAGTTGACCGGTCGACTTTTGCCGCGTACGGTGCGCGGCCGCCCGTCCACCGGCCGACCACCCAATGAGGAGCACCCCATGTCCGAGTCCTGGGGCTTCGAGACGAAGCAGGTCCACGCCGGCGCCGAAGCCGACCCTACCACCGGGGCGCGCGCGGTGCCGATCTACCAGACGACGAGCTACGTCTTCCGCGACGCCGACCATGCCGCCGCGTTGTTCGGGCTCGCCGAGCTCGGGAACATCTACACGCGGATCATGAACCCGACACAGGCGGTGTTCGAGGATCGTGTCGCCGCGCTCGAGGGTGGCGTCGCCGCGTTGGCGACTGCGAGCGGCCAGGCCGCCGAGACGATCGCGTTCTTGAACCTGGGGCAGGCAGGCGACCACCTCGTCGCCTCGGCGTCGCTCTACGGGGGGACCTACAACCTCCTCCACTACACGCTCCCGAAGCTCGGCTGGGAAGTGACGTTCATCGACGACCCCGACGACCTCGACGCGTGGCGCGCCGCGATCAAGCCCAACACGCGTGCCTTCTACGGCGAGTCGGTCGGGAACCCGAAGAACGACGTGTTCGACTTCGAGGGGGTTTCGGAGATCGGGCACGCCCAAGGCATCCCGCTGATCATCGACAACACGGTGACGAGCCCGTACCTCTGCCAGCCGCTCACCTGGGGCGCCGACATCGTCGTGCATTCCGCGACGAAGTTCATCGGGGGCCACGGCACGTCGATCGGCGGCATCATCGTCGACGGCGGCAAGTTCGACTACGTCGCGAGCGGGCGGCACCCGGTCTTCACGGAGCCCGACCCGAGCTACCACGGCCTCGTGTACTCGGAGCTCCCCGAGCCGCTGCGTCCCGCGCAGTACGCGCTCAAGGCTCGACTCCAGCTCATGCGCGACATGGGCGCCGCGGTCTCGCCGTTCAACGCGTTCCTCTTCATCCAGGGCCTCGAGACCCTGAGCCTTCGAATGGAGCGGCACTGCCAGAACGCACAGGCGGTCGCGGAGTGGCTCGAAGCCCGCGACGAGGTCGAGTGGGTCGCATACCCGGGGCTGCAGTCGAGCAAGTGGAACGCCCGTGCCGACAAGTACCTGCCGCGCGGCAAGGGAGCGATCCTCGCGTTCGGGATCAAGGGCGGTCTCGAGGCCGGCAAGAGCTTCGTGAACGGGCTCGAGCTGTTCAGCCACCTCGCGAACGTCGGTGACGTGCGCAGCCTCGCGATCCACCCTGCGTCCACGACGCACTCACAGCTCACCCCCGACGAGCAGGGCACGACCGGCGTGACCCCGGACCTGGTGCGCCTGTGCATCGGCGTCGAGACGATCGACGACATCCTCGCCGACCTCGAGGCCGGGTTCCGCGCCGCAAAGGGTGCCTGAGACGAACCTCGTCCCCGCATCGGGTGCGTGGCGGCCCGGGGACCCGCCGGGCCGGCGGCGGTTCGAGACGCTGTTCGACGCACGGCCCCAGGTGCTCGAAGCCGGCGGGCGCCTCGAAGAGGTCACGGTCGCGTACGAGACCTGGGGGACGCTCGCGCCCGACGGCTCGAACGCGATCCTCGTGCTCCACGCACTCACGGGCGACAGCCACGCCGCCGGGCCCGCCGGGCCGGGGCACCCCGCGGTCGGCTGGTGGGACGAGCTGATCGGGCCGGGCGCGCCGATCGACACGGACCGGTACTTCGTCGTGTGCCCGAACGTGCTCGGCGGCTGCCAGGGCACGACCGGCCCGTCGTCCGCCGCACCCGACGGTCGTCCGTGGGGCGCGCGCTTCCCGCTCATCACGATCCGCGACCAGGTCGCGGTTGAGGCAGCGCTCGCGGACCGGCTCGGCATCCGGCGCTGGTCGGCCCTCGTCGGCGGCTCGATGGGCGGCATGCGCGCGGTCGAGTGGATCGTTGGGTTCCCCGACCGCGTCGAGCGCGCCGTGATCGTGTCGGTCGGCGCCACGGCGTCGGCGGAGGAGATCGCGCTCTGCTCGGTGCAGATCCGAGCGATCCGGTTGGATCCCCGCTGGAACGGTGGCGACTACTACGACGCACCGCCCGGTGGCGGACCGCACCAGGGCATGAGCGTCGCGCGCGGGATCGGACACATCAGCTACCGCTCCGAGCTCGAGCTCGACTCGCGCTTCGGACGCGAGCACCAGGGTGACGAGGATCCGTTCGCCGGTGGGCGGTACGCGATCGAGTCGTACCTCGAGCACCACGGCGACAAGCTCGCGCGGCGCTTCGACGCGAACAGCTACATCGTGCTCAGCGACGCGATGAACCACCACGACGTCGGTCGCGGCCGAGGAGGGATCTCGGCTGCACTCGCGGGGGTCCGCGCCGAGGTCACGCTCGCCGGCGTCTCGTCGGACCGCCTGTACCCACTCCGATTGCAACACGAGCTCGCCGGGCTGATCCCGACCGCGTCGGGTGTCGAGATCATCGAGTCCCCGGCCGGACACGACGGCTTCCTGATCGAGCACGTCGCGCTCGGGAAGGTGGTCCGGCGCGCCTTGGAGTAGGGCACCCGACCCGCCGTATCCTCGGTCGGTCGTGAGCGAACCCCGTGCGCAGCGTCCGACGATGCCCGGCTACGGCCTCCCCGACGACGATTCGGGAGTGCTGCCGTGGCAGTGGGCGAGCGAACGACTCGGCGCCGCTCAGCCTTCGACGTCGCGTCGTCCTTCCAGCGCGCGCCCGAGCGTGACCTCATCGGCGTACTCCAGGTCACCGCCGACCGGCAGGCCGCTCGCGATCCGCGTGACGCGCAGGCCGAGCGGCTTCAACAGCTTGGCGAGATACATCGCGGTCGCCTCCCCCGTGATGTTCGGGTTCGTCGCGAGGATCACCTCGGTCACGCCCTCCTCGCCGACGCGGCGGACCAGCTCCTTCACACGGAGCTGCTCGGGTCCGATCCCCTCGATCGGTGAGATCGCGCCCTGCAGCACGTGGTAGCGACCCTTGAACTCGTGCGTGCGCTCGACCGCATTGATGTCGGGGGACTCCTCGACGACGCACAGGACCGTCGGGTCACGGCGCTCGTCGCGACAGAACGCGGCAGAGCTCACCTTCAGAGATGTTGAAGCACCGCCGACACCACGTGATCCGCGCCTTCGCCTCGGTGATCGCGAGTGCGAGACGCTTCGCGTCCTCCGGCGCGGCCTTGAGGATGTAGTACGCGATGCGCGACGCCGACTTCGGCCCCACGCCGGGAAGCCGGCCGAGCTCGTCGATGAGCGCCTGGACCGCGCTCTCGTAGTGGGCCATGCGAGGTCGGGCGGGCTCAGCCGAGCATGCCGCCGAGGGCCCCGAGATCGAGACCACCGGTGACCGCGCCCATCTTCTGCGTCTGGAGCTCCTGAGCGGCACGCAGCGCCTCGGTGACCGCGGCCACCACGAGGTCCTCGAGCATCTCCACGTCGTCAGGGTCGACGACGTCGGGCGAGATGGTCATGCGCTGCAGCTGCCCCGAACCGGTGACGACCGCGGTGACCATCCCACCGCCCGCGGACGCCTCGACCGTCTCGGCCTCGAGGGCCTCCTGGGCCACCGCCATCTCCTCCTGCATGCGCTGCATCTGGCGCATCATCTGGTTCATCCCGCCGCCACCCTGGGGCTTCTGCTTCGCCATCCCTGCTCCCTCTGCGCTGCTCCCGCTTCGCTGCTTCCGCTTGCTCTGTTCGCTCTGCTCGCCCCATCCACGCAGGGCGAGCAGCTCGAGGAGGTGCGGCAGCTCCGGACCTATCTCTCGCGGGGGACCTCGTCGACGACGGTAGCGCCGAGCTCGTCTCGCAGACGGCTCACCGGTGGGGGGTCCGTCTCCGGTGGGACCTCCGTGAGGTCGTCGGTGTCGACCGCGTCGGGCAGGGCCTCCGCGTCGGGCGCGGGTCCGGCGTCGCGCGGCGGGTCGTCGCGCGGCGGCTCCTCGCCCGCGTCCTCTGCCCCGCTGCTCGACGATGCCGCGGTGGACGGACCGTCGAGCGCGAACTCCGGCGCTGCTTCGAGCTTGAACTTGAACCGCTTCCCGACCTTGTCGGTGAGCGCCTCGCGCACGATGTCGGCCTGACTGCGGAAGCGGTCTCGTGCCGCGCCGAGCATCTGTGGCGCGACACCGAAGACGAGCACGTCGCCCTCGAAGCGCAATGGCTGCGCCTGCTGTACCGCGCTCCGCGTCGCCGGCGAGAACAAGGGCACGATCTCGCTCCACGCGACGATCACGTCGTCGAGGTCCACCGAGCCGGCCTCCGCCGCGGGCGCGAGCGGCTCCGGCGCCGGTGGCGCTGCGGCCATCGGCGGTGCTTCCGGTGCCGCTCCCCCCGACTCCCGCCGCAGTGCACCAATGGTCGGTCGCCGCTCCCGGACCATGGGCTCCGCGGGCTCGTCCGGCGCATCAGCGGCCCCCCGATCGTCGGGAGCCGGGGCGTCAGGTGCCGGCGTCGGCATGACGGACGGACGGGGCCCCCGCACCGGCCCTGCGGCCGGCGCATCGCCGGCGGCGCGCTCGAGCCGTTCGATCCGCTCGACCACCGTCTGGAGCGGCGGCCCCGCATCGCGTCGCGACAGGCGCACCAACGCGACCTCGAGCACCAGGCGCGGGTCTGCAGCTTCCGCACCCCGCATGTCCGTCACGGCCTGACCGACAGTCTCGATGACGCGCACGAGCGCGGCGTTGCCGAGCGCCTCGCCCAGGTCGCGCAGGTGTCCCTGCTGGTCCTCCGGCGCGGTGATCTGCATCTTGCCGCCGGCCGCGCTCAGGAGAAAGGCGTCGCGAGCAGCGGCGAGGAGATCCTCGGCCACCCGGCGCGGCTCGTGCCCCGTGTCGAGCAGCTCCGCGAGACCGATCAGCGCGCCGGCCGCGTCCTCCTGCGCGATCGACTCCAGGATGCGGATCCGCGCCACGAACGCGGTGCCACCGAACAACGCCGCGACCACGTCGCCGTCCAGGCGGCCCGTGCCGTGGGCGAGCGCCTGGTCGAGGAGGGACTCGGCGTCGCGCGCCGACCCCGCACCGGCGGTCGCGATCACGACGAGGGCCTCGGGGTCGGCCTCGACGCCCTCACGCGCGCACAGGTCGCCAAGCCGTGCGACGAGCTCCTCCGTGGAGAGGAGAGTGAACTCGAAGTGTTGCGTGCGTGACCGGATGGTCGGCAGCACCTTCTCCGGGTTCGTCGTGGCGAGTACGAACACGACGTGCGTCGGTGCCTCTTCGAGCGTCTTCAGCAACGCGTTCGACGCAGCGTCCGTGAGCATGTGAACCTCGTCGAGGACGAAGACCTTGGTGCGCGCGCCCGGCCCGATGCCGAGCGCCGTGCTCTCGACGACGCCGCGGATGTCGTCGATGCCACGGTTCGACGCGGCGTCGAGCTCGTAGAGATCGAAGAACGTGCCGGCCGCGATCGCGACGCAGTTGGTGCATGCTCCGCACGGTTCACCGTCCGCGCCGAGGTCGGTGCAGTTGAGCGCCTTCGCGAGGATCCGGGCGGTGGTCGTCTTGCCCGTGCCGCGCGGCCCGGAGAACAGGTACGCGTGCCCGACCCGGTCGTCGCGGACCGCGGAACGGAGCGCGTTCACGACGTGTGCCTGCCCCACCAGCTCCGAGAACCTCTGCGGCCGGTACTTCCGGTACAGCGACTGGTACACCAAGACACCGACCGTACCAACCACCACCCCGGCCAACTCCCGCCGTCGATGGTGCGGACCGTGCACCCACCCTCGACTCGGGAGCGCCACCGGCCGGTGACCCGACACGGCTCGGGTCAGGCGTGCCTGCGGCACACGGGACGTTCCGCTGAGAGCTGCTTCCTTCCGGACCTGACTCGGTTCGCGGGGTTCCGTTGCGCAGGACCCGACCGTCAGCACCGTGCACGAGGCCGACGAGGCGGCGACCCGGGCCTCAGGCAGGAGTTCAGCCCCCCGTACGTGGATTGAGGGTGCAGGGCACCACGAGCTCCCCGCCTAGCACGGTCCGCGTCCGCAGCGTACAAGGCGCGCGGCTCGGTGCTCATCCGCGGAGCACCGGTACCATCGAAGCCTCCAGGAGGGGTGCGAGAGCGGCCGAATCGGCACGCTTGGAAAGCGTGTGTGGGGCAACTCACCGTGGGTTCGAATCCCACTCCCTCCGCTCGCGGCGCGGGCGTCCGGCAGTACGGTCGGGCGTCACGCCGTCGCCGTCCCGGAGCACCCGCATGCCCCCGATGACCCCGCTGCAGAGGCCGCCGACCACGGTCGGCGCCGGGGTGGGCGTCGCCGGGTGATCGACGGCTCGCGGATCGAGGCGCTCATGGATCTCGCGCTCGACGAGGCCCGGGCGGCGATCGGGCACGGCGACGTGCCGATCGGTGCCGTCGTCGGCGCGACTCGACGACGGCACCGTCCTCGCGCACCGTCACAACGAGCGCGAGCGGCTGCACGACCCCAGCGCGCACGCCGAGGTGCTGGCACTGCGTGACGCCGCGGCCGCCCTCGGGAGATGGCGGCTCGACGACTGCGCGCTCGTCGTCACCCTCGAGCCCTGTCCGATGTGCGCGGGCACCGCGCTCGCGGGCCGGATCGGGTTGGTGGCGTTCGGTGCCGCCGACCCGAAGGCCGGTTCGCTCGGCAGCCTGTACCACCTGGGTGCCGACCCGCGCCTGCACCACGAGTTCCCCGTGGTCGACCGCGTGCGGGCAGTTGAGTGCGGCGCGCTGCTGAACGAGTTCTTCGCCGAACGGCGCTCACCCTGAGGCAATGGAGAGCGAACCCCTACAATCGGACGGCTCGGAGGGATGCGAGAGCGGCCGAATCGGATGGTCTCGAAAACCATTGTGGCGCAAGTCACCGTGGGTTCAAATCCCACTCCCTCCGCCAACGCGGTGCGAGCCCCCGTCCCGTCGTCGTGGAGGACGGGGGCTCGTTCGCACCACGAGCCGGGTCCGTGACTGCCGCGGCCGCGGCAGTAGGGTTTCGCCCTTCGCGACGGTCGCACGCCGGCGCGCCGACCCCGAGCCCTGGCATGGAGGCACCCGTGAAGCAGACCCTGCGAGCGAGCGCACTCGTCGTGATGGCGACGATCACCGTCGTCGGCGCGCTTCGCCGCCCCCGCGTTCGCGAAGACGGACAAGAAGGTCGCGAAGGCCTCGACCCTCAGATCGACGACCTCAGCGGCACCGGGTGGAGCCAGAAGCCGCACAATCAGGAGAAGTACTCCGACCTCCCCTCCTGCCGGCCGACCAACAAGGCCAGGGCCAAGGCCGAGAAGGGCGGCGCACACTCGCCGGACTTCAGAACACCGACGGCGCCACGGTGACCAACGTCGTGTACGTGTTCCCGAACGTGAAGCAGGCGACGGCGTACCTCGCGGCGTTCAAGCTCCCGACCGCTCTCGAGTGCCTGCAGCAGGGCCTCGACGAGCAGCTCAAGTCCGAGCCGGGACGTGACCGCGACGGTCGAGGACCTCGACGTCACCGGCGGACCGGTCGACGACGGCGTCGGCTTCCAGGGCATGATCTCGGGGGCACCCGACCGCGCAGACGGGTGTCACCGACACGTACCTCCAAGCCGTGGCGTTCCGGGTCGGCCGTGCCGTGACCGGCTTCACCACCACGAACCCCGGCGAGGCGTACCCCGGAACCGTCGACCTCGTCAAGCCGAGGTAGCGCAGCTCAAGAAGAACCTGAAGTAGCCCGCTCCCGAACCGGAACCGCCACGACGGTCGAGCTAGCCGAGCGCCAGGTTCTCGTAGATCTCGCGCGTCGCGGTCGAGCGGTTCAGCGTGAAGAAGTGCAGGCCCGGCGCGCCGCCGTCGAGCAGGTCCTGGCACAGTCGCGACGCCTCCTCGATGCCGATGCGCCGCACCGCCGCCGGGTCGTCCTCGACCGGACGCAGCTTGTCCATGAACCACTCGGGGAACTCGGAGCCCTGCAGCTCGGTCATGCGCTTGGTCCCGGCGATGCTCAGCACCGGCATGATCCCCGGGATCACCGGCTTCGTCGACGCCCTGCTCGCGGAGCGACTCGACGAGGCCGAAGTAGTGGTGGGAGTCGAAGAAGAACTGCGTGATCCCGAAGTCGGCCTCCGCGAGCTTCTCGGCGCTGTGCCGCCGGTCCTCCTCGATCGACGGGGACCGCGGATGGGGCTCGGGATGCACCGCGACGCCGACCGAGAAGTCGCCGACCCCGCGAACGAGGCGCACGAGATCGAGCGCGTGGACGCAGCTCGCCCGTCGGGGAGGTGCAGCTCGGTGGGCGGGTCGCCGCCGAGGGCGAGGATGTTCTCGACGCCGGCGTCGCGGTAGCGGCCGACGATCTCCTCGAGCTCGGCCCGCGTGTGGGCGGCGCAGGTGAGGTGCGCCATCGCGGTCATCGTCGTGTCGCGGTTGATGCCGACGACGAGATCGTGGGTGCGCTCACGCGTCGTGCCACCGGCGCCGTAGGTGACGGAGACGAACGACGGGTCGAGCGGCTCGAGCTCGAGCAGCGTCCGCTCGAGGACCGCCTCGGCCTCGTCGGTCTTCGGCGGGAAGAACTCGAACGACACCGCGCGACCGCCCTGGAGGATGTCGCTGATCTTCGCCACGGCGCTCCAGGGTACGCGATGCGTCCTAGCCTCGGCGGGTGGACTTCACGCGCCGAACAGACGCTCCGCGGTTCGCCCGCCGCGGTGCAGGAGCTGCTGCTCGACCCGGCGTTCATCGCGGCCCGCGCGGAGCTCCCGAAGCTCGGGGGACCCCGAGCTGCTCGAGTCCACGCGGGACGACACGTCCGGCGCGCCTCCGCGTGCGGTTGCGGTTCACGGCAGAGCTCTCTTCCGCGGTCACCGCGGTCGTCGACCCCGCACAAGCTCACGTGGGTCGATGACGCGTGCTTCGACCTCGTGGCCCACGAGGCGCGGCACACGATCGAGCCCGACAACTACGCCGATCGACTGCGCGCCAGCTACCGCTCGGTGCTCGAGGTCGACGGCATCGGCACGCGGCGGGTCCTCACCGGGGTCGTGAAGGTGAAGATGCTGCTCGTCGGGGGCAAGGTCGAGGGCGCGATCGTGTCGCGGCTTGCAGCGACTACGCGGCCGCCGAGGCGGGGCTCCTCAACGACTGGCTGGACCGCTAGGCCGAGCGCGTGCTGCGGAAGCGGCGCAGCCGCAGCGAGTTCGTGACCACGAACACCGACGAGAACCCCATGGCCGCGGCGGCGACGACGGGGTTCAGGAGGCCGAGCGCCGCGAGCGGGATCGCGGCGACGTTGTAGGCGAACGCCCAGAACAGGTTGCCCTTGATCGTCGTGAGCGTGCGGCGGGAGAGGGCGATCGCGTCGGCGGCGGCACGGAGGTCCCCCGAGACCAGGGTCAGGTCGCTCGCCTCGATCGCCACGTCGGTTCCGGTCCCGATCGCGATCCCGAGGTCGGCCTGGGCCAGCGCGGGAGCGTCGTTCACGCCGTCGCCGACCACCGCGACCCGGCGACCTTCGTCCTGCAGCTGCCGGACGACGTCGACCTTCTCGCCCGGCAGGACCCCCGCGACCACACGGTCGATGCCGACCTCGCCGGCGACCGCCTCGGCCGCCTCGCGACGGTCGCCGGTCACCATCACGGTCTCGATCCCCAGGCTCGTGGAGCGCGCCGATCGCCTCCCGCGACGTGGGCTTGATCGTGTCGGCGACGACGAACGCGCCGCGTGCCGCGTCGCCCCACCCCGCGTAGACGATCGTGTCGCCGCCCCGGTCGGCGCGCCGAGCAGCGTCCGCGACGCAGGTCGGGAGTCGACCTCGCTCGGTCGAGCTCGGGCCGACCGACCCAGACCTCGACGCCGTCGACGACGCCGCGCGCGCCGCGTCCGGGCTCGTTCACGAAGTCGGCGGGTGCTTCGAGCTCGACACCACGCGCCCGCGCGCCGGTCGCGATCGGCGTGCGCGATCGGGTGCTCCGAGGCGTCCTCGACCGAGCCGGCGAGTCGGAGCAGCTGCGCGACGTCGGTACCCGGACGCCGGCACGACGTCGACGAGCTCCATCCGTCCCTTCGGTGACCGTGCCGGTCTTGTCGAGGACCGCGACGTCGACCGTCTGGGTCGCTTCGAGCACCTCACCGCCCTTGATGACGATGCCGAGCTGCGCGGCGCGGCCCGGTGCCGACCATGATCGCAGTGGGCGTGGCCAGCCCGAGGGCGCACGGGCAGGCGATGATCAGCACGGCGACCGCCGCGGTGAAGGCGCGGTCGGGCTCGCCGGTCACGACGAGCCAGACCACGAGCGTGAGCGCGGCCAGCACCAGCACGACCGGGACGAAGACCGCCGAGATGCGGTCGGCGAGCCGCTGGACCGGCGCCTTCGAGCCCTGCGCCTGCTCGACGAGCCGCGGCGATCTGCGCGAGCGCGGTGTCGGCTGCCCACCTGCGTCGCCTCGACGACGAGGCGCCCCGAGGTGTTGACGGTCGCACCGAACACGCCGTCGCCGACCGCCGACGTCGACCGGCACCGGCTCGCCGGTCAGCATCGACACGTCGACCGCGGACGCGCCGTCGACGACGCGACCGTCGGTCGGGATCTTCTCGCCCGGACGGACCACGAACCGGCTCGCCGACGACGAGGTCGCCGACCGGGATCTCGGTGCCGTCCTCGAGCCGCGCCGTCTTCGCGCCGAGCTCGAGCGAGCGTGCGCAGCGCCGCGCTCGAGCGCCGGCGCGCCCGTGCCTCGAAGTACCGACCGAGGAGCAGCAGCGTGATGATCGCCGCACCGGTCTCGAAGTAGACGTTGACCTCGCTGCTCCCGGAGAAGATCGCCCCGAGCGACATCTCGCCCATGTGGTCGGCCGCACCGAGGAACACCAAGCGCGACGACCGACCAGCCGTAGGCCGCGAGCGTCCCGATCGAGACGAGCGTGTCCATCGTCGTCGTGCCGTGCCGCAGGTTGAGCAGCGTGTACTTGTGGAACGGCCAGCCGCCCCAGAAGATCACCGGCGTCGAGAGCACGAGCGCGACCCACTGCCAGTCCTGGAACTGCAGCGCCGGCACCATGGAGATCGCGAGCAGCGGGATCGTCAGCACGACCGAGACCCACAGGCGGGGGCGCAGGTCGCGCAGCTCGTCCGCCTCGGGATCGACGCGACTCGACGTCGGGCACGGCGTAGCCGAGGCTCGGTCACCGCCCGGGCGAGGTCGCCGCGGTGGACGGCGTGCGGGTCGTAGGTGACGGTCGCCCGCTTCGAGGCGAAGTTCACTGCCGCGTCCGCGACGCCCGGCTGCGCCCCGAGCGTCTTCTCGATGCGGGCCGCGCAGGACGCGCACGACATCCCCTCGATCGGGAGGTCGCACTGCTCGAGCCCGGCGGGGTCCCGCCCGGTTCGTGGCGTCCTGGGCATCGCGTTGACCTTATACCCCTAGGGGGTATAAGGTCAACCGATGACGACGCGGGGGTACTCACACACGAAGGACCGCTACCGGGCCCGGCTCCGCCGGATCGAGGGCCAAGTGCGCGGCCTCGAGCGGATGATCGACGAGGACGAGTACTGCATCGACGTCCTCACCCAGATCGCGGCGGTCACCAAGGCGCTCCAGGGCGTCGGCCTCGGGCTCCTCGACGAGCACCTCCGCCACTGCGTGCGCGACGCGGCCGACGCGAGCGACGCGGCCGGCGACGAGAAGGTCGAGGAGGCCGTCCGCGCGGTCGAGCGGCTGCTGCGCGGCTGAGACGGGGCGGGTCAGCCCGCGCCGAACGCGTCCCGGCACCCTGCTTGGCGCTCGTCGAGGCGGCGCACCAGCAGCACCCCGAGCACGGTCGCGACGAACGCGGCCAGCATCGCGACGACGGCCAGCAGGTTCTGGCCGCGCAGCGTCGAGAGCTCCGTCGTCGTGTCCTGCGCGTCCGCGCCGACACCGACGAACAACGGCACCAGGAAGAGCCCCCACCACCACCCGACGAGCCACGAGCGCTCCGCGATGCGCCAGCGGGGGTCGCCACCCGCGATCGACGACATCGGAGCCGCGCCAGAGGTCCTGGACGACGAGCACCGGGATCACGAAGTTCGCGAGCGGGATGAACCATCCCCCGACCGCCCACCCGGACCCGAGCCGTTCGGGCGCCCGACCGAGCACTTGCTGGTTCTTCGCGGCCCGCCAGCACCACACGATGAAGCACGGTGCGAGCGCGACGACTGCGAGGACGAAGGCGATGTCCGCCGACCCGACGAGCCGGTCCGCCGCGCCAGCCCGGGACCAGAACCCGTCCTGGGTCGGACCGTCGAGGACGACCAGCCGGTTCGCGAGCGTTGCGGCGCGGAACAACGCCACGACACCGACGATGCCGAACAGCACGGTGACGACCCGAGCGATCACGCGAGGCTCGCGCCACCTCGGACGAATCGACGCAGCCGGCACCCAGGGCGTGCCCACCGGATGCGCCGCAGGACCGGCCCCGGTCTCCGACGTGTCGGTCACGACCGAGAGCCTATTGAGGCGAAGGGGCGGAACCCGGCGGGGACGTGCCAGACTCCGCGCATGCCTCCCGAGAAGTTCCAGTGGAAGCACCTCTACGACGAGGTGGTGACCACCGGCCTGTGCACCGGGTGCGCGGGATGCGTGATCGTGTGCCCGCACGACGTGCTCGGCTACCGAGACGACGAGGGCGTCTACAGACCCTTCCAGACCGAGGAGGGTTACAGCCCCGGCGACTGCTCGCACGGTCAGAAGGGGTGCACCACCTGCACCCGGGCGTGCCCGCGCTTTCGCTCCTGGGAGACCGAGGCCGACGAGTTCCTGTTCGGTCGGGTGCGCGAAGCCGACGAGGTGGCCGGCATCTCCAAGGACATCGTCCTCGCCCGGGCCACCGACCCGGTGCTCCAGGAGGTGGGACAGGACGGTGGACTGGTGTCGGCGCTCCTGCTGTACGCGCTGGAGCACGACGTCATCGACGCCGCGCTCGTCTCGTACCTCGAGGGTGACGGCTCGACCTGGAAGGCGGTCCCCGGCGTCGCCCGGACGAAGGACGACATCGTCGCCTCGGCCGGGAGCCGCTACACCTACTCCGCGAACCCGCTCGCGTACAACGAAGCCGTCGAAGGGCGGCGCCGAACGCATCGCGCTCGGTCGGGATGAGCTGCCAGTCGTCGTCGCCGGCGATCATGAAGCAGCGCAAGGTCGGCAAGGTCGCCCGCCGGATCAGCCTCAACATCGGGTTGCTCTGCTCGAAGACCTTCGACGACGCGATCTTCGACGAGCTGCTCGACGCGAAGTACGGCCTCAAGCGCGCCGACATCAAGAAGATGAACATCAAGGGCAAGCTGCAGGTGTGGATGCACGACGGCGACTACCACGAAGTGCCGCTGAAGGAGTGCCACGCCTGGACGTGTGAGGGCTGCAAGATGTGCCCCGACTTCGCCGCGGAGCACGCTGACATCTCGACCGGCGGCATCGGCGCGTTCAACGACTGGACCCTGACGATCGTGCGCACCGAAATCGGCCGCGAGCTGATGGCCGGCATGGAGCGCGACGGCTGGATCGAGGTGCGCCCCGGCGACGACGACCCCGGCGCGATCGAGCTCATGCACAAGCTCTCGGCGAAGAGCCGCAAGCGCTGGCCCGAGTTCGCGGTCGCGGCCCCGAGGATGATCGGCACCTAGCTCCCGGCTCGACGCGCGGTTGGCCTGTGAACGACCGCGTGTCGGTGGGTCCGCGTCGCTACGTCGTCGACGTCGTGGTGGGGGTCGGCGCGAGGTCCGAGTCGATGTCCGACTCGTCCGCGAGCGTGAAGATCGTGAGCGGGTCGATCGTCGTGAAATCGATTCCGTCGAGGGTGGCGCGCTCGTAGACGAGGCGGACGACGCGATTCGGGGTCGCCGGTGTCGGGATCCGGGAGCGTGGCGCGCAGCACGACCGGTCCGTCGCCCGGCGGGTTCGCAGCCTGGATCACCTGGAGCAGCGTGAACGCGTCGAGGCGCGCCTGCACGCGCTGCTCCTCGGTGGTCAGGGTCTCGTCGAGCTTCCACGTGACCCGCACGCGCTCGCCGTCACCGTCGTCGGGGACGAACTTCACCTGGACCCGCTCCGGGGTGCCCGGGTCGGGCGCGACGCCGCCGTTGAGCGCGGTCTCGAGCGCGACGTTGAGCTCGGCCTCACCTTCGGGACGCGTCGTCGAGGTCGTGGTGCTCCCGCCGGTATGGGTGGTCGACGTGGTCGAGCTCGGGATCGTGGTCGGCGCCGCGGTCGGCGGGGTGGTGGGCGGAGAGGTGGGCGGCGAGGTCGGGGGGACCACGATGACGGTCGGGGGGCTCGTCGGCGGCGCGGTGGGCGGCACCGTCACCAGCGGCAGCGTCGTCGTGGTGCTCGTGGAGGTCGAGCTGCTGGAGGTCGACGAGCTGCTCGTGGAGGTGCGATCGGGCACCTTGACGCTCGTGGTCTCGTCACCACTGTTGCCGCTCGAGACCGCGAACGCGATGCCCGACCAGCACGAGCACGCCCGCGACCGCGGCACCCCCGATCGTGAGGGCTCGCTTCAGCTCCGGATCCATCGGTTCGGCCACGGGGAAACGCTACCGACCCCGACGAGCGATCGGGTGTCACCCCGTCCCGGACCGTGCGGGCATTGGCGACGAGAGCGCCCCGACGGACTTGTTACGGTGGGCGCCGGAGCGCCGGGAAGCCTGGTCGGCACACTCGTTCGACGCGACCAGAGAGAGTGCCCATGACCCCGCCGCCACATCCGGTCACCCGCGTGTCGGTCGCTACCTGCCTCCGTTCGGTGACGAGTTCATCTCGGTCGAGGCGCTCTCGGGCATCGTGCTGTTCGTCGCGGCGCTCGTCGCGCTCGTGTGGGCGAACGCCGATCCCGCGTCCTACGCCGAGGTGTGGGGGACGGAGCTCACGATCGGTGCAGGCTCCGCGTCGATCACGCTGTCGCTGCGCCGCCTGGATCAACGACGGGCTGATGACGCTGTTCTTCTTCGTCGTGGGGCTCGAGATCAAGCGCGAGCTCGTCGACGGCGAGCTACGCGACCACCGCAACGCCGTGCTCCCCGTGCTCGGCGCCCTCGGCGGCATGATCCTCCCGGCCGCGATCTTCCTCGCCCTGAACGCCGGCGGCGCCGGCGCCGACGGGTGGGGGATCCCGATGGCCACCGACATCGCGTTCTCGCTCGGTGTGCTCGCGCTCCTCGGCTCGCGGGTCTCCTCCGGCGTGAAGCTCTTCCTGCTGACTCTCGCGATCGTCGACGACATCGGGGCGATCATCGTGATCGCGATCTTCTACACCTCGGACCTCGCGCCCGAGTGGTTCCTCGGTGCCGCGCTGGCCGTGCTGCTCGTGGTCGCGATGCGCAGGCTCGGCGTCGTCCACCCCGCGTGGTATCTCGTCCCCGGGCTCGTCCTCTGGGTCTCGCTGCACGAGTCCGGAGTGCACGCGACGATCGCGGGCGTCCTGCTCGGGCTCCTCACCCCCGTCGTGCTCCCGGGCGGCGCGCGCCCGGCCGAGCGGCCTCGAGCACCTCCTGCATCCGTGGTCCAGCTTCCTCGTCGTCCCACTGTTCGCGCTCGCGAACACCGGCGTCCTCCTCGGCGTCGACGCGGTCGAACGCGCGGGCGAGAGCGCGGTGACGTGGGGGGTAGCGCTCGGCCTCGTCGTCGGCAAGACGGTGGGGATCACGGCACTCGCGCTGCTCGGCATCCGGCTCGGCCTCGGTCGGCTCCCCGAGGGGATGCGTCGCCTGCAGGTCGTCGGCGTCGCGGCGGTCGCCGGCATCGGGTTCACCGTCTCGCTGTTCGTCGCCGACCTGTCCTTCACCGGGGGGCTGCTCGCCGACGCGAAGATCGGGATCCTCGGCGCGTCCATCGTCGCCGGTGTGCTCGGCGCGACGCTCCTGCGTATCGTCCGACCGATGTCCGCGGCCGCAGAGGACTAGCCGTGCGCATCGTCGCCCTGGTCGGCGACCTGATGGACCGCAGCCGGATCACCGCCGCCATCCCGGATGCGGGCTTCGCGGCACAGCCGGCCGGAGCATCCGACGCCGACGTGGTCGTGATCGATCTCGGCCGACACTCAGCAGCCGTCGCCACCGTCCGAGCGCTGGTGCCCGACGCGTGGATCGTCGCCTTCGGCTCCCACGTCGACGAGGCGGTGCTCGCCACGGCGGGGGCGGACGGGGCCGACCGGGTCCTGCCCCGCTCCCGGTTCTTCCGGGACCCGGCGGCCGCGGTGGCGCCGGGCGACCCGGGCGTGCCAGCCTGATCGGCCCCGGCTCGGGGTAACTCCCATCCCGCAGCCGAGGTCCAACTCCCATGACCACCGTCCTCACGCGTGTCGAGCACGCAGCCACCGGCCCGGGCGCCGTGACGTTCCTCGGCTCCGCCGGAGCCGACGGGCGCGAGCGCGTCACCTGGGCCCGGCTGCACGAGGACGCCCAGGGCGTCGCCGCCGCGCTCCAGGCCCGGGGCGTCGGGCCCGGGGTGCACGTCGCACTGCTCGGCCCGACGACCCGTGCGCTCGTGACCGCCATCCAGGCCACCTGGCTGGCCGGCGGCACGCTGGTCTGCCTCCCGCTCCCGATGCGCCTCGGGTCCATCGAGGAGTTCGTGGCCCAGACCCGCCGTCGGATCGCGAACGCGGACGCCGCGCTGGTCGTCGTCGACCCGGAGCTCGAGCCGTTCCTCAGCGTCGAGCCCGGCGACCCGCCGCTCGTGCGCCTCGACGAGCTGCGGGGCCGCCCCGCCGCGTGGGAGCGCCCGGCCGACGACCCCGAGCGCCTCGCGATCATCCAGTTCACGAGCGGATCGACCGCGGATCCGAAGGGCGTGATGCTCCCGCATCGATGCCTGCTCGAGAACATCGACGCGATCGTCGAGGGTGCGGCACTCGACAGCGACGACGTCGGCGTCTCGTGGCTCCCGCTGTACCACGACATGGGACTCATCGGGTTGCTGATGACCCCGATGCTCACCGGCTTCGACCTCGGGCTCGCGCCGCCGCAGGACTTCCTCGCGTCGCCGGGCGACTGGATGCGCTGGGTCGCCTCCGAGCGCGCCACGATCACCGGCGGGCCCAACTTCTCCTACGCGCTCGCCGCTCGCGCGCTGCGTCGCCTCGACGGGCTCGACCTGTCGCGATGGCGGATCGCCCTCAACGGTGCGGAGCCGATCGACCCCGCGTCGGTCGAGGCGTTCATCGAGTCGGGCGCGGCACACGGCCTCGACGGCAAGTCCGCGTTCTGCGTGTACGGGATGGCCGAGGCGACCCTCGCGATCTCGTTCCCCGAGCCGGGCACCGGCATGTCCGTCGACACCGTCGACCGCGAGGTGCTCGAGCACGAGCGAGTCGCGGCGCCGGTGCCGGCATCGGACGTCGCTCGTCGCCTCCCGCTCCTGGGGCGCACCTTGCGCGGGCTCGAGCTGCGCGTCTGCGACCCGGAGACGGGCGCGCCACGCGGGGATCGCGAGGTCGGCGAGCTCGAGCTGCGCGGCACGTCGGTCACACCCGGGTACTACCGCCGCGAGGACGTCACCCGGACGATGTTCCACGACGGCTGGCTGCGCACCGGCGACCTCGGGTACCTCGTCGACGGCGAGGTCGTGGTCTGCGGCCGCATCAAGGACGTCATCATCGTGGGAGGACGCAACGTGTTCCCCGAAGAGGTCGAGCGCGCCGCCGCCGTCGTCGAGGGGGTCCGGGCGGGCAACGTGATCGCGTTCGGGACCGCCGGTCGCCGCGGCAAGGAGGGCATCGTGGTCGTGGCCGAGACCCGCAGCGCGACCGCCACGGAGGTCCGCGACGACGTGATCGACCGGGTGTGCGACGCGGTCGGGATCCCACCGCTCGACGTGGTCCTGGTCCAGCCCGGGAGCCTCCCGAAGACCTCGTCGGGCAAGCTCCAGCGCTCCGTCTGCAAGGACCAGTACCGGGACGACCACCTCACCCGGGCC
The DNA here is from genome assembly GCA_963809885.1 of uncultured Acidimicrobiia bacterium. GTDB lineage: Bacteria > Actinomycetota > Acidimicrobiia > IMCC26256 > PALSA-555 > JALHSW01. Next base: position 36,437 of record CAWELA010000007.1, on the reverse strand, counting down.
TGATCCGACCCTCGGCAACGCCTCCACCGTGACCGATTCCCGGGGCCGGGGCGGTCCGCGCCCGACCTCCGGGGCGGCCGTCGGCCAGAATGGACCTCCGCCGCCGCACCGCGAGGCCATGGACACCGTCAGCATCCCAGCCACTCCCACGAACGCCCGCGCGAGACCCGTCGTCGACGCCTCCGGTCCGGAGATCGCCCGGCAGGAACGCAGCCTCCGTCGGCGCGACCTGCTCCGTCTCGGGCTCGTGGTGCTCGTCCTGGCGGGCGCCCTCCGTCTCCCGGCCTTCTTCGTCGACGTCTTCAACTCGGACGAGACGTTCCTCGCCACCCAGGCCCAGGTGATCCGCGAGGGCGGCAACCTCTACGAGGAGGCGGCCGACCGCAAGCCGCCGCTCGTGCCCTACGTGTACGCCGGTGCGTTCGACGTGTTCGACACGACCGCGCTCTGGTCGGTGCGGGTGTTCGCCATGGTGGCGGCCGCGCTGACCGCGTTCCTGCTCGCGGTCGAGGCCCGCAGGAGGTACGGCCGTCGCGCCGCGTGGGTCGCGGGCCTGCTCTGCGTGTTCGCGCTGGTTGCGTTCGCGCCGCAGGACGGTCAGGCGGCGAACTTCGAGATCTTCATGCTGCCGGCGATGACGGCTGCCGTCCTGCTCGCACGACGCGGACGCGCCGTGTCGGCGGGTGCTGCCGTCGCGCTCGCGACCCTCGCCAAGCAGACCGGCGCGGCCACGCTCCTCCCGGTCCTCTACCTCGTCTGGCGGGCGCGCGGTCGACGAGGCGTGACCGATGCGCTGGGCGGCTTCGGCGTCCCCCTCGCCCTCGTCGCGCTCGCGCTCGGCCCCGGACAGCTCCTGTACTGGACGGTGCTCGGCAACGGTTCGTATGTGAGCGTGCAGACGGCCTCGACCTACGTGCTGTCGTCGTTCGTGCTCATGTCACTCGGGTGGGTCGCGTGCAACCTCCCCATCGTGTGGCGACTCCCCGTCGCCTGGCGCGACCGGCGCGACCGAGTACGCGACGGTCTCACCGACTACGACCTCTGGCTCTGGCTGCTCTCCGCGGTGATCTCGGTCATGGTCGGATTGCGCTTCTTCGGCCATTACTACCTGCAGCTGGTGCCACCGCTCGTGCTCCTCACCGCGGGCGCGCTCTCGCGCGGCACGAAGCGGATCGCGATCGGGACCGTCGTGTTCGCGGCGGTCGCGGCGATCGCGTTCTCGGCCGCCGGGTACTTCATCCGACCCTTCGATCCCGAGCCCGACTACCAGTCCGTGAGCAAGTACCTGGCCGCACACGTCGACCGCGGTGACCGGGTCCTGGTGTGGGGCAGCGTGCCCGAGATCTACTGGGCCTCCGGCATCCGGCCCGCCACGAGGTTCGTGACGACGCCGACGTTCCTGGCGGGGAGCGATCCGGGGCGTCCGGCCGAGGACGCTGCGCCGGAAGACAGCGACCCGAGGAACTGGAACTGGTTCTTCCAGGATCTCGCGACGCATCCCCCGCGCTTCATCGTCGACACTGCGCCGGCCCAGATCCGCGGCGCGCAGTGGACGCCCATCGAGCGCTTCCCCAGGCTCGAGTCGATCGTGCAGTCCGAGTACGTGCTACGTCACGTCGATCGACGACATCGCCGTCTACGAGCGCAAGGTCGTCCCACCGGCCTCCCCCTTCGGGGCGTTGGAAGGCTGAGCCACCCAGACGGTCGCCGAGCCCGCCAACACAAAAGGGCCGGGGGGCGGGGGTGCGGTCAGACCAGCGGCCAGGGGACGGCGTGGTACCCCGGATCCGGCTCCGGGAACGTGCCCTCGCGCAGCAGATCGGCGGCGCGCAGGCCGATCGCCGCGAGCTCGTCGGGCGCGAGCAGCGCCGACAGCCGACGACCGATCGGGCCGTCGTCGAACGCGCCGAGCACCGTGCACACGTCCTCGACGAGGGCGGGCGGCACCGGCTCACCGGCGAAGTCCCAGATCACCGTGCGCAGCTTCCAGTGCGGGTGGAAGGTGAGCCCGTGGTCGATCCCGATGATCAGGTCGTTCGTCTGGTCGCGGAGGCAGTGCCCGCCCTTGCGGTCCGTGTTGTTCGCGAGGATGTCGAACACCGCGAACTCGCGGAACCGGTCCTCGTGCCCGGCGAGGAGCGTGAAGTAGTGCTCCTCGGGATCGTGGTCGACGAAGCGCTGCACCGCGCCCGCCCCGAGGGGCCCGTCCTCGCGGAGCACCGTGACCGGGACGACTCCCCACCCCAACCCCGACGACAGCTCGTAGGCCGCGACCTCGCGGTTGCACAGCGTGCCGTCCGGGAAGTCCCAGAGGGGTCGCTCCCCGCGGCGCGGCTTGTAGACCGCCGGGATCGTCACGTCGTCGGCGCGGCGCCTCGACCAGGAACGTCGCGTTCGACGAGTACCGCATACGGCCGAGCACCTCGAGGTCCCCCGCCGTGAGGACCTCGGCGATCTGCTCGGGTGTCAGTTCCAGCGCGGGCAACGGTGACCGGCCGGGTCCATCGGCATCCCGCACAGCGAGCACGGTGGACGCCCGGCCGAGACGACCGTCGTCCCCCGCGCGGCCATCGCCCGCACCTGCGGCCGCGTCGCATAGATCCGGGCGACGTAGCCCGGCTCCTCGTCGTCCGCGTCGCTCGCTGATCGCGAGGTCGTCGTCATCATCGGACGCGGCGTGCTCGCGCAGCTCGATCAGGACGAGCTCGCGCTCGGGGTCGAAGCCGAGGCCGATGAGACGCGCGCGGAACAACGGCACCGTCGGCTCCTGGAGCTCGGCGGCCGCCTCGGGCAGCGTCACCGCCGCCTCGGGGTACTCGTCGGCAAGCCGATCGAGGAACGCCATCGCCTCGGTCGCGAGCAGCGCGACCTGCTCCTTCTCGACCAGGACGGTGAGCTGACTCGACGAGTTCCGGGCCTGCAGGTAGAAGACGCGTGCGCCCGGCTCGCCGACCGCACCGGTACCCAGACCCTCGACGTCGTCGAGCTCGATCTCGGGTTCGCTCATGACGTGCCGTCCGAGGTCCCGGCGTCCACAGACGGCGGCGACGGCCGAAGCTCGTCGAGCGAGCCGGTGTCGTTGCACTTCACCATTGCGACGCCGTGCGCGCCGAACTCGAACGCGGTGACGGACGCGGGCGAGACCACGATCCGCTGGAACAGATCGAGGTGCACGCCGGTGTACTGGGCGATGGCGGCCTTGATCGGGTCCGGCGTGGGACACGACCACGACCAGGTCGCCCGGGTGATCCGCGACGACCGCGTCGAGCGCCGCGATCATGCGGATCTGCATCGCCGCGAGCGCCTCACCCCCCGGGAACGACGCCCGCGACGGGGTGCGCTGCACGACCTTCCACAGATCCGTCTTCGCGAGGTCGGCGATCTTCTGCCCCGTCCATTCGCCGTAGTCGGCCTCGAGCACGCCGTCGAGGCGGCGCACCTCGAGCCCGTGGTGCGCCGCGACCGCCTGGGCCGTCTGCGTGGTGCGCTCGATCGGGCTCGCGTACACGGCACCGACCGGGAGACCGGAGAGCCGCTTCCCGAGGGCGTCGGCCTGGGCCCGACCCTCGTCGCTCAGGTCGATGCCCGGGGCACGGCCGGACAGGAGGGGCCCGGTCTGTGCCGTGACGGCGTGGCGCGCGAGCAGCAGCCGCGTCGGTGGGCGGTCGCGGTGGCCGCCGGCGTGGTCGGCCGCGACGTCGGGCGCGGCCGTGTCGGTCATGGGATCGATGGTACCGGGGGGTCCGGCGCCTACGATCAGCGGCCCATGCCCGACGCGCCCGTGAACCTGACGCCCCAGGGGCCGCCCGAGACCGTCCTCGACGTCGAGCCCGCCGCGTCCCTCGACGCGCTCGCGACCGCGCTCGCCGCACCACCGGCGCAACGGCGTGACGCGATCGCCGACGTCGTGGCGCGGTGGCCCCGCTTCCTCGACGGCTGGGCCCAGCTCGGGCTCCACGCCCGGGACGACGTCGAGGCCTACGCCGCCTTCCGGGTCGGCTACCACCGCGGACTCGACCGGCTGCGACAGAACGGTTGGCGCGGATCGGGCTACGTCCGGTGGGAGCACCCGGAGAACCGTGGGTTCCTGCGGTCCCTGGCCGGTCTGCGCCGCAGTGCCGGGGCCATCGGCGAAGCCGACGAGGAGCAACGCTGCGCCGACTTCCTCCACCAGCTGGATCCGGGGTGGGATCGCGTGGAAGCCGTTGCGATGGCCGACGGTGGGGCGCCGTAGGATCGGCGCCCATGAAACGAGCACTGGTCACCGGCATCACCGGCCAGGACGGCCGGCACATGTCGGAGTTCCTGACCGGCAAGGGGTATCAGGTCTTCGGCCTGGTCCGCGGTCAGAACAACCCGAAGGCCAAGCTCGTGCTCGACGAGAACCCGGCGCTCGAGGTGGTCGACGGCGACCTGCGTGACCTGTCCTCCCTCATCGCGGCCGTCGAGCAGGTCCAGCCCGACGAGGTCTACAACCTCGGTGCCATGAGCTTCGTCGCCCTGTCGTTCCGCCAGCCCGAGCTCACCGCCGACATCACCGGCCTGGGCGTCCTGCGGATGCTCGAGGCGATCCGGATCGTCGGCGGGGCCGAGAACAACCCGATCCGCTTCTACCAGGCGTCGTCGTCGGAGATGTTCGGCAAGGTGCGCGAGACGCCGCAGACCGAGAACACCCCGTTCCACCCCCGCTCGCCCTACGGCGTCGCGAAGGTGTTCGGGCACTCGATGACGGTCAACTACCGCGAGTCCTACGGTCTGCACGCGTCGTCGGGCATCTGCTTCAACCACGAGGGCCCGCGCCGGGGCCTGGAGTTCGTGACCCGCAAGATCACGAACGGGATCGCGCGCATCAAGCTCAACCTCCAGGACTCGCTCACGCTCGGCAACCTCGATGCTGCTCGCGACTGGGGCTACGCCGGCGACTTCGTCGAGGCGATGTACCTCATGCTCCAGCAGGACGAGCCCGACGACTACGTGATCGCCACCGGTGAGACGCACACGGTGCAGCGAGTTCCTCGAGGTCGCGTTCCGCTGCGCGGAGATCGACGACTGGGAGCGCTACGTGAACCGCGACCCGCGCTTCGAGCGCCCGGCCGAGGTCGACCTCCTCATGGGTGACGCGAGCAAGGCCAACGAGACAGCTGGGCTGGAAGCGCAAGGTCGCGTTCGAGGACCTCGTGCGGATGATGTACGAGAACGACCTCGACGAGGAAGCGACCAAGGCCGGGATCTCCCGCTAGGCCCCGCGTCCGCCGGCCTGCACAGTGCGGACCTAGCCCACGGCCTTGGCCGCCTTCCGAGCCGCGACGAGCACCGGATCCCAGACCGGCGCGAACGGCGGCGCGTACGCGAGGTCGAGCGACGCGAGCTCTTCGGCCGGCATCTCGGTCCAGACCGCGGCCGCGAGCACGTCGATCCGCTTCGCGGCGCCTTCCTGTCCGACGATCTGCGCGCCGAGCACGCGCCCGCTCCCGCGCTCGGCGACGAGCTTCACGTGCACCGGCGTCGAGCCCGGGTAGTAGTGGGCCCGGGTCTCGGCCTCGATCGTGACCGCGACGGCGTCGAAGCCGGCCTCGCTGCGCCTCCTGCTCGTTGAGGCCGGTGCGTGCGACCTCGTACGCGCAGATCTTCGAGATCGCCGTGCCGATCACGCCCGGGAACGACCGCGTCCCCGCCCGCGGCGTTGATGCCCGCGACCCGGCCCTGCTTGTTCGCGTGGGTGCCGAGAGCGATGGCGACCGGTCGACGCGAGACCCGGTGGAACGTCTCGACGCAGTCGCCGGCGGCGAAGATGCCGTCGACCGAGGTGCGCTGGTGATCGTCGACGACGATCCCGTGCGTGACCCCGACCGCGATCCCGGCGTCGGCCGCGAGCTGCGAGCCCGGGCGCACGCCGATCCCGAGGATGACGAGGTCGGCGGGGAAGCGCTCGTCGCCGGCGAGGACCGCGCGGACGTGTCCGTCGTCGACCTCGAACGCCTCGACGCTCGTCTCCAGGTGCAGCGAGATCCCGATCGCACGGAGGGCGTCGGCGACGAGCGCGCCCATGTCGGGATCCAGGGTGGACATCGGTTGCAGGGCGTCGCAGACGACCGACACCTCCAGGCCCCGACGCACGAGCGCCTCGGCGAGCTCGAGCCCGATGTAACCGCCGCCGACGACGACGGCGCGGCTGCGGATCGGATCCGACCTGCGCGTCCAGCGCCGCATGGACCGCGAGTCCGTCGGTGAGCGTCTGCACCCCGAAGATGCCGGCCGCGTCGATGCCGGGGAACGGCGGACGGATGGGGCACGGCGCCGGTGGCGATGACGAGCTGGTCGAACGGCTCGTCCACCGACGACGGCGTCGTCGATCCGCCGGGCGTGCACGATCCGCCGGTCGGTGTCGATCGCCAGCACCTCGTGGCCGGTGCGCACATCGATGCCGTGCTCGCGGTGCCGCTCCGGCGACCGCGCGACGAGCTGGTCGACATCCGCGACGAGTCCGCCGACGTAGTACGGGATCCCGCACGCTGCGTAGGAGGTGAACTCGCCCCGCTCGAAGCAGACGATCTCGAGCTCCGGGCGTCGCGTCGCTTCGCGATCGCGGCGGCCGACATCCCCGCGGCATCTCCCCCGACGACGACGAGCCGGTGCGCCGCTGCCACAGCGCTACTTCCGCTTCTCATTCGCGCCGACGTGGCGCCTCGAAGCGCCCGTTCGGCTTCCTCGACGAAGCGGTCGACGAGCTCGCCCGCGGGGACGAGATCGTCGATGGCGCCCACGCCCTGGCCGGCCGGGTAGCACTCGCGGTCCGGGTCGACGCCCTGGGCCTCGTCGCCCTCGGGGAGGTGCAGGAAGCCCGCCGATCGACGGCGACGACCAGCTGCTCGGGGAACGGCCGGAGCTCCTCGGGGTGCTCGTCGTAGTGCTGCGTGGTCTCGTTGCGGACGACGCGCATCGGCTTCCCGCTGAACGCCCGGCTCACGACCGTGCCGTCCTCGCCCGTCGCGAGCAGCGTGTCCTTGTAGCCGGGCGCGGAGCGGGCCTCGGGCGTCGCGATGAAGCGGGTGCCCACCCACACGCCGTCGGCGCCGAGCATCAGTGCGGCGGCGAGGCCCCGTCCGTCGAAGATCCCGCCGGCCGCGACCACCGGAACCCGGCTCCCCGACGGCGTCGACGATCTGGGGAACGAGCGGCATCGTGGCGACGGTTCCGGTGTGGCCGCCCGCCTCGGTGCCCTGCGCGACGACGAGGTCGCAGCCGGCCTCCACCGCGGCGATGGCGTGCCGCACCTTCCCGCACATGTTCACGACGAGCACGTTGTTGCGATGGCACAGGTCGATGACCTCGCGTGGCACGCCGAGCGCGGCCACGAACACCGGCACGCGCTCCGCGATCATGAGCTCGACGTTGTGGAGCATCTGGTCGGGCAGCGCGGTGAGCAGGTCGACGCCGAACGGCTTGTCGGTCAGCGCCTGCGTTGCGCGGATCTCCTCGACCATCTGCTCGCTCGACATCGCGCCGGCACCGAGGCAACCGAAGCCGCCGGCCTCGGACACCGCGGCGACGAGCCGGTGGTACGACACGCCACCCATACCCGCGAGCATCACCGGGTGCTCGATCTGCAGCACGTCCGTGAGTCGAGTGGCGGTGAGTCGAGTCGGCATTGCCTCAGGCTAACGTCGGTTCGTGGCCGACTCCCCCACGCCGGCGGGACCGCTGGTGGGCGTGATCATGGGCAGCGACTCCGACCTGCGCGTCATGCAGGACGCGGTCGACGTGCTCACGGAGTTCCGCGTGCCCGCACGAGGTGCGCGTCGTGTCCGCCCATCGCACCCCCGACGTCATGGTCGAGTACGCGAGCACCGCCGTCGACCGTGGGCTGCGGGTCATCATCGCCGGCGCCGGTGGAGCAGCCCACCTCCCGGGGATGACTGCGTCGATGACGACACTGCCGGTCATCGGCGTGCCCGTGCCGCTGGCGCAGCTCGACGGCCTCGACTCGCTGCTCTCGATCGTGCAGATGCCCGCCGGCATCCCGGTCGCGACCGTTGCGGTCGGGAACGCCCGTAACGCTGCGCTGCTCGCGGTCCGGATCCTCGCCACCGCTGATCCCGAGCTGCAGGTGGAGCTGTCCCGGTTCGCCGACTCGCTGGCCGACGCGGTGCGGGAGAAGGACGCGACCGTCAGGCGCAACGCCGAGGCCTGACCGGCAGCGTTCGAGGTCGAATAGGGTGCGCGGCCATGTGGCCTGCACCGCACGCCCAGCAGCATCCCGACAAGCCCGCGTACGTGATGGCGTCGACCGGTCGGGTCGTGACCTACCGGGAGCTCGACGACCGCTCGAACCAGCTCGCGCAGCTGTTCGCCGCGCGCGGGCTCGGGTTCGGTGACCACGTCGCGATCTTCATGGAGAACACCGACCGCTACCTCGAGGTGGTCTGGGCGGCGCAGCGGTCGGGGCTCTACTTCACACCGATCAACTACCACTTCAACGCCGAGGAGGTCGCGTACATCGTCGAGAACTGCGACGCGTCCGCGTTCGTCACCTCCGTCGGCCTCGCCGAGGTCGCGAACGCGGTGGCCGACCTGCTGCCCGCTGCGGTGGAGACCCGACTCGTCGTCGGCGGCACGCTCGCGGGCTACGAGCCGTACGAGGAGGCGATCGCCGCGTACCCGGCCGAGCCGCTCGCGGAGGAGCTCGAGGGCCACGCGATGATGTACTCGTCGGGGACGACCGGTCGACCCAAGGGGATCAAGTACCTCCTGGAGCGCAAGCCCGTCGGCAACCCGACGGCCGCGCTCGCCGGGTTCCAGGCGACCTACGGGATCGACGCCGACACGGTCTACCTCTCGCCCGCGCCGCTGTACCACGCGGCCCCGCTGCAGTTCTGCATCGGTGTCACCCGCTTCGGTGGCACCGACGTCATCCTCGAGCACTTCGATCCCGAGGCGTGCCTCGCCGCCATCGAGCAGTACCGCGTCACCCACGCACAGTTCGTCCCGACGATGTTCGTGCGGATGCTGAAGCTCCCCGAGGAGGTGCGCGCGAAGTACGACATCGTCGTCGCTGCAGATCGCGATCCACGCCGCGGCGCCCTGCCCGGTCGAGATCAAGCGTCAGATGATCGAGTGGTGGGGACCGATCGTCTACGAGTACTACGCATCGACCGAGGGCATGGGATCGACCCAGATCACGAGCGAGGAGTGGCTCGCGCACCCGGGGTCGGTGGGCCGGCCGTTCTTCACGACCATCCACATCCTCGGCGAGGACGGCGACGAGCTGCCGGTCGGCGAACCGGGCGTGGTGTGGTTCGAGCCGGGTGAGCGCACGATGGACTTCGAGTACCACAAGGACGCCGAGAAGACAGCGAGCACCCGCGACGAGCACGGGTGGTCGTCCGTCGGCGACATCGGGTACCTCGACGAAGACGGGTACCTCTACCTCACCGACCGTCGCGACTTCATGATCGTGTCGGGCGGGGTGAACATCTACCCGCAGGAGGCCGAGAACCTGCTGATCACGCACCCGAAGGTGATGGACGCGGCGGTGTTCGGGATCCCCGACGAGGAGATGGGCCAACGTGTCCACGCCGTCGCGCAGCCGATCGACTTCGCCGACGCCGGTCCTGAGCTCGAGCGTGAGCTCCTCGCGTTCTGTCGCGACAACCTCGCGCACTACAAGTGTCCGAAGGCGATCGACTTCGACCCCGAGCTGCCCCGCCAGCCCACCGGGAAGCTCTACAAGCGGCTGCTGCGCGATCGGTACTGGGGCGACTCACAGAGCCGGATCGTCTGAGTCCTGCCTCCGATGACGGATCCGTACGCCGCCCTGCTCGACGACCTGGTCGCGGAGCAGGCGAGCCTCGACGAGCTGGTGCAGGGCCTCGACGACGACGGGTGGACGACACCGACTCCGGCGGAGGGATGGACGGTACGAGATCAGCTCGGGCACCTCGCCGCGTCCGAGGAGTGGGCGGCGCTCGCGCTCGTCGAACCCGAGCGCTTCCGCGACCGAGGTGGCAGCGCTCGACGAGGACCCCGTCGCCCGCGCGGCGGAGGTGCGCTGCGGGTTGTTGGCGCGCCGACCGCCGCCGGATGCCGATCTGCTGACGTGGTGGCACCGCGGTCGGGCGACGATGGTCGAGGAGCTGCGCCGGCACGGTCCGAAGGACCGGATCCCGTGGTTCGGACCGGACATGTCGGCGATGTCGTTCGCGACCGCGCGGCTCATGGAGACGTGGGCGCACGGCGTCGACGTCGCCGACGCGCTCGGCGTCGCACGCGAGCCCACGGACCGACTGCGGCACGTCGCCGAGCTCGGCGTGCGCACCCGCGGCTTCGCGTACGTGTCGCGCGGCATGGCGCCGCCCGACGTGCCCATCCGGGTCGACCTCGCGACCCCCGATGGCGACGACGTGTGGGCGTGGGGTCCGGCCGAGGCGCCGGACTCGGTGCTCGGGACGGCGCTCGACTTCTGCCTCGTCGTGACGCAGCGCCGCAACCCGGCCGACACGGACCTGCTGTCACCGGCGCCGCGGCCGCGAGAGTGGATCGGGATCGCGCAGGCCTTCGCCGGCGCCCCGACCACCCATCGTCCATCGAACGGCTGAGCTCGACTGAGGCCCGTCAGGCGCCGGAGAAGTGGGGAGGCCGCTTCTCCACGAAGGCGGCGACACCCTCCTGTCCGTCGGCCGACCCGCCGGCGAGCACCATCCGGCTCGCCTCGTGCGCGAGCTGCGCGTCAAGCGTCGCTGCCAGCGACGCGCGGATCAACGCCTTCGTCGACCCGAGCGCCTTCGTGGCGCCCGCGACGAGTGACGCGACCAGCACATCCACCGCCTCGGCGAGCTCGTCGTCCTCCACCACGCGATTGACGAGCCCCCAGGCGCACGCCTCCTCCGCCGAGAGCACTCGGTTCGTCAACGCGAGCTCGAGCGCGCGTCGCATCCCGACCGCGCGCGGGAGGTACCACGTGGACCCGCCGTCGGGGACCAGACCGATCGCCGTGTAGGCCATCACGAACTTCGCCGACGCCGTGGCGATCGCGAGATCCGCACCCGCCACGAGTGCGAGCCCCGCACCGGCGGCGCTGCCCTGGACCGCGGCCACGACGGGCGCGTCGAGTGAGGCCAGCAGCTCGACGGCAGGATGCAGCTCGGCGAGCACAGCGTGCAGCTCGTCGGCGAGCGTGTCGCCCGCGCCCGCGAAGGACGGTACGTCGCCTCCGCCGCAGAAGCGGTCCCCCGCGCCGCGCAGGACGACCACGCGCACCCCCTCGGTCGCGGCGATCTCGGCCGCGGCCTCCTGCAGGGCCGACGCGAGCGCGAGGTCGATCGCGTTCGCCGCATCGGGGCGGTTGAGCGTGAGGTGCGCGACGCCGTCGCGGACGTCGAGCAGGACGGGCCGGTCGGACGACGGGCGTGAGGACACGGGAGCTCCTGTGCTGGTCAGTGGGGGATCTCGCGGAAGGGACGGTCGACGTCGACTCGGGGTTCGGGCGGGAGGCCGAGCACACGTTCACCGACGATGTTTCGCTGGATCTCGTCGGTTCCGCCGCGGATCGAGATGGACGGCGCGGTCAGGAAGAGCGTCTGCCATTCGGTGATCTCGGGGTCAGCAGGCGTCCCGCCGTCGGTTGAAGTCGCGGCGATGGCGTCCGCGCCCAGGAGCCCCGAGCGCGAGGCCGGCCGCCGACTTGAGCATCGCGCTCCCGCGGAGCTTCGTCCCCGACCCTTCCGGGCCCGGTGGACGACCGGAGCGGGCACCGTCGCGGGCGCGGCGCACGGTGAGGCGCGCCACCTCGCTCTCCACGTACGCCGCGTGCACCGCGTCGCTCCGCACCGGCGTCGGCGCAGCGTCGCGCGCTCAGCTCCAGGAGGCGGTGCATCGGTGCGCCCATCCCGGTGTTGGTCGCAGCGATCGCCCCCCGCTCGTTCGCCAGCGCGGTTCGGGCCACGGGCCAGCCCTCCCCGACCGCGCCGATGCGGTCCGTGTCGGGGACGACCACGTCGTCGAGGAAGACCTCACTGAAATGCGCGTCGCCATTCATCTGCCGCAACGGCCGGACGTCGACGCCGGGCGCGTCCATTCGCACCGCGAACGCGGTGATCCCCGCGTGCTTCGTGGCCTCGGGATCGGTGCGCGCGAGGAGCAAGCCCCAGTCCGCGTAGTGCCCGCGGCTCGTCCACACCTTCTGCCCGGTGACGCGCCACTCGTCGCCGTCACGGACGGCGGTCGTCGACACGTTCGCGAGATCGGACCCCGCGCCCGGTTCCGAGAACAGCTGGCACCAGATGTCGGCACCGGTGCGGATCGGGGGGAGCCATCGAGCCCGTTGCGCGTCGTCCGCCACCGCCAGGATCGTCGGACCCGCGACGTGCAGGCCCACGAGGTACGGGTAGAGGTCCGGCTGCTCGTAGCGCGCGAGCCCTCGGGCGATCTCGCTCACCTCGGCCGCCGTCGCGCCCCGACCGCCGTGCTCGCGCGGCCAGGTCGGCGTTGCCCAACCACCCTCGGCGAGCGCTTCGAGGTACCGGCGCCCCGGGACCAGGTCGTCCTGGCCGGCGCCCAGCACCGCGACCGCCGCATCGTCGCGACGCAGGGCGAGCCGGCCACCGATGGAGGTGTCGAGCTCGTCCGCCGGCCCGCCGCCGGCCCGGGAGTCCGCCACTACTCCGTGTTGATCGCGCGCAGCACGTCGAGACGTGCCGCCCGTCGGGCGGGAACCCAGCCCGCGAGCACGCCGAACACGCCGGCAAGCACGAGGAAGATCACGAGCTGGGCGAACGGCAGGGTGAGCGAGATCCCCTCGCTGTCGAGAGCGGCGACGATCGCCGCGCCGAAGCCCACTCCGATGACGAGGCCGAGCAGCGAGCCGAAGACCGCGACGATCAGCGCCTCGCCGCGCACCATGCGCGACGTCTGCTTGCGGGTCATCCCCACGGCCCGCAACAGCCCGATCTCCCGGGTCCGCTCGTACACCGACAGCGCGAGCGTGTTGAGGATCCCGATCAGGGCGATCACAACGGCCAGGAGCAGCAGGACGTACATCAACCCCAGGATCTGGTCGAACTGCGCGAGCTGGCTGTCCTTGTACTCGGCCTTGTTCTGCACCTTGACGGACGGGAACTGTTCGCCGATGCGGTCCATCACCTTCTGGGCCTCGGCCGTCGTGACGTCCTTCGGCTTCAGGACGATCACGGTGAAGTCGGCTGACTCGTCGAACTTGTCCCAGTCGTGCAGTGAGACGAGGTAGTCGTTGTTGATGATCCGTTGGTTGGTGAAGATCCCCTGCACCGTGAGCGGCGCGGTGCCCTTCGGGAACACCGTCGGCACTGCGTCACCCACCTTCAGGTCCTTCGAGCTCGCGACGTCCTTGTAGATGAACACGCCGCCGTCCTGATCGAACGCCTTCGTGCGGGCGCCGGGTCGCAGTCCCACGTCGATGCCCCGCTCGACATCGCCGGGGACGCCGGTGACCGCGACCGCTTCGTCACCGAACTTCACCGATCCGTTGCGAAACTGGATCACGGTCGATCCCGGCAGCTCGCGCCGCACGGCGTCGGCGGCCTCGGGGCTGAACGGTTGGAAGCTCTGCGGGGACAGCACGAAGTCGGCCCGCGTCTGGTCCTGGATCGCGGCCGCGAACGAGTCCTTCGCCGACGCGCCGAAGATGGCGATCAGGCTCACCAGCGCGAGCCCGATCATGAGCGCAGCGGCCGTGGACGACGTGCGGCGGGGGTTGCGCATCGCGTTCTTCTGCGCCAGCAACCCCGTGATCCGGTCCGTCCACTCCGCCGGGAGCGTCAACAGGTGGGTGATCGGCTTGGCGACGAGTGGGCTCAGCATCGCGACGCCGACGAACACCAGTGCGCCCGCGGCGCCGACCATCTCCGCCGCGCTGTCGGTCTCACCGAAGAGCCCGTAGAACAGCGCCACGACACCGACCAGCGTCACCAGACCACCCCACACGTAGCGGCGCCGGCCGGACGACGGCGGGAGCGCCTGGTCGCGCAACGCGGCGATCGGCGAGACGCGTGCGGCCCGCCGCGCGGGCGCGAGCGCCGACACGAACGTCACACCGGTCCCCACGAGGAGCGAGACCACGATCGTGCGAGGCTCGATCTGGAGTGGCCCGCCCGGGAGGTCGATCCCGAACGCGGACAGCAACGCCTCGAGCGGCTTCACGATGAGCAGGCCGAGCCCGAGCCCGAGCACCGACGCGATGACGCCGACGACGAGGGCCTCGAGCGCGACCGAACCCACGACCTGGCGACCTGACGCGCCGAGCGCTCGCAGCAGGCCGAGCTCCCGCGTGCGTTGGGCGACGGTGATCGAGAACGTGTTGTAGATGATGAACGCGCCCACGAACAAGGCGATCAGGGCGAAGATCAGCAGGAACGTGTTGAAGAAGGAGAGGTTCTTCTTGATGTCGTCGGACGTCTCCTTCGCGAGCTGGTCGCCGGTGATGGCCTGGTAGTCCCTCGACAACCCGGCCTCGGCCAGCGCGCCGCGGACGTCGTCGCGGACCTCGACCTCGGAGAGCCCGGACTCGCCCTTCACCTCGATCTGACTCCAGGTACCGAGGTTCCCGGTGACCTCCTGCGCGACGCGCGGCGTGAACGCGGCCAGCGTGGCCCCTGCGAGTCCGTCCTCGTTGCCACCGGAGACGAACGCACCGGTGACCGTGAACCACCGTGGTGCCACGTTCAGGAAGTTGACCTTGACGCACGCCTTGGGGCCGCTGGAGGGCTCGGCGTCGGGCGCGGGGCACTGCGTGCTCGCGTTGCCGACCGCGAAGCCGCCGTCGTCGAACGTCTTCTGGTCGAGCATCACCTCGTCGGGCGCCGCCGGGCCGCGACCCCGTCGGACGTCGAGGGCCTCGCTCACCGACCGCGCGGGCGGGCGCCACGGCGTCCCGAGCGTCGGCGCCTGGTTCTGGACCGCGTCGCCGTCCTTGCCGATGATCAGCGCGTAACCCAGCAACGTTCCCTGGGCCCGGGCGACCCCGTCGACCCGTTGGACCTCCGCCACGAGGCTCTCCGGGACCGGCGGCCGGGTCTGCGTCTGCTGGCCCTGCTCGTCGTTGGCCTGGAACGCTTCGCGGGAGCGCACGACTGCGTCCACGCCCTTGGTGGTGTCGGCGAACAGGTTGTCGAAGACACTCCCGAGCGTGTCGGTGAGCACGAACGTCCCGGCCATGAACGCGACACCGAGCACGACCGCGATCGAGGTGAAGACGAGCCGCAGCTTCTTGGCTGCGAGGCTCTGCAGCGTGACCTTGAACATCTACGCCCCGAGCTGCTTCATCTTGTCGATGACGGTGTCGGGCGTCGGACCGACGAGCTCGCCGACGATCTTGCCGTCGGCGAGGAAGATCACTCGGTCGGCGTAGCTCGCAGCACCGGGGTCGTGCGTGACCATGACGATCGTCTGGCCGAGGTCGTCGACCGCTCGGCGCATGAACCCGAGGATCTCCGCCCCCGACTTGGAGTCGAGGTTCCCGGTGGGCTCGTCGGCGAAGACGATGTCGGGGCTGCTCACGAGCGCCCGTGCCACCGCGACCCGCTGCTGCTGCCCACCGGAGAGCTCGGTCGGCTTGTGCGTGAGCCGGTTGCGCAGGTTCACGGTGTCGACGATGCGGTCGAACGCCGCCTCGTCGGGCTTCTTCCCCGCGAGCGACAGCGGCAGCGTGATGTTCTCCGCCGCCGTGAGCGTCGGGATCAGGTTGTACGACTGGAAGATGAACCCGATGTTGTCGCGTCGGATGAGCGTCAGCTGCTTCTCCGATGACGCACTGATCTCGGTGTCACCGAGGAACACCTGACCCGACGTGACCCGGTCGAGACCGGCGAGGCAGTGCAGCAGCGTGGACTTCCCGGATCCGGACGGACCCATGATGGCGGTGAACTTGTGCGCGCGCGAACTCGACGTTGACGTCGTCGAGCGCGCGGACCTCGGCCTCGCCGGTGCCGTAGACCTTCATCGCGGCGAGGACACGCGCAGCGACGTCGGTTCCGGTCGGGGCGGTGTTCGAGAGGGCGGTGGTGGTCACGAGCAGGGCTCCTGGGTCGGTCGGGGTGGCCGGGGGAGGCCCGGCCCGGACACGCTATGCGACCGGGGCACTCGGATCAGGCGACGCGGCATCCGCGGGTTCGGGCGGGTAGCGCCCGGGGTCGACGCGGCCGTGCCGACCGGCCCACACGAACCACCCGACGCCGACCAGCATCACGAGAAGGCTCACCCACGCGTTCACGCGCAGCGGTCCGACGAGCTTCGCTTCGTCGATGCGAAGGTTCTCGAGCCAGAACCGCCCGAAGCAGTAGGCCGCCAGGTACAACGCGGCGAGCTGCCCGGTGCGGAGCCGCCACCGTCGTTCGACCCACAAGAGCAGCGCGAGCACGGCGAGGCAGTAGAGCGACTCGTAGAGGAAGGTCGGGTGGAACGTCGCGTACTGGGTGAACCCTGCGGGCCGATGTACGACGTCGATCTCGAGCCCCCAGGGCAGGTTCGTCGGTTCGCCGAACAGCTCCTGGTTGAACCAGTTCCCCCACCGGCCGATCGCCTGCGCGGCGATGAGACCGGGGACGATCGCGTCGACGAGCAAGAACGTGTCGAGGTGCTTCACGCGGCACACGACGAGCACGGCGACGAGGCCGCCCGCGACCACGCCCCAGATCGAGAGCCCGCCCTTCCAGATCTCGAACACGCGCAGCCAGTCACCGCGGAACTTCTCGGAGTCGGTGGCGACGTGGTACAGGCGTGCACCGACGACGCCGCCGATCACGATCCAGACGGCGATCTCCTGAAAGACCTTCTGGTCCTGACCCCAGCGGACCCAGCGACGCTCGGTCATCCACGTCGCCACGACGACGCCGACCGCGAGCAGGATCCCGTAGACGTGCAGCGGGATCGGGCCGACGTCGATCGTCCCGTCCGACGGGCTCGGGATGGAGGCGAGCAAGGACAGCATCCGGGGCATCATCGTACGGCGTTGCTCCAGGAGCATGGCCCGCGCCGCCGAATGCTCCGCTCATGCCCTCGGAGCGTGCGCTCGACACCGGCCCGTCGCCACGGGATGATCGTGCGATGCGCATCGGCGTGTCGCTCAAGAGTGCCTACGCCAACGTCGATCCGCGCGAGGGCGCGCGGCAGATGATCGAGCGAGCGGCTGCCGCGCGCTCGGCCGACCTCGACTCGCTCTTCGTCGGCGACCACCACGCGACCGGACCGTTCGCGTACTACCAGAACGTCGCGATCATGGGGCGACTCCTCGCGGAGTGGGGCGACCGCCCTGCCGGCGTGCTCATGCTGCTCCCGCTCTGGCAACCCGTCCTCGCGGCGGAGCAGCTCGGCACCCTCGCTGCGATCGCCGAAGGTCCGTTCGTGCTCCAGTGCGCGCTCGGAGGTGGCGACGAGCAGTTCGCCGCGATGGGTGTCCCCATCCGGGAGCGCCGGGCCCGCCTCGAGCAGGGGCTGGACATCCTCCGCCGCCTGCTCGACGGCGAGGAGGTCACGACGACCGACGGCCCGTTCCGGGTCGAGCGCGCCCGGGTGGCGCCGGTCCCCACGCCCCGTCTCGAGGTCTGGATCGGCGCCGAGGCGCCACCCGCGATCGACCGCGCGGCGCGTGTGGGCGACGGGTGGTTGGCCAACGCGAACGTCGTCCCGGGGGATGCCGCGGTCCAGGCCGCCGCCTACGTCGAGCGGTGCGCGGCCCACGCACGCGCTCCCGGGGTCGTTGCGATCCGTCGCGACGTACACGTGGGTGCGGACCACGACGATGCCGAGCGCGTCGCCGGTCCGATCGTCGCTGCGGGATACCGCGGCTTCCATCCGGATGCCTGCACGTTCGGCTCGATCGACGAGGTGACCGAGCAGCTCCGGGCCTACGCGGCGATGGGGTACACCGACGTGATCGTGCGGCACCTCGCGGGCGACCACGACCAGGCGGTCTCCTCGCTGGAGCGGCTCGGTGCCGTGCGTGACGCGCTCCGGAGCGCCTGAGCCCGTGCCGTGAGCGTGCTCTCCAACCGCCCGGACCCGGAGCCGCCCCGGCCCGGCCAGGAGTCCGTCTGGGACTACCCGCGTCCGCCCCGCCTCGAGCCCGTGGCGCGCCGGCTTCGTGTCGTCCTGGGCGGGGAGGTGATCGCGGACTCGGTCCGCGGGTACCGGGTCCTCGAGACGAGCCACCCGCCCAACTACTACTTCCCGCCCGACGACGTCGTGCCGAGCGCGCTCGAACGGGCGAAAGGCGCGTCGTTCTGCGAGTGGAAGGGGCGAGCGCACTACTTCCACGTGCGCGGGGGCGACGGGCCGGACGCGCGCACGGCGTCGGAGTCCGCGTGGGGATACGACGAGCCGAGCCCCGCGTTCGAACCGATCCGCGGCTACGTGGCGTTCTACCCGGGCCGGATGGACGCGTGCTTCGTCGACGAGGAGCAGGTGACCGCCCAGCCGGGCGGCTTCTACGGCGGGTGGATCACCGCCGACGTGGTCGGGCCGTTCAAGGGTGGGCCCGGCTCCCGCGGCTGGTGAGGCGCTCGGGTGGGTCACTTGAGCAGGCGCGACATCCGCCGGTCGGCGAGGATCTTGCCGCCCGTCTGCTCGGTCGGGCAGTACACGACCTCGTGCGACTCGTACGACACCCGCTGCAGCTCGGTCCCGCAGCGTGGACACGGCGTCCCCGCTCGTCCGTGCACCTCGAAGTGCTCGCCGAGCTTCGGCTGCGCGAGGCCACCGGTCCGGGCCCGCTCGCGCTCGAGGCCGTCGGCGAGCACCGACCGGATCGCGTCGAGGAGCTGCTGACGGCGCGCGCCGTCGAGCCGCTCGAGCGTCGCGTAGGGCGAGATGCCGGCTCGCCAGAGTGCGTCGTCCGCGTAGCCGCGCCCGATGCCGGCGACGGTCCGCTGGTCTCGGAGCCAGGTGTGGATCCGCCGGTTGTCATCGCCTCGAAGCACGAAGTCGGCGAACGCCTCGTCCTCGGGCTCGGGGCCCAGCCGTTCCAACGGCCCCTCGTCGCCGGGAGCGAGCACCCACCACGCGGCCTTGCGCTCGTGGCCGTACTCACGCACCAGGAGCGCGGACTCGCCGCCACTCCCGCCATCGGCCGCCGAGAATCGGAGCCGGACGACGCCGCCCTTCCCGCCACGGTTGTTCTTGGGGGGCTCCTCGATGTCGAGGCGACCGGCTTGCGACAGATGGATGAGCAGGCGGTTGCCGTCGTCGAACTCGGCGACGAGATACTTGCCGCGCCGACCGACGTGGGTGAGGACGTGCCCGACGAGGGCGTCCGGGGCCGGGACGACGGTGTTCAGCGACGAGAAGCTGAGCGCGGTGTACGCCTCCAGGGTCCGGCCACGCACGGTCGCGTCGAGTCGCTCGGCGAGCGCCTGCATCTGGGGCATCTCGGGCATCGGCTCACCTGGTGAGCGCCGCGTCCCCGGGTTCGGGCGTGGTCGTCACCTGCTCATCGTGGCCGTCGTCGAACGGGGTCACCACGAAGGACTCGCCGTCGGGCAACGGCGAGTCGACCGTGGCTTCCCGACGAGCCTGGTCTCGGATCTTCGTCTCGGATCTCCGCCGCGTTCCCGCGCGGCATGAGCAGCGTACCGACCAGACCGATCGCCGCGACGAAGACCGCGCTCGTCCGCTTCTCGGAGCAGGGCCGCAGGTCTCGCCTCCTCGAACGTTCGTTCAGGTCTGCCGTTCGCCCATGCGCTTGATGATGGTGCGGCGGCGCTCCTGGAGCTCCCGGAAGGTGAGTCGGTCGACCTCGGCGGGGACCATCATCCCCGCCTTCACGGCGTCGAGGTCGACGGTCTCCTGGACCGCGCCCGCACCCAGCTCGCGGGCGATCCGCTCTCCGTGGTGCGTGAGGAAGTAGGTGTGGATGTGCACGATCTCTGCCAACAGGTCGAGGTCGGGCGCGAGCGTCGCGGTCGCCGCGTTGAGGAACATCAGGTTCTTCACGAAGAGCATGAGGTCCTTCGGCGCCCGGGCGCCGTAGCCGAGGAGCCGCTTCATGAGGTCCTCGAGCTCGCCCACGAGCTCGTCGGCGGACATCTGCATCGGATCCTGCACCGGTTGGTCGAGCCCGAGGTCGAGCATCACCGCGTCGATGTCGGTGTCGCGGGGGAACGCGCCCAGGTCGCGGAGAGACTCGACCTGACCCCGGACGTCGCCGGCCGTCCCGCTGAGCAGGAGACGGAGGAACGCGAGCCGCTGGGGCTCGGCGAGGCGACCGGTGATCCCGAAGTCGAAGACGACGGTGCGACCACCCGGGGCGACGAGGAGGTTGCCGCCGTGCAGGTCGCCGTGGAACACGCCGTAGAGCAGCGCGCCCTCGAGGCACGCGATGAGCCCGGCGCGCAGGACCGCATCGGTTTCGATGCCGGCGGCATGCATCGAGGCGACGTCGTCGAAGGCGAACCCGTGCAGACGCTCCATCACGAGCACCCGGCGCGTCACGAGGGTCGCATGGGGCCGCGGCACGACCATCGTGCGCTGGTCGGTCGCGGCGAACACGTGGGCGAGGTCGAGCATGTTCTCCGCCTCGAGACGGAAGTCGAGCTCCTCGACGATCTGCTCGGCGAAGAGCTCGACCAGCGCCGGCGGGTTCGCGAGCGCGGCGACCGGAATGCGGCCGACCAGCAGCGGGGCGAGCCACCCGAGGGCCCGGAGGTCCTCACGCACCAGTCCCGCGACGCGCGGACGCTGCACCTTGACCACGACCTCCTCGCCGGTGCGAAGCCGCGCTGCGTGCACCTGGGCGATCGAGGCGGCGGCGATCGGGGTCTCGGCGAACTCCGCGAAGACGGACTCGAGCGGCCTCCCGAGCTCGGACTCGACCACGGACCGCACGGCC
Source organism: uncultured Acidimicrobiia bacterium (assembly GCA_963809885.1). GTDB lineage: Bacteria > Actinomycetota > Acidimicrobiia > IMCC26256 > PALSA-555 > JALHSW01. Next base: position 15,586 of record CAWELA010000007.1, on the reverse strand, counting down.
GGGAACGGCTCGGCCGGGACCTGGTCGCGCAGGCGCTTGAACTCCTCGACCAGCTCGTCGGGGAAGAGCCCCTCGAAGGCCGAGATGATCTGCCCGAGCTTCACGTAGGTGGAGCCGAGCCCCTCGAAGGACTCCCGGAGCCGCCGGGACAGGCCGGCACGCGAGCTCGGTGTGCCCCGCTCGCGGAGTCGCCAGCCGAGCAGGGCGACACCGACGCTCGCGACCACCCGGGCGAAGCGCCCGATCGGGGGGAGGCGGCGGCGCGCGAGGAGGCGCGGGACGTCCGCGCGCGTCCGGGCCCGGATCCGGTCGATCCCGCGAAGCCACACGAGCCGGTCGCGTTCCACCACCCACGGACCGGCGTCGGTGAACGCGTAGTCCTGCACGTCGGAGGCCGGCTCCGTGGAGCGGCGTTCGGAGGGCGGGCGCTCGGTCGACACGCGGACCTCACGGTACGCACTGGTCGGCCCCGGGGGAGCACCCGGGCCCGCACGCGACGTACCCCCGCCCGGGGGGAGGACGGGGGTACGTACAGGGGACCGTGGGGGTCGGTCGCTCTCGGCAACGCCGAGGGGCGTCCGACCATTCCCGCGTCGATCAGCAGCCACCCCACGGGCGACAGCCCGCAGCGGCGTAGGCCTCCGCGGCCCATGCGTCCTGCACCGACTCGGGGGCCTGGTCGGCGGTCGCGTACCCGCCGTAGCCGTCCCACGTCGAGGCGAGGACCTGGTACTTCCCGGCCGCGCCGGACCTGCCGTTCACGGCGAGCGGGTCGCACTTCGACTCGCGGTAGATGATGTGGCCCGGGATCGACCCGGAACACGTGCCGCCACCGCCACCGCCACCGCCACTCGAGCGGCGGCTGGAGACCGCCTGGCTCGCGCGCAGTGCGGCCAGGTAGTCGGCCACCTGCTGTTGGTGCACTGCGTCGAGGAAGGAGTCCAGCTCGACGGAGCGGGCGAACGTCGCGAACGCGGCGTTCACCGGCGCATTGTTGAGGGTGGCGGCATTCTGCCGCTTCGCATGCGGCGGATGGATGGAATCGGAGTTCGCGACCGCTTGGGTGAGCGGCAGCGCCAGTGCGGCGCTGCCGACGACGGCAGCCCCGATGACCATGAGGCGTCGCATCTGTGTTCCTTTCGGTTTGCCGGTTCCTCCGATCCGTCCGGGCGCGCGCGCGTCGGATGGAACCGGAGGAAAGGGAGGAAGCTCACAAAACGTCGAATGACAGCCGTGGAACTTCCAAGGACAACCCTAGGGTGCCCCCGTGAGGCGATCGGAACCCTGGAGGCCGAATCGGGCGGTCGTGAACCATGTCACAAGCGCCCGGAGCGGTCGGCGACGCGCGCGAGACCGTGCTGGGACAACGGATCGCGGCCGCGATCCTGTCAAGTCGCGCGGTCACCGACCGGGTGGCACGGACCCGTCGGGAGCACCCGCACCCGAGCTAGCACAAGCCGCGAAACGGATAGATCGGACAGCCGTCGCGCGAGCGGCGGCTCGCTCCCCGAACGATCAGGACAGGTCGCCGAGCACCGCCATCGCGGCGTTCCGTCCGTTCACGCTCATCACCGAGCCGCCCGGGTGCGTCGCGGCACCACACAGGTAGACCCCCGGCACGGTCGTGCGCGGACCGAAGCGGTGCTCCCACATCTGTTCGGGCAGGATCTCCCCCTGGAAGATGTGGCCGCCGGTCAGACCGACCTGCTCCTCGACGTCCGGCGGGCCGAGGACCTGCCGTTCGAGCACGCAGTCGGCGACGTCGGGTGCGAACCGAGCGATGGTCGCGAGCACCCCGTCGGCGATCTCGTCTCGCCGCTCCTCCCACGTGCCCTGCGCCAGTGCGTACGGCACGAACTGGGCGAAGACGCTCATCGTGTGGCGACCCGCCGGCGCGACCGACGGGTCGTAGGGCGTCTGGAAGTAGAGCTCGCACCACTCGGGCGCGGGCTCGCCAGCGCGGGCCGCCTCGTACGCGGCCTGGGTCGCCTCGATGCCGCGACCGATCTCCACCTGGGCGCGCAGCGCGTTCGGGTCGCCGCCGGCTGCCGGGAAGGTGGGCAGCCGGGACAGCCCGCAGTTCAGCTTGATCACCGGGCTGCTGATCCGCCATCCGTCGACCTTGGCGCGCAGCGCGGGGTCCGCCCGCTCGCCGAGGAGCCCGAGGGTGCGGACAGGGTCCGCATTGCTCACGACCGCCACGGCACGGATGGTCTCGCCGCCCTCGAGCACCACGCCCTCACCCGGCACGATCCCAGCCACGGGCACGCCCGAGGCGATCACCGCGCCCGCGTCGCGCGCGGCATCGGCGAGGCAGCAGGACACGCGCCCCATCCCGCCCTCGACGAAGCTCCAGCCACCGAGGAGGCCGAGGCTGTGGTGCGCGTGCACCCAGGCCGTCCCGGGGTCCCGGGGGCCGGCGAAGGTGCCGATCACCCCCTGCCCGTGGAGCGCCGTCCGCAACCGCTCGTCGCGCACGTACCGCTCCACCACGTCGGCGATGGACGCCTCGAGCACGACGTCGAGCGCCTCCGCGTCGTCCGCGAACAGCTCCTCGAGCTCAGCACGGTCGGGTGCGTCGCCGAGCCAGACGTCGCCGCGGGGGCCACGACGCAACCGGTCACGGATGCGGTCGAACAACGCCCCGTACGCGAGGAACCCCTCGACGTCGTCGGGCGCGATCGCCGCCACCGACGCCGCGGTCTTCGTCCCGTCACGCCACTGGAACAGCGAGGTGCCGTCCTCGAAGGGCGTCCACTGGTTGGGGTCGACGACGAACGTGCGGTAGCCGTAGCGCTCGAGCTCGAGCTCCTCGATGACGCGAGGGTGCAACAGGCCGACGAGGTATGCGCACGGGCTCATGACGAAGCCCGGGTCCTCGAAGGGTTGCTCGAGCGTGCACGCGCCACCGAGCTGCTCGCGGCGCTCGAGGACGAGGACGGAGCGGCCGGCGATCGCCAGGTAGGCCGCCGCGGTCAGTCCGTTGTGCCCGCCACCGACGACGACGACGTCCCACTCGCGTGCGGCCAGCTCGGCGACCGGCATCGGGAGTCCGACCCGGCCCATCTGCTCGAAGGTGCTCACGGTGACGTGCTCCCTGCTCGTCCTGCGGGTTCGGGCTGGGCGGCTCCCGGATACCTCTGCGCCCGAACCATGGCACCACGTGCGGAGAGGCGGGTCGGGCCTCGTAACCTGAACGTCATGCGAGAGCTGACGCATTGGATCGGGGGCAAGGAGTGGGCAGGATCCGGGAGTCGGACGGCCGAGGTCTTCGACCCGTCCACCGGTCGACCCCAGGCCGTGGCCCCGCTCGCGGACCCGGCCGACGCCGCGACCGCGGTCGACGCCGCGCGGGACGCGTTCCCCGACTGGCGCGACACGCCGCTCGGGCGCCGGGCCCGCGTGCTCTTCGCGTTCCGCGACATCGCCGAGCGCAACCGCGACGAGCTGGCCCGCGTGGTGAGCGCCGAGCACGGCAAGGTCGTGTCCGACGCGTCGGGCGAGGTCGCCCGCGGCCTCGAGGTCGTGGAGTTCGCTTGCGGCATCCCGCATCTCCTGAAGGGCGGGTACTCGGAGCAGGTGTCGACCGAGACCGACGTGCACTCGGTCCGGCAGCCGCTCGGTGTGTGCGCGGGCATCACTCCCTTCAACTTCCCCGCGATGGTGCCCATGTGGATGTGGCCGGTCGCGATCGCGTGCGGCAACACCTTCGTGCTCAAGCCGTCCGAGCGCGACCCGTCCGCATCGATGCTCGTCGCCCGGTGGCTCGCCGAGGCCGGGCTCCCCGACGGCGTGTTCAACGTCCTGCACGGCGACAAGGTCGCGGTCGACGCGCTGCTCGCACACCCCGACGTCCGCGCGGTCAGCTTCGTCGGGTCCACGCCGATCGCGCGCGTACGTGTACGAGACCGCCGCCGCGAACGGAAAACGCGTGCAGGCGCTCGGCGGCGCGAAGAACCACATGGTCGTGCTCCCCGACGCCGACCTCGACGTCGCAGCCGACGCGGCCGTGAGCGCGGGCTACGGCTCGGCAGGTGAGCGGTGCATGGCGATCTCCGTGGTCGTCGCGGTGGGCGATGTCGCCGACCCGCTGGTCGACGCGATCCGGGCGCGCACCGAGGCGCTCGTGATCGGGCCGGGTTCGGATCCGGCGTCGGAGATGGGCCCCCTGGTGACTGCCGTGCACCGCGACAAGGTCGCGGGGTACGTCGATGCCGGAGTCGACGCCGGCGCGTCGCTCGTCGTCGACGGTCGATCCGTCGAGATCACAGACGCCACCGACGGCTTCTTCCTCGGCCCGTGCCTCTTCGACCGGGTGACCACGGACATGAGCATCTACACCGACGAGATCTTCGGTCCGGTGCTGTCGGTCGTCCGCGTCGACACGTACGAGGAGGCTGCGCAGCTGCTGTCCGACAACCCGTACGCGAACGGCGTCGCGATCTTCACGCGCGACGGCGGTGCGGCCCGACGCTTCGAGCGTGAGGTGGACGCGGGGATGGTCGGCGTCAACGTCCCGATCCCGGTGCCCATGGCGTACTACTCGTTCGGGGGTTGGAAGCAGAGCCTGTTCGGCGATACGCACGTGCACGGCCCCGAGGGCGTGCACTTCTACACGCGGGGGAAGGTGGTCACGAGCCGCTGGGCCGATCCCGCGACGCGCGGGCCCGACCTCGGCTTTCCCACCACCTAGTCACACCCGTGCTCCAGCTCCGCATCATCACGCCCGAGCACCTCACCGAGACGGTGCTCGCACACCTCCGGAGCGAGCACGGCGCGACCAACATCACCGTCCAGCGTGGTGCAGCCCTCGAGCCGCGCGGCGATGTCGTGGTCGTCGACGTGGTTCGCGAGCGCGGCAACGTGGTCATGGAGCAGCTGGTCGCCCTGGAGCTGGACGCCCTCGGCTCGATCAGCATCACCACCCTCGACGCGGTCAGCTCCGAGCGCGCCGATCTCGCCGAGGCGGCCGCGGCCGGGAGCGGCCTCGACGCGATCGTCTGGGAGGAGCTCGACGATCGCGCCCGGAGCGACGCGGGATGGTCCATCACGTTCGGGGTGCTGATGGCGATCGCGGCGGTGATCGCCGGCGTCGGCGTGCTGGTCGACTCCCCCGTCCTGATCATCGGCGCCATGATCGTCGGGGCCGAGTACGGCCCGCTGAGTGCGCTCGCCGTCGGCGTCTACCGACGAAGTCGCACGGTCGCGAGCCAGGCCGCGACCACGCTGGCCCTCGGACTGTTGGTCGCGATACTGGCGGCCGCCGCGGCGACCGCCCTCTTCCTCGCGGTCGGTGAGGTCTCGTCGAACTCTCCCCGCAGCCGGTTCTTCACCGCGTTCGTGACCCACCCCAACTTCTTCTCGTTCGTCGTGGCCTTCGTCGCGGGGATCGCGGGAACGATCGCGCTGACCCGGGGGCGTCAGGAGACGCTCGCCGGCGTGCTCGTCTCGGTCGCCACGATCCCCGCCGCCGCGGCGGCCGGCGTGGACACGGTGTTCGGCGAGTGGAACGACGCGCTGGGAGGACTGACCCAGCTCGGCATCAACGTGTGCTCCATCGTGCTCGCGTCGATCCTGACGCTGGCGATCCATGACCGCACCGAGCGCCGCAAGGTCCGCCGCGCCGCGAGCCAGACCAAGGCTCAACTGCCCACTCCACGCTCAGGGACGGGTCCTGGTGAACGGTGATCCGGACGCAGTCGTGATCGGGGCGGGCCCGAACGGGCTCGTCGCCGCAAACCTCCTCGCCGATGCCGGGTGGCGCGTCCTCGTCGTCGAGGCCCAACCGGCACCGGGCGGCGCGGTGCGGAGTGCGGAGCTCGTGGCGCCCGGCTTCGTCGCCGACGTCTGTAGCTCCTGCTACCCGCTCGGCGTTGCGTCCCCCGTGCTGCGCCGCCTCGGGCTCGAGGACCACGGGCTCCGCTGGTCGCACGCGCCGCTCGCGCTCGCGCACCCGACCCCCGACCGTTGCGTCGTGGTCGACCCGGCCGACCGCGCGGCGACGGCAGCGTCGGTCGACGCGTTCGCGCCGGGCGACGGGCGCGTCTGGGAGCGCCTCGTGGCCCGCTGGGACCGCGCCGGGGCACGCGTTCTCGACGCGCTCCTGTCGCCGTTTCCCCCCGTGCGTGCCGCGACGCGCGCGGCCCGCGCGATCGGGCTCCGCGACCTCGTGGGGTTCTCACGCATGTCGCTGTGCTCGTTCGACCGGATCGCGCGGGAGTTCCGAGGCGCCGGCGGACCGCTCCTCCTCGGGGGCAACCTCGCGCACACCGACCTCTCGAGCTCCGCGGCGACCGGCGGGATCTACGGCTGGCTGCTCGCCTGCCTCGCCCAGGACGTCGGCTTTCCCGTCGTCGCGGGTGGCGCGAGCAACCTCACCGGGGCCCTCGTCGCGCGCCTCGTCGCGGGCGGCGGCGAGGTCCGCTGCAACACGCCCGTCGCTCGCGTGCTCGTGCGCGACCGGCAGGCGGCCGGCGTGATCACCTTCGACGGCACCGAGATCCGCTCCTCTCGGGCGATCCTCGCGGACACCTCGGCGCCGATGCTCTACGACGAGCTGCTCGGTCCCGAGCACACCCCGCGCCGCCGCCGCCGTTCGATGCGTCGCTTCCGGTGGGACCACGGGACCGTGAAGGTCGACTGGGCCCTCGACGGACCGATCCCCTGGGCCGCCGAACCGGCCCGGCGTGCCGCGGTCGTGCACCTCGTCGACTCGGTCGACGCGCTGCGCACCTACGGCAACCAGCTGGAGCTCGGGCAGGTACCCGCAGACCCGTACCTCGTCGTCGGTCAGACGACGACCGCCGATCCGACCCGCTCTCCCGCAGGAACCGAGGCCGCTTGGGCCTACACCCACGTCCCCCAGGAGATCCGGGGTGACGCGGGAGACGACGGGGTGACCGGCCGCTGGGATCAGGGCGACGGTGACCGCCTGGCCGATCGGATCGAGGCGGCGGTCGAGCGGCGCGCGCCGGGCTTCCGCGCCCTCGTGCGCGCACGTCACGTGCACACGCCGGCGTCGCTCGGCGCCCTCGATGCGAACCTCGTCGGCGGCGCAGTGAACGGCGGCACCGCCGCGCTCCGCCAGCAGCTCTTCCTCCGGCCCACGCCGAGTCTCCACGGCGGGGTGCGCACCCCCGTCGGCGGGCTCTACCTCGCCTCGGCCGGCGCGCACCCGGGCGGCGGCGTCCACGGTGCGTGCGGAGCGAACGCCGCGCACGCGGCCCTGCAGCACGCCCGCTGATTCGTCGACCATCCACGGGCGTCCGAGGCCCGACCAGTAGGTTCGAGTGCATGGTGAGGCAGTGCGCGCGTCCAGGGTGCAGCGCGCAAGCCGTGGCGACGATCAACTTCGACGGGCTCGAGCGCGTCGTCTGGCTCGGACCCCTCGCCCACGCGCGCTCGCTCTCGGCCGGCGATCTCTGCCGCCGCCACGCGGACCGTCTCCGGCCGCCCCTCCACTGGGAGCTGCGAGACGTGCGCGCCGCCTCGATGCCCAACGTGTCGGAGGCGCCACTCGCGCCCAGCCGGCACGTCGCGCCCCAGCCCCCACCGCCCGAGCGGCTCCCCTTCGAGCCCGCCAAGGTCCGGCCGGCCGCGGTCCGCGTCGCGGCGGTGCGCTCCGAGGTCGTGCGCCCGCCGATCGCACCGGCGACGACGCCCATGCTGGCCCGGGCGTTCCGCGCCGCCGGCTGATCCAACCGCACCACCCGTGGCAGACTCCCCCGCGGCGGCACCGCGCCGCGGATCGGGGCGGCACGGTGGTGGGAGCGCTCGCACCTGACGAGCTCACGTGGATGGACGCGACCGGCCAGGCCGAGCTCGTCCGCTCCGGCGCCGTCAGCCCGTCGGAGCTCCTCGAGGCCGCGCTGGAGCGGATCGACGCGCGCAACCCTCGCCTGAACGCGGTCATCTTCGACCGGCGCGACGCGGCCCGACGCGAGGCCGCCGACCCGGCGCTGGCCAACGGGCCGTTCCGAGGGGTGCCCTTCCTGCTCAAGGACGCGGTCGCGCACACCGCCGGTGACCCGTACCACTGCGGCATGCAGGTCCTGAAGGACGCGGGCTGGGTCGAGCCGGCGGACACCTGGCTCGTCGAGCGCTTCCGCGCCGCCGGATTCGTCATCTGCGGCAAGACGAACCTGCCCGAGCTCGCGTCGTCGGTGACCACGGAACCGGTCGCGTACGGAGCCACGCGCAACCCGTGGGACCTCGACGTCTCGCCGGGCGGATCGAGCGGCGGTGCGGGCGCCGCGGTCGCGTCGGGCATGGTGCCTGTCGCGCACGGCAACGACATGGGTGGTTCGATCCGGTTTCCCGCGTCGATGTGCGGCGTCGTCGGCCTCAAGCCGTCGCGGGCGCGCACGACACTCGGGCCGGACTTCGGTGAGTACTGGGCCATGACGACCCACGAGCACGTGCTGACCCGGACCGTGCGCGACACCGCAGGCGTGCTCGACGCGACCTCCGGCCCCGGCGTCGGCGATCCGTATACCGCGCCCGCACCGGCCCGCCCGTTCGTCGACGAGGTCGGCGCCGACCCGGGGCGGCTCCGTGTCGGCTTCCGGACGACGCTCGCCGGCGGCGTGGAGAACGCGCATCCCGACTGCATCGAGGCGGTCCGCATCGCGTGCGCGCTGCTCGAGGGCCTCGGGCACGATGTCGAGCCCACGGCGTTCGAGCAGCTCGACGACCCGCGGTTCTCCGAGGCGATCCCGGTCGTGTTCCCGGTGTTCATCGCACGCGAGCTCGACCGCTGGAGCGAGAAGCTCGGTCGCGAGATCCAGCCCTCGGAGCTCGAGGCGTGGAACGCGCTCGAGGTCGAGATCGGTCGGGCGACGTCCGCCGCCGCGTACGTCGCCGGGCTCGAGAAGGCTCAGGGGTACGCACGGAACCTCGCGACGTGGTGGGCCGACGGGCACGACGTCCTCGTCACGCCGACGCTCGGCCGCCCGCCGTTCCCCCTCGGCTACCTGAGCAACGACGTCGATCCCCTGGAGGCGTTCACGCGCCTCAGCAGCGTGGTGAGCTTCTCGATGGCGTTCAACGTCAGCGGCCAGCCCGCGATCTCGCTGCCGCTGCACTGGAACAGGGACGGGCTCCCCATCGGCGTCCAGCTCGTCGCGGCGTACGGGCGCGAGGACCTCCTCCTGCGCGTGGCCGCGCAGCTCGAGGAGGCCCAGCCCTGGGCCGACCGTCACCCGCCCGTCCCGGCCCCCTGAATCGCACGCCGCGCCCCGCGCCCGCCCGTGTGCGGCCTGGCACGATCCTTGGGGACATCGGCATTGACGCCACGCGGACGCGACCCGACAATCGAGGCATGGCACTGCACCCCGTCACGATCGTCTGCCTGCCCGGCCTCCAGCCGCTCGACATCGTCGGTCCGCACGAGGTCTTCGCGGGCGTCGGCACGCTGTGCCGGAGCCGCGGGATCGAGGACACCGGCTACGACGTGCGGCTCGCCGCGGCGACCCCGGGCCCGTTCGCCACGCAGTCGGGCCTCTCCCTCGTCGCCACCCAGCCGCTGCCGACCGAACCGACGGGCACGATCGTCATCCCGGGCGGCGACGGCGCGCGCTCGGCGGCCCGCGACGAGGGACTGCTCGCCTGGGTCCGCCGGGCTGCACGGCGCGTGGACCGGGTCGCCTCGGTGTGCACCGGCGCGTTCGTGCTGGCCGCGGCCGGCGTGCTCGACGGTCGACGCGCCACCACCCACTGGGCGCGGACACGGCAGCTCGCCGACATGTACCCGCTCGTCGAGGTCGAACCCGACCAGCTCTTCGTGCGCGACGGGAAGTTCTGGTCCTCCGCCGGCGTGACCGCCGGGATCGACCTGGCGCTCGCGATCGTCGAGGAGGACCACGGCCCCGAGGTCGCGCAGACCGTCGCGCGCTGGCTCGTCATGTTCGTACGCCGTCCGGGCGGGCAGAGCCAGTTCGCCGGGCCCGTCTGGTCGGAACCGGCACCACCGGGACCGGTGCGCAGCGCGCAGGAGCTGATCATCGCCGAGCCGGCGGGGGACCACCGTGTGCCGGTCCTCGCCGATCACGTCGGCATGAGCCCGCGCCACTTCAGCCGCGAGTTCACGCGCCTCGTCGGCGCGTCCCCCGGCCGCTACGTCGAGCAGGTGCGCGTCGAGGCCGCGCGCCGGCTCCTCGAGTCCGAGGACGCGTCGGTGACCGCGGTCGCGCGGCGCTGCGGGTTCGGGACCGCCGAGACCATGCGACAGGCGTTCGTGCGTCGGGTCGGTGCGTCACCCGACGAATACCGCCGCCGCTTCGCGCTCGCACCCGCTTCCTGACCGCACACCCCTCCACACCCATCGCACCCGCCCGAGAGGAACCCGTCATGCAGGTCGCCATCGTGCTCTTCCCCCGCCTCACCGCCCTCGACGCCATCGGGCCCTACGAGGTGCTCCAGCGCGTCCCCGAGCTCGAGCTCGTCTTCGTCGGAGAGGAGCGCGGCACCGTCCGAACCGAGAACGGGTTCCTCGGGCTCAGCGTCGACGCGTCGTTCGACGAGGTCCCGCGCCCCGACATCGTCCTGGTCCCGGGGGGCAACGGGAGCCGAGCGCTCCTGGGGGGCGGCCCGACCGTCGACTGGCTCCGAGCGGCGCACCCGACCACGCGGTACACGACGTCGGTGTGCACCGGATCGCTCGTGCTCGGCGCCGCAGGACTGCTCGACGGGCTCACCGCGACCACGCACTGGGCGTGCCTCGAGGAGCTGCGTCCGTTCGGCGCGGTCCCGACCTCGGAGCGGATCGTCGAGCACCTGGACGAGCGGATCATCACCGCGGCCGGCGTCTCGGCCGGGATCGACATGGCCTTGCGCCTGGTGCAGCTGCTGATCGACGACGTCGGCGCACAGGCCGCGCAGGTGATGATCGAGTACGACCCCGCTCCGCCGTTCGATGCCGGACACCCGACCCGCATCGACGACACCGTGATGACCCGGGTCGTGGAATGGGCCGGTCGGCGCGACTGAGCGACGCACCGGCAAGCGCCAGGATTGGGCCGTGGACCGGGACGGGGTCATGCGATGGGTGGCGGGCTACGAGCGGGCGTGGCGCGCGCGGGACGGTGACGCGATCCCGAGACTGTTCACCGAGGATGCCCGGTACCGCCGCGAGCCCTACGAGGACTCCATCGTCGGCCTCGCCGCGATCACCGCGTTCTGGCTCGACGACGACGAAGATGGCGAGGTCTTCACCATGGACGCGTCATTGGTCGCGGTCGAGGGCGCTGCCGCCGTCGTCCGCGCCGAGGTCCGCTACGGCGAACCGCTGCGCCAGGAGTACCGCGACCTCTGGGTGCTCCACTTCGCCGATGACGGCCGCGTCGACGACTTCGAGGAGTGGCCCCACTGGCCGGGGGAAGGTGCTCCCGATCCGTAGCATCGGGACGTGACGAGTCCGGTGTCCGACCCCCGAACCGGGGGCGGGTCGGCGATCGAGGTCCGCGGTCTGCGAGTGCGGCGGGGACGGCGTGTCGTCCTCGGCGACGTGTCGCTCGCCGTGCCGCGCGGTCGGGTCGTCGGGCTGCTCGGCCCATCGGGCTCGGGCAAGACCACCTTGATGCGGTCGATCGTCGGGGTCCAGGTCGTCGAGGCCGGCGAGGTCGCCGTGCTCGGGCTTCCTGCTGGCGCGCGCGAGCTCCGGCGTCGCGTCGCGTACGTGACCCAGGCGCCGTCGGTCTACCCGGACCTCGAACTGCATCAGAACCTCGACTACTTCGCGAAGGTGCTCGGTGCGTCGCCGGATCGAGTTGCAGAGGTCGTCCGCGCGGTCGATCTCGTCGACGCCGAGCGACGGCTCGTCGGACGCCTCTCCGGCGGTGAGCGCGCGCGTGCGTCGCTCGCCGTGGCGATGCTCGGCGAACCCGAGGTGCTCGTCCTCGACGAGCCCACCGTCGGGCTCGACCCCGTCCTGCGCCAGGCGTTGTGGGCGATGTTCCGCGACCTCGCGGGCGCCGGCGCCACACTGCTCGTCTCGAGCCACGTGATGGACGAGGCGGAACGGTGCGAGGAGCTGGTCCTGCTGCGCGACGGCGCGATCCTCGCCACGGGGACCCCCGAGTCGTTGGTCGCGCGCACCCGGACCGACGACGTCGAGGGTGCGTTCCTCGCACTCGTCAACGACGACACGGATGATGCGCCATGATCCACCCGGGCATCGTCGCGGCGACCACCCGCCGCGTCGTCCAACAGCTCCGACACGACCCGCGCACGATCGCGCTGGTGATCGTGGTGCCGTGTGTCTTGCTCGCGCTGCTCCGCTACGTGTACGACGGCCGGCCGGAGGTGTTCCAGAGCGTGGGGATCCCGTTGCTGGGGATCTTCCCGCTGATCTCCATGTTCCTCGTGACGTCCATCGCGCTCCTGCGCGAACGGACGTCGGGGACGCTGGAGCGGCTCATGACCATGCCGCTCGCCAAGGCGGACCTGCTGTTCGGGTACGGCATCGCGTTCGCGGCGGTCGCGACGTTGCAGGCCGCGATCACGTCGCTCGTCGGTGTGGGCCTGCTCGACCTCGACGTCCACGGACATCTCGCCGTCGTGATCGGGCTGGCGGTGCTGAACGCGGTCCTGGGCAGCTCGCTCGGGCTGTTCGCGTCGGCGTTCGCGGTCACGGAGTTCCAGGTCGTCCAGTTCATGCCCGCGTTCATCTTCCCGCAGCTGCTGTTGTGCGGGCTCCTCGCACCGCGTGACGACATGGCCGAACCGCTGCGATGGATCTCCGACGTGCTCCCCATGACGTACGCGTACGACGGCCTGGTTCGGGCCGCCGATGCGGTGCGGCTCTCCGGTTCGCTGCTCGTCGACGTGTTCGTGACCACCGCGTTCGTCGTGGTGGCCCTGGTGCTCTCCGCGACGACGCTGCGCCGCCGAACCCCCTGAACGGCGCAGGTGCTCAGGCCTGGCGTCGAACCGTCGACAAATCGTCGATGTGACCTTCTCCCCTGGTCGGCGCGGCACCGGCACGAGAGACTCGACCCGATGAAGGTGTCGTCTGCGATCGCGCCCGTGACCCGCAGCAAGGGCGAGGCGCGCGCGAACTACGACCGACGCAGCCGTCGCTATGCATGGTCGGAGGGTCTCTTCGAGCGCGCATCTCGTGAAGCCGGGGTTCGAGCGGTCGCGGCGAAGGCCGGGGAATCCGTCCTCGAGGTCGGTTTCGGACCCGGTCTCGCCATCATCGAGCTCGCGCGCGCGGTCGGACCATCCGGCCGGGTGACCGGTCTGGATGTCTCACCGCGCATGCGCGACGAAGCCGCCCGGCGCGTCGCGCGCGCCGGGGTCGCGGACCGGGTCGATCTCGGGGTCGGCGACGGGAACCAGCTGCCGTATCCCGACTCCTCGTTCGACGTCGTCTTCATGAGCTTCACGCTCGAGCTCTTCGACACGCCGGAGCTCGCCACCGTGCTCGGCGAGTGCCGCCGGGTCCTGCGAGCCGACGGGCGCCTCGGCGTGGTGGCACTCGCGCTCACCGAGCCGCCCGGCGTCGCGACCCGCGTGTATCTCTGGTTCCACCAGCGCCTCCCCCGGTTCGTCGACTGCCGCCCGATCCCGACCGTGGACCTGATGGGCGCGACGGGCTTCTCCGTGCTGGTGCACACCCGTCGACGGCTCTGGGGGCTGCCGGTCGATGTGCTGGTCGCCCGACCGGCCGGGAACGACGCCCACGCCGAAGACCCACCCGAAGGAGGCTCGTCATGAGCAAGGTGCTGGTCGGGACCGACGGCTCGGTGAGTGGCCAGGCTGCGGTCGCGTGGGCCGTCGAGTTCGCGCATGCCACCGGGGCCGAGCTCGTGATCGCTCATGTCTGGGCGCCTCCCTTCGCCGAGGTGGCACCCGAGACCGACGACGAGCTGCGACGCGAGGCCGCCCGTGTGCTGGAGGACGAGTGGTCCGTCCCGGCGCGCGAACGCGACGTGGCACATCGCACCGTGCTCCTCGAGGGTGACCCGCGCTCCGCGCTGCTCGACGCGGCGTCCGAGCTCGACGTCGATCTCGTCGTCGTCGGCGCGCGCGGCGCCGGTAGCCACCCTCACACGCTCCACCTCGGGAGCGTGACCCACCACCTCGTCCACCACACCAACATTCCGCTCGCTGCCGTCCCACCGTCGGCGCGCGCCGCGTAGCCGGCGCGGGTCCTCGTCGGCGTCGACGGCTCGCCGGGGAGCGCCGGTGCGGTTGCGTGGTGTTGCGACGTGGCGCCGAAGCTCGGGGCACAGGTCATCGCCGTGTACGCCGAGCTGCCTCCCGCGGAGTGGGTTCCTCATTCCGACCCGTCCAGCTGGTACCAGACCGCTCGACGCGACGTCGAGGAGTGGGCGGCGCCGCTGCGCGACGCCGCAATCCCGACCGAGACGCTGGTGGTGGAGCACGAACCGGTGAAGGCGATCACCGAAGCCGGTGTGCACAACCGTGCCGGCCTGGTCGTGGTCGGCACTCGTGGTACCGGCGGCATCACCGGGCTCCGCCTCGGGAGCACAGCGTTGAAGGTCTTGCACCACAGCGGGCTCCCCGTCGTGCTCGTCCCGCCGACGAGCTGATCGGCAACGAGCCGCCACTCGGTGCACCTGCTCGTCGACGACGTCGGTGGGCGGGGCAGCGCGGCCCATGCGCCCGGCGCGCAAGAATGCAGAGCGTGGATCGAGACGCCGTCCTGGAATGGGTCAACCGATACGAGCAGGTGTGGCGGGACGAGGACGGGGCCGCGATCCCGACGCTGTTCTCGGCGGACGCCCGGTACCGGCGCTCCCCGTACGAGGCGTCGATCGTCGGTGATGCCGCGATCACCGAGTTCTGGCGGGCCGACGACGGCGAGGCCTTCACGATGGACGCATCCGTCGTCGCGGTCGATGGCGCCGACGCGGTCGTGCGCGCCGACGTCCGCTACGGCGAACCGTTCCGCCAGGAGTACCGGACGCTCTGGGTGCTCCACTTCGCCGACGACGGCCGCGTCGACGACTTCGAGGAGTGGCCCTACTGGCCCGACAAGCCGTTCATCGCACCCGGCGACTGACCGGTCCGGACGAGCGATCTGCCGCGCGCGCTCGGGGGGACTCGAGCCCCCACCCTTCTGAGTGGGACGGCGTGCAGCTCGTCAGCAGAGTCACCGCAGCCGAGCGAGCGTTGCCGCGAGTTGCGAGTCCGACGGGCGAGTTGGCCGCCACGGGGGCACGAGGCCGTCACCCGACCATCGGGGGATGACGTGGAGATGGAAGTGGAAGACGTCTTGCCCACCCGCCGGCCGGTTCGACTGGGCCAGGTTGAGCCCCTCGGGGTTGAGCTTCTCGTCCAGGAGCTGAGCGACGCGTTCGCCATCACCATGACGGCTGCGGCCTCGGCCTCGGGGATGTCCCAGATGTCGATGGCGTGCGTTCTCGGTACGACGATCGTGTGACCTTCGGTGGCACCTCCACGGTCGAGGAAGGCGACCGTGTGATCGTCCTCCGCAACGACGTAGCCAGCTGCCGCGCCCGCGACGATCTGGCAGAAGATGCAGTCGTTCACCGCCGAAGGATGGCACGGGTGAGCCGGTCCCCGAAGTCCCATCAGACCGGTCGGCGGTGGATGCGTC
>CAWELA010000006.1:0-253543 GCA_963809885.1 uncultured Acidimicrobiia bacterium | reverse complement strand
GTTCCCAAGGCTACGGCACGCGGCCGCGCCCGTTTACGACCGGGCTACGCCCCGGAACGGCCGTCCGACGGCAGCGATAGCCCGGGCCATGCGCCAGCTGCGCGTCGCGCGCACCGTGGCGAGCTCGGTCTCCGCGGCCTCGGCCCGGGCTCGCCACGCCGCTTCGCGTCGGTGGAGCACGTCCAGGTTCTCCTCGACGGCTGCCCACTCGCGCACATCGTCCGACGGCCGCTCGAGATCCGCGACCGTGAGCTGCACGTCGCGCGCTCGAAGGACGGCGCACCCCTGACCGAGCGGCGGCGTGCCCGGCCCGCCCATGCCGAAGCCCGACGGCCAGTACTCCACGACGTCGAACGCGCGAGCCCAGTGCTCGCGCAGCCACCACTCCGAGTGGAACACGACCGGGCCGCTCCGGTCGGTGAACGACACGTCGGGAAGCGTGACGAGCATCCCGATGCGATTCTCGTCCCACGGTCGCCCGAGGTCGGCTACTGCGCCGGGGCCGAGAGTCGTCGCGAGAACGATGCCGCCAGGTTTCAGCACGCGGTGCAGTTCCAGGAGCCAGGCGCTCCACGTCTCCGCGAGGTGCGTGAACACCGAGAACGAGTAGACGAGGTTGATTGACCCGCTCACGATGGGGAGTGGCGGTACGAGGTCGTTGCGGAAGACGCGGAAGGGCGGGCAAAGATTGGTCTGGGCCCATTCGACGCTCTCGGCGTCGATGTCACAGCCCCAGAACTCAGCGGGTCCGCGTGGCCTCGTCGGCGAACTGGCGGAGGACGCGCCCGGCGCCGCAGCCGAAGTCGAGGACCTCGGCGCCGTCCCACTCGAACGAGGACGGGGTGAGTGCCAGGAAGTCCCGCCGTGCCGTCGCGCCCATGTCCTCGTAGCTCTCGGGTGGGCCACCGACACGTCGCATCAGGCGCTCGGGGGGAGTGGCGAAGTCCATCGGTCCGGGACCGTATCGGACCGCACGATCCGTCCACCCGATCCGAACTTTCGGTGAGGGCTGGTCGTTCGTGGGTCCGCTCGTAGGATGGGTGGCGTGCCGGCCCCCACTGTCGACGATGTCCGCTCGTACTGGGAGGAGCACCCGGTGGCCGCGGCCGCGGTGCCGTACGAGCTCGGCAGCCCGGAGTACTTCGCGTACTACGACGGGTTGCGCGAGGCGAACGAGTCGCTCGAGTTCTCGTACCGGCTCCACGAGTACCGGGCGTTCGCCGGGAAGCGCGTCCTCGACGTCGGCTGCGGCAACGGGTACGTCCTCAGCAAGTTCGCACGCGAAGGCGCCCTCACCTCGGGGATCGACCTCACCGAGACCGGCATCGGGCTGTCGCGACGGCGCTTCGAGCTGTCGGGCCTGCCGGGCGAGTTCGTGGTCGGCAGCGCCGAGGACCTGCCGTGGCCGAACGACACCTTCGATTGCGTGACATCGATGGGGGTGCTGCACCACACGCCCGACACCGAGCGCTCGGTCGCGGAGGTGTACCGGGTCCTGAAGCCCGGCGGACGACTGATCGTGATGTTCTACCACCGTGATTCGGCCGTCTACCGCCGGCTCCAGTGGCGCAGCCGACGCACCGGGAAGTCGCTCGACATGTTGGTGAACGAGGTCGACGGCGTCGGCAACCCGAAGGGTGACGTCTACAGCAAGAGCGAGCTGCGCGCGCTGCTCGCCGCGTTCGACGGGCTCGAGCTCTCCGTGGGGTTCCTGCAGGGACTCCCGGTCGGCCGCCGGCGGGTGCCGCCCAAGGCGATGCTGCAACCGTTCGCGTCGCGTTGGGGTTGGTTCCTCTACGCGAAGGGTCACAAGCCCCGGCTCGTCGCCCCGTCGGGTGGTGCGTCGTGAAGCAGCCGGACCGGTGCCTGTCGGTCGTCATGCCTTGCTACAACGAGGTCAAGACGGTCGAGGCGGTCACCGAGGCCGTCCTCGCGTCGCCGTTCACCGGCGAGCTGATCATCGTCGACGACGGCTCGACCGACGGGACCCGCGACGTGCTCGCCGGCTTCTCCGACCCGCGGGTGCGGGTCTTCCTGCAGCCGATGAACCTCGGCAAGGGCGCGGCCCTGCGACGCGGCTTCCGCGAGGCGACGTGCGACTTCGTGATCGTCCAGGACGCCGACCTCGAGTACGACCCGAACGAGTACGGCGCCGTGCTCCAGCCGTTGCTCGAGGAGCGCGCTGACGTCGTGTACGGCTCGCGCTTCCACAACAGTCGTCCGCACCGCGTGCTCTACTACTGGCACTCGGTCGGCAACCGCCTGCTCACGCTGCTCTCCAACATGAGCACGAACCTCAACCTCAGCGACATGGAGACCTGCTACAAGGCGTTCCGACGCGAGGTGATCCAGTCGTTCGAGATCGAGGAGGACCGCTTCGGCTTCGAGCCCGAGATCACCGCGAAGGTCGCGGCCGGGCAGTGGCGCATCTACGAGGTGGGGATCTCCTACGACGGACGCACGTACGCGGAGGGCAAGAAGATCGGATGGCGCGACGGCCTGCGCGCGGTCTGGTGCATCGCGCGCTACTCGGGCTTCGGGCGCCGGGCCACCGAGGACCGGACGCGCCGCCTCCACGTCGCCACGTTCCCCGAGGCTGACGTCGCGCTGGCCGACACCCTCGACTCCCTCGACGACGCCGACAACTACGCGGACTGGATCGTGGACCTCGTCGCCCCGCACGTCTCGGGTCGCATCCTCGAGGTCGGCGCCGGGCACGGAACGATGAGCGAGCGGCTGACGACCCTGGGACACGTCACCGCGAGCGACCCGTCGCCCGCGGGCGGTCGAGCGGTTGCGCGCGCGCTTCGCCGGGCGGGGCGACATCGACGTCATCGAGACCGACGCGGCGGGAGCCGTGGCGAGTGGACCGTACGACAGCGCGGTGATGGTGAACGTGCTCGAGCACATCGACGACGATGTCGACGCCCTGCGCGACCTCCGCCAGTGCCTGCGGCCCGACGGGACGCTGGTCGTCTTCTCGCCCGCGTTCGAGGGTCTGTACAGCGCGTTCGACCGGGTGATCGGCCATCGACGCCGCTATCGGGTCTCGTCGCTCGCGACGGTGCTCGACGACGCCGGGTTCGAGGTGCTCGACGCGTGCTACGTGAACGCACCGGGCGCGCTCATCTGGTGGGCGTACGCACGCCGGCTCGGGCGGGTGCCGACCGAGCCGGGTGCCGCCCGCGCGTTCGACCGGGTGATCGTGCCACTCGTGCGGCGGTTCGAGGCCGACCGGAAGCTCCCGTTCGGCCAGTCCGTGCTCGCGGTCGCGCGTCGGCCCGCGAACCCGGATCCCTCCGGCGCCTGACCCCGTCGATGAGCATCTCGAGCGTGCGGCCCCTGCTGGGCCGCTTCGCGCGGAGCGTGTACGGACCGATCTGGCTCGCGTACGTGGTGCTGCGGATCGCCGCGGCCGCGGGCGCCGGGATCGTGCGTGCGCCCGACACCGCGAGCTGGCTCGATCTCGACGTCACCGGCTCCGGCGTGCGGTTGTGGGTCGTCCCCCTGTTCTTCAAGGTGCTCCCCGCCGATCCGTTGCGGGTCGCCGGCATGGTCCTGCTCGGGATCCTCGCCTGGTCCGCACTCGCAGCCGCCGTGGTGTCGGTCGTTCGCCACCGCGCGCTGGGGCCGATCGCGTTCACGGTCGTGCTGCTCCTGGGGCTCACCGGGCAGGTGCTGGCGTTCGACACCGTGCTGCTCGGGGAGTCGGTGGCCATCTCGGTGATGGTCGCGACGGTGGCGGCGTGGATCTGGTTCGTGCGCGCACCGGGCTGGGGGAGTGCGGCGGCGGTTGCCGTCGGCATGATCGCGTTCGCGTTCAGCCGGCACCCGAACATCGTGCTGACGCTCGGCATCGCGGTGGTGCTCGCGCTGTCGCTGTGGCTTCGCGACGCGCGGAGTTACCGGCTCGCGCTGCTCGGGCTGCTGCTCGTGATCGTCGCCGTGGGCTGGCCGATGCTCGACAAGAACGACTTCAACCGGGAGGAGACGCTCGCGACGGTGGTGTCGGAGCGCATCCTGGTGAACCCCACACGCACCGAGTGGTTCGCCGAGCACGGGATGCCGATCTCACCCGCGATCCGCAAGCTCGCGGGGACCTACTTCACGCAGGGGAAGGGCTCGACGCCCATCCGGCACAACGAGCGCCTCTGGCACTGGATCGAGACCGACGCGCGCGACACGTATCTCGAGTACCTCGTCACCCATCCGGGGTACACGTTCGGGACCCCGGTGCGCGACAGCATCGACCCCGACACCGCGATCCTGTCCGGATCCGTCGCCGGGTACACGAACAGCCGGCCCGTCCTCCCCGATCCCGTGCAGCAGCTGCTGTGGGGTGACGGCCCGGGCGAGCTGATCTTCCTCGCCGCGACGACCCTCGTGCTCGTGGTGGTGGCGCTCATGCGACGCCGACCGACGATGGCGTTCGCGGTGCCGGGGACGACCGCCCTCGTCGGAGGTGCCGGCGTGGTGCTCGCGTACCACGGCGCGGGATCCGAGCCGATCCGGCACGCCCTGCTGGGCGCCGCGACCCTGCGCGTCGGCTTGCTGCTGCTCCTGCTGGTGGCCGTCGACCGACTGTTCGTCGGCGAGGTGGTCGCGACCGACGAGCCGATCGTGCCGGACCGCGGAGTGCCGGTGTGACGGCGCGGGTCGTCAGCGTCATCGGGACACGGCCGCAGCTCGTCAAAGCCGCGGTGGTCGACGCGCGCGCTGCGCGACGACGGACGTTTCGAGGAGATCACGGTCGACACCGGGCAGCACTACGACCCGGAGATGTCGTCGCTCCTGCTGGCGGACCTCACCGATGTGCACGAGTCGCGCAACCTCGACCTGCACGGCGGGTCGGCGCCCGACCTGCTCGGTCGCATGATCTCGGCGATCGGTGGCGTGCTCGAGGACGAGCGACCGGACGCGGTGCTCGTGTACGGCGACACCAACTCGACGCTGGCGGGCGCGCTCGCCGCGTCCGCGCTCGACCTGCCGATCGCGCACGTCGAGGCCGGGTTGCGCTCGTTCAACCGGGTGATGCGCGAGGAGCGCAACCGGGTGCTCGTCGACCATGCCTCGGACCTGCTGCTCTGCCCGACCCCGGTCGCCGTGCGCAACCTCGCCGCCGAAGGCGTGACCGAGGGTGTGCACCACGTCGGCGACGTGATGTACGACGCGGCGATCGCCGCGCGCGCGCGGTGGAGACTGCGCCGTCGGACCTTCTCGAGGGACTCGGGGTCGAGCCGGGCGCGTACGTCGTGGCGACGGTGCACCGCGCCGAGACGACCGATGATCCCGCCGCGCTCGCCGCCGTGCTCGACGAGCTGCTGCGCGTCGCGGCCGAGCAGCCGGTCGTGTTCCCGGTGCACCCGCGCACGCGCCAGGCGATGCGACGCGGCCGGGCCTGTCCGACGCCGGGCTGATCACGTGCGCGCCGGTCGGCTACTTCGACATGACCCGGTTGCTCCTCGGCGCGGTCGCGGTGTACACGGACTCGGGCGGGCTCCAGAAGGAGGCCTACTTCCACCGGGTGCCGTGCGTGACGCTGCGGCCCGAGACCGAGTGGGTCGAGACCGTCGCACGCCGGGTGGAACCGCCTCTGGACGGTGCCCGAGTACCGCGAACGTCACGACATCGACGACTACGGCGACGGCCACGCCGGACGAGCCATCGCCGAGGTGCTGGCAACGCACCTCGGACTCCCTTCCCCACCCGGAGCAAGTGACGCTCCGGGATCGTCATGATCCCGGCCCGTCCCCTGCTCGGGAGGTCGGGGGCCGGATGAACCGCACCCGGGCGCTCGTCGTCCACATCCACTACCCCGAGACGCTCTCGTACTTCACCGACTGGCTCGACGCGTTCGTCGCGGAGCCGTCGCTCGACGTCGTGAGCGCGAACCTGGCGACGCCGAGCGGGCGCCGTCGGCTCCGTCGCCACGTTGCCGACGTCGATCTCGTCGTGCTCCTGCACTCGGTCGTGGGTGACTCGCTGGCCGAGATCCGTCGGCTGGCCCCCGAGCTCGACGCCCGGCGTGGCCCGCTCGTCGCCTACGTGAGCAACGAGGTGAGCCTCCCGACGCAACCGTTCGCCGAGAAGCTCGCGATCCTCGCCGACCTCGGCCCCGACGTGATCGCGACCCAGCTGCCCCTCGACGTGGGGGAGTGGCTGTACGCGGAGATCCCCGACGCCCGCGTCGTGGCGATGCCGCACGCACTGAACCCCACCGCGTTCCACAATGACGTCCCGCACGCGCGACGTCCGCTCGACATCGGGTTCCGGGGCGCCAGGTACCTGCCCCACGTCGGCGACGACGAACGCAACCGGATCATCGACTACTTCGCGACCAGCACGTTCGACCCGCCGCTGCGCGTCGACGTCCGCACCAACGTGTCCTACGGGCGCAGGGGTTGGGCCGGGTTCCTGAACAGCACCCGGGCGACGATCGGTGCGGAGTCCGGCGCGGTCTACCTGCGTCGCGACGACGAGATCCTGTCTGCGACCGAGGAGCAGCTCGGCGTGGGCTCACGGGACCTGAAGGTCCGGGCCCGGCTCCGTCCGGTCCATCGCTACCTGCCCCGACCGGTGAAGAACGCGCTCCGTCGCGGCGCCGACCGGGTCGCCGGGCGCACCCACGCGCCGACCGAGCCCGTCACCATCGGCGCGCTCGCGCCGGTGCCGGTGCCGCCGGCCGGGGCGGTGTCGGGAAAGTGCATCTCGTCGCGGCACTTCGACGCGATCGGCACCGAGACGTGCCAGATCCTGCTCCCCGGGCGCTACAACGATCTGCTCGTCGCCGATGTGCAGTACCTCGCACTCGCCCGCGACTTCTCGAACGTCGACGACGTCCTCGCACGGTTCCGCGACGACGACACGCGCCTGCGCATGGTGCGCGACGCGCGGACCTGGGCACTCGACGGTCACACGTACGCGCATCGGGTGCGCGGGCTCCTCGACGCGCTCGGGGCCTGAGCGATGTGCGGGATCGCGGGCCTCCTCGACAACGGACGGGCGACTCCGACGCGTGGGCTCGAGGCGCTCGTCGGCGCGATGGCGGACACCCTCACGCACCGTGGCCCCGACGACCGCGGGGTGTGGACCGACGAGGCGGCCGGCGTCGCGCTCGGGGTTCCGCCGCCTCGCGATCGTCGACCTGACGCCGACGGGACACCAGCCGATGGTGTCGCGCGACGGCCGCTACGTGCTCGTGTTCAACGGGGAGATCTACGACCACGTGGCGCTCCGAGCGGAGCTCGAGGCCACTGGTACCCGGTTCCGCGGTCGCTCCGACACCGAGGTGCTGCTCGAGGCGATCGCCGGGTGGGGGATCGCGCGCACGCTCGAGCGCGCGAACGGGATGTTCGCGCTCGCGTGCTGGGATCGAGCGGAGCGCCGGCTGCTCCTCGCGCGGGACCGCTTCGGTGAGAAGCCGCTCTACTCGGGATGGCTGGGCCCCACGTTCGTCTTCGGCTCGGAGCTCAAGGCGCTCCGTGCGCACCCCGACTTCGACGGTTCGATCGACCCCGAGGCGCTGACGCAGTACTTCCGGTACGCCTGCGTGCCCGCACCCCGCAGCATCTACCGGGGCATCACGAAGCTCCCGCCGGGGACCTGGGTGAGCATCGACCCCACCCGCCCGGGTGTGGACCCGACACCGCTGCAGTACTGGTCGGCGATCGACGTGGCACTCGACGCGTCGGCCGCGGCCGCTCGGTCGTCGATCACAGCCGACGAGGCACCGGACGCGGTCGAGGCGGCGCTCCGCGCCAGTGTGGGGCTCCGGATGGTTGCCGACGTGCCGGTCGGTGCGTTCCTCTCGGGCGGCACGGACTCGTCGCTCGTCGTCGCCCTGATGCAGGCGCAGAGCAGCCGTCCGGTGCGGACGTTCACCATCGGGTTCGACGCGGAGGGGTACGACGAGGCCGCGCGGGCCCGGGCGATCGCGGCGCACCTGGGGACCGACCACACCGAGCTGTACGTGACGCCCGAGGAGGCACAGGGCGTCGTGCCACGGCTCGCCACGGTGTACGACGAGCCGTTCGCCGACTCGTCGCAGATCCCCACGCTGCTCGTCGCCGAGCTCGCCCGCCGCGACGTCACGGTCGCGCTGTCGGGCGACGGGGGCGACGAGCTGTTCGGCGGGTACACGCGCTACTTCGCGCTCGAGCGCCTCCGTCGGATCGCGGGACTGCCCCGCGCGGTGCGAGCCCCCGCGGCCGCCCTGCTGCGATCGCAGCCGCCGGCGCGCTGGGATCGCATCGTGCGCGGCGCGGCCCGCGCGATACCCGGGAGGTCGGCGCCCGCCCAGCCGGGGGACAAGCTGCACAAGCTGGCCGGGTCGTTGGGCGTGGCGCGCGACGACGTGTACCGGTCGCTGGTCGAGTGCTGGGCGGTGCCGCCGGTGCTCGACACGCAGGATCCGGTGACAGTCCTTGCGCCGCCCGCGGACTGGGCCCTCGGCTCGGCCGTGGAGTGGGCGATGCTCGCCGACACCGTCACCTACCTCCCCGACGACCTGCTCACCAAGGTGGATCGCGCCTCGATGGCGGTCAGCCTGGAGGCGCGGGTTCCGATGCTCGATCCCACGGTCTTCGACGTCGCGTGGCGTCTGCCGCTCGAGGCGAAGGTCTGCCTCCTCGGGGCGCCGCCGTGGGCAAGCAGGTGCTCCACGACGTGTTGGCGCGGCACCTCCCGGCGTCGCTCATCGGCGGCCCGAAGACCGGCTTCGGCGTTCCGTTCGGCGACTGGCTGCGCGGGCCGATGCGCGAGTGGACCGAGGCGCTGCTCGACGAGCGGCGCCTGCGGTCGGAGGGGTACCTGGATGTCGCGGCCGTCCGCACGGCGTGGGACGAGCACCGCTCCGGGTCGGCACGACCGCCGGCATCGCCTCTGGGCCGTCCTCATGTTCCAGGCCTGGCTGGACGCGTAGCGTGCCCCCGATGCCGGCGCCGGACTCCGCGGTGAACCCATGACCGGCGCGTGGTGGGAGTACGCGGCCGCGTTCGGTGGTGCGCTGCTGCTCGCGCTCGTGCTGACACCCGTCGTGCTGCGCATCGCGGAACGACGTCAGATCCTCGACCACCCGGGGGACCACAAGGGCCACAAGTCGCCGGTCCCATACCTGGGCGGCCTCGCGATGGTGGTCGCGCTCTCCGTCGTGGTGCTCGTCGTCGCGATCCTCCGCCCACCGGAGTCCGGGTTCGACGAGCTCGCGGCCGTCCTCGGGATGGCCATCGTGCTCAGCGTGGTCGGCCTGCTCGACGACCTGCGGGGCCTCGGGCCGATCGTGCGGCTCGTCGTGGAGGTCGCGGCCAGGCCTCGGGGTGTGGGCCGTGGGTGCCGGCGTGCAGTTCACCGGCTCGGAGCCGCTCAACGCGCTCGGTGACCGTCGTCTGGGTCGTCGGGATCACGAACGCGTTCAACCTCCTCGACAACATGGACGGGCTGTCGGCCGGGCGTCGCGGCGATCGCCGCGGGTTCCTTCTTCCTGATCGCCCAGGTGGAGGGGCAGTTCCTCGTCGCCGCGCTCGCAGCCGCGCTCGCGGGCTGCGCACTCGGGTTCCTGCGGCACAACTTCCACCCGGCTCGGATCTACATGGGGGACGCAGGGAGCCTGTATCTCGGGTTCGTGCTCGCGTACCTCGGGCTCAAGCTGCGCTTCGACGCGCCCGACGACATCACGTTCCTCGTGCCCGTCCTCGTGCTCGGCGTCCCGATCCTCGACACGACACTCGTCACCGTCGCCCGGCTCCGGCACGGGCGCAGTCCGTTCCAGGGTGGGCGCGACCACATCAGCCATCGTCTCGTGAAGCTCGGGCTCCCGGTGCGGGCGGCCGTCGGGACGATCTACGTGGCGGCAGGCAGCCTCGGCGTCGTCGCGCTGGTCGTGAGCCGCGTCGACCGCACGTCCGCCTACCTGCTCGCCGGACTCGTGCTGGTGCTCGGGGTGCTCGCCGGACTCGCCCTCGGCCAGGTGCCCGTCTACGAGGACGCGGACACGTGGGGCGGCGCGTCGGACCCCGACGGCTGACTACTGGGGGGTGAGGACGGGGTCGACGCCGCGCAGGGAGCCCTCGACCTGCTCGCAGAACCAGGCGTAGGTCGTCCGCACACCCTCGTCGAGCTCGATCCTCGGTGCCCAGCCGAGCTCGCGGAGATTGGTGATGTCGAGCAGCTTGCGCGGCGCACCGTCGGGCTTCGACGTGTCGAAGACCAGCTGCGCCTCCGGGTGCACGACGTCGCGCACCGTCTCGGCGAGCTCGCGGATCGAGAGGTCGACGCCGGTGCCGACGTTGATGTGCTCGGCGTGCGTCGTAGTGCTCCATCAGGAACAGGCACGCGTCGGCGAGGTCGTCGACGTGGAGGAACTCGCGCCGCGGGTGACCCGGTGCCCCAGATCTCCACCTCGGTCGCCCCCGCCAGCTTCGCCTCGTGGAACTTGCGGATCATCGCCGGGAGCACGTGGCTCGACGCGAGGTCGAAGTTGTCGTTCGGGCCGTAGAGGTTGGTCGGCATCGCCGAGATGAAGTCGCAGCCGTACTGGGTGCGGTACGCCTGGCAGAGCTTGATGCCGGCGATCTTGGCGATCGCGTAGGGCTCGTTGGTCGGCTCCAGCGGGCCGGTGAGCAGGGCGCTCCTCGGCCATCGGCTGCTCGGCCTCGCGGGGGTAGATGCACGAGCTGCCCAGGTAGAGGAGCCGCTGCACGGGGAAGAGGTGGCTGGCGTGCACCACCGTCGCGTGGATCATCAGGTTGTCGTAGATGAACTCGGCCGGACGGCTCGCGTTGGCCATGATCCCGCCGACCGTGCCGGCGACCAGGAACACGTACTCGGGCCGGTTGGCCCGGAACCAGTAGTTCACCGCCGCCTGGTCGCGGAGGTCGAGCTGCTCACGCGAGGCGGTGAGCAGGTTCGAGAACCCCGCCCGTTCGAGGCGGGCCACGACGGCAGACCCCACGAGGCCGCGGTGCCCGGCCACGAAGACTCGGGCGTCCCTCGGGATCTGGTCCATCACACTCCTCGATGCACCTCGGCGTCGGGAGAAGTGTACGCGGGCCGATCGGCTCGCTCTGAGGCGAAGCAGGGGTCGAGGGCTACGATTGACGCCGTGCTGGAGCCCGAGACGGTGGTGGAGTCGCGCCCGGTGGCGGAGTCGCGCCCGGCCCCGATCGAGTTCGGGAGCTACTACTACACCCACGACTGCGGTCCGACGGCGTACGGCCGCACCGAGGAGTGGTTCCAGGTCTTCAACCGGCTCGCCGACCGGATCGTCGACGAGCTCGCCCCGCGACGGGTGCTCGACGTCGGTTGCGCCATCGGTCTCCTCGTCGAAGCGCTCTGCGAGCGCGGCGTCGACGCGTGGGGCATCGACGTCTCCGAGTACGCGATCTCCCAGGTCGACGCCGCCGTGGCCGACCGATGCTTCGTCGGCGACATGACCGACGAGCTCCCGGCCGCGATCCCGACCGACCTCGATCTCGTGACCTGCATCGAGGTCGTGGAGCACATCCCGGCCGAGCACGGCCCGGCGGCGATCGCCCGACTCTCGGAGCTCGGGCCGCGGGTGCTGTTCTCCTCGGAGCCGTCCGACTTCGCCGAGCCCACGCACGTGAACGTGCTCCCACCCGAAGACTGGTCCGTCCTGTTCGCCCGCTCCGGCATGTACCGCAGCCTCGAGACCGACGTCAGCTACCTCACGCCGTGGGCGGTCCTCTACGAACGCCTCGACGACCGCCCCCACGAAGTCCTGCGCCGCTACGACCGCGCAGTCGTTCGCCTCGGCGACGAGGCCCGGCAGGTGCGGGCGACGGCGCTGCGCATGCAGGCCGAGCTCGCCGAGTACGAGGAGAGCGACGCCGGCAAGCTGCGGGCGCAGCTCGACGACACGACCGCTCGGCTCGAGGCGGCGGAGTCGGCGCTCGCCGAGGCGCAGCTCGTGCTTGGGTCCAAGACCGGGCGCACGTTGCAGGCGTACCACGCGGCCCGGGCGCAGCTCCGGCGCAAGAAGTAGAGCGCGCACGCGTGGCAGCTCTCTCCGAGTACCGCGGCACCCGCGAGCTCACCGCCAACCTGATCCTCCGCGAGCTGCGCGGTCGCTACAAGCGATCGACGCTCGGGTGGGGGTGGTCGCTGCTCAACCCGCTCGCGACGATCGCGATCTACTGGATCGTGTTCGGACAGCTGCTCAAGGTCGTGCCGCCGATCGGTGAGCCGAGCGGTCTCCAGAGCTTCGTGATGTTCATGATCTGCGGTCTCCTGCCGTTCCGCTTCCTCAGCGACGGCATGACGCAGGGCACCGATTCGCTGCTCGCGAACGCGAACCTCATCAAGAAGGTGTACTTCCCCCGCGAGCTGCTGGTCGTCTCGACGATCGGTTCGCTGCTCGTCTCGTTCCTGATCGAGCTCGGTGTGCTCTGCGTGCTGCTGCTGATGGTCGGGAACATGGTCCTCCCATGGATCCCGGTCGGTTTGCTGGTGGTCGCGCTGACGACGTGCTTCGTGCTCGGCCTCGGCTTCATGCTCGCCCCGATGAACGTGTACCTCCGCGACGTGAAGCACCTGGTGAACATCGCGCTGCAGGTGCTCTTCTACTCGGCGCCGATCGTGTACCCGATCTCGCTCGTCCCGAAGACCAGCGAGATCATGGGGATGTCCGTGCCGGTGCGGGCCATCTACGAGCTGAACCCGTTGGTCACGATGGTCTCGGTGTACCGAGCGGTGTTCTACGACCTGCGGTTCCCGCCGCTCGGCGACTTCGCGTACTTCACGGCGTGGTCGGTCGGGCTGCTGGTGGTGGGCCACTGGGTCTTCGGTCGGCTCGACCGCAGGATCGCGGAGGAAGTGTGAGCGCCGAGGCCGCGATCCAGGTTGCCGGGGTGTCGAAGCGCTACCGGAAGTACCACGAGCGGAACCAGTCCCTGAAGGCGACGGTCATGCGCGGCCGCCGTGCGCGGTACGAGGAGTTCTGGGCGCTGCAGGACATCTCGCTCGACATCACCACAGGCACGACCTACGGGCTCGTCGGCGAGAACGGCTCCGGGAAGAGCACGCTGCTCAAGTGCATGGCTCGGATCCTCCGGCCCGACAAGGGATCGCTCACCGTGCACGGCAAGGTGTCGGCGCTGCTCGAGCTGGGCGCGGGGTTCCACCCCGAGCTCAGCGGGCGCGAGAACGTCTTCCTCAACGGCGCGTTGCTCGGCATGAGCCAACGTGAGATCAAGCGCCGCTTCGACGACATCGTCGGTTTCGCCGGGCTGGAAGAGTTCATCGACGCACCGGTGAAGAACTACTCGTCGGGCATGTACGTTCGCCTGGGCTTCGCCGTCGCGATCCACGTCGACCCCGACGTGCTCCTCGTCGACGAGGTCCTCGCGGTGGGCGACGCCGAGTTCCAGGAGCGCTGCACCGAGAAGTTCGGTGACCTCCGGAGCTCGGGGAAGACGATCGTGATCGTGTCGCACGCGCTCGAGTCGATCCGCAACCTCTGTGACGAGGCGGCGTTCCTCGAGCACGGGATCCTCCGCGGGGTCGGGCCGGCGGCCCAGATCTGTGACCAGTACCTCGACGAGGTGCACTCGAACCGCACGGACGGCAGCGCCGATGGGCTGCGTTTCGGCTCGGGTGAGGCGCGGATCGAGTACATCGAGCTGCTCGGTGCCGACGGGCGTCCGACGCACGACGTCCGCACCGGCGACGAGGTGACGATCCGGGTCCATTACCAGGCCGACGAGCCGATCGAGCGGCCGGTCTTCGGGGTCGGTGTCTCGCGTGTCGACGGCGTCCACGTGACCGGCCCGAACACCAAGGACGCGGACGTGATCCCCGAGAAGATCTCCGGTGCCGGCACCGTCGACCTCCACGTCGAGCGCATGCTGCTCACCCCGGGCACCTACGAGATCTCGGCGTCGCTGTACGACTTCCACATCTCGCACGCTTACGACTCCTGGCGCGACATCTACCGGTTCGACGTGGGGAACGGTGAGCCGAGGGAACGATTGGGCGTGGTGTCCCTCGGCGGCACGTGGGACATCGCGTCGACGGAGGAGCGACCATGACCCCGCCGACGGCGTTCGACGCGCGCTCCACACGTCCCGAGGTCGTCTCGGTCGTGATCGTTGCCGGCGACGACGTCGACGCGGCGCTCGACACGGCCGCGAGCGTCGACGAGGATCTGCCAGGCATCGACCTGCAGCACGTGATCGTGGGGAGCTCGAGCGAGCTCGAGGCCCGGGTCGCGAGCCGGCTCGCCGGTGCCGTCGCAGTGCCGGTACCGACGGGCACGAGCTTCGCCGCCGCGCGCAACGCCGGTGCAGCGAAGGCCCGCGGTGCGTACCTGGCGTTCCTCGAGCGGGACGCGTTCCCGGAGCCCCGCTGGCTCGGAGGCCTCCTCGATGCGGTCCGTGCGAACGCGAACTCGGCGGTCGCCGCGAGCAAGGTCCTCTACGACGACCGCACCATTGCGTACGCGGATGCCGCGCTCACGTTCACCGGTGAGCCGATCCTCCCTCGGGCGGGCAAGCCCGACGGCGAGGGCGCGACCCGTCCGTTTGATGTGCTGTACCCGTCGCCCTGGGCCTTCGTCGTGGAGACCAAGGCATTCCGCTGGGTCGGTGGTTTCGATGCCATGCTGACGCCGGGGGTTGAGCACGTCGACCTCGGATGGCGGCTGTGGATCGCCGGGCTCCGGGTCGTACTCGCCCCCGACTCGGTGCTGCGGCTCGCGCCGAGCCATGTGTTCGAGCGTCGACCGGCGCGGCCCGCGCTCGGCGGCCTCGGGATGCTCTACAAGAACTTCGGTGAGGACTCCCTCTCGCGGGCGGTCGCGGCGGCGCTGACGCTGGCCGACGACGACCGCGACGCCGGCCTTCCGCGCCGAGCTCCCGGCACTCGGGGACGCGCGGGCCCGCGTGCAGGCGCTCCGTCGCGTTCGTGACTCCGAGATCCTTCCCTTGTTCCGCCGGCCCACCGCGGCCGGGACGATCGACGAGGGCGCGGCGGATGCGGTGCGGCGCACGCTCGACATCGACGCGATCTTCACGAACCGCCACCGCGTGCTCGTGGTGACGCCCGACGTGCTCCAGTCCACGATGGCCGGCCCCGCGATCCGTGCGTGGCAGATGGCACGGGCCCTGGCGCGGGAGCACGATGTGCAGCTCGTCACGACCGTGCGCTGCGACCTGTCGCACCCGGACTTCGTCGTGCGCCACGTCGGCGACGCGGACCTGCAGGGTCTCGTCGCCTGGGCCGACGTCGTGATCTTCCAGGGTCACATCATGGCGAACCACCCGTGGCTGCGGCAGACCGACACGATCCTGGTCGGGGACATCTACGACCCCATGCACCTCGAGGTGCTCGAGCAGTCACGCGACATCCCGCCCCCGAACCGACGCGAAGCGGTGCGGGTGACCACCGAGGTGCTGAACGAGCAGCTCGCGCGGTGCGACTTCTTCCTGTGCGCGAGCGACAAGCAACGCGACTTCTGGATCGGGCAGCTCGCGGGCGTCGGCCGGATCAACCCGGCGACGTACGACGACCACGAGAACCTCGACAACATGATCAACGTGGTGCCCTTCGGGATCAGCGACGAGCACCCCACGGCGACGCGCAAGGTGCTGAAGGGCGTGGTGCCTGGGATCGGCGAGGACGACAAGGTCATCCTCTGGGGCGGCGGTGTGTACAACTGGTTCGACCCGCTCACGCTGGTCCATGCCGTCGACCGGCTGCGGACGCGCGTCCCCGAGGTGCGCCTCTTCTTCATGGGGATGAAGCATCCCAACCCGAGCGTGCCCGCCATGCAGATGGCGGCGCGCACCCGGCGACTGGCCCAGGACCTCGGCCTCGTCGGTGAGTACGTGTTCTTCAACGAGGAGTGGGTCGCCTACAGCGAGCGGCAGAACTTCCTGCTGGAGGCCGACATCGGAGTGAGCACGCACCTCGACCACGTCGAGACCGCGTTCTCGTTCCGTACCCGGATCCTCGACTACCTGTGGACGTCCCTCCCGATCGTCGCGACCGCCGGCGACTCGTTCGCCGACCTGATCGAGCGCCACGGCCTGGGCATCACCGTGCCACCCGACGACGTCGACGCGCTCGAGGAAGCGCTCTTCTGTCTGCTCACCGACGAGCAGCTCGCGGAGTCGTGCAGGACCGCGATCGCGGCGACGGTCCCCGAGTTCCGGTGGGAGCGCGTCCTCGAGCCCATCCTCGAGTTCTGCCGGCACCCGCACCGGGCCGCCGATCTCGTCGACCCGCGCCAGCGGGTGATGGTGGGCGACCCGATGGCGCAGGCGATGTGGGGTCACGGCGGCCTGCGCCACACGGCGAAGGTCGCGCTCGCGCACCTCCGCAACAAGGAGTACGACGAGCTGTCACGCAAGCTCAAGATGCGCGCCCGCCTCGCTCTCTTCCCCGACTCCGGCGGCCCGGGGGCACGCGTGGAGTAGGGCTAGTCCTTGCGGCCGCTGCGGCGCATGGCGGGGACTCTGCGCAGGAAGCCCCCGAAGGCCTTGAGGCGCTCCGCGACGATGGCGGGCCGAGGATGCCGACCGTGGAGCAGCGGGCTCACCATGTCGCGCGTGGCGTAGGACCCGGTGATCGCCAGATACCGCGCCGAGGTGCGCAGCAGGTGCCCCATGGAGTCGTGCCGCGCGAGCACGAGCAGTCGGTTCCGCTGGTCGTAGTAGTGCGCGAGTGGTGAGCCACCGACGGTCGTCGCGGAGTGCAGGTGCCGCACGACCGACTCGGGGACGTACCGGTAGCGCCAGCCGCGCCCACGGCCCCGCACCGAGAGCTCGACGTCCTCGTAGTAGAGGAAGAGGCGCTCGTCGAAGCCCTCGACGTCGTCGACGTACGCCCGGGCGAGCAGCACCGCAGCACCACACCACGCGTCGACGTCCGCAGCTTCGGCGAACTGACCATCGTCGGGTTCACCGAAGCCACGGTCTGCCGCCTGCCCGTCGGCGCCGATGACGGATCCCGCGTTGTTCACGACGTCGAACGGGGGCCCCCCGAGTGGGATGTCGTGCCACGCCGGTGTGGTGCCGACGTCGAGCACCACGGTCTCGTCGCCCGACGACACCGTGATCGTCGTGGGGGTGTCGGCCCCGAGGCGGAGCGCGCCGGTGTGAGCGCTGCCGTCGGCCGGGACGGGCAGGCGAAGGTGTGCCGTCGCCCGCGTCCACTGCGCGCCGGGCTCGTCGGCGGCCGTGGGTTCGAGGCCCCAGAACCCGTGCACGAGCTTGGCGGTCGACCACACGTTCGCGCCGGCGACCCGGGCCCCCGCGAGGCGGACACCCAGGTCGCGGCGGTCGCCGCGACCGCGCCGGTGCGTGGGCGTGTGCAGCCGCACGTCGACGAAGGGCGACGCGAACAGGATCTTCGGGCAGGCCGCGCCGCGCGACGCGTCGGCCTCGAGTGCGGCGACGAGCGGTCCGAGCCAGCCGGGTGTCACCGTCGCGTCGTTGTTGACGAGGGCGACGAAGTCGGTGTCGGCGACCACGCGCATCCCGAGGTTGCACCCGCCCGCGAACCCGAGGTTCCTCGTGGACCGCACCACCTGCACGCGGGGGAGCGCTCCCTCGATTCGGGCCGCGACGCCGTCGCTCGTCAGCGCGCCGTCGACGGGGTTGTCGACCAGCACGACACGCAGCGAGTCGGCGGGCCAATCGCTCGCCAGGATGCTCCGCAGGCAGTCGAGCGTCACCTCCCCGCCCCCGTAGTTCACGACGACGACCCCGACGGTCGGCAGCCCGGTGCGGGCGCCGGGTGACGTCACCCCGTCAGCGTTCCGACGAGGCGGTCGAGCGACTCCCGGTAGTGGGGGAGCAGCGGGATCCCCGACAGTCGCAGCGCAGCGTTGTCGAGCACGGAGTTCGCGGGGCGCGGCGCCGGGCGGGGCGGGTCGAGGTCGTTGGTCGCGATCGGGAGCACGCGAGCCGGGTCCTGGCCGGACGACTCCAGCACGGCGCGGGCGAACTCGAACCAGGAGACCGCTCCCTGGTTGGTGACGTGGAACAGGCCGGAGCGGCGCTCCACGACCAGCCGCCGGACCATGCCGGCCAGGTCGTCGGCGAACGTGGGGTGGCCAACCTGGTCGTCGACGAACTGCAGCGTGTCGTGCTCGCGGGCGAGGCGCAGGATGGTCTTCACCATGTTGCTCCCGTGCTCGCCGCAGACCCACGAGATGCGCAGCACGGTCGCGTCGGGGTCGCCAGCCAGCTCGAGCTCGCCGGCGCGCTTGGAGCGTCCGTAGACGGACTGCGGGTTCGGTGTGTCCCACTCGGTGTACGGCTCCGGCTTGGTCCCGTCGAACACGTAGTCGGTCGAGAACGTGCAGGCGTGCGCGTCGACGCGTGCGCGCGGCCTCGGCGACGTACCGGGTCCCCAGCGCGTTCACCGCGAAGGCGTGATCGGGATCGGCTTCGCACGCATCGACGGCGGTCCACGCGGCGCTGTGCACGATCGCGTCGGGCCGCAGGTTGGTGACCACTGCGAGCACCGCCGCCCGGTCGGCGACGTCGAGCATGTCGTGGCCCAGGGCGGTGACGTCGTGGTCGGCGAACGCGTCGACGAGCTCGTGCCCGACCTGGCCGCCGGCGCCGGTGATGAGGATGCGCATGTGCGCCTCGCTCAGCCCTTCCGCTGCTTCAGCGGTTCCCACCACCAGCGATGGTCGCGGTACCAGGCGACGGTGGCTGCGAGCGCCTCGCGGAACTCGCGGCGCGGTGCCCACCCGAGCTCGCGGACCTTGGAGATGTCGATCGAGTAGCGGCGGTCGTGCCCGAGACGGTCCTCGACGTAGCGGATCATCGACTCGCCCTGGCCGAGTATCTCCAACACCGCATCGGTGAGGTCGCGGTTGGTGACCTCGTTGCCTCCGCCGATGTTGTAGACCTCGCCGATCGTCCCGTTGCGCAGGACGAGATCGACACCGCTGCAGTTGTCCTCGACGAAGCACCAGTCGCGGATGTTCATGCCGTCGCCGTACAACGGGACCTGCTCGCCGTCGAGCAGGTTCGTGACGAAGAGGGGGATCACCTTCTCCGGGAACTGGTACGGCCCGAAGTTGTTCGACGAGCGGGTGACGACGATCGGCAGCCCGTAGGTGCTGTGGTACGAGAGCGCGATGAGGTCGGAGCCGGCCTTCGACGCCGAGTAGGGCGAGCGCGGTTCGAGGGGGTCGTGCTCGGTGAACGAGCCCTCCTCGATGGAGCCGTAGACCTCGTCGGTCGAGATGTGGAGGAAGCGCTCGACGCCGACCGTGCGGGCGACGTCGCACATGACGTTGGTGCCGTCGCAGTTGGTGTGCACGAACTCGTCGGGGGAGGCGATCGACCGGTCGACGTGGCTCTCGGCCGCGAAGTGGACGACGGCGTCGTGGCCCTCCATCGCGGCGAGCACGGCACCACGGTCGGTGATGTCGCCCTTCACGAAGGTCAGGCGAGGGTCGTCGTCGAGGTCCTGGAGGTTGGCGAGGTTGCCCGCGTAGGTGAGGGCGTCGAACGCCGTGACCGTGTCGTCGGAGTTGGCGAGCACCCAGTGCACGTAGTTCGAACCGATGAAGCCGGCACCGCCGGTCACGAAGAGGCGCATGACTCAGGTTCGCAGACCGAGGACCGGCGCCAGGCGCGGCTCGAGGTCGGTGCGGCGGGGGTTGTTCTGGTCGCGGGCCGACAGGATGGGATCGTCGAGGCCCCAGTCGGCCGCGATGTCAGGGTCGTCCCACGCCACGCCGAGCTCGTCGTCGGGGTTGTAGTAGCTGTCGACGAGGTACGTGATGGTCATGTCGGTCAGCGATGCGAAGCCGTGCGCGACCCCCGGCGGGATGAACACGCCTCGATGGTCGTGCGTGCCGTCGGCACGCGTCCCGAGATCGATCACCTGCGTCGCGCCGTCGGTCGCCGAACCCTGTCGGAGGTCATGCAGGACGACGCGGCGCGCGACCGAACGGGACGTACCAGTAGTCGGCCTGGTGGAGGTGGTAGTGGAGGCCGACGATGCAGCCCTGCTGGCGGTCGGCGCGGTTGCCCTGGATCATCTCGCGGCCTTGCGGGAACCACTCGCGGCGGTAGGTCTCCACGAAGACGCCGCGCTCGTCGCCGTGGAGGGAGGGCTCGACCACGTACACGCCGGTGATGGTGTCGGACTCGGTGACGTCGGGCATGGGCAACTTGTCTACTCCAACCGGGGTGGTGCGAGCCGACCCGAAAGTGGGATCGCAGAGGGCATATGCCATGATTGCGTCGTGGAGCTCCGCTGGACCACTGGCGTGGCTCAGGTGCGTTGTCCGGTCTGCGGTCGCAGGGACGAGCAGGAGCTGCTCGCCACGACGGACGTGGACTGGCGCGACGATCCGGTCGAGATCGTTCGGTGTTCCGGTTGCGGGAACATCGTGCTCAGCGCCGTACAGCCGCCGAGCGTGTACACCGAGGGCGACTGGGACTGGTATGTCGAGCAGATCGCCGGGATCGAGTCGATCGCCGGGATGCTCGCCAAGGTCGGCGCACCACCGGGCGCGCGGATGCTCGACGTCGGGTGCGGCTACGGCTTCGGGCTCGACACCGCCCAGGAGATCTTCGGGTGGGACGGCATCGGTCTCGAGCCGTCGCTCGCGGCCGAGCGGGGGCGGGAGGACCTCGGGCTCGACATCCGACCCGGGACGCTCGACGACGCCTTCGAGCCCGACGAGCGGTTCGACGTGATCTTCGCGTCCGAGGTCCTCGAGCACGTCCCCGATCCCCGTGCCTTCCTCGGATCCGTGCACCGCAGGCTCTCGGACGCCGGCGTCTTCCTCATGACGACACCCGACGGCGGGGTCGTGCACGCGGACACGCCCATGACCGCGCTCTATCCCGCGTTGTCGGTCGGTGCGCACGAGTTCCTGCTGACCCGCGAGGGCCTCGAAGCCGCTCTGCGGGAGGCAGGCTTCGTCGCGAACGTCTGGATCGAGGGTGTCACCCTCGGTGCGCTCGCGGCTCGGACCGCCGACGCGCTCCGCCCGACCCGTCGCGAGGCGGATGTCTCGACTCGCGACCTCGTGCGCTACTGCGAGGGACGCGGGGCGACCGCCGCCGCAGGTTCACCGATGGCCGTCGGCATGGCCGCGCGTCGAGTGAAGTTCGCCGTGGCGGGCAACGAGTTCGGGCTCGCGGAGGCTGCGCTCCCGGACCTGCGGACCGCGGTGCGCGATCGGTACGGAGTGGATCTCGACGACCCGTCCACGACCGTCGCCATCGCCGATCAACACTCTGCGCTGATCGTCGTCCACTACTACGTCGGGGTCATCGAGCTCGTGCACCGGCGCAACCCGCAGCTTGCGGCCGACCACTTCGCGGCAGCCGCAGCAGTCGGGCTCGCGCAGTACGAGAAGCACAACCTGTACCCGGACCCCGAGACGCCGCTGCTCGATCTGCTCGCGCGTTGTCATCTCGCGCTCGCGCTCGCGCAGTTCGATCCCGACCGGGTTCCCGAAGCGCTGCGCGGGATGGACGAGGCCGTCGCACGCGGCGCCGGCGACGCGGCGCTGGCCGCGGACTTCCGCGCCCGAGCAGAGGGTGAGGTGCTGGCCCGACAGACCGCGACCGGCACGACGCGGGTGAAGGCCCGCGCGAACGCAGCACGCGTCTACCGGAGGCTGGCGCGCGCCCGGATCCCCGGCGTCGCGGCCGTGGCGCGCGGTATTCGCGGCGTGGTCGTAGGGGGCGGCGCTACTCCAGGTCGACCTTCGAGTGGTCCCCCAGCATCAGGCGCAGCGCGCGAGGACGATCACCCGATCGGGTGACCTCGACCTCGCGGCCGATCAGGGAGTCCGCGATCCCGGCGATGCCGACGATTCGACTGCCTTCGAACACCACGGAGTGATCGAGGTCGGAGTCGCGGATCTCGCAGTCGGCGCCGATCGAGGTGTACGGCCCGACGAAGCTGTTGGTGACCTTCGTCCGCTCGCCGATGATGACCGGCCCCCGGACGCGCGACCCGGTGATCTCGGCTCCGGCCTCGACGACCACGTGGCCCTCGATCGTGGACGTGTCGTCGACCACGCCGTCGTTGCGCGGCTCGAGGAGCTCGAGGAGGTACCGGTTGCTCTCGAGCAGTGGGTCTTTCTTGCCGGTGTCGAGCCACCAGCCGACCAGCACCTCGTGGAGCACTCGGTGGCCGTGCTCGAGGAGCCACTGGATCGCGTCCGTGATCTCCAGCTCACCGCGGTCGGACGGCTTGATCGCCCGGACCGCCTCGTGGATGGTCGGGTCGAAGAGGTACACGCCGACGAGGGCGAGATCGGACGGCGGCTCGGCGGGCTTCTCGACGAGCCCGAGGACCTCGCCATGCTCGTCGAGCTCGGCGACCCCGAACTGTCGTGGGTCCTCCACATGGGCCAGGAGGATCTGTGCTGCCGGCGGGTTCCCGGCATCGGCCGTCTGCGCCGCCTCGAAGCGCTCGACGAACTCGGCGAGGCCCTGCTCCAGGAGGTTGTCGCCCAGGTACATCACGAAGTCGTCGTCGGCCAAGAAGTCGCGAGCGATCAGGACGCAATGCGCGAGACCGAGTGGCTCCTCCTGCGGGAGGTACGTGATCTCGATTCCCCAGCGCGAGCCGTCACCCGTGGTCGCGCGGATCTCGTCACCGTTGCCCGCCACGATGATCCCGATCTCGCGGATCCCCGCCGCGACCATGTCCTCGATGCCGTAGAAGAGGATCGGCTTGTTCGCGACCGGAACGAGTGCCTTCGCGCTCGTGTGGGTGATCGGGCGGAGACGGGTGCCGGCTCCGCCGGCGAGGATCAGGCCCTTCATGACGGGCAGGATCGTACGCCATGAGGGCTTCTGCGCCCGGAGCCACACCCCGAGATCGGCGAGGCCGCGTCGCTACAATCGGCGGTCATTCAGCCCTCGAAGTGACCGTTGTCCTGCCGTGCCTCGACGAGGCCGAGACGCTCGCGACGTGCGTCCGGAAGGCGCGTGCCTCCATGGACGCGCTCGGCATCGATGGCGAGGTCATCGTCGCCGACAACGGCAGCACTGACGGCTCTCAGGCCATCGCGGTGGCCGAGGGTGCCCGGGTGATCGACATCCCGGTCCGCGGCTACGGCGCGGCACTCATGGGCGGCATCGAGGGCGCCCGTGGCGAGCTCGTGATCATGGCCGACGCCGACGACAGCTACGACCTCGCGAACCTCGCACCGTTCGTCGACGCGCTCCGCGCGGGCGCGGACCTCGTCGTGGGGAACCGCTTCCGGGGTGGCGTCGAGAAAGGCGCGATGCCCCCGCTCCACCGCTACCTGGGGAACCCGGTCCTCACGTTCATCGGCCGTCTGTTCTTCCACAGTCCGAGCGGCGACTTCCACTGCGGGATGCGCGGCTTTCGCCGCGACGCCATCCTCGGACTGGGACTGCGCACCACCGGCATGGAGTTCGCGAGCGAGATGGTCGTCAAGGCCACCCTGCAGGGGCTCGCGATCGACGAGGTCCCCACCACGCTGCGACCCGACGGCCGGTCCCGCCCTCCGCACCTGCGCTCCTGGCGCGACGGCTGGCGGCACCTCCGGTTCCTGCTCCTCTACAGCCCCCGCTGGCTGTTCCTCTACCCGGGTCTCGCGTGCCTGTTCGTCGGCACGGTGCTCGGGCTCGCGCTGCTCACCGGGCCCATCGAGATCGGTGGCGTCGGCCTCGACGTGAACGCGTTGATCTACAGCATGGTGCTGGTGCTGATCGGCGCTCAGGCGGTGATGTTCTCGGTCTTCGCGCGGGCGTTCGCGATGAACGAGGGCTTGCTCCCGCCGTCCCGAGGGATCGAGCGGGCGTTCCAGGTCGTGACGCTCGAGCGCGGGCTCGCGGTCGGGACGCTGGTGCTGCTCGTCGGGGTGGGGTTCACCGTGTACAGCATCGTGAACTGGGGTTCCCAGGACTTCGGAGCGCTCGACACCCGCGATGCGATCCGGGTCGTCGTGCCCGGCGCGACGGCACTCGTCTTGGGGTTCCAGCTCATCCTCTCGAGCTTCTTCCTGAGCATCCTGGGTCTGGGTCGGCGTCGGTGAGCGACGCGCCAGCACGGGTGAGCGCGATCGTCCTCGCCTACCGTGCCGAGCCCTGGTTCGAGCGGTGCATCCACGCGCTCCTCGCCTCCACCGGCGTCGACGTCGATGTCGTGGTCGTCGACAACGGCTGCACCGACGGCGCGGTGGATCGTCTGCGCGGCGTCGATGGCGTCACCGTCGTCGGCGACGGCGAGAACATCGGCTTCTCGGCCGGTTGCAACCTCGGCGCTGCGGCCGCCACAGGGGAGTATCTCGCGCTCGTCAACGGCGACCTCGTCGTCGAGCCCGACGCCCTCGAGCGGCTGGTGGAGGTGGCGCGCAACCCCGACGTGGGGATCGCGGCAGGCAGCGTGCGTCTCGGCGACGACCCGGACCGCCTCAACACCGCCGGGAATGAGATCCACTTCCTCGGCTTCTCGTGGGTCGGCGGTTTCGGCGAGCTCGCGTCCGACCGAGCGATCGCCCGCGACATCGCCGGCGCGATGGGTGCGCTGGTCGTGCTGCGCCGTCGCGTCTGGGAGCGCTTCGACGGCTTCGCGCCCGAGTACTTCGCGTTCCACGAGGACGCCGAGCTCAGCTGGCGCTGCTGGCAGGGCGGGTTGCGCGTCCGCTACGTGCCCGAAGCGATCGGGTTGCACCGGTACGAGTTCGGGCGGGTCACGGACAAGATGTACCTCGCCGAGCGGAACCGCCTGATGTTCGTGTTGACGTGCTGGGAGTCGCGGACCCTCGTGCTGCTCGCACCGGCCTTCCTCGGTGCCGAGCTGGCAGTCACCGCCGCGGCGGTGAAGGGCAGGTGGCTGCGAGCCAAGGTCGACGGTTGGCGCTGGCTCTGGCGCCATCGTGCTTGGCTGCGGGACCGACGGCGCGCACTGCAGGCGCAGCGGACGGTGTCGGACCGTCGACTCGCGCACCTGATGACGGATCACCTGGATGCCCGCAACTACCCTCTGCCTCCGATGTTGCAGCCCTTCGACGACTTCCTCGCGTGGTACTGGCGTGTCGCTCGGCGGTTCCTCGCGCGATGACAACCGACACCGTCGAGGCGGTCGACGTCGCGCCGCCGCGGACCTGGTTGCACCGATCCTGGCCGTACCTGTTTGTGGCCGTGCTCGCGATCAGCGTGAGCGCGTTGCACGTCGCCCGCGCCACGGAGCTGTCGCCGATCGACGAGACGCGCAACCTCGACTACATGGTGCGGATCTACGACGACGGACACTTCGTGAAGCTCGGGGACAAGATCGGGCAGACGGCGATGCGCATCGAGGCGTGCCGGGGCATCGACGTGGTGCTTCAGAAGCCTGAGCCGCCGTGCTCGGCGCGTCACTTCCGGCCCGAGGACTTCCGCGACGACGGCTACAACAACGCGGTGAACCACCCACCCGGGTACCACCTCGTGACCGGCGCCGTGGCGAAGCTCGCCACGCTGGTCGGGATCGCGAACAACCCGCTCGATCCGGCCCGGCTCCTCGGCGGCTTCTGGCTGGCCGCGGGCCTGATGCTCGCCCTGTACGCCGGCGAGCTGCTCGGCGTCTCCCGGATCCCGATGGTCGCGGCGACCACGATCTACGCGCTGGCGCCGGATGCCCTGAACTCGGCAGCGATCGTGAACCCCGACGGCGCGGCCGTGTTCGCCGGCGGAATCGTACTGGTGGCCGCGTTGCTCTGGGAGCGTGGAAGGATCTCGATCTGGTGGCTCGCCCTTGCCGGGGTGCTGGCGGCGTCGTTCAAGATGACCAACTTCGTCGCGATCGGCATCATGCTCCTCTGGCTGCTCACGCAGGCCTTCCGCCAGCGGAAGGATCCGGAGGCCGATCGACCGCCTGCCCGGAGCTATGTCCTCGCGGGTGGGGTCCTGGTCGCCGGCGCAGCGGCGGTGACGATCCTCTGGCTCGGCATCGCGGGCGTTCGGGCAACGGTCGATGCGCTCGACCTGCCGTCGAACGCGATGTTCTATCGACCGAACTTCCCGCTGAAGCCGCTGCTGCAGTCCGAGAACCTCTTCGCGCTGTTCCCCGCCGGGGGTCAGGCATTCCGCGCCCCGTTGCTGACGACGCGGACGATCATCGACCTCTCCCTCATCTCCGGCTGGCTCTGTGTCGCCACGCTCGTCGCGAACGCACTCCGGTTCTCGATCCGGGACCGGCTGTCGACCCTCGGGACGTGGGCAGCGGTGATCCTGATCGTGGGGGGGCCGGCATTCATCATCTCGACGTGGATGGCGAACAAGGTGATCTTCCAGCCGTCGCCCCGCTACGCACTCAGTGCCATCCCGATCGTGATCGTGTTGTTGGCTTCACTCGTTCGGGGGCGGACGGCGACGATCGCGATCAGCATCTACGCTGCCATCACGACGTTGATCATCCTCGGGACGTTGGTGTTCGGGTGAGCCCTGCCGACGACTCGACGAAGGGCGCGGCGTACGCCGCGCCGACTCTCCGACCTCCAGAGCGCGCGATGGAAACGCCTGCTCTCGGTGCAGCGGCCGTATCGGTGGAACCTCCGGCGGATGGAGCTCGGACGGACGCTCGACGTCGGGTGCGGCGTGGGCCGCAACCTGGAGAACCTCGGCGGCGCCGGTGTCGGGGTCGACCACAACGCCGACGCCGTCACGACCTCTCGGGCGCGCGGCTTCACCGCGTACACGACCGGGGAATTTCCCACGTCCGAGGACGCGGCGACGGGGTTCGACGCGCTGCTGTTCGCTCACGTGCTGGAGCACATGTCGAGCGCCGACGCCGCCACGCTCGTTCGGTCCTACCTGCCGTACCTCCGCCGTCCGGGCAAGGTGCTCTTCATCACGCCGCAGGAGCGCGGCTACCGCTCCGACGCGACCCACGTCGAGTTCCTCGACCTCGAGGCGCTGGCGGCGATCGCCCGCGACTGCGACCTGTCGGTGGTGCGCAGCCGCTCGTTCCCGTTCCCCCGACCGGTCGGGCGCGTGTTCACCTACAACGAGTTCGTGGTGCTGGCGACTGCCGACTGAACAACGACGGGCCGGCCCCGGCGCTCAGGCGACGTAGTACTTCGCCTCGGGGTGGGGCACGACGATCGCCGAGGTGCTCTGCTCGGGGTCGAGCTGGAACTCCTCGGTGAGGGAGACGCCGATGCTCGAGAGGTCGAGCAGCGTCGTCGAGCTGCACCTGGTCCTCGAGGTCCGGGCAGGCGGGATAGCCCCACGAGTAGCGCGAGCCGCGGTACTGCTGGCGGAACAGCCCCTGCACCGTCGGTCCGTCCTCGTCGGCGAAGCCCCACTCCTCGCGGATGCGGCGGTGCCAGTACTCGGCCAGTGCCTCGGTCATCTCGACCGAGAGCCCGTGCAGGAGGAGGTACTCGGTGTAGCGATCGGCTGCGAACAGCTCGCGCTCGCGCTCGGTCGCGCGTGCGCCCATCGTCGACGACCTGGAAGCCCGCGTAGTCGGCCTCACCGGAGGAGACGGAGCGGAAGAAGTCGGCGATGCAGAGGTGTCGGTCCTTGCGTTGGCGGGGGAACGAGAACCGCACCTGCTCGGTGCGCCGCTCGTCGTCGGTCCAGACGACGAGGTCGTTGCCGTCGGAGTTCACCGGGAAGTAGCCCCAGACGACCGCCGGGTACAGGAGACCCTCGGCCTGCGCCTTGAGCAGCTCCTCACGCAGCTGGGGACGCAGACGGACCCGGAACTCGTCGTCGGTCTCGTTGATCGCCTTGTCGGGCCGGAACTGCCACTGGTTGCGGAACAGGGCGGTCTCGTTCACGTAGGTCTGGATCTCGTCGAGCGCGATGCCCTTGGCGACCCGGGCGCCCAGGAACGGCGGCGTGAACACCGGGACGTCGGTCGCGACGTCCGAGCTGGTCGCGACAGGCTCGTCGGGATCGACCGTCGGCTTCGCTGCGGCGCGGGAGGTCGCGGCCGCCCGGGCGCGCGGCCGAACTCGGGGTCGAGCGTGCCGGCGCGCTTGCCCTCCATGAGCTCGTCCATGACGCGCAGACCCTCGAACGCGTCCTTGCCGTAGAAGACGCCGTCCCTCGTACACCTCGCGCAGGTCGCGCTCGACGTAGGTGCGCGTCAGCGCAGCACCGCCGAGGAGCACGGGCACCTCGGCGAGGCCGAGCGTGTTCATCTCCTGGAGGTTCTCGCGCATGATGATCGTGCTCTTCACGAGCAGTCCGCTCATCCCGACCGCGTCGGCCTCGACCTCCTTGGCCTTGTCGACGAAGCTCTGCAACGGCGCCTTGATGCCGATGTTGTGCACCTCGTAGCCGTTGTTGGTGAGGATGATGTCGACGAGGTTCTTGCCGATGTCGTGGACGTCGCCCTTCACGGTGCCGATCACCAGCGTGCCCTTGCCGCCGTCGTCCTGCTTCTCCATGTGGGGCTCGAGGTACGCGACGGCGGCCTTCATGGTCTCAGCGCTCTGGAGCACGAACGGCAGCTGCATCTCGCCCGGACGCGAAGAGCTCGCCGACCACCTTCATGCCGCCGAGCAGCACGTCGTTGACGATCTCGAGCGCGGGCAGCTCCTGCGAGCTGCTCGTCGAGGTCGGCCTCGAGGCCGTCGCGCTCGCCGTCGATGATCCGGTGCTTGAGGCGCTCGTCGACCGGCCCAGCCGCTGCGGTCCTCGCGCTCGACCGCGTCGGCGTCGACGTCCTCGAACTCGGCCATGAGCTCGTGCAGCGGGTCGTAGTCGTCAGCGTTCGGCGGTCGTAGACGAGGTCGAGCGCGACCTCGCGCGCGTGCGTCGGGGATCTTGTGCATCGGCATGATCCGGGCCGCGTGCACGATCGCCGCGTCGAGGCCGGCCTCGACGCACTCGTGGAGGAAGACGCTGTTGATGACGTGGCGCAGCGCCGGCTTGAGACCGAAGCTCACGTTCGAGACGCCGAGGATCGTGGAGACGCCCGGCAGCTCCGCCTTGACGCGGCGGATGGCCTCGATGGTCTCGATGCCGTCGCGCCGCAGCTCCTCCTGGCCCGAACCGAGGGGGAACGTGAGCATGTCGAAGATCA
The DNA here is from genome assembly GCA_963809885.1 of uncultured Acidimicrobiia bacterium. Lineage (GTDB taxonomy): Bacteria > Actinomycetota > Acidimicrobiia > IMCC26256 > PALSA-555 > JALHSW01. Next base: position 224,533 of record CAWELA010000006.1, on the reverse strand, counting down.
GGTCGGTGGCCTCGAGGCCGTACTCGTTCACGGCGAGGTCGTGGATCCGCTTGCAGACCCGGAGCTTCCAGTCGACGGTGCGCGCCTGGCCCTCCTCGTCGATCGCGAGGCAGATCACCGCGGCGCCGTAGTCGCGGGCGAGGTTGAACACGCGGTCGAGCGCGTGAACCCGGTGCTTCACCGTCCTCGAGGTTCGCGGAGTTGAGGAGCGCCTTGCCGCCCGAGTGCTGCAGGCCGGTCTCCATCACCTCGGGCTCCGTGGAGTCGAAGACGAGCGGGAGCGGCGCCTGGGTCGCGAAGCGGCTCGCGGCCTCGTTCATGTCGATGGTGCCGTCGCGCCCGACGTAGTCGACGCAGACGTCGAGGACGTGCGCTCCCTCCTTGACCTGTTCGCGCGCCATCTGGAGGCAGGTGTCCCAGTCGCCCTCGAGCATCGCGTCGCGGAACTTGCGCGAGCCGTTGGCGTTGGTGCGCTCGCCGACCATGAGGATCGACGTGTCCTGGTGGAACGGGACGTGCGTGTAGACGGACGCGCAGCCCGGCTCGAACTCCGGGGTGCGGGGAGCGGCGCCCGGCCGCCACCGCCGGCCGATCCGTAGCCCACCTGCTCGACGACGGCGCGGAGGTGCTCGGGCGTCGTGCCGCAGCACCCACCGACGATGTTGACGCCGAACTCGGTGACGTTGCGCTCGTGGGCCTCGGCGAGCTGCTCGGGTGTGAGGTCGTAGTGGGTGCGGCCCTCGACGACCGACGGCAGCCCCGCGTTCGGGAGGCACGAGATGAAGGTGCGCGCGTGCTGCGCCGAGGTAGCGGAGGTGCTCGATCATCTCCGACGGCCCCGTCGCGCAGTTGAGACCGATGACGTCGGGGCGCATGGCCTCGAGCGTGGTGAGCGCCGCGCCGATCTCCGAGCCGATGAGCATGCGCCCGGTCGTCTCGATCGTGACCTGGATCATCAGCGGGATGCTGATGCCGGTGGATGCCATCGCCCGGCGGGCCGCGATCACCGCCGCCTTGCCCTGGAGGAGGTCCTGGACCGTCTCGATGAGGATGACGTCGGCGCCGCCTTCGAGCAGGCCCTCCATCTGGGGGACGTAGGCGTCGCGCAGCTCGGCGAACTCGATGTGGCCGAGCGACGGGAGCTTGGTGCCGGGGCCGACGGAGCCGATGACCCAGCGGGGCCGGTCGGGCGTCGAGTAGCCCGAGGCGACCTCGCGGGCGAGGGTGGCGGCGGTGCGGTTCAGGTCGCGGGTGACCTCGGGGATGTCGTACTCGGCCAGGACGATCGGGAACGCCCCGAAGGTGGCCGTCTCGACCGCGTCGACGCCGACGGCGAAGAACTCGTCGTGCATCTGGCGGATGAGGTCGGGGCGGGTGAAGACGAGGTTCTCGTTGCACCCCTCGAGGGCGGCGCCGCCGAAGTCGTCGGGGCCGAGATCGTGGTTCTGGGCCCAGGTGCCGAACGCGCCGTCGAAGACGAGGACGCGGTCGCGGAGAGCGTCGAGGAAGGAAGGCATCGTCCCGACAGGCTACCGGGCACCACCTCCCGAACCCGTGTGGTTCCCGGTCCCTCCCCGGTGGATGCTATGGCTGGACGTCGAGGGTGACGTTCTTGACGGTGAGGTCGCCGGGGCGGGCGGGATCCGAGCCGCGGAACGTGACGACGACGGGTGTCGATCCCGGCTCGACGAGGTCGCGGTCGTTGAACAGCGCCTCCGACTGCACGCCGCTGCGCACCACGTCGACGTCGTACCCGCGCTTGCGCAGCTCCAGCAGGACACCGGAGACCCAGGGCCACTCCACGAAGCCGATCTCGTGGACCCGGAGACCGATCCGCTCGGCGCCGTCGGGGAGCCGGCGCTCGATGCCGTCGGCCATGCGCGCGACCGCCGGTCGGTTCGCGTCGCGGTCGACCTCGCGCGCCGAGCCGGTGGCGTCGACCGCGAGCACGGTGGCGAGCACGAGGGCGACGACCGTCGCGCCGGTTCGCAGCCATGGCGCGCGCCGGTGCCGCAGTGCGTCGAGGGCGGTCGCGCCGATCGCGAGCCACGCGACGACGCCGATCGCCGCGATCCACTCCACGAGGTAGGGGAACATCGGCCCGAGGATGCGGGTCGTCGCCAGAACCGCGGTCGATGCGGCGATCGCGGTCAACCCGAGCAGGACGAGCTGGTCGCGCGCGCGACGACGCATGGCGACGACGGTCGCGGCTCCGAACGCGAGCAGTGTGAGGATCGTCGGCCAGGCCAACGGGTCGCGGTCGCGGGAGCTCGCGAGGGAGTCTCCCGACACGACGGCCGGCAGCGTGCCGATGTACCGAGCCGTCTCGTCGAGCCCGTCGCCGATCGTGTGCTCCGACTCGGCCTTGCTGAAGAAGGACACGAGCTCACGGGCGTTCCCCGGATCGTTGGTCACCTGATCGACGGCCGGCGGGAGCCACAGCAGCATCAGCACCCCGAGGGTCACTGCCCCGACGCGCAGCAGCGACCGGCGGAGCTCCGGCCACCGGGTGGCATCGCGTCGATCCGAGCGCACGTCGACCCCGACCACGATCAGCGCCGTGAGCGTGATCGCACCGACGGGGAGTCCGTAGGCGACGTGCGTCTGGACGAGGAACGTCGCCACGACCGCGAGGACGGGGAACGCCCATCGGTCGCCGCACGTGCACGACCAGGCCAGCACGATCGCGAGTGCGAACGGCAGGATCGTCACCCACGGTGTCCAGGCGTCGAAGCCGATCGGACCGGCTGCGGCGAGGAAGGTGAGCACGACGAGGCCCGCGCCGACCCCGAGCCATCGCCCGCCCCGGCGGACAGCGAGCGTGATGATGCCGAACGCGGACGCCGCGCCGATGAGCACCGCGCCGATCGACAGCGCCGCGTAGTTGCTGCCGAACAGTCGGTACGGCGCGGCGAGGAGATAGAAGTACAGCGGGCCGGGATGGTGGAAGCCGTACCGGGAGTACGGCCCCACCAGCACCGCCGTGTGTCCGACGTCGCGCACCGCCAGCTCCACCAGCGCCGGATCGAGGACGGGGTACTGCGCGTCGCCGGTCCGGCCGAGGCGCCACGCGATCGCGACGACGAACGGCGCGGCGACCAGTGCGACGATCGCCGCGAGGAGCCCGTTCCGGCGGAACCACGCCGTCACGGGCCGTCGGCCCCTTCGGGGGCAGGATGCAACGGCACGCGGGTGACGCGCACGGGACGGTCGGCGCGCGCCAGCAGCTCGCGGTCACCGCCGGAGTCTCCGTAGGCCCACACGGTCGCGGGCGCGTCCGCGAGCCACGCGTCGAGCCGTCGGACCTTCTCGGGCCCACGCACGTTCGCTCCCGCGAGCTCGCCGGTGAGTCGACCGCCCGCGCCCACCTCGAGGTCGGTCGCGAGCACCGCGTCGAAGCCGAGGTGCGTTGCGACCGGTCGCAGGTAGGAGGCGAACGAGGCGGAGACGAAGGCCCGCTCGTGGCCCGCGTCCCGGTGCCAGTCGGCCCGGGCGACCACGTCGGGACGGAGGTGGTGGGCGAGCACGTCGGTGGCGAACGCGTTCGCCACCTGCTGCACCTCGTCGAGGGTGCGGCCCGCGAGGAGGCGCCGGACGAGGTGTGCCTTCACCGCGTCGCGCCGGCCGCGGGCGAGATCCGGGGTCGCGGCGGCGAGCGCGGCGACCAGCGCGCTGCGACCGGCGACCGCGGCGAGGAACGGGACGACGTTGTCGCGCGTCGAGATCGTCTTGTCGAAGTCGAAGGCCGCGACGACTCTCACCGGACCGGCCGCACCGAGGAGCCCCGGCTCACAGAGGGATCTTGCGGAACACCGCGCGGGGGAGGTGTCGCAGGCCCGACATCACGTAGCGCAGCGGCGGCGGGACCCAGATGACCTCGGTCCCGCGCTCGAGGCCACGGACGATCGCGTCCGCGACGGCCTCGGGCGTGGTGGCGAGCGGTGCCGGGTCGAGGCCCTCGGTCATCTTCGTGTGGACGAAGCCGGGGCGGACGATCATCACGTGGACGCCGCTGTCGGACAGGCTGTCGCCGAGGCCCTGGAAGAACGCGTCGAGTCCCGCCTTCGAGGAGCCGTAGACGAAGTTGGATCGGCGCGCGCGCTCGCCGGCGACCGACGACAGCGCCACGATCGTGCCGTGGCCCTGGGCGCGTAGCCGTGTGGCGACGGGGATCGTCACCGACACCGCGCCGAGGTAGTTCACCCGGGCGATCTCGGCCGCCGCGACGCCGTCGCGCTCGGCCTCCTCCTGGTCGCCGAGGATCCCGAAGGCGAGGACGACGAGGTCGATGTCGCCGAACCGGTCGAAGACGTCGTCGACGAAGGCTTCGTGGGTGTCGGTCGCAGCCGCGTCGAAGGTGACCGCCTCCACCCGGGTCGCACCGAGCGCACGCAGCTCGCGGACCTCCTCGGTGAGCGACGCCGGCTGGCGGGCCGCGAGCACGACAGTCCGGGTTCGGTTCGCGACCAGCTTCCGCAGGGTCGCGAGCGCGATCTCCGAACCGCCCCCGAGGACGAGGACCGATTGCACACCACCGAGGGCGTCCTGCACGACTGGCCTGCTTTCTGCGCTGGTCAGGTGAGCCGCAAGCGGCGCGAGAGGTCGGACTGGAGGACGCCGGACGGATCGACGCGCGCCCGCAGCTCCCGGAAGGCGTCGAGGCGCGGGTACATCCGCTCGAACATCTCGGGGGCGAGGCGCGAGTCCTTCGCGAGGTAGACGCGACCACCGGCTTCCAGCACCAGCTCGTCGAGACCGTCGAGCAGCGGCGCCAGGTCGGACATGGCCGCGGGGATGTCGAGCGCGAGCGTCCACCCCGGTGTCGGGAACGACAGCGGTCCGGGGTTGCCCGGACCGAACCGCTTGAGCACCGCGAGGAACGAGGGGCACTGGTGTGCGGCAAGTCGCTCGAGGCTGACGCGCACGGTCTCGGTCGCGGCGTCGGGCACCACGTACTGGTACTGGAGGAACCCGCGCGACCCGTAGATGCGGTTCCAGCCGCGGACACCGTCGAGCGGGTGGAAGAAGAAGCCGAGGCTCTCGAGGTGCCCGACCTGCCGCCGCGGCGCCTTGCGGTACCAGATCTCGTTGAACGCACGGATCGTGAAGCGGTTCAGCAGACCGTTGGGCGCCCACGGTGGCGCGGTGGCGAGCGCGCGCGGCGCGAAGTGCAGTGGGGCGTTGCGCTTGCGCGGCGGGAGCATCGACACCGTCGCGTGGTCGCCCCGCGTGAGGATGCCTCGACCGAGCGAAGCGCCCGTCGCCAGGCAGTCGATCCATGCGGCGGAGTATCGGTACCGGTCGTCGCCGTCGATCATGCGCGCCATGAGGTCGTCGAGGTTCGGAACCCGGTCGTTGTCGACGCTCATCGCCGAGGTCTCGACGCGCAGGAGGCGGATGGTCGCCTCGGTGACGACCCCGGTGAGCCCCATCCCGCCGGCCGTCCCCCAGAAGAGCTCGGGATCCGAATCCGGAGTGACGGTGAACGTTCCCTTCGGCGATCGCAGGACGAACGACTCGACGTGGTTCGCGAAGCTGCCGTCGCTGTGGTGGCTCTTGCCGTGGATGTCGGCCGCGATCGCGCCGCCGATCGTGACGTAGCGCGTGCCGGGCGTCACGCGGACGAACCACCCGAACGGCATCATCATGCGCATCAGCGCGTCGAGGCTGAGGCCGGCGTCGACGCGGACGATGCCACGCTCGAGGTCGAGCTCGCGCACCGCGGTGATCGCGGTGGCGTCGACGACGGTGCCACCGGCGTTCTGCGCAGGGTCACCGTAGCTGCGCCCGAGACCGCGGGCGATCAGGCCACGTCGACCCGCGTGCTCGAGCAGCGCGTCGACCGCGTCGGGGTCGGTCGGGGCCACGACGTGCGCGGAGGTCGGTGCGGTGCGACCCCAGCCGGTCAGCAGCCGGGTCGCGTCGTCAGACATTGATCCCGATCGCGAACGTGAGCACCCACAGGAGCCCGAGGATCTGCAGCACCCGGTCGGAGAGCACGATCTCCTCGGGCGCCCCGCCCTTGCCCTGCTCGATCAGGAACGCGTAGCGCAGCACCGCGAGCACGAACGGCACGATCGAGAGTCGGAACCAGGTGTCGTCCCCGGTCGCCGAGGCGTTCTCGAAGGCCCACAGGCAGTACGACGTGACCATCACGCTCGCGGCGACGGCGCGGACGAAGCCGAGGTAGCTGGTCGTGTACTCGAGCAGTGTCTGCCGGGTGGATCCCGAGTCGCCGACTTCGACGAGCTCCGCGTGGCGCTTCCCGGTGATCATGAAGAGCGAGCCGGAGGCGGCGACGATGAGGAACCAGTCGGAGATGAAGACGTCGGCCGCGACACCACCGGCGATCGCTCGCAGCACGAACCCGGCGGCGACCGCGGCGAGGTCGACGACCGGCTCGTGCTTGAGCCAGATGCTGTACGAGATCGTGAGGAGCGCGTACCCGGCGACCACCGCGGCGAGCTCACCGTGGGTGATCGGGATCGAGATGCCGATGCCGATGGCGATGAGGGCTACAGCCCAGATCTTCGCGGCGCGCACGCTGAGGTGGCCGGCGGCGATCGGGCGGTTGCGCTTGGTGGGGTGCCGGCGGTCGGCCTCGACGTCGAGCGCGTCGTTGAGGAAGTAGGTGCCGCTCGCGGCGAAGCACAGCGCGACGAAGGCGACGAGCGTGCGAGCGAGCGGTCCGGCCTCGGTGAGCACGCCGGCGGCCAGGGGCGCCGCGAAGACGAGCAGGTTCTTGACCCACTGCTTGGGCCGGGCGGTCCGCAGCAGCGCCATGGCGAGCGACGGCTGCGGTGCGGAAGCGGAGGCGTCGGCGCGCTCCGGCGCGAGAGACATCGCATCCAGGGTACCGGAGGGTCGGTCACCGCCCCGGGCGATGACGGAGTGACGTGCAGGGCTCTCCGGCGTGGACGCGGCCGTAGACTCGCTTGCGATGGCGCCCGAGTCGAGCAATCGCAAGGTGTACACGCGCACGGGGGACGACGGCACCACGGCACTGCTGTTCGGGGGTCGCGTGCGCAAGGACGGACCCGGACCGACTGCCTACGGAGTCGTCGACGAGTCCGTCGCCGCGCTCGGCACGGCCCGCGCGGAGGTCGAGCCGGGCACCGAGCTCGCAGAGCTGCTCGTACGGCTGCAGCGGGAGCTGTTCGTCGTCGGGGCCGAGCTCGCGACCGCTCCCGAGAACCGTCACAAGCTCGAAGCCGGGACGACGCTCGTGACCGCCGAGATGGTCGCGGCGCTCGAGCCGATCATCGACGACGTGACCACGCGCTTCACGGCCCCACAGGAGTTCGTTCTCCCGGGCGAGAACCGCATCGCCGCCGCGCTCGACGTGGCCCGCACCGTCGTGCGCCGGGCCGAACGTGAGTCCGTCGCCGCGGCGGGTGCCGGGTGGCTCGACGACAGCCACGTCGTCGGGTACCTCAACCGCCTCGCCGACCTCGTGTACACATTGGCGCGCTGGCAAGAGGGCGCGTACCGGCCGGCACGACCGAACGACTGACCCAACCTTCCTGCCCACCAAGGAGCCCGAGTGACGATCACGTGCAGTGTTGCGAGCCAGCCGCCGGCCCGGGTCAAGGCCGACCTCCTCGCCGTCCCCGTGTTCGCGAAGCGCGTGCTCGGACCGGGCGCGGAGGACGTCGATCGGGCGCTGGGCGGCGGGCTCACGACCTTCATGACCGGGGCCGGGTTCGTCGGGAAGCCCGGCGAGACGCTGCTCGTTCCCGTGCAGGGCCTCGGTGCGAAGACCGCGCTGCTCGTCGGCGTCGGGGCGAAGGCCGACCTGAGCACTGCGAACCTGCGTCGCGCCGCCGCGGCGGTCGCACGCGTCGCTCGACCGCTGCCGTGACGGTGGCGACCACGCTCGGCGCCGCGGTGCCGAAGGGGTCGACGCCGGCGGGCGCGGCGTACGCCGTCGCCGAGGGCGCCATGCTCGGCGCATACCAATACCTGGCGTTCAAGACCAAGGGCGAGCCCACCAAGCTGCGCAAGCTCGTGCTCGTCGGTGACGGTGGCAAGGATGTGACCGCCGCGCTGACGCGCGGCCCGCGTCGTGACCGACGCGGTCGCGTGGGCCCGCGACATCGTGAACGAGCCGTCCCTCACCAAGTCGCCGGAGGACTTCGCGAAATCTGCGAAGAAGCTGCTCACCGGCAAGGGCGTCACGGTGACGGTGCTCGCCGAGGCGCAGATCCGCGCCCAGAAGATGGGCGGCGTCATCGGCGTGGGGCAGGGCTCGGAACGCCCGCCACGATTCGTGAAGGTGACGTACGACCCGCCCGGCGGCAAGGCGCGTGGCACGCTCGCGTTCGTCGGGAAGGGGGTGACCTTCGACACCGGCGGCATCTCGATCAAGCCCGCCGACGGCATGGATGCGATGAAGACCGACATGGGTGGCGCGGCGGCGGCACTCGGCGCGATGTCGACGCTCAAGGCGCTCGGGGTACAGCACCGCGTCGTCTCGTACACGCCGATGGTCGAGAACATGCCGAGCGGGATCGCGATCCGCCCCGGCGACGTCCTGCGCATGCGTGACGGTCAGACGGTGGAGGTGCTCAACACCGACGCGGAGGGACGCCTCATCCTCGCCGACGCGCTCGCATGGGCCGTCGAGGACCAAGTGGACGCGATCGTCGACCTCGCCACGCTCACGGGCGCATGCGTGGTCGCGCTCGGCGAGAAGGTCGCCGGCCTGATGGGCAACGACGACGCCTGGTCGGCACAGGTGCAGGCCGCGGCCGACCGCGCCGGCGAGCCGATGTGGCACCTGCCCCTCCCCGATGACTACCGCAAGGGCCTCGATTCCGAGGTCGCCGACCTCCGCAACATCGGCACCACTCGCTACGGCGGGGCGCTGACCGCGGGGTTGTTCCTCGAGGCGTTCGTCGACGACCGCCCGTGGGTGCACCTCGACATCGCCGGACCGGCGCCGCGGGGTCCGACGATGGTGAGCTGACTCGTGGCGGCACCGGGTTCGGCGTGCGCACGCTCTGCGAGCTCGCCACCTCGTTCGCCCCACCGAAGGCCAAGTCGTCGGCCAGGAAGTCGTCCGCCAAGAAGTCGGCGGCGAAGAAGTCGAGCGCGAAGCGACCGTCCGCCAAGAAGGTGGCCGCGAAGCGGGACGGTGGCAGCCGATGACGCACCGAGCCGGGCGGCTCGCCACGGTCCTGCTGCTCGTGGTCGGCTCGCTGGCGGCATCGACCGCGGCCACGCTCCCGGCCGGGGCGCAGACCGGGGCGGTCATCCGGGTCCCGGCCGACGAGAAGACCATCCAGGACGCGGTCGACGCCTCGGAGCCGGGGGCACTGATCCTCGTGTCGCCGGGCGTGTACCACGAGGCGGTCGTCGTCAAGCCGTCGCACCGGAACATCGTGATCCGTGGTCTCGACCGCGCGACCACGATCGTCGACGGCCAGCTGAGCGAGCGGCGCGGACACCACAACGGCTTCGACGTGCACGCGGACGGCGTCGCGATCGAGAACCTCACCGCGCAGAACTTCGTGACCAACGGGTTCTACTGGGAGGGCGTCGACGGGTACCGGGGTTCGTACCTCACGGCGATCCGCAACGGTGACTACGGCGTGTACGCGTTCGACTCCGTCAACGGCCAGTTCGACCACTCGTACGCGTCCGGCAGCCCCGACTCGGGCTTCTACATCGGGCAGTGCTTCCCGTGCAACGCGCTGATCACCGACGTCGAGGCCGAGTGGAACGGCATCGGATACTCGGGGACCAATGCCGGCGGGAACCTGGTGATCGCGAGCTCGACCTGGCACGACAACCGTGTCGGGATCGCACCGAACAGCCTCACGACCGAAGAGCTCTCCCCGCAGCGCGTGGCCACGTTCGTGGGGAACCACGTGTACGACAACGTCAACGAAGCGGCAGCGGGCATCGAGATCGCGAGGATCGCCGGGGGAACGGGCATCGTGGTCGGTGGTGGGCAGCGGGACAAGATCCTGCGAAACCTCGTCACCGGCAACACCGTCGGCATCGGCCTCATCCCGCTGCCGGAGAAGCTGCTCGAGCCGCAACGCAAGGGCGCGAAGAACTTCGACGCGCGCAACAACACCGTGCGTGCGAACGTCGCGCAGGGCAACACCTATGACCTCGTGGTCGCGACGTCGGTCGACGACCCGACCGACGGTGGTGGCAACTGCTTCTCCGACAACATCGCGACCACTACGGTGCCGGTCGACCTGCAGGCGAAGCTGCCATGTGGCGCGCCGCCGAATGGCTTCGAGACCGACGTGGCGCTGCTGTCGGCGCTGTTCCTCTCGGACAAGCCGGAATCGCCGCTCTACACCGACGTCGCGCTGCCGCGGCCGCCCGCGCTCGGGAACATGCCGCGCGCGAAGACGGCCCCGGCGCGTCCCGCCACGTCGGAGCCGAGCATCCGCGTCAGTGTGCGTACCATCACGGCGCCCGTCGCGCAGGGCTGAGCTTCTTGGCACGTTCATCGTTGTCCGGCAACGATCAGCGTGCCGAGAACCGTTGGGTCGCCTACGCGATCGGCGGTGCCGTCGTGGTGCTGCTCACGCTGGTGCAGCTCGTGCGCGTGACGGGCGTGCCCGTCGTCCGCAGCATCTGGGCCGAGGACGGGTCGGTCTTCCTCACCGGTGCGCTCGCGCGCCGTTCGGTGTTCTCGACGTACGCCGGATATCTGAACGTCGTGCCGCGCTCGATCGGCTGGGTCGTGGCCCACCGGCCGCTCGGTGAGGCGGCGGTGTGGTTCGCGGTCGTGCCGGCGTTCGTCACGTCGCTGCTCGCGGTCGCCGTCTTCCGGCTCTCCGACTTCGTGGTCCGATCGCCATGGCTCCGCGCGGTGGTGGCGTCGAGCCTCGTCCTGCCGCCGATCCTCGTCTACGAGTCGATGGCATCAACGGCGAACCTGCAGTGGCCGCTCGTCGCTGCGCTCTTCTGGGCGTTGGCGCGGCCCGCCACCGCGCGGTGGGACCTGGTGACGTGCGCCGTCATCGCGGTTGCGGCGGCGCTCTCGTCGAGCGTCGCGCTGCTCTTCCTCCCGCTTGCCGTGCTCGTCGTCGTCCTCCGGCGCGACGACCGCCGCGCCTGGATCGTCCCGGGAGTGTTCGGCGTCGCGTCCATCATGCAGGCACTCGCCGTGCTCTCGACGTCGGCGCCGGCCGCGCGCGGTGACGCCGCGTTGGGCGCCCTTCCGAAGCTCTACGCGGTGAACGTGGTCGGCGAGTCCGTGCTCGGACACCGGCTCGTCGACGAGACGTGGCTCGGACCGGGCCTCGCGCCGTTCCTGGCGCTCGCGCTCGCCCTGATCGCCGCGCTCACCGTGCTGTGGTTCCGTTGCGACGGAGCGGGCCGACTCTGGGGCGGCGTGGCGGTGGCGGCGTCCCTCGTCGCGTACGCATCGACCGCGTTCTGGCGGGGCGCCGAGCAGGTGGTGCTCCAGTCGGGGCTGCAGACCGGGAGCGGCGCCCGCTACACGGGTCTCGGGCTGCAGCTGCTCGTGGCGGGCGGGGTCGTGCTCGTCGACCGGGCCCGGATGGCCAGGCGGTGGCACGGGGTGCTCGTCGCGGTGGTGGTGGCCCAGGCGCTGCTCGTGCCGCTCGCGAGCTTCCGGCTGCGCACCGAACGCTCGGATGGCCCGCGCTGGTCGAGCACGCTGGCGGACGCCGAGCGGGCGTGCCGCGGTGCGCCGCGCGCGACCGTGCAGCTGCTCCGCGTCGCACCGGGTGGCTTCGTCGCGTCCGTCCCCTGCTCCTCGCTGGACTGACGCCGGGCTCAGTGGGTGAGCGTCGACCCGTCGGCGAGGACGGCGTGCGGGAGGCAGAGGTCGTCGTACTCGGCGATCTGGATCGGGGGAGCGTGCTCGCCGCAGGTCGGGCACTCGGGGTCGCGCCGCACCTTGAACGTGCGGAACGACTGCTCGAGCGCGTCGTACGCGAGGAGCCGACCGATCAGCGGGTCGCCGAGGTCGAGGAGGAGCTTGATCGTCTCGAGCGCCTGGATCGAACCGATGATCCCGGGCAGCACACCCAGCACGCCCGCCTCGGCGCAGCTCGGGGCGAGCTCGGGCGGTGGCGGCTCGGGGAGCATGCAGCGGTAGCAGGGCCCCTCGTACGGCTTGAAGACGGTGACCTGGCCCTCGAACCGGAAGATCGAGCCGTGGACGACCGGTGTGCGCGTGAGCACGGACGCGTCGTTGAGCAGGTAGCGCGTCGGGAAGTTGTCGGTGCCGTCGAGCACGACGTCGTAGTCCTCGAGCATCTCGAGGACGTTGTCGGCGCCGAAGCGCACGTCGTGCGTGACCACGTTCACGTCGGGGTTCAGCAGCGCGATCGTCTTCTTCGCCGAGTCGACCTTGCGCTCGCCGATGCGGTCCATGTTGTGGAGGATCTGTCGCTGCAGGTTCGACGCGTCGACGATGTCCATGTCGACGATGCCGAGCGTGCCGACGCCGGCCGCCGCGAGGTACAGCGCCGCCGGTGATCCGAGCCCGCCCGCGCCGAGCAGGAGGACCTTGCTCTCGAGCAGGCGCTGCTGGCCGGCCTCACCGACCTCGGGGAGGAGGAGGTGGCGGCTGTAGCGGTTCCGCTGGTCGGGGTTGAGCACCGCGGGGGTGATCCACGGGCGCCCCTCGTTCTTCCACCGTCCGAAGCCGCCGCCCATCGACGCAACGTCGCTGTACCCGAGCGTCTGGAGTGTCTCGGCCGCGAACACCGAGCGGACGCCGCTGGCGCAGTAGATGACGATCGGACGGTCGTGATCGGGGATGCGGTTCTCGATCTGGGACTCGAGGTGGCCGCGGGGGAGGAACAGCGCGCCGGGGATCGTGCCCTGCTCGTACTCGTCGAGCTCGCGCACGTCGAGGAACGTGGTGTCGGACGGGAGCGCCTCGGCGTCCGCGGGATCGATCTCGCGGATGCGCTCCTTGGTCTTCGCGAGCAGGTCGCGGAAGCCGGCCATGGGGATGCCCTTTCGGAACGGTTACCTGATGAAAGGCTACCCCAGAGGTCGGATATTCCCAACCTGCTTCCCGCTCTTCGGTCCTGCGGACCGGGCCGCTCGGGCCCCGGCTCGCTGAGCCGCAGGGTACCTGCGGCTCGGGCGCTCGCCTCCGGCCCCCGCCCCTACAGCAACGCCACCAGGGCCGGGAGGACGTCGCCGAGCTGGTCCCGGAGGACGGCGTCGGCCCGGTCGTCGAACGGCGTCGGCTGGGCGTTCAGGATCACCAGCCGGGCCCCGTTCGCCAGCGCGGCATCGGGGAGCGCGGCCGCCGGGTAGACGCCCAGCGACGTGCCCGCGGCCACGAACATGTCGGCGCCGAGGGCGGCGCGCTGGGCCCGCTCCAGGTCCTCGGGCACGAGGTGCTCGCCGAAGCTGATGGTCGCCGACTTCAGGATGCCGCCGCACTCCCGGCACGCCGGGTCGACCTCCCCGGCCCGGACCCGGTCGAGCACCGGTGCCATCGGCCCGCGCCAGTCGCAGGACAGGCACTTGGCGGCGTGCACCGTGCCGTGGATCTCGACGATCCGCTCGGGCGACGAGCCGGCCTGCTGATGGAGACCATCGACGTTCTGCGTCACGAGCGTGTGGAGCGCGGCCTTGGTCTCGAGATCTGCGAACGCGCGGTGCCCGGCGTTCGGCTCGGCACTCCACATCTCGCTGTCGACCCGGTTCCGCCACGCGGCGCGTCGCACCTCCGGGTCCGCGAGGTAGTAGCTCGAGCGTCGCGGTCTTCTCCGCGGTCGGATTCTTCGTCCAAAGGCCCTGCGGACCGCGGAAGTCGGGGATGCCAGACTCCGTCGAGATCCCCGCGCCGGTGAGCACGACGATCTGGCGCGCGTCGCGCAGCCAGGACGCGATCGTGGCGAGGTCCTGGGGCATGGCCCCGACGATAGCGACGGCGCCGATCGTCAGTGGTCGACGAGCGTCTCCCGGTGCCGGGCCCGGGCCCACCGGGCGGCGTCGTGGCTGATCGTGGGATGGAAGCCGGCGGTGACGAGCACGCGCTCGGCGTGGTCGGCGTCGTTGCCCTCCTCGAGCAGCAGCAGGGCGAGCGACCGCGCCCGGCGCCGGGCTGGTGCGTCCGGTGCCTCGGCGAGGCGCGCCTCGGCCCACTCGGCGTGCGCGGCCTGGAGGTGGGCGGGGAGACGGCGGACGTGGCGGCGGTGCACCGGCGGGAGGTTGCGACGCACCGCGATCGTGTGGTGGCCGTCGGAGCACGCGAGGTCGAAGGTCTCGAGCCGGGCGAGGGTTCGGACCACGGGCGATTGGTGCCCGGCCCGATCACCGAGCCCGAGCGCCTGCGACGCCGTCGCGACCGGCAGCTCGATCGGGCCGTCGCGCTCCTCGAACTTGTTGGCCAGATGCCGCAGGAGGAGGAGCGCGGTCGGGCCGAGGGTGGGGAGCCAGAACGTCTCGACGTAGCTCGAGCGCGGGTCGTGCCCGACGGTGTCGAGCACCGGGTCGGGCCACGGGCAGATGGTGAGGGTCGTGGGCATGCACGCCTCCGGGTCAGTCGCTCGGTGCCGCATCAAGTGATGGGGTCTGCCGTCGACCCGACGGCGCGCGGCCGGTGACGACGACCCACCGCGACCGACGTCTGCTACACGGGGCCCGGCGCAGCGAGCGTCGCCCACTGACGCTGGTCGGGACGGTCCCCGAAGGTGTCCGGCGGTGCAGGGCGACCGAACAGGTAGCCCTGCGCGAGCTCGCACCCGAGCGTGCGCAGCACGGCGATCTGCTCGACCGATTCGACACCCTCGGCCACCGCGCGCAATCCGAGCGTGTGGGCGAGGCTGACGACCGCGGTGCAGATCGCGGAGTCCTCGGAGTCTCGACCGAGCCCGTCGACGAACGTGCGATCGACCTTCAGCTCCTCGACCGGGAAGCGCTTGAGGTAGGTCATCGACGAGTAGCCGGTGCCGAAGTCGTCGACCGCGAGGTGCACGCCGAGTGCCCGCAACGCACCCAGTGCGCGCACGGCCGACTCGGCATCGCGCATCAAGGCGGTCTCGGTGATCTCGAGCCAGACGAGGTCAGGGAGCACTCGGGTCGCCTGCAGGACGCGTGCGACGTCGTTGGGGAGGCCGGGCTCCGCGAGCTGGCGGGGGGAGAGGTTCACGCTGATCGTCACGTCGGACCCGTGTGAGTGCCAGTACTCGGCCTGCCGGCAGGACTCCTCGAGAGCCCAGGAACCGATCGGCACCACGAGGCCCGTCTCCTCCGCGAGGCCGACGAACTCGTCGGGTCCGACGAGCCCGCGCTTGGGGTGCTCCCAGCGCAGCAGTGCCTCGAAGCCGGAGATGCGACCGGTCTCGAGGGTCACGATGGGCTGGTAGTGCATCCGCAGCTCGCCGCGCTCGAGCGCGCGGTGCAGCTCGTTGCCGGTGCGGAGGTCGCGGACGGCCCGCGCGTGCGCGTCGGCGCGGAACAGCTCGGATCGGGCCCGGCCCTGCTCCTTCGCGCGGTACATCGCGGCGTCGGCGTTGCGCACGAGCGTCTCGGGCGTCTCGAGCTCGGTGCCGGAGACCGCGATGCCGACGCTCGCCGTGACGAACACCTCGCCTTCGGCGAGCGCGATCGGCTTGGCGACGGCCTCCGCCAGCCGACGGGCGAGCTCGAGGGCGGTCGCCTCGTCGGACACGCGGGTGCAGAGCACGGTGAACTCGTCGCCACCGAAGCGCGCGACCGTGTCGCTCGGGCGGATGGCGGCGCGCAGCCGGTCGGCGAGCGCGACCAGGAGTCGGTCGCCTGCCGGGTGACCGAGGCTGTCGTTCACGACCTTGAAGTGGTCGATGTCGAGGAAGAGCACCGCGAGCTGCGACTCGTTCCCAACCTCGCGCAGCGCACGCTGCAGGCGGTCGACGAAGAGCACGCGGTTCGGGAGCCCGGTCAAGGGATCGTGGATGGCCTGGTGGGCGAGGAGCTCGCCGTGTGCCCGGCGCTCGGTGACGTCCTCGATCTGGCAGACGAAGTAGAGGGGTCGCCCTTCGACGTCACTCACCACGGACCCGGAGTGCGAGACCCACACCGGCCGCCCGTCGGCGTGGAGGAAGCGCTCGTCCAGCCGGTACGCGGAACCATTGCCCGACATCGCACGCTGCATCGCGTCGCCGACCTCGGCGCGGTCTTCGGGATGGGTGAGCGCGAGGAGTGACACGCCGGTGAGCTCGTCCTCGGCGCGCCCGACCATCTGCGCGAGCAGCGCGGTTCACGCGGAAGCAGCGTCCGTCGGGCGCGATGAGCGCCATGCCGATCGGGGCGTGGTCGAACGCGGAACGGAATCGTTCTTGCGCTTCGCGGAGCGCCGCGTCGGCCGTCTGGCGCGCGGTCATGTCGTGACACGTCAGGACGAAGCCCTCGAGCGCCGGGTCGTCGAGGAGGTTCGTCCCCTGGACCTCGAGCGTGCGCCACGATCCGTCCTCGTGCTGCGCGCGCACCTCGATGCGCTCCGTCTCGCCGGGGCGTTGGAGGCTGTCGAGGAAGATGCTCCTGACGCGGTCGCGGTCGTCGGGGTGCAGGTACGCGAAGGGGCTCGTGCCGAGCAGCGAGGTGATCCGACGACCGAACAGCCGCTCGGCCGCGGGGTTCGCGTAGGTGAGGTTCCCCTCGGCGTCGATCACGGCGATGAGATCGCGGGAGTCGCGCAGCATCGCCTGCAGCCGGGCCTCGCTGCGGCGCAGGCGGACCCCGACGTCTTCCAGGGCGCGTCGGGTCTGCCGCTCGTGGAACCAGAGCAGCACCGCGGTGAGGAAGGTCCCGAGCGCGACCCCGAAACCGAGCGAGACGATCGTTTGCATGCCCATCCCGCATGGGGAATCGTCCTGCGGCGGGGCTGACCTGAGCGCTATCTGGGGTGGTGCGGGCGCCTGGATGCGGGCCGCACCGACATCTCGGGAGCACCGGGTGGAGGTGGCTCGGCTCAGGCGGGGGGCACGAAGGCGTCGAGGATCCGTGCCGCGCCGACCGGCGGTGGGATGCGGCCCGCGACCACCTCGGGCTCCACGGCGGCGGCCTCGGCCGCGGCCGCAGGATCGGCGCGGAGGCGGGCGAGGAGTGACGCGCCGATCTCGGTCCACAACCAGTCGCGGGACTGCTCGGCGCGTCGACCGGCGAGGTCGCCGGACGCGTCGAGGGCGGCGTGGTGCGCCTCGACGGCGGCCCAGATCTCGTCGATGCCGCGGTGCTCGATGGCCGAGGCCCGCAGGACCCGGGCCTCCCACGAGCCTGTCTTCGGGCGGACGAGGTGGAGGGCGTTGGCGTAGTCGGCTGCGGTCGCCCGGGCGGCGGGCGCGAGGTCGCCGTCGTCCTTGTTCACGACGACGATGTCCGCGAGCTCCATGATCCCCCGCTTGATGCCCTGCAGCTCGTCGCCGCCGGCGGGCGAGATGAGGAGGAGGAAGCAGTCGACCATGCCTTCGACGGCGACCTCCGACTGCCCGACGCCGACGGTCTCGATGATCACGACGTCGAAGCCCGCGGCCTCGCAGCAGAGCATCGCCTCGCGGGTGCGGCGTGCGACGCCGCCGAGCGTGCCGCCCGTCGGGGACGGGCGCACGAACGCCTCGGGGCGTCGGACCAGCTCCTCCATCCGCGTCTTGTCGCCGAGGATCGAACCGCCGGTGCGCGTGCTCGACGGGTCGACCGCGAGCACGGCGACTCGCCGGCCGGCGTCGACGAGCTGCAACCCGAGGGCCTCGATGAGCGTCGACTTGCCCGCACCGGGCGCGCCGGAGATGCCGACTCGGATCGAGCCGCCGGTGCGCGGCATGACCTCGGTGAGGAGCGCGTCCGCGTCGGACCGGTGCTCGGGCTTGGTCGACTCGACGAGCGTGATCGCGCGGGCGAGCGCGCGTCGGTCACCGTTCACGACCTGCACCGCGAGCTCACTCATCGAGCGCCCTTCGACGTGCGTTGCTCACCCCGGTAGCGCAGGGTGAGCGACACATCCAGATCTTTGGTGCGGGTCAGTGGCGGCGGAGGAGCGCGAGGACGTCTGCGGCGGCCTCGGGGATGTTGGTGCCCGGCCCGAACACGGCGGCGACACCGGCCTCCCGCAGGAACTCGTAGTCCTGCGGCGGGATCACACCGCCGCACACCACGCGGATCTCGTCGCCCCCCTGCTTGCGCAGCTGCGCGAGCAGCTCCGGCACCAGCGTCTTGTGCCCCGCGGCCTGGCTGCTCACCCCGACGACGTGCACATCGTTCTCGATCGCATCGCGCGCCGCCTCCTCGGGCGTCTGGAACAGGGGGCCGACGTCGACATCGAACCCGAGATCCGCGAACGCGGTCGCGATCACCTTGGCCCCGCGATCGTGCCCGTCCTGGCCCATCTTCACGACGAGCATGCGCGGCCGGCGGCCCTCGGACTCGGCGAACGCGTCGACCTCGGCCCGCACCTTCGCGTAGTCCTCGTCGTCCTCGAACGCGCTGCCGTACACCCCCGCGATGGTACGGACCTGTGCCCGGTGTCGCGAGAACACCGTCTCGAGCGCATCGGAGATCTCGCCGACCGTCGCCCGGGCCCGGGAGGCGTCCACGGACAGCGCCAACAGGTTGCCGTTGCCCCGGGCGCCCTCGGTGAGGCGCTCGAGCGCCTCGGCGACCTCGGCCGGGTCGCGGCTCGCCTTCACGTGCGCCAATCGGGCCAGCTGGGCCTCGCGCACCGCGGTGTTGTCGACGTCCCGGATGTCGAGGTCGGACTCCTCGTCGAGCCGGTACTTGTTCACACCGACGATCACCTCGTCGCCGCGGTCGACCGCGGCCTGCCGGCGTGCCGCGGCCTCCTCGATGCGCAGCTTGGGCATACCCGACTCGACGGCCTTGGTCATCCCGCCGAGCGCCTCGACCTCCTGGATCAGATCCCACGCGTGCGCGGCGAGCGAGCTGGTCAGGGCCTCGATGTAGTACGAGCCGCCCAGCGGATCGACGACGTGGGTGATCCCGGTCTCCTCCGCGAGGATCAGCTGCGTGTTGCGCGCGATGCGCGCGGAGAACTCGGTGGGCAGCGCGATCGCCTCGTCGAAGCTGTTGGTGTGCAGGCTCTGGGTGCCGCCGAGCACCGCGGCCATCGCCTCGACCGTCGTGCGCACGATGTTGTTGTAGGGATCCTGCGCGGTGAGCGACACGCCCGAGGTCTGACAATGGGTGCGCAGCATCAGCGAACCGGGCTTCTTCGGCTCGAAGCCCGACATGATGCCGCGACCAGAGCAGTCGGGCGGCACGCAGCTTCGCGACCTCCATGAAGAAGTTCATGCCGATCGCGAAGAAGAAGGAAAGACGCCCGGCGAAGGTGTCGACGTCGAGGCCGCGCTCGATCGCGGCGCGCACGTAGTCGTGCCCGTCGGCGAGCGTGAAGGCGAGCTCCTGCACCGCAGTCGCGCCCGCCTCCTGCATGTGGTACCCGGAGATCGAGATCGAGTTGAACTTGGGCATCCGCTCCGACGTGTACTGGATGATGTCGGCGACGATCCGCATGCTCGGCTCGGGCGGGTAGATGTAGGTGTTGCGGACCATGAACTCCTTGAGGATGTCGTTCTGGATCGTCCCGGCGAGCTGGTCCTCGCTGACGCCCTGCTCCTCGGCGGCGACGATGTACCCCGCGAGCACCGGGAGCACCGCGCCGTTCATGGTCATGGAGACCGACATCTGGTCGAGCGGGATCCCGTCGAAGAGGATCTTCATGTCCTCGACCGAGTCGATCGCGACACCGGCCTTGCCGACGTCGCCGACGACGCGCGGGTGATCACTGTCGTAGCCGCGGTGCGTCGCGAGGTCGAAGGCGACCGAGAGGCCCTTCTGCCCGGCGGCGAGGTTGGCGCGGTAGAAGGCGTTCGACTCCTCGGCGGTCGAGAAGCCGGCGTACTGGCGGATCGTCCACGGCCGGTTGGCGTACATCGTCGCCCGGACGCCCCGGACGTAGGGGTCGAGGCCCGGGAGGGTGTGCACCGACTCGAGCCCCTCGAGGTCGGCCTCGGTGTAGAGCGGCTCGACCGGGATGCCCTCGGGGGTCGCCCAGACCAGCCGCTCGGGGCCGTCACCGCCGAGCTCCTTGGACGCCAGCGCCCGCCACTGCTCGATCGTGTGCTCGTCGCCCTTCGGACCATCAGCCATGGGAACGAGGGTAGAGGTGGCTCCGCGATGCGGTCGAGGCGAGCCTCCGGCCCCTGATCGGGCGTCCTCGAGGCCTTCAGGTCGGCCCGACATCGGTCGATCCGAGGGTCGTTGTCCACGACAGCCCCATGCGCGACACTGGCCCCCGGGCGGAGACCGGCCGAGCGCTCGCGGGACGAGCCCTGATCAGCCCGAGGATCCCCCTGATGCGCCTCCGTCGACTCCTGCTCCTCCCGGCGTTCGCTCTCCTCTTCCTCGGCGCGCCGGTCTTCGCGACGGAGTCGACCGACCCGCCCCCGGCCACCACGAGCGAGGTCCCGGTCGCGCCCGACCAGACGGTCGCGCCCGGCTGGGAATCCGAGCCCACGCCCGTCGACGCCACCCTCGTCGGCGTCACATGGCAGGGCGACGCCGACGCCGCCTTCACGGTCGAGGTCCGCGACAGCGACGGCCTGTGGTCCGCCGCGACGCCGCTCGAGGGCGGCAACGAGACCGACAGTGGGACGGCCGACGCGGCGGGCGCCGCCGCGAAGCCGACCCACGGCTCCGAGCCCGTCTGGGTCGGCACCGACGCCCAGGCCGTGCGCGTGAAGGTCACCGACGGTTCGGTCGGCGACGTCTCGGTCGCAGCGGTCGACTCCCAGCCATCCGGTGCCCCCGACGGGTCCGCGGGCGCGCTGGGCTCGATCGCCCCGCAGCTCGACGGCCCCGAGCGCTACCTGTTCGCGGGCGCGCTCATCGTCGTCGCGCTCCTCCTCATCGCGTTCGCGTTCGGGCTGGTCGCCGTGGCGCCGGCACCGACGCCGGAAGGCGCTGCTCGTCGCCGCGCTCGGGCTCCTCGTCCTCAGCGCGTGCGTCCCGCCTCCACCGCCACCTGCTCCCGTCCCGAACGGTGATGTGATGCCGGGGATCACGACGCGCGGCGCAGTGGGGTGCCCGTCCGTTCGCGTGCGCGCAGGTCGCCTACGCGCCGAAGCTGAAGTTCGCCGTCGTGCACCACACGGTGAACAGCAACGGCTACGGCCCCGGTGACTCGCCGGCGATCGTGCGTGCGATCCAGGCGTACGAGCTCGACGCGCTCGGCTACTGCGACATCGCGTACAACTTCCTCGTCGACCGTTACGGCCAGATCTTCGAGGGGCGCGCCGGCGGCATGGACAAGCCGGTCATCGGTGGTCACGCCGGCGGCTTCAACACCGCGTCCACCGGCATCGCCCTGATCGGCGACTACACGAGCATCAACGCGCCGACGGGGCAGTGGAACTCGCTGGTGCACCTGTTGCGCTGGCGGATGAGCGTCGCGCGGGTGAACCCGGCCGCCGGGTTCAGCACCACCGTGTTGTCGTCACCGTGCAACTGCCAGCGCTGGCCGGTGGGTACGGTGATCTCGCTCCCCACCGCGATCATCGGTCACCGCGACGTCGACCTGACCGCGTGCCCCGGCAACACGTTCTGGCCCCAGCTGGGAGCACTCCGGGATCAGGTGCAGGCAGGGATCGTGATCCCGCCGTTGCCTCCCGCGGTCGAGGTGTCCTTCGGCGCCGCGGTCGTCCCCACCGCCGGTCAGGTGCAGGTCGTGGTGCGAACGACGTCGGGCTCGGTGAAGGCACGGCCCTACGACGGCGCCGCGTGGCAGCCCTGGCAGGACCTCGGGGGCACCAGCACCTCGAAGGTCGTCGCCGCATCGCCCGCTCCCGGGCAGGTCGTCGCGGTCGACGCGCGCCACCGACAACGCCTACTGGGCGAACGCCTTCGACGGGACCGCCTGGTCGGGCTGGGCGTCGCTCGGCGGCAGCTGGACGTCCGATCCGTCGCTCGTCGTGGACAGCACCGGGAAGCTCGTGCTCGTCGGTCGCGCCGCGGACAAGTCGGCCTCGTTCAACACCGCCGTGGGGGGCACCTGGTCGGGTTGGGCGTCGCTCGGCGGCTCCTGGACCTCGGACCCGGAGCTGGTCGCCGATGCGGCCGGCCACACGTTCCTCTTCCTCCGTGGCACCGACAACACGTTCATCACGAGGACCTTCGACGGCACCACATGGTCGGGTTGGACCTTCCTCGGAGGTCAGCTGACGTCCGATCCCTCGGCCGCCGTCGACGGGTCGGGGCGCGTCCACCTGTTCGGGCGCGGGACCGACGACGCGCTGTACACGAGGCGCTACGACGGCTCGTGGGGTCCGTGGACGTTCCTGGGCGAGACCTTGACCTCCGACCCCGAAGCCGCGGCCGACACGTCCGGCGCGGTGCGGGTCGCGGTTCGGAGCCTGGACAAGTCCGTGCGCCTGCGTCGCTTCGACGGCTCGACCTGGGGCGGTTGGACGAACCTCGGTGGCGTGGCGACCTCTGATCCGGCGATCGTCGACGACGGTGCCGGTGGTGCGTTCCTGTTCGTACGGGGAACCGACAACGGACCCTACGTGAAGCGTTTCGACGGAACGTCGTGGTCCGAATGGAGCCTCCTCGTCGGCGAGACGATCGCCTCGGTTCGCGGCTACAGCCCTTAGCTCGCGCGGGGGAGCTGCTCCTGCGGGCGACGAGCCTCGGCGAGGGCCTGGCGGGCGGCCGCGACGCCTTCCTGACCGACCCGGCGGGTCCGGTCGTCGAGGCGCCACTCCGTGTGCCAGCGGGCGGCGCGGCGGGTCTTGGGTGCCTTGGTGACGCCGCGCACGCCGGATCGGGCGTGCCGCGGGGGCATCCCCGGTGTCGACGAGGTGCAGCTGCGTGGTCATGTCAGGAGTATCGCCGGGGGGTGTGACAGGTATTCCGTGACCCTGGGCACCCCGGGAGAAGGGCCGAAAGGCGGCTCGTAGACTGGGTTGTATGGCCCCCCGGACCGTCTACCTCGACCACGCCGCGAGCACGCCGATGCGCGCCGAGGCCGTCGCCGCGATGCTCCCGTTCCTCTCGGAGTCCTTCGCCAACCCGTCCGGCGGGCACCGGGCGGCCCGGGCCGCCAAGACGGCCCTCGAGGAGGCCCGGGAGCTCGTGGCGGCCGCGCTCGGCGCCGAGCCCGGCGAGGTGGTGTTCACCGCCGGTGGGACCGAGGCCGACAACCTCGCGGTCGAGGGGGCAGCCCGTGCCGCCCGGGCGGCCGGTCGAGGCGACGGCGTCGTGACCTGCGCGTTCGAGCACAAGGCCGTGCTCGCAGCCTGCGACCGCCTCGAGCGCGAGGGGTTCCGCGTGACGCGGGTGCCCGCGACCCGCGCCGGGTCGGTGGATCTCGACGCGCTCGCCGAGGCCCTCGACGAGGGCACGGTCGTCGTGTCGGTCATGCTCGTGAACAACGAGGTCGGGACGGTCCAACCGCTCCACCAGGTCGCCGCGCTCGTCGCCGAGCGCGCCCCGCACGCGGTGCTCCACACCGACGCGGTGCAGGCGGTGCCCTGGGTCGACGTCGCCACGCTCGCAGCACCGGCGCAGCTCGTGTCCGTCTCGGCCCACAAGTTCGGCGGGCCCAAGGGCACCGGCGCGCTCGTGGTGCGCGGCGGGGTCGCATTGCAGCCGCTGCTCGAAGGTGGTGGGCAGGAGCGTGGGGTGCGAGCCGGCACCGTGAACGTCGCCGGCGCGGTGGCCATGGCCACCGCGCTCCGCATCACGGTCGAGCAGCGGGCCGACGAGGTCGCGCGGGTGGCACGGCTGCGCGACCGGCTCTTCGCCGGGCTCGACGAGCAGCATCGACGGCATGTTCGAGAACGGCGAGCGTGCGGCGAAGGTCGCGGGGAGCTGCCACGTCGGGATCCCCGGCGTGGAGGCCGAGGTCCTGCTGGTCGCCCTCGATCGCGCCGGCGTGTGCGCAGCGGCCGGGTCGTCGTGCTCGTCGGGTGCCACCGAGCCGTCCCACGTGCTCGCCGCGATGGGCGTGCCACGCGAGGACGCCGTCTCGTCGATCCGCCTGAGCCTCGGCTTCGCGTCGACCGACGCCGACATCGACACCGCGCTCGAGCTCGTACCGGCGGCGGTCGACGCGCTGCGCGGGGCGGCGGTGCCCACCCCGTGAACGTCCTGGTCGCGATGAGCGGCGGTGTCGACTCGTCGGTCGCCGCGGCCCTGCTCCAGGAGGCAGGCCACGAGGTCACCGGGGTCACGCTCCGTCTCTGGGGCGGGGAGACCGACTCCGGGTGCTGCAGCGTGTCCGACGTCGAGGATGCACGGCGCGTCGCCGCGCAGCTCGACATCGCGCACTACGTGTTCAACCTCGGCGAAGAGTTCGAGGCGACGGTCGTGGCGCCCTATGTCGCGTCGTATGCGAGCGGGAGCACGCCGAACCCGTGCGTGGAGTGCAACCGGTCGGTCAAGTTCGGACAGCTGCTCGCCCGCACCGAGGCGCTCGGGTTCGACGCGTTGGCCACCGGGCACCACGCCCGGGTCGGACGCGACGACGACGGGGTGCTGCGCCTGCGGCGGGGCATCGATGCGGGCAAGGACCAGTCGTACGTCCTCTACATGCTCGGACAGGCGGAGCTCGGTCGCACGCTGCTCCCGATCGGTGACATCACGAAGGCCCAGGTGCGTGCCCACGCGACACGCCTCGGGCTGCGCACGGCGGAGAAGCCCGAGAGCATGGACGTCTGCTTCGTGCGGCGAGCGGACCGACGCGACGTTCGTCGATGCGCGGGTCGCTCCCCGACCGGGTGTCGTCGTCGACACCGCGCGGTGAGGTCGTCGCTCGCCACGACGGGGTGGCCGGCTTCACGGTCGGTCAGCGGCGCGGGCTCGGTGCCGCGTTCGGCGAGCCGCGGTACGTCGTCGCGGTCGACGCACCGGCCGCCACCGTCACGATCGGCACGCGAGCCGATCTCCAGTGCGACGAGCTCGTCGTGCGCGACCTCTGCTGGGCGAGCGAGCGGCCGCGTGCCGACGCGGTCCTCGGGGTGCAGACGCGTGCGCATGGCGCCCCTGGGACCGGCGTCGTCGACGGTGCCGTCGTCCGACTGGTCGACCCGATGACCCGTGTCGCGCCCGGGCAGGTCGTCGCGTTCTACGACGGCGACCGGGTCGTCGGCGGTGGCATCGCCGCCTGAGCTCCGCGCTCAGGCGAGCTCGACGCGCACCCGGCGTTGCGCGGCGCCGGCCAGCAGGGCGTCGCGGGCCGCGACCGCGACGAGGATCGTCTCGGGCTGGAGGGTCTGACCGGTTGCGCCGCGCCGGCCCGTGCGGACGAGATCTGCCGCGCCGTCGAGCTCGAGGAGCATGGAGCCCCAGCTCGCACCGAGCCGGAGATCGAGCGCGTTCGGCCGGGACCGGTGCGGCCGGGTCGGCGGCCCGCATCGACCGGACGTGCGAACGGACGAACAGCACCGGGTCCGCGATCGTCATCGGGTCGACGATCACCACGCCGGCGGGGACGAGCACGACCCACCGGCGTGCGAGGACGTGCAGCGCGCGGGCGGCGAGCGCGGCGGCGGGCCACCCCAGCACGAGCGCGACGAGGCCGCCGGGCACCGTGCCGTCGGCGAGGAGCAACGGCCCGGTCGCGAGGCCGGCGACCACGAGCACCCGCGCGAGCGGGACGGGTGCGAGGTAGAGGCCGGGCGGCGTGCGCAACGGGTGCCGAAGCTCGTCGCCGTAGGCCACGCCGTTGACGCACGCGATCGCGAACGCCGGGTCGGCGACGAGTGCGGCGGCCGCGAGCGCGCCCAGCACGGCGGCGAGCGCCGCGCCCGTCGAGGTGTCACCGCCGATCGCGACGACGAAGGCCAGCACGACGAACGCCGGCGCGACGATCCGGGCCACCGTGAGCCCGAGCGGCCGAGGCGCGAGGAGTGCGAGGAGTCCGGCACCCCAGGCGAGCCACAGGAGTGCGATCGCGAGGAGCCGGGGGGCGTCGGCCCAGCCGTCGAGCGCGTCGGCGGCCGCGCTCCCGGTCGCGAGCGGCAGCGCGAGCCACAGGATGCGAGGGACCCAGGTGCGCACCGCGTCAGTCTCGCGCTCGTGTCCGGGAGGGCTCGTAGACTCGCGTCTCATGACGTACCCGCCGCCTGCATCGCCCGGAGATCCGACGGTCCCGAACCCCGGCACGTCGTCCCCCGGCGAACGCCCGGTGGCGTACCCGCAGGACGCGGGACAGCCGACGCAGGCGTACCCGACCGGTCCCGGCGGTGGGGGCGGCGGCGGGCAGCCGCCCCGTCGCGGCGACGACTTCGACGGCGGCTGGTCGGGCTGGCAGCGCGTCGCCGTGATCGTGATCTGCGCCATCATCGCCGTCGCGGTCCTCCTGCTCGTGATCTTCGCGTTCGACGACAGCGGAGGTGACACGCCCACGACGCCGACGGTGCCGTCGACGGAGGTCGCGCCCACGTCGCCGGCCACGAACGCCCCGACGTCACCGTCCACGGAGCCGCCGACGCAGCCGCCCACGACGACGACGAGCGCACCGGTCTCCTCGACGACGTGACGCCGCCCGACGACGCGGCTCGCGCCGCGGAGCTGCGGGTGTTGCTCGAGCACCACAGCGAGCGCTACTACCTGCTCGACGACCCCGAGATCTCCGACGCCGAGTTCGACGACCTCCTGCGCGAGCTCAAGGAGCTCGAGGCCGCACACCCCGAGCTCGTCGCCCCGGACTCACCGACCCAACGGCCGGGCGGAGCGATCTCGGCGACCTTCGCGCCGGTCACGCACCTCGTCCCGATGCTGTCGCTCGACAACGCGTTCGGGCGCGACGAGCTCCTCGCGTGGCACGAGCGGATCTCGAAGATCGTCGACGGCCCGATCGGCTTCGTCGGCGAGCCCAAGCTCGACGGACTCGCCATCTCGCTGCTCTTCGAGGACGGGAGGTTCGTGCAGGCCGCGACGCGCGGCGACGGCGTCACCGGTGAGGACGTCACGCCGAACGTCGCGACGATCGCGTCGATCCCGAAGCGCCTGCAAGGGAAGCAGATCCCGGCTCGGGTCGAGGTCCGCGGCGAGGTGTTCATGCCGCTCGCGGCGTTCGAGCAGCTCAACCGCCGTCAGGGTGAGGCGGACGAGCGGCTGTTCGCCAACCCCCGCAACGCCGCGGCCGGCAGCCTTCGACAGAAGGACCCCCGCGTCACCGCGTCGCGTGATCTCGACTTCTTCGCGTACCAGCTCGGAGTGCAGGAGGGCGGTCCGAAGCTGCGCTCCCATCACGAGACGTTGGAGTGGCTACGCGAGCTCGGCGTGCCGGTGAACCCGGAGATCGAGCAGCTGCCGACGATCGAACGGGTCTACGCGTTCTGTGAGCAGATGCTCGAGCAGCGGCACTCGCTCGGGTACGAGATCGACGGCGCCGTCGTGAAGGTCGACGACCTCGCGATGCGCGACGAGATGGGCGCGACGAGCAAAGCGCCCCGGTGGGCCATCGCGTTCAAGTTCCCACCCGAGGAGAAGACCACGATCCTGCGCAACATCATGGTGAGCATCGGGCGCACCGGCCGGGCAACCCCGTTCGCGCAGCTCGAGCCCGTCTTCGTCGGTGGTTCGACGGTCGGGCTCGCGACCCTGCACAACGAGGACGAGCTCGCACGGAAGGACGTGCGGAAGGGCGACACCGTCATCGTGCGCAAGGCGGGGGACGTGATCCCGGAGGTCGTCGGGCCCGTGCTCGCGAAGCGGCCGAAGAGCGCGCGGCGCTGGAAGTTCCCGAAGGAGTGCCCGGCGTGCGGTGCACCGCTGGTGCGGCTCGAAGGTGACGCGAACCACCACTGCGACAACGTGGAGTGCCCCGAGCAGCGGGTGCAGAGGATCTGCCACTTCGCGAGTCGCGGCGCGATGGACATCGAGGGGCTCGGTGAGGAGCGGGTGCGCCAGCTCGTCGACGCCGGGCTCGTGCGCGACGCGGGCGACATCTACTCGCTCACGGTCGATCGGCTCGTGCCGCTGGAGCGCATGGCGCAGAAGTCAGCGGAGAACCTCGTGGCGGGAATCGACGCGTCTCGGTCGCGCGGGCTCGCGCGGGTGCTGGTGGCTCTGAGCATCCGGCACCTCGGGCCGACCGCCGCCCAAGCGGTCGCCGCGCGCGATGGGTTCGCTCGACGCGATCGAGTCGGCGTCGGTCGAGACGCTGACCGCGATCGACGGGGTCGGTGGCGTGATCGCCGAGAGCGTCGTGCACTTCTTCACGATCGACGGCAACCGGTCGGTCCTCGAGAAGCTGCGCACCGCCGGGGTGGACCTGACCGCGCCGCGGGTCGAGGTGCTCGAGGGCGAGGCGACGCTCGCGGGCGTCACGGTCGTGCTGACGGGTGCGCTTGCCGGTGGCTCGCGGGAGGAGGCCCAGGCGGCGATCGAGGCGCGCGGCGGGAAGGTGACCTCGAGCGTGTCGAAGAAGACGAGCTACGTGGTGGCGGGGGAGAACCCCGGGTCGAAGCTCGCGAAGGCCGAGAGCCTGGGCGTGACGATCCTCGACGAGGAGGGCTTCGCGAGGCTCCTCGAGCACGGCCCTGAACAATCCTGACCTGGAACGGGGGACGGCGGATGGCAGATCAGAGCAAGATCGGGCTGACGGACGAGGAGGCGGTGCTGCCCGTCGAGCGGGGGAAGATCCGGGAGTTCGCGCGGGCGTGCATGAGCGACAACGTGGAGTACGTCGACGGGCGTACGCCGGTGTCGCCACCCACGTTCCTCACCACGATGAACTTCCTGATGAGCGCGGAGTCGTCGCCGCTCGCTCAGGTGGGGCTCGACCTGCGGCGCCTCCTGCACGGCGCGCAGGAGTACGTGTTCCACGGGCCGCCCCCACGCGCGGGCGACGAGCTCACGTTCCAGACGCGCGTGGAGGAGATCTACGAGAAGGAGGGCAAGCGGGGCGGCGCGATGACCTTCGTCGTGACCGTGACCGAGTTCCGCGATCCCGACGGGAGCCTCGTCGCCGAAGCGCGGTCGACCGCGATCGAGACGGGGCAGGCCGCGTCGTGAGCGCGGGATGGGACGACCTCGTCGAGGGCGCAGGGCCGGAGCCGCGCGAGTACGGACCGCTGACGCGCACCGACTTCGTCCGCTACCAGGGTGCGTCGGGCGACTTCAACCCGATCCACCACGACGAGGCGTTCGCCGCGTCGGCCGGCTACCCGAGCGTCTTCTCGGTCGGCATGCTGCAGGCGGGGATCCTCGGGACGTACTGCACCGACTGGCTCGGCGCCGAGAACGTGCGGCGCTTCGCGGTGCAGTTCCGCGAGCAGGTCTGGCCGGGCGACCGGATCGTGTGCTCGGCGACCGTGGCCGCGCGGCACGAGGGCGACGAGCGGACGGTCGACCTCGACGTGCTCGTCACCCGGGTCGAGTCCGGCGGTGCCGCCATCCGGGGCACCGCCACCTTCGTCGTGCCCACCTAGGCGCCGGCGCGGAAGGTCCAGGAGTAGGCGGCGGGGTTCGCGGGCCGGTTCTTGCCCTGCGGCCAGTAGTACACGACCACCGTGTGCTGTCCGGGCTCGAACTTCTGGAGGTCCTTGTCGGCACCGGGGCGGAAGCTCACCCGGGCGAGCGGCACGATCCGCTCGAGCTGGTCCTCGGGGACCTCCTGGCCGTCGATCAGGAGCACGCCGGTCAGGTCGTCCCGCAGGTCGGCGGTGATCGTGTCCTGCAGGCGGGCCAGCTCGCCGGGTCCGGGGGAGACCGACTCGACCGCGCCGTTGGCCGACACCGGCGTACGCCCCTCGGGTGCCGTGTCGGACTGCGACATCAGCACGATCCCGAGGTTCAGCACCGCCAGGCAGATCACCGCGACGATGGCGAGCCGCCACGGGTGGCGGAACAGGGGTGGGCGCTGTGCCGGCGCCTCGGCCGAGCCCGGCGGCGGCAGCTCGGGCGGCGCGGGCGGTGCGGACACGCCCGCGAGGGTATCGGCGCCCGCCGAGGCCGCGGCATCGGGGTATCGACGCCCGCTGTTGCCACGGAATCGGGGTCCGAGGCCCGTAGCCTGGACGCAACATGGCCCACTCCACCCTCGTCGACCTCGTTGGTCGCGTCCTCGCCGGACGGTACCGCCTGCTCGCCCCGATCGGCTCGGGGTCGAGCGGACGCGTCTACCTGGCCGACGACGTGCGGCTGCGGCGCCGGGTGGCGGTCAAGGTCCTCCACGGCGGGCTGGCCGACGACTCGGGCTTCCTCCGCCGGTTCCGGGCCGAGGCCCAGATGGCGGCGGCGTTGCACCACCCCCATGTCATGGCCGTCTACGACTGGGGCGAGGACGAGGGCGTCCCCTTCATGGTCCTCGAGCTCCTCAAGGGCGGGTCGCTGCGCGGGCTCCTCGACAGCGGCGATCGCCTGAGCCCCGCGCAGGCCGCGCACGTCGGCCGTCAGGTCGCGGCAGCCCTCGGGTACGCGCACGCGCGAGGGCTCGTGCACCGCGACATCAAGCCGGCGAACCTCCTGTTCGACGAGCACGGCATCGTGCGCGTCGCAGACTTCGGCCTTGCGCGTGCCCTCGCCGAGGCGTCGTGGACGGAGCCGGCCGGGACGGTCGTCGGGACCGCCCGATACGCGGCTCCCGAGCAGGCGGGCGGCAAGCCCCTCGACGGGCGCGCCGACCTGTACTCCCTCGCGGTCGTCCTCGTGGAGTCCTGTACCGGCGAGGTGCCCGTCGTGGGCGACACGGCGATCAGCACGATGGTGGCACGCTCGGCGCGCGCCATCGAGGCGCCGCCCGAGCTCGGCCCGCTCGTCCCGGTGATCCGACGTGCCGGGAGTCCCGAGCCCGCCGACCGGTACCCCGACGCCGGGGCGATGGGCACCGCTCTCACAGGAGCCGCGCGCACGCTCCCCGCACCGGGTGCGCTGCCGATCGCGGGCATCGGCGAGGCGATCGAGGACCTCGACTCGACGCGCCACGCGCCCACCGCACGCGGCGGCCTCTTCGACCAGGACGAGAGCACCGGTCAGTCCGCGGTCGCTGACGACGCCGCGCCACTCGCCATCGCGGTGCCGACCCGCAGCCAGTTCCGGCGCAGCCTCGTGCCGTGGATCGTGGGCATCGTGCTTGCCGCGGTGCTCGTCGCGGGCGGAGCGATGGTCGCGGCCGCGGCGACCGGTGGCGGTGCGCAGGTCGCGGTCCCGAGCCTGGTGGGGCTGAGCGACGCCGACGCGAAGGTGCGCGCCACCGACGCCGAGCTGCTGATGACGGTCGTCGCGCGCCGCACCAGCGAGGACCCGGCCGGCCTGATCATCGAGCAGCGTCCCGCGCCCGGCGAGTTCATCGGTTCGGGCGACGAGATCGAGGTCGTGGTGTCGCGCGGCCCGCCGCCCGTCCCGCTCCCCGACGTCACCGGCAAGCCGCTCGCCGAGGCCCAGCCGCTCCTGGAGCAGGCCGGCTTCGTCGTCGTGGTCAAGCGGCAGTTCGACGAGAACGTCCCCAAGGACATCGCGCTCGGCACCGACCCCGCGGGCGGGGGCTCGGCCGCGCCCGAGTCCTCCGTCACGCTCATCGTGAGCGACGGACCGGCCCCGGTCGAGGTGCCCGACGTCGCGGGCAAGGGCTACGACGAGGCCGCGGCGATCATCCAGGCCAAGCGACTCGTCCCCGTGAAGCGCGAGGCGTTCAGCGACTCGGTCGCGGTCGGCATCGTGATCGGCACCGAACCCGCGGCCGGCCAGGCGGCGCCACGCGACTCCGAGGTCCCGATCCTGGTGAGCAAGGGCCCGGAGCTGATCGCGGTGCCGAACGTGATCGGCCAGAGCGTGGAGTCCGCCAGCGAGGCGCTCGCTGCCGCCGGGCTCTCGGCCGACGTGCAGAACTTCGGGCCCGGCAAGAAGGTCCGTGCCCAGGACCCGCCCGTCGGGACGATGGTGAAGCGCGGGGCGAAGGTCACCCTCTTCCTGTAGCGCCCTTCCGGTCGGACCGGGCCGACCGCCTAGCATCGCGGGCCGGTTCGCAGGAAGGGACACACGCATGGGAGCTCTGGACGGTCGCGTCGCGATCATCACCGGCGCGGGACGCGGCATCGGCCGTGAGCACGCGCACTACTTCGCGTCGCAAGGCGCGCAGCTCGTCATCAACGACCTCGGTGGCGACATCCACGGCGAGGGCGACGACCGGGCACCGGCGCAGCAGGTCGTCGACGAGATCCACGCCATGGGCGGGGAGGCCGTCGCGAACACCGACAGCGTCGCCGACTTCGACGGGGCCAAGAACCTCATCGACCTCGCGATCGAGACGTTCGGCGACCTGCACATCCTCGTGAACAACGCCGGGATCCTGCGCGACGGGATGCTCGTGAACATGACCGAGGCCGACTGGGACGCCGTGATCGCGGTGCACCTGAAGGGTCACTTCTGCCCGACGCGGCACGCGGCGGGCTATTGGCGCGAGCAGGCCAAGGCCGACAAGAAGCAGGACCGGTCGATCATCAACACGTCGTCAACGTCCGGCGTGCTCGGCAACGTCGGGCAGACCAACTACGGCGCGGCGAAGGCCGGCATCGCGACGTTCAGCGCGATCTGCGCGATGGAGCTCGCCAACTACGGCGTGCGGTCGAACGCGATCACCCCGATGGCGCGGACACGCCTCACCGAGACGACCCCGGGCCTCGGCGACCTGGTGAAGGCGCCGACCGACCCGTCCGAGTTCGACATGTGGGCTCCGGAGAACATCTCGCCGATGATCGCCTACCTCGGCGCCGAGGCGTGCCCCTTCACCGGGGAGACGTTCCTCGTGCAGGGCGACATCGTCGCCCGGTACCAGCCGTACTCGATCGCCGAGAAGATCACGAACAACAAGGAGCGCTGGACGGTCGAGCGCCTCATCGAGGAGGGCCCGAAGCTCCAGCCCCAGGGCGAGCGTCGCGGCGGTCCGGGCGAGCTCGCACGCGCCGCGGAATAATGCGCTCCGGAGACAACCGGGGGGAACATGATGGATCTGTTCAATGGAGCGGGCGGCGGCAAGGGTGGGCTGGCGATCTTCCTGATCCCGTTGCTCGTCGTCGTGATCCTGATCCTCGTCGCGGGCCGCAAGGACGACGACCCCGACGGCACCCGCACCCAGGCGCGGTACCTCGGCGCGATCACGGTCGTGGCGCTGTTCGTCGCGCTGTTCGCGTTCTTCGGGACGATCCACGCGCTCACCGACCTCATCGTCGACAAGCACCCGGGTGGGGGCGGGCTCCCGAAGCAGCTCAAGGACATCATCGACCAGCTCCCTGGTCTCGGCTCCGGTGGGGGTGCCGGGCGCAGTGACAACGCCGACTACCAGGCCGCGGTGCGCTCCGGGCTCCTGGGGATCGCGGCGAGCGTCGTGTTCGTGTTCCACCTCCGCCGCGCCCGGGCGCTCGCCGGGCCCGAGCGCTTCCCGGGCAACGCGCCGGGTCGCGTCGCCCGGGCCGCGCTGTACGGGGCCTGCTTCGTCGCGGCGATCATCGTGATCGTCGCCGCGACGAAGGGCATCTACGGGTTCTTCAAGGTCGTGGGCCCGAGCACCTTCGGATCGGGGAACGACGACGTCGTCCGCCAGCGCGGGATCTCGGACATCATCTCCTACGCGTTCCTCGCTCTCGGCGGCGCGTTCATCTTCCTGCGGGCCTGGCACTGGCTGCCCGAGCACCGCGCCGTCGCGTCGAGCGAGTAGCCGCAGACCGTCGCCGCAACCCGGTGGTGCGTTGCTCGCCCCGGGATGCCCGGGTGAGGCACGCATCGCGGAGGAGTGGGGCTACTCGGTGATGCCCTGGATCGCCTGGGCGAGGGCGCCGTGCGCGCCCGGGCTCCCGCCGCCGGCCTGCACGGCCATGAGCTTGGCGAGGTCGCCCTGCACCCGGACCTTGCCGGCCATGAACGCCTGCATGCCGGCCTGCGGGTCACCGGTGACGAAGACCTCCCGGGCGGTCTCGTAGTCCGTGGTGAGCGTGAGATCGGCGTCGTCCGCGTGCCCGATGCCCCAGTGGACGCGTCCGTCCCGCGTACCCATGTGCAGGTGGCGCTCGTCGCCGAACGGTGTCTCCGTGACGCTCACGTTCATCGTGATCGCGACGTCGGGCGGCGCCTCGGCGCCGTGCACCTCGACCAGCTGGTCGACGATCGCGAACCACTCGTCGGAGAGGAATGCGTGCTTCGCCACGAACGAGATCGTAGCCGGGGCGTCGACCGGTACCCTCGACGACGTGGCCTCCGACGACGACGCGGGCGACGACCCCACGCGCGACCGAGCGGCACGCGTCGTCTCCCGCGGACGGAAGCCGACGTGGCACAAGGCGCCGCTGCGCATCCTGCGTTCCGAGTGCATCGTCTGCGACGAGTGCGTGCGTGCGTGCCCGGCGGGGTTCGGCGCGATCTTCCGCCACGGGGTGACGCTCGTGATCCTGCCGGAGCTGTGCAGTGGGTGTGGCAAGTGCGTCCCGGTCTGTCCGGTCGACTGCATCGTCGAAGACTCGGACTGGTTGCCGTCCCCGCCGACCTGGTGGGCGCACGCCGGCGCGCCGGACGACCCGTACCTGCGCACGACGACCGGGCCGTCCGCAGGGGTCTCCCCGTAGACTCGGGGCCGTGGCCACCGAGCAGCCCCGCCGAACGGGACATCGACCGCCAGATCAGCCGGGAGGACGTCGAGCACGTGGCCCGGCTCGCCCGGCTCGCGTTGACGCCCGACGAGGTCGAGCAGCTGACCGGCGAGCTCGGGGTGATCCTCGACCACGCCGGTGACGTCGCGGCCCTCGACCTGGGCGACGTCGAGCCCACCGCGCACCCGCTCCCGCTCGTCAACGTCCTGCGTGCCGACACCGTCCGCCCGACACTCGACCGCGACGAGGTGCTCGCCGCGGCGCCGGCCGCGGAGGACGGGCGCTTCCGCGTCCCCCGCATCCTCGACGCGTCGTGAGCGCTCCCGCCGCCGAGCTCGCGGCCTCGGTCCGGACGGGCACGCGCCGGGCGCGCGACGTCGTCGAGGAGCGCCTCGCCGAGATCGGGGCCCGTGACCCGGAGCTGCACTCGTTCCTGCTCGTCCTCGGTGACGAGGCGCGCGCCGAGGCCGACCGCGTCGACGCGACGGTCGCGGCCGGCGACGATCCCGGACCGCTCGCCGGCGTGCCGATCGTGCTCAAGGACAACCTCTGCACTCGCGGGATCCCCACGACGTGCGCCTCGAAGATCCTGGAAGGTTGGTGCCCTCCCTACACCGCCACGGTCGTCGAGCGCATCGAGCAGGCGGGCGGCGTCGTGCTCGGCAAGACGAACCTCGACGAGTTCGCGATGGGGTCCTCCACGGAGAACTCGGCGTACGGCCCCACGCGCAACCCGGTCGACCCGTCACGGGTCCCCGGCGGTTCCAGCGGTGGCTCGGCGGCTGCGGTCGCTGCCGGGTTCGGGCTGCTGGGCCTCGGGTCCGACACCGGTGGGTCGATCCGCCAACCCGCAGCCCTGTGCGGTGTCGTCGGGGTCAAGCCCACCTACGGCGTGGTCTCGCGCTACGGACTGGTGGCGTTCGCGAGCAGCCTCGACCAGATCGGCCCGTTCGCCACGACGGTGGAGGACGCCGCGCTCCTCCTCGACGTCATCGCGGGACCGGACCCGATGGACTCGACGTGCATCCCCGACACGCCGGCGGCGCTCGTGCCCACCCTGCGCGACGGCGTCGCCGGTCTGCGGATCGGCATCATCGAGGAGCTCACGGACGTCGACGGCGTGCAGCCCGAGGTGCGGGGTGCAGTGGAGTCTGCCGCTGCCGCGCTGGTCGCGGCGGGTGCGACGGTCGAGCGCGTCTCCGTGCCGAGCACCGTCTACGGGTTGTCCGCGTACTACCTGATCGCGCCGGCCGAGGCGTCGTCGAACCTCGCACGTTACGACGGTGTGCGCTACGGGTTGCGGGTCGACGCGGAGGAGGTCGCAGAGATGAACGCCGCGACCCGCGCGGCCGGCTTCGGTGCCGAGGTGAAGCGGCGCATCATGCTCGGCACGTACGCGCTGTCGGCCGGCTACTACGACGCGTACTACGGCAAGGCGCAGCGGATCCGAACGCTGATCATCCGCGACCTGGCGCGCGTCTACGAGTCGTGCGACGCGCTGCTGTCCCCGACGTCGCCCACCGTCGCGTTCGAGGTCGGTGCCAGGACGGCGGACCCGCTCGCGATGTACCTGTCGGACGTGTGCACGATCCCGAGCAACCTCGCGGGCCACGCGGCCATGAGCGTGCCGTGGGGCACCGGTGCCGAAGCCCTCCCCGTCGGGGTGCAGGTGCTCGCACCGGCACTGGGCGAGTCGGTGATGTTCCGGGTCGCACAGGCACTCGAAGAGGCGGCGCCATGACCGACTACCAGCCGACCATCGGGCTCGAGGTCCACTGCGAGCTGTCGACCGCGACGAAGCTGTTCTGCGGGTGCCCGAACGAGTTCGGGGCCGAACCGAACACGAACGTGTGTCCGGTGTGCCTGGGGCTGCCCGGCTCGCTCCCGGTGCTCAACGAGACCGCGGTCGAGTACGCGCTCCGGCTCGCGGAGGCGCTGGCCTTCGACGTGCCCGAACGGTCGATCTTCGCCCGGAAGAACTACTTCTACCCGGACATGCCGAAGGACTACCAGGTCAGCCAGTACGAGGCGCCGATCCTCGCGGACGGTGAGATCGAGGTCGACGGCACGACGATTCGCATCGAGCGTGCCCACCTCGAGGAAGACACCGGGAAGTCCCAGCACATCGGCGGTGGTGGCCGCATCCACGGCGCCGATCACTCGCTCGTCGACTACAACCGCGCCGGCGTGCCGTTGATGGAGATCGTCAGCCGCCCCGACATCACATCCGCGGAGCAGGCGCGCGGCTACGCGACCGAGCTGCGCGCGGTGCTGCTGGCGATCGGTGTGTCGGACGTGAAGATGGAGGAGGGGTCGATGCGCGTCGACGCCAATGTGTCGGTGCGGCCCGTGAGCGCCACGGGGGAGCTCGGCACGAAGGTCGAGGTCAAGAACATGAACTCGCTCCGGTCGCTCGGCCGGGCGATCGAGTTCGAGATCGACCGTCAGGTCGAGGCGCTCGAGACCGGCGAGCGCATCGCGCAGGAGACGCGCCACTGGGACGAGAACGACGGCGTCACCTACGGGATGCGGAGCAAGGAAGGGTCGAGCGACTACCGCTACTTCCCGGAGCCCGACCTGCTCCCCGTCGCCCCGACCGCGGCGCAGCGGGCGCAGGTGCGGGGATGGCTGCCGGAGCTGCCGGCGGCCATACGCGCCCGGCTGGTCGATGAGTGGAGCCTGGCCGAGCACGACGCGCGGGTGCTCGTCGGTGTGCCGGGGCTCGCCGCATATGCCGAGGCTGCCGTCGAGGCGTTGCACGCGGGCACGCCGAAGGACGTCGCGAACTGGGCCACGGGTGAGGTGCTCGCGTACCTCAACGAGAGCGGGCTCTCGCCCGAGGTGCTCCCGCTCGCACCGGATGGCCTCGCGGAGCTGGCCGACCTGGTGGCGGACGGCTCGCTGTCCCGGAACCAGGGCAAGGACGTGCTCGACGAGGCCCTGCGGGAGCCGAAGCGACCGAAGCAGATCGTCGAGGAGCGTGGCCTCGCCCAGCTGAGCGACGAGGGCGAGCTCGGCGCGGTGCTCGACGGGATCCTCGCGGCGAACGCCGCCGAGGTCGAGGCGTACCGCGCGGGCGACGACAAGGCCAAGAAGAAGAAGCGCGGGTTCTTCATGGGCGAGGCCATGAAGGCGACCAACGGCCAGGGGAACCCCCAGCTCCTCAACCGCCTCCTCGACGACCGCCTCGACGGGTGACGCGCGGTGCCCCCGGTCTCCTCGGCGACGAGCTGACGCCGACGGCGGTGACGGGGCCGAGGTCGGCGGGGACGGGGGTCCACGTGCGGCCGCCGTCGGTGCTCACGTACACGTTGCCGCCGTGGTCGGCGAACGCGGCCGTCTCGCCGCGGGCGTCGAGGGTGCCGGTGTCGATGTTGCCGTCGACCCACTCGGGGAGGCCCGCGGTCACACGGGTGAGCGGACCGCCCTCGGCGACGTCCCAGCGGTAGAGCGCGCTCGTGCCGCCGACGGGCCCGTCGGACGCGCTCACGAGCGCGGCATCGCTGGTGAACGCGACCGCTCGCGCGTACCCGGCGTGCATACCGTCGGTCGTGACGTCCCATGACACGCCACCGTCGCGGCTGATCGCCAGCCCGTACCCGGCTGGTGCGAGCACGAGCTTCGGATCCGTCGGGTGCGCCCGCACCTCGTGCACGTCGATCTCGACGTCGATCGTCGGCTTCCACGACGCGCCGCCATTGCCCGATCGGGCGATCCCTCCGACGTGCACGTTGACGAGCAGGGCCGAGTCGTCGGCCGTCGCGGAGATCGATCGCACGTACGGGTGGTCGCTGCCGACGGCGTGCCAGTGGTCGCGCCCCTCGATTGCGTCGAACGCCTGCACGCGGGTGAAGGTGTCGCCCAGGAGCCGGAGCAGCGTGCCGTCCCGCGTGCCGCACCATGCACCGCCCGCAGCCGGCAGCAGACACCTCAGGTCGGCTTCGGTGCTGGCGACCTCGCGCCAGTCGCCCCCAGGATTCCGGGTGGCGACGGTCGTCCCGTCGAGGATCGCCCAGCAGTCGTCCCGGCGCCGGGCGAGGGTACGCACCTCGCGGCCCCGGAGCGCGTGCTCGTGGACGGCGCCGTCGACGAGCGTCCGCACGCCGTCGCGGGTGCCGAGGAGGACCGCTGCCATGCGCCAACCCTATGGGGGTCGATACCCGACGGCCACGAGCGGCCCAGTCGGTACGCTGGCGGCATGAGCGACCCGAAGCCACGCAGCAGGCAAGTCACCGACGGCATGGAGCGAGCACCGGCACGCGCCATGCTGCGCGCCGTCGGGATGAACGACGGCGACTGGGGGAAGGCCCAGATCGGCGTCGCGTCGAGCTGGAACGAGGTCACGCCCTGCAACATGCCGCTCGATCGCCTGGCGAAGCGGGCCAAGGAAGGCGTCCGAGACGCCGGCGGGTTCCCGCTCGAGTTCGTCACGATCGCGGTCAGCGACGGCATCTCCATGGGCCACGAGGGCATGCGCGGGTCGCTGGTGTCGCGCGAGATCATCACGGACTCCGTCGAGTGCGTGATGCACAGCGAGCGCCTCGACGGCATGGTCAACTTCGCCGGCTGCGACAAGAGCCTGCCCGGCATGCTCATGGCGGCGGCCCGGCTCAACCTCCCGTCGGTGTTCGTCTACGGCGGCTCGATCCTCCCCGGTCACTACAAGGACCAGGCGCTCGACATCGTCAGCGTGTTCGAGGCCGTCGGTGCCTGTGCCGCCGGCACCCTCACCGAGAACGAGCTCGGCGAGATCGAGAAGCGGGCGTGCCCGACCGAGGGCTCCTGCGCCGGGATGTTCACGGCCAACACGATGGCGGCGATCGGTGAGGCACTCGGCATGTCGCTCCCGGGCAGCGCGTCGGCCCCCGCGGTCGACCGCCGGCGTGACGACTACGCGTACGAGAGTGGCCGCGCGGTCATGGGACTGATCGACGCGGGAATCCGCCCCCGCCAGATCATGACGAAGGAGGCGTTCGAGAACGCGATCGCCGTCACCATGGCGCTCGGTGGCTCCACGAACGCCGTGCTCCACCTGCTCGCGATCGCCTTCGAGGCCGGCGTGGAGCTCGAGCTCGACGAGTTCAACCTCATCGGCGCGAAGGTCCCGCACATCGCCGACATGAAGCCGTAGGGCCGTTTCCACATGACGGACCTCGACGGTGTCGGCGGCGTTCCCGTGGTGCTGCAGCTCCTCCTCGACGCCGGGTTGCTCCACGGCGACGCGCTCACGGTGACCGGGAAGACGATGGCCGAGAACCTCGCCGCGCTCGCGTCGCCCGGGCCCGACGGCACCGTCGTGCACCCCCTGTCCGACCCGATCCACAGCCAGGGCGGGCTGGCGATCCTCACCGGTTCGCTCGCTCCCAACGGCAGCGTCGTCAAGGTGGCCGGGCTCGACCACCTCCGGTTCGAGGGCACTGCACGGGTCTTCGACGGGGAAGAGTTCGCCATGGACGCGATCCTGGCCGGCAAGATCAACGCGGGCGACGTCGTCGTGATCCGCTACGAAGGTCCGAGGGGCGGCCCGGGCATGAAGGAGATGTTGGCGGTCACCGGCGCGATGAAGGGTGCAGGCCGGGGTGCCGACGCTGCGCTCATCACCGACGGCCGGTTCTCCGGTGGCACGCACGGGTTCTGCGTGGGCCACGTCGCGCCCGAAGCCGTCGACGGCGGACCGATCGCGTTCGTCGCCGAGGGGGACCGGATCGTGATCGACGCCGAGGCGCACACGATCGACCTGATGGTCGACGACGCAACGCTCGCGGCGCGGCGCGCCGACTGGAAGCTCCCCGAGCCCCGCTACACGAGCGGGTTCCTCGCCAAGTACGCCAAGCTCGCGCAGGGCGCGGACCGCGGCGCGATCACCAACGCCTGAGCCCGGTCTCCCCACCACCGGAGTCGGACCATGCCGGAGATCCTCGAGGCCGAGGAGGCGCGCGCGCTGATCGAGGCGCGTGCCCTCGGCCGTGAGATC
The DNA here is from genome assembly GCA_963809885.1 of uncultured Acidimicrobiia bacterium. Lineage (GTDB taxonomy): Bacteria > Actinomycetota > Acidimicrobiia > IMCC26256 > PALSA-555 > JALHSW01. Next base: position 184,015 of record CAWELA010000006.1, on the reverse strand, counting down.
GCCGCCGTCGATGCGCCCGACACCTGGTACCTGAAGCGGGGTCTGACCCCTCGGGCAGTCCGCGCCGCGCTCCCGAGCCGGCGGTTCGTGACCGCCCGCCGGCGGGGCAAGCAGCTGTTCGTGGACACGGACGGCGCCGAGGACTCGATCGGCCCGGTGCTCGGGCTCCACTTGGGCATGAGCGGACGAGTCGTGATCGACGGCGACGCGGCGGGCGACCCGCTGCTCTACGCGAGCAACCGGGACGTTCCCGAGTGGCACCGCTTCGCGGTCCGGTTCGCCGACGGCGGCCGCCTCTCGCTGCGAGACCCCAGACGCCTCGGCGCGGTCGAGCTCGACCCCGACGAGGACCGCCTCGGGTTCGACGCGATGACGATCAACCTCGCGCAGCTGCGTGGCGCGGTCGCGCGGTCGCGGGCACCGCTGAAGGCGGTGCTCATGGACCAGGCGCGCATCGCCGGACTCGGCAACCTGCTCACCGACGAGATCCTCTGGCGCGTCGACCTCGATCCGGCGCGTCCCGCGGACTCGCTCGATGCCGGAGAGCAGGCGCGGCTCGCCCGGTCGATCCGATCGACGCTCGGGCAGCTCGGTCGTCGGGGCGGGTCGCACACCGGCGATCTGATGGCGGCACGTGAGCCCGGCGGGATGTGTCCGCGAGACGGTGCGCCCCTGCTCCGGCGCACCGTCGGTGGTCGCACGACGTATTCGTGTCCGTTGCACCAGCACTGAGCGCTGCGGCGGCGGTCGCGTGACGCTCAGGCCAGTGCGGTGAGGGTCGGCGGTGCGACCGGCGTCGCGTGTCCGTCGATGCACATGCAGTCGCGACCACCGTCCTTCGCCGCGAAGAGCGCCTTGTCCGCCCGGTGCACCAGGTCCTCGAGATCCGACGATTCGCTCGAGTGGGCGATACCGAAGCTGGCGGTGAAGGTCGGCGCGGCGCCACGCCCGGTCGCGATCACGACCGCGTCCCGGATGCGCTCGATGATCTCGATCGCGCTCTGCACGTCGGATCCCGGGAGCACGATCGCGAACTCCTCACCGCCGTAGCGGCACGCGAGATCGCCGGTCCGGAGGTTCGCGCGGAGGGTCTCGGAGAAGATCCGCAACGCTCGGTCGCCGGCCTCGTGCCCGAACGCGTCGTTCAGGTCCTTGAACCGGTCCAGATCGGCCATCACGAACGCGAGGTCAGCGCCCTCGTTCCGGAGCTGGCGGACCTTGTTCTCCAGGCTGCGTCGGTTGATGAGGCCCGTGAGCCCGTCGGTCGACGCCTGCACCTGTGTCTCGGCCATCACGCGGAGCATCCCGAGTCGGTTGCCGGCCTGGTTCGACAGCGTCTGGAGCGCCTCGATCGCCGACTGCTCGGGCGTGTCGTCGACCGAACCGGTCGTGTGCACGACACCCACGGTCCGGCTCATGATCGAGACCGGGATGCAGACGGCCGAGCAGCGGCCCTCGACGCGTCCCCGCAGGAGCGGGCACGCGTCCAGGTCTTCGCTGTCCGCGAACACCTGGGTCTGCGCCCGGCGCGCGGCCACGCACTGGTCGGGCGAGTCGACCGGGCACCCGCTGACCTCCTCGCCCCCGGCCGAGGTCACGACGCGATCGAGGTGCGCGTGGCTGTTGTCGGCGAGGAGCAGCTCGACCGGGGCTCCCGGCAGCACCGAGTCCATCGCGCGGCCGATCACGTCGTACGCGGCGTGTTCGTCCTCGGATATCTCGAGGCCGCGGGACAGGCGGGCCTCGAACTCGCGTCGCCTGGCGTCGCTCTGCATGGCCCGCTCCTGGGCCCGCTCGATCGTCCCCGACTCGATCGCCCGTCGCTTGGCCATCCCGGCAACGCCCAGGAGGAGCGGCAGCGTGAGCACCCCGGCCACGGCGGCGCTGAGGAGCGCCCGGCCCAGGCCAGTGACGTTCGGGAACAGCCGCTCGGCCAGCATGACGCCGGTAAAGGTCGCGACGAGGACCGTGGCGATGCCACCGATCGAGGTGCCGCGTGCGGTCTTCCGCACGCTGTTGCGTGCCTCGACCTTGTCCTCGTCGCTGACGATGACGACCGGTTCCTGTTCGCCCACGGGAGAGTAGGTCGACGTGCTCGCCGGTCCACTTGAGCCCCCGTCCCGACGCGAGTGCGTCATGTCGCCCGGTCCAGGCGCCGGCCCCTCGGCGAGAACCTGTTGCCAGAGCAGGGTCCGGTCTGACACAATGGGTGTCTGATGAGCCGCCACCTCACGCTCGTAGTAATTCCCTAGCGCACGCCCGCCCGCAACACGCGCGCGTGCGCCTCCGCCCCTCGCTCGAGCGAGGGGCGTTTTGTGTCCCGGGTCCGTGCCCCGGACGACGCCACTCCGCCCGGCACCACCGAGAACGAAGCGAGCCCACGATGAAGCTCACCGGAGCCCAAGCCCTGATCAAGAGCCTCGAGATGGAGGAGACCGACGTGATGTTCGGTCTCCCCGGCGGGGCGATCCTTCCTGTCTATGACCCGCTGATCGATTCGTCGATCCGGCACATCCTGGTGCGTCATGAGCAGGGCGCGGGTCACATGGCGGAGGGGTACGCGCACGCGACCGGTCGGCCCGGTGTGGCGATGGTGACGAGCGGTCCCGCGGCGACGAACGTGGTCACGCCGTTGTGCGATGCGTACATGGACTCGATCCCGTTGGTGATGATCACGGGGCAGGTGCCGTACTCGGTGATCGGGACGGATGCGTTCCAGGAGTGCGACACGGTCGGGATCACGATGCCGGTGACGAAGCACAACTGGCTGGTGACGGACGCGAAGGACATCCCGCGGATCGTGCGGGAGGCGTTCCATGTCGCGACGACGGGTCGCCCGGGTCCGGTGCTGGTGGATCTGCCCAAGGACATCGCGAACCAGCAGATGGACTGGTACTGGCCCGAGGCGATCGACTTGCCCGGCTACAAGCCGAATCTGAAGGGGCACGCGAAGCAGATCAAGGACGCGGTGCGCCTCATGGGTGAGGCGCGTCGGCCGGTGATCTATGCGGGTGGCGGGATCTTGAAGGCGCGTGCGGCGGAGGCGTTGCGGGAGCTGGCCGAGCTGAGCGGGTTCCCGGTCGTGACGACGTTGATGGCACGCGGGTCGTTCCCCGACGATCACGAGCTGTGTCTCGGGATGCCGGGGATGCACGGCAACTACACCGCGGTCACCGCGATGCAGCAGTCGGACCTGTTGCTCGCGTTGGGGTCGCGTTTCGACGACCGGGTCACCGGCAAGCTCGAGGGGTTCGCGCCCGACGCGAAGGTGATCCACGTCGACATCGACCCGGCCGAGCTGGGCAAGGTGCGTCGACCCGATGTGCCGATCGTCGGTGACTGCAAGTACGTGATCGAGGAGATGGTGAAGGCCGCGACGGCCGACCGAGCCAAGACCACACCGGCCGAGAAGCGCGCGGGTGCTCGCTGGGGGTCCCTCGAGGACTGGCACCGCCAGCTGCGGCAGTGGCAGGACCAGCACCCCCTCACCTACGAGCAGCTCGAGGACGGTCCGCTCAAGCCCCAGTTCTGCATCGACGCGCTGCGCGACAACACACCCGACGACACGATCGTCGCCTCGGGGGTGGGACAACACCAGATGTGGACCGCGCAACGCTGGAAGTTCAACCACCCCTACACCTGGGTGAACTCCGGCGGCCTCGGCACCATGGGCTTCGCGGTCCCCGCCGCCATCGGCGCGAAGGTCGGCAAGCCCGAACGCCTGGTGTGGGCCATCGACGGCGACGGCTGCTTCCAGATGACCGCCCAAGAGCTCGTCACCGCGAGCGCCGAGCGCATCCCCGTCAAGATCGCGATCCTGAACAACGCGTACCTCGGGATGGTCCGCCAATGGCAAGAGCTCTTCTACGAAGAGCGCTACAGCGAGGTCTATCTCTCACCCGACCTCCCCGACTACGTCAAGTGGGCCGAAGCCATGGGATGCGTGGCCTTCCGCGTCGACACCCCCGAAGACGTCGCGCCCACGATCGAGAAGGCGAACGCCATCGACGACCGCCCCGTCGTGATCGACTTCCACACCGACTACCGCGAGAAGGTGTATCCCATGGTCGCCCCGGGCACGACCAACGACGAGATCATCCTGGACCCGGCACAGGACAACCGGGGAGGTCGATGACCATGGCGATGAACCCAGACGGCACCTCGGTGCAGCATCACATCCTGTCCGTGCTCGTGGAGAACAAGTTCGGTGTGCTCACACGCGTCGCCGGCCTGTTCACGCGGCGCGGCTTCAACATCGTGTCGCTCGCGGTCAGTCCGACCGAAGAAGAGCGCTACAGCCGGATGACGATCGTGGTCGATGCGGACTCCGCGCCGCTCGAGCAGGTCACGAAGCAGCTCAACAAGCTGATCCCGGTGATCAAGATCGTCGAGCTCTCACCCGAACAAGCAGTCGAGCGCGAGCTCATGCTCTTGACGGTGAAGGCGACGGCTGAGGCGCGTTCGCAGATCACCGAGCTGGCGGCGATCTTCGAGGCCCGCATCGAGGACGTCGGCTACGACTCGATCACGATCATGGTTGCCGGCCGACCCGACAAGCTCGACGCGATGACGGATCTGCTCGCGCCGTTCGGCATCCTGGAGCTGCAGCGGACGGGCCGGATCGCCCTGCCCAAGCTCACCCGTCGACCGGCGCGGCTCCGGGCTGTGAAGACGAGCACCGGCTGACCTACCGTCTTTCCTGTTCCCCGCAAGGTTCGAGAGGATCTCCACATGCCCGCCACCATCTACTACGACGCCGACGCCGACCCCGGCCTGCTCGAGGGGCGCAAGGTCGCCGTCCTGGGGTATGGCTCGCAGGGCCACGCCCATGCGCTGAACCTCAAGGAGTCGGGCGTCGACGTGCGTGTCGGTCTCCGGGAGGGCTCGAGCTCGTGGAGCAAGGCCGAGGAGGCGGGGCTGCGGGTCCTCACGACGGCGGAGGCCACCAAGGAGGCGGACGTGATCATGGTGCTGCTCCCGGACACCGAGCAGGCCCGCGTCTACGAGCAGGACATCGCGCCGAACCTCGAGGACCGCGACTCGCTCGCGTTCGCGCACGGCTTCAACATCCATTTCGGCCAGATCAAGCCGCCGAAGGGTGTCGATGTCTGGATGATCGCGCCCAAGGGTCCTGGGCACCTCGTGCGCCGCACCTTCGAGGAAGGTGGCGGGGTCCCCGCGCTCGTCGCGGTCTCCGCCGATGAGACCGGCAAGGCCAAGGGCACGGCGCTCGCGTACGCGAAGGCTGTCGGCGCGACGCGCGCCGGTGTGCTCGACACGACGTTCGAGGAGGAGACCGAGACCGACCTCTTCGGCGAGCAGACCGTCCTGTGCGGCGGCGTGGTCGAGCTGATCAAGGCGGGCTACGACACGCTGGTCGACGCGGGCTACCAGCCCGAGTCCGCGTACTTCGAGACGCTCCACGAGGTGAAGCTGATCGTCGACCTCATCTACGAGGGCGGCATCGCGAACATGCGCTACTCGATCTCCGACACCGCAGAGTACGGCGACATGACCCGCGGACCGCGCATCATCACCGACGAGACGCGGACCGAGATGCGGCGGATCCTCGACGAGATCCAGAGTGGCAAGTTCGCGCAGGAGTGGATCCTCGAGAACCAGGCGGGCCGTCCGGTGTTCAACGCGCTGCGCCGGAAGGCCGCGGAGCACCCGATCGAAGAGGTCGGTGACCGCCTGCGCTCGATGATGCCCTGGATCGGCGCCGGCAAGGCGCGTCCACAGGACGTCTCAGGCGGCTGACGCCCTCCCGCGACGGGTCCGCCTAGCCTCGGACTCGTGCACGACGTGCTGGTGGTGGTCGGTGCTGCGCTCGCGGGCTACGTGATCGGGACGTTCCCGACCGCGGTGCTCGTGACCCGACTGGCCACGCGCGGCGAGGTCGACATCCGCGCGGTCGGGAGCGGCAACCCGGGCGGCTTCAACACGATGCAGGTCGTGGGCAAGGGCTGGGGGGCCGCGGTGATGCTCATCGACGCCGCCAAGGGCTTCGTCGCCGGCCTCGCGGGCTGGGCCATCGGGGGTCCCGACGGCGCCTACGCGGGCGCGACGGCCAGCATCGCGGGGCACATCTTCCCGGTCTGGTTCGGCTTCCGAGGTGGCAAGGGCGTGGCCACCTCCGCCGGCGCCGTCGGCATCGTCTTCCCCGCGTTCTTCCCGATCGACGCCGCCACGGCGGCGCTCGGCGCGCTCCGCTCCAAGAACGCAGAGCGCGCCATCCAGATCACCTGCGCGGTCTGGATCGCCGCGTCGTTCGTCTGGTGGTTGGCCGACGGGCCGAACTTCTGGGGGCCCGCACCGACCGTCGCGCTGCCGGTCTCCCAGACGATCGGCGCGCTGCTGATCCTCGGGAAGTTCTACGCCTCACGTCGAGAAGCTGCGACCCCGCGCGCCTCCTGAACCGACTGCCGTGCCGGCACTCACTGCTGGCGCTGCCGGAGCCACTCCCGGATCTGACGAACCCGGAAACCGGGGACCTCCTGCGCGCTGAGGGGTGGAGCGGGAGCCGTGAGTGCTCCTCCACGCGCACGCGAGGTGACTCAGCTCGTCGCGGCCTTGCTCCCGCGGATCGCCCGCCAGATGGCGAGCACGACGATCGCCCCGACGATCGTGCCGATGATCCCGCTCGCACGGAACTCGATCCCGTCGCCGGCGATCAGGCTCGCGAGCAGACCGCCAACGAACGAACCGATGATGCCGACGACGAGGGCCTCGCCCCAGCTCCCACCGCCTCCGAGGAGGAGCTGCGCGATCCATCCCGCAGCCATGCCGAACACGATGATGAAGAGAATGATCATGGGACCGAAGCTACTGCCGGACCGCGGTCGTGGGCAGCTCCTGCCCGTTCTCGGATCTCGGTGGGAGCCTCAGGAGAGGATCGCGGGTGCTCGACACAGTCCGGACGGGTGCAAGGCTGACGGGCCACCGGCGGACGATGGGTGACCGATGACGGAAACGGGCAAGGTGGGGCAACTCGCGGCCACGGCGGGGCCGCGCGCGGCCAACCGGGCGTTCCGGCAGGCCGCGGACCGGTCCGACCTGCTGATCTGGGTGGCGGACATCGACGCCGACGCCATCTGGTTCAACCGCCGGTGGTTCGAGTTCACGGGTCGCACGCCGGAGCACGAGTTCGGGACCGGCTGGGAGGCAGGGATCCACCCCGACGATCTCCTGGGGGTGCGGCGAGAGCTCGCCGATCGCTTCGCAGACGGGTATCCGTTCGAGATCGACTACCGGTTGCGCCGCGCCGACGGCGAGTACCGGTGGATCTCCGACACCGCCGTGCCCGCGTATGCCGCCGACGGCAGCCTCGTCGGACACGTGGGCTGCTGCACCGACATCACCGACCGTATCGACGCCGAGAGCGCGCGGCGGGTCGCCGACTCCCGGTTCCGTGCGCTCATCGACCATTCGGTCGACCTCGTGTCGATCTACGACACCACCGGCAGGTACACCTTCGCGAGCCCGTCGCACGAGCGGGTGCTCGGGTACACACCGGAGGATCTCCTGGGCATCGCGCCACTCGACATGGTCCATCCCGACGAGCGCGAGTCGGTCGCCCGCGCGTTCACCGAGCAGCTCTTCGGCCCCGGACCACCGAGAACACTCGAGCACCGGATCCGTCACCGCGATGGTTCGTGGCGGTGGATCGAGTCTGTCGCGGTCGACCTCACCGAGGACCCTGCCGTCGGCGGGATCCTCGTGAACGCCCGCGAGGTGACCGATCGTCGACGTGCCCAGTCGCTCGCCTCGGACCAGGCGCGCATCCTCGGCCTCGTCGCGCAGGACGCACCGCTCGCGGAAGCGCTCGACGAGGTCATCCGCATGGTCGAGCACTGGACGCCCGGCGGGGACGGCGCCGCCGCAGTCATCGACGAGGCCGAGCTCGCGATGCGCGTGGTGGCCGCGCCCCACCTCCCGACCGCGATCGTCGAGGCACTCGACGGCGTCTCCGTACGGGAGGGTCGACTCCCGGGGCTCGAGGGCCAGGTCATCCACGCGCCGGTGTCCGCGGACCGGCGCCGTCCGGACCTCAACGACCTCGTTGCCGCGCACGGCTACCGCACCTGGTGGGCGGCCATGGCATCGAACCACGAGGACCGGGACCGCTCCGTGGGGAGCATCACGATGTTCCGCAAGGACGACTCGGCGCCGACCGAGGCCGACCGACGGGTGCTCGAGGTGGCCGCGAACATCATGGGAATCGCGATCGAGCGCGATCGTGCGCAGACCCGGCTCGCGCACCAGGCGAGCCACGATCCACTGACGGGTCTCCCGAACCGCGATCGTGTGCTCGAACGACTGCGGCAGGCCGCGGAGCATCCGCGCCACGGTGGCCCGCACGCAGCGGTGCTCTTCCTCGACATCGACCGCTTCAAGGTGCTGAACGACAGCGTCGGACACGAGGCCGGCGACCGGCTCCTCGCGGAGATGGGCGCACGACTGCGTGACACCCTCCGGCCGGGGGATCTCGTGGCCCGCTTCGGCGGTGACGAGTTCGTGATGATCTGCGAGGCCGTGCGCGACGAGCAGGACGCCTACGTGCTCGCAGCGCGGGTGCTGGAGATGGTGCGGGAACCGTTCACGATCGGTGGCAGCGAGGTCGTGGTCACGGCGAGCATCGGGATCGCCATCGTCGACGGACGCGAACCCGAGTCGCTGCTCCGTGACGCCGACGCTGCCATGTACTTGGCGAAGGATCGTGGCCGGGCCCGAGCCGAGCTGTTCGACGACGACCTGCGCGAGCAGGTCGTCGCCCGCCTCGACGTCGAGCGAGAGCTCCGCCGGGCCGTCGAAGAGCAGCAGCTGGTCCTGCACTACCAACCGGTGATCGAGCTCGAGACCCGTCGATTGGCCGGGTTCGAGGCACTGGTGCGCTGGCCCCACGAGTCCCGTGGGCTCCTGGCGCCGGGCGCCTTCCTCGCGGTCGCGGAGGAGACCGGTCTCGTGCGGTCCATCGGTGCGTTCGTGCGCGCCGAGGCGTGTCGCCAGGCGGCGAGCTGGCGTGCGGAGCATCCGGAATGGGGCCCGTTCATGATGGGGATCAATGTCGCCGCGGCCGAGCTGCACGATCGCCATCTCGTCGCGGGCATCGAACGTACGATCGTTGAGTCCGGCATCGATCCCATGCTGCTCGTGTTCGAGGTGACCGAGCGCCTGTTGGTCGAGGACGGCCCGGCGGCCGGCGTACTGCTCGCGCAGCTGCGGGAGCTCGGTTCCCTGGTCGCGCTCGACGACTTCGGCACCGGAGCCGCACCGCTGATGCACCTGAAGGAGCTCCCGATCGACGCGATCAAGATCGACGGGGCGTTCGTCGCCGGGCTCGGCGCTGATCGCTTCGACGACGCGATCGTCGACGCCACCATCGATCTCTGCCGTCGCCTGGACCTCTTCGCGATCGCGGAAGGCGTCGAGACCGCGGCACAGGAGCGGCATCTCCGCGACGCGGGCTGCCTGCTCGCCCAGGGTCACCTCTACGCTCCGGCCCTCGCGCCGAGCGACGTCGAGGAACACTTCGCGTCGATCGGTGGGCCGATCGTGCTCGGCGCGTCCGGGTCAGGGCCCGGCTGAGGGCAGGTCGCGCAGGATCGTCTCGGCCCAACCGACGTCGGGTCGTGGCGCGCGGCGGTCGGCCAGCTCGTCGGGGACGTCGATCTCCAGTCGCACCGAGCGCGCCGCCGAGCGCCTTGCCGAGGTTGTCGCTGCGAAGGGTTCGTGGCCCGCCGCCACCGAGCGCGCCGCGCAGGACGAAGTTGAGGGCCAGGACGTTGGGTGCCTCGTAGCGCACGACGTCGCCGGTGACGAACGTCGCCGAAGTGCTCGCGCACGCGCTCGGCCGTCACCTCGCGCACGATGACGTCGTAGGCCGCCCGATCGTCGGCGAACAGGGCGATGTTCGAGATGTCGCCCTTGTCGCCGGAGCGGTAGCCGCAGAGCTCGTGCAACCGGAGCCGCATCAGGTCGTCTCCAGGGCGACGACGACCTGGGGTCCACGAGCGCCTTCTCGACGAGCGTCGGCCAGATCCCGAGCAGCTCGGTGGGCCGTGCAGCGCCACGGCCCATCCCCGTCAGCCCGGCCGGGGGAGCGCCGAGGGTGAGGGGCACCATCTCGCGACCGACGAGGCCCGCGGTGAGCTGGTCCGCGCAGCGCCATGCCACGCGGGCGACGACCTCGGGCGGCTCGGCGTCGGTCGGGGGCACCGTCGGGCCCCCCGAGCGCATCGACGCCCCAGAGCTCGACGCACCACTCGTCGACCGGCAGGCCCGGCGCTCTCGACGCGCTCGGCGAAGATCGCCGCCGCAGCCGTCGCCTTCTCGCGCGCCTCGGGCCACGAGAACGCGGCCCGCGTCTCCCCGGCCCACCCGACGTGGTGGGCCAGCAGCGCCTTGTACGTGTCGGTTGCGGGTGTACCGCGGACGCCGGTGATCCGGACGCGGTCGTCGCCCTCGTCGACGAAGGTCGCGCTCGTGAAGTCGGCCACGACGTCGGGGGAGAGGTAGCGCGTCGGATCGTGGACCTCGTAGAGCAGCTGGTGGCGCACGGTGTCGAAGCTCACCCGGCCACCCGACGCCCGCGGCTTGGTGATGACAGCGGTGCCGTCCGCCTCGACGTCGGCGATCGGGAAGGGGATGTCCCACGGGTGCGGGACGGTCCACCAGTCGCGGCTGAGGTTGCCGCCGGCGGTCTGCCCGGAGCACTCGAGCAGGTGCCCGACGAGCGTGCCGGCCGCGAGGCGGTCCCAGTCGTCCCATGCCCAGCCGTGCTCGTGCACGAGGGGCGCGAGGAAGAGGGCGGCGTCGGCACACCTCCCGGTGATGACGATGTCGGCGCCCTGGGACAGCGCGTCGACGATCGGTCGGGCACCGAGGTACGCGGCCGCGAACAACGCGGGTGCGGGGAGCTCGGCGAAGGCCGCACCCGAGTCGAGGTGGCGGAGTGCGGTGCGCCCGGCGAGCTCGTCGAGCCGGGGCATGAGGTCGTCGCCGAGGACGGTCGCGACCTTCAGGCCGTGGAGCCCGAGCTCGTGCGCGGTCTCGACCGCCGCGCGCGCCGCGCCCGCGGGGTTGATGCCGCCCGCGTTCGTGATCACCTTCGTGCGCCCCGCGGCGACCTCGGGGAGCGCGGCCGCGAGGTACGCCGGGAGGTCCTTCGTGTACCCGCGCGCCTCGTCCTTCTGCCGGTCCTTCTGGAGGATCGCGAGCGTGAGCTCGGCGAGCGCCTCGAGGCAGAGGTAGTCGACGCCCTCGGCGAGGAGCCCGGCGACCGACCGCGGGGTGTCGCCGTAGAAGCCCTGGCCGCCACTGATGCGGACGCTCACGGGTGACCCATCATGCGTGGACGGGCGGACGGTGCTCGGCCCACGGCGTCGCCGCCTCGAGCTGTGCCGCGAGACGGAGCAGGAGGTCGTCGCGTCCGTAGGCCGCGACGAGGTGTACGCCGATCGGGAGCCCGTCCACGCTGCGGTGGAGGGGGAGCGAGATCGCGGGCTGGCCGGTCATGTTCATCGTCGGGGTGTACGGCGTGAACGGCCCGGCGCGCAGCAGCCCGGCGAACGGCTCGTCGGCGGGCGGGGTGAACGTCCCGAGCGGGACCGGGGGCTCGGCGAGGGTCGGCGTCAGGAGGAGGTCGAAGCCGTCACCCTCGGGCGCGGGCGCCCACCAGTCGGCCATCCGGCGTGACCAGAGCTGCATCGCGCTCACCGCGTCGACGAACGCCGTTGCCAGGACGTCGCGCCCGGACGCGGCCATCACCCACGTCGCGGGCTCGACGTCGGCCTCGGTGAGCGTGCGACCGAGGAGCGTGCCCCAGGTCGCGACCTTGACGGCGGCGTCGACACCCCACAGCGTCGCGAACACGGCGGCGCGGCCCGGGTCGTCGTACGCCGCCGGATGCGCCACCTCGACGTGATGACCGAGCGACTCGAGCAGCTTGCCCGCGTGCTCGGCGGCGGCGACGCACTCGGGGTGCACGGGACCGGCATCGCCGGGCGCAGAGGTCATCAGTCCGATCCGCAGCGGCGCGGGCGCACGAACGCTCAGCTCGCGGAAGGACGCGGTGGGCGCCGGCGCGACGACCGGATCTCCCGGCTCGGGACCCGCGGCGACATCGAGGAGTGCGGCCGCGTCACGAACCGAACGGGTGACCGCGAACTGGACCGACAGGAAGCTGGACAGCTCCCCGCGGCCGGGACCGACCGAGACGCGGCCGCGCGACGTCTTGAGCCCGACGAGTCCGCACGCGCTCGCAGGGATCCGGATCGAGCCACCACCGTCGGAGGCATGGGCCATGGGAACGAGCCCCGCCGCGACGGCGGCCGCGGAGCCGCCGCTCGAGCCGCCGGGGGAGCGGTCGAGGTCCCACGGGTTGCGGGTCGGCCCCCACGCGAGCGGTTCGGTGGTCGGCACGAGGCCCAACTCGGGGCTGTTCGTGCGACCGAGGTTCACGAGTCCGGCGCTCCGGAACCGTTTGGCGAGGTGCGACGTCTCGGTGGCCACGAACCCGGCTTCCTTCGCGGCGCGCATCCCGTCGGTCTGCGGCTCGCCCGCGGTGGGGCAGGCGAGATCCTTCGTCAGGAACGGCACGCCGCGGAACGGACCGTCGGGGAGGTCGGTTGCGGCAGCCTCTTCGCGTGCCGAGGAGAACCGGCGGAGGACCACGGCGTTCAGCTGTGGATCGAGCTCGTCGATGCGCGCGATCGCGGCGTCGACGAGCTCGACGGGCGCGACGTCGCCGCGGGCGACGAGCTCGGCCTGCGCCGTCGCGTCGAGCGGGGCGAACGGGTCTTCGTGAGGTGGCGAGGGCACGAGCGGCTCAGGCGTGGACGGGTGGACGGCGGTCGGCCCACGGACGGGCCTCCTCGAGCTGCGCGGCGATGCGCAGCAGGAGGTCCTCCCGAGTGTGGTCGGCGACGAGCTGCACGCCGATCGGGAGGTCGGCCGAAGCCTCCCAGTACAGCGGGACCGACATCGCCGGCTGACCCGTCACGTTGAACGGCGCGGTGTAGGTGGCGAAGGGCGTGGCGCGCGCCATCCCGTGCCACGGATCGTCCTTGGTCCCGACGACGTCGCCGATCTCCGGCGGGGGCTCGGCCAGCGTGGGGGTGAGCAGGAGGTCGAACGCACCGCCGCCACCGACGCCGGGGGCCGGGGTGAACCAGGACGCGACGCGGCGCGTCCACGCGTGCGCGGCGTTGATGGCCTCGAGGTACTGGAACGAGGAGTGTCCCTGACCCATCTCGTAGTAGATCCAGGTGAGAGGCTCGACATCGTCGGCGGTGATGTCGCGACCGGCGATCCGCGCCAGCTCGTGGACGTCCCAGACGACGTTCGTCGTCATGACTGTGAGGAAGAGGTCGAGGAGCTCGGTCTCGTCGAGCGCGGCGGGTGACGCGACCTCGACGTCGTGACCCAGGGACTCGAGCAGGCGTGCCGCGTCCTCGGCGGCAGCGACGCACTCGGTGTCGGTCTCGGCCATCGCCGCGGGCGCCTTCGTGCGCAAGCCGATGCGGAGCCGACCGGGGTCCGTGCCGACCTGGTCGGCGTAGCGAACACTGGGTGGCGGTGCGAAGTACGGGTCGCCCGACATCGGACCCTGGAGCGCGTCGAGCACCGCCGCGGAGTCGCGCACCGAGTGCGTGAGCACGTGGCGCTGGACGAGGCCGGCCCACGCCTCGCCGGCGTCGGGGCCGAGCGACATGCGCCCGCGCGACGGCTTGAGCCCGAACAGCCCGCACTCGCTCGCGGGGATGCGGATCGAGCCGCCGCCGTCCCCGGCGTGGGCGAGCGGCACCATGCCCGACGCGACGGCCGCCGCGCTCCCGCCGCTCGATCCGCCGGTGCTGTGGCCGGTGTTCCAGGGGTTGCGCGTGGGCCCGTACGCCTCGGGCTCGGTCGTGGTCATGAGCCCGAACTCGGGGGTGTTGGTCTTGCCGACCGGGATGAACCCGGCGGCGCGGATCTTCTCGAAGAGGTAGCCGTCGTGGTCGGCCACGTGGCCGAGCTCCTTGAGGAGCCGGTTGCCGAGGTGCAACGGGTCGTCGGCCGAAGTGCCGTCGAGATCCTTGAGCACGATGGGGACGCCGTGGAACGGCGCGTCCGCGGTCGCGGGCACGGCCGCGGCCGTGGCGCGGGCTTTCTCGAAGAGCGGGTGGATCACCGCGTTGAGCTGGTCGTTGACCTTCTCGATGCGGTTGATCGCGTCGTCGACGAGCTCGAGCGGGGTCGCGGTGCCGCTGCGGACCAGCTCGGCCTGCGCCGTGGCGTCCAGGAATGCGAGGTCGTCGGCCATGGCCCGACGCTATCTCCCGCCCGTCAGGCCGTCACCACGCCCGGCTCCCCGACCCGGCGCCAGCCACGCAGGTCGACGGGCCAGGTCTCGGTGATCGTCGTGCCCGACACCAGGTGCATCCGCTCGTGGTAGGCGATGGTCGGGTCGATGTGCGCCGGCCAGATGCGGCAGCGGTCGCCGATATGGGGGAGCGAGCAACCCTCGGCGGGGCTGAAGACGGAGTGCTCGTCGGCGCAGTACCAGATGACGGTGGCGTCGCCGTCGAAGGTGGTGATCGTGGGGTTCCCGTGGTCCATCCCGAGCGCCTTCAACCCGGCGTCGACGACCGCGTACCCGTCGTGGCGGTTGATGCTGATGACGGTCGCGACGACGCACAGCGCGAGCCGGAAGGGGAGGTCGAGCGCGCCGTAGGCCGTGTCCATGAGCGCGTACGAGCCGGCCTGGATCTCGGTGCCCAGCGCGTTGCAGTCGAAGGTGCCGGTGCCGCCGGCCGAGATGATCTCGCCACCGACGACGGCGTGCGCACGCGCCAGGAGCTCCATGCTCTCGGCACACCCGCGCTCCCGCTCGGATCGGTCCTCGAGCCCGACGACGTGGCCCTCGTACCCCATGACCCCGCGGACGGTGAACCCGCACGACCGGGCGAGGTCGGCGAGCCGACCGGCGTCGTCGGGTCGGCACCCGCACCTGGGCATCCCGACGTTCACGTCGACGAGGCATTCGCGGAGCCCTGCGCTCGCGGCGGCCTCGATCGTCTCGTCGGAGTCGACCGCGATCGTGACGCGGGCTTCGAGGGCGGCCAGCGTCGCGAGGTGCCCGGGATCGATCACCTGGTTGGCGAGCAGCAGGTCGTCACCGAGTCCGGCCCGGGCCATGCCCACGAGCTCGCGTGGCGTCGCGCACGTGAAGGTGTGGTGACCGGCAGCGAGTTGGCGCCGCGCGATCGCGGTGGTCTTGTGGGCCTTGACGTGGGGACGACACCGCGTGCCGGGCAGTGCAGCCGCCATCGTCGACAGGTTGTGGTCGAACGAGTCGGCATCGACCGTCAGGAATGGGGTCGCGAGCGTGCGGGTGTCGAGGTCCGCACCGACCACCGCGTCGAGATCCGGACCGGCTCCCACGCGTGGGAGCATGGCACGCATGGCGACTCCCGCGGAGGCCCGGACCCCGACGACGCGCGACTGGCACACCGAGGAGCTCCCGCCGACCCCGCAGCGCGACTTCCTGATCCCGGTGGAGCGCTGGGTCGAGGCGCCCGACGCGGTCCGCTCGCTCGGCCACGACCTCGGCATCGGGCTGGTCGCGTACAAGCGTCGCATCGGGGACTGGCTGCTCTGGCGGGCCGGACCCGCTCGCGGTGGGGACGCCCGCTACGCGGCGGTCGACTCGAGGGACCTGGCGCGGGTGTTCACCTTCCGCCTCTACCCCGACGGCACGGGCGAGGGCGCCGGGCCCGACGGCGCGTCGCACCCGAGGTTCCGGGCGTGGAAGGAGTCCCTCCGCGACGCCGACGCCTGATCGAGCGGCCGCTCAGGAAGGGGGGCGGAGCTCGCGGCGCAGGATCTTGCCGCCGCTGGTGCGCGGGATCTCGTCGATGACGACCAGCTCGCGCGGGAGCTGCGCGGCCGTCAGGCGCTCGCGTGCGAACGTGCGCAGCTCGGCGAGCGTGAGGTCGACGTTCGAGCCGTGCAGGGCAACGAAAGCGACCACGCGCTCACCCCACTCCTCGTCCGGGACCCCGACGATCGCGACGTCGTTCACCTCCGGGTGGGTGGCCAGCACCTCCTCGACCGCGCGCGGGCTGACGTTCACGCCGCCGCTGATGACGAGGTCGCGACGGCGGTCGATGATGTGCACCGCGCCGTCGGGCGACCGCCGGCCGACGTCGCCGGTGCGCAGCCAGCCCTCCGGCGTGAACGCCGCAGTCGTCTCGTCGGCGCGGAGACGGTAGCCGCGCATCACCATCGATCCGCGCACCAGCACGTCGTCGTCATCGGTCAGCATGACGTCGGCACCGGGAATCGGCACGCCGTCGAGGAGGACGCCGCCCCACGTCTCCGACAGGCCGTAGGCGTCGACGACCACGGCGCCCGCCGCGCGGGCGCGCACGCGGAGCGCAGGAGGCAGCGGCGCCCCACCGGTCACGATGCGCCGAAACGCGCTGATCGGGGCACGGGCCTCGAGGAGCCGGTGCAGCATCGTCGGGACGACCGACACGAGGCTCGTCCCCTCCTCGGTCGGCGACGCGGCGACGGCGTCGAGGTCGAAGCCGGGATGCACGACGACGGGTGCGCCGCTGACGCGCGCACGGGCGAGGATGGCGAGCCCGGCGACGTGGTGCAGGGGGAGGCAGACGAGCCAGCGGTCCGAGTCAGGCGTCCCGAACGCCGCGGCGAACCCGGCCCCCGTCGCCTCCAGCCCGGCCGCGGTCAGCTCGACGCCCTTGGGTGCGCCTGTCGTGCCCGAGGTCGTGACCACCGCCGCCGTCCCGCCGCGGCACGCCGATCCCGCCCGCGAGGTCCCGGCGTCGCTCGGCATCGAGCAGGTGGGTCGGCCGGAGGACCTCCAGCAGCGTCTGGCGGACGCCGGGGGGTGCCGCCGGGTCGAGCACGGCCACGGCCTCACCGGCGTCCCATGCCTCCACGACGGCCGCTGCCGCCTCGGGCCGGGGGAGCACGATCGCCACCAGGGCCACGTCGCCCGTCTGCCCGCCGAGGGCTGCACCGATTGGGCCCGACACGATGCGGCAGCCTACCGTTGGAGTGATCACTCCCAGGGTTCGGCCGAACCGATCCGGCCCCACCCGACCGACTCGACGCCGCCCGCCGACCTGGAGCTCCCATGGCGAACCCCTCCTCCATCGCCCTCGACGACGCCGGCAACCCCCGCGTCATCCGACCCGGCGCGGACTGGAAGCCGGGCGGCTCGGACTTCACCGACGTCCGCTACGAGACCGCCGAGGTCGAGGGCGGCCTCGTCGCGAAGATCACCATCGACCGGCCCGAGGTCCGCAACGCGTTTCGGCCCGGGACGCTCTTCGAGCTGCGGGACGCCTTCGAGCTCGCCCGCGACGACCCGTCGGTGGGCGTCATCATCCTCACCGGTGCGGGTCCGGAGGCGTTCTGCTCCGGCGGCGACCAGCGCATCCGCGGTGACGACGGCTACGTCGGTGACGACGGGATCGGTCGCCTCAACGTGCTCGACCTCCAGGTCCAGATGCGCCGGCTCCCGAAGCCGATCATCGCGATGGTCGCCGGCTACGCGATCGGTGGCGGGCACATCCTCCACGTGGTCGCCGACCTGTCGATCGCGGCCGACAACGCTCGCTTCGGGCAGACCGGCCCGAAGGTCGGCTCGTTCGACGGCGGGTACGGCTCCGGGCTCCTCGCGGCATCCGTCGGCCAGAAGAAGGCGCGCGAGATCTGGTTCCTCTGCGAGCAGTACGACGCGGAGGAGGCGGAGCGCATGGGTCTCGTGAACACCGTCGTCCCACTCGAGGACCTCGAGGTCACGACCATCGATTGGTGCGCCAGGATGCTGCGCCACAGCCCGCTCGCACTCCGCATGCTGAAGGCGTCGATGAACGCGGCCGACGACGGGCTGGCCGGCATCCAGCAGCTCGCCGGCGACGCGACGCTCCTCTACTACATGACCGAGGAGGCGCAGGAGGGCAAGCAGGCGTTCCTCGAGAAGCGCCGCCCCGAGTTCGAGCGCTTCCCGAAGCGCCCCTGAGCCCGTGACCGCGGAGGCGCCCTCGGGCGTGAAGCTCTGGCTGGCCGGGGCGCGCCCCCGCACGCTGGGCGCGGCCGTCGCGCCGGTGCTCGTCGGGACAGCGGCCGCCTACGCGGACGTCGGCGACCTCTCGTGGGTCCGCGCCGCACTGGCGATGCTCGTCGCCCTCGCGCTCCAGGTGGGCGTGAACTACGCCAACGACTACTCCGACGGCGTGCGCGGCACCGACCAGGACCGCAAGGGACCCGTGCGGCTCACCGCGACCGGGCTCGCGACGCCGAAGGCGGTCAAGGTCGCCGCCGGGCTCGCGTTCGGAGTGGCCGCGGTCGCCGGGCTCACGCTCGCGGTCATCGTCACGCCCTGGCTGCTCCTCGTGGGTGCGGCCGCCCTCCTCGCCGCGGTGCTCTACACCGGCGGCCCGAAGCCGTACGGGTACCTCGGCCTCGGAGAGGTCATGGTGCTGGTGTTCTTCGGGTTCGTCGCGACCGGCGGATCGGCGTTCGTCCAGCTCGAACGGGTGCCCGCCGCGGCGTGGTGGGGTTCCCTCACCGTGGGGCTCATGGCCTGCGCCATCCTCATGGCGAACAACGTGCGCGACGTCGCGACCGACACCCTCTCGGGCAAGCGCACGCTGGCCGTGCGCCTCGGTGAGCACCGGACGCGCCGCCTGTACGTCGTGTCGCTCGTCGTGGCGTTCCTCGCGCTGCTCCCGATCGCGCTCGAGTACCCGTGGGCGTTCCTGGCCTTCTTGGCCGTGCCGCTCGCGATCCCGCCGGCCCGTCTCGTGCTGCGCGCTACCGAGCCGCCGCAGCTCGTCGCCGCGCTCGTCGCGACCGGCCGGCTCGAGCTCGTGACCGCCGTGCTCCTGACGGTCGGCCTGTGCCTGCGCTGACCGAGTACCGGCTCCGGATCCCGGGTGCCGGCACCGGTGACCGCGACGTCACGCTGTTCGAGGGCCCGGCCGGTTGGGGGGAGTGCTCCCCACTCGTCGGCTACCCGTGCGATCCGGCCCGGGCTCGTGAGGCGGCGATCGAAGCCGCCCTCGACGGGTTCCCCGCCGCGGCGCCGTGCCGACGTGCCGGTCAACGCGCTCGTCCCGGACGCATCCTTCGACCCCGCCACCCTCGCGGGCTACCCGGCCGTGAAGGTGAAGCTGCGCGTCCCCGCGGACGTCGAGCTCGTGGCCCGGGTGCGCGACGTCGTCGGCCCCGGCGTCGCGATCCGCGCCGACGCCAACGGTGCGTGGGACGTCGAGACCGCGGTGATCGTCGCCGAGCGCTTGGGTGCATTCGACGTCGAGCTCCTCGAGCAGCCGGTCGCCACCCTGGACGACCTCGCGCAGGTCCGGCGGCGATCGGCGGTCCCGATCGCCGCCGACGAGTGCGTGCGCGACCTCGGTGACGCCCGTCGGCTCCGCGACCTCGAGGCGGCCGACGCGCTCGTGCTGAAGGTGCAGCCGCTCGGCGGCGTGCGTCGTGCGCTGGAGGTCGCCGAAGCGGCGGGGGTGCCCGCGATCCCGACGTCGATGATGGAGACGTCGATCGGCCTGGCCGCCGGCCTCGCGCTCGCCTGCGCCCTGCCCGAGGTGCCCTACGCGTGCGGGCTGGCGACCGCGACCCTGCTCGCCGCCGACATCACCACGGCCCCACTCCTCCCGGTCGCCGGTCGCCTCACTACCCGGCCGGTCGTGCCCGACCCGAGCTCTGGTCGCGCGCTACTCGGTGGCGTCGCCCTCGAGCCAGGACGTCAGCTCGTGAGCCAGCTCGTCGGGGCGCTCGAGGTTCACCGAGTGGCCGGCCTTCGCGATCGTGACGTGCGTGGCGTTGTCGCCGATCGCGGTGGTCATCTGCTGGGCGATGTCGGTGTACGTGCGGTCCCACTGGCCGCTCACCAGGAGCACGGGCATCTCGAGGGTCGAAAGGCGGTCCCACACGGGCTCCTGAGAACCCTGGCCGAGCGCGCGCAGCTGGTGGACGAGCCGGTGGACGGTGTTGCCCCGCCGGCGCTCGTCGAGCTGGGCGGCCTCGCGGGGCAACGTCTCGAAGAGTCGGCCCTCGAGCCAGCGCTCGAGGAAGACCTCGACCCCGTCGCGCTCGGCGTCGCTCGCCAGCTGCTCGTCGGTGGCGCGGCGGGCACGGCGGTCGGCGGCGCTCTTGATGCCGGCCGTGCCGCTCACGAGGACCAGGCGCTGCACCGTGGCCGGCCGGTCGAGCGCGAGGCGGAGGCAGAGCCGGGCGCCCATCGAGTAGCCGACCCACGTCCCCGAGCCGCCGCCCCGGTGGCCGATCGCCTCGGAGGTCGCGACGAAGTCGAGACCGTCCGGCACCTCGAGGGCCTGGACGTCCCAGTCTCGGGGCAGACACGCCTCGACGGGGCTCCACGAGGCCGCGGTCTGCGTGAACCCGTGGATGAGCCGGATCCGCACCCTGGCATCCTCCCATGCCCGACCCGAACCCCTCACCTCCGGGGAGCTCGCGCCGCGCCCGGCGATCCGGGGTCTCGCGGCGTGAACGACCGGCCGAGGCTCGACGCGAACACGTCGTTCGCCCGCACCTTCGTCGATGAGCTCGTCCGGGGCGGGGTCGAGCTCGCGGTCGTCGCGCCGGGGTCACGCTCGACGCCCCTGGCACTCGCCCTCGCCGAGGACGGCCGGATCTCGGTGCACGTGCTCCTCGACGAGCGGTCCGCGGCCGGGTTCGCGCTCGGAGCCGCGCGGGCGTCGGGTCGGCCGTCGGTGCTCTGCTGCACGTCGGGGACGGCTGCCGCGCACTTCCACTGGGCCGTGCTCGAGGCCGACCACGGTCGGGTGCCGCTGGTCGTGTGCACCGCGAACCGCCCACCCGAGCTCCAGGGCGTCGGCGCGCCGCAGACGATCGACCAGGCGAACCTCTACGGCGGCGCAGTCCGCTGGTTCCACGACGCCGGCCCGCCGGACGACGTGCTCACCAGCAGCGCCACGACCGGCGACGCGGAGGCGACCTGGCGCGCCCTCGCGGCGCGCGCGGTGCTCGCGGCCGTGGGTTCGCCGCCCGGACCGGTGCACCTGGACCTGCCCTTCCGCGAGCCGCTGGTGCCGACCGGCGCGTTCGTGCTCGATGCGCCCGGACGGCCCGGCGGCGCGCCGTGGCTCGCTCGGGCACCGTGGTCCTCGGCGCCGGTGGCGGACACGGTGACCGCGCTGGTCGACGCCGTGCGTGCCGCGCCCCGGGGGCTCCTCGTCGCGGGCTGGGGTGCCGACGTGGCCCCGGCCATCGCGGCCCGGTTCGCCGAGGCCGCCGGGTGGCCGGTGCTCGCGGATCCGATCTCCGGGTTGCGGGAGGGGGACCGCTCGATCTCGACGTACGACGGGCTGCTGCCGGGTGCCGGCGTTCGCGGAGGTCCATCGCCCCGACCTCGTCGTGCGCATCGGTGCGCCGCTCACGAGCAAGGGCGCCGGTCAGTGGCTCGATGCTGCCGCGCTGACGTGGCTCGTCGACCGCGACGGGGTGTGGCTCGACCCCGGCGGCGCGGCGTCGGTGCGCGTGGCGACGGACCCGGCCGAGCTGCTCGACGCCGTCGCGAACGTGCTCATCAGCACCTCCAGCGAGAAGCCGCGGCGGAGTGCCTGGTTCGACTCCTGGACCGGTGCGGAGGCGGTGGCGCGGGACGCGATCGACACCGCCTGCGACGCGTCCGACGAGCCCTTCGAAGGTCGGATCGCTCGCGACGTCGTCGCCGCGTTGCCCGAGGGCGCGTCGCTCGTCGTGGCGTCGAGCATGCCGGTGCGCGACGTCGAGGGCTTCGCCGCGCCCCGCGCGGGCGTCCGCTTCTTCGCGAACCGGGGGGTGAACGGCATCGATGGGTTCGTGTCGACGGTGCTGGGTGTCGCGACCGCCGGCGGCGCGACCGTCGGCCTGGTCGGTGACCTCTGCTTCCTGCACGACACCAACGGCCTGCTCGGCGCCCGGGCGCGCGGTCTCGACGCGACCTTCGTGGTCGTCGACAACGACGGTGGCGGGATCTTCTCGTTCCTCCCGCAGGGTCGGCCGGACATCGTCGATCCCGATCGCTTCGAGCAGCTCTACGGCACGCCGCACGGACTCGATCTCGCGTTGGTGGCCGCGGCGCACGGCGTGCCGTGCGAGGTCGTGGAGCACGCCCGCGACGTCGGGACCGTGGTGCAGGACGCTCTGACCGCCGGCGGGGTGCGCGTGGTCCTGGTGCGCACCGACCGCGCGCACAACGTCGCGCGGCACCAGGTGGTGTGGGACGCGGTGCGAGCTGCCGTCGACTCGCACATCGACTGAGCCCTGGGCGGACCTACCGGCGCGTCAGGCCGCCGCCTCGTCAGGTGGGGCGCGCAGGCTCCAGGTGCCGTCGTGGTGGTCGTCCACCGCGTAGCTCCGGTGCGTGACGAGGTCGTGGTGCCTCGGACAGAGGTTGCCGAGCTCGTGGTAGGTGGTGCGGCGACTCTCGGCGTACCCGAGCGTGTGATGTCGCTCGAGCATCTGGGTGGCGTCGCAGCCCCGGACCTTGCAGGCGCGGTCGCGCTCGTGGATCGCGATCTTCAGTGCGGCGGGGACGTGCCGCGAGTTGCTCACGACGGTCTGGACGTCGACGCCGTCGGTGATCACCATCTGGAGCAGGCCGTGGGAGAGCACCCGCTCGGCGTGGGCCACCGGGATCGGGCCGACGCCGGGGATCTCGCAGGTCTCGCCCGGCTCGGTCCGACCCCGGAGCAGTGCCGGGAGGTCGACGCGGACCCGTACGGCTTGCGGCGGCGGCTTCGTCGCGTCGTCGGTCCCGGTCGCGGCGAGGGCGACCATGGCGTCGAAGCGGTACGCCTCGGGTTGCTCGTGCTCACCGGCGAGGCGGGCTTCGTCGAAGCGCTTGCGGGCCAGGGGCTCGAGCGCGTCGAGGACCTTCGCGACCTCTTCGGTGGGACCCGAGAAGGTGCCCTTGGTGGCGAACCCTTCGGTCCAGGTGCGCAGGTGGCGGTCGCGCCCGTGCCCGTCGGCGGGCTTCGACCTCGTCGCACGCCGCCGCGATCACCCGCTCGCGCTCGGCGCGGAGCTCCCGCATCCCCGAACGCCGCGCCGTTGCCAGGAGGCGTTGCTCCGAGGAGGGGTCGGCGGACGCTCCGGCCGTGACGTGGGCGGCCTGCTGGAGGGACAGGTCGCCGGCGCGGAGCTGCTTCTCGGTGGCCGGCAGCTCGGAGAGGCGGGTCGTGGTGGCGAACATCTCGCGCGCCGCGGCCTCCGAGGTGCCCGTGGCCTCCGCGAGCCACTGCTCCGGGCTCGCGGCGTGGGTGCGGCTCCGCCAGGCGTTGGTGTCGGCGGCGCGCTTGGCGAGCATCGCGGTGGCGGTGTCGAGCAGCTTGGCGCCCTCCGCGGCAGCTTCGGCGAGGCGAGCCGCGTCGCGGCCGTCGAGGCGCGCGGGGTCGAGCTCGGCGACGGTCTCGCGAAGGTCGTGGGTGATGCGCTCGATCTCGAACATGCCCCGAGGATGACAGGGGGGTGTGACACTGATCCCCCGAATCGGGGCACTCCGCGAAGATCTCTCGGGATTTCCTTCACGGCAGCATTCGCGTCACGCCGCGCGCACGCGGGTGTCACAGCGACCCGCTTCAGGGACGGACGAGCGCGCGCACCATGGGCTCGAGCTTGGCCTCGGTCTCGCGCCACTCGGCGTCGGGGTCGGAGCCCGCGACGATGCCTGCACCCGCGTACAGGAGTGCGCGCGGGCCGTCGATCGCAGCGCCCCGGAGCGCGACGGCCCACTCACCGTCACCGCGCGCGTCGACCCATCCGACCGGGCCCGCGTAGCGACCGCGCTCGCCGTCCTCGAAGCGAGTGATCGCGTCGAGCGCGGTCGCGCGCGGTGTGCCGCCGACCGCCGGGGTCGGGTGCAGGGCGAGCGCGATCGTGAGTGCGTCCGGCGCCGGGGTGTCGAGCACGCCGCGGATCGGGGTGACGAGGTGCGCGATCGGTGGGAAGAGCGCGATCTCGGGTTCCGGGACGGCGTCGATGTGGTCGCAGAGGGGCGCGAGCGTCGCCACGATCGCCTCGACCACGGGCCGGTGCTCCCGGGCGTCCTTGTTGGACGCCCGCAGGCGCCGGACGGCGTCGGGGTCGCTGGCGGTCGACGTCCCCGCCATGGGAACGGACTCGACCGCCGTCCCGCGCCGGCGGACGAGGAGCTCGGGGCTGGCGCCGACCATGCCGTCGCCGGCGTAGACGAAGCATCCGGGCTGCTGGCCGCAGAGGCGGCCGAGGACGATGCGGAGATCGAAGGGGCGGTCCGCCTCGATCTCGACCTGCCGGGCGAGCACCACCTTCTCGAGCTCGTCCCGGGCGATGAGATCGAGGGCGGCGAGCACCGCGTCGTGCCAGTGCTCACGAGAGCTGCGCTCGCGAACGGCGAAGGCGTCGGGCGGCTCGGCCGGCGGCGGCGGCACGTGGAGGCGGGGGCCGAGCTCGGTGACCCAGCCGCGGCCCGCAGCGTCACGCCCGACGATCCGGGCCGGGACGACGAGGTCGGCCGAGGGATCGGGGGTGAAGGGGAGCGCACCGACGGCGAGGGGACCGGTGCCGGACCGACCGATCCGGTCGTCGTGCTCGATCGACGCGAGCAGCGCGGCCGCGTCGGCCGGCGCGACCCGGGCCGCGACTCCGTTGGTGACGAACCCAGCACCGTCGTGGAGCCAGGCGAACCCGTCGGGACCGAGCGCGTCGAGGAGGTCGTCGGGGGTGTCGTGCCGCTCGCGTGACGGCGTGGAGGTCCTCGCGGGGGACCGGCGCGGTGGTCACGCGCGCGTCCCGGTCAGCAGCAGCACCGACCCACCCATCATGGTGGTGGTGTCCACGCCGGTGAATCCTGAGTCCGTGAGCTGTTCGGCGAGCACCGGTGCTGGGGGCAGGTAGGCCGTCGACGCAGGAAGGTAGCGGTATGCGTCGGGATCGCGTGCGAACAGCCGGCCGAGCAGCGGGACCGCGCCCCGGAACCACACGGCGTTGCCCGCGCGGAGGAGGCCGCGCTCGGGCACGGTGGCATCGAGTGCTGCGAAGCGGCCGCCCGGGCGCAGCGAGCGTGCGCATTCACGGAACACCACGTCGAGGTCGACGAAGTTGCGGAGCGCGAAGCCGCACACGAGGGCGTCGAACGAGCCGTCGGCGTTCGGGAGCGCCGCCGCGTCAGCTCGTACCCGGGGCGCGGCGATCGCCGCGGCGGCGAGCATGCCGGCCGAGAAGTCGACACCCACCGGGTGATGGCCCGCGGTTGCCAGGTCGCGGCTGAAGTCGCCGGTCCCGCACGCGAGGTCGAGCACGCGAGCCGCCGGGGCGAGTCCCGAGCGCGGCCATGGTCCGACGGCGCCAACGCTTGTCCATCCCGAGCGAGATGATCCGGTTCATCCGGTCGTAGCCCGGTGCGACCCGGTCGAACATCGCCTCGACCGCGACCCGCTTGGACTCGCCTTCGGGGAGGCGACCGTCGGGGCCGAGCACCGGCGTCGGCGCGCGGGTCGCCGCGCTCATCCGGACTCGGGCCGTTCCCAGCCGGGTTCCGCCGCGGCGGCGACGAGCTCCGCGGGCTCGCCGACGGCTTCGAGGTGCTCCTGCGCGACTTCGAGCAGCACACCGCGGAAGTGGTGCGCGACGAGGCTCGTGACCGTCGGGAGCAGCGTGCGGAACGCGTCGACCATCGCGTCGGCGCGTTCCGCGTCGGACATCGACGCTTCGCGCAGCGGTTCCCGCACGTGATCGTCGAACATCGCGACGGCGTCCTCGGCGATCGCACGCGTCATCTCGTGATGGCGGCGCGCGAGCGACAGGAGCTCAGGCAGCGGGAGTCCCGCGCCGAGCAGGCGGAGTCCACCCGCGACGAGCTCGGCGTCGTCAGCGGTGAAGCGGTCCGCGCCGTCGCGGTGCTGCGGGACGAGGAGTCCTTCGGCGATGAGGATCTCGAGGAGGTCGTGCGGCACGTTCGCTCGCTCGGCGAGCTGCGCGAGCGTCAGGAGCTCGCCGCCGGTCTCGTCGGCGACCGCCGCGGCGAGTGGAGCGTCGGCGGCGTCGAGCTCCCCGTCGAGGAGCCGACGGATCAGCGCGAGCGTGAGGCCCTCCTCCTGCAGGTCGCGGATCCGGACCGAGACGCGCCACGTGCTCGGGGCCGTACCAGCCGATGCGGCCTGCTCGGCGGGGTGGCGGGAGGAGACGACGCTTCTGGTAGAAGCGGATCGTGTCGACCGAGACGCCGACCGTTCGGGCGAGGTCGTCCACCCTGAGCTCGGGCCCCCGGACCTCGTCGGGCGCCGCCGCGGGAGGGACCGATCCCTCGGCCTCGTGCTCCCGGAGCAGCCCGGCGTCCATGGCCCGATCTTAGGAGTGATCGCTCCCACGGTCACATCGGGGCGCGTCGGAACCGCCCGGGTGCCGCGGAACCTCAGCGCGAGGGCGGGTTCCAGACGGGCGGCCGCTTCTCCATGAACGCCGTCGCCCCCTCGATCGCGTCGCCGCCCTCGAAGACCTCGGGGACGAGCTCCATCGTCCGGGCCCAGCCCTCGGCCTCGGTGAGGTCCACTGCGTCCCGCATGAGGCGGCGACCGACCCGGACTGCGGTCGGGGAGTTCTCGCAGACCCGCTGGGCCAGCGCGACGGCCTCCTCGAGGACGGTGTCGGCCGGGACGACCCGATTGACGAGTCCGAGCTCGTAGGCGCGCGCCGCGGGCAGCTGGTCGCCGATCATCACGATCTCGAGGGCGATCGCCAGCGGGAGCCGCTTCGCGAGCCGGATCGGTCCGCCGCCGGCGGCGAGCAGGCCGCGCTTCGCCTCCGAGAGACCGAACGACGACGTGTCCGCCGCGACGACGAGGTCGCACGCGAGCACGAGCTCGAAACCGCCGGCCAGCGCCGGCCCCTGCACTGCCGCGATGACCGGCTTCGGGAAGTCCCGCCGCACGAGGCCGCCGAACCCGCCCTTCGCTGTGTCGATGTCGGACCCACCACCCGCCGCGACGACCTTGAGGTCGGCGCCGGCGCAGAAGATCGGCCCGGTGCCGGTCACCACGATCGCCCACACCTCGGGGTCGTGCTCGAGCTCGTCGAGCGCGTGCTCCATCGCCAACGACAGCTCCGGGCTCATCGCGTTGCGGGCCTCGGGGCGGTTCATGCGGAGGATCTCGACGCGTCCTCGCCGTTCCCGTTCGAGCACCATCACGAACCCCCGCGTCGTCGTGTCCAGTCGCGATCGCCCGGTCATGGTCGCCTCGACCGTGCGGCGCGCACGCTAGCAACGCTGCCGTCGGGCACAATGGCTGCTCGCGACCAGGAGGCGACCATGGCGACGAGCACCACTCCCTCCCGTACCGACGTACCGGCGGCGGAGCCGCCCGGAGCACCGTCTCCGGAAGGGCATCTCGACACGCGAGCGTGGCTGGAAGGGTCGATCTCGGGCGCGCTCGCCGCGTTCGTCGGACTCTCCTGGTACGCGCTCTTCGCGATCAGCGCGGCGATCGAACCCGAGTCGTCGCACGAGGTCCCGGTGATCGGCCTCGTCCTCGGCGTCGCGCTGCTCGGTGCGATGCTCGCGGCCGGCATCGGGCTCGCAATGCGTCGACGCTGGGGGATCGTCGCGGCCCTCGGTGCGTCGGTGCTCCTGTTGGCGTCGGCCGTCGCCTGTCCCACGACGGGGCACCACACGATCGGCACGTGGTGGTACTTCCAGATGGTGTGCTCGTTCGCAGCCGTCGGGGTGAGCGCCACCGCACTGCGTCGTTCCTGACACTCAGCCGGCCTGCACGTCTGGCTCGGGCGCGCTCGGCGACTGGTCGATCACGACGGGGTCACAGACGTCGGCGTCGAAGCCGGGTCGCCCGACGCGGATGATCGAGCACCGACATCCCGAGGATCGCCGCCGCTCGCGACCACGACCTCACGCAGCCCGATCTCGTCGGCGAGGTTGCCCTGGATGATGCTGCCGAGGGGATACAGCACGCCGAGGAGGACCATGAGCGCGCTCATGACCCGTCCGCGCAGCTCGTCCGGCGCGCGGAGCTGCGCAATGGTCGTGAAGCTCGAGAGGCAGCCCAGGTACGCCGCGCCCACGAAGAAGATGGCGACGACGGCGACGGGGAGCGACGGCGCCAGCCCGTAGAGCACGAGCGTGACGGGGAGCACCGAGACCGCGCCGAGCAGCACGTGCCGGTGCCCGAAGCGATCGAACAGGCCGCCGAGCGAGACGGCCATGAGCACCGCGCCCAGGCCCTGCGCGGTGACGAGCGCGGCCGTGCCGGTGCTCTCGTCACCGAAGAGCTTGAGCGCGACGGCCGGGACCAGCGCGATGAACGGCGCGGCGAGCAGCGAGTTCAACGCCAGATAGGTCATCACCGCGCGGATCCCCGGCTCCCGGAACGAGAAGCGCGCCCCGTCCTTGATCGACGACGTGATCGATTCCCCCTCCTTCGGTGCGGGCGGTGGGAGCCGCAGCGGCGCGATGGCCGCGATCACGGCCAGGAAGCTCACGGTGTTGACGGCGAACGCCATCTCGAAGCCGCCCAGACCGATGACGACACCGGCCAGGACCGGTCCGATGACCCGTCCGAGGTTCCACTGCGCGGCACCGAGCGCGACGGCGGAGCCGAGCTCCCCGCGGGGCACGAGGTCGGGCATCAGGCTCTGGAAGGCGGGGAACGCGAGCGCGTCGGCGCACCCGGAGAGGAACACGATCAGCGTGACGGCCCAGGGCTCGGCGGCGTCGACCGCGGCGAGGAACGTGAGGACCCCGGCGAGGGCCGTCTGCACGGTCGTCACCGTCAGGAGGAGTCGACGGCGCGGCACGCGGTCCGCGAGCGCCCCGCCGACGGGGCCGAGCAGCGCCATCGGCACGAACCCGGCTGCCGCGACGAGGCCGGTCCAGGCGACCTGGCCCGTTGCCTTGGTGACGAGGATCCCGACACCGATGGTCTCCATCCAGGTGCCGATGTTCGACGCGAACGCGCCCGTCCAGAACGCCGCGTACCGGCGGTGTCGGAAGGGCGCGAACGACCGGGGGAGTGCCATGGCGGAGGATCACCGTCCGGAGGAACCCGAACCTCGATGCGGGGACGTCAGTCGTTCGTGACGACGCCGGTCGGGCAGCTCAGCCCCGTCCCGCCGAGCCCGCAGTACCCGCCCGGGTTCTTGGCCAGGTACTGCTGGTGGTAGTCCTCGGCGTACCAGAACGGTCCCGCCGGTGCGATCTCCGTCGTGATCTCGCCGAAGCCGTTCCCGGCGAGCACAGCGGCGAAGGCGTCGCGTGCGCGCTCGACGGCACCGACCTGGTCGGCGCGACGTCGTGTACACGGCGGACCGGTACTGGGTGCCGACGTCGTTGCCCTGACGCATCCCTTGCGTCGGGTCGTGTGACTCCCAGAAGATCTTCAGCATCTCGTCGAGGCTCGTCTTCGCGGGGTCGAACACGACGAGCACCGCCTCGGTGTGTCCGGTGCGTCCCGAGCACACCTCCTGGTACGTGGGGTTCGGCGTCGTCCCGCCGGCGTATCCGACCGCGGTGGTGAACACCCCGTCGGCCTCCCAGAACTTCCGCTCGGCGCCCCAGAAGCAGCCCATCCCGACGATCAGCTGCTGGAACCCCTCGGGGAACGGCGGCTCGAGCGGCGTCCCGAGCACGAAGTGCTCGTCCGGGACCGGCATCTCCTCGTCGCGTCCGGGCAGCGCGTCCTCGGGTGCGATGACGCTCGTGTGCTTCGTGAACAGACCCATGGGGGTCACCTCCCGTGTCGTGCCGGTGTTGCGCACTCCGCGACAACACCGCGACGGGCTCGGCGTTCCTGTGTTCGCAGCGTAGGTGGCGGTGCGAGGTGTCCGGCACGAGCCCGTACCCTGGATTGCATGGGAGCACCAGGTGGCGCAGGACCGATCGGGCCGTACCCGGCCGGCGTCGACTCCGAGGAGCAGCGGGCCGAGTACGACAAGCTCCGTCGACGGGTGCTCTGGACGATGCCCTCGGGGCTCTACGTCCTCGGCTCCACCGACCGGGCCGAGCGCCGCAACGGGATGACCGATCAACTGGGTCACCCAGGTCAGCTTCGAGCCGAAGCTGATCGGCGGTCAGCGTGGAGCAGACCGCACGTCACCCACGAGCTGATCGAGGCGGGTGGGTGCTTCAGCCTCTCGACCATCGACCGCGAAGACCGCGCCATCGTCCGGAAGTTCACCAAGCCGGTCGAGGTCGACCTCGGCGCGCGAAGACGCTCAACGGCTTCGCCGTACGTGGAGCGCGGCGACGGGCGCACCGATCCTCGCCCAGGCCGTGGCGTTCCTCGACTGCGAGGTCGCGAGACCGCATCGTGGCGGGCAACCACACGCTCTTCCTCGGCGAGGTCGTCGACGCGGGGTTCCTCGAGGACGAGGAGACGCCGGTCCTCCGCATGGAGGACACGCGCATGAACTACGGCGGCTGAGTCAGGACGCCGACGCGCGAGCCGGTGGCGCGAACGCTTGCTGACGAACGCGCTCCAAGGCGCCGGCGTCGGTCGTCCGGGCGCTACTTGCCGAGGAGCCGGTCCCAGAAGCCCTTCTTCGCTCCCGCGTCGGCGTCGGTCGCCGCCGGCGGCGTGGCGCCTCCGGCCGGCCGCGCCGAGGACGGCTCGGTCGGCCGGGGGGTCGGAGGCGGGCTGGCGGCGCGCATCGCCGACGGCGCGGTGGATGCCGCCTTGGGCGCCGGTGCCTTGCGAGTGGGCGCCTTGCGCTTCGCCGCGGGCTTCCGTGCGGTCTTCTTGGCCGTCTTCTTCTTGGCCGTCTTCTTGGCGGCGGCCTTCCTCGTGGTCGACTTCTTCCTTGCCGGTGCCTTGCGCTTGGCGGCTTCCGCTTGGCGGGTGCCTTGCGCTTGGTGGCTTTTCGCTTGGCGGGTGCCTTGCGCTTGGTGGCTTTGCGCTTGGCGGGTGCCTTGCGCTTGGTGGCTTTTCGCTTGGCGGGTGCCTTGCGCTTGGCGGCCTTGCGCGTGCGGCGTAGGCTTCCTGGCCGTCGAGCGCTTCTTGGTCGTCGAGCGCTTCTTGGTCGTCGACCGCTTCGCGGTGCGCTTCGCCGGCATCGTGTCGCCCCCTCGCTTCGGCGCCACTCGGCACCGAACCAGGCGAAATCCTGCCACAGCCGGGCCCGGAAGGGGTGGTTCGTCGGGGATCCGGAGGCCCGGGTGGTTGGGTGCCCTGCGCCGGCCCGGCAAGTAATCTCGGTCCTGTGCGTCGGGGGATCCTGATCGTCTCGGCGTCGATGGGCGCAGGCCATGACGGTGCCGCGCGCGAGCTGCAGCGCCGCCTCGAGGCCCAGGGCCACGACGTCAAGGTCGTCGACTACCTGGAGATGATCCCGCTCAGGCTCGGCGGGTTCGTGCGCTGGACCTACCTGTTCCAGCTCCAGAAGCTCGCGTGGACCTACGACCTCACCTACAACGCGTTCAACCGCGGCGGCGCGATCCTCTGGGGTCCGGTCGTCCGGGCGATGAGCATGCTCACCCGCCGGGCCCTGCGTCGCGAGCTCGCCCGCACCCGGCCTGACGCGGTCGTCTCCACCTATCCGCTCGCGTCCCTCGTGCTCGGGCGGATGCGCAAGAAGAAGTGGTTGCGCGTCCCCGTCGCGACGTTCCTGACCGACTTCGCGGTGCACCCCCTCTGGGTGCACCCCGGCGTCGATCTCCACATGGCGGTGAGCCCGCTGTCGGCCGAGACCGCGGCCAAGCGCGGCGGCCAGAAGAACGTGGCGTCCGGCCCACTCGTCGGCGACAACTTCCGCGACGACAAGCCCGACCGCGAAGACATGCGACGACGGATGGGCATCGAGGGCCACGAGCGAGCGGTCCTCGTCGTCGCGGGATCGTGGGGAGTCGGCGACGTCGGCTCGACCGTGGACTCCGTCACGAGGTCCGGCGACGACTACCACCCGATCGTCGTCTGCGGGAAGGACGAGAAGCTGCGCGCGTCGCTGCTCGAGCGCGGCTTCAACGGGACGGTGCTCGGCTGGACCGACGACATGCCCGGTCTCATGGCCGCCGCCGACGCGCTCGTCGAGAACGCGGGCGGCCTCTCGGCGATGGAGGCGTTCGCGGCCGGACTCCCCGTGATCTCGTTCCAGCCGATCGCAGGGCACGGCAAGGACAACGCCAAGTACATGGCCGGGTCGGGCGTCAGCCGCTATGCGCACGACGACGCCGAGCTGGCCGAGGCACTGCACGCCGCGACGACGCCCGGTCCGGTGCGCGACGAGATGATCGAGGCGGGGAAGGGGCTCTTCTCGGGCGACCCTGCCGACGACGTGATCGACCTCGCAGCGAAGACCGCGCGCCGACGCGCTGCTCATCCCGTTCCAGACCCCGAAGGGGCGACGACGGGTCGGGATCGCGGCCGCGTCGCTCGTGGCCCTCTACTTCGCGCTCACCGTCGGCGCGCACGGCGTGGCCGCGCTCGGCGTCGGCGTCGCGAAGGCGCCGAAGGGCGCGACGAACACGGTGTACCTCGGTGTCCGGGTCGACGGTCGGGAGCTGAAGCACGACACCGTCGTCGACACGATCGACGCTGCAGGGCGCGACCCTCGTCATCGACGGGCGCACCGCCTCGCACGTGAAGCACCACCTCGAGCAGCTCGCCGCCTCGGGGATCCCGGTCGCGAACGGTGGATGGGGCAAGGGCCGCACGCTGCGGTGGAACCGTGCGCACGACGACTGCGACAAGTCGTGGCAGGTGATCTCCCACACGACCGGCACGCCGGTCCGCGACTTCGTCCCCGGTCGTGCTCTCGACGCGTTCGACCAGTTCTACTGCCGCACCGGTCCGGGCAAGCAGCGCCTGGTGCGACCGAACTTGACGTTCCAGCCCGAGGACGTGCCAGACCCGATCGGCCGTCGCATCTACCTGCTCGACGGCCGGGGTCGGGATCCGTTGGCGCTCTCGATCGCGATCGAGGACTTCGCGGCACGGGCCGAGGCCGCCGGCCTGCACGTCCGACCGCTCGAGGACCTGCGCTGAGCGCCGGGACCGTCGTCGGTGCCGCCGCGGCCGGCGTGGTCGCCGGTGCTGCCGCGGTGCACGCCGCCCCTGCGCTCGCGGGTGTCTCGCCGTTCGGGATCCGCTTCACCCCGGCCCTCGTCGGTCGGGGCCGCCCCGATCACGTCGCGCTGACGTTCGACGACGGGCCGGACCCGGCGTCCACTCCGGCGTTCCTCGAAGCGCTCGACGCGCTCGGGTGGAAGGCGACCTTCTTCATGCTCGGCACCCGGGCACGCGCGCGCTCGGTCGCTCGTCGGCGAGGTCGCCGCGGCAGGCCACGAGGTCGCAGTGCACGGTGACGAGCACCGGAACATGCTCCGGCGCATGCCCGGCGCGGCATCGGAGGACATCCGCCGGAGCCGTGACCTCCTGGCGGACTGCAGCGGGGTCGAGCCCGCGTGGTTCCGCCCGCCGTTCGGGATCCTGTCCTACGGCGCCCTTCGCGGTGCCCGGCGCGTCGGGCTCACGACGGTGCTCTGGACGTCGTGGGGGCGCGACTGGCGCAAGGAGGCGACGCCGGCGTCGATCACCGACGACGTCGTCGCGGCGCTACGTGTCGGGCGGCACGGTGCTGCTCCACGACACCGACGGCGAGTCGTACCGCGGACTCCTGGCGCAACACGCTGGGCGCGCTGCCGCTGCTCGCGGACGCCTTCGCCGAGCGGGGCCTCGAGGTCGGGACGGTCGGGGACCACGGCATCCGTCGCGGCGTCGTGACGCTGCGCGCCGGCTGATCAGGGACGACCATGTCCGACACCGCGATCGCGATCGTGCTCGCCATCGCGGCCGGCTTCACCTACGCGCTGGCGTCGGTCCTCCAGCAGCGTTCGGCCGCCGAGGAGCCCCCGGAGCTCTCGCTGCGCCTGGGACTCCTCGTCGCGCTGGTCAAGAAGCCGATGTGGCTCCTCGGGACCTTGGTCGACGGCGGCGCCTACTTCCTCGAGGCGGCATCCCTGGCGCTCGGCTCGATCATCATCGTGCAGCCCCTGCTCGTGACCGGTCTGCTGTGGGCGTTGCCGCTCGCCACCATCGGGAACGCCGGTCGGGTGACGAAGCGTGAGTGGATCCCCGCGATGGCCTTGGTCATCTCCCTCGCGGTGTTCGTGACCGTCGGCGACCCCGGCGGGGGCCGGTCCCAGGCGTCGGGGCTTGCGTGGGTGCTGACTGCGCTGGGGCTGTCGATCCCGATCACCATCGCCGTGCTCGCCGCGCGCCACGCGGCGCCGGGACGCCGCGCGCTGCTCCTCGCGTTCTCGGCCGGGTGTGTCTACGGCCTCACCGCCGCGCTGACGAAGTCGACGCTCGACGTGCTGGAGCACGACGGTTGGGGTGTGTTCGCGCACTGGCAGCCGTACGTGCTCGTCGGGGTCGGCGTGATCGGGTTCCTGCTGAACCAGAGCGCGTTCCAGGCCGGGCACCTCGCCGCGTCGTTGCCGGCGATGGCGATCACGGACCCGGTCGTCGGGTCGGTGATCGGTGTGACGCTCTTCGGTGAGGCGCTCGGCGCGACCGGCGACCGTGCGCGATCGCCGCGACCGTGCTGGCGGTGATCGTGATGGTCATCGCGACCGTCAGCCTGGCGGGCTCACCGCTCGTCACGCACGAGCTCGACGACCTGGAGCACGAACCGGCACTCGAGTGAGCGGGCCGTCGTCTCAGGTCTGGAGATCGAGGATGGCGTCGGCCAGCGTGCGCAGCTCGGCGTCCCAGCCGCCGTCGGCCGCGGTCGGTTCGGCGAGGGGCACGACGACCAGCTTCGAGACGTCGACCGCGGCGTAGGCAGTGAGGCGTTCGCGCAGCGAGTCCGGTCCGACGGCGACGAGCTCACCCGAGTCGGCCTCCGGGCGCAGCGCGCCCAGGCGGGTGCGCAGCGCATCGGGGATCTCGTCCCGCGCGTAGAGGACCATGGCGCCATAGTGCTCGGGGTCGATGCTCCGCCCGGCTGCGGCGGCTGCGTCCTCGATCACCGGTCCGTCGCTCGGCGCATTCGGCGGGTGTCAGGAAGCTCGCCAACCACCCGTCGCCGAGGCGCCCGCAGCGGCGGAGCTCGGACTTCGCCGCGCCCGCCGAGCCATACGTCGAGCCGGGGCTGGCGACGGCTTCGGATGCACAGAGAGCGCGTCGTAGGAGAAATGGGAGCCATGGTGCTCCACGTCGTCCTCGACCCAGAGCCGCCGGATGAGGGGGAGCGCCTCGTCGAAGATCGGCGCCCGCTCCTCGCGGGCGACCGCGAACGCCTGGTGCTCCGCCGCGACCGGGTTCCCGAGGCCGAACGCGGGCAGCGCGCGCCCGCCCGACATGCGATCCAGGCTCGCCCAGGCCTTCGCGAGCAGCGCGGGGTTGCGACCGGGCAGCACCTGGACGCTCGTCCCGAGCTTGATGCGCTCGGTGCGACCGGCGGCGTACGCGAGCCCGATGAGGGGATCGGGGGCGTCGCCGAACACGCGCTCGGAGAGCCAGAGCGAGTCGAACCCGTTGCCCTCGAGCGCGTCGACCAGCTCGCCGAAGCGACCGTCGTCCTGCAACCCCGCCGACGCCGAGCCCCAGCCCGATGCGGATCTTCATCCGGTCCGGAAGGCCTCGTACCTGCGGAGCTCGCGACGGGCGATCTGCATGAGGTGGACGTCGTCGGGCCCGTCGACGAGTCGGACGGTGCGGGCGTAGGTCCACATCTCGGCGAGCGGCCAGTCGTCGGACACTCCGGCGCCGCCGAAGAGCTGGATGGCGCGGTCGATCACCGTCGTCGCGACCCGCGCCGCGACGACCTTGATCGCGGCGATCTCGAAGCGCGCGCCCTTCGCGCCGACCGTGTCCATGAGCCACGCTGCCTTCATGGTGAGCAGGCGCGCCTGCTCGATCTCGATGCGGCTCTCAGCGACGTTGTGCTGCACGACACCCTGCTCGGCGAGCGGCTTGCCGAACGCGACGCGCTGCTGGGCCCGTGCGCACATCAGCTCGAGCGCGCGCTCGGCCGCGCCGATCGCACGCATGCAGTGATGGATGCGACCCGGGCCCGAGCGCGCCTGCGCGAGCGCGAAGCCGCCGCCCTCCTCGCCGAGGAGGTACTCGGCCGGGAGCCGGACGTCCTCGAACAGGGTCTCGCAGTGGCCGCCGCCGGCATCGTGTCCGAACACCGGGATCGTGCGCACGACACGGAAGCCCGGGCTGTCGAACGGCACGATGATCATGGAGTGTCGGCGGTGCGGGTCGGCGTCCGGGTCCGAGACCCCCATCAGGATCGCGAACGAGCAGCGGGGCGACGCGGCACCGGTCGTCCACCACTTGTGCGCGTTGACGACGTAGTGGTCACCGTCGCGCTCGATGCGGCTCGAGATGTTCGTCGCGTCGCTGCTCGCGACCCATGGTTCCGTCATCGCGAAGCAGGAGCGGGTCTCGCCGTCGAGCAGCGGCTGGAGGAACTGCTCGCGCTGGAGTGGCGTGGCGAACTGGTGGAGCAGCTCCATGTTGCCGGTGTCGGGAGCGGAGCAGTTCGTCGCCTCGGCGAGGAGCGGGCTGCGGCCCATCAGCTCGCACAGCGGTGCGTAGTCGAGGTTCGTGAGCCCGGCGCCGTGCTCGGTGTCGGGGAGGAAGAGGTTCCAGAGCCCTCGCGGCACGGGCCGCGGCCTTCAGCTCCTCCATGACGGGTGGGTGGAAGTGTGGATCGCCCGACGCGATGACCTGATCGCGGAACGTGGGCATCGCCGGGTCCACGACGGTCTCGGCGAAGTCGCGCACCTGCTCGCGGAGGTCCTCGGCGCGGGCGCTGAGTGCGAAGTCCATGGCAATCTCCCGGCCGGTCGGGTGCGTGGGCCGTCGGGGCCTCGTGGCGCCCGATCGTGGTTCGGATGCGCCGCGCACCCTACTCTCGGGGACGAGGGCGGAATCCGGTGCCTGGCAAAGCGCAGCGGGCCTGACTCGCCTACCTACCGACTGGTCGGTAGGCTACGGGTGTGGCAGTTCTCGAGATCCCGACGTCCGCCCCCGGCACCCCGGTCGATCCCCGGGTACACGGCGATGCAGGGCGTGAAGCTCGGGACGGTCCGGGCCGCGTTCTCGCCCGAGGTGTACCGGCGCTCGAACGTCACGGCCCTCGCCTGGCTCGGACTCGACGTCGCGATCTACGGCGGGCTCCTTGCGGCGGTCTACCTCGCCCCGACGTGGTGGCTGCAGCTGCTCTTCGGAGTGCTCCTCGGCTTCGCTGTCGCGATGCTGTTCGTCTGGGCGCACGACGCCGCGCACGGCGCGCTGTTCGGGTTCACGAAGACGGCCGAGGTGCTCGGCACCATCGCGATGCTGCCGTCGATCAACATGTACCGGCTGTGGGTCTACGGCCACAACAAGGCGCATCACGGCTTCACGTCGTTCACCCTGGTCGACTGGATCTGGGCGCCGATGAGTCCCGAGCAGTACCGCGGCGCGTCGCGCCGGCGCAGGTGGATCTACCGCGTCGAGCGGAGCCTCCCCGGCTGTGGTGTCCACTACGTGCTGCGGGTCTGGTGGCCGGCGATGGTCAAGTTCAACCCGCCGGCCGACGTTCGTCGCCGCAACCACTTCACGCGGTCGCGACTCATCACCCTGGCGTACGTCGTCGTGGCCTCGACCCTCGCGTACCTGTTCGCCGGCGGCATCGTCGGCGTGATCGCCGCGGTGGTCATCCCGTGGGTCGTGTTCACGTACTTTCTCGCCTTCGCCGTGTATCTGCACCACACGCACCCGACGCATCCCGTTCTTCGACGAGCGCGACGAGTGGTGCGCATCGGTCGGCCAGGTCGCGTGCAGCACGATCGTGCGCACGCCCAGGGTCTTCGAGCTCGCGACGCACGGCATCCTCGTGCACACGCCGCATCACGTCGACAACAAGATCCCGTTCTACCGTCTGAACCGGGCCGCGGCAGACCTCGAGCGCGAGTTCGGCGGGACCTTCCTCGAGTACCGCTTCTCGTGGGCCGACGTGCGGAACACCTTCAAGACCTGCCAGCTGTACGACTACCAGACCAAGACGTGGCACCGGTTCAGTGACGAACCGTCGTACGCGCTGGAGCACCCCACCGCCGTCTGACCGGCCTCACCGCTCGCCGTCGGTCGACCGGATCACTGCTCGGGTCAGACGACGACTGGAAGAGCGGTCGGGAGCGGCGCGTAGCCTGCGTGCGTGGCCGATCCGCGACCCCTCAGGGAGCAAGACGTCCTGGCCGACCCGCTCGCCCAGCTGCAGCGCTGGCTCGACGAGGCCCGGGCCGCGGCGGTGCGCGACTGGGACGCGATGGTGGTCGCCACCGCCGACGCGTCCGGAGCGCCGTCGGCGCGGGTGGTGTTGCTGCGTGGGATCGACGAAGCGGGCCTCTGCTTCTACACGAACTACGACAGCCGTAAGGGCCGCGAGCTCGCGGCGAACCCCCGGGTCGCGAGCGTGCTCCACTGGCGCGAGCAGAACCGCCAGGTGCGGGCCACCGGCATCGCGACGCGCCTGACCGCGGCGGAGTCGGTCGACTATTGGAACCGCCGGCCCCGGGCGAGCCGACTCTCGGCCTGGGCCTCGCGCCAGAGCGAGCCGGTTGCGGACCGGGCCGCGCTCGAGGCCGCCGTCGAGGAGGTCCGGGCGCGCTTCGGCGACGACGGCGACGTGCCGCTCCCGCCGTTCTGGGGCGGCTACCGGGTCGTGCCCGACGAGGTCGAGCTGTGGCAGCACCGCGACGACCGCTTGCACGACCGCCTCGTGTATCGCCCGGCCGCGGACGGTTGGGTCGTGACGCGGCTCCAGCCCTGACCGCTCGATCGCGCCGGCGTCACTCCAGGGGCAGGGCGGGCTGCACCTGCTCGGCGCGCCAGGCCTCGATCACGGCGACGTAGACGACGACGCGGCCGAGGACGAGCAGCCAGAGCAGGATCGCGAAGACGATGCCGATCGCGCCGTAGAGCTCCGACGAGGTCGCGACGTAGTGCGGGACGACGTACGCGCCGACCACCTTCAGCACCTCGAGCGCGACCGCCGCGAGCAGAGCCGGGATGACGAGGAGCTGCCAGGCCACGTCGCGGTTCGGGAGTATCCACGACGTCCAGAACCACAGCAGCGCGTTCATCGAGAGGCTGATGACGATCACGAGCGGCGCGAACGCCGTGGGCAGCAGGTTCCAGGCACGCGGTCGCGAGGCCCCCGGCGCCCAGCAGCGCGGCCGCGCCCAGCAGCCAGACGATCCCCCATGCGCGGTCGCGGAACCCGCGACCGGGGACCCGCCATGCCGCGTCGAACGCGTTCGCCACGACCAGGGCGAAGCTCGTCCCCAACCACACGATGCCGACCACCCCGAGGACCGTCGCGAGGCGGCGGCTCTTCTGCGCGGCATTCACCGAATCGACGATGATCTTGGCAGCCTGACCCGTCAGGCCGAGCTCGCCGACGATGTCGGACGGCGAGATGACCGTCGTCGGCGGACAGGAACCCGAGGGCCGCGACGGCCAGCACCAGGAGCGCGAAGAGCGCGAGGAACCCGTAGAGCGTGACTCCACCCGCGAGGGTGGGTCCGCCGATCGAGTTGTACCGACGCTGGAGCTCGCGCAGCCAGTCGACCGATCGGCGAGCGGCGTGGGCGGGCACCGGCGGCATCGACCTGCAGGCTCCCACGTCCCGAGGGTGCTCGGGGGAACCTTCATCGGCGACTCGCCGCACGGCCGCGGGAGCGGTCAGGATCCGGGGGTGACGACCGCGGCGTGGATCCTGCTCGGGATCGCGGCCGCGCTGGCGGTCGCCGACTGGATCGCCGTCGCCCGGGGCCTGCGTCGACTCGAGCTCGTGTGCAAGCCAGGTGCGACGTTGGCGCTCGCCGGGGTGGCGGTAACGCTGGACCCCGCGTACGGCGACATGCGCTTCGTGTTCGTGCTGGCGCTGCTCGCGTCGACGGTCGGCGACGTGTTCCTGATGCTCCCGGGCGACCGCTTCGTCCCCGGCCTGGGCTCCTTCGCGGTGGCCCAGCTGCTCTACACCGTGGGGTTCGCGCTGCACGGCGGGACCGCGCTCGACTACGTCGTCGGCGCGGTGCTCGTGGCTGTCCTCCTGGTGCCGTTGAGCCTGCGGTTCACCGGCGCGCTCCGGCGAGCGGGGCAGGCCGCG
Organism: uncultured Acidimicrobiia bacterium; assembly: GCA_963809885.1. Lineage (GTDB taxonomy): Bacteria > Actinomycetota > Acidimicrobiia > IMCC26256 > PALSA-555 > JALHSW01. The sequence goes on along the minus strand of CAWELA010000006.1, from coordinate 143,857 downwards.
CTGGTGCCGCCGGTCGCCGCGTACATGGCCGCCATCGGTGCGATGACCGCGAGCGCGGTCGCGAGCGGCAACGCCCTCGCGATCGTCGGCGCGCTGCTCTTCGTCGCGTCGGACTCGCTGATCGCGGAGAGCCGCTTCGTGGGACCTCGACCGGGCTCGGGCGTGGCGATCATGGTGACCTACTACCTGGCCCAGGCCGGGCTCGTGCTCTCGCTGCTGGTCTGAGCCCGGCGGGCCGAGCCCCTAGAGGACGAGCGTGGCCGGCGTGCGGGTATCGGCGCTCGCGTTCCTTGCGGTGCTCCGCGACCTGCTCGACGGAGATGATCGCGATCCGGTGGTCGGCGGCGAACTCGGAGAGGAAGTCGAACCGCGCCGGTGCGCCGTCGTGGTCGAGCACCTCACAGATGACCGCGACCGGCGGGAGCCCCGAGAGGATGCACAGGTCGACCGCCGCCTCGGTGTGGCCGCGGCGTTCGAGGGTGCCGCCCGGACGGGCCCGCAGCGGGAACACGTGGCCCGGGACGCTTGAACTCGCTCGCGTGCATGTCGGCGTCGATCACGCGCCGGATCGTGAGCGCCCGGTCGGCGGCACCGATGCCGCTGCCCGCGTCGAGGTGATCGATCGAGACGGTGAACGCCGTGTCGCATCCGGCCTGGTCGGGTGGGACCATCGGCGCGAGCCCGAGAGCCTCGAGCACCGAGGGCGCGCTCGGCATGCAGAGGAGGCCACGCGCCCAACGGATCATGAAGTTCACGGCTTCGGGGGTGACCCACGACGCGGCCATCGTGAGGTCGCCCTCGTTCTCGCGGTCCTCGTCGTCGACGACGAGGACCATCTCGCCGCGGCGGATCCGCTTCAGGGCTTCTTCGATCGTGGCAAGTGCCATCAGTTTGGTTCCTTCTGTCTGGTCGAGCTCAATCGGCGGCGGGTTGCCCGGCGCCGGGGTTCGGATCGTGCGGCGTGCCGAGATGCGTCGGCAGCGTGAGCACCATGCGGCACCCGTGCGGGTCCCGCGACTCGGGGTGGATGTCGCCGCCGTGGAGGTCGACGATCCAGCGGGCGATGGCCAGGCCGAGGCCGGCGCCGCCGCCGCTCGACGACCGTGCGGCGTCGAGCCGCGCGAACCGGTCGAACACCCGGGCGCGCTCGGCCTCGGGGATGCCCGGGCCCTCGTCGAGCACCTCGATCACGACGCCGGCGGAGTGCCGCCGGGCGCGCACCTCGACCGTGCCCCCGTTCGGGGAGTAGCGCACCGCGTTCTCGAGCAGGTTCGCGACCACCTGGTGGACGCGCTCGGGGTCGCCGTCGGCGGTCAGGTCGTCCGGTTCGACGTGCACGGCGACGTCGATGCCGGGTTCGTGGAGCTGCTGCTCGCGCACGGCGTGCTCGAGCAGCGGCTCGACACGGAACTCGGCCAGGTCGAGGGGTACGGTGCCGGCCTCGAGCCGGGAGAGGTCGAGCAGCTGCTTCACGAGGCGACCAAGGCGCTCGACCTGGCTGAGCATCGTGCGGAAGGTCTCGGGATCGGGCTCGGCGACGCCGTCGGCGAGGTTCTCGAGCGCGACCTGCAGCGCGGTGATCGGGGTCCGCAGCTCGTGCGACACGTTCGCGACGAGGTCGCGTCGCATGCGGTCGGTCTCCGCGAGCTCGGCCGACATCTCGTTGAACGCCCGGGCGAGGGCTCCGACCTCGTCGTGCGAGGTGGCGGTGACGCGGCGGCTGTAGTCGCCCCGAGACATCGCGTCGGCCGCGGCAGCCATCTCGCGCAGCGGGCTGGTGAGACCGCGGGAGAGCCACCACACGAAGCCCATCGCGGTGAAGCCGGCGAGCACGCCGCTGACCGAGGGCCAGATGCCGATCTTGATGCCGACCCAGAAGACGAAGATCGTCACTGCGACGGCCACGGCGAGCAGTGCGCCGAGCTTGAGCTTGATCGAGGGGAGTGGGTCGAGCGGTCGGCGCACGTCGAGGTCGCGGAGGTGGTCGAGGTCGGGGAGCCGTCGGCTCCTCGGGGTGCCGGCCATCAGACGTCGACCCCTGCTGCGTACCCGACACCGTGGACCGTGCGCACCACGTCGCCACCGAGCTTGCGGCGGACCGCCCGGACGTGGGAGTCGACGGTGCGACCGCCGGCCCCGTCGCGGTAGCCCCACACCTCGGCGAGCAGCTGGTCGCGTGAGAACACCCGGCCGGGACGCTTGGCGAGGTAGGCGAGCAGGTCGAACTCGGTCGGGGTGAGGTGCACGGCCTCCGTGTCGACCCGGACGACCCGTGACGCGAGGTCGAGCTCGACGTTGCCGAGGCGCAGCGGCTCGCCGGCGGCGCGGTCGGGAGCGCGCTCCACCCGGCGGAGGAGCGCGTGCACCCGGGCGACGAGCTCTCGGGCGCTGAACGGCTTGGTGAGGTAGTCGTCGGCGCCGACAGCCAGGCCGACGACGAGGTCGGTCTCGGAGTCCCGGGCGGTCAGCATCAGGACAGGGACCGGACGGTCGCGCTGGATGCGGCGGCACACCTCGAGGCCGTCGAGGCCCGGGAGCATGAGGTCGAGGACGACGAGGTCGGGCTGCAGGCGCGTGCAGGCCTCGACGCCGCTCGGGCCGTCCTTTGCGACCTCGACCGTGAAGCCCTCGCTGCGGAGGCGGGCCGCCACGGCCTGGGCGATCGTGGCCTCGTCCTCGACCACGAGGACCGTGCGCGTCACCACGGTTGCGATCCCCGCCTGGGCAGGGGACGGGACGAGGGCGTGTACCGGCACGACGTCCATCGTACGGACCGTGTGTCGGGGAGTCCTGCCCAAGATGTGCGGATTCGGTGCAGGCCAGGGCCCGCCTCGCCGTCGGCGCGGAGGTCGCCCGCCACGTCGGCTCAGCCCTGCTCGTCGGGCAATGGGACCAGCACGTCGGGATCGACCGTGACGCGGACGGCGGTTCCCCGCTCCGGGGGCCGGACCTCCCGCAGCGCGACGTCGAGCCGGGACCCGTCGGCCAAGGTCACCTGCACCCGCCAGTGGTCGCGGCGGAACGACCGTCCGGTGACGGTGGCCTCGGCCCCCGAACCCGGCCCGGCCTCGAGGCGCAGTGCGTCGGGTCGGACCGCGGCGGGTCCGGGCCCGAACGCCCGGGTCACGTTCCAGCCGAGGAAGTCGGCCACGAAGGCCGTCGCCGGACGCGTCCAGGTGTCCTCGGGGCTGCCGACCTGCTCGAAGCGCCCCGCATGCAGGATCGCCACCCGGTCGGCGAGCGCGAACGCCTCGTCGTGGTCGTGGGTCACGAGCAGCACGGCGAGCCCGAGGTCGCGGAACAGCGCACCGAGCTCGTCGACGAGCTGCTCCCGGAGGGCGCGGTCGAGCGCACCGAGCGGCTCGTCGAGCATGAGCAGCGACGGAGCGGGCGCGATGGCCCGGGCCAGGGCGACGCGCTGCTGCTCGCCGCCCGAGAGCTCGTGGACCGAGCGCTCCTCGTACCCCGCGAGCCCGACGCGGGCGAGCGCCGCGCTCGCGCTTGCCCGGGCCGCGGCGCGGTCCATCCCGTGCATCCGCAGCCCGAACATCACGTTGCCGACGACGTCGCGGTGCGGGAACAGGGCATGGTCCTGGAACATCAGCCCGAGGCCTCGCTGATGGGTCGGGACGCCGGCGAGGTCCCGACCGTCGCGCTCGATGCAGCCTCGCGTCGGGGCCTCGAGCCCGGCGATCGTCCGGAGGAGGGTGGACTTGCCGCTCCCGCTCGGTCCGAGCACGCACACGACCTCGTGCGCGTCGATGGTCAGGTCGATGCCCTCCAGGGCCACGTGCTCGCCGTAGCGCACGGACAGGTCGTCGATCGACAGCACAGCTCAGAACGTCCCGAGCTCGCCGACGCGGGCGCGGTCCGCGGTGAGGATCGCGGCCACCGTCAGGGCCATCAGGATCGTGCTCGCGGCCATCGCGGCGCCGAAGTTGAGCGCCCCGGGCTGCCCGAGGAGCCGGTAGATGACGACGGGGAGCGTGGCGCGGTCGGGCCGGGCGAGGAACAGGGTCGCCCCGAACTCCCCGAGTGAGATCGCGAAGGCGAAGCCCGCCGCGACGGCGAAGGCCCGACCGACGATCGGGAGGTCGACCTCGCGCCACACCCGGCGGGGCGGCGCGCCCAGCACTGCTGCGGCTTCGCGCAGTCTCGGATCGATGGCGCGCAGCAGCGGCGTCACGAGCCACACGACGAACGGGATCGCGATCAGGGCGTGTGCGATCGGGACGAGGATCCACGAGGTTCGGAGGTCGAGGGGAGGCTCGTCGAGCGCGATGAGGAACCCGAAGCCGACGGTCACGGCCGAGATCCCCAGGGGGAGCGCGAGCGCGGACTCGAGCGCACCACCTCGCCGGTGGCGCGCGACGGCGAACGACGCGAGTCCGCCGACCACGAGCGCGATCGCCGTGGCGGCGGTCGCGAACAGGAGCGAGTTCACGACCGCGTCGACCGGCGAGACGAACAGGACGCTGTCGGCACGGAGCTCCCCGAGCGCGCGGTAGAAGCCCAGGCCCGGACCGCCCGCGGCGTCGAAGGACCTGGCGACCAGGACCGCGAGCGGGACGCCGAGCAGCACCGCCATCAGCCCGAGGTTGCCGAGCAGCATGGTCCGCTCGGCCCAGGTCCGCGTCGGACGCGTGGTGACCGCCGTCGGCCGCAGGCCGAGCGCCACGGCACGGCGTCCCTGGAACCGACCGCTCAGGACCAGCAGGACGACGACGGCCACGAGCTGGAGGATCGAGAGGGCCGCCGCGGTCCGGAGATCGAGGAGCTGCGCGGTCTGACGGTAGATCTCCGTCTCGAGCGTGGCGCGCGTCGGACCACCGAGCACGAGGATCACCCCGAAGGACGTGAAGGTGAACAGGAACGTGATCGACGCGGCCGCGAGGATCGCCGGTTGCAGCGCGGGCAACGTGACACGTGTGAATGCACGGAGGCGGGACGCGCCGAGCACCCGGGCGGCTTCCTCCTGGTGCGGGTCCAGGTGCTCCCACAGGCCACCGACGGTCCGCACGACGACCGCGTAGTTGAAGAAGACGTGCGCGAGGAGGATCGCACCGAGCGAAGGCTTGACGCCGAGGGCCAGGAAGGCGGAGGCGACGACGACCGTGGGCAGCACGAACGGCACCACGATGAGCGCGCGCACGCAGCGCGCGCCCGTGGAACCGGTACCGAGCGATGACGAACGCACCCGGGATCCCGACGAGGAGCGCCAGGACCGTCGAAAGGGCCGCCTGCCACACGGTGAACCACGCCACCGAGCGCAGCGCGCCGTCGCCGAGCACGTCGCCGAGCGGCGAGAGGTCGAGCGAACCATCGGGCCAGAGGCCGCGACCGAGGATGGTGCCGACCGGGTACGCGAAGAACGCGAGCAGGAACGCGAGCGGGACCGCCGCGAGCAGCCAGCGGACCGGACGCGTCACCGCAGCACGGTGTCGGTCCATTGGTTGATCCAGGCGTCGCGCTGCGCGCCGATGAGCGAGGGAGGGATCGACGCAGGGTCGGTCGGGACCTCGGCGAACTTCTCGAACACCGGCGGCAGCTTCGCGTCGTCGCGCACGGGGAAGACGAACATCTGGAGGGGCACGTCCTCCTGGAACTGCCGCGAGAGCATGAAGTCGACCAGCCGTCGCGCCGCCTTCGGGTGCTGCGTGCCGCGCAGCACGCCCGCGAACTCGGTCTGGTCGAAGCACGTGTCGAGGACGGTCCCGATCGGTGAGGTCGACGGGCGCGGGTCGGAGAAGTAGACGGCTGCGGGCGGGCTCGACGCGTACGAGACCACGAGCGGACGGTCGCCGTCACCTTCGCCGGCGCTGAAGTCGCCGTTGTACGCCTGCTCCCAGCCATTCACGACCTCGACGTCGTTCGCGCGCAGGTACTCCCAGTACTGCAGCCAGCCGCCGTCCCCGAAGCGGTCGATCGTCGCGAGGAGGAACGCCAGGCCGGGTGACGAGGTGGCCGGGTTCTCGACGACGAGGGTGCCGCGTGTAGGCAGCCTTGGCGAGGTCTTCCAGCGTCTCGGGCGGGTCGAGATGGTGCTGGTCGAACCAGTGCTTGTCGTAGTTGATGCACACGCTGCCGTGGTCGATCGGTGTGGCGTGCCCGGTCGGGTCGAGCCGGTACGTCGAGGGGACGTGCGAGAGCTCGGGTGAGGTGTAGCGCTCGAAGATCCCGGCCTCGAGCGCGCGCGACAGGAAGGTGTTGTCGACGCCGAAGAGCACGTCGCCGATCGGGTCGTCCTTGGTGAGGATCGCCTGGTTCAGCGCGACTCCGGCGTCGCCGGTCGGCAGGACCTTCGACCGTGATACCGGTCGCGCGCGTGAACGCGGCGAGCACCGACCTCGACACGGCGAAGGAGTCGTGCGTCACGAGGGTGATGCGTGACGTCGTCGCTTCGGCTTCGTCGCGGCGGCGGGCGTCGCGACGGTCGCGCGCGAGCATCGCGGCGACGAGCACGGTCGTGAGCAGGACGCGGCCGCAGACGGGTCGGGACAGCATCTCAGGCCTCTCGCGAGGGCATCGGGTTGGATGGCGAGGACGGTGCCGGCACCGACGGTCACCGTGGCCTCCGGCGCCAGGAGCTCGTTGCTGACGCCGAGCGTCGAGCCCGGGAGCAGCACCGCGTCGTGCAGCGGGTAGCGCAGGCCGGTCGTCGTGACACCGCGAGCGGGTCCGCCGGTCGCGAGCAGCGTGACGAGCGAGCCGGTGCGGCCGGTGAGTCGCACGCGCCGGCGCGCCACCTGGACGAAGGTGTCGCCGAACCAGCCGTCGACGACCGTGTGGGCGAAGCGCGCCGAGCCGAGCAGCGAGCGCGTTGGCGAGGCAGTGGTCGAAACGGCCGCCATGGCCGCCGACGACCGTGATGCGGCGAGCACCTCGCGCCACGGCGAGGTCGAGCGCGAGCTCGAGGTCGGTCGCGTCCTTGTCGGGCGGATGACGGAGCACCTCGGCGCCGGCGGCCTCCGCGGCGGCGAGCGCGGCCGGCGAGACGGAGTCGAAGTCACCGACCGCGATGTCGACGTGGCGGCCGAGGGCGGCTGCGTGCTCGACGCCGGAGTCGGCGCCGATGACCAGGGCCTCGGCTCGGCAAGCGCAGTCGCGACCTCGGGAGGAACCGGGTCGCCGCCGGCGAACACCAGCGACCACGAGGCGGACTCGGCGCGTCGTGCACCGATGCGCTCACGTTCGCCTCCCTTCGCCGGCATTACCCGGAGCAGGTTCGAGGGGTCGGTGACGCCGCGTGCGCGCGGTCACCCTCTCAGCCCGGCTGTCCCGAGCTCCCCGTGGTGTCGTCTGTGCGGTCGATGTTGGTCGACCGCGTCCTCGTCTGACATGGTACCCCCATGGCGAGCGAGGTCGTCCTGATCCGGCACGGCGCGACCGAGTGGAGCGCGGACGGTCGACACACCGGGCGGACCGACCTGCCACTCACCGACGAGGGTCGGGCGCAGGCGAGTGCGGTGCGCGATCGGGTCGCGGCGTCACGTTCTCGCTCGTGCTGGTGAGCCCGCTCCAGCGCGCACGAGAGACCTGTCGGCTCGTCGGGCTCGACGCCGCCGGCCGAGGTCGACGACGACCTCGAGGAGTGGGACTACGGCGACTACGAGGGACTGACGACGGCGCAGATCCGCGAGGCGCGTCCCGGGTGGACCGTGTTCGGTGACGGGCGTGATGCCCGGCGGCGAGGACATCGGTGAGGTGGCGGTGCGCACCGACCGCGTGATCGCCCGCGCCGACGCGGTCGACGGGCCGGTCGCGCTCGTCGCGCACGGCCATGTCCTGCGCATCCTCGGCGCGCGGTGGATCGGCGACGCGCCCCTCGAGGCCGCGAACCTCGCGCTCGACACCGCGACGCTCTGCGTGCTCGGGTACGAGCACGAGCGCAAGGTCATCCGCAGCTGGAACTCCTGATCCGGCGCGCCGAGCTGCGAGGACGACTCAGCGGTAGTTGCCGGTGTGGCCGAGGCTGATGCTGCCGGGCTGCGGGAAGATCGCGAGGCCGTGGGGTCCGTGCCCGACCGGGATGGTGTGGGCCAGGGTCCCGGCGGTCGTGTCGAACACGTAGACGACGTCGTCGTACCGGCCGCTCACCCAGAACTGGGTGCCGTCGGCCGAGACGCCGCCCATGTCGGGGCTCCCGCCGCCGGGGATCACCCATTCGCCGATCGGGGTGCGGGTCGCGAAGTCCACGACGGTGACCGTGCCGGCGCTGCGGTTCGTGACGTACAGCTGCGTCGCGTCACGGCTCGGGTAGAGCCCGTGCGCGCCGGCACCGGTGTCGATGAACGCGGTCTCGGTCATGGTCGCGGGATCGATCACCGAGACACCGCCGCCGTTCTTCACGTGGTTCGCGACGTAGAAGACCGCGCCATCGGGCGCGATGCGCACGTCGATCGGCTCGCCACCGACGTTCACCTCGCCGGTGACCGCGAGGGTCGGCAGGTCGATCCGCACGACGAAGCCGGAGAACTCGCAGCTCGCGATCATCGTCAGTCCGTCGGCGGTGAAGTCGGCGTGGTTCACGCCCGGGTGCGGGACCGAGATGCTGGAGATGAGCGCCCAGGTGTGCGGATCGCGCACGTCGATCCGCTGCTCCCGCTCGGCCATCACGAGCGCGTACTTGCCGTCGGGGGAGAAGTAGAGGTTGTACGGGTCGTCGACGGGGATCGCCGGTCCCGGGCGTGCCGGTGCGCGGATCGATCGGGGTCAGGGAGTTGCCCTGGTTGTTGTTCACGTACAGCGTGCTCAGGTCGTACGACGGCACGACGTGCTGGGGGAGCGCGCCGACCGGGAACTGGCCGATCACCTGGAACGTCGCGGGATCGATCACCGTGACGGTGTTCGAGTGGCCGTTCGGCACGTAGACGCGGGATGGGATGTCGGCCACCGACGGTGCGAGCATCCCCGCGCGCGTGCCGGCGTAGATGCCGCTCGGTGGCGCCGTGGTCGTGGTCGTCGAGGACGGAGGCGGCGCGACCGTGCTCGTCGTGGTGGTCGCGGGCCGGCTGCGCGTCGTCACCGGCGCCGCCGCAGGCGGCCGCGCCGACGACCACCAGCGCGCACGCGAGGAAGACGGCCGGGCGTCGCATCCGGAGCATTCTGGCCGCGCCTAACGTCGGGGCGCGTGATCGGGCGGACGGATGCCTTGACCGAGCAGATGGCGGCGCGGGGCCACGAGCAGGTGGTCTTCGTGGCCGACGCCGCGGTCGGGCTCCGCGCCGTCATCGCCGTCCACTCGACCGCCCTCGGGCCGTCGCTCGGCGGCGTCCGGTTCTGGCGGTACGGCCACGAGGACGACGCGATCGTCGACGTGCTCCGGCTCTCGGAGGCCATGACCCTGAAGGCGGCCGCAGCGGGGCTCGACCAGGGCGGTGGCAAGGCCGTCGTCCTCGTGGACGACCCCGACGCACCCCGGACGCCGGCGCTGCTGCACGCCCTCGGGCGCGCGATCCACGAGCTCGGTGGTCGGTACCTCGCGGCCGAGGACGTCGGCGCGACCCAACGCGACATGGACCTCCTCGCACGACGTGACGCCCTGGGTGACCGGGGTCGATCCCGCCCGCGGCGGCTCGGGGGACCCGTCGCCCGTGACGGCGGTCGGCGTCGTCGCCGCGATGCGCGCGCGTGCTCGCGCACCTCGACGGGGACCCGGCGCTCACCGGTCGCCGGGTCGCCGTCCAGGGCACCGGGCACGTCGGCGCGCGCCTCGTCGAGCAGCTCGTCGGTGCGGGGGCATCGGTCGTGGTCGCGGACGTGCAACGCGGCACGGGCCGAAGCCGTGGCCGCGGCCCACGGGGCGACGGTGGTCGATGCCGGCGAGATCCTCGTCGCAGGAGTGCGACGTGCTCGCGCCGTGCGCGCTCGGCGCGGTGCTCGACCCGGCAGGTCGTGCCGGAGCTCCGTTGCCGCGCCGTGTGCGGCGCGGCGAACAACCAGCTCGCCGACGATCGTGTCGACGAGCTGCTCGTCGAGCAGGGGATCGTCTACGTCCCCGACTTCGTCGCGAACGCCGGCGGGATCATCAACATCGCCGAGGAGTTCACCGGCTACTCGCGCGCCCGGGCGCTCGAGCGCACCGAGCGGATCGGGGACACGGTCCGCCACGTGCTCGACCTCGCCCGGACCGAGGGGTTGGCGCCGGGCCGTGCCGCGACCCGGATGGCGCGCGCTCCGGGTCGAGACGGAGGGTGCCGGGCCGGCGCTGGGCGCCGGGCGATCCGGCGGCGTGGACCGACGGGGCGCCGCTGCGCTCGCTGCGCCCGTCCGCCGGCCCCGGCTGGCTGATCGCGACCCGGCCGGTAGGGTGCGCCCGATGCCGACGCCCACCTCCAGCGAGCTCGAGGTCCGCTGGATCGACTCGGATGCGGCGCTCGCCGAGGTCGTGCAGACGCTGCGCTCCGAGCCGGAGTACGGCCTCGACACCGAGTTCGTCGCCGAGCGCACCTACTACCCACGTCTCTGCCTCGTGCAGCTCGCCTGGCCCGGCGGGATCGTCCTCGTCGACCCGCTGGCGTGCGACGTCGCCGCGCTCTCCGAGGTGCTCGAGACCCCGGCGACGATGATCACGCACGCGGGGAGCGCCGACCTGCCGATCATCGAACGCGCGTGCGGCGCCCGCCCCAAGGCGCTCTTCGACACGCAGCTCGCAGCCGGGTTCGTCGGGCTCGGGCAGCCCTCGCTGGTGTCGCTGGTGTCGGCGCTGCTCGACGTCCGTCTCGACAAGGGCGACCAGCTCACCGACTGGGCGCGCCGCCCGTTGTCGGACTCCGCTCGTCGCTACGCGGCCGGAGACGTCGCCCATCTGCTCGCGCTCACCGCGGCGCTCCGTGAGCGCCTGCGGAGTCGCGGGCGGGAGGACTGGGCGGTCGCAGAGTGCGCGGTCCTGCTCGCGACCCAGCCGCGCGACCCCGATCCCGATCTCGCCTGGTGGCGCATCAAGGGGTCGCGATCGTTGAAGGGCGAGCAGGCGTGCATCGCGCAGTCGGTCGTCGCGTGGCGCGAGCGGCGTGCCCGGGAGCAGGACCTGCCGGCGCGCTTCGTGCTCTCCGAGCTCGCGCTCACCGCGCTCGTCCAACGTCCGCCGCGCTCGGCCGACGACATCGCGAAGCTGCGCGGCGCGGGGAACCTGCCGAAGCCAGTCATCGCCGGGTTGCTGGAGGCAGTCGAGGCCGGGCGGGCGATGGACCGCTCCGAGCTGCGGAGCCCGCCCAAGCACGGTGACGACTCCAGGGCTCGACGCCGCGGTCGGGATCCTCAACGGCTGGGCCGCGCAGATCGCGTCGGGGGAGCAGGTCGACGCCCGCCTCCTCGCGACGCGTCGAGGACGTCAAGGCGCTCGTGAACGGGCGTCCCGGCCGCCTCGACGGCGGATGGCGAGCCGCGATGGTCGGCAATGACCTGCACGCGCTCGTGGCCGGGCAGGCCGTGGTACGTCTCGTCGGCGGTGGGAAGCGGCTCCGGCTCGAGCCTTCGCCCGAGCCGTCGGAGGACCCGACGGGCCGCGCCGGGTCGACCTAGCGGCCGAGCTCCTCGTCGGGGACCGCAGCCTCGAGCGCGATCGCGCTCGTCGGCGAGCAACCGCGCCGCACCGAGCCCGATCACGCCGGCGCTGAGAGCACCGAGGCCGACGAGCCGCGCGTGCGGCGGGAGGCCTCGGGTGGTCAGGAGGGCCGCGCCGTCGACGAGGTCGACCGCAGCGCCCATGCCGACCCACTCCGCGTCCTGGGTCTGCTCCTTGAGGCAGGTGATCGCCCCGGCGCCGAGCGCGAGGTCCCGGGCGGCCAGCATCCGCCCGAGGGCCCGGGATCCGGAGCCGCGGCTGGCCGCCAGGGGCGACTGCGACCGCCAGGCGGGGGAGCGCCAGGGCGACGGCTCCCACCACGATTCGGCCACGGGCGAGCATCAGAGCGATGTTGCGGGCGTTGAGCTCCATGCCCCTCATGGTGGCACGCCACCGCCGGCGATCCCCACGTGACGGGTGATCCGATCCGCTGCACGAGGTTTCGCAGGAACCACATCGGGGCAACCCACGTTGTAGGTACGACGAATCGGAGGGGTCCCATGCCCACTTTGCTCGAAGGCAGCCCGCGCGCGGCCGCGTCCGGACACGATGGCGCGCCGGCCAATGAAGTCGTCGTACGCGTCGTCACCGAGGACCGCACCGGGCCGGGCGACGGCACCCGGAGCACCGCCCGCCGGGCCCGCCGCTTCGGGATCCGCGGGGCCATCACGGCGGTGCTCCTCGGCGCCGTCGCGATCGGCGTGTTCCTGCTCTTCGGGATCGTGAGCGGGCTCCTGAGCTTCGACCCGTTCTCCACCACACGCGTGGATCGCACTCCGCCGGCGCTGCTCAAGCAGATGCACGACCTGCACCAGTTCCGCGCCGCGCGCGGCACGTTCGAGGTGAACGTCGACGTCGAGAACGACGTCGACCTCGTGCCGTCGTTCATCGCCGGCGACCGCGCGAGCTTCAACGGGATCGGCACGGTCGACGCCAACGTGGACTTCTCGACGCTCGGCGCCGACGCCGTCGTGCTCGGGAGCGACGGCTCCGCGACCATCACGCTGCCCGAGCCGACCTACACGAAGGCAGTCGTCGATCCGGCGCGCAGCCACGTGATGAACCGTGACCGGGGGCTCGTCGATCGCCTCGCCGGGGTGTTCAGCGACGAACCGACCAGCGAGCAGGAGCTCTACGTGCTCGCCGGGAAGAAGATGGACGCCGCGGCGCGTGAGAGCGATCTGGTCACCAAGGCCGAGGCCAACACCACGTCGATGCTCCAGGGCCTGCTCGCCAAGCTGGGCTTCGAGAACGTGCGCGTGGTGTTCACGAAGCCGCTCGCCGCGGCCGCGACCCCCGTGTCGCGCTGACGCGTGCTGGCGGTAGCCCTCGGCGATGTGCAGGCGGAGTCGGGCCACGACCTCGGTGGGCCCGTCGGCGCCGACCTCGCCCACCTGTTCGTGTCGTCGGCGCGAGTCTGTCAGGCTGTCCGTCGCGAAGGCTCGGATCCACGCTCCCGGAGGACGTTCCCCATGACTGCCATCCAAGAGGCCCCCACCGCCGTGCACATCGGCGCCGACGAGCTGCCCTGGGTCGACATCGGCGACGGCGCCAAGATGAAGGTGCTCCAGGTCAAGGAGACCGAGGGGCTCTGGATCATCGAGAACATCTTCCAGGACGGGTTCGAGGTGCAGACGCACCGGCACACCGGACCGGTCTGGGGCTACACGGTGTCGGGCGGGATGGAAGTACAAGGAGTACGACTACGTGAACCGGGCGGGGTCGTTCCTGTACGAGCCGGCCGGGTCCGTCCACACGCTCCAGTGCATCGAGGACGACACCCACGTCTGGTTCCACATGTACGGCGCGAACCTCAACCTCGACGCCGACGGGAACGTCGAGAGCGTCACCGACGGCGCCGGGACCCTCGCCGCGTACTACCTGCTCTGCGAGGCAGCCGGGCTCCCGCGCCCGAACGTGCTCACCGGCTGAGCGGGTCCCACAGGGCTTCTCGGCACGCCGGCACGCGCGCTGCGCGTGTGAACGTGCCAGGAATGCGGGCGGAATCGGCACGGTACGCTGCGCCCACTCGTCCGCACCGAAACCCCGAGGAGCACGCAATGGGTCTGTTCATGCGTCGCCGGCGTCCGGTGGCCCGACTCGCCGTGGGTGCCGCCGTCGCCGGCACCGCCTACCACATGGGCAAGAAGAACGAGCAGCAGTCGGCGGTCAACGACCAGGCCCAGTCCGCGTACGCCGCGACGCAGGTGCCGGCAGCCGCGCCCGCCGCTGCGCCCGCGCCGACCGACTCGGTCGGCGAGATCGAACGCCTCGCGGCGCTGCACCAGTCCGGCGCGCTGACCGACGAGGAGTTCTCGGCGGCGAAGGCCAAGGCGCTCGGCATCTGATCGACCGCTCGATCCGACCGCCGGCGCCGAGCGCGATGCGATGAGCGTCGATCTCGAGCTCTCCGACGACCAGTCCGCCATACGCGACGTCTTCACCGGCTTCTTCGAGCGAGAGGCGCCGCCGAGCGTCGCCCGAGCGGCGGAGCCGCTGGGGTTCGATCCTCGGCTCTGGGAACAGCTTCGTGAGCTCGGTGCGCCCGGCATGGGCGCACCAACCGCGTTCGGGGGCGGGGGCGCGTCCCTCTCGGACCTGGTGGTGATCACCGAGGCACTCGGTCGGTCGATCGCACCGGTGCCACTGGTCGAGCACCTCGTCGCGGCGAGGCTGCTCATGACGCCCGACGTCGTCGCGGGCGACGCACTCGCGACGCTGGCGCTGCGCCCTGCGGACGCCGACGGGATGTGGCGGCTCGTGCCGGGAGGTGCAGTGGCCGACGTCGTGGTCGGCCTCGACGGCGACGAGCTGATCGCGGTTCGCAGCGCACCGCCCGGGGTCGCGCCACACAACCACGCCTCTGCACCACTGGCCGACCGGGACGCGCGCGGTCGGCACGCGCGAGGTCGTCGGCACCGATGCCGAGCTCGAACGGGCACGCGACGAGTGGAAGGTGCTCCTCGCGGCGACACTCGCCGGTGTCGCCGACGCGGCCATGGACCTCGGTGTCGAGTACGCGAAGGTGCGGCAGCAGTTCGGTGTCCCGATCGGGTCGTTCCAGGCGGTGCAGCACGGGCTCGCGGACCTCCCCGCCCTGGTCGACGGCGCGCGCCTGCTCGCGCACAAGGCGGCATGGGCCGGCGACCGGGACGAGCCGGGACACTCAGACGTCGACGACAACGACATCACGGAGTTCGCGACGCTCGCGTCGATGGCCTACGTGTTCGCCACCGACGCGGCGGCTCGCTCGACCGACCGGAGCCTCCACTTCCACGGCGGTTACGGCTTCTCCGAGGAGTACGACATCCAGCTCTTCTACCGACGGGCGCGCGGCTGGCCGCTCGTGCTCGACGACCCGGGGCGCGAGTGCCTGCAGCTCGCCGACCGTCTGTGGGTTCGCTGACCGTGGACTTCGAGCTGCCACCGCCCACCCAGGAGTACCGACGGCTGATCAAGCAGCTGATCGCGGAGACGGTCACGCCCGAGGAGATCGCACGCCAGCACGACACGGGGACGTTCAACTGCGCCCCGCTCAACCGGGCGCTCGCCGCGCACGGGCTCATCGAGCGTGCGGTGCCCGGTCTCGGGGTCGGCGACCCGATCGAGCTCTGGCTGCTGTTCAACGAGCTCGAGAAGGCCGCCGCACCGATGGACGGCCTCGGTGTCGCGGTGATGATCGCCGGGGTGATCAACCACGTCGGTTCCGAGTGGCAGAAGGAACAGGTCCTGCCGTCGATCCTCGCCGGCGAGGCACTTGTGTGCATGGGCCTCAGCGAGCCCGACAACGGGAGCGACCTTGCCGCCGCGAAGACTCGCGCGGTGCGCGACGGGGAGGGCTGGGTCATCAACGGTGCGAAGATGTGGACGACAATGGCGCACGAGGCGCGCTGGCTCATCCTGCTCACCCGCACCGACCCCGACGCCCCGAAGCACGCTGGGCTCACGATGTTCCTGCTCCCGATGGACACGCCGGGGATCACGGTCGAACCGGTGCACACGATGGGGAACGAGCGGACGAACGCGACGTTCTACGACGACGTGCGCGTCGGCGACGAGTGTGTCCTCGGTGAGGTGAACGGCGGCTGGAACGTGCTCGGTGTCGCGCTGGCCTTCGAGCGGGGCGTCATGGGCGGCACGAACCCCGCGGTGCCGCTGCTCCGCCGGTTCGCCGGCTGGGCGCGCGAGTCGGGGGTCCTGGACGACCCGATCGCCCGCGAGCGGATGGCGCGCGTCGCGATCGACAACGAGGTCGCGAGCCTGCTGACCCAGCGCACCGCGTCCATCGCGGCGAGAGGCGGGCTGCCGGGGCTCGAGGGCTCGATGGTGAAGGTGTTCGCGAGCGAGGCGTACTTGAAGGCCGCACACTGGTTCCAGGAGCTCGCCGGCCCGGCCGGGCTCCTGCGGGTGCACGAGCCCGGCGCGGTGGCCGACGGTTGGATCGAGGCTGACGCCCGACATGCGCCGGTGACGACGATCCAGGGTGGGACGTCGGAGATCAACCGGAACAACATCGCCGAGCGTCACCTCGGCCTGCCCCGATCAGCGAGCCGGCAGTGACGCGGCCCAACCGCCCGGGGTCGAGCCGTCGGTGATGACGCGTCGGTGGGTGAACCGCCAGGCGCCGTCGACCACGCCGAACTCGTCCAGGTACCGGCCCCAGTGGTCGAGACCGTGGTCCATGAGGACCTCGAAGTAGCAACGCGACCGGGCCTCGTTCGGCCCGAGCACGTCGATCTGCAACGTCGCGGTGAGGTGGCGCAGGTACCGGGGCAGTCCGGAACCCGAGAGTTGCGACCGCGCGCCGGTGAAGATCGAACGGATCGCGTCGAGTCCCTCGAACCGGTCGCCGTCGACATCCATCACCGCGTCGGGAGCGAAGAGCGCGACGACGTCGTCGAATCGTCCGCTGTCGCCGTTCGCGTTGTACCGGGCGACGAGGTCGCGGATGCTCTCGCGCGCGGCGAGCTCTCCCTGCTCCATCAGGGCGTCGGCTCCGTGGTCACTCGTCGAGGAGCTGCATGAGACAGGTCGTCGCCGGGTTGTCGAGCCAGATCGTGTTGTCGGCCGGCATGTCGCCCCGTGCCACCATCCGGTTCATGACGCGCACGACGATCGCCGCGTAGCGGGCCGCGGCGAAGATCTCCCAGTAGCGGGTGTCGTCGACGACGCGCCCTGCATACCGGGCGTAGATCTCGCGCTGCTCGTCGCGCGTCGGTTCTCCTGGGAGCCGGTCGGCCCCCATGCTCTCGTGGGACCACCGGTCGAACATCAGCCACCAGCCGAGGTCCACCTCGGGGGCGCGATCGCGGCGGCCTCGAAGTCGGTCGCGCAGACGCAGCGACCGTCCCGCCAGATGATGTTGCCCGGGCGGGGATCACCCCAGTTGAGCGTGACGGGCGAGGCCCCGGGCCGTTCGGCGCGCAACCCCGCGAACGCCTCGGCCAGCCGGGGGTGAACCCGACCGTCGAGCTCACGCTCGGCGTATCCCTCCCAGAGGTCGAGCTGGGCGTCGAGGCCCGGTGCAGCGCCGGGGGGGACGAGCCACGCGAGGTGGACGGCCTGCCAGTCCACTGCGTGCACGTTCGCGAGCGTGCGGAGCCCGTCGTCGATCATCCGGGCACGGATCTCGGGCGCCGCGTCGACGAAGAACCCGGCCTGGGTGTAGATCGGGTTCTCGATCGGTACGTCGCCATCGACGAAGTGCATCACGAAGAACGGTGCACCGAGCACGTCCGGATCGGGCTCGTACCCGATCAGCGGCGCGACCGGGACCTCCGACGCGACGGCCAGCGTCTCCATCACCCGCACCTGGATCTCGATCTCGACGTCGAGCCCGGGGGCCTGCTGTGGGTACACGGCCGGGTCCGGAGTCTCGATCCGCAGCACGACGCGCTCGGTGGCGGACGGGCCGTCGCGCTCGGAGGTGATCGGCAGGACGAGCGTCTCGGCCGAGAACCCGCTGGTCGGTCGGTCGAACGCGCCCAGCCGCAGCCCCGCGCGGTCCGGGAGCCGGGCGGCGAGCCACTGCTCCAGCTCGCTCCGCCGCGCGTCGAGATCGATCGCCACCGGGAGAGGTTGGCACGTCGCGACGGCCCGTCGCCGGTCCGGTGCGCAATTGCCTGCCGGGGACGGGTTCGGTAGAACGCACGGATGCCTGATGCGCTGGTCGAGGTCGATGGATCCATCATGACGGTCACCATGAACCGTCCCGAGCGCTACAACGCGATGACGCTCCACATGTTCGCCCGCATGGCGGACGCGTGGCAGCAGGCGACGGACGACGACGACGTCCGCGTCGTCATCCTCACCGGAGCGGGCGGGAACTTCAGCTCCGGCATGGACCTGCGCGCACTCGCCGGCGACGTCGCCAAGACCGACGATCTCGACGTCGACGCGCGGATGAAGGACGAGGGTCCGGACTTCATCTACCGGGGGCTCCTCAAGACCTTTCGGCCGAGCAAGCCCGTGATCGCGGCCGTGGAGGGGAACGCGATCGCCGGCGGCACGGAGATCCTCCAGGGGACCGACATCCGCGTGGCAGGCGAGACCGCGAAGTTCGGTGTGAGTGAAGCGCGCTGGTCGCTGTACCCGATGGGCGGCTCCGCGGTGCGGCTCGCGCGGCAGATCCCCTACACCGTGGCCGCCGACATCCTGCTCACGGGCAAGCACGTGAGCGCAACCGAGGCGAAGGAGATCGGGCTCATCGGCCACGTCGTGCCCGAAGGTGGCGCGCTGGAGAAGGCGCGCGAGATCGCTGCGGTGATCGCGGCGAACGGCCCGCTCGCGGTCGAGGCGATCACCCGCACACTGCACGAGACGGTCGGGATGACCGAGGACGAGGCCTTCGCGCACGAGCACGACTACGGCCAGGCGGTCTTCAGCTCCGAGGACGCCAAGGAGGGCCCGAAGGCGTTCGCCGAGAAGCGCACGCCCGACTTCAAGAAGCGCTAGCCCCCGGCGCGACGTCGGGACCGTCGCGTCGGCGGCTGTCACCGAGCGCGTCGAGTCCCTCGGGGATCGCAGCGAGCGCCGACCAGCGCGGCCGCGATCGGGTCGGCCCACCACCACCCGAGCGCGAGGTTGGCGACGAGGGCGAGGAGCACCCCGGTCGCGAGCAACCCGTCGAGGAAGGTGATCCGCGCCTCGTGCTCGAGCGGGTGGTTCTCGAGCGACGAGCCGAGCGATCGCTTGCGCCACGACAGGACGAACATCACGACCGCCGTCATCGCCAGGTACGACGATCCCGAACGGGGACTGGTCGGCCTCGCGCCCAGAGACGAGGCCCTGCACCGCGGCGGCGAGCAGGAACGTCGCGAGCCCGAAGAACGCCACCGCGACGAGCCCCATCGCCTTGCGGGTCTTCGCGCGGCTGCCGTCGCCGCGCAGGTGCCAGAGCACCACGCTCGACGCGAAGATCTCGATCAGGGAGTCGAGCCCGAAGGCGATGAGCGCGAGGGAACCGGCCGCGATGCCGAGCCCGATCGTGATGAAGACCTCGAGGACGTTCCAGCCGACCGTCAGGCACTCGAGCCGCACCGCCCGACCGAGGGCATCGGGTCGTCCTTCCGGCGCTAGGGCCACATCGTGCCGAACTGGGTGGAGTCCACGATCTTCCCCGTGAAGCCGTCGCCGCGCTGCGCGGCGAGGAAGTTCACGGCCGGCACGACCGCGGCCGGCGTCGTCCAGCCTGACCAGTCATGGTCCTCGCCGAGCTCGTGGGTGGAGTGCTCGGTCTTCACCGCGCCGGGGCGAAGCGCGTTCACCGCGATCCCGCGGTCGACGACCTCGACGGCGAGCGCGGCGCTGAAGCGCTCGAGCGCGGCCTTCGCGACCGAGTAGATCAGGTACCCGGGCGGCATCCCCGCGACGTGCGCGTCGGCCGCACCCGACGACAGGTTGATGATGCTGCCACCGCCGGTCGCTTCCATGATCGGGACGACCATCTGCGCGGTGAGGAAGAGGCTCCGCACGTTGATGCGCATCGACTGGTCCCAGTCGTCGACGGTGCTCTCGGCAGAAGAGCCCGCACGTCGGTGTCATCGCGTTGTTCACGAGCACGTCGACGCGGCCGTACGCGCCGGTCGTCGCGGCGAACATGGCGGCGAGGTCGTCCTCGCTGCCGATGTCGCAACGGATGGCCAGTGCATCACCGCCGGCGGCGCGGACCTCCTCGACGGTCGCGGTGATCGTCCCCGGAAGCTCGTGCTCGCCGTCCACCATCGTGCGTGCTGCGCACGCGACCTTCGCTCCCTCGGCCGCGAGACCGAGTGCGAGTCCCTTGCCGATGCCGCGTGACGCCCCCGTGACGATCGCGACCTTGCCGTCGAGCTCTCCCACTCGTTCACTGCTCCTTGATGGGTTGGATCGCCTGCCGCGGGACGGCCTCGTCGGAACGGGGGTGGTCCCGGTACCAGAGCGAGGCGTTCAGCGTCATCCCCGCGGTGATGACACGGCCCAAGAGGTATGCCCAGAACAACAGGGCGAGGGCCACGCCGATCGCGCCGTACGTCTCGGACTTGGACTCCACCTGGCGGGCGATCCAGAAGACCGTGAACAGGTGGAGGAGCTCGGTGCCGACCCCGAAGAGCACGGACCCCGGCACCATGGCGCGCCACCCGGCTCCTTCCGCGTGGGGGAGGCCGCGGAGCGAGACGAACAGCCAAAGCCCGGAAGGGACGAGGACGAACCCCAGCGTGGCGATCAGCCCGATGAGGAGCGATGCGTCGCGCACGGCCCCGATGAGCTGCACCAGGACCACGCTGGCGAGCACGATGAGGATGAAGATTCCTGCCGCTCGAGTGGGACGGGGGAGCTTGGGGGCCGGCACACCCCAGGTCAGCCCGCTCGCGACCCGCAGGACCTTCAAGGCGGAGCGCGACGTCAGCCAGAGCGCGAACGAACCGATGACGAACGCCGTGAGGCGCGAGCCGACCGAGCCGTCGGCGACGTTGGCCATGCTCCGGGCGAGGAGCCCGGCGGCACCGGCCGACTCCGCGGCGTCGCGGGTGCTCCGCCCGGCGGCGTCGGCACCGAGGCCGAATCCCACGACCACGACGAACACCAGTGGGACGAGGAACAGGAAGAGCCGGAACGCGACGGCCCCGGCCAGGATCCCGCCCCCGATCTTCTCGTCGTGCTCGGCGGCGACGAACACCGAGTCGATCGTGCGCGACTCCGCCCGCTGGGCCTCGAGGTGCTCGTAGGTCTGCTGCCCGCGAGCCTCGACCGCCGCGGCGAGTGCCTTGACCTGATCGATCCGCGACGGGTGCTCGGCGGGAACCTCGGAGTCCGCGGCCTCGCCGTCGATCGGATCGCGCCCCGCGTCCTCCGCCG
The DNA here is from genome assembly GCA_963809885.1 of uncultured Acidimicrobiia bacterium. Classification (GTDB taxonomy): domain Bacteria; phylum Actinomycetota; class Acidimicrobiia; order IMCC26256; family PALSA-555; genus JALHSW01. The sequence goes on along the minus strand of CAWELA010000006.1, from coordinate 122,955 downwards.
GCGCGACCGTCTCGGTCGGCGGTTCGCTCGGCGCCGGCACGGTCCCGAGCTCCTCGGTGGTCGTCGGTTCCTCGGAATCGGGGGTCGGCACCGTCGCGGTCGTCGGCTTCGACTTCTTCGCGGGCTGCTTCTTCGCGGCGCCGTCGGGGTGCTTCTTCGCGGGCTGCTTCTTCGCGGGCTGCTTCTTCGCGGACTGCTTCTTCGCGGACTGCTTCTGCTTCGTCGATGTCCTGGTCTTCGTTGCCGCGGACTGCTGCTGCTTCGTCGACGTCTTGGTCTGCTTCGCGGTGGACTGCGGCTCGGCGGGCTGCGCCTCGCTCGCGTCCGCGGAGTCCGGGTCGACGTCGCTCATCGGCGTGTCACGCTATAGGTTGACCGACACAGCAGACGGAGGCGGCGTGAGCGACACGGCAGTCACGATCGGCCGAACGCGGGCGTCGGCCCCGGGCCCGGTGCTCCCGCCGACCCGGCCGCCGACCGCCCCCGGGTACTTCCACGTGCTCGCGAAGCCGAGCGGTCCGATCTGCAACCTCGATTGCGAGTACTGCTTCTTCCTCTCGAAGGAGGCGCTGTACCCGGGCGACCGCTTCCGCATGAGCGACGAGCTCCTCGAGACCTACGTCCGGCAGCTGCTCGAGTCGCAGACGGCACCCGAGGTCACGATCGCCTGGCAGGGGGGCGAACCGACCCTGATGGGCGTCGACTTCTTCCGCCGGGCCGTCGCGCTCGTCGAGCGGTACCGACGCCCCGGTCAGACCGTCCAGCACACGATCCAGACCAACGGCACGTTGCTGACCGACGAGTGGTGCGAGCTGCTCGCCGAGCACGGGTTCCTCGTCGGGATCAGCATCGACGGGCCCCGCGAGCTGCACGACGCGTACCGGGTCGACAAGCGCGGCAACCCCACGTTCGACAAGGTGCTCGCGGGCCTCGAGCTGCTCAAGCGCCACGGGGTCGACTTCAACGTGCTCTGCACGGTGCACGCCGCGAACCAGGACCACCCGCTCGAGGTGTACCGCTTCTTCCGCGACGAGCTCGAGGCCCGGCACGTGCAGCTCATCGCGATCGTCGAGCGCGACAACGACACCGGGTTCCAGGAGGGGGACACCGTCACGGATCGCTCGGTCAGCCCCGAGGCATGGGGCGCGTTCCTCGTGTCGATCTTCGACGAGTGGCTGCGCCGTGACGTCGGCACGGTGTTCGTCCAGATGTTCGACGCCGCACTCGCCTCCTGGGTCGGTGCCCCGGGCAACGTCTGCATCTTCTCCGAGACGTGCGGCGATGCCGTCGCCCTCGAGCACAACGGCGACCTCTACTCGTGCGACCACTTCGTGGAGCCCGCACACCTCCTGGGCAACATCACGACGACCCACATGGTCGAGCTGGTGGCGTCACCGCAGCAGCGCACCTTCGGCAGCGCGAAGCGCGACACCCTGCCCGCGCTACTGCCGGGAGTGCGACGTCCGCTTCGCCTGCCACGGTGAGTGCCCGAAGAACCGCTTCACCCTGACCCCCGACGGCGAGCCCGGGCTGAACTACCTCTGCGCGGGCTACCTGGAGTTCTTCCGCCACGTCGACGGCCCGATGAAGCTCATGGCCGACCTGGTGCGCCACGGCCGCTTCGCCGACGAGGTCATGTCGATCCTCGCCGACGCGCCCCGCAACGAGCCGTGTCCGTGCGGGAGCGGTCGCAAGGCCAAGCACTGCCACGCCTGATCGACCCAGCGGCGTTCGCGGGACGCCGGCTCAGCGTGGCGCGCGTGGCATCCCGAGCCCGACCATCGCGATGATGTCGCGCTGCACCTCGTTGGCGCCGCCCCCGAAGGTGAAGATGGTCTGCGCGCGGTAGTTGCGCTCGAGCCGCCCGGCGAGCTCTGCACCCGGCGAGCCCTCGGGCAGCGACGCGGTCTCGCCGACGATCTCCATGAGCGCCTGGTACACCTCGAGCGCGAGCTCGGTCCCGAAGACCTTCGTGGCCGACGCCGCGGCAGGGCCGAGCGCACGATCCGCCGCGATCCGCCAGTTCATGAGCTTCAGGAGCTCGGTGCGCGCGTGGACGCGTCCGAGCATCGTGCGCACCCATTCCTGGTCGATGACCCGACGCCCGTCGGCGAGCTCGGTCGCCTGGGCCCAGGCGCGCACCTCGCTGATGCTGCGCAGGATCCCCGAGGCCGGACAGATGGCGACTCGCTCATGGTTCAGCTGGTTCGTGATCAGCTTCCAGCCCTCGTTCTCCGCGCCGACCAGGTTCGCGGCCGGGACCCGCAGGTCGGAGTAGAAGGTGGAGCTGGTGAACTCGCCCGCCATCGTGTTGAGCGGCGTCCAGCTGAACCCGGGTGTGTCGGTCGGGACGAGCAGCACCGACAGGCCCTTGTGCTTCGGGAGGTCGGGATCAGTGCGCACCGCGAGCCACACGTAGTCGGCGTGCTCGATCGCGCTCGTGAAGACCTTCTGCCCGTTGACGACGTACTGGTCGCCGTCGCGCACCGCTCGCGTCTCGAGCGAGGCGAGATCAGTGCCCGCGTTGGGCTCGGTGTACCCGATGGCGAAGTGCATCTCGCCCGCGAGGATCTTCGGCAAGAAGTCGCGCTTCTGCTCCTCGGTCCCCAGCGCCATGAGCGTCGGACCGACGCTGTTGAGCGTGAGCAAGGGGAGCGGGACGCCGGCCCAATGCGACTCCTCGACGAAGATCATCTGGTCGATCGGTCCGCGTGCTTGCCCGCCGTACTCCTCGGGCCACCCGAGGCCGAGCCAGCCGTCCTGACCCAGGCGACGGACGTACCGCGGGTAGGTCGCCTCGTCGGTGTCCGCGCCTTCGACGTCGTCGCGGACGGTCTCGAAGTAGGCGCGCAGCTCGGTCGCGAGCGCCGATTGCTCGGGGGTGAAGGCAAGTCGCATCAGCCGACGATACCGGCGGCGCGCGGGCTCACTCGTCGAACTCCGCGCTCGAGCGGGGTCGGCCGCCGGGACCGCTGTAGGCGAGCCCGTAGCCGGGCGCGGTCTCGAACCACCCCTCGAGGTGCCGCGAGTCGCCTGCGAGCCCGGCGCGTGCGGTGGACCACGCGTCCATGAGCCGGTCCTCCGCGGCGTAGTCGAACGGGTCGGTGAGCACGGTCTCCTCCATCCCGCCGGGTTCGGGTGGTTGCTCGGCGAGCCATCGCGCGGTCCGGCCGATCGCGATCCGGGCCGGGACGAGGTCGCGGTATCCGAGGTCGGCTCGCACCCGGGTGAGGTCGAGCACCCGGTGCGTCGGCAGTGGTTGCGCGAGCAGCGGTCGGGCCGGGAGTGCGAGGTCGTAGGGCATCGACACGATCTCGAGCTCGTGGTCGAGCGCCGCGGCGACGAGCTCGACGACCTGCCGCACGGACAGCACCTCGTCGTCCCCCGCGTTGAACACCTTCCCGGCCGCGGCATCGGGATGGTCGACGGCGAGCAGCACCGCGTGCGCGAGGTTCTCGGTGTACCCGTGGTGGTGCAGGGTGAGCCCGTCGTCGGCGAGCACCATGCGTTCGCGCCCGTCGAGGACGCGTCGCACGATCGACCATTCGCGCGGGACGAGCTGGTGCGGTCCGTACACGTAGGGGTACCGGAAGTGCGCGGCGTCGGGCTGGTGCTCGAACACCGCCGCTTCGGTGCGGACGATGCGGTAGCCCTTCTCGTCCTCCTCGGGCGTGGCCACGAGCGGCCCGTCCTCGGGCATCGGCACCGGGAGCCCCGGCGGTTCGTAGCACCACGGATTCATCCAGCCGCGGTACGCGGGGACACCACCGACCGACACGAACTGACCCGTCCGGCCCGTGAGCAGCTCTGCGATCCGGCGCAGCCGCCCGTACATGACGAGCGCGACGTCGAAGGTGGTGCCGTCGAGCGCGGTGGAGATCGACGCCTCGTCGTAGGGATCGGCGTGGAGGTGCTCGACCTCGGCCGGGGTCTCGGCGTGCTCGTGCAACCCGCGGTGGAGGATCGTCACCGCGTGGCCGCGAGCGACGAGGCCGCGCACGATCGGGAGTCCCGTCGGTCCCGTGCCGCCGATCACCAGCGTGCGAAGAGGCATCGGTCGGGCAACCTCCGACCCCGCATGCGCCACACGCGGCCCTGGTCACGGTGGGCGACTGCTAGACCGGCGCCGTGTTCGAATTCACCGTCCACCGGGCCGAGCTCCCGGGCCGCGGGCTCGCCCTCGGGTACTGGCACGAGGGAGCGGGCGGGTACCCATTGGTGCTGCTCCACGGCTATCCCGAGACGAAGCGGATCTGGGGGCGCTGCGTCGCAGCCGCTCGTCGCGGCGGGCTTCGAGGTGATCGTCCCCGATCTCCGGGGCTACGGCGACTCGGACTTCGCTCCTGACGACTTCTACGACCCGCCGGCGTACGGCCGCGACGTGCACGCGCTGGTGCACGGCGTGCTCGGCCATGAGCGGGTCGGCTTCGCCGCCGGAGACGTCGGCGGCGCGGTGATGTACGACCTCGCGGAGCGCTTCGACGGGTTCGTCGAGCGCCAGGCGATCTTCAACACCGCGGCCCCGTTCCTCGACGAGCTGTACGCCGAGCACGGCATCCCGCCAGAGCGTCCGGGTTGGCCGATCTCGGACTACGCCGAGCGCCAGGGCTCCGACGCCGACGGCCTCATCGCCGAGCTCGCGACGCCGTGCTGCGCGCCGCGCCTACGTGGCCGCGATGTACACCCACCGGCTCTGGGCGCACCCCGGCGGTTCACCCCCGACGAGGTCGACTGGCACACCGAGCCGTTCGCCGACGCCGACCGGCTCCGAGCCGCGTTCGGGGTGTACGAGCTCGATGTACCGGCAAGCGCCCGCTCTCCGAGATGCCGGCGATGCTCGCCCCGAGCGATGTCGAGACGCTGATCCTGTTCGGCCCGTCGGACCACGTGGTGGCGTCGTCGTTCGTCGAGAGGTGCGCGGTCGCGTTCCCCAACCATCACGGCCCGTTCCTCGTGCCCGAGTCGGGTCATTTCCTGCAGTGGGAGCAGCCGCACGCGCTCTGCAGCGCGCTCACCCTGCTGTTCCGCGATCGGCTTCGCTCCTGACGACGTCCATCGCCCGGTCTCGACCCTCGTGCGTCAGGCCGCCGCCTCGTCGGGTGGGGCGCGGAGGCTCCAGGTGCCGTCGTGGTGATCCTCGATCGTGTGGTGGCGGTGGGTGACGAGGTCGTGGTGGCGGGGGCAGAGGTTGCCGAGCTCGGGTAGGTGGTGCGGTGTGAGTGTTCGAACTCGTGGGTGTGGTGGCGTTCGAGCAGGTGGGTGGCGTCGCAGCCGCGGACCTTGCAGGTCTGGTCGCGCTCGTGCGATGGCGATCTTGAGTGCCGCGGGGACGTGGCGGGTGTTGCTGACGACGGTCTGGACGTCGACGCCGTCGGTGATGACGAGCTGGAGCAGGCCGTGGGAGAGGACCTGTTCGGCGTGCGCGACCGGGACGGGGCCGACGCCGGGGATCTCGCAGATCTCACCGGGTTCGGTGCGGCCGCGGAGCAGGGCGGGGAGGTCGACGCGGACCCGCACGGCCTGGGCCTGCCGCTGCTTCGCCTTGGCTGCCCCTGATCCTGCGAGTTCGACCATGGCGTCGAAGCGGTAGGCCTCGGGCTGTTCGTGGTCGCCGGCGAGCCGGGCTTCGTCGAAGCGCTTGCGGGCGAGAGGCTCGAGGGCGTCGAGGATCTTCGCGACGTCCTCGGTGGGTCCCGAGAAGGTGCCCTTCGTGGCGTACCCCGCTGGTCCAGGTGCGCAGGTGTCGCTCGGCCCGGGCCTTGCGGCGGGCCTCGACCTCGTCGGTCACGGCGGCGATCACGCGCTCCTTCTCCGCACGCAGCTCGCGCATCCCCGAACGCCGCGCGGTGGCGAGCAACCGACGCTCGGCCGAGGGGTCGGCCGCCGCACCGGCCGTGACGTGCGCGGCCTGCTGGAGCGACAGCTCGCCGGAGCGCACCTGCTCCTCGGTGGTCGGCAGGTCGGAGAGGCGCTCGGCGGTCGTGAACACCTCGCGCGGCCGGCGGCCTCGGAGCAGCCGGACGCCTGGGCGAGCCACTGCTCCGGCGACGCCGCGTGCGAACGCCGGCTCCAGGCGCCGGTCTCCGCGGCTCGCCCGGCCAGGAGCATCTTGGCGGTCGCGCCGAAGCGCTCGATCCGCCCTGGCCGCGTCTCGGTCAGCCGGGCCGCGTCGCGACCTCGAGCACGCGGGGTCGAGCGCGGCGACGACCCGCTCCAGCTCCGCTTCGATGCGCTCGATCTCGAACATGCCCTCACGATGACAGGGGGGTGTGACACTTACCCCCGAATCGGGGCACTCCGCGAAGATCTCTTCGAAGCTCTGCTCGACCGCGCGTGTGTCACACCGCGCACGACACGCGTGTCGCACGCCATCTTCACAGCCAGCGGGTGTGCGGGCTCCATCGCGTAGTTGCCGAAGAGCACGTTGTTCGCGTGCCAGGTGTTCCAGTGCTCCGTGAGGTACGCGATCTTCCCGGTGTCGTCGAAGCGGAACACGAAGCAGTACACGTTGCAGTAGTCCTGCCCGCCGAACGTCTTCGCCCGGAAGGTCTGTTGGCGCACGACCCAGTCGCCGTCCGCGAGCATCACGACGTCCTCCACGCGCGCCGTCGACATGTCGTAGCTGTCGGCACCGGGAACGGGTCTCGCCTTCCGCGTGCTCGGGAGCAGGTTCCGGATCGCGTCCTTGCCGACGTGCGCGGTCTGGCCCTCGGCGCCGGGGATGCGCGGAAGGCCGTTCCACCACGTCGCGTCGTCGGCGAACAGGTCGGACTTGTCGGCCGGTCCGTGTTCCTCGCCGAACATCTGGCGGACGACACCGAGGTTGCGCGCCTCGGTCTCGGAGTACGTGCTCATGCGGGATCGCCCTTGCTCGCGGTCCAGGAGTTCCAACGGATCGAGCCGTCCGACGACGAGCGGTCGCCGGGCCTGAAGTCGGTCCCGATCGTGTACGCGACCGGGAACAGACCGGCCTGGGTCACCCGGTCGTACGGGATCCCGAGGAGCTCGGCCATCTCCTGCTCCCGGTGCAGGTGCAGCGTGGTCCAGGCGCTCCCGAGGCCACGGCTGCGCAACGCCAGCATGAGGCTCCACACCGCCGGGAGGATCGATCCCCACCGGCTCGCCTGGTCGAAGACGCCCGCATCCTCGAAGCGGCCCGCCGTCGTCGGCACGATGAGTACCGGTACCTCGTGGAGGTGCTCGCGGAGGTACGCCACGGACTCGGAGATCCGCTGCGCGGCCGGACTCGAGGAGTCCACCTTCGGCTCCTCGGCCGGCCGGGCGCGACCGACGTAGCCGTCCATCGCGTCCCCGTAGATCCGCGCCATCTCGGTCCGCGTGTCGGGGTCGTCGACGACCACCCACCGCCACGACTGCTGGTTCGAGCCGTTCGGCGCCTGGAACGCGAGGTGCAGGCACTGTTCGACGATGGCGCGCTCCACGGGGCGTGTGAGGTCGAGACGCTTGCGCACCGTGCGCGTCGTGGCGAGCAGCTCGTCGGGTGTCAGGTCGAGCGGCGTCGCCATCGGGGCACCATATCGCCGGTGTCCCGTGACGAGGGCCTGGTCCATCGTCGGGCGCGGCGTCAGAGCCATCACCCGCCGATGCGAACCTCGCCATGGCCGAGCGACCCGTCGGTCGTTTCCCGTGACTCGATCAGGCGCTCCGCACCGTGGACGACGATGGAGGCGTTGACGCCGTGGGATCCGTCGGCGAGGGCGATGCCGAGACCGGCTCCTCGGTGGTGCGGGCGCGGCGCGCGAGCACGACGACGGCGAGGCCCGCAGCGCCTGCGACCGCGAGACCCACGACGGCGCCTCCGGCGCTCCAGGCGAGCGCGACGGCGGCTGCGAGCTGCACCGCGACCGCGGCCGCGCGCGTGGCGGGGCCGAGGTCGTGGAAACGCCGATGGAACGCGGAGAGCTGCGCCGGTGTGTCGATCCGGTGGGCGAGCAGCACGCCGAGCCCACGCAGCGTGCCGAACAGCGTCGCGATCGCGCACGCGACGATCGGGTCCGCGGTGAGCGCGGCGAGGGCGACCGTGAGGAACACGGCGGCGGTCATGATGTAGGTGGTGACGCCGACGCCGATCTGCCAGCCGAAGCCCACGCCATAGAGCCAGCCCCGGTAGGTGCCGAGCCAGATCTCGTTGACCTGGCGCCGCAGCCACGGCGGCGCGAGGCCGAAGGCACCGAGGTCGAGGCTCGCGGCGACGACGGCGCAGGCCGCGCCGACTGCCGCGGCAGCGGTCGTCGAGATCCCGAGGGCGGCGACCCCGGCCGCGAGCAGTGCCGCCAGGGCGCCGAGCGTGAGCCCGCCGCCGATGCCGCCGGCGACGAACCACGCCGCGGTGACGCCCCAGCGCTGGTTCCGGGCGCGCTCGGACATCGGGGTGATGCTCGAGAGCATCGACTGGCCGCACGGCGACCAGGTCGAGCGGATCGCGGCGACGACGGCCACGGCGACACAGGTCCCGGCGATGGCCTCGTTCACGCCGACGAGCGTAGGCCGTCCGCCGGGGATGTCCATACACTCGGGGCGTGGACGAGCAGGCCGTGGCCACGGCGGTCGACGAGACGGCCCAGTTGCTGCGTGGCGACGGTGCGGATCTCGTCCTCGTGCAGACCGATCCCGGCGCCGCCCGGATCGAGCTCCGGCTCGACCTGAGCGGCGTCGAGTGCCTCGACTGCGTCGTCCCGCCCGACCTGCTCGAGCAGATGGTCACCGCCGAGCTGCAACGCAAGGTCCCGGGGGCGTTCGAGCTCGTGCTCGACGACCCACGGCGGTCGTAGGAGGCACACGGATGTCGACCCCCGAGCTGCGGATCGCCGAAGGGCGCGCGGCGGAGCCCGAGCTCCTGGAGGTGGCGGACGCGTCGCCCGAGGCGCTGCTCGAGGCGTACGCGGCGCGCGGGTGGGGCGACGGGCTCCCGCTCGTCCCGCCGACGCGGGAGCGGGTCGACGCGATGCTTGCCCACACCGAGGGTGATCCCGACGAGATCCTCGGTGTGCTGCCGCCGCGCTTCGGCAAGGCGACCCGTCGCCTGGTCGCGGTGAACGCGGTCCTCGCCGGGTGCCCGCCCGACGTGATGCCCGTGCTCGTGAGCGCGACGCGTGGTCTCGCCCGCCCCGAGCTGAACCTCCGCGGCGTGAACGCGACCACGCACCCGGTCGCGCCGTTGCTCATCGTGCACGGCGAGATCGCGGAGCGGTGCGGGTTCAACGGAGGCATCGGGGCCTTCGGGCCGGGGAACCGCGCCAACGCGACCGTGGGTCGGGCGCTCCGTCTGCTCCTCCTGCACGTCGCCGGGGCCCGCCCGGGCGACGGCGACGCGTCACAGGACGGACAGCCGTCGAAGTACTCGTACTGCGTCGCCGAGAACCTCGCTGCCAGTCCGTGGGAGGCGTACCCGCGCGCACGAGACGTCCACGCCGCGTCGGCGATCACGCTGCACTGTGGCGAGAACCCGCACAACGTGCACGACATGGAGAGCGGTCTGCCCGCGCCGATCCTCGACAAGGTCGCCACGGCGATGGCGTCGTTCGGGCAGAACAACGCGCCGATCGCGCAGGGAGAGTACTTCGTGCTCCTCGGACCCGAGCACGCGGCGACGATCGCGGCTGCGGGCTGGGGGCGCCGTGACGTGTCCCTCTACCTGTACGAGCGGGCGCGGTTCCCGGCCGGGCTGTTCCGAACGAGCTTCACGAGCCGCGCGTGGTTCCCGTGGATGGAGGGTGTCCACGACGACCAGCTGCTCCCCATGACCGGCCATCCCGACAACATCCGCGTGCTCGTGGTGGGCGGTGCCGGCAAGCACAGCATGATCGTCCCGAGCTGGGGGATGACGACGTCGGTCACGCTGCCCGTGGAGGCATGACGTGAGGATCCTGCGATGACGGTCCAGGTGTACGCGCCCGACGGGGAGGTCGGTCCCGAGCCCGCGGCCCTCACCGCGGGCCCGACCGTCCTGACCGGCCTGCGCATCGGCGTGCTCGACAACGGCAAGCCGAACGCCGGGCTGCTCCTCGCACGGGTGGGCGAGCAGCTGGCGGCGCGCACCGGCGCGCAGCTCACGCTCGTGACCGAGAAGGGTCCTGGCGCGAACGCGGCGACCCCCTGCACCGACGCGGTGTTCGAGCAGCTGCGCGAGGAGTGCGACGTCGTGCTGACCGGCTCCGCAGACTGCGGCAGCTGCACCTCGTGGAGCGTGCACGACACGATCCAGCTCGAGCGATCGGGTGTCCCGACCGTGGTCGCGACGACGACACGGTTCGCGGATCTGACCAGGCGCGTGGCCGCCGGCTTCGGCGTGCCCGAGGCACGGGTCGCCGTGTTCCCCCACCCGCTCGGCGGCACCGACGACCCCACCATCCTCGCGTGGGCGGATGCCGCGGTCGACGAGGTGGTCGCGCTCCTCGACGCGCGCGACCTGAGCGCGTTCGACCCGACCTACTCGCTGAGGTTGGTCGCGACGTCGTCGAGCGTCTCGGCCATGTTCGCGAGCAGCTGCTGAGCGATCGTGGGCTGGGTCGCGACGAGAGCCTTGAACTCGCGCCGACCGATCACCTCGACCGCGACCGGGGTCTTGGCGACGACCGTGGCGGTGCGGGGTCGGTCGCTCAGCAGTGCGATCTCGCCGAAGTAGCTGCCCGAGCCCCGCGTGATCACGACCTCACCGTCGATGATGATGTCGACCTCCCCGTCCAGGACCACGACGAACTCGTTGCCGGGTTCGCCCTGCTTGGTCATCTCCTTGCCGACGGGGAGGTCGAGCCGGGTCGCGAGGTTCGCGATGTGGCTGAGCTCCTTCTTGCTGAGTCCGGAGAACAGTGGCACCCGCGCCAGCAGCTCGTCGGTCGTCGGTGTCCCGGCCATGCGTTGCCCCCCGGTCGTTCCGTCGCGGCAGTCTGCCCCATCGCGCGCCGTCCTGCTCGGTATCACCCCCTGGGTAGGGTCCCGAGGTGCCCCCGACCGCGGAGCAGATCCGGTCCCGTCTCGACCACCCCGTCGTCGACGCCGACGGGCACATCATCGAGTTCGTCCCGCTCGTCCGCGACTTCATCGTCGAGGAGGCCGGCGAGTCGGTCGCCCAGCGGTTCGACGTCGTGGTCGGCTCGGCGGGGGTCGTGCGACAGCTGGACGCGGGCACGCGGCGGGCCGAGGGCCTCTCGCGCACCGGCTGGTGGGGCGTGCCGGCCCGCAACTCCCTGGACCGGGCGACCGCGATGCTCCCGAGGCTTCTCTACGACCGGCTCGACCAGATCGGCATCGACGTCGCGATCCTGTACCCGACCGTCGGTCTGATCCCGATGGCCCTCGACGACGAGGAGCTGCGTCGGGCCCTCGCACGCGCCTGCAACCGCTACTACGCCTCGTGCTACTCGGACTACGGCGACCGCTTGCTCCCGGTGGGCATCATCCCCACGTACTCGCCCGACGAGGCGCTCGCCGAGCTCGAGCACGCGACCGGGGAGCTCGGTCTGCGCGGCTTCCTGTTCGGCGGGTTGGTGCTCCGTCCGACGGCGGGGCACGAGGACGTCCGTGCGGCGCGCTGGGTCGACGGGCTCGGGCTCGACAGTGCGCACGACTACGACCCGCTGTGGCAGCGGTGCGTCGAGCTCGGCGTGTCGCCGACGTTCCACTCGACCGGCATCGGGTTCGGCAGCCGCACATCGCCGACGAACTACGTCGCGAACCACATCGGGAACTTCGCGGCGGGCGCGGAAGCCGTGTGCCGTTCGCTCGTGTTCGGCGGCGTGCCTCTCCGCTTCCCGGACCTCCGCTTCGCGTTCCTCGAGGGCGGCGTGGCCTGGGCGTGCACCCTCTACGCGGACATCCTCGGGCACTTCGCGAAGCGGAATCGGGGTGCCCTCGAGCACTACGACCCGCGGCTGCTCGACCGCGCGCTCGTCGAGCAGCTCGTTCGGCGCGACGGCCCGGCGGCGTTCGTCGAGCGGATCGACCGGTTGTCCGAGGCCCTCGGGTTCCTCGCCGACCCCGACGAGGACGAGCGCGGGCTCGACGAGTTCGCGTCGAGCGGGATCACCGCGCCGGAGGATGTCAAGGACATCTTCACCCGGCAGTTCCACTTCGGCTGCGAGGCGGACGACCCCACGAACGCGTTCGCGTTCGACGACCGGATCAACCCGCTCGGCGCGCGCCTTCGCGCCATGTTCGCGTCCGACATCGGACACTGGGACGTCCCCGACGTGCTCGGCGTCCTCCCCGAGGCGTGGGAGCTCGTGGAGGACGGCCATGTCGACGCAGCCGGCTTCCGTGCGTTCACTTTCGACAACGTGGTGTCGCTGTTCGCCGGGACGAACCCGGCGTTCTTCGACGGCACCGTCGTCGCCGACGCCGCGCGCTCAGTCGAGCTGGAACCCGAACACTGACGCGGCGGTGCCGCCGACGATCGCGCGGAGCTCGTCGTCGGCGACTCCGTCGAACTGCTTCGCCGCGATCTCCTGCGAGATCGGCCACGTGCCCTCCGGGTGCGGGTAGTCGTTGCCCCACATGAGCGTCTCGACGCCGGTGATGTGCCGGTTGTTGATCGCCACCGGGTCGTACATGAACGTCGCGTGGCACTGACGGCGGATGAGCTCGCTCGGCTTCATCGACAGCTGTGGGCGGGCGTACATGTGGTGCTTCTCGTAGACCTCGTCGGCCTGCGTCATGATCCAACCGAGCCACGACGCGCCGGTCTCGACCGTGACGAGCCGCAGGCCGGGGAAGCGGTCGAGGGCGCCGCCTGCCGACATCGCGAGCAGCACCATCGGCCCGTCGAGCTGGGCACCCAGGATGTAGTTGATGACGGCGCCTCCGGGTCCCCGCACGACGCGGGGCTCGTAGCCGGTGCCGGAGTGGAACGTGAGGGGCAGGCCGAGCTCCTCGGCGAAGGCCCAGAAGCGGTCGTACTCGCCGTCGTTGTAGGGCCGCGTCGGCACGCGGGCGGGGAGGAACAGTGCCCGGCAACCGCCCTCGGCCAGCCGCGTCGCCTCGGCGAGCGCGTCGTCGAGGTCGAGCATCGGGACGAGGCCGACCGCGAGCATGCGGTGCTCGCCGGCGAACATGTCGGTCGCCCAGTCGTTGTAGGCGCGGCACAGCTGGAGCTGGAGGGCGGGGTCCTCGGGGGCGAAGCACGCCTGCAGCGCGAAGGTCGGGAAGATCACCTCGGCTGCGACGCCGTCGCGGGCCTGGTCGCGGATGCGGTCCTCGGTGTCGTAGTCGCCGATGACGGCGTCCTCGAGCTCCGACGCGGTCATGAGCTTCCGCGGGTCGAGGCCCTCGGTGAACAAGGTGCGCCAACCGTCGCGGTTCTCGATGCGTGGCGCGCGGTCGCGGAACTCGGCGTCGACGCGCTCGGCGTACAGCTCGATCGGCTCGGTGACGTGCGAGTCCGTGGAGATGAACGTCGAGTCGCGGTAGGTCTCGATCATGCCGTCGTCCCTCGATCCGAACCCGAACGTCGGGCGTGCGCTCCGTGCGCGGCGGTGTCCGGTCGACGAGCGACTCGGATCCGTCCGCGAACGGTAGCGCAAGACGCGGTGTCCGAAGGGAGGTGCTCAACCGCCGTGATCAGGCCGTGGGTCGGGCGGAGCCGCAGCGAACATCAGATCGCGCGGCTCGGTCCCGCCGAGCAGCTCCTCGATCCGGCGCCGCAGACGCCGACGTCGGGTGACCCCGGACGCCGGGTCCGCGAGGTACGCGGCGGCCGCTCCGAGGACGATCCACGGGGCTCGCTTCATCAGTCGAAACATGCTCGCTCCTCGTTCCGGGTCAATGCGATATCCGGGTCTACCCAGCACCGATCGGGAGCAAACACCAAGCGGCTGCGAGCCGTGACGCTCAGTCGCGGCGCTGCGCGCGTGGCCGCGGCAGACGAGCACGATCGTGACGTCGTCGGCGATGCGACCGTGCTGGTACGCCGCGCACCTCGTCGAGGCATCGTTTGGCGATCGTGTCGGCCTCGTCGCACGACGAGCCGCAGACGAGATCGGTGAGCCGCTCGACGCCGAACTCGCCGTCGATCGATGTCGCGCGCCTCGATGAGCCCGTCGGTGTAGAGCGCCAGGGTGTCGCCGGGCTCGATCGTGGCCCGCTGCGTCGACCACGCCGCCCCGCGATCGGCCCGACGATCGGCCCGGTCGGCGTCAGCTCGCGGCCGACCGCGTCGTCGCAGAGCAGGCCAGGGGGTGGCCGGCGTTCGCGAACGCGATCGCGCCGGAATCGAGCGCGATCGTGGCGACGAACGCCGACAGGAACACCTCGTTGCCGAGGTCGTCGAGCTGTGCGCTCGCGAACTCGATCGCCGGGCCGGGCTCGAGGCCATTGCGCAGTGCGGCCCGGAGCAGCTCCTTGCAGCGCAGCGCGAGGACCCCCGAGACGGCGCCGTGGCCCGAGATGTCGACCAGCACGACGTGGAAGCGGTGCTCGTCGACGCGCATCACGTCGTAGCAGTCGCCGGCGACGAGGCCTTCGGCCGGCCGTAGCTGGGCGGCGACGGTCCAACCGTCGGGCAGCTCGCCGATCTCGGTCTCGAGCTGCGAACGGAGGGTGAGCACGACCGACGCGCTCTGCTCGGTCGCTTCGCGAGAGTGGATCGCCTCGAGTCGAGCGGTCACGAGCTGCAGGCGCATGTCCTCGACGGCGGCGCCGAGTCGGGCGATGTCGGCCGGGCCCTGGGTCGAGATGGTCGCGTCGAGCGCCCCGGTGCGGGCCGCGCGCACGGTTCGGCCGAGGTTGTCGAGCGGGACCGTGATCCAACGCCGGACGAGCCAAGCGGCGACGAAGGTCCACAGCAGGACGACGCCCAGGACGACGGCGAACGACGAGTTCAGCCGGTCGCGCAGGTCGTCGACCTCGAGGTTCGCTTGTGCGTTGAGCGCGGCCGCGTTGCGGTCGAGGCGGGCGACGCGGGCCTGCGCAGGGTGTCGAACCTCGCCTTGCCCGTCCCGGTGGCGACCGCGGCTGCCGCCGCGTCCTCGCCCTGCGTCCTCCGGAGGGCGATCTCCGGTCGGGCGCCCTCGGTCTCCCAGCGCGCCCAGGCTCGGCGGAGGCCCGCCACGAGCGGGCCGAGCCGTCGGTGCGGAACTCAGGCGCTCGTCAGCAGTCGCGCCGCCGTTTCGTGTCCTTGGTCGAAGGGCGTGAGGAACGATTGCTCCCCGGTGAGGAGGAAGCCGCGCTCGCCCGTCTCCTGGTCGCTGAACGCTCTTGCGCAGCTGGATGACGCGTTCGCGCGCGATGCCGGTGGATCGTTCTCGGTCACGGGCCGAGTCCAGGTCCTGCGACGCGAGCACGACGGCAGTGCCACCGACCAGCAGGATCGCCGCGTAGACGAGGAAGACGCCCGAGGAGTCGGCGGTGCACGGACACCAGGGCATCGTACCGATGGCCTGATCAAGGACTTCCCGGCACCGTCCCGTGCTTCGCGAGACGGAACCAGGCGTGACCGTCGCGATCGCCGAACTCGTGCTCGTCGGTGACTGCCGTCACGATCGCCGACGAGATCTCGGACGGTTCGTCGTTCCCCGGCGCCGATCCCTCACCGAACGCCACCACCGAGCCGTCTGAGGTCTCGAACGTGATCGTGGCGGTACCGGCGCCGTCGAGGATCCGGTGGCACAGCTCGTCGAGGCCGATCCGCAGGTCGTCGATCTCCTCGAACGTGAACCCCGCACGGCTCCCCGCGTCGGCCGCGGCGAGGCGCGCGAGACGCAGGAACGACGGATCGGCGGGGAAGGTGAGCACGACGCGGCTCACTGCGGGCATGTGGGCTCCTCGGAGTCGAGAGGATGTTGGCCCGGGCGCGCGCCGCTGCTCAAGCGCGCGCCCGGGCTCCCGATCACGGTCTACCGATCAGCTGATGCGGCCCTCACCCTCGCTGGTGGGCCCCACGCTCGGCCATCTCGCGCTCGTGCTCGGCGACCTCGGGGTCGAGGGCCTGCTGCTCGGCCTCGTGCCTTCCTCGTCGGTCGGCCGTCGGTCGGCGCCGGCCGGCACCCGGGCGTCCTGCTGCTCTTCGGCTCGGGTCGCGGCGTCGGGCCGCATCGGCGTGGCTCCGGGTTCTGGCATGGTTCCTCCTCGGGTCGGAGTGCGGGCAGCGCAGGAGTACCCCGAGCCCGCGCCATCGAACCCTCCGGCGCATGGATTCAGCGTTGGCCTGGGTACGGTCCGATCGTGGAGGATCTGCTCGAGATCGAGGTGGCGGCCGACGCGGCGAGCCTGCGCATGGTGCGGCTGGTGTCCCTCGACGCGGCCGAGCGCGCCGGCCTCGACTGCGATGCCGCCGACGACCTGCGGATCGGAGTGGAGGAGCTGTGCCTCGCCGCGGTTGCCGCCGCGCCGGTGGCGGGCGATCCCGGTCGGCTTGCGCTGGGGTTCCGGGTCTCGACCGGCTCGGTGATCGTCCACGGCGTCGCCCGGCTCGGGGCCGACGGGGTCGAGGTCGGGCTGGGTCGCGTGGGCTTGTCCATCCTGGCCGTCGTCGCCGACCAGCACGAGCTCGTCGACATCGATGGCCTCGTGCGCTTCGCGCTCGTCAAGCACAAGCTCGCGCTCGAGGTCGTCGAGTCGTGACCGCTGCGAATGATCGAGCGCCCCGCGTCCTGGATCCGCGGTTCGCGGAGTACCGCGAGACTGGCGATCAGCGAGTCCGCGATGAGCTGGTCGAGGCGAACGTCGGACTCGCGATCCACCTCGCGCGTCGATTCGCCCATCGCGGTGAGCCCCAGGACGAGCTCGAGCAGGTCGCGCTCGTGGGGCTCCTGAAGTCGGTCGAACGGTTCGAGCCCGACCGCGGCGCGCAGTTCTCCACCTTCGCGGTGCCCACCATCGTGGGAGAGCTGAAGCGCCACTTCCGGGACCGCGGATGGGCGGTGCGGGTCCCGCGACGCGTGCAGGAGCTGTACCTCGAGGTCGGCGCAACCATCGCCAGCCTCAGCCAGGACCTCAGGCGGTCACCGACGCCGGCCGAGGTCGCGAGCGCCGTCGGCGTACCGGTCGAGACCGTCATCGAGGCGCTCGAAGCCGGTGACCTGTATCACCTGACGTCGCTCGACGAGCCCGGGGAGCAGGGTCGACCGCGTGATCCGGCGGCCCCGGACCAGTTCGTGCCGTTGGAGCAGCGGATGGCCATCGAGGAGATGCTGGCGACCTTGCCCGCGCGCGACCGGCTCATCATCGAGCTCCGCTTCTTCGAAGGCCTGACGCAGTCCGAGATCGCGGCGCGGGTGGGGATCAGCCAGATGCATGTGTCGCGGTTGCTGACACGCAGCCTGCAAACATTGCGGAGTCAAGCTGACGTGCCATGACCGACGTGCTCGACGCCTCCGAGAATTTCGCTGCTGCGCCCGAATCGGCCTCAGCGGCCCGAGAGTTCGTGGGCGACGCGCTCAGTCGGCGTGGCTGCTCCCCGGATGTCGTCGAGACGACGATGTTGCTGACGAGCGAGGTCGCGACCAACGCGGTCGTGCACGCCCGCACGGGCTTCCGGATCCGTCTGCGCGTGAAGGTGGGCCTCATCCGCATCGAGGTAGAAGACGAAGGGATGGGTGCGGCTGTGCTCACGTACGCTGACCACGACGAGGTGCGAGGCCGAGGCCTGTACATCGTCGATGCGCTTGCTGATCGCTGGGGTGACGAGCACCGACCCGGAGGCCGGCATCGGGTCTGGTTCGAGCTGCAGGTGAGGTCATGACGCGGCATCGTCACGAGACCCAACTACACGGAGGAGATCTAGGTGTCCGATGACCCAGGCGATCTCGAGTTCGAGGTCACCAGCGAGTCCGAGGGCGGCACGGTCGTCCTCGGTGTCCGGGGCGACGTCGACGTCGCGACGTCGCCGCGCCTCCGTGAGTCCCTGCACCAGGCGATCGGGTCCGGCGCCTCCGGCGTCGTCGTCGACATGCACCGCATGGCGTTCATCGACTCTGCCGGGCTGGGAGTGCTGATCGGCGCGCTCAAGCAAGCGAAGGAGCGTGGGGTCGAACTCGTGCTCCGGGGGCTCCAGCCGTCGCCCAGCAAGGTGTTCTCGATCACCGGGCTCGACGCGGTGTTCACGGTCGAGCCGGGCTGAGCGAACGCCCCGCGTGCAAGCGGCCGGAGGACCCGGCGGCACCCGGATCTAGGACCCGTCGCCCTTGGACGTGAGCTTGTCCTTTGCCGCGTCGACCACGTCACCGATCTTGTCAGTGACGTCGCGGGCCTTCTCCTTGACGGACGCGCCGGCGCGATCCAACTTCCCGGCGCGCTTCAGGTCGTCGTCGTTCGTGAGGTCGCCGGCG
Organism: uncultured Acidimicrobiia bacterium; assembly: GCA_963809885.1. Lineage (GTDB taxonomy): Bacteria > Actinomycetota > Acidimicrobiia > IMCC26256 > PALSA-555 > JALHSW01. Next base: position 104,674 of record CAWELA010000006.1, on the reverse strand, counting down.
GCCTCCTTCACGCGTCCCTTTGCTTCGTCGACGTGCTCATCCATGAGATCTCCTCCGTGGTCGGTTCGTTGATGTCCTCTCACTCCGAGCCTTCCCGGTACCGCGCGTCGGCAAACCGCAGACGGCGGAGCCGCGAAGACCGGCGGTCAGCCTTCGCGTTGCTGCACCGCGAAGATCGGCCGGTACGGACCGCTCGGTGGCATCAGGCACGGACGCGGATCGTGGCGAGCCCAGCGAGCCGCGGTGCCTCGGATCAGCTCCTCGCCGTGCGGCGACTGACGTACCAGGTCGGTGTAGGAGTACGCATCGGCTGCCGCGTACGTCTGCAGCAGGAGTGGGCGAGGGCGGTCGGAGCTGTTCGGCGCTGAGCCGTGCACCGTGCGGCAGCTGTGCACGGTGATGGAGCCGGCCGGCCCGACGGGGTACACCGCGTCGGTCACGTTCGCGTCGTCGAGGTCGGCATCGCGCAACGCACCCGTCCACACGTCGTCCTCGTCGTAGAGGTCGTAGAGCGGACCGTCGTGGCTCCCCGGCACGAATCCGACCTCACCCATCCCGGGTTCGACGTCCTCCAGGAACACACCGACGGTCAGCAGGTCGTAGTTGGTGTGTGGCCAGAACTGGATGTCCTGGTGCCACTTCACCTCTTCCCCGCCGCGGGGTGCCTTGAAGTTCAGCTTCGAGTGGTGGAACTTCACATCCGGGCCGAGGAGGTCGGTGACGACGTCCGTGATCACGGAATCCGACGCGAACTCCCAGTAGTCCTCGTGCAGGTCGGTGGGGGAGCTGAGACGGCGGAGTCGCGGCTCCTCGGCCGAGTGTCCCGTGTCGAGATCGAACAGGATGTTCGACTCTGTGAGGGTCCGGCTCGACTCGACGAACTCGTCGGTGATCGCGCGCAGACGATCGAGCGTCGCCGTGTCCACGAGCGCCGGGATGCTGATCCAGCCGTCCCGCCGGTATTGCGCGCGCTGGTCCTCGGTGAGCACCTGCAGCGGGGGACCGAGCTCAGGAGTTTCCACGTGGCACCTCCATGGGAACAACATGCGCGGCGTCGGCCGACGACCGGCCGATCCGCAGCGTGTACTCGCCGGCGTCGACGCGCCACCCCGGCCGGTCCGGATCCCAGTACGCGAACGCCCGGTCGTCAAGGGTCAACGTGACCGCGGTGGTGGCGCCCGGCTCGAGCCACACCTTGGCGAACGCTTTGAGCTCCTGGGGTGGGCGCATGACGCGCGGCGTCGTCGGGGCCACGTAGCACTGCACCACCTCGGCACCACGACGCGTCCCGGTGTTCGTCACCGGGACGGCCACGGTGACCAGCTCGCCCGGCTCGAACGCCGTGGCCGAAAGGGCGGGTTCGCCGATGGTGCAGGTCGTGTAGGAGCACCCGTGCCCGAACGGGAACCGGGTGGGGAGATGGCGCGCGTCGTACCAGCGGTAGCCGACGAGGAGTCCTTCGCCGTATCGCACCTCGCCGTGCTCGCCGGGGAAGTTGCCGAACGAGGGGTTGTGCTCCACGCGGAGCGGGATCGTGGTCGGGAGGCGACCGGCGGGCTCGGCGTCGCCCAGCAGGACGTCGACGAGCGCGTCGGCCATCTCCTGGCCTCCGAACCACGCCTGGAGCACCGTCGGCACCGTGTCGGCCCAATCCATCGTGACGGGCGCACCGGTGTTGACGACCACCACGGTCCGGGGGTTCGCGGCGACCACGCGTGCGACGAGCTCGTCCTGACGCCCGGGCAGGTCCATCGTCGATCGGTCCACACCTTCTCGCTCCCAGTCGTCGTTGGTGCCAACGACCACGACCGCGACGTCGGCCTCCGCCGCCGCGGCGACGGCACGCTCGATCTCGTCCGGCACGAACGGCGGTCGCCAGCCGACCTTGGCGCCGAAGATCCCGAACGCTTCCCGACTGGAGTACTCCACGACGATGTCGACCGGCGCTCCCGCGACGAGCTCCCGCGTCGCGGTGAGCTCGACGCTGCCGAGGCCGAACAGCTCTTCGCCGTGGGGAGGCGCAGGATCGACGGTGCCGTCCAGCACGACCTCGTCGTCGACGAGGACGCGCGCCCGCCCGGCCTGGACCAGCGTGAGCGTGTGCTCGCCCGACGTCTCCGGTGTGAACCGGCTGTGCGCCCGGAGCGAGAACGCGTCGTCGGGGACCTCGGGGCCGGGTACGCCGAAGAAGATCAGGCGTCCGTCCTCCCGACGGGTCGTGAGCAGCGCCGGCTTCGCGGGCTCGTGGCCCGCGAAGACCTCCAGCACGAAGCCTGGTTCGCCGTCGGACGCCACCAGCTGTGCGCCGCCGATCGGGGGTGTGGTGCGGTCGATTGCACAGCCGCGCTCGAAGCGGACGTCGAACCGCGGCCCGCCGTTCGCGTCGACGCGGGCGCGGAGGGCCTCGAGCGGACTCGTGCGGTGATGCGGTCGCAGGCCGGCCGACCCGCCGCCCATCATCTGGACCCTGGAGGCGTTCGGACCGATGAGGGCGATGCTGCTCGTCGAGCGGTCGAGTGGGAGGAGATCGCCGTCGTTCTTGAGGAGCACCATCGCGTCGGCGGCCGTCTCCCGGGCCAGGGCCCGGTGTTCCGCCAGGTCGACCGACCGCTCCGCTGCGGTGGGGTCGTCGTCGAGTGCACCGAGCCCGTCGAAGACCGTGAGCAGCCGACGGACCTTCGCGTCGACGAGCGCCTCGTCGACGTCGCCTGCCCGTACCGACTCGGCGAGCGCCGGACCGAAGAAGCGCCCGGGACCGGGCATCTCGAGATCCTGGCCGGCTCGCGCGGCGCCGACGGTCGAGCCGTTGGCGAACCAGTCGGTGAGCACGAAGCCCCCGAAGCCCCATTCGTCGCGCAGGATGTCGGTGATCAGCGGGTCGTGCTCGGAGCAATAGCGACCGTTCAGCCGGTTGTACGCCGTCATCACCCCGAGCGTGCCGCCGTCGCGGACCGCGAGCTCGAAGGGGAGCAGCGTGATCTCGCGCAGTGTCCGCTCGTCGATGACCGAGTTGATGGTGTTCCGCTCGAACTCGGCGTCGTTGCCCGCGAAGTGCTTGACGGTGGTGGCCACGCCACGCGACTGGACGCCACGCACGAAGGCGGCCGCGATCGTGCCGGAGAGCAACGGATCCTCGCTGTAGCACTCGAAGTTGCGTCCCGCGAGCGGCGACCGGTGGATGTTCACCGTCGGCGCGAGCAGCACGCGACAGGCCTTGGTCAAGGTCTCGTCACCGAGCATCTCGCCGACACGCTCGATCAGTGCAGGATCCCAGGTCGCGCCGAGGGCGGATCCGCAGGGTACGCACACTGCGGTCGCGGTGCCGGAGCCGAGGAACGAGGAGCCCCGTGCGCCGTTGGGACCGTCGGTCACCCGCACCCGCGGGATGCCCAGTCGCTCGACGCCGGTGGTGGACCAGAGATCGTGGCCGGCGGTCAGCGCCGCCTTCTCGTCGAGGGTGAGCCCGGCGAGGATGCCTTCGACGTCGCGACCCGGGGCCACGCGTCCATCATCACCCATCCAACGGCACGCGTGCCGAGGTCAGCGGGCCTGGTGGATGTCGAAGTCGGGAGTGACCGGTTCGAGGCCGAGCCGCTCGCGCTGGAGGTTCATGTCCTTGATCTCGCCCCGCTGGAGCTCGGCTACCCCCCGGGCGAACCGGCGAACGCGGTCGTTGTCGCCCTGCGCGGCCGCCTCGTCGGACATCGCGACGCCGGACGCGTGGTGCTGGATCATGAGGCGGGTGAACAGGTCGTCGGCCTCGAGCCCCGTCGCGGCACGCAGCTCGTCGAACTGGGCCTTGGTCGCGAGGCCGGGCATCTCGCTCGACGGCACGGTCTCGTCCATCCAGTCCATCGCGATCCCGTCCCCGATCGTCGATGGGTTGCCCGCTTCGTCGAGCAGGGAGTTCATCAACCCGATCTGCGCGGACTGGTCGGTGATGATCTCGCGGGCGATGTTGCCGATCACGGGAGAGCTCTCGTTGTGGAGGTAGTCGAACGCGAGGTTGACCGCGCCCTGGTGGTGGTCGGTCATGTCGGCGAGGAAGCCCGAGTCGACGTTGCTGAACGACTCGTCAGCGGGTCGGCCGATCCACCAGCCGACGAGGCCGGCGAGGAACACCAGCACGAGACCGCCGACGACGAACCGGGAGAACGGGATCGGCGGACGCCGCGTCGGAGTCGGCGCTGCGGTCGGCTGATCCATCACGGCTCGTTTCGACGGGGACACGACAAGGGTTGCACACGGCGTCCCACGCCAACGATGCAGCGCTCATGGCGCCCGAGGAGAGTCGGGCGAGCGGTCGCCCCGTGTGTCGACGTAGCTGGCGAGCTTGTCGAACGCCATGGTCCAGCCGGTGGCTCCCGGCGAGCCGGCGGGAACACCGAGATGAGTCATGACCATCTTGGTGCGGCCGCCGAGGTCTTCGAGCTCGATACGGACCTCGGTGGTGGTGGGATGCCCCTCGGGCATACCCATGTCGGATGGCGGTGACTCCTTGCCGTGCTCGTCGGACATGTACTCGGTGTAGACGAGTCGCTCGTTCTCGACGACCTCGCGGTGCTCACCGGCGAACCACATCTGCATCGGGCCGCCCGGGGTCTGCATCTCCATGCACACCAGGCGCGCACCTCCGACGCGGACGTCCATCGTCGCGGCGGGGATGGTGGCGCCGTCGGGGCCGTACCACTGCTTGAAGTGCTCCGGATCGGTCCACATCTCCCAGATGACGTCGACCGGGGCGTCGAAGGTTCGTTCGATCACCACTGCATCCGGGGGAGCGTTCTCGTCGATCATCGTGTCCTTCCGTCCTTCGTCGCCAGCTGCTGGAGGTACTCGTCCATCCGGTCGAAGCGGGCCTCCCAGACGGGCCGGTACTGCTCGGCCCACGTCGAGACCTCCTCGAGCGGCGCGCCGTCGAGCGCGCACGGTCGATACTGGGCCCGGCGGCCGCGCACGACGAGGCCGGCGCGTTCGAGCACCTTGATGTGCTTGGAGATGGCAGGGAGCTGCATCTCGAACGGCTCCGCGAGCTCGTTGACCGTCGCGGCGCCATCCGCGAGGCGAGCGAGGATCGCTCGCCGCGTCGAGTTCGCGAGCGCCGCGAAGGTCTCGCTCAGCCGGTCCTCGCCGATCGCCGTGGCCATGACTGCACTTTCTTTGATAGTTAAGTAACCAAGATGGAAAGTACCGGTGGGACGCCGGTGTCAAGGCGTCTCGATCCCGCGCGTCGCGCCGGAGCGGGACCGGCGGGTGTCGGCTCGAAGCGCACGGGGAGTCGCGGGTGGGGGGAGATACGGTGGCCTTCCCTCGAACCGACGTGACCGCCTGATCGGCCCGCAGCAGGACGACCTCCCGGGAGGCGAAGCACGCATGAACCTCAACGAGATCCAGCAGCAGTGGACCGAGGAGAGCGCCTGGGACTTCTCCGACCTGCGTGCCCTCGTCATCAACTGCACCCTGAAGCGCTCACCGGAGGTGTCGAACACGCAGGGCCTCGCCGACCTCGCGCTCGCGATCTTCGAGAGCAACGGCGTCGGGACCGAGGTCATCCGTGCCATCGACCACGACATCGCGACCGGGATCTACCCGGACATGACCGAGCACGGCTGGGAGCGCGACGAGTGGCCGGCCATCTACGAGCGGGTCCTGGCGGCCGACATCCTGATCCTCGCCATGCCGATCTGGTTGGGCGAGAAGTCGTCGGTGTGCACGAAGGTGATCGAGCGGCTCTACGGCAACTCGCACCTGCTCACCGAGGACGGCCAGTGGTCGTACTACGGCCGCGTCGGCGGGTGCATCGTCACGGGCAACGAGGATGGCGCGAAGCACTGCTCGATGAACGTCCTGTACTCGCTGCAACACCTCGGGTACGTGATCCCACCACAGGCCGACTGCGCCTGGCTGGGGGAGGCCGGTCCCGGACCGTCGTACCTCGACCCGGGCTCCGGTGGCCCGACCAACGACTTCACCAACCGGAACACCACGTTCATGGCGTGGAACCTGATGCACGTCGCGCGGATGCTCAAGGACAACGGCGGGATCCCGGCGCACGGGAACCAGCCGAAGCTGTGGGACGCCGGGTGCCGCTTCGACTTCCCGAACCCGGAGTACCGGGTCTGAGGCATGCGGTTCCTCGACGGCTCGCGGGGTGCGCCTCCCGGCGCGCTTGGTACCGTCGGCCGGACGAGGAGCGCCGATGCCCCAGGAACAGTCCCAGAAGAGCGGTGACCCGCCGCTGGGCAAGTGCGCGGTCTGCGACGAGCCGGTCACCGCGGCGGATCCGGGTCGACTGCAGCTCTCCGCCGCGACGGGGTCGATGACGCACGTGCACGACCGGTGTCGCGCCGCGGATCAGTAGCGTCGGGTGACCGGGCCGATCATCTCGGGCTCGACCCGGCTGCGGCGTCGGGCGGCTTCGGCCGTCTGAGTACGGCTCGCCGTCGATCAGGACTCGGGGATCGCCTCCCACCACTGGCACCACCAGCTCGCACCGACGAGGACGCGCAGCTTCGGGTGCCAGCAGTACGAGATCTCCGCGGTGTTCTCGAGGTAGTAGCGGCAGTTCTCGCAACGCTCGTCGCCCTGGGGTTGGCCCTTCAGGACCGCGTTGTCCGCGAGGTGCCGCAGCTCGATCGCGAGCTTCTCGTCGATCTCTTTCGGTTCGGGCTCGGGGATCTCGTAGTCGCTCATGTGTCGGGTTCTACCCCATGAACGGGCGCGCGAACCGGATCAGAACGGCGACGCTCCCTGCGAGGACAGCGAAGCGCTCACAGGTACGCGCGGGGTGAACGCCCAGTCCGGCGCCGACGGATGCAGTCGACGACCGCTGATCGCGAAGGGGTCGATCGCCATCCATGCTTCCCGGTCGGCACCCAGCCACGTGCCGGGACCGAATCGCTCGCGGAAGTCGGCCGCGTCGGGGTCGATCCGGTGCAGGGTGCCGCGTACCAGCACCGACCATCCCTGCCGGCTCGGTACGTCGACACGGTCGATCTCGAACGCCACCTGCATCGAGCCGTGGTCGATCACGTTGCCGGGCCGAGTACGGAACACGACCCACCTGGGTCCGCTCGTCTCCACGAACCGGTAGTTCACGGGCAGCACCACCGGGCAGCCGTCGACCACGACGCCGACCCGACCGACGATCTGCTTCCGTAGGAACGCATGGCACTCCTCGAGCGTCAGCTCCTCGAGCCATCCGTCATCCATGGTGGACCCCCTCCCGCGCGGGAGGCGCGTCATTGCCGACGATGGCTGCCGCGAGGCCGCGCAGGAAGCCGCGCAGCACCTCGTCCACCATGTGCTGCGCGCCGGTGGGCAGCGACACCGCCGGCGGTTTGGCCCGCGCCTCGAGCGTGAGCGCGCACTGGGTCGGGTGGACGGGTGCGATGGTGAGGTCGGACTCGACCGGGCTGAGTGCAAAGGGGTCTCGCTCGAAGGTCCAGGTCCAGGTCCACGGGACGACGAGGGCGTCTTCGCGCACGCGGATGGGGCCCTGGGAGCAGCGCGCCGGTTCACCGCCCGGGATGGGGCCCGGGGGGCGGTCTCGGCGGGGCAGTGAGGCGGCGGCGTTGTCCAGCGCGGTGTCGAAGATCGGTTCGAGCCAGCCCGGACCCGCGGTGAAGCGTGGCGCGACGGCTTCGAACGGGCGATCCACGCGCACGAAGTCCCGGGCGAACATGCCTGTCACGGTGCCCCCTGGGGTCGGCGGGGGACAGGGCCGAACGTCCCGAAGGGCAGTCCCGTGCATCGGTCCGAGCCTAGGGGAGCGGTACCCGCCAGGTCCCGACGGTGCCGCCGCCCGGGGCGGGGACGACCTCGGCGTCGCCACCCCAGGCGGCGGCGCGGACCCGGGCGTTGCCGAGGCCGTGGCCGCTGCGGGTCGGACGGGCCGGGTCGATGCCCAGCCCGTCGTCGCAGACCTGCAGCACGAGGGCGGTCCCGACCTCGATGCGCACGGTCGCTCGGGTCGCCTGCGCGTGGCGCACGACGTTCGTCAGCAGCTCGCGGGTCGCCGCGAGCAGCTCCTCGCCCAGGTCCGGCCCCACCCGTTCCGTGAGCGGCCCTTCGATGGCGACGAAGGGCTCGACGCCCGAGTTGCGCAGCACATCGTCGACGAGGTTCAGGATCGCGGCGCTGAGGTTCGGGCGCGACGCAGGGCGAGCCTCGAGCTCGAAGATCGAGGAGCGGATCTCCGAGATCACCGCGTCGAGCTCGTCGACTGCCTGGTCGACCTTGGCCGCGGCGGCCTCGTCGAGCGAGCGACTCATCCCCTGCAGCGCCATGCCGGTGGCGAAGAGGCGCTGGATCACCTTGTCGTGCAGGTCGCGGGCGATGCGCTCCCGGTCCTCGATGACCGCGAGCTCCTGCAGTCGTTCGTGCAGCCGGCGCGTTCTCGATGGCCACCGCGGCGACGGCGGCGAGCGAGACCGCGAGGTGCTCGTCACCTTCGCTGAACTCCGGGGCCCCGCGCTTCTCGCAGAGGTAGAGGTTGCCGAACACCGAGTCGCCGATCCGGATCGGCACGCCGAGGAACGAGCGCATCATCGGGTGGTTGGGCGGGAACCCGTGCGCCTTCGGGTGCCGGGTCAGGTCGGCGAGCCGGATGGGATGCGGTTCCTCGATCAGGACCCCGAGGATGCCGAGGCCCTCGGGGTGGTGGCCGATCGCGTCCGCCAGGCCCGGCGGCGCGCCCTCGGTGATGAACTCCGTCAGTGCGTTCCCCGCACTGACGATCCCGAGTGCGCCATAGCGGGCATCGACGAGTGCGCAGGCGGCGGAGATCACGCGCTGCAGGGTGGCCGGGAGGCTGAGCCCGGTCGTGACGGCGAGCAGGGCGTCGAGGAGCGGCCGCTCGGGACGAGCCGCCGGCGCGGAGGCTTCGTCCTTCATGGCTGCATGCTACGGCGAGGGGCGATCCGACGTTCCGGTGTCGCGGAGTCCCGCGGCGAACACCGCGGCCTGGGTGCGGCGCTCCATCCCGAGCTTCGCCAGGATGTTCGAGACGTAGTTCTTGACCGTCTTCTCGGCCAGGTGGACGTGCTCGGCGATCTGCCGGTTGGTCAGGCCGTCCGCGATCAGGTCGAGGATGCGGCGCTCCTGGTCGGTCAGGCGGGCGACCCGTTCGTCGGTCTCCGGGCCGTTGCGCAGGCGCTCGAGGACCGCAGCCGTGACGGTCGGGTCGAGCAGGGACTGGCCGGCGGCGACGCGACGCACCGCGTCGACGAGGTCGGTGCCTTTGATCTGCTTCAGGAGGAAGCCCGACGCGCCGGCCATGATCGCCTGGAACAGCGCCTCGTCTTCGGAGAAGGACGTGAGGATCAGGCACCGCACGTCGGGGTTGCGCGCCCGGACCTCGCGGCAGACCTCGACGCCGTTGCCGTCGGGGAGCCGCACGTCGAGGACCGCGACGTCGGGTCGGACCGGCGGGATCCTCGACAGCGCCTCGGCCGCGGTGCCGGCCTCGCCGACGACCTCGAGGTCGCCCTCGGTCTCGAGCAGCTCGCGCAGCCCGCGCCGGACGACCTCGTGATCGTCGAGCAGGAAGACGCGCACGGGCCCGGCCATCGTCCCGGAGTCTACGGCCGAGTCACCCGGATGGCCCTGCGGCACTGCCACACCCTCACGCGCGCGGAGCGCGCGATGAGGATGTTCGGGATGGTCGCGGTGTTCATCGTCCAGGAGCACCGTGGCACACTGACCGCCGGTGCAACCGGGCACCGGCGGGATCGGGAGGCACCGACGAGTGCGAGCCCTGTTGTTCGGCGTCGATCCGGACCCGGTCGCGCCACCCGCGACGGACAACCCGCTGCTGGCGAACCTCGCGATCTCGCCGATGAACCTGCTCGAGGTCGACGACCCGGGGTTCCTCCTCCCCGACTGGGTCGTGACGCGCCCACGCCTCACGGGCATCTGCGGGTCGGACGCGAAGCAGGTGTTCTTCGACTGGGGCGAGATGAACATCGACAACCCCATGGTCGACTTCACGTCGTTCCCCCAGGTCCTCGGGCACGAGGTGGTCGCCGAGGTCGCGTCGCTCGGCCCCGAGGCCGAGGGGCTCGCGGTCGGTGACCGGGTCGTGCTGAACCCGTGGCTCTCGTGCGAGCCACGCGGGGTCAGCCCGGTGTGCCCGGCCTGCGCGGCCGGCGACCTCAGCCTCTGCTGGAACTTCACCGCGCCGCCGATCGCACCGGGCATCCACACCGGCACGTCGTCGGATGCGTCGGGCGGCTGCGCAACGCTCATGCCCGCGCACGACTCGATGCTCTTCAAGGTGCCCGACGCGATCCCCGACGAGCTCGCGGTCCTTGCCGATCCGTTCTCGGTGTCCCTGCACGCGGTCACACGCCACGCGCCGCCCCCGGGCGGCAAGGTGCTGGTCTACGGAGCGGGAGCGCTCGGGAGCTGCGCGATCGCGATCCTTCGTGCGCTCCACCCCGACGTCGAGGTCGCGGTCGTCGCGCGCTTCGAGTCCCAGGCCGCGCTGGCGCGCCGGCTCGGCGCCTCGGTCGTGTTCCCGCACGAACCGGTGAAAGAGCTCGTCGAGGCCGCCGCCGATTGGTCTGGGGGCGTGCTGCGCGGACACCACGAGCTGCCGATGGCGTACCCGGGCGGGATCGACGTCGTGTACGACACGGTCTCCAAGCGCGAGAGCCTGGAATCGTCGGTCTGCCTCCTCAAGGCGCACGGCACGCTGGTCAAGGCCGGAGTGCACGGACCGACCTCCTGGGAGTGGACGCCGCTCTACTTCAAGGAGATCAGCTGGGTCGGGTCGAACGCGTTCGGGATCGAGACGGTGCGCGGCGTGCGCAAGCACGCGATCGAGCACTATTTCGATCTCGTCACCGAGGGCGCGGTCGACCTGCGGGCCATGCTCACGCATACGTTCGCGCTCGACGAATGGCGTGACGCCTTCACGGTGCTCGCGACCCAGGAGCAGTCCGGCGCGATCAAGGTCGCGTTCGACCAGCGAGGTTGATGGATCAGCTGCCTGCCCGCGCGTTGATCGCCTCGAGGCGCTCGCATGCCTCGAGGTACTCCTCCACGAGTCCCGTGATCACGTCCCGGGTCTTGCGAACCTGGTGCATCAGTCCCACCGTCTGACCCACCGGGTTGAAGAAGACGTCGCGCGACTGCTCGGGGTACCGGCTCGACCGTGCGACGCAGTCGCCGGAGACCATGTACTGCAAGGGCATCGGCAGTGGGTCCGGTGTGTCGTCCCGCGCCCACGCCTCGGTCCAGTCGTTGCGGATCATGCGGCACGGCTTGCCGGTGAAGGATCGCGAGCGCACCGTGTCGCGGCTCTCCTTCTCGATCAGCTGCGACTGTTGCTGGGGGGAGAGCGATGCCTCCTCCACGGTCAGCCACAGCGATCCCGTCCACGCTCCCTGGCACCCGACGGCGAGCGCCGCGGCGATCTGGGCGCCGGTGCCGATCCCGCCCGCGGCGAGCACGGGGATCGGTCCCACGGCCTCGACGACCTGCGGCCAGAGCACGAGTGAGCCGATCTCGCCCGTATGACCGCCGCCCTCGGTGCCCTGGGCGATGACGAGGTCGAGTCCGGCTTCGGCGTGCTTGCGCGCCTGGTCCGGACGACCGCAGAGCGCCGCGACGAGCCGACCGCTCGTCTGGATGTCGCGCACGATCTCGGGTGGTGGCGTCCCCAGCGCGTTCGCGACGAGGCGGACTCGGTCGTGCCCCAGCGCGGCTTCGACCTGCGGTGCGGCGGTAGCGTCGGTCCACCCGAGCAGCTGGCCGGTGCGCTCGTCGCCGTCGGGGAGCGTCGGCACGGCGTGCTCGGCCAGCACACCACGCGCGAACGCCAGGTGCTCCTCGGGCACCATCGCGCGCAGCTGCTCCGCGAGCTTCTCGGGGTCGGCCTCACCCATGCCCTCGTACTTGCCGGGGATGACGACGTCGACCCCGTAGGCGTGGTCGCCGACGTGCTTGTCGATCCATGCGAGCTCGATCTCGAGCTCCTCCGGGGTGAACCCGACCGCGCCGAGGACCCCGAGGCCGCCCGCCTTGCTCACCGCGGCGACGACGTCGCGGCAGTGAGTGAACGCGAAGATCGGGTACTCGATCCCGAGCTGGTCGCAGACGGGTGTCCTCATGACGGGTCCTCTCGGTTGCCGTTCGGGTCGGTTGCCGTTCGGGTCGGTTGCCGTTCGGAACCGTCATTTCAGCAGATCGAGCTTCACCTCCCGGACCCGTCTCGGGTCGCAGGTGAACGCGCGAGCGTCTTCCGCAGAGCACGATGGAGCTCGAGGACTGGCAAGATCGACCACGGCAGCACTGGATCAAGCGGTCGAGACGGTCGTGCGGATCCGAAACGGGCGATGTCGACGACGAGGCGTTCTGAGCTGACGAACCAGACCCCCCGGGAGCAGCGCGACGCCCTGGTCGCCGACGCGAGCGTGCGAGGCGCGGCCTTCGGGCGCGCCTATGCCGTGTTGGTCGACCAGTGGCTGGCGTCGCTGCTGCCCGACGAACGAGATCTCGCGATCGTCGCGGTCGGTGGATACGGCCGCCAGGCGCTCGCGCCCGGGAGCGACCTCGACCTCCTCCTCGTGCACGAACGCAAGCGCGGGATCGGCGAGCTCGCCGATCAGGTGTGGTACCCGATCTGGGACGCGGGGTTCTCACTCGACCACAGCGTGCGAACGGTCGGCGAGGCGCTGGCGATGGCGAAGGACGACGTGAAGGTCGCGCTCGGTCTCGTCGACGCGCGCACGGTCGCCGGTGACACGGTGCTGGGCGCGCGCCTGGTCACCTCGGCGGCCAAGCAGTGGCCTGCCATCGCGCGGAAGTCGATCGATTCGTTGCGGGACCTCGTCGTGGTGCGCAACGACCGGTTCGGCCAGGTTGCGTTCGTCTTGGAGCCCGACCTGAAAGAGGGGAGGGGCGGGTTGCGGGACGCGACGGTGCTGCGGTCCCTCGCGGCGGCGTTCCCGATCGAGCTGTCGCCCGAGGTGGATGCTGCCGTGGAGACTCTGTTCGCGACACGAGTCGAGCTGCAACGCAGCACGGGGCGCCGTGACGAACGGCTCCTCCTCGAGCAACAGGACGACGTAGCGGTGCGCAGCGGGTTCGCCGACGCGGACGCGTTGATGCACCGGATCGCCGAGTGCGGGCGGACCATCTCGTGGAACCTGGACGACGCATGGCGGGTGGCCGAGGCGGCTGCCGCCGGTCCCCGGCGCCGCTCGTGGGGAGGGCGTGACGTCCAGGTCTCGGAATGGGTGGTCGAGCGTGATGGTGAGATCACCGTGCTCGATGCCTGTCCCTGGGTCGATGTCGCCCTCACCCTGGCGGTCGCCGCCGCGTCAGCAGACCGTCGACGCGGCATCGCCCGATCGACCCTCCGGCGGCTCGCCGCCGAGGTCCGGCCGCAACGCACGACCTGGTCGGAAGCGACACGTGCCTCGCTCGTCGGTCTCCTCGCCACGGGTCACGACGCGGTACCCGTCTTCGAGACCCTGGACCAGCACGACCTGATGGCCCGCATCCTGCCCGAGTGGGCACCGAACCGGAGCCGTCCGCAGCGCAACGCGTTCCACCGCTTCACCGTCGACCGCCACCTCGTCGAAGCCGCTGCACAGGCCGCCGTGCTGACCGACCGCGTCGACCGACCCGACCTCCTCCTCATCGGCGCGTGGCTGCACGACCTGGGCAAGGGCTATCCCGGCGACCACACCGACGTGGGGATCGGTCTCATGCGCACCGTCGCGAACCGGATGGGCTACGACCCCGACGACGTCGAGACGCTCGTCGCGCTCGTGCGGTACCACCTGTTGCTCCCGTCGGTGGCGACGAGCCGTGACCTCGACGACGACGCCACGATTGCGAGCGTCGCGACCACTGTCACGAGCGTGGAGCTGCTCGAGCTGCTCCACGCGCTGACCGAGGCGGACTCCATCGCGACCGGGCCGAGTGCATGGAACGCGTGGAAGGCGGGTCTCGTCGAGACGCTCGTGGAACGCGTGCGGGCGCGCCTCAGCGGTATCCCCCACGTCCACGGCCCGTCGATGCCCGAGGCCGACGCCGCGCTCGAGGCGCGGGCGGCCGGCGGGCTGCTCGTGGAAGGCGGCGCGACCCACCTCGTGGTGATCGCGCCCGACACGCCCGGACTGTTCAGCCGGGTCGTCGGCTTGCTCGCGCTCGGGGGCCACGACGTCCGGGCCGCCCGCGCCCGCTCCAACGAGGGTGTGGCGATCTCCGAGTACGACCTCGAGCCGAGCCGTGGTGAGCTCCCGGACTGGGCGGCGTTCGAGGTGAGCCTGCAGAGGGCGCTCGAGGACGATGCCGCCCTGGATCCGGCCCTCGCCGACCGGGCCCGGCGGTACGGAGAGCTCCAGCGGCCCCGGGCCGCGCGTCTCGCCCCGCCGAAGCTGATCGTCGACAACGAGGCGTCGGCCGCCGCGACCGTCCTCGAGGTGCACGCGCCCGACGAGCCCGGCGTCCTCCACCGGATCGCCCGGGTCCTTGCCGAGCTCGGGCTCGACATCCGCCACGCCAAGGTCTCGACGCTCGGACCCGAGGTCGTCGACACCTTCTACATCGCAACCGGGAACGGACAGAAGGTCGTCGACGAGGACGAGCTCGCCCGGGTCGAGACCGCGATCCTCGCGGCCGTCGCCGGCGCCCATCCCGGGGACGGATGACAGACTCTCGACAGATCCACGGCCCGCCGTTCACGGCAGTGCGCATGGTCGCGAACCTCCGTGCCGGTCCGTTCGGCCATTCCTGAGAGGATCGTGGTCGTGGTCGGACAGCGAGGTCGGCGAGGGCGAACGACGCGACGGGCATGGCTCGTTCCGTTGCTCGTCGCGTGCTTCGCGCTCGCCGGGGGTGCGTCGGGCGCACCGACCGGTGCCGCCGATCAGACGCTCACCGCCACGCACTGTGCGACATCGCTCGACCAGCTGCACGCGTCGTGGACCTCCGGCGCGCCCGGGTTCGCGACCGCCCCGCGCCCGAGGCTCGTCGGTACCGTCACGGCTCGCCGCGAGCTCCGTGAGCACGGGGACCGGACCACCGTCGGCTGCGCGTCGACGACGTCGACCGTCGGCGCGCGAGCCGCGTCTCGGCGCCTCGCCGGGATCCCGCCGTGGATCGTGACGGTCCGGGCGAGCGACGCCCGGGCGATTCGAGGTCCTCCCACCGCTTCCTGATCCGGCGTCGGCGACGTACGTCGTCGATCTGGCCCGAGCGGTGCGTTGCTGCCGCTCGATCACCCGGTTCGCAGGTGACGCGAATCGAGACAGGAAGGCACATGCACTCCACGATCACGCCCGTACGGGCGCGCACGACCCAACGACACGACGACGTCACGCTGGTCTCTTGGCCCTCCGAGGATCACGTCCGCGCCGAGCTCGCCTCGCGGGGTGTTCCGCGGCTGCTCCTCGTCGAGCCCGGGGTCGCGGCACCGGCCGTCGAGGACCCGCTCGAGGACTGGGTCCGGGAACCGGCCGATCCGGTCGAGGTCCAGGCCCGGACCGCCACGGTGCGACAGCGCGCGACACTGCAGGCCGACCGTCCAACCATCGAGGACGACCGGGTGCTGCGGGGCGACCGGTGGGTCGCGGTCCCACGATCCCAGCTGCCCGTGGTCGCGCTGCTCCTCGACCGCATGGGTGCCGTCGTCCCGTGGGCCGAGCTGCGCGCCGCGTACGGGACCGGCGCGGCGAGTGCGACACCCGCGGCGCTGAAGGCGATGATCCGGCGGCTGAAGAAGTCGCTCGGTCGGATCGGTCTCGCCATCGTGAACGTCCGCGATCGCGGCTACCTGTTGGTCGAGGGGGGGGCGGAGCCCGAAGCATTGTCGCGACACATCGCCTAGAAACTGCGGAGGTACTGGTCAGACAACCGAAGGAGCGATCCATGAAGGGCGGGGATACCGCATGGGTGCTGGCCTCGGCGGCACTGGTCCTGTTCATGACCCCGGGGTTGGCGCTGTTCTACGGCGGCATGGTGCGCGGCAAGAACGTGCTCGGGATGTTGATGCAGAACTTCTTCGCCATGGGGATCCTCGCGGTCCTGTGGGCGGTGCTGGTCTTCAGCCTCGCCTTCGGTGATGCAGGGAACGGTGGGTGGATCGGCAACCTCGACTACGTCGGGTTGCACGATGTCGGGTTGGGTGCCGGTGGTGGACCCTTCTTCGAGTTCCTCACGATCCCCTTCATCCTGTTCTGCGCGTTTCAGATGACCTTCGCCATCATCACTCCGGCGCTGATCACGGGAGCGACTGCGGACCGGTTCAAGTTCAGCGCGTACGCCGTGTTCATCGCGATCTGGCTGGTCGTCGTGTACGGGCCGGTCGCGCACTGGGTGTTCGCCGGAGGAGTGCTCGCCGACATGGGCGCGCTCGACTTCGCCGGTGGCGCCGTCGTGCACATCAACGCCGGAGCTGCCGCTCTCGCATTGGTGCTCCTGCTCGGGAAGCGCAAGGGCTATCCCGGGCACGCGATGCCGCCGCACAACCTTCCGCTCACGATGATCGGGACGGGCATCCTCTGGTTCGGATGGGCCGGCTTCAACGCGGGCTCAGCGCTCGCAGCGAACGGCGTCGCCGCAGTGGCGCTGATGAACACCTTCCTCGCGGCGTCCGCCGCGATGCTCACGTGGCTCATCGTCGAGAAGGTGCGCGAGGGCAAGCCGACGACACTCGGCGCGGCCTCGGGAGCGGTTGCCGGCCTCGTGGCGATCACCCCGTGTGCGGGGTTCGTCGGCGGGATGGCGCCGATCTACATCGGCGCGATCGCCGGCGCCGTGTGCTGTTTCGCACTATCCCTGAAGAAGCTCGGCAAGTTCGACGACAGCCTGGACGTGGTCGCAGTGCACCTCGTCGGTGGGCTGGTCGGCTCGATCCTGCTCGGGTT
The DNA here is from genome assembly GCA_963809885.1 of uncultured Acidimicrobiia bacterium. Taxonomy (GTDB): domain Bacteria; phylum Actinomycetota; class Acidimicrobiia; order IMCC26256; family PALSA-555; genus JALHSW01. The sequence goes on along the minus strand of CAWELA010000006.1, from coordinate 87,791 downwards.
CTTCGCCGACTCGGCGATCAATGGTGGGGTCACCAACGAGGGCGTGTTCCTCGGCGGCGGGACGGAGCTGCTCGTCGACCAGATCGTGGCGTCGGTCGTGGTGCTCGCCTTCTCGTTCGTCGCTTCGCTGATCATCGCCAAGGGGATCGACATGACGATGGGCCTGCGCGTCAGCGAGGCCGACGAGGACGAAGGGCTGGACCTGAGCCAGCACGCCGAGACCGCCTACACGAGCTGAGGAGGCAGGACATGAAGCTCATCACTGCAGTCATCAAGCCGTTCAAGCTCGACGACGTCCAGGCCGCGCTGAAGGCCGCGGGCATCCAGGGGATGACCGTGTCGGAGGTTCGGGGCTTCGGTCGCCAGTCCGGACACACCGAGGTGTACCGGGGCGCGGAGTACACGGTCGACTTCATCCCGAAGGTGAAGCTCGAGGTGCTGTGCGACGACGGGGCTGCCGACACGATCGCCCTCGCGATCGCCGACGCGGGACGGACCGAGAAGATCGGCGACGGGAAGATCTGGGTGAGCGACGTCGGGCGGGTGATCCGCGTTCGCACCGGAGAGCTCGACGAGGACGCCATCTGACGCACCTCGTCGGACGTGCCACCCTCGGCCGCCGCGGCCCGACCGGCGGGTCAGGTGCGCTGCGCCGCCCAGGCCTGGAGCGCGGCGCTCGACGCGCCCCAGTCGATCGGCGACTCACAGGTCGCGCACTCCGCGTCGTCATCGCTGACGTCGCCACCGCAGTTCGAGCAGAGCAGCGCCGGACGGGGCTCCGCCTGGAACCGAACGGTCGCCCGGTCGGTCGTGGGACGGTTCGCAGGGTCGGGCATCGGACAGATCCTCTCTCTGACGGTCACGTGCCGCAGGATCGGTTGCAGCACGACGATGCGCTCCCGCCGGACCCGGCGCACGGGTCGGACGCGAGCAGCCGCCGGGACCTTCGGCCCTGTTTCCTCAGAGACCGGACGGGAACGTCTCGGGAGGCTCGCCTCGGTCCCACTCGGCGCTCGGCTCCAGCGGGACCAGAGCACGGGTTCGGTCGACGTGCAGGAGCGCGTCGAACTGGTCGGCGAGTCGGGCCTCGAAGTAGTGGCTCTGGAGCTCGGTGTCGGGGCGGTAGATCACACCGATCGCCCGCTCGAGCCGCGGCTCCCGCAGCACGTCGCCGAGCACCGGGTCGGCCGTGTCGACCCAGAAGCTCGGGATGTCGACCTCGTGCAGGAGGGCCTCGTGGCTCCCCCCGCGCGGGGCGCACGTGCTTGCGCTCCGCGTGGCCACCCCAGTCCGACGCCGCGGTCACACGGCCGTCGAACGTCGTGCATCCGACGAGCAGCGCGTCGTGCCGGTGGCGCTGTCGGGTGAGCTGCCCGACGTTGAGCTCGCCGCGGCTTCCCATCGCGGTCGCACGCGCGTCGCCGACGTGGGAGTTGTGCTCCCACACGACCACCTTGGCGTGCCGGAACTGCCGGTCGAGGTGCTCGACGAGCGCGTCGAGTGTGGCCGCCATGTGCCGGTCGCGGAGGTTCCAGGACGAGACCTCGGCCCGGTACATCTGCTGGTAGTACTCCTCGGCGTCACGAACGAGCAGCGCGTTCTGCTCGGCGAAGAACAGGTCGTCCTCGGCGATCCAGCCGTCCCGGCGGAGGTAGGCGTCCCGGCGGCGACGGAGCTCGAGGAGCTGCGCCACGACCTCGTTCTCGCAGGGCAGCGCGCCTTCGTACGCGAGTGCGTGGCCGTACGCCTGACCGTCGATGCCGAAGTGGTCGAAGCACGCGTAGCGCGCTCGGGCCTGTTGGGCTTCGGCCGGATCCACGCGGTCGAGGTACGAGATCACCGCTTCCATCGAGGCGCGCAGGCTGTACAGGTCGAGGCCGACGAAGCGCACCCGGCTCGCCGGATGCCGGTGCGCCTGGTTCCTCGCGCGCGTCCACTCCACGAACTCGACGACGTCCCGGTTCCGCCACATCCACGCAGGGAACCGCCGGAAGTCGCGCAGCGCATGCTCGGCGTCGCGGTCGTTCGAGAGCCCCATCACGTAGCGGTTCACCCGGTACGCGTCCGGCCAGTCGGCTTCGGCCGCGACGGCGTTGAAGCCGAGCTCGTCGACCAGCCGGCGGGTGATCCGTGCCCGCTCCCGGTAGAAGTCGTGGGTTCCGTGGGAGGCCTCACCGATGAGGACGAGGTGCTTGGACCCGACGAGGTCCAGCAACGCGTCGTAGTCGTCCGGCGCGCCCGTGACCGGGTGGGCGGCGGCCGCGATGGCCGAGCTCGCTGCACCGTCGGGCGGCGGGGTCACCTCGTCACTCTGCAGTCCGGGCGTCGATCCGGCAATGGCCGGTCGGAGGCGGTGCCCGGGACGTTCGGCCCTGGCAGGGGTCGTGTGGGGTGGAACACTGGCCGCACATGACCGTCGCCCCCTCGGACACGCTGAAGATGCTCATCTTCTGGGCGCTGCTGGTCCTGCTGTTCGTCGCGATGGAGATCGGGAGCCTCGCCCTCGTCTCGCTCTTCCGCTGAGGGTCGGTCGGGTGCGGTCCGGCCGTGCGCTTCGGGACGTTGGGCCCTCCCCAGGCGTGGCCGCGAGGACGACAGTGGGACCCATGCGATCAGCGATCCGCCTCGGCCGCATCGCCCACATCGAGGTCGGGCTCCACTGGAGCGTCCTCCTGATCATGGGGCTGCTCGCCTGGAGCCTCGCGGAGCTCACGTTGCCCGAGCTCGCGCCCGGGTCTTCGGCAGCGGTCTACTGGATCGCCGCGGCGTCGGGAGCGGTGCTCCTGCTCACGAGCCTCCTCGCCCATGAGCTCGCGCACTCGGTCGTGGCCCAGCGGCGTGCCGTCCAGGTCGACGGCATCACGCTCTGGCTGCTCGGCGGTGTCTCGCTGCTCCACGGCGAGGCGAAGACGCCACGGGACGAGTTCGAGATCGCCGCGGCGGGTCCGCTGACCAGCCTGGCCCTCGCGCTCGGTGTCGGCGTAGCGGCGGCCGTGGTCGCCCTGGCCGGCGGTCCGACCCTCCTCGTGGCTGCACTCGGATGGCTCGCGGCCGTCAACCTCCTGCTCGCGGCGTTCAATCTGCTCCCCGGTGCGCCGCTCGACGGCGGCCGGTTGTTGCACGCCGTGGTCTGGCACCGGTCGGGTGACCGCTCACGGGCGACGATGGTCGCGACCCGCGCCGGCGGGAGACTGGGCTACGCGCTCATCGGGCTGGGCGTCCTCCTCCTGCTGCTCGGCGACCTGTCCGCGCTGTGGTTCGTGCTGCTCGGCTGGTTCCTGCTCGCGGCGTCGCGCGCCGAGGCGACGCACGAGCTCCTGCACGGCGCCCTGGCGGGGGTTCGCGTGCGCGACGTGATGTCCGGGTCCCCGATCGTCGCACCCGAGGAGACCTCGCTGGCATCCCTCGTCGACGAGTGGTTCCTCCGGCACGACTGCTCCGCGTTCCCGCTCGTGGGACGCGACGGCAGGGTGTCGGGGCTGATCACGCTGGCGGCGATCAAAGCGGCCCCGCGCCACGACTGGGATCGGCTCCGCGGACAGGACGTCGCCGACCCGGTGGCAGCTGTCGCGACCGCGCGCCCCGAGGAAGCATTCACCGACCTGCTCGAACGTCTCGCCGGTGACTCGGTCGGCGGTGGACGTGCGCTCGTGTTCGAGCGGGGGGCACTCGTCGGCATCGTCACGCCCACCGACGTGCACCGTGCAGTCGACCTGGCCGCGCTGCGGGAGCCTCGTGTCCGTGGCGAGCGCCGCGGCCCGGACCGCACCGTCGCACCCGGAGCCGGCTGATGCGTCCGTCGCTCCCGTTCCGTGACCGGCGGGACGCCGGGGACCAGCTCGCCGACCGCCTCGTGCATCTGGAGGGCGAGCATCCCGTCGTGCTCGGGCTGCCTCGCGGCGGCGTCCCGGTCGCGGCCCGGGTAGCGAGCCGCCTCCGGGCGCCGCTCGACATCCTCGTCGTCCGCAAGCTGGGCCTGCCCTCGCATCCGGAGCTGGCGATGGGTGCGATCGGTGAGGACGGCGCGCGGGTGCTCGAGCACTCGGTCATCGAGCAGGCAGGGGTCACCGACCGGCAGCTCGCCCGGGTCGAGGCGAGCGAGCGCATCGAGATCGAGCGACGAGCGCAGCGCTACCGGGACGGCCGGGCCGCAGTGCCGATCGCAGGCCGGGTCGTCGTCATCGTCGACGACGGCATCGCGACCGGGAGCACGGCGCTCGCCGCAATCCAGATCGCGCGGCACCGGGGTGCGGCGCGGGTCGTCCTCGCGGTGCCCGTCGCCGCGGCCGAGTCTGCGCGCGAGCTCGCGTCGGTGGTCGACGAGCTGGTCTGCGTCGCGACCCCGGAGCCGTTCGTCGCGGTGGGTCAGTTCTACTCGGACTTCTCCCAGACGTCGGATGATGAGGTCGCGTCGCTGCTCGCGGCGCTCGCAGCCGCACCGGCGACGAGCGGACCGACGGGAGGCATCGACGAGGACGTCGACGTCCGATCCGACGGGGTGCAGCTCGAAGGTCTGCTGACGGTGCCGGCGCACGCGCCCGGGGTCGTCCTGTTCGCGCACGGCAGCGGTAGCAGCGCACGCAGCCCCCGCAACCAGTTCGTGGCCGAGCAGCTCCACGAGGTCGGACTCGGCAGCCTGCTCTTCGATCTCCTGACCCCGGCCGAAGCCGGCGACCGCTCGAACGTCTTCGACATCCCGCTCCTCGCACAGCGGCTCACCGGCGCGACGCACTGGCTCCGCGCGCGGCTCGGGAGCGCGCTCGGTGCGGTGGGGTACTTCGGCGCGAGCACCGGAGCCGGCGCCGCACTCCTCGCCGCGGCCGATCCCCACCTGGAGGTCGACGCCGTCGTGTCACGGGGCGGACGCGTCGACCTCGCGGGATCGGCGCTGACCGCGGTGCGCGCACCGACGCTGATGATCGTGGGGAGTGCGGATCCTGAGGTCTTGGAGCTCAATCGGAGCGCGGCGAGGCTCCTCCCGGGTACGAGTGAGATCGTCGTGATCCCCGGTGCGACGCATCTGTTCGAGGAGCCGGGCGCGCTGGCGGCGGTGGCGACGCACGCGCGGCAGTGGTTCGCGCGCTATCTCGTGGCGGCGCCCGCATGATCGCCGGATCGGCCGACTCGCAGGCACGCGGCGGCCTCCCTGAACGCGTCGAGGTGTTCGCCGACGTCCTGTGTCCCTTCACGCACGTCGGGTTGCGTCGGCTCGTCGACCGTCGGGAGGAGCTCGCGCCGCGACGTGCCGTTGCTGGTCGTGCGGGCCTGGCCCCTCGAACTGGTCAACGGCAAGCCGCTCGACGCGGACTTCGTCGGGGAGGAGGTGGACGCGCTCCGCGCCAGCGTCGCACCCGAGCTGTTCCGTGGCTTCGACCGTGCCCGCTTCCCGTCGAGTGGGCTGCCCGCGCTCGGGTTGGCAGCACGAGCACAACGGGCAGGCCCACTCGTCGCCGAGCGCTGCAGCCTCGCACTGCGGCACGCGCTGTTCGAGGAAGGGCGCGACATCGGCGATGCGGCAGAGCTCGCCCGGATCGCGGACGAGTGCGGGATCGACGGGGCTCGGGGCCAGGATCACGCGGCGGTCCTCGCCGACCTCGCGCTCGGTCGCTCGCTCGGCGTGATCGGCTCACCCCACTTCTTCGTGGACGGGGAGGGGTTCTTCTGCCCCAGCCTCGACATCGAGCGGATCGACGGTCGGCTCGCCATCCGCATCGATGCCACCGGCTTCGACGCCCTGGCCGACCGCTGCTTCAGCGCACCGACCGCCTGAGCAGCACCTCATGGCGACGCGTACACCTCCCGGCCACCGACCCAGGTCGAGCGCACCACGGGCTCGTCGGCAGTGAGGTCGAGCACCGCGAGGTCCACGGCGCAGCCCCGGTGCGAGCACACCGCGCTCGTGCTCCTCGCCACCGGCGATCGCCGCACCCCGCGTGTAGGCCTCCAGCCAGGTCTGGCAGATCCACCGACTGCTCGGGTTCGAAGCCGGATGCCCGTCGAGGTCGTGCGCGTGACGCCGCGACCCGCGCACCACAGGGGCGGCGTCGGCGCGCAGGGCTCGTCGCTCGAGCCGGCGAGTCGGACGCCCGCCTCCGCGAGTCCCGCGAAGGCCAACCAGTGATGGTCGTCGAACCGGACCCCACCGCTCTGGATGCCGACATGCTCGACGAAGCCGGGCTGCACGACGGCAATCGCTTCGAGCGACGGAGAGGCGCCGCCACTGCTCCGGCCCCGTGACTCCCGCGTGCTCGATGCGGAAGCGGTGGTCGCCGTCGCCGAGTCGGCTGCGCGACCGTCTCGAGCACGTCGAGCGTGTGGTCCACCCCGGCGTTGCCGATCGCGTGGACGGCGAGACGGAATCCGTGGTCCGCGGCAGCGACCGCGCAGGACTCCAGGTCGTCCATCAGGATCCCGAAGCGCAGCGGGTGCCCGGCGACGGACGTGTCCAGCGCGATCGCGACGCCGCCGTCGGCGAAGAGCTTGCACGCGCCAACACGGAACTGCCCGGAAGCATCGCCGGTCGGTGGGCCCTCGAGTCGCTCGGTCTGCTCGTTCATGAGCAGCGCGGCGGGGTGGGGCATGCCCACGACGCCGATCGGGAGCTCGCCGCGCCCGGCGAGCTGTCGATAGACCCGTTCCGCACCCGGCGAGCACGCCGCGTCGTGCACCGCGGTGATGCCCGACGACCACAGCGTGCGAGCGTGTGCGGCGATGTGCTCGCCCCAACGGTCGGGCTCGGCGTAGGCAGCCATCGAGCGCGCGTGCGCCTCGCTCCACGCCCGCTCGACGAGCAGCCCGCTGGGCACGCCGTCCGCGCCTCGCCCGATCTCCCCACCGGCGGGGTCGGCGGTACCCCGTCCGATGCCCAGGGCGTCGAGCGCGGCGGAGCTCGCGAGGCACTGGTGGAGCGTGTCGTGCACGAGGACGACGGGGCGATCGACGCCGGCCGCGTCCAGGTCTTGACGCGTCGGCGTGAATGGCCACCGCGCGTCGCTCCATCCGCGCAGCCGGACCCACCGCGGCCTCGGGCTCGGCATCGGCCTGGCGCCGCACCGCGACCGCGAGCTGCGACGGGTCGCGCACGTCGGAGCAGTCGCGCCAACGGGGATGCAGTGCCGAGACCGAGAGGTGGTGATGCGCGTCGATCAGGCCGGGGACGAGCGTCGCCGCGCCGAGCTCCACGACCGCGGCGTCGGGCCACCGTGCGGCATCGGCGCGGGTGCCAACGGCCGCGATCCGGTCACCCTCGACGACCACGAGGTCGGCGTCGGGCCGCGCCGGGTCCATCGTGAGGACGGTGCCGCCGTGGAACACGGTGACCGGCGCGTGACGCGTCCCCTCGTCCTTCGGACGGTGGCTCGGATCGTCGCTCAACGGCGAGACGCTAGCGTCCTGCGCGCGGCCGGTACGGGCGTTCGGCTGACGAGGAGCCGTCATCGGACTCACGGGGTGACCTACTCCTGATCGGCCGGGGCCGTTGCGAGCTGCTGCGCCAGGCGGTGCAGGCCCCGATGGGCCAGCACCCGGACCGCACCCGTTCGCTTCCCCATTCGGCCGAAGCGGGAAGCTGCCGCCCCCCGACGTTCGGTCCCCGGTGGTCCGAGAACCCGCCCGGGGCAACGGTCCAGGAGTCGGGTTGTCACGAATTCGGTGTCTTCCGCACACGGGCGTCAGCAGTCGGCCCGCTCCCTCCCGGGTCGCCCTGCGCACCGTTCGTGCATGCCCGGTCGTTCCTCCGATCTTGCCCGGATTTTTCCCGGTTCCCTCAAGAAGAGACGCTTCAGCGCCGATGTTCCCGCCATGCTGCGTGGGTCATCTCCTCGAGCAGCGGCGGCAGCCCGCCGGCGCGCGCGGCCCCGGCGCGGCAAACGTGAGCACGGGGCGGCCCTCGTCGAGTTCACGCTCATCGCCCCGATCCTCTTCCTGATCATCTTCGGGATGATCGACTTCGGCATCGCGTTCACCGACTACCAGAACGTTCGCAGCGGCACCCGGGAAGCTGCACGGCTCGGGGTCGTCAACGACCTCACCAACGCCCCCACCTGCAAGATCGACGGCGCCTCGGTCTCGCCCACGGCGAACCCCACGACCAAGGCTGACGCGACGAACGCGCTGGTCTGCAAGGCGAAGGACCGCATCGGGCTCGAGAGCGGAGACGCGAAGATCCGGATCACGATCACCGGTGAAGCCGTCGGCGATCGTCTGAAGGTCTGCGCGTCGTTCCCGGTCGGCAGCTTGACCGGGGTCACCGCCGCGTTCCTCGCGGACCGCATCCTGACCAGCGCCGTCACGATGCGACTCGAACAGGTACCGAAGTTCCAGGCGTTCAACGAGTCCGGCAGCGAATGCTGAGGCGGCGCATCGACCCGAACGACGAGCAGGGCGCCGTCATGGTGATGACGGTGATCGTCCTCGTCCTCATGCTCGGGATCAGCGCGCTCGTCGTCGACCTGGGTTTCGCCTGGCAGAAGCGGCGCGAGATCCAAAGCACAGCCGACGCCGCCGCCCTCGGAGCCGCGCAGGACCTCCCCGCGCTCTCGACGGCGACGGGCAGCGCGAAGTCCCTCGCGGTGACGAACTACCCCGACGGCGCCTACCCCTGGCCGACGTGTACCGACGCCAACCACCTCGCAGTCCTCGCCGGCGACACCCCATGCATCTCGTTCGACTCGTCGTTCACTCGCGTCCGGGTTCACATCCCGCAGCAGACCTTCGAGACGACGTTCGGGAAGGTCATCGGCGTCGAGACGACCTCGACGTCCGCATCCGCGACCACGCGCGTGGTGGGCGCAGGATTCGGCTCGATCGTGCCGTTCGCGCTCTTCTCCGGGTTCACGGCGGGACTCGCATGCCTGAAGGAAGGGCCGAGCGGGCACCGCATCGCGACCTGCGACGACCCGGACACGGGGAACTTCAACCTGCTCGACATCACCCAGTACGGCAACGCGACCCTGAACACGCCGCAACGGTGCGGCAACAGCTTCCAACGCGAGCGCGTCATCGACAACATCGCGATCGGTGCCGACCACCTGTTCTCCGTCTACACCGGCACGCCGACGGTCGACGGCTGCGGCGTGGCCGGACCGAACACGGTCCCGCCACGAACCGGGAACGACATCGCGGCGTTCGACACCGGCCTCGTCCACGGCATCGCGAGTGACACGTCCGACGGGGGATCGGCGCGCCTCAAGCGCGGGGGGTACGCGAAGGCCACCGTGCTCGGTCAGCAGCTCGACAACAAGCCGCTCTGGGAGTACATCGAGGACACGACGCTGCCGGACATCCCGAGCAGCTGTCAGCGGGCGACGTTCGACCAGCTGCTCTCGTCGACGCCGACCGCCCAGCAGCAGGCGGTGCTGCAGGGCGCACTCGAGCAGTGCTTCGTGGACTACGAGGGCGGGAACTACGCGGGCGTCGTGTTCGGGTCGAACACGAACCCCTTCGGGAAAGAGGTCCCGGCCGACCTCTTCGATATCCAGCTGACCCCACGGTTCGCGTACGTACCGCAGTTCGCGCAGAACGTCCCGCCGGACGGCTCGAGCGCGAACCTCAACATCGACTCGTTCCGAGCGATCTTCATGGAGGACGTCTACGCCGACTGCAGCAGCGGCTGCAACGTCGACTTCTCGCCGGGTCCGTGGAACACCGGTCCGCTCGGCGCGAGCAACAAGAACGCCGCCGCGATGACGGCATGGGTGTTCCCGTCGTCGATGCTGCCACCCGGGCTCTCCGGCAACCCGGCCGCGATCGGTCAGAACACCTACGTGCAGCTCGTGCAGTAGGGGCCCCCGCGCCGTCGGATCAGGATGGTGGCGCGGGGAGCCCGGTGAGCTGCACGACGGAGAACACGAGGATCGCCGCCCCGATCACGAGCAGTCCGTAGCGTGCCACGCGCACCGGGAACTGGGTGCTGATCCCGACGATGAAGAGCACGCTGGCCAGGTACACGGTGATCCGCACGTAGTCGTCACCCGTGATTCCCTGGTCCGATCCCTCCGTCGAGAGGCGGTCCGCCTTGGTCTTCAGCGCCTCGGCGCGCGCCTTCTCGGGCTGCTTGTACTCCGGCATCGCCTGCGGCCCCGGAGGCGCGGCGGGGTTGTTGTCGGGGTCGGTCGCGATCCAGGCGTCGAACGCCACGCGCAGCTCCGGTCGGAAGCGCTTGAGCGCGATCTCCGTGGCGTGCGGGTCGCCCGTGGCGTACGCGCCGAGCCAGGCGTTGAAGACGAGTCCGTCACCGAGGCGCTCGTCGAGCGCGACCAGCTCCTCGGTGTTCGCTGCATTGCGGGTCGTCGCCGCTTCCGCGACGGTCAGGCGGGATTCGGTCGACCATTTCGCGGCCGAGTACCCGGACCATGCCGCGAGCAGCGCCACGACTGCGAGCAGACCGGCCTCGAGGATGCTGATGACGCGATCGCGTTCTGAGCCGTGCCGGGTGTGGTGCGCGTGTTCGGCGATCTCCCTGCTCGTCTCGGCCGGGCCGAGTGCTGCTTCACCCATCGGCGCACGTTACGCACAACCGACGCGCCACTCCCCATCCGATCGGGACGAGCCGACGCCTCACTCCCAGGGTTCGAACAGGCCCTCGAACTCGAGCTCGCCGTTGCGCACCCGGCCGTACAGCAGCCAGTCGCCCTTGAACATCTGGTGGTCGTACGGACCAGCCGCGATGTGGGTCTGCGGCCCACCGGTCGCGCTCGGCATGAAGCGGATCTGCTCGAGGCCTTCCTTCAGCCCGAAGCCGCTGAGGACGGGCGCCCGGAAGAGCGCCTCGACGAGAACGCGGGACGTGTCGTATGCGAGCACGGGGATCGCGTTGGGCCACATCGGCGGATCGGATCCGTAGCGTGCGACGTAGCTCTCGTGGAAGCGCGTGGCGAGCTTGTTGTCCGGGCAGAGCTGGTCGATGCCGACCCAGCCCTCGAACTTGTCGAAGCCCATCAGGTAGAACATGAACGCCGTGGTCATGATCCGCGGGGGGTCCCACGCCAGCTTGTCGAGCGCCTCTCGCATCAACCCGGTCGCCGCGAGGACGCCGTACCCGAGGTATACGAGCGCGTCGGCGCCGACCGATCGCAGGTTGTCGAGGTGCACCGCGAGGTCGGCCGGCTGCTGGCCGACGGTCTCGACTGCGGCGACGGTCACGCCTCGACGCCGGCACTCCTGGCGAAAGTACCGGAAGTACTCCTCGCCGTTCGGGGAGACCTCGCTCAGGACGGCGACGCGCTCGTGGCCGTTGCGCTTGAGCCAACCGACGATCAGCGCCGGGTCGCCGCCGCAATCCCCGTTCCCGAGCCGGAAGCAGTACGGACCCGAGAACCGTTCGGTCCCGCACCACGACACGAGGGGCACCTCGAGCTCGTTGGCCACCGGACCGACGACCATCGCGTTGTCGGAGCTGTACGCGCCGGCGACGGCGACGCAGCCCTCGTCGACGAGGTACCGGAAGCCGTCGATCGCGCCGCGCGCCGATCCGTTGGGGAGGCCGTTCTCGGCGTGGAGCACGAACTCATACGGTCGTGTGAGCACGCCCTGCTCGACGGCCTGATCGAACGCCAGGCGGTGGATCTTGTCGTACCCGCCGTTCGGACCGTCGAGCGCACTGCCCAACCACCCGACCTTGATCGGTTCCATCACACGTTTCCTCTCGTGATCGTCGTGCACGTCATGGCCGATCCAGGGCTCTGGTCAACACGTCCACGAGCTCAGCCCGCTCCACTGCGAAGTCGTGGTCGCTCGGGGTGAACATGAGCGTCATCGCGAATCCCCGGAGCGCAGCCCACAACAGCTGTTCGACCGCGCGGGCCTCGTCCCCGGTCCCGAGGAGCGCCTCGCCGACTCGGTTGCGACCTCGAGCCTGCTCGAGCAGCGCCGCCGCATGCTCGGGGTCGAGCGCGCGGGCGCTGCGGGTGTTGATGAGGATCTCGAGGCTCGCTCGGCCGAGGGGGCTGCCATAGGCGCGCCAGCTGGCGTCGACGACGTCGGCGACGCGATCGCGGAGCGGTGCGTCCCGATCACGGACCTCCTCCAGGGTCGAGTGGAACTGCTCGTATCCCGCCTCGACGACCGCGGAGAGCAGGCCCGCCCGGTCGCCGAAGTGGTACTGGATGACGCCCCAGGTGACGCCCGCGCGGGCGGCGATGCGACTCGCGCTCGCGGCGGCGAATCCCTCCTCGATCACGCACGACCGCGGCTTCGGCGACGACGCGGCGACGCGTCTCGTCGCCCTTGGCCATGGGCTGGCGCTCGGTGCGCGTACGGGTTGGGGACACAGTGGTCCCGAGCGTCGCGGCGCGCCGACTCGGCGGGGCAAGGGGCTCGGCGGGGGAGCGCGTGCGTCGCATCAGGTCACACGCTGCTAGTGCAGCAGATTCTCCTTGATGGTGATCCGGTTGCTCTTCGCACAGTCGAGCGTGCCTGCCTCCTTCGGGTAGGCCCGGGCGAACCTCCCGTCGCGCACCTGGGTGACCATGAAGCACGAGGTCGGCAGGCGGTCTCCGATGTCGGTGTTGCCCCACATGCCGTCAGCGTCGAAGTCGTGGATGCCGGCAAGCGCTTCGAGCAGCGCGGCACGCGTCAGCCCGTTCTCCCCGTCGCGCTGCACGATCCGGTTCACGGCGTCCCGGAAGAGCAACGACGCCACCCACGCATAGGAACCGAACCCGTCGACGTCATCCTTGCCGGTCGCCCGCACATAGCGGGCGAGCGCGGCGTTCTGCTTCGTCTCGCTGAACGGCAGCTGGGAGAGCGTGACGTACTGGCCCTCGACATCGGCACCACCCTGCTCGATCAGACCCTGGTCGTAGCAGTTCGAGAAGCAGTCCCAGACGACCGAGTCGGGGTCGATCCCCTGGAGCTTCGCCTCCTTGCGGAGGGCGACCATGGTGCTGAACGGTCCCGAGCTCAACGCATAGTTGGAATCGGCGTCCATCATCTGCTGGACGATCGGCGTGAACTCGGCTTGCGTCGCGCGCCCCGAGACGCCGATCTCCGCGTCGGGCTTGACGCCCGCGGCCTGCGAGCCCCGCGCCAGCACCAACCCGGCCGCCTCCGCGCTCTTGAGATCGTTGGTGTACAGGTAGACGCCGTGCAGATCCGGGTCGATCGTCCGTCGGTAGAACTTCACGGGACCGCGGTTGGCGCTGAAGGTCTGGGGCGTGTCGTCCTTGGTCGAGCAGACCAGCTGGGACGGGTTGACCGGATACGACACGGGGGAGCACTGCTGCGCGACCTCGGTGGTCACGATGGGGAGGTCGGGGATCCCGGTCGCGGCGCCCGCCTGGTCCACGCACGCGGTCATGTCGTCGACGTTGTTGAGGAACAGCGCGGCGGTGCCGACGAGGGCGAAATCCTCGCTGCAGGCCTTGATGACCGCGTTGCGTGCCTCGTCGGCGTTGAGGTGCGAGTCGATGAAGTCGACGACCAGCTTGCGCCCGGCGAGCCCACCGTGCGCGTTGATCGACTTCGCGAAGGCCTCGACCGCAGCCGGCGAGCCCTTGAAGAGGCCCGGCGCGAGGGTGTTGTCGACGTCGGCCACGACCGCGATGCGGATCTCGTCCGGGGTGATGCCGACCTCCGTGCCCCGGAGTCGCTCGCCGGCGCCGACCGGAACCGCCCCGATGGCCAGAGCGAGCACCACCGCCGTGCCGATCGCGATCGTCCGCATCCGCTGCATCCGCTGCATCCGCTGCACCCGAGCCCCCTCGTGCGCCGGCCGGCCGACCGGCAGGTTGCTCGGACGAGCATGATTGATCACTCAATGTTTTGCAACCCCGCCCCGAACCCCCATCGACGTCGGCCGGCGCCGGGCTGGTGACCTTCGGCCCTGCCCGACGGGGTGTCGGTGGCCCAACATGCGGGGGACGGACGAGGAGGAGCCGATGCGAGCACTTGGTCGTGGGGACGTTGCCCGAGGCGGTCCGGCGCGGTCGAGACGCAGCTGCAGGAGGCCGGTCACGACGTGGTCCGATGCCACGGCGAGTCCGACCACGGCCTTCCCGTGCGCGGGCCTTGCCGAGGGGCGGTCCTGTCCCCTCGACGGCCTGCCCGTCGACGTCGCGGTCACGGTGCGGGACCGATCCTGGGCCCAGCCGTCGCCCTTCGAGGATGGCGCGGTGTGCGCACTGCGTCAGCACGTCCCGCTCGTTGCCGTCGACGCCGCCGTGAACCCGTTCGCGGCCTGGACGTCGCGCACGGTCGAGAGCGGCGACGACGTCGTCGCCGCCTGCGAAGACGCCGCGAGCGCGCCCCTGCCCCGCCACAGTCGGATCGCGACCGAGGCCGCGCGTGCAGTGATCGAGCGTGCCGGCGTCGACGCCCGGCGACGTGACGGCCGTGGTGCGTCGCCGGCAGGGAGCGCTCAAGGTGACCGTCGAGCTCCCGGATCCCGCCGCCGGCCTTCGGCAGCCTGATCGCGTCGCGCGTGGTCACCGCGTTGCGCGAGGTGGACGACGTCTCGCGAGGGATCGACGTCGGCATCGTGTCGACGCCCTGATCGCTGCTCGCTCGGCGGGCTGGTCGCCGTCTTCGTCGGGCGCGACCGTGTCCACTGACACTCCCCGTGCACCGGCTGGTAGGAACCGGGGCATGACGGCACTCCTCGGCTACTCCTCCGACGGGTCGATCGCCACGATCACCATGGACGACGGCAAGGTCAACGCCCTCTCGCCCGCGATGTTCGCCGAGCTGGGTGCGGCGCTCGATCAGGCCGAGGCCGACGTTGACGTGGTCGTGCTCACCGGACGGGAGGGAGTGTTCAGCGCCGGGTTCGACCTGAACGTGCTCCGCGCCGGTGGCGCCGACGCCGTGGGATGCTCCGCGGCGGCTTCGAGCTCTGCGAACGGCTCCTGTCGTTCCCGACGCCGGTCGTCATCGCCTGCACGGGCCACGCCATGGCCGCGGGCTTGTTCGTGGCCCTGTCGGCCGACTACCGGATCGCCGCCGCGGGTCCGTTCAAGATCGTCGCCAACGAGGTGGCGATGGGGATCACGATGCCGTGGGCCGCGGTCGAGGTGTGTCGGCAGCGCCTCGCCCCGGCGCACTTCAGCCGCGTGGTGAACCTCTCGGAGGTCTACGCGCCGGACGACTCGGCCGTGGCGGCCGGCCTCGTGGACCGGGTCGTGGACGCGGCCGACCTCGAGGCGGTGGCGCGCGAGACCGCCGCGGCGTTCGCGACGCTCGACCTCGAGGCGCACGCCGCGAGCAAGCTCCGGGCCCGGAAGCAGGCCCTGGAGGCGCTGAGCGCGGCGATCGACGCTCGACGGGTTCCGGGCGGGCGGCTGACCCGCCGACCACCGCTTGACATGTGACTAAAAGGTCACATATGTTTCCCTCATCGATGCGGTGTTCAAGGCCCTCGCAGACCCGACCCGTCGGAGCCTGCTCGACGAGCTCTTCCGGGAGGACGGGCAGTCCCTGAGCACGCTCGAGGAGCGCTTCGAGATGTCGCGCTTCGGCGTGATGAAGCACCTGAAGCAGCTCGAGGAGGCGGGGCTCGTGGTGACCCGGCGGCACGGCCGGGAGAAGCTCCACTTCCTGAACCCCGTCCCGATCCGACTGGTGCACGACCGGTGGGTGAGCAAGTACGCGGAGCCCTGGGCCGAGGCCCTGAGCGACCTGAAGACCGAGACTGGAGCAACCCATGGAGAAGGTGTTCGAGATCTACATCAAGACCACACCCGAGCGTCTCTGGGAGGCGATCACCGATCCGGCGATCCGGGCGAAGTACAACTTCGGCGCGTCGGTGGTCTCGGACTTCACGCCCGGCTCGCCGTACACGATGGGCGCCAGGGACGGCGCGGTCGCGCTCGGGGAAGGCGAGAACGTCGAGGTCGACCCACCCCGGCGCCTGGTCCAGACGGCCCGATTCCTCTGGAGCGACGACGTCAGGGCCGAGGGCACGTCGCGGATCACCTGGGAGATCGAGCCGGTCGGCGACGACTCGTGCCGGCTCACCGTCACCCATGACCAGATGCGTGAGGGGGCCAACGGCGAGATCTACGGCGGCTGGCCGATGATCCTCTCGGGCCTGAAGACGTGGCTCGAGACGGGCCAGGAGCTCACCACACCGGGTTCACTCAGGTACGCCGGATGATTCAGTTGACACTTACGTAAGCAATCACTTACACTCTGGGCGTGGACGCAGCGCTCAAGGCACTCGCCGAACCCCGTCGCCGGGAGATCCTCCGTCTGGTCTGGACCGAGGAGCTCCCGGCGTCGGACATCGCGGGGCACTTCTCCGAGGTCACGCGCTCCGCGATCTCCCAGCACCTCGGGGTGCTGAAGGCCGCCGAGCTCGTGAGCGAGCGACGCGACGGCACCCGCCGCCTCTACCGCGCACGGAGGGACGAGATGCAGAAGCTCCGTGACTTCCTGGACGACTACTGGACGAGTGGCCTCGAACGTCTGCGCGACGCCGCCGAGGCCGCCGAGCGCGACAAGCACCCGACCAACGAGCAGCACCCGACCAACGAGCAGCACCCGAGCAGCGAGAAGTACCCGAGCATCGAGAAGTACCCGACCAACGAGAAGGAAGGAAGCGACTGATGGCCGAGCTCGTGCGAGAGATCCTCATCGACGCGACACCCGAGACGATCTGGCCGTTCCTCACGGAACCCGGGAAGCACACGGAGTGGGAGGGCACGGTCGCCGAGATCGACCCGCGCCCCGGCGGCATCTACCGCGTGCTCGTCGGTGGTGAGCACCAGTCCGCGGGGGAGTACGTGGAGGTGGTGCCGATGGAGCGCGTCGTCTTCACGTTCGGCTGGGACGAACCGAACCATCCCGATCCCGCCGGGTTCGACCACGATCGAGATCACGCTCGTCCCGGAAGGCACCAAGACGCGGGTCCGCCTCGTGCACTCCGGGCTGCCCGCGGACGCGGTCGCCGACCACACGGTCGGCTGGGACCACTACCTCGACCGGCTCGCGACGACAGCCACCGGCGGCGACCCGGGCCCGGACAAGGTCCCGGGCACATAGATCGGCGCGTCGATCGGGTTGTCCCGGTGCTCTGGTGCGCGCCGCGTGTCAGGGTGCCGGGCCGGCTCGCGCGGCGTCGGGCCCTCCTCCGCTGGTGTCCTTGACTCGCAGGCCGTCGGCCAGGTCGGGATCGCCGATGAGACGTTCGGTGCCGTGCGGTTCCATCCGGCGATGGTGTTCGGGACACAGCCGCACGAGCTGCGTGCGGCTCGTCCGGCCGCCCCAGGTGACCGGGTCGAGGTGGTGTCGCTGGAGCCCTCGGGTGTGCTCACAACCGGGGTACCGGCAGTGCGGATCCCGACGGTCGAGCTCGCGCTGGAGAGCGACCGGGATCGCGGTGCGTCCGCTGCCGTAGTCGACCGCCGGCGCCGCGTCGTCCTGTTGGATCACGCGTGCGCTGGGAGACAGCTCATGGACGGTCTCCTCGGCGATCGGGATGCCATCGACCTCGCCGCCGGCCGTGCCGGCGTTCGTGTGGACCACGATCAGCGGCTTCGTGCGCCGCGAGCCCGGCTCGGTCGTCGAGGTGCAGAGGCTCACGAGCGCGTCGGCCTTGCGGTGTGCGAGCGAGTCCCAGGGCTGCCCTTTGGCCGGCCGCATCCGTTCAGCCAGCTCGTCGAGCACCTTGTCGACGAGGACGCCGTCGACGTCGGCCAGCGCCCAGCGACCGAACACCATGCCCTGCTCTGTGTCGCGCCATGTGGTGACGTACCGCGCCTGTCGGCGCGCCGCCGCGTCCGCAGTCGTGACCCGCCGCGCGGAACGCGCCATCCGCTGCAGATCGACGGGCGCCATCCGAGCCCCACGCACGGACCACTCGGCATCTGTCGCCGGCGTCGCGACCTCCGCGACCGGTGCCAGCTGGTCCTTGGTCAACGATCCGTCCCACACAGCCTTCGCCACGCGAGGCAGCTCCTCGAGGGAACGGGCGGTGTCTCGGTTCGCCTTGGCGGTGCGAGTCGACACCGTCGGATCCGGCATCGCCTCCAGCGCCGATCGATCATCGAGCACCCGCGTCGCGGCCAGCTCTTCCAGGTACCAACGCGCCTGCTCCCGGCGAGCGTCAGCGACGATCCGACGCAGCGTCGGCGTCGCCACGGTTCGGAGCTCGTCGACACGCGCGCGGTAGTCGAAGTCGTCCTCCGGCGCCGGCTGCTCGGGTCGATTGCTCATGCTTCGATCCAAGCAGGAGGGTGTGACAGCTACCCCCGAATCGGACTCGGATCGCGAAGAAACTCGGGCAGCTCCCTTGCACGCGTTCAGCGTCACACGGCTCGCGGTCGTGTGTCGCGACCCGCCCCGGATCAGCCCTTGCGGTACGCATGCGAACGCCAGCGGCGTGATGAGCGCCACGAGCGCGACCGACCAGATCAGCGACCCGATCACGTAGTACTCGAGGCTGTGCGAGAACGTCGCGCGTCGCGGCGTCGCCGAGGAGCAGACCTGCGCCAGGAGTTCACCATGAAGGTCAGCGGCTGGGCGTTGGCGAACGTCTGCAGCACGTCGGGCATCGAGCTGATCGGCACGAACGCGCTCGACAGGAACGAGAACGGCACGGCCAGGATGCTCAGTCCCTGTGCGGCCTGGGCGCTGCCGCTCACGAGCCCGAGCCAGACGAAGACGGAGGCGACGGCGAGGGCGTAGACGACGAGCAGCCCGCAGCGCGAGCAGCACGTCGAGCGCACGTGCTGTTGAGTGCGGAAGCCGATGATGAACCCGACGCCCGAGCGTCACCATCGCCGACGATGACATGAGGAGGACCGCGTCCGCGATCGCTCGCCCGGCGAGGACGGCGATGCCCGAGATGGGGAGCGACCGGAACCGGTCGTACAGGCCCGAAGCGACGTCCTCGGCGACCGCGACCGAGGCGCCGCCCGCGGTGAAGAGCAGGCCGGAGACGACGAAGCCCGGGACGAGGAACTCGACGTACGGGACCCCCTTCACGCCGATCGCGCCACCGAGCGACGTAGCGGAACATCAGGAGGAACACGATGCTCTGGACGATCGCGATCCCGAGGATCTGCGGCGTGCGCAGCATCTTCCGCGTCGTGCGGGCGGCGACCGTCATGCGCGGTGGTGCCGCGACTGGCGGTATCGGTGGGCGCGGGGATCGTGCATCATGATGCGCTCGCCTCGTCGGTGTCCGGGTGTCGGACTCCGCGGCCTCGGTGGTGTGGCCGGTGAGGGTCAGGAAGACGTCGTCGAGGGTCGGCGACGCAACGCGATGTCGTCGAGCGCGATGCCCGCGTCGCCGAGCGCCTGCACGGCGGCGACGAGCTCGTCGGCGCCGCTGGTGACCGGGAGGCGCACGTGCGCGCTCGCGGCGTCGATCGTGGCCTCGGCGCCGAGCGCGTGCGCGGCTCGATCGAGGTCGCGCCTCGTCGCGGACCCGCACGTCGACGACGTCGCGACCCATCTGCGTCTTCAGCTCGTCGGCCGTGCCCGAACGCGACGAGCTTGCCGTGGTCGATGATCGCGATCGTGTCCGCGAGGCGGTCGGCCTCGTCGAGGTACTGCGTGGTGAGCACGACGTCGGTGCCGCCTGCCGCGAGCTCCTCGATCGCGAGCCACAGCTCGTTGCGGCTCCGGGGGTCGAGTCCGGTCGTCGGCTCGTCGAGCAGCAGGAGGCGGGGGGCGCCGACGAGGCTCGCGCCGAGGTCGAGCCGGCGCTGCATGCCGCCCGAGTAGGTGCGCACCAGACGGTCGCCGCGCTTCGGTGAGCCCGAGCTGCTCGAGCACCGCGTCGGCGGCCGCGTTCCCGGCCTTGCCGGTCGTGGCCGAAGAGGCGGGCGACCATGCGCAGGTTCTCGCGGCCCGGTCAGGGCCGGTTCCACGGCCGCGTACTGGCCGGCGAGCCCGATCGCCCGGCGCACCTGCTTCGGGTGCTTGGCGACGTCGATCCCGGCGACGCGGAGCGTTCCGGCGTCGAACCTGGTGAGCGTCGCGATGGTGCGGATGAAGGTGGTCTTGCCGGCGCCGTTCGGTCCGAGGATGGCGAGCACCTGGCCCTTCGGGACGGAGAGGTCGAGGCCGGCGAGCGCTTCGACGTCCCCGTAGCGCTTGGTGAGGCCCCGCGCTTCGAGCATCAGATCCATCGGGGCAGTATCGCCGTTCGGCACGTTGGCCCCGCCGCCCGACGCGGCTATGTACAGTCCGGACTTTACAAGTCGGGGGGCAGCCGGAGTGGAGCGCGACGCGGTGGTGATCGAGGTCGGCCTCAACGAGGCCGCGATGCGTCCGCAGGCGCTGCACGTCGCGTACTCGCCGGCGGAGTGTGCCGCCGACGCCGTCGCGTGCTCGGCCGCGGGTGCCGCGCTCGTCCACTGGCACGCGCGCGATCCGCAGACCGGAGCCCAGCGTCTCGGCGACACCACGCTCTACGGCGAAGCGCTCGACGGGATGCGCAGCTGCGGTGTGTTGGCCTACCCGACGTACCCGATCGACGTCGACACGGTCGACGGGCGACTTGGTCACTGCTTCGCACTGCACCGCGACCACGGGCTCGAGCTGCTGCCGCTCGATCTCGGCTCGGTCAGCACCGTGATCTGGGACGCCGCGAGCGCGTCGTTCCCGTTTCCCGACGTCGAGCCCGGTGTCGTGACGAACCCGCTCGCGTTCACCCTCGGCGCGCTCGAGCGCGCGCGTGAGGTCGGCCTCGTCCCCACGTTCGGTGTGTTCGACCTCGGTGGCACCCGGACGCTGGCGCTGTTGCTCGAAGCAGGCGTCGTGCGCGAGCCGGTGATGGTGAAGCTCTTCCTCTCGGGAGCATGGGCGGTCGGACCCTTCCCGAGCGAGGCTGCGCTCGACTTCCACCTGACGCAGCTGCCCGACGGTCTCGACGTCGAGTGGATCGTGGTGCCGTACTCCCTCGACGACCCGGCTCTGATCGAGCGTCTCTGCCGTCACGCCATCGAACGCGGTGGCGGGGTGCGCGTCGGCATCGGAGACAATCCGGCGGCCGACCCCGACGCGACCAACGCGCGCTGGGTGGAGCGGGCAGTGGCCTGGGCGGACGCCGCCGGTCGTCCCGTCGCCTCGGCTGGCGACGTCCGCACCCGTCTGGGTGCGCGATGAGCATCCGGCTCAGCCGCGAGGAGGCCTGGGCGGTCCTCGACGGCAGCCACACCGGGATCCTCACGACGCTGAAGGCCGACGGGGTGCCGATCACCCTGCCGGTCTGGTTCGTCGTGCTCGACGAGCGGATCTACGTCGACGCCGTCGCGCGCACGAAGAAGGTCGGCGCGCGTCCGCCGGGATCCCCGGGTCTCGTTCCTCGTGGAGTCGGGCGAACGATGGCGTGAGCTGCGGGGCGTGCACCTGACCGGTCGGGCGCACATCGTGGACGATCCCGAGCTCGTCGTCCCGGGTCGGCGCCGCGCTCGCGGAGAAGTACGCGGGCTTCTCGGGTGATCGCGCGGCGATGCCGCCCGAGTCCCGAGCCCACTACGAGATCGAGCACCTGGTGATCGAGATCCAGCCCGACGAGCGCATCCTCAGCTTCGACAACTCCCGCATCCCGCTCACGCCGCCGCCGGAGGTGGCGCAGTGAAGTTCGGGCTGTTCTTCGAGCACCAGGTTCCACGCCCGTGGCAGCCGGGCGACGACCGGCGGGTCCTCGAGGAAGCGATGGAGGAGATCGTCCTCGCCGACCGGCTCGGCTTCGACACCGCCTGGCTCGTCGAGCACCACTTCCTCGAGGAGTACAGCCACTCGAGCGCGCCCGAGCTGTTCCTCGCCGCGGCGTCGCAGCGGACCGAGCGGATCCGCCTCGGCCACGGCATCGTCCATGCGCTCCCGGCGATCAACCACCCGGCACGCGTCGCGGAGCGCATCGCGACCCTCGACCTCCTCTCCGACGGGCGCGTGGAGTTCGGGACCGGCGAGGGCTCGGCCGCGGCCGAGCTCGACGCGTTCGGGGTCGATCCGGGCGAGAAGCGTGCGATGTGGGAGGAGGGAGTCCGCGTCGCGCTGCGGTGCATGACCGAGGACCCGTTCACGGGACACGTCGGCGAGCACGTCCGCTTCCCGCCGCGCAACGTCGATGCCCAAGCCGCAGCAGCGTCCCGCACCCGCCGGTCTGGGTCGCGTGCAGCCGCCGCGAGACCATCCACCTCGCGGCGCAGCACGGCATCGGCGCGCTGGCCTTCGCGTTCTTCGACCCCGAGGAGGCACAGCACTGGGTCGACGACTACTACGCGACGCTCGCGGCCGAGGGCGTGCCGATCGGGGACGCGGTCAACGCGAACCTCGCGTGCGTCACGTCGTTCTTCTGTCACGAGGACGAGGCCGAGGCGATCCGGCGCGGCGCGTACGGCGGCAACTTCATCGGCTACTCGCTCGGCCACTACTACGTGTTCGGCCGCCACCAGCCCGGGCGCGGGGAACCTCTGGGCAGGACTACGAGCAGCGGCGGGCCGACGAGGGCTATGACCCCGAGGCCGTCGCCCTCGCGGCGGGCAGCGACGAGCGTCTCGGGGCCAAGGTGGTCGAGGGCGGCGTGACCGGCCTGCGCGGCGCGACGGGGACGCCGGAGCAGGTCCGCGACTACCTGCGGCGCTACGAGGAGTACGGCGTCGACCAGGTCATCCTGTCGTGCGCGGCCGGGCGGAACCGCCACGACCACATCATGGAGTCGCTCGAGCTGTTCGCTCGCGAGGTGATGCCCGAGTTCGTCGAACGGGAGCCGGCGCGTCAGCGGGCGAAGGAAGCGCGCCTCGCACCGGTCCTCGAGCAGTGTCATGGCGCGCAAGCCCGGCGTCGGACCACCCGCCGCTCGACCTCGACTACGAGATCCCCGCCTACCCGCGCCTGAGCGCCGACCAGCAGGCGTCGGGGAAGTTCCATGGTTGGCTCGACGAGTACGCCGCGAAGCTGGCGGCCGGCGAGAGCCCGGCCCAGCGCATCGCCAAGTAGCGCGTCCGCCAAGCCCGGCGGTTCGTCAGGCCGCTCCGGTATCGGTCCAGCCGCACGACCCCAGCCCGCAGCGAGCGGTTGATCGATCGCACCAGCTGCGCGTCACGCGCCGCGTCGCCGTGATCGAGCCAGGCGAGCACCGCTTCGACGAGGTACCCGAGCACGGCATGGGCTGCCCACTCGAGGAACTCGGGCTCGACGAGTCCGTCCAGCGCGTTGCGGGCGGCATCGAGTGCCTCGGTGCGCAGCGCGTCGGCCTCGGACGCGAACTGCGGCTCGCGGGTTGCGTGGCGCCAGAGCAACCGGAAGCCGTCGGGGTTCTCGCGAGCCACCGCGAGCAACGATCCCGCGCCGAGCCCGTAGCCGGCCGGGTCCGGCCCCTCGTCGAGGCGCTCGCGCAGTGCGGTCGAGACGTCCGCGAGGACAGCCCGGTACAGCGCTTCCTTCGTCCCGAAGTGGCGGTAGACGATCAACGGTGTGACGCCCGACGTGGCCGCGACGTCCGCCATCGACGTCGCGGTGAAGCCGGCGCCGGCGAACGCGCGGCGCCGCGCCGGTGATGATCGACGCGCGTCGCTCCGCGCGGGGGAGGCGGCGGGTCGGAGAGCTCGTGGCCATAGGGCAGTCGGACCGAGTGTACGTTTCGGGGTCCGACGAGCACTGTGGGGAGCGATGACACGCGACGAACCCGACCCGCTCCGTGAGCGCCTGGAGGCGTGCGTCGGCAAGCCGATGAGCGACTCGGGGCCGTCGGTCGCACCCGACGAGGTCAACCTGCCGATGATCCGCCACTGGGTCGACGCGCTCGATGACCGCAACCCGGTGTACCTCGACGGCGCCTTCGCCGCGACGACCCGGTTCGGGGGATCGTCGCGCCGCCCGCGATGCTGCAGACCTGGACGATGGGCCGTCCCGCGCATCGAGGGGATCGCCGAGCGCGGCGGCGCCGCCGACGAGATCGCCGCCGAGAGCCCGATCGCGCTCCTGGCCGACGGCGGCTTCCCGGGCACGCTCGCCACCAACTCCGAGCTCGAGTTCGAGCGCTACCTCCGCCTGGGCGACCACCTCCATTCCGCGACCGCGCTGGAGTCGATCTCGGAGCGCAAGACGACCGGTGCTGGGCCTCGGCTACTTCGTCACCTGGGTGACCACCTACACCGACGGCCGCGGGTGACGTCGTCGGCCGACAGCGCTTCCGCATCTTCAAGTTCGCACCCGGGACCGCCGGCCCGCCGGCCGAGGGTCGCACGCCCCGGTCCGCGCCCGCCGGTCGAGGAGTCGCAGGGGAGAGCAGCTGCCGCCGTTCGACCTCGACGTCACCGCGACGGTGGTCGTCGCGGGCGCGATCGCCTCGCGCGACTTCATGCCGGTGCACCACGACCGTGACTACGCACAGGCCCAGGGCGCGCCCGACATCTTCATGAACATCCTGACGACGAACGGCTACGTCGCCCGCTACGTCACCGACTGGGCCGGACCCGAGGCGATGGTCCGCGCGGATCTCGATCCGGCTCGGCGGCCCGGCGGTGCCGGGCTACGTGCTGCACTTCACCGGCCAGGTCGTCGGGGAGCACCAGGAGGGCGACGAGCGGGTGGTCGAGGTCGCGAGTGTGCGCCGCGAACGATCTCGGCGACCACGCAACGGGGACCGTCGTGATCTCGCTGCCGGCGACGACCACTGAGTCCAAGGAGGGGAGCGGCATTGGCCACGAAGGTAGGGCAGTTCTGCATCAACGTGACGGATCTCGAGCGATCGGAGCGCTTCTACGAGGACGTCGTCGGGCTGAAGGTGCAGACCCGCACGCAGATCCCGAACGTGAACGAGATCGTCCTGGCAGCTGACGACGGCGGGGGTCGGCTCCAGCTCGCGCAGCACCTCGATCGCTCGGGTCCGATCGACCACGGCGACGCGCTCGTGGAAGATCTACATGATCGTCGACGACTGCGCCGCGGTGCACCAGCGCGCACTCGACGCGGGCTTCGAGTCGACGATGGCGCCCGAGCGCCTCGATCGTTGGCCGGTGACCGTCGCGTTCATCCTGGATCCCGACGGCGTACAGCATCGAGCTGATGCAGTACCACGAGGAGTGATCCGCGGGTGACGCGGGTTCCCAGGATCGCGATCATCGGCGCCGGGCCCGGCGGCATCTGCATGGCGATCAAGCTCCGCGAGGCGGGGTTCGAGGACTTCGTGCTGCTGGAGAAGGCGAGTGGCGTCGGCGGAACCTGGAACCTCAACCGCTACCCCGGCTGCGCCTGCGACGTGCAGTCGCACCTCTACTCCTTCTCGTTCGAGATCAAGCGGGACTGGTCGCGCCCGTACGCGTCGCAGCCGGAGATCCTGGCCTACCTCGAGCACTGTGCGGGGAAGTACGGCATCCTCCCGCACTGTCGGTTCGACGACGCCGTGATCCGCGCCACCTGGGACGACGTCGAGGCGCGTTGGACCCTCGAGCTCGAGTCCGGCGACGCGGTCGCCGCGGACGTCGTCATCAGCGGGATCGGCATGTTCAACGACCTCGCATGGCCCGAGATCGACGGACTCGGCGAGTTCGCGGGCACGATGTTCCACTCCTCGCGCTGGGACTGGGACCACGACCTGGCGGGGGAGACGGTCGGGGTCATCGGCAGCGCGGCCAGTGCGGTGCAGTTCGTCCCGGAGATCGTGCAGGACGCCGGCAAGGTGCATCTGTTCCAGCGCACCGCAAACTGGGTCCTCCCGAAGCCCGACGACCCCTACACCGAGGAGCAGCTCACGCACTTCGGCTCGGATCCCGACGCGGTCCTGGCGATCCGCGAGGAGCTGTACCGAACCATGGACGAGGGGATGACCTTCTCGGACCCGGCGACGAACGCGCAGCGCGAGGCGTTCGGACTCGCCGCCGTCGACGTCGTCGAGGATCCTGATGTCCGCCGGAAGCTGCGCCCGCAGCACCCGTTCGGGTGCAAGCGACCGCTCCTCTCGAACCACTACTACCCGGCGTTCAACCGACCCAACCTCGAGCTGGTCACGGACCCGATCGAGCGGATCACCGAGGACGCCGTGGTCACGGTCGACGGGGTGCAACGGCCCGTCGACACCCTGGTCCTCGCGTCCGGGTTCTCGACGACGAAGTACCTGTCCGCGATCGACGTGGTCGGACGCGGAGGACGACACATCGACGAGGCCTGGAGCGATGGTGCCTGCGCCTACCTCGGCATCAGCACGCCGGGATTCCCGAACCTGTTCATGCTCTACGGACCCAACACCAACAACGGGTCGATCCTGACGATGATCGAGTACCAGGTGGCGCACATCGTGCAGCAGGTCCAGCGACTCGCGCGCGAGGACCTTGCGTGGATCGACGCGAAGCCGGACGCGACGGATCGCTACAACGACGAAGTGCAGGTCGGGATCTCGCAGGTCGACGTGTGGCAGGCCGGCTGCAACGGCTACTACCGCACCCGGAGCGGCCGAATCGTCACGCAGTGGCCGTTCTCGATGAGCGAGTACCGGCGACGCACCGCTGTCCCTGACCCCGCGGAGTTCGCCGTCGCGCCCTGCGTGCAGGGCCGCGTCACGTAGCGCGAGCCAGCGAGAGCAGGAAGTCGCCGGCTGGATCGGTCCACGTCCGCTCGATGACGAAGCCGCTGCTCGAGAGCTCGTCGTGGACCTGCTCGAGCGTGAACTTCGCCGAGATCTCGGTGAGCATCTCCTCGCCCTCGACGAACGAGACGTCGAGACCGAGCGCGCCGACCCGCAGGTGCTGGTCGCGCAGCGCCCGGAGCCGCATCTCCATCCAACGTTCCTCGGCGTTCCAGACCGCGACGTGCGCGAAGGCATCGGGGTCGAAGGTCGCGTCGAGCTCGCGGTTGAGGACGGCCAGCACGTTCCGGTTGAAGGCTGCGGTGACGCCCTGTGGGTCGTCGTAGGCCGCGACCAGGCGCTCGGGGTCCTTCGCGAGATCGGTACCGATCAGCAGCCACTCGTCTGGGGCCATCGACGCGTCGAGGTCGACGAAGAACCGCCGTCGCTGTTCCGGCGTCAGGTTCCCGATCGTGCTGCCGAGGAAGGCCAGGAGCCGTCGGCCGTCGCGCGGCAGCCGTGCGACGTGGCGGTGGAAGTCGCCGACCACCGCGTGCACGTCGACGCCGTACTCGTCCGCGATGGAAGCCGCGGCACCTCGGAGCATCTCCTCGCTCACGTCGAAGGGCACCACGCGACGCAGCGAGTCCGCGTCGGCCATGGCGTCGAGCAGCAGCCGGGTCTTCTCCGACGTGCCCGATCCGATCTCGACGAGGACGTCGGCGCCGGCCAGCGCCGCGATCTCGTCGGCGTGCGCGGCGAGGATCGAGTGCTCCGCCCGAGTCAGGTAGTACTCGGGGAGGCGGGTGATCTCGTCGAAGAGCACGCTCCCGCGCTCGTCGTAGAACCAGACCGGCGGCAGCGTCTTCGGAGTCGCGGTGAGCCCGACACGCACGTCGTCGGCCATCGCCGCGGCGCGCTCCGCGTCGGTGAGGTGGACGTCGACCGTCAGCAGCGAGCTCACGAAGGTCCTCCTCGTTCGAGGCTGCGTGCGAGCCGGGCGCCCGAGAACGCCCACCGCGCACTCGGCGGGAAGAAGTTGCGGTACGTCGTGCGCACGTGACCGGTGGGTGTCGCGCACGAACCGCCGCGGAGGACGTGCTGGTTCACCATGAACTTGCCGTTGTACTCACCGACCGCGCCGGCGCCGGGCGGAACCCGGGATAGGGGAGGTACGCGGAGCCAGTCCATTCCCAGACGTCGCCGAAGAGCCCGAGGTCGCCCGACGCGCCCGGGAGTGGGCGCAGGACGTCGAGGTCGAGGAAGCGCCCCACGCATGGCTGCCGGCTGGCCACGGTCTCCCACTCCGCTTCGGTCGGCAGCCGGGCGTCCGCCCACCGTGCGTACGCGTCGGCCTCGTAGTAGCTGATGTGGCAGACCGGCGCGGCGGCGTCCAGCGGTTGCGGCCCCGCCAAGGTGAACTCGTACCAAGCGCCGCCGTCGCGCCTCCAGTACAAGGGTGCGGACCACGCCTCGGCCTGCACGAGTGCCCATCCGTCGGAGAGCCAGAGCTCGGCGCGCTCGTACCCGCCGTCATCGATGAACGCGAGCCACTCGTCGCACGACACGGGCCGATCGGCGAGCGCGAACGACTCCAGGAACACCCGATGGCGAGGGCAGCTCGTTGTCGAACGAGAAGTCGTCGCCCTCGTGGCCCACCTCGACGATCCCACCATCGTGCTCGACCCAGTGGAGCGGCCGTGGTCCGTCCGGACGGCGGTCCCGGCCGCCGTCGGGCCGGTACGCGGGTTCGAGCGGGTTGCACGCGAGCACGTGCTTGATGTCCATCAGGAGCAGCTCCTGGTGCTGCTGCTCGTGGTGGAGCCCGAGCTCGACGAGCGCGGCTGCCTCGGGCGCGATGCCGTCCCCGAGGGCATCGACCATCGCGCGGTCGACGTGCTCACGGTACGCGGTGATCTCGAGATGCCCCGGACGTGAGAGCAGCCCCCGCCGGTGGCGGGCGTGCCGGCTGCCCACGGCCTCGTAGTAGGAGTTGAAGAGGTACCCGTACCGGGGTGGAACGGTGCAGGGCCCTCGTGCCGGTGCCGAGGACGAAGGTCTCGAAGAACCAGGTCGTGTGGGCGCGGTGCCACTTCGTCGGGCTCACGTCGGGCATCGACTGGATCGGTCTGATCTTCCGGCGAGAGCGGCGCGGCGAGCGTCTCGGTCAACGCCCGCACGTGGTGTACTCGTCGGCGTCGAGCGATGCGGCGCCCGCTCGTGATCGCGGTGGCGGTCATCGGCGGCTATCCGAGGCCGAAGCGCGAGGAGACCCAGTCCCCGTTGCGCCATGAGGCCAACCACAAGCGGATGCTGCTCGCTCGTCGTGGCGATCGGTGCTGGTCGTCCGAGGCGTTCGGCATCGTCACCTCCGGGTCCGGTCGTCTCGGATGAGGCTACGGGCTCCCGGCCCCGGCCCGGGGGCGCGGGTGGCCACGGGCGCTGGGAGCCGTGGGCCCCCGTGGTTCGGCGCCGAGGGCGGACCCGGATGGGACCTCATCGGCGTGGCGGTCGCGTCCGCGCGGATTGCGATGACGCGCCAGATGAGGTTAGGTTACCCTGACTCAGAGCCGTCGACCGGGGTGCAGTGATGTCCGAAGGCGAAGTCCTCCTCCTCGGCGCGATCGCCGGGCTCACGATCTTCCTCGGGTTGCCGCTCGGCCGCGCCCGGGCGGTGCCCATCGGCGTCCGTGCGTTCCTGAACGCCGGTTCGGCCGGCGTCCTCATCTTCCTGTTCGTCGAGACCTTCATCCATGGGTTCGAGCCGGTGGAGCACGCGCTCGAGGAGGTCACGGTCGAGAGCGGCGGATCGTGGGGTGAGTTCGTCGCCCGTGCCGCCCTGTTCACCGCCGCGATCCTCGTCGGGATGATGACCCTGGTGTACTACGACAAGTGGATGGCCACCCGGGCCCGTTCGTCGACGGGGACCCAGTTCGGACCGGGAGCCGCCCAGGCCGCCGAGCTGCAGTCGCGCGGCTGGGTGGAGCGCCTGTCGGAGCCCAAGCGCCTGGCACTGTTCATCGCGATCGGGATCGGCGTGCACAACTTCGCCGAGGGCCTCGCGATCGGCCAGTCGGCCGCGAACGACAAGGTCAGCCTGGCCGTGTTGCTGATCGTCGGGTTCGGGGTGCACAACGCGACCGAGGGCTTCGGCATCGTGGCCCCGCTCGCGGGTGGTGAGGAGCGTCCGACCTGGGCCTTCCTCGGCGCGATGGGGCTCATCGCCGGCCTGCCGACGTTCCTCGGCACGGTGATCGGCCAGTCGTTCGTCGACGAGTACGTCGACCTCGCGTTCCTCGGCCTCGCGGCCGGATCGATCCTCTATGTGGTGGTACAGCTCCTCGGCGTTGCCTTCAAGATGGGCCACAAGGAGATGCTCATGTGGGGCCTCTTCGGTGGCCTCGCCCTCGGCGCGGGCACCGAGCTCGTGCTCGTCGCCGCCGGTCTGTAGTCCCACGCATCACCGGCCGGTGCTCGGACGGCGCGCGGGTTTTGCCGGTGGTTGACCTTCCGTTGAGCGGTTCTCGGTCGGTCGCTTCGTACGTTCGCCACTCCACGATCGAGAGGTTGGAGCGGTGGACCGAGCGCACCCGTTCCCCGGGCGCATGGTTGGCGCGAGTCTGGGCACGCTGACAGCCGGCTTGCTGCTCCAGGTCGCGTGCTACGGCAACGGTGGACACACGAGCATCAGTGACCTCCCGCGGGTCTTCCTGCACCGAGGCGTCGGCCCGGGCGCGCTGCCGTACCTGCAACGCGTGGTCGAGTACCCGGTCGGATCCGGTGTCCTCCTGTACCTCGCGGCGATGGTGACGCCGAGTCCCTTCGGGGTGCTCGCGCTGACCGGGCTCGTGTCGATCGGGTTGTGCGTGGCGATCACCGTGGTGCTCGAGCGCCGCTGTGGCGCGCGTGCGTGGCGGTGGGCCATCGGCGCTCCGGTCCTGCTCTTCGCGTTCCAGAACTGGGACGTCTTCGCGATCGCGGCCCTGCTCGTCGGCGTCCTCGCGTTCGAGCGAAACCGGGACCGGCTCGCCGGTGGCGCGCTCGCGGTCGGGGGGGCGATCAAGATCTTCCCGATCTTCCTCCTGCCGCCCCTCGTCGTGCGACGATGGACCCAGGGGGACCGACGCGGCGCGCAGCGGCTCGCGCTGGCCGGTACCGTCACCTTCGTAGCGATCAACGCGCCCTTCGCTCTCGGGAACCGGACCGGATGGTGGTGGACGATCGCGTTCCAGGGCCGGAGGGGTCCGACCTGGGGGAGCGCGTGGTTCTGGCTCGACCGCGTCGTCGGGATCGAGACGGTGGGGCCGGGGGCGGCACACCTCGCGAACGTGGTCTCGATGGTGGTGCTCGTCGCCGGGTTGACCTGGCTCACCGTGGTCGGCGCGAGGCGGGAGCTCCCACCCGTGGCGATCGCGGCCGCCGGCGTCGCGATCTTCCTGCTCTCGAACAAGGTGTACTCGCCGACCTACGACATCTGGCTGGTCCCGTTCTTCGTCCTCCTCCCGTTGCGCCGACGCCTCTGGATCGCGTGCTGTGCGATCGACGTCGGTGTCTACGTCGTCGTGTACGGGTACCTCCACGGTGTCACGACGAAGGCCCTGGCCGAGACGCTCTTGCCGTTCCTGGTGCTGGCCCGCACGGTCGTCCTCCTGCGCGTGGTCACGCTCGCGACGCGGCCTGCTGCGGCACCCGAGGCGCCCCCGGCGTCACTCCGTGTGGGTGGGCACGAACACCGCGAACACGGGGTGGGGGCCGGGCTCGACCAGGCTGAGCCGCAGCCCGTCGGCCTCGGCCAGTGAGCGTGCCAAGGCGAGCCCGATCCCGTGGTGCGTCGAGCCGGGCGCGCGCCGCTCGAAGATCTGCTCGGTGTCGCCGATGATCCCGCGGCCCTCGTCGGCGACCTCGATCACGACCCCGCTCGCGGTGCGGCGGGCATGCACGTCGATCGTGCCGGCCCCGTGGTGCCACGCGTTGTCGATCAGCACGTCGAGGACCTGACGGATCGACCGGTCGGAGATCTTCACCTTGGGCACGGCGCGGTCGACGCCGAAGCGCAACAGGCGGCCGTCGGTCCCGAGGCGTTCGCGCCAGTCGTCGGCGATGCTCGCGAGCACGGGACCCAGGTCGAGCGCCGGGCGGTCGGCAGGGAGCTCACGCGCGAGTGCGAGGAGGTCGTCGATCGTGCGCTCCAACCGGTCGACCTGGGTCAGCGCGGTGTCGAGCACTTCGTCCCGGTTCGCCTTCGGATCGAGGCGAGCGGCCTCCAGCCCGACGCGCAGGCCCGTCAGCGGGGTGCGGAGCTGGTGGGACGCGTCCTCGCTGAACGCCCGCTCGCGACTGAGCATGCGATCGATCCGCGCCGCGGTGATGCCGAGCGCGTCCGAGACCGCGTCGACCTCGGGCATCCCACTCGGCTCGGACTGCACGGTAAAGTCGCCGTCGCCGAGGCGGATGGCAGTGCCGGCGAGGCGATCGATCGGACGTGCGAGGCGGCGGGCCTGCCAGAACGCGATGACCGCGCTGATGCCGACGACGAGGGCGCCGATCCCGACCATCACGAGGATCGCGTTGCGTGTCCGGCTCGAGACGAGGTGCATCGGCACCTCCACGCGCAGCGCACCGACGATCCCCCCCGTGCGGGTGATGGGATAGGTCACGACCAGCTCGTTGCCGACCTGGGCGTCCCGGACGTCGCCCCGCAACGCGGCCTCGATCGCCGTGCCACCCTGTGGTGGCCCGACCCCGGCGACCCGTCTGCCGTCGGGTGCGTAGAGCGCGACCTTCCGAGCGGGGTGCTGCACCAGGTGGACGGCGTCCCCGACCTCGACCGTGTTCGGGATGTGCTCGGAGACTTCGGCGGCCGCGCCGCGAGCCGGTTGACCTCTTGCTCCCGGTAGAGGTTGGACAGGGTGAAGGCGAGTGGCACTGCGAACAGGATGACCGCGACCGTGGTCACCGAGACGATCGCGAGCAGGATCCGACGCCTCACGGAATTTCGAAGCGGTACCCGACGCCGCGGAGCGTCGTGATCCGACTCCGCGACGCATCGTCCTCGGTCGTCTCGCCGAGCTTCCGGCGGAGCGCCGAGATGTGCATGTCGAGCGTCTTGGTCGAGCCGTACCAGTGCTCGTCCCACACCTCGCTCATGATCCGCTCCCGCGTGAGGGCGTTCCCGGCTTCGCTCAGCAGGAAGGCGAGGAGATCGAACTCCTTGGCGCGCAGCTCCAGCTCCTCGGCGCCCAGCCAGGCGCGATGCGCGTCGAGCTCGATGCGTACGTCACCGACGCTCAGCTCCGCCGCAACGTCGGCGCCGCGCGGACGGCGGAGGTGCGCGCGCACCCGGGCGAGGAGCTCGGGCAGACGGAACGGCTTGGTGACGTAGTCGTCGGCGCCCGCGTCGAGCCCGATGACGACGTCCACCTCCTCGTGGCGGGCCGTGAGCATGACGATCGGCAATGTGGCATCCAGGGCACGCACCCGGCGGCACACCTCGTTGCCGTCGAGATCGGGGAGCCCGAGGTCGAGGAGTATCAGGTCGGGCGCACGTCGGTCGACGCTCGCGAGCGCTTCGGCGCCGGTGATCGTCCAGTCCACGGCATACCCCTGCGACTCGAGCGCACCCGTCAGCGCCCGCCCGATCACCTCGTCATCTTCGACGACGAGGATCGTGTGTGCGCCCACGCGCCCAGGCTATGAGCGCGGCTCGCGCGTCCGGGGACCACGATCGCCGAATTTGCCGTCGGTTGACCCGGAGGCGGGTGGCGGATGACTGGTGTCGCCCTACGGTCGCCCCATCGGACTCCGAGGCCGTCCGGGATGACCTTCCCCCCGGGTCTCCGCCCCCCGGGCGGCCTCGGTCATCCGTTCCGGGAGTCCCGCAGCGTCGTCGTCACACCGGCGAGACAGGAGATGCGGGCCCCGCGGAAGCGCCAATCGGGTGCGCAGCGGCTTGCGGGTGGCAGCGGAAGGCGACGCTTCGCCCAGTCCAGCAACAACACGCGACCCGAGAGCGGTGCGCGGCCGCGCACGATACCGAGCGTCTTCCGGAAGGCCTCGACGCCGACGACGCGGTACGGCTGCCCGCTCCGGACCGCGAGTGACCACTCGAGCTCGTGCAACCGTCCCGCGGGATGCAGGGCCAGGACGTCGCCAGGGCGGGCGACATGCTCGAGGTGACCGAGGATCCGGTCCGGGTTCGGCACCCTTGTGACGGCGCGAAGCGATGCCGGGACCATGACGAGCGCGAGGACGACGACGACGGCGATCGCCCCGAGGGTCGAGCGGCGCGCCGCCGCGTCGACGACGAAGGCGATGGCGAGCAGGGGTGCCCATGCGACGACAGTGAGTGTCCGGTCGAGCAGCACCGGCGCGACGGCCCCGGTGAGCGCTGCGAGCGCGACCGGAACGACGAAGCAGCAGCACCACACTCGCCCCAGCGTGCGGTCGCGCCGGACGAGCATCCCTGCCCCGGCGGCGACCGCGACGATCGCCACGAGGTGCAGCTCCGGTTGGTAGGTGACGAGGCGGCCGAGTGTGTGGACCAGACGGGGGAGCGTGGTCGGGGGAATCCAGTCCGAGTTGCCGCCGCGGGTCTGCACCAGGAACGACGGACCCCAGAGGACCAACCACCCGGCGAGTCCCGCGGCGAGCGCGGCTCGCCAGCGCCAGGCCTCACGGTCGGTGCGGAGGCCCGCGAGTGCGAGCAGACCCGCGCCGAGGAGGAACATCGAGACGTGCGTGAGCAGGCCGAGGAACGCGATCGCGCCCACGACGGGTGCGTGCCACCGACGGGGTCGTCGGAGCCACGCGTCACCGACGACCGCGGCGCCGACGCCGAGCAGCTCCATCTCCGCGTACATGCGCGCTTCGCGTCCGTGCAGCAGCTGGAACGCACTGGTCGCGAGCAGCGCGGTCGCGACGACGCCGGCGATCCCGCGGTTGCGCATCCACCACGCGAAGAGCGCGACCGCAGCGATGGAGCAGAGCGCGGACGGGAGTCGGAAGGCCAGCTCGTCGACGCCCAGTCGTGCGAACGGCAGGTGCAGGAGGTAGTCCAGCGGCGGGTGCGAGTCGCGCACCCGTAGGTGCTCGAAGAGCCGTGAGAGAGGCATGCGCCCGGCCATCGCGGTGAACGCCTCGTCGAACCCCAGGCGAGCGCTCCCGAGCGACCAGAGCCGCAACCCCGCCGCGACCGCCACGATCGCGACCAGCAGGCGGTCCGTCATGGTCCGGCTCGGGGTCTGCCGAGCCGGTCCCGGTGGTGCCGAAGGGACCGTCACGCGCTCCACTGCCGGAAGGTACCGACGGGCCGATCAACCGCCGGTCCCCGCCGGGTCAGCAGTTCGCAAACTCGCATGGCTGCGGCGCGGCCGGGGTTTTGCCGGCGGTTGACCGGGCTCCGAGTGGCCGATGACTCAACGATCCGTACGTTCGTGCCGATGAACCCCCGAGGAGGTACGACGCCATGACGGACGTGCTGGTCGTCATCCCGACGTTCGACGAGGCAGAGAACGTGGAGCGGGCGTTGCGCGGGATCCGCCGGGCGGCGCCCGCGGCCGATGTGCTCGTGGTCGACGACAACAGCCCCGACGGCACCGCGGAGGTCGTGGAAGCGCTCAGCCGGTCGCTCGGCCACGTGGAGGTGCTCCGCCGTCCGGCGAAGTCGGGCCTCGGCTCCGCGTACCGAGACGGCTTCGCCCTCGGCCTGACCCGGGGCTACGACGTGCTGGTCGAGATGGACGCCGACTCGTCGCACGACCCGGCCGCGCTGCCCGAGCTCGTCGGGGCCATCGAGCGGGGTGCCGACCTCGCGATCGGTTCCCGGTACGTGCCCGGCGGATCCATCCCGACCTGGTCGGCGTCGCGCCGCGCGCTGTCGCGATCGGGGAACGCATACGCGTCGTGGATCCTCGCCGTCCCGGCGCGCGACCTGACCTCCGGGTACCGGGCGTTCCGCGCCGCGACCCTGCGCGACGCCCACTTCGACGACACGGCGGCTTCCGGATACGCGTTCCAGATCGAGCTCGCGTACCGGGTCTTCCGCGCCGGCGGACGCGTCGCCGAAGTACCGATCGCGTTCCACGACCGTACGCTCGGCGAGTCGAAGATGTCGGCGCGCATCACGTTCGAGGCGCTCGCACTCGTCAGCTGGTGGGGCGTCCGCGACCGCGTGGCGCGCCGTTCGGAGCAGGTGCCGGTGCCCGCCACGGAGCGTGCGCTCGGGTGACCGCGACGCTCGACGTCAGCGCGCCACGTGCCGCGACCCGTCCGCACCTGGTGCAGCGCGTCATCCGGTGCATGGGTGTGTCGGTCGTGAGCACCGTGGTCTGCCTCTCGACCCTGCTCTTCGCGACGGTCGGGCTCGGGATCGTCGCGTGGCTCGCCAACATCATGGCCACGTCGGTCGCGACGGTTCCCTCGTACCACCTCAACCGGCGATGGACCTGGGGGAAGCGCGACGCGAGCGACCTGTGGCGTGAGGTCGTGCCGTTCTGGCTCCTCGCGTTCGCAGGGCTCGTCCTGTCGACGCTCGCGGTCGCCCTTGCCGATGCTTGGGCGTCGGGTGCGCACCTCGACGGGCCCTGGCGCGCACCCGTCGTCCTGCTCGCGCACCTCAGCGGGTTCGGTGCGCTCTGGGTCGTCCAGTTCGTGCTGCTCGACCGGGTCCTCTTCGCGCCCAGCACCGACCCCGAACCGCTCGCCGCTCCTCGGTCGACGCGCTGACCGGCACGACCGGCACGACGAGCCTCGCGCCGGCGCGGGGTCGCCTTCCTAGCCCCCTCGGATGGGCAAGGTGAGCGTGAACGTGGAACCCGCGCCGACGCCCGGCGAGGAGGCCACGATCTCTCCGTGGTGTGCGTGGGCGATGCCCCGCGCGATCGTCAACCCGATACCGCTGCCACCGGCCGGTCGGACGGGACCCGTCACCCGGTAGAAGCGATCGAACACCGAGACGAGCTCGTCGGGCTCGAGCCCGATCCCGGTGTCGGTCACGGCGACCTCGGCGACGTCGTCGCGACGCGTCGAGGTCACCACCACGCTGCCACCGGACGGGGTGTAGGTCAGCGCGTTGCCCACGAGGTTCGTCAGCACCTGCGTGATGCGGTCCGGGTCGACCTCGACAGGGAGCGGCGGACCGGAGCGGATCGAGAGCGCGACCGCCTTCTCGTCGAACTGCGGCCGCAGCCGCACCCCGCAAGCTCCCGCGAGATCCGCGAGGTCGACGTCGCGCACGTCGAGCGCGATGGCGCCTTCCTCGGCCCGGGAGAGGTCGGCGAGATCCGACGCGAGACGCTGGAGCCGGGTCGCCTCTTCGACGACCGCGGTCAGCACCTCCTCGGTCGGCTCGAACACGCCGTCGAGGATCCCCTCGACGTAACCCTCGATCGACGTCAACGGGGTACGCATCTCGTGCGCGACCTCGGAGATCAGTCGCGTGCGCCGTCGCTCGGTGGTCTCCAGCTCGATCGCCAAGCGGTTCACGTCGCGCGCCAGCTCGGCGAGCTCCAGCTCACCGGGCTCGGCCACCCGCTCGTCGTAGTGCCCGGCGGCGAGTCGGCGAGTGGCGTCCCGGACCTGGCGCACGGGTCGCAGGATCTTCCTGGCCACGAGGACCGACACGATCGCCGCGGCAGCGACGCTCGCCGCCAGCGCGATCGGGAGCGACGACTCGAGCGCGCTCAGGAACGCCGAGTGCGACTCGCTCTCGTTGGCTTCCGAGCTGGTGACGTTACGGATCTCGTCGTCGTACCGGGCGGGCGCGACGAGGCCCACGGTGACGGCGAGCGCCGCGACGACGACGACGGCGACCAGCGCGTAGGAGGCGAAGAGGCGGACGTCGAGGCGCCGCCAGAACCTCATCCCTTCGCTCCGAGGAACTTGTAGCCGACTCCGCGGACCGTCCCGATGAGCTCGGGCGCCTCGGCCGGATCGCCGAGCGCTTTGCGGATGCTCCGGATGTGGACGTCGACGACCCGCTCGTCGCCGTAGAAGTCCCAGCCCCAGACCTTCTCGAGCAGCTGGCGCCGGGTCTGGGCCCGACCCGGGGCGCGGGCGAGCGCGAGGAGGAGGTCGAACTCGAGGCTGCTCAGCTCGACCGGCTTCCCGGCTCGCTCGACCTCGCGTCCGTCGACGTCGATGACCAACCCGCCCGCGACGATGCGATCCGGCGCGTCGGCTTCGGTCGCACCGCCCGCGCGTCGAAGCCCAGCCTTGATGCGCGCGACGAGCTCCCGAGGACTGAACGGCTTGGTGACGTAGTCGTCGGCGCCGACCGAGAGACCGACCAGCTTGTCGACCTCGTCGGAGCGTGCCGTCAGCAGGATGACGTACACGTCCGACGTCGTGCGCAGCTGCCGCAGCGCCTCGAGGCCGTCGGTGCGGGGCATCATCACGTCGAGGACGACGACGTCGGGGGACCAGTCCCGGGCGATCGTCAGGGCCTCGTCGCCGTCATGGGCCTCGGCGACCTCGAAGCCGTCGTTCTCGAGGTAGCCACGCACGATGCCGCGGATTCGGTCCTCGTCGTCGACGACGAGGACGCGCTTGCCCATGTCGGCATCGTAGGGCTGGACCTGCGGTGCCGCCCCGGTCGCGCCGGCACCTTCACGGGACCTTCACGGACGGCGCGCTGGGACCTTCACGGCCGTCGTGTTGGGTGGTGCACAGGACGAAGCAAGGGCCCCCGACCAGGGAAGGCCCCAAGATGAGGAGCACCCCGTGGAGCGAAAGACCGCAGTCGCAGCAGCGTCCGCCATCTCGATGAGCCTGGTCACGGCAGTCGTGGCAGTGGGCGCCAGCATGGGCGCCCTGGGCTTCGCGGCCTCGCCCCCGCCGACGCCGAGCCCGACCCCCGCGGCGGTTGCCGCTCCCGCAGCCTCGACGGCTGCGCCCACGCCCACGCCGGTGCGCACCACCTCGGAGCGCACGTCGGGCGAGCGCGAGGGCGAGCACCGCAACACCCCTGCCACCTCGGCACCTCAGAGCGCTCCGGCACGAGGAGGAGAGTCCGAATGACCGACCGCACGAACGACATCGACCAGGCCGAGCGCATCCGCCGGCTCCAGGAACGGCGGGCCGCGTCCAGCGGTTCGCGTCGCCCAGCGACCCCGCGAACCGCGTCATCGGCAACGGCGCCGATGACGGACGCGCCCGCCGCCCGCCCGACGGGTTCCCGTCTCCCGGCCGCAGGCCGGAAGCGCCGTCGGCACCCGGCGGCCGCGAGCCGGTGGCTCCTGGCGGGCTTGAGCGTCGCCTCGTTCTTCACGATTGCCGGCACCGTCGCCGTCGCGAACGTGAACAGCGTGGCCACACCGCCCGCGAGCACCTCGACCGCGGTCGTCCCGCCGCCGGTGCCCGCGACACCGGCGGCGACCCCGGTCAACGCAGCCCCGGCGACGCCGGCCCCGGCCACACAGCAGACGAGGGCGACCGCACCGGTGTCGCACACGACCACCCGCGGCAGCTGAGCCTCGGACCCTAGGCTCCTCGCGTGCAGTCGCAGGACTGGTGGTACGTCGCCCGCGCCGGAGGGATCGTCTCATGGGCGCTCGCGTCGTTGGCCGTCATCGGCGGGCTCCAGCTGTCGACCCGGCTGGTGCGCAAGCCGTCTCCGGCGTGGGTGCTCGACGTGCACCGCTTCCTCGGCGGGTTGGCCGTCGCGTTCCTCGGTGTGCACCTGCTCGGTCTCGCGGCCGACCAGTTCATCGGGTTCGCGCCGGCCGACTTCCTCGTCCCGTTCGTCTCGGGCTACGAGCCGGTCGGGGTGGGCCTGGGCGTGATCGCGATGTATCTGCTCCTCGCGGTCGAGGTCACGTCGCTCGCGATGCGTCGCCTTCCGAGGAGCACGTGGCACGCCGTGCACCTGTCGAGCTACGCGATCTTCGTCCTCGCGACGGTGCACGGGCTCACGGCCGGGACGGACCGGCACGAGGCCGTCTTCCAGTGGGCCTGCTTGCTCACCGCCGGTGTCGTCCTCTTCATGACCCTCGTCCGGGTCTGGGCGCCCCGGCGAGCTCGGCGTGCCGCCGCCGCGAGCTGAGAGGTCTACCGCTCGCCGCGACGCCGGGCCCGGAGGGCAACGAGCGCGGCCGCACCGGCGAGGGCGGGGAGGAACGTGCCGAGCGCCCGGTAGGCGAGCGCACCTGCGAGCGCTGCGCTCACGGGTGGGCCGTACCAGTGCACCACGGCGGGGATGATCGCCTCGACGACACCGAGGCCTCCCGGGAGCAGCGGGATGAGTGCAGACGCTGCCGCGGCACCGGCTGCGAGGAGCGCGATGTCGAACCCCACATGGGCGTGCGCCGCGAGGAGCGCGAAGTAGAGGCACGCGATGTCGGCGAGCATGGAGCCGACGGACAGACCCATCAGGACGACACGGCGGCGCGGGGGCCCGACGACTTCGAGGGCATCGGCATGGAGCCGCGCGCCGCTCGCCCGCAGCTCGACGCGATCGGGTCTCGGCTTCCAGAAGCGTGCGATTCCGATGACGACGGCGAGGCGTTCCATCGTGGCCGGGCGGCTCGCGAGGAATGCCGTGACCGCGAGGACCCCGAGGACGAGGGGTGCGGCGATGAGCGGCCACGTCGAGTCGACCGGGAAGTCACGCGTCGCGATGATCCAGAACAGGTTGAGCGCGTTGACCAGGAGGAAGACGCGCAGGCTGAACCACTGGGCAAAGCCCAGGGTCAGGCCGATGTGCCGTCGATCGAGACCACGGCGCGACAGCTCGGATGCACCGAACGCCAGACCCTCCGCCGGCGATGCGGGCGTCAGCAGCCCCAGGCCGTTGACGACGAGCTCGATGCCGGTTGCCGCGGCAGGGGAGACGACCTCCGGGCCCGCGAGGCGCCGGAGCCGGAGCCCGGAAAGGAAGTAGGCCAGCCCTTCGAAGAGTGCAGCAGGGAGGAGCCACCACCACTCGACCTGACCGAGTGCGTCGAGCGCGTCCCCGAGCCCGCCCGCCGCGCTGACCACGACCCAGATCGCGGCGCCGCCGAGCGCGATTCCGAGGGCAAAGCGGAGGATGTTCCGCGATCGCGCGGACGGCCCCCGCGGTTCGGTCTGGGTGCGGGTGTCGTCGGCGCGCGCTTGCTGGGCCATGGACGGTCGGCGCTCCGTCCGGTCAGGCGAGCTTGAGGAAGAGGCGCTCGACCTCGGAGATGGGGTAGCCCTCGGCCTCGGCGCGTGCCGGATTCTCGACGCACTGCGTGAGGCCGTCGGCGAGCAGCTTGAAGCCGACCTGCTCGAGCGCCTTCGTCGCGGCGGCGACCTGCGTCACGACGTCACGACACTCCCGGCCTTCGTCGAGCATCGTCTGGATACCCCGTACCTGGCCCTCCACGCGGCGGAGCCGGCGCTGCAGATCGGTGATCACTTCGGTGCTGAACTCCACGACCCCTCCTTCTGGGCTGCGCCTTCGGGTCTCTCGGTGATCGGATGATACCCCCCTGGGTATCCTGCTACGATCGCGGTATACCCCCAGGGGTACCTGACCACCGGCCCGGGAGCCCAACGATGTCCGTGTCCTCGCCCCCCGCAGCAACGCTGCCGTCCGACCACGAACCGTCGGAGGCACCCGACGAGCGGGCCTGGTTCTCCCGACTCGCCGCCTGGTCGGCCCGGCATCGCCGCGCCGTGATCGCCACCTGGATCCTCGCGGCGCTCGCCGCCGCGCCGCTCGCGCTGACGCTCAACGGCGCGCTGTCGGGCGCCGGATGGGAGGCACAGGGCTCCACGGCGCAGGAGGTGCGCGACGAGCTGCGGCGCGACTTCGCCGCGCTCGGGGCCGAGAACCCGGTCGTCGTCTACCGCCAGCAGGCACCGATCGCCACCGAGCCGGCGGGGTTGCAGGCTCTGGTGCGCGCGCTGCGCGCCGCACCCGACACCCGCTCCGTCGCGAACCCGTTGACGCTGCCGCCCGATGCCGGACTGATCGCTCGTGACGGTCGCACTGCGATCGTGCCGGTCGAGACCGTCGTGCACAGCGACGCCGACCGTCCGGTCACGGCGGGCGCGCTCGGCGACTACGTCGCGGGACTTCGCCTCGCGCCCGGCGCCCGCGCGGAGGTCACCGGAGAATGGCCGGTCTGGAGCGACTTCAACAAGGTGAACGAGAGCGCGCTCCACAAGGCGGAGCTCCTGAGCGGTCTCCCGAGCCTCGTGCTGCTGTTCATCGCGTTCGGCGCGGCCGTCGCCGCGGGGATCCCGCTCCTCCTCGCGGTCGCCGGGATCGCGGTCGGCTGGGCGATCCTGCACCTCCTCACCGGGGTGATGCCGCTGTCGGTCTGGTCGATGAACTTCTCGATGATGATCGGCCTCGCAGTCGGCATCGACTACAGCCTCTTCATCGTCAGCCGGTATCGCGAAGAGCGGGTCGAAGGGAAGGATGCCGTCGCGGCGATCGAGAACACGTTGTCGACGGCAGGAAAGGCCGTCTTCCTCTCGGCCCTGACGGTCGTCCTCTCGCTCGCCGCCGTCTTCCTCGTGCCCGTGATGGTGTTCCGCTCCATGGCGCTCGGGATGATCCTCTCCGTCGTCGCCGTCGCGCTCGCCTCGCTCACGTTGCTCCCGGCGATGCTCGTGGCACTCGGCGACCGCGTCCTGGTCACCCGGGGGAAGCAGGACCCGGACATCGTGGCGGAAGGTCGCTGGGCCCGTTGGACCGGGGTCGCGCTCCGACGCCCGGGGACCATCCTCGCGATCGGGCTCGTCGTCCTGGGCGCGTTCGCCGTGCCGGCGTTGGGGATGAAGCTCGGCATGCCGGGCGCGCGGGTGGTGGATCGTGGCAACACCAGTCGCGACGGCTACGAGATGCTCGTCGCGTCCTTCGGCGACGGGGCTGCTGCACCTGTGTTCATCACCGTGCCGGCTGTCGACGCGGCCACGGTGGTGCGGGTGGCGCAGTCCGACGCGGGTGTGGTGGATGCCCGCGTGGTGAGTGAACCTGCGACGACCGGACGGACGGTCGTCCGTGTCACCGGCTCGACCGCGGTCGACAGCTCGCGCACGGCGGACCTCGTCGACCGGCTCCGCTCGCAGCTCGAAGCGCAGGTGCCGACTGCCCGGGTCGGCGGTCCCGCGGCCCAGAATCGCGACCTCACGGAGGTCTTGACCAGCAACGCGCCGATCGCGATCGGGATCATCCTGATCGTGGCCTTCCTGCTGCTCCTGGTGGTGTTCCGAAGCATCGCGATCGCGGTCACCTCCATCCTGATGAACCTGCTGACCGTCGGCGCCGCCTTCGGCTTCGCGACGTTGGTGTTCCAGCACGGGTTCGGCGCGGGGTTGCTGGGGATCGAGTCGCAAGGCTTCGTCGACGCCTGGGCACCACTGTTCTTCTTCGCGCTGCTGTTCGGGTTGTCGATGGACTACCAGCTGTTCCTGCTGGCCGCGATCCGCGAACGCTACGAGGCGACGGGAGACACGAAGCTCGCGATCCGTGAGGGCATCGCACGGACCGGTCGTCCCATCACGAACGCCGCGCTCGTGATGATCGTGGTCTTCATCGCGTTCGGCGTGACCGGGCCGATCCCACCGACCGAGCTCGGGATCACGCTGGCGATGGCGGTGTTGCTCGACGCGACGATCGTCCGCGTCATGCTCGTCCCCGCGACGATGGCGCTCCTCGGCGAGCGCAACTGGTACCTCCCCAAGTGGCTGGGTCGAGTGCTCCCGAAGGTGCGCTTCAGCCACTGAGCAGGGCACGCACCCGCGGGTTCAGGAGCGTCCCTCGACGACGAGCGCGACGCGGGCGTGGAATTCCCGCCATCGCCGCTCGTTCTCGTGGACGAGACCGGCCGAGTCGCTCAGGAGGTCCGCGGCGCGGTCCGCGAGCTCGGCGGCTGAGTAGAGGAACCCCGGGACCTGCCGCCCGCCGGCGAGGTCGGCGCGCAGGCTCGCGGGTGTGAAGTCGACGGCGTCGAGCAGGTCGACCGCACGCCCGAGGAGGCGCGCCGAGAGCATCGCCATCTCGGCGGCCTGCCAGTCGTTCGCGATGATCCGATGACGCTCGCCGAGCTGATCGGCGAGCTCGGGGAACTGCAGGAGCGCCGCCGCCGTGTCCCAGGTCGCGGCCATCGCGTCCGCGAGCCACTGTCCCGTGTCCGCCTGGTCGTCCGCGAGGATCCGGAGATCACGCTTGAGGTGCGTGATCTCCGCCGGTTCGCCCTGGCCCTCCATGAAGAGCACGCCGTCGAGCTGGAGTGCGGCAGGATCGTTCAGGTCGACGCTGCCCTCGAACGGGTTGAGCGACTCCTGCTCGTGGGGCTCCGTCACGCTCCAGCGATCGGCGAGCGCTTGCAACGCTCGCGCGTGGCGTTGCACCGTCACTGCCTGGGCTCTGGGCTCCTGTGCGTAGAACTTCTCGTGGTCGCGGTGGAACTGCGACAGGTTGAGGATCGCTTCTAGCAGCGGATCGGCCATGGTTCGAACCTTCGGGTCAGTGACCGTGTCGGTGGTGCACGTCGCTGACGTGCGGATGGGCATGCACCATCCGCACGTGTTCGTGCTGGTGCGAGTGTGGTCCTTCCGGGTCCGTCCCCGGTGGGTGATCGTGCTGGTGGTGGACGTCGTGGGTGTGCACATGGTCGTGCACGAGCGGCTCGTGTTCGTGCGTGTGCTCATGACGCTCGCGCAGCACGGCGAGGACACCGACGGCCATGATCGTCCCGGCAAGCAGCTCCTGGGCACCGAACTGTTCGCCCAGGAGCGGCCACGCCGCGACCGCTCCGACGAACGGCGCGACCGCGAAGATCGCGGCTTCCCGTGCGGCACCGAGCAACCGCAGCGCGTAGGCGTCGAGCACGACTGACATCCCAAACGCGACGGCACCCAACGTCAGGGCGCCGACCAGGACGGAGACACCGGGTATTCCGGCACCGAGGAGGAGCGCGATCCCGACGTTCACGGCTGCGGCGACGCCGGTCTTCACGGTGACGATCGAGAACGGATCGCGCACGGTCAGCGCCTGCGTGACGTTGTTGTCGAGACCCCAGCACACGCACGCGGCCGCGATGCACGACGATCCCAGCCAGCTGTCCACCGATCGAGCCATGAGGGAGGGTGAGCACGACTGCCCCAGCGAAGATGCTCGCCGCGCCCACGGCTGCCATGGTCCCCAGGTGCTCGCGGAAGACGAGCACCCCGAGCAGCAGCGTTGCCGGCCCCTCGAGGTTCAGGAGCAACGAGCCGGTCGAAGCCTGCACCTGCTCCAACCCGACC
Organism: uncultured Acidimicrobiia bacterium; assembly: GCA_963809885.1. GTDB lineage: Bacteria > Actinomycetota > Acidimicrobiia > IMCC26256 > PALSA-555 > JALHSW01. The sequence continues at coordinate 43,117 of CAWELA010000006.1, read as the reverse complement.
AGCAGCAGCACCGGCGCCGCGATCCCGCCGGCCAGGGTCACGACGCCGAGGCGTGGGAGATCCGCGCGTCGAAGGCGTGCTTCGTGCGTCCGTCGGCGCGCCGGGATGAGCACCGCCAGCGCCACGAAGGCGCCGAGGTAGAGCAACCCGGCAAGCAGCTGGGGGCCGACCGAGTCCAGCAACCCCTTCGAGATCGGTGTGCTCACACCGAACGAGACCGCAGCACCCAGACCGAGCAACGTGCCGACGGTCGCGGGGCGCCTCGCCATCGCGACACGTTATTCCCCGGTGAAGCTTCGACCGGCGGAGTGCGGCAGGCGCAGACTGTGTGTGTGACGGATCGCGGTGCGCACTGGGAGCGGGTGCACGAAACGACCACCCCCGACCGGGTCAGCTGGTTCGAGCGCGAACCGTCGATGTCGCTGCGGCTCGTCGAGTCGCTGGCCGCCGGGCCGTCGGCCGGGGTGATCGACGTCGGCGGCGGGACCGCGGTGCTCGTCGACCGCCTCCTGGCGAAGGGGTTCGCCGACCTCACCCTCCTCGATGTCTCCGAGCACGCCTTGGCCGCGGTGCGAGCAAGGCTCGGCCCGCAGGCGACGCGTGTCACCTTCCTCCACGCAGACATCGCGCGATGGGAACCCGATCGGGAGTACGACGTCTGGCACGATCGTGCCGTCTTCCACTTCCTGCCCGTGGAGGCGGATCGTGATCGCTACGTCGAGGTCGCGACACGCGCGGTCCGCCCGGGCGGCGGACTCGTGCTCGCGACGTTTGCACCGGACGGGCCGGACCGGTGTTCGGGCCTGCCGGTGCTGCGGTACTCGGGCGACGACCTCGCCGAGGTGTTCGCTCCGTCGTTCTTCCTCGTCGAGCAGCAACGCGAGGTGCACCGGACACCTGGGGGAGTGGATCAGCCGTTCACCTGGGCAGTGCTGCGACGGTCGTAGTCGTCGAGCGCGCCGGCGCGCGCTGATCGTCCGACCCACGACCTGCTCAGCGGGTCGAGGCGACGTCGATCACCCCCATCATTCCCAGGTCCTCGTGGTCGAGGATGTGGCAGTGGTACACGGTCCGACCGGGGATCTCGGTGAGCGGGACTCGCAGCGTCACCGATCCGCCGGCGGGCACGTTCACCGTGTCCTTCCAACCGGGCAGGCTCGCCCCGTCACCGCTCCGATCGACGACCTGGAAGGGCCAGACGTGGAGGTGGAACGGGTGATCCATCGGGGACGTGTTGGTCACCGTCCAGTTCTCGACTCGGCCGAGCCTCGTGGTGATGTCGGTGCGTGCGGCGTCGAACGACTTGCCGTTGATCCTGAACCTCGAGGCCATGCCCCCGCCACCCCCGCCACCCATCCCCATGCCACCCATCTCGAGGCGGAGGTCGCGGCGCAGCGGTCGCCGGCGGTACGTCGAATGAGGCCTGCTCCGCGAGTGCGCTCGGCACCGCCGCGGGTGGCGCTTCACCGTCGACGACGACGGTGGCGAGGGTGATCCGCCCCGAGGAACCCGAAGCGCGCCCCATTCCCGTGCTTCCTCGGTCGTAGGGCAGCGAACGGAGCGCGTAGGAGCCCGCGCGGGTCGGCGTCGCGAGGACCTCGACGCGTTCGCCCGGCGCGAGCAAAACGTCGCTCACCTCGATCGGGCTCGCGAGTCGGCCGCCGTCGGTTCCGATCATCTGGAGGCTGTGGCCGGCGAGGGCGATCCGGTAGTAGCGGGAGGAGCTCGCGTTGAGCACTCGCCAGTGCTCGAGCGTTCCCGCCTGCACCGGGATCGTCGGCCGGTCGACGCCGTTCACGAGGACGCGATCGCCTTCGCGTCCCTGCATCCGATCCATCATCGATACGTCGAGTACGTCCGACGAGCTCCCGATGACGGGATCACTCAACACGAGGAGCCGCTCGGTGGCCGCGGCGAGCTCCGGGATCAGGTCGATCGCGTCCTCGACCACGATCGCGCCGAAGAGACCACCGAAGACCTGACGGGCGACGGTGCCGTGCATGTGCGGGTGGTACCAGAACGTCCCGCTGCGATGATCGGCCGGGATCTCGTAGGTGTAGGTGCGGCGCCCGCGGTCGGGGACGGACACGAAGATGTTGTCCGCCGATCCCGATGGAGAGACGTGCAGCCCGTGGGTGTGGAGGTTCGTCATCTCGCCCAGCCGGTTCTCGAGCGTGATCGAGACCACGTCCCCGGGGCGCACGCGAAGCGTGGGGCCCGGAGTGGTTCCGTTGTAGACGTATGCGAAGCGTGTCCCGGACCCGAACGGAACCTGCGCGGGTCGTGCGACGAGAGCAACGTCGAGCCGCCCGTTCTCGCTCGCATGCACCGTCGGTTGCGGCAAGCGTGCCGCGAGGGTGGTCGCGCCGACCCTCTCGAATGCCAGGAGGAACGGTGCGGCGCCCGTCACCGCTGCTGCGCCCCCTGCGATCAAGAGGAACTCGCGCCGCGTCGAAGCCATCGTGACGCTCACGGTACGAGTACCGGGCGCGGCGGCACAGGGACGAAGGTCCCGTTCGCCGCTCCTTGACCTATCCGCATATCCGTGCGAGTGTACGGATATGCGAACGAACCTCGATCACGTGCACCCGGTCGACCCGGCCCGAGTTGGCGAGGCGCAGCGACGGATCATCGATGCGGACGACGCCACGCGGCTCTCGGGGCTCCTCGCCCTGCTCGGGGATCCGGTGCGAGTGCGGATCCTCTATGCCCTCGACGTGGTCGACGAGCTCTGCGTCGGCGACATCGCACTCGCGCTCGCCGTCAGCGAGGACGCCGCGAGCTACGGCCTGCGGATGCTGCGGACGTCGGGACTCGTCCAGACGCGCAAGGACGGCAGGGTCGTGTACTACCGGCTCGCGGAGACCTTCCCCGAACCGCTCCTGGAGCACTGCCTCGCCGAGCTGATCGCCATCAGCAAGGTGGCGAACCAGACGTCGAGCACCCGAGCGCGGAGTCGCGCGCGATGAAGTCCATGACCGAGCAAGAGCACGAGCAGGAGCACGCGCCGGCGCCGAGCGGCGGGCATGACCACCACGCCGAGCACCACGACCACGCGGAGCAGTTCCGGCGGCTCTTCTGGTGGAACCTGCTGCTGGCGGTCCCGGTGATCGCGTTCTCGAGCATGTTCGCGGACCTCGTCGGGTACGAGGTGCCCTCGGGCGCCGACTGGATCCCGCCGGTGCTGGGGACGACCATCTTCCTCTTCGGGGGCTGGCCGTTCCTGAGCGGCGCCGCACACGAGATCCGGACCCGGCGTCCCGGGATGATGCTGCTGATCGGCCTGGCCATCACGGTGGCGTACGTGGCGAGCCTCGCGACGAGCCTCGGAGTCGGCAACCTCGACCTGGACTTCTGGTGGGAGCTGGCACTCCTCGTCGTCATCATGCTGCTGGGCCACTGGCTCGAGATGAAGGCGATCGGCCAGGCCCAGGGTGCGTTGCACGCGCTCGCAGCGCTGCTCCCCGACGAAGCCGACCGGGTGATGGCAACGGGGGAGATCGAGACGGTCCAGCTCGCGGAGCTCGGTGTCGGCGACATCGCGTTGGTCCGTCCGGGCGGGCGCATCCCCGCCGACGGCACGATCGTCGACGGCGAAGCCGAGATCGACGAGTCGATGGTGACGGGCGAGTCGCGGCCGGTCGCCAGGGCCGACGGCGAGCGCGTCGTCGCCGGGACGATCGCAACCGACTCCGCGATCCGCGTGCGTGTGGAGGCCGTCGGCGATGACACCGCGCTCGCAGGCATCCAGCGCCTGGTGGAGGAGGCGCAGGCCTCGAGCTCGCGGGCACAGGCGCTCGCGGACCGCGCGGCAGCGCTGCTCTTCTACGTCGCGACGGCGTCGGGCGTGATCACCTTCGTCATCTGGATGATGCTCGGTGAAGCGGACGCTGCGATCGAGCGGACCGTCACCGTCCTCGTGATCGCGTGCCCCCACGCGCTGGGGCTGGCGATCCCGCTGGTCATCGCACTCTCCACGGCGGTGGCGGCGCGGGCCGGGATCCTCGTGAAGGACCGGCTCGCGCTCGAGCGGATGCGCCTGGTCACCGCCGTGCTCTTCGACAAGACCGGCACGCTCACGAAGGGGGAGCATGTCGTCACCGACATCGCGCTCGTCGGCACCCCGGCGATCACCTCGACGGATGCGCTTCTCGGGCTCGCCGGCGCAGTCGAGTCCGACAGCGAGCATCCCCTCGCCCGGGCGATCGTCTCGGCGGCACGCGCGCACGGCGTGCTCCCCGACGCCACCGACTTCCGGTCCATCACAGGGCGTGGCGTCGAGGCGACCGTCGAGGGTTCACGGGTCGCGGTCGGAGGCCCGGCGCTGCTCCGGGAGCGTGATGTCTCCGTGCCCGACGCGCTGGGCGATCAGGTGGGCGAGTGGAAGCGACGCGGCGCAGCCGTCCTCTACGTGGTACGGGACGACGCCATCGTCGGCGCGTTGGCCCTCGAGGACGAGATCCGCCCCGAGGCGCGTGCAGCAGTCGACGACTTGCACGGCCTGGACGTCCGCGTGGTGATGATCACGGGCGACGCGCGGCAGGTGGCCGATGGCGTCGGCGCCGAGCTGGGAATCGACGAGGTCTTCGCCGAGGTCCTTCCCGAGGAGAAGGAACATGCCGTGGCGGACCTCCAGGCGCGTGGCCTGCGAGTCGCCATGGTCGGCGACGGGGTGAATGACGCGCCGGCGCTCGCCCGCGCCGATGTCGGCCTCGCCATCGGTGCCGGCACCGACGTCGCCATCGAGTCTGCCGGTGTCGTCCTCGCGTCGTCGGACCCACGGTCGGTGATCGGCGTGGTCAGGCTCTCGCAGGCCAGCTACCGCAAGATGGTGCAGAACCTCGCGTGGGGTGCCGGGTACAACGTGTTCGCGATCCCGCTCGCGGCCGGAGTCCTCGCGCCCATCGGGTTCACGTTGTCGCCGGCGGTGGGGGCGATCCTCATGAGCCTCTCGACGGTCGTCGTCGCGCTCAACGCCCAGCTGCTGCGCCGAGTCGACCTCCGACCCGAGGACCAGACGCGCCGCACCGGGAGCTTGGCTACAGCCGCGCGGTCCTGCTGAGCCGGTCCAGCCCCTTCTCGAAGTCCCCGCCGACCATCTTGTCCATGCTGCTGAAGATGCCCATCACCCGCGTGAGGAACGTCTTCGGTCCGACCATCCGCCAGGACACGTGGGTGGTGCCGCCGGCCTCCGTGAGCTCGAACGTGGTCGTGTTCTTCGACTTGACCGGCTTGAGGAACTGCAGCGCGATGACCACGCGTGACGACGCGTCGGCGGCCGTGATCTCCATGCGACCCTGTCCGGCCTTCCGGTTGCCGCTCCACTCGTAGACCGCGCCGACTCCTGATGCCGCGCCCGAGTAGGTGCGTTGCACCTCGGGGTCGAGGTCCTCCCACGGCGACCACTCGGCCCACCGGTGGAAGTCCGCGATCAGGTCGAAGACCTTCGCCGCCGGGGCCGGGACGTCGGCTTCGCGTCGTACTTCGAACTCGTTCGTCGTCACGTGTCGGTGCTCCTACTCGGGGGCGATCCAGATCCTTGCGTGTGCCCGGGGCCCGGCGCACGCCCCCGATTGCGACCCGCTCGGCGTCAGGGTAACCTACAACCAGATGGTTGTAGAACTCGCGGATCGACGAGCGGATCAGGTGTTCCGGGCCCTGGCGGATGCCACCCGCAGGGACATCGTCCTGCGCACCCTGCAGGGGGAGCACTCCGTCTCGGCACTCGCCCGCACCTACCCGATGAGCTTCGCCGCCGTGCAGAAGCACGTCGCCGTCCTCGAGGACGCCGAGCTGGTGACCAAGCAGCGGCGAGGCCGCGAACAGCTCGTCCGGGGCAACGTCGACACCGTTCGAGCGGCGCACCGCCTGCTCGAAGAGCTCGAAGCCGTGTGGCGAGGCCGCATGGACCGAATGGCCGAGATCCTCGGCGATGACCCGAGTGGAGGAACAAGCGCATGACCGTCACGAGCGTCCGGAAGGATCCCACGGCACTGACGATGTCCATCGTCTCGGAGTTCGACGCACCCGTCGAACGGGTGTGGCAGCTGTGGGAGGACCCGCGCCAGCTCGAGCGCTGGTGGGGCCCGCCGACCTACCCGGCGACCGTCGTCGACCACGACCTCACGCCCGGGGGCGCCGTCAACTACTTCATGACGGGCCCCGAGGGCGACCGGGCGCACGGCTGGTGGCGCGTCGTGTCGGTGGACCCGCCGCACCGCCTCGAGTTCGAGGACGGGTTCGGCAGCAGCATCGACGACCCTGCGCCCGACATGCCGGTGATGACCATCCGGGTCACGTTGGGCGACGCGGCCGGCGGTGCCACGCGCATGACCATCGAGACGGCGTTCCCCTCGCTGGAGACCATGGAGAAGATCATCTCCATGGGGATGGAGGAGGGCATGGCGTCCGCGATCGGTCAGATCGACGACCTGCTCCGAGCCGACGTCCGTCCGACGTAGCTCCGGCGTGTTGCGTAGGGTCTTCGTGCGATGAAGGTTGCACCGCGATACGACGGACCACCGATCATCTCGATCACGGGCGCGCCCGACGATCAGCTCGAGCCCGTGGTCCGGCAGCGCCGACGGATGGAAGCGATGCTCCGCGCGCTCGGCGACGACGAGTGGGGCGCCTCGAGTCGCTGTGCCGGGTGGTCCGTCCAGGACGTCGTCGCGCACGTCGTCGGGGTCAACGCCTTCTGGCAGGCCTCGGTGCGCGCCGGCACGGCAGGGAAGCCCACGCGCATCCTCACCGGGTTCGACCCCGCCGCGACGCCACCGTTGATGGTCGCCCCGATGCGCGAGCTCGCCCCGGGGAGGTCCTCGACCAGTTCGTCGCGTCGAACGACGGGTTCCTCGATGCGATCGGTGAGCTCGACGACGCGGGTTGGCTGATGCTCGCCGAGACGCCGGCCGGGCACGTTCCCATCCGCCTGCTCGCGCACCACGCGCTCTGGGACTCCTGGATCCACGAGCGCGACGTCGCGCTCCCACTCGGGTCGACACCACCGAACGAACCCGACGAGGTCGCGTCGTCGTTGCGATACGTCGCAGCCGCGAGCCCCGCGCTCGCGATCAACACCGGCGCCCGGGTCGACGCGCGCCTCGGGGTCGAGGCGAGCGATCCCGAGGTCTCGTTCGTGTTGGTGGCGGGGGAGTCCGTCGACGTGCGCGACGAGACCGTCCCGCCCGACGCGGCATGTCTGCGCGGCGACGCGGTCACGCTCCTCGAGGCGCTCAGCCTGCGCGAGCCGCTCCCGGTATCGGCGCCAACCGAGTGGCGGGAGTTGCTCGACGGCCTGGCGAGGGCTTTCGACGTCGAGCAGCAGCCGAGCCGCTGAGCGTCAACGGGACCGGCGCGGCCGTCCGGTAGAACTGCAGTCGTGACCGACGATCGTGATCTGACGCTCGCGGCACCGCTGGCGGCGGTCGCCGGTTTCGTCGACGCCCTGGGCTTCACCCGCCTCTTCGGCATCTTCCCGGCGAACCAGAGCGGGAACGCGGTCCTTCTCGGCATCGGGATCGGAGACTTCGACGGGTCCGCGGTCTGGCGGCCGCTGCTGGCCGTCGTTGCCTTCGTGATCGGGGTGGCGGTCGGGATCGTGCTCCGCCGCCGCATCCCCGGTTCGCACGGCGGTCCCGGCGTTGCTCGGACTCGAGGCCGTGTTGCTGATCGTGCTCGCCGCGGTCGCGGGGGAGCTCGGGAGTCGGGGAGTGCCCGTGGGCGGGACTGCCGAGGTCGTGATGCTCGCCGTGGCCGGCGCCGCGATGGGCCTCCAGACCGACGTGATCCGGCGCGCAGCAGGCGTCACGCTGGCGACGACCTATCAGAGCGGTGCGATCGATCGAATCGCGGAGTCCGCGACCGATGCCGTGCTCAGGATGCCTCGCGAGCCGGACGAGTCGCGCAGGCCGCTCGCGATCCTCGCGGTCGTGCTCGGCAGCTACATCGGTGGCGCGGCGATCGGCGCCGCGATCAGCGATACGTGGGGACGCGCACTGTGGGTCCCCGCCGCGGTCGTCGTCGCGCTGTGCGTCGTGGCTGGTGTCAGCCGGTGGCAGGCGCGTTGAGGCTCGCGACCGGGACGACCTGGCAGCGCGGGAGCTCCGGAGTCTCCTCCGGGAGCAGGAAGCGCCAGAAGATCGTGCCGCGCCGATGGCCGGCGGTGTCGATCCAGTTCGGGACGCCGGGGTCGCGCTCACTCACGACGATGCGGTAGGAGCGACCCGGCCCCAGCACCATCTGCGCGTCGTTCGAGCGACACCCGGTGCGACCGGTACTCGAGCGTCTGCATCTGCACGTTCCAGAGCATCACGTTGGTGAACCGGCTCGGCGGGACGGTGCCCTCCATGACCAGTGCGTCGTCGGGTCCGAGGTCGAAGGTGCCCGACGAGTAGAAGATGTCGACCGCACCCGCTACGTCCTGTCCCGAGCTCCGGAAGCTCCACGGCTGGCCGACCGTGTTGGGCACGTCGGAGACGAACGGCACGGTCGACGGCCCGCCGAACACGCGCAGGCCGAGTGTGAGGGCGCGCAGCATGGTCGTCGCCTCCTCGACCCGGGCGCCGAGCACGTCGTCGGTGATGGGCGGCGACGGGGCCACAGGTTCGAGCGGCTCGATCTCGATCTCGACGAACACCGACGGATCGGTCTGGGCCGACCGCTCGTGCTTGAAGTAGTTGCGCACGATCACCATGCGTGCGTCGGGGTCGAGGCGGATCCAGTTCTTCTCCTGCTCCGTGGCGCTCAGGACCAGCTCGAACGAACCGTCGGGCGCGAACTCGATGTCGGCGTCGTTCACGTCGGCGAGGACGGGACCCCCGAACCCGCCGGTCGGGTCGGTGCCGTGGACGGTGAAGGAGATGTAGCACTGCTCCTTCCGGCGACCCCGGATGCGGTAGGCGCGATCGCCGCGGATGATCGCCTGCTGGTAGATCGAGTCGGGGTTGTCGCCGAGCAGCTTGCGGGCCGGCGAGACGATCAGCGAGAACCGCGGTCGCTCCCGGTCGGCCTCGATGAGCAGCTCGCTCACCTGCGAGACCATCTGGATGGCGTACCGGTAGGCCTCGAGCACCTCGGTGTCGTCGACGTGCCGCTCGTCGTCGAGGGCGAACTCGTCGCGGATCTCCGCGAGCGCACGGAGCATCTCGTCGAACGCTGCGGTCGTGCGCGGTGCTCGGCCCATCGATCCTCCGGTGCCGGGTGGCGCCGAGGTTAGGGCTGCGCGACCTTGCGGCGGGGGGGTCTGCCCGCGGGCTGGTCTCGGCGCAACACCGAGATTACGCTGTGATTTCCTGGCGGAGCGGGGGTCACGTGGCCTGGGATTTCGAGACGGCGCCAGAGTTCGAGGAGCAGCTCGCGTGGATGCGGGCGTTCATCGACCGGGAGCTCATTCCGCTCGAGCCGATCTTCGACCAGCTCCCTCCCGACGAGTGGGCGGTGGTCAAGCGCCACCTCCAGGACCAGGTGAAGGCCGAGGGTCTGTGGGGCGCCTTCCTCGCCCCCGAGCTCGGTGGTCCGGGGCTCGGACAGCTCGAGCTCGCGCTGATGTCGGAGATCATCGGCCGCTGCATGATGTCGATGACGATCTTCGGCGTGCAGGCCCCCGACAGCGGGAACATGGAGCTGCTGGCGCACGGCGCGACCGACGCGCAGAAGGAGCGGTGGCTGTGGCCCAACATGCGCGGTGAGATCTCCAGCGCGTTCGCGCTCACCGAACCGTTCCTCGCCGGCTCCGACCCGACCGTCATCGGGACGACCGCAGTGCGCGACGGCGACGAGTGGGTGCTCGAGGGTCGCAAGTGGTTCATCACCAACGCGTCGGTGGCCGACATCGTGCTGGTGTTCGCCGAGACCAACCCCGAGGGTCGCCCGCACCGGCACGCGTCGGTGTTCGTCGTGCCGAGGGGGACCCCGGGCATGGAGATCGTGCGCGACATCGGCACGATGGCGCACCCGGAGGTCGAGTTCGGACGGCCGGGGAACCATGCCGAGATCGTGTTCAGCAACTGCCGGGTGCCTGCCGATCACCTCATCGGCGAACCCGGTGAAGGGTTCGTGCTCGCCCAGCAGCGGCTCGGTGGTGGGCGCATCCATCACGCGATGCGCTGGCTCGGCCAGGCGCAACGATCGCTCGACATCCTGTGTGAGCGCGCCGTGTCCCGCACGTCGCACGGCAAGCTGCTCGCGCAGCACCAGATGGTCCAGGACTACGTCGCGCTCTCGCACATGGAGATCCAGGCGGCGCGCCTCCTCACGTTCCAGACGGCGTGGAAGGTGGACAAGTACGGGGCGGCGGCGGTGCGTGCCGACCTCGGGATGATCAAGGCACACGTCTCGAAGGTCGTCCTGGCTGTGCTCGATCGAACGATCCAGGTGTGCGGAGCGCTCGGCTACTCGAGCGACCTGCCGATCGAGTCGTGGTACCGCGTCGACCCGCTTCGGCCCGATCGGCGACGGCCCCGACGAGCTGCACAAGTCGGTGCTGGCCCGCACGCTGTTGAAGAGGTACGCGCCGGTGGAGGGATGGCCGACGGAGCACCTGCCCAGCCGCCGCCCGGCCGCCGAGGCGAAGTGGTCCGAGCTGCGCGAACTCGCAGGGATCTCTTGAGCTGCGAGCCGATCGCCGAGGTCTGCGTCGACGTCGCCATCACGCCGTTCGGCGTCAGCACCGGAACGCTCCGATGACCACCGAATCGCTCCAGCGCTTCCTCGACCATGCACTCGGCGGCGAGGTGCCGATCACGGTGGTGCCCATGGTCGGCGGCGGCTCGTGCGAGGTCTTCGCACTCGACCGTGGCACGGCTCGCTGGGTGGTGCGGCGCGCGCCGCGGCACGCCAGCTCCGCGACCGCGCACGACGTGCTCCGGGAGTTCCGGATCCTCGCTGCCATCAGCGACGAGCCGGTCGCGATCGCTCGGCCCGTGGTGGCGTGTGACGATCCCGACGTGTTCGGCGCGCCCTTCTACGTGATGGAGCGCATCGCCGGCCGGCCGATCCGGAGCGCGGTCCCCGAGGGTTGGGCCGGTGCGAGCGAGACGCACGGGCGCGCGCTCGAGCAGCTCGTCGATGCACTGATCGCCATCCACGCAGTCGACTGGCGGTCGTGCGGACTCGCCGACCTGGCACACGGTGGCGACTACCTCGCGAACCAGATCGACCGATGGCGTTCACAGCTCGCGTCCTACCGCGGACGCGACCTGCCGGCCGCCCGGCGGATCTCCGAGTGGCTCGACGCAACTCGACCGCCGGACAGCCCCAGCACCTTGTGCCACGGCGACTACAAGCTCGACAACGTCCTCTTCGCGCCCGAGCCGCCGCCCCGGCTCCTGGCCGTCGTCGACTGGGAGATGGCGTCGATCGGCGATCCGCTCGTCGACCTGGCGTGGTCATTGATCTTCCATCCCGGCCCGGAGGGCACCATGCGCCTCGGGATGGCGAAGGAGCCACGGTTCGACCTCGCGCGCCTGCCCGGCCGGGCCGAGCTCGTCGAGCGCTACGCCGCCGGATCGGGCCGCGACACCACCGCGATCGGGTGGTACGACGTGTTCGCACGTTGGAAGCTGGCGGTGGTGCTGGAGGGCAGCTACGCGAAGTTCCGCGCGCGGCCACTCCGACAAGCCGGTCCACGAGCTCTTCGGAGGACAGGTCGACCTGCTGCTCGAGAGCGCCACGGACCTCGTCGACCGGGGGGAAGCGACATGAGTGGAACGACGACGGTCGGGAGGACGCCCTGATGCGCGCGTGGCAGGTGCAGGGCACCGGGGAACCGATCGACGTGCTGCACGAGGTCGAGCTCGACGTGCCGGAGCCGGGACCCGGTCAGGTCCGGATCCGCGTCACCGCGGCCGGGTTGGGGCTGCCCGACGTCTTCATGTGTCGCGGCACGTACCCGCTCACCCCGCCACTCCCGTTCACCTCCGGCCAGGAGGCCTGCGGCACCGTCACCGCGGTCGGGGAGGGCGTCGACCTCGCCGTCGGCGATCGCATCATGTGCGTGACGATGTTCTGGCAGGGCTGCGGCTCGTTCGCCGAGGAATGCCTGGTCGCGGTGGACTCGGCCTTCCCTGTCCCGCCCGGCCTCACCGACGCCGAAGCGGCCGGGTTCTGGATCCCGCACCTCACCGGATGGGTCGGGCTGGTCGATCGGGGAGGGATCGCGGCGGGGGACTGGCTCGCGGTCCTCGGCGCGGCCGGCGGCAGCGGGATCGCGGCCGTCCAGCTCGGCACCGCCCTCGGCGCACACGTGGTCGCGGTGGTGAGTGACGACGACCGTGCCGAGTTCTGTCGCGCGCTCGGCGCCGAGGCGACGCTCAACCACCGGGACGGTCCGGTCGCGCCGGCGCTGCGTGAGATCACCGGCGGCCACGGCGTCGACCTCATCTACGACCCGGTTGGCGGCGCGGTCGCGGAAGACGCCGCCGGCGCGCTGGCTCGCTACGGACGGTTGCTCGCCGTCGGCTTCGCCAGCGGTGCGTGGCCGAAGCTCGCGACACACGACCTCGTCACGACCAACACCTCGCTCGTGGGTGTGTTCGCCGGCGGCTACTCGCGCGACGAGCTCGACGACATCCACGCCCGGCTCGCCGTGCTCGTCGACGACGGCCGCCTGCGGAATGCCGTGACGGCAGAAGTCCCGTACGCGGACCTCCCCGCCGCGCTGCAACGCATGGCCGACAGGAACGTGGTCGGCAAGCTGGTCATGGTGCCGTGACGTCATGACCAAGCAACCCGACTTCGACCTCGACCCCGACGAGATCGTCACCGCTGCCGTCGAGATCTTCGAGGAGTCCGGGCTCGATGCCGTGAGCATGCGCAGCGTGTCGGCCCGTCTCGGCGTGTCGCCGGTACCCCTCTACAGCCGGATCGGCAACAAGGACGCGCTGCTCGACGCGGTCGCCGATCGCATGCTCGCGGACCTGGCCCCACCGCTCCGCGCCGACGAGCCGTGGGACGAGTACGCGATGCGGTGGGCGCGGGAGCTCCGTACGCGTCTCCGACAGGCACGCGACAGCCGGCTCATCCTGGCGCCGGGCCGGGAGGTGTACGTCGAGGCGTCGCGCCCGCTCGTCGTCGCGATGCGACGTGACGGCTTCACGACCGATGCCGCGGTGCAGGCCTGTCGCCTCCTCACCTGGGCCGCGGTCGGGTTCGGTGCCGTCGAGAGTGGGGTCGAACCGCCCGGCCGGCGTCGGAGGTGGACGCGACCCGGGAGCGACCCGGGCGGCGTCGACCCGGCCGAGGTCGACGAGCTGTACGACCTCCACATCCGATACGTGATCGAGGGCATCGTGCGTGACGCCGACCTGGACCGATGACCATCCCCAGCCTGGACGCGACCGGCAAGGTCGTAGTCGTGACCGGTGCCAGCAAGGGCCTCGGGCGTGCGATGGCCCTGGGGTTCGCGGAGGCCGGTGCCGATGTCGTGGTCTCGAGCCGCAAGCTCGAACCGTGCGACGCAGTTGCCGAGGAGGTGCGCGCGCTCGGTCGACGTGCGCTGGCGGTGCAGGCCCATGTCGGCGACTGGTGGCAGTGCCAGGTGTTGGTCGACGCAACGGTTGCCGAGTTCGGGCGAATCGACGTGCTCGTGAACAACGCCGGCATTGCACCGGTCCCGCCATCGCTGCTCGAGGTCACCGAGGAGCTGTTCGACAAGACGATCGCCGTCGACCTCAAGGGACCGCTCCGGCTGACCGCGCTCGCCGCGGAGCACATGGGGCTCGGCGGTGCCGTCATCAACATCAGCTCGAAGGCGTCGCTGCACCCGACCTCGTTCACGGTCGTCTACGCCGCGGCGAAGGCCGGGCTGAACGCGCTCACCAAGGCGGCCGCCGACGCGCTCGGGCCGCGGGGCATCCGGGTGAACGCGATCGTGTGCGGCACGTTCCACACCGACAGCCTCCATGCGTCGCTGCCGTCCGAAGAGCTCCGGCAACAGATGGCGTCGAACATCAGCCTCGGTCGGATCGCGGACGCGAACGAGATCGTCGGGACCGCGCTCTACCTCGCGAGCGATGCCTCCTCGTACCTGACCGGTGAGCTCATCCTTCTCGACGGCGGTTGAGCACGACCGGATCCGATCGGCACCATGACGGGAGTGACAGCTGTGACGGACGCATCCAATGAGGTCATCGGTGTCGGCAAGGTGGCGGTGGTCACCGGTGCCGCGAGCGGCATCGGGCGCTCGCTCGCCGAGGCGTTTGCCACGGCCGGGTCTGCGGTGGTGGTCGCCGATCTCGACGGCCCCGAGGCCGAGGTGGTCGCCGACGGCATCCGCGACGCCGGTGGCGACGCGCTCGCGGTCACGGTTGACGTCTCGGACCCCGCGGCTGTCGATCGACTGGCCGCGACCACGCTCGACCGGTTCGGAAGTGTCGACGTGCTCGTGAACAACGCCGGAGTCTCCACCTTCAACCTGATCCGCGACCAGACGCTCGAGGACTGGCAGTGGGTCGTCGACGTCAACCTCTGGGGCGTGGTCCACGGGTTGCACACCTTCGTGCCGATCATGCGGGAGCAGGGCACGCCGGCCCACATCGTGAGCACCGCGTCCATCGCGGGGCTGACTCAGCGGCGTCGCCTTCATCGGCCCGTACTCGGTGACCAAGGTGGCGGTGGTGTCGATCTCCGAGACGCTCGCCCAGGAGCTGGCGATCGAGCAGCTGCCGATCGGCGTGAGCGTGCTGTGCCCGAGCTCGGTCGACACTCGTGTCATGGAATCCGAACGTGGGCGCCCGGCGGACCGCGGCACCGAGACGCGCACGGAGATGGCCGAGGCAGTGCGTCTGTCGATCCGCGACTCGTTCACCGGCCCGACCGGGCTGCCCCCCGCGCAGGTCGCCGCGCGTGTGCTGGACGCGATCCGCGCGGGCGAGTTCTGGATCATCACGCACCCCGAAGAGCGGGCGAGCATCGAGACGCGCATCGCGGGCATGCTCGGGGCGTTCCCCGAAGGCGGCGCGGCCGCGCCGGCGAACGCGTAGCGAAACCGCTACTCGGCGGTCGGTCGGTGCCGTGAGGCGCCGATCAGGCCGCCGTCGACCCGGATGTCGCAGCCGCTGACGAACGAGGCACCGTCCGAGCACAGGAACGCGACGGTCGTCGCGATGTCGTCGGCGCGACCCGGCAGGGGAGCGCTCGGGTCGCGCTGCACGGGTGTCATCGCAGCCATCTCCACCATGACCGGCTGCTTCGACAGCTCGAGGCGCCCCATCTCGGTGTTCATGAGTCCGGGCGCGATCGAGACGATCCGGGCACCGCGTGCACCGAAGGCTGCGGCGTAGCGCTCACACGCGCGGATCACGCCGTGCTTCGCGATCGCGTACATGAACCCGCTCTCGAGCTCCATCCCGAGTGCGCGCTCGAGGTCGGCCCCCAGTGTCGTGGACATCGGGTCGTCGAGGAGCGAACGAACCTCCGAGGGAAGGTCGATGTGGCCGGCGCTCGACGCGATGCACACCACGGCGGTGCCGGGGCCGGCGATCGGCAGCAGCGCGTCGAGGAGCCGGATGGTCCCGCGGAGGTCGACGTCGAGGACGCGCCGCGCGTCGGCCATCACGGGCGACAGCCCCGCCGTGTGCGCGACGGCGCGCAGGGAGCCGAGCTCGGTCACCCGCTCGACGAGTCGCGCCACGTCGTCGGGGACGGTGATGTCGCACCGCGCCAGCTCGACGTTCAGACCGTCGTCGGTGAGCGTGGCCGACCGCGCGCTCGAGCGCCGCATCGTCGATGTCGACGAGCAGGACCCGGCCGATGTCCCGGAGTGCTCGGGCGCACTCCACGCCCATCCCGCCCGCGCCTCCGGTGACGACGACCACGGGCGCTCGATCTGGCACGACTGCTCCTCCGTCGGTTCCGTGCGTTCTGTTCTGCCTTGTCCCGTCAGGGGGCGACGGCGTCCCCCGTGAGGAAGCCGCCGGGGCGGTAGACGCCGATGAGCATGTTCTCGTGCATGCCGTAGCCGGTCGCGCCCTGCTCGGTCTCGAAGCGGCAGAGGGTCTCGTTCAGGAAGGCGTACCGCCGCCGCACCGCCGGATCACTCAGATCGTGGGTGACGCCCTGCACGGTGAGCGGACCCTGGTAGACGCCGTGACCCCACTCCTCGTCGGGCGCGTAGCCCGAGCCCGCGGCGAGATAGAGGGTGCGCAAGCGGCGTGTTGGTCACGACGATCGGCGTGCCGTCGGGGTCCCTGGTGCGGACCGTGGCCCTGGCCATCTCGCGGGTCCCCGGTAGGTAGGTCGATGTCCACGTCGGGGGTGCCCAGGTGCTCGGGAGGTCGGTCCTGGTCGAGCGTCCAGACGCGCATGGCCTCCTCGAGGTGCCGATGCCCCTCACCGTCCTGGTCGATCTGGACCTTCAGCATGTGGTCGTCGAACTGCATCGGGATCCAGTCGTGGCGGAACCCGTACCCGTCCCGGCTCTCGCGGGCCTTGATGCCGGGTGCCTCCGGCTCGCCCACCGGGCGCACACCCCACGACCGGTCGCGCACGCCCTTCCAGACGTCGGGAGTGACGTCGAAGATCCGGCCGGCCGCGGTGAGCGTCCCCTCCCAGACGCCGACCTGCGCGTAGCGCGTCACGTCCTGGACGATCCGCCCGTACCGGCGGCTCAACGTATGAGGTTCCTCGAGTGCCTCGACGACGCCGTGGAACGTGAGGTCGGCGGCGATGCCCCACTCGTTGTCGTCGCAGGTCACGCGCAGCGTCGTCGAGCCCCTCGATCACCTCGACGGCGAGCGGGCCGACGCTCGGTGTCCATGCGGTCACTCCCGAGCTCACGGGAGGCACGCACGGTGTGCTGGGATTCGCCGATCGAGACGGTGATGAACGCGTCGGTGACGCCGAGGTTCGGGTACTGACCGAGGCCCATGATGACGAACAGCTCGTCGCTGCTTGCGTGCATGTTGAAGTAGTAGCGGTCGTAGAAGTTCCGGTCGGAGGTGAACACGTGATCGAACGTGTCCGGCGTCTGATGGGCCAGGTACTCGTCGAACCGACTCAGTGGCATCCCGCGCTCCCGCTCGTGGGCCCCAAGAAGATCAGGGATCGAGATGCCCGGGGCAAGCGGCGCCAGGGGTTGGATACGGTGCGCCGTGACCGTCGACCCGACCGGGGGCAGGGTGAGTCCGAGATGAACGGCGGCGCTCGCAACCCGTACCTGGCCGACTCCGGGTACCCGATCGCGCACGGTCGGTGCGATCAGCAGGACAACACGCCGGGGCCCGGGCCGACCGGGCCGACCGAGATCCTCGGGCCCGACGCGCGTCCAGTACTCGTGGCTGGGTCCGGGACACTTCGGCGGCCTCATCTCGTCGCGGTACCCGGACGGGCGACGCGTCATCTGGAGCAACGGTCGCCAGACGATCGCCAAGCTCGACTACGACACGCTCGAGGTCCTGGCCACGTTGCCGACCGGCGACCAGGAGATCACCGGTCAGTCCGAGCTCGAGGAGCACGTCGCCGGACTCGACGACCTGCGGGGCCAGGAGGCGATCGACCATGCCGCGACGCTGGCGCTGCGCTACCTGGTCGGCCTCGACGGCGTGTACGCGCTGGTCGACTGCGAGAACACGCTCTTCCTCGGGCGCACGCAGGCGGTGGTCGCCTACGTCGAGACCGACCGCGACGACCCCGCGTCACCGATCGTCGAGCACGCGCGGTGGGACAAGCCTGCACACATCGACGGCAGCTTCGTCGGAGTCAACATCACGTTCGACGGCCGCCTCGTGCTCTCGACCGACCACGGGTGGCTGGTCTCGCTCGCCCGCGACTTCAGCGAGTACGAGGCGATCCGGCTGCCCGGTGCGGCCGAAGAAGCCGCGCCGCACTGGGCGCGGATGGAGGAGGCCGGCCGCTCGGGCTACGGATGGGTCCGGACGAGCCTGTGCGTCGACGAGGACGACGGCATCTACGTCAGCTCCGTGGACCACACCCACCGCGTCGTGTGGACCGGCGAGCACCTCTCGCTCGACGAGGCCGACGGTGCGTGGTCGGCGCGGTACCGCAACGGGCGCGGTTGGGGTTCCGGGACGACACCGTCGCTCATGGGCTTCGGGCCCGACGAGGACCGGTTCGTCGTGATCGGTGACGGCGACGACGTGGTGAACATCACGCTCTTCTGGCGCGACGAGATCCCTGACGACTGGGAGCAGCTGCCGGACGCGCCGTCACGGCGGATCGCGGGGATCGGGCCCGCCCACATGGGTGATCCCGACCGGCCCGCGATCCAGACCGAGCAGTCGATCACGGTGAGCGGCTACGGCGCGATGACGGTGAACAACGAGCCGGCGACGACCCCGGGCGGCCTCCGCGGCACGCTCTTCTCCTTCTTCCTGGGCCACGACCCGGTGTACACGCCCTTCGGTCTGCACAAGTACGAGTGGGATCCGCGGCGTCGTACCTTCGACGAGGCGTGGGTCTGCACCTCGGTCTCGTCGCCGAACTCGGTGCCCTTCGTCTCGCAGGCCTCCGACCTCGTCTACACCTGCGGTGCGCGCGATCGGCAGTGGACGATCGAGGCGATCGACTGGACCACCGGGGAACCGGCCTTCCACCTCGTGATGGGCGGGTCGCAGTTCAACACGCTCGGCGGTGGCGTGACGATCGACGACGACGGGCGCCTGTTGTTCGGCACCATCTTCGGCAAGACGAGGATCCTCCGGACCGCGACCTGACCGCTCCGCGTGACGCCGCCGAGCCATCGCGAGTGACAGGATCCACCCCGTGATGATGCCGTGAGCAGCACGCCGATCGCCGACTACGCGCTGCTGTCCGACCGCCACTCCGCCGCGCTCGTGAGCCGCGACGGGTCGGTCGACTGGCTCTGCGTGCCGCGCTTCGACAGCGGCTCGGTGCTCGGCCGGCTGCTGGGTGACGAGGCCGGTCACTGGTCGATCCGCGCGAGCGGCGCGACCGAGGTCACGCGGCGATACCTCGACGCGCACGATGGTCCTGGAGACGACGTTCCGGACGGCGACCGGCGTCGCTCACGGTCGTCGACGCGCTTGGCGATGGGGGAGGGCAACCGCGGACACGAGCTCGGGGAACGGTGCACCGCACCTGCTCCTCCGTCGGGCGGCGTGCACCGCCGGCGAGGTCGAGGTCGAGGTCGAGTACGCGCCGCGGCCCGAGTACGGGCTGATCGTAGCCGCTGCTCACGACCGTCGAGGGCGGGGTGGCGGCCGTGGGTGGCGCGGACGTCCTGGTGCTGTCGTGCCCGGCGCCGATGGACGTCGATCGGTCGACGCGCGCTCGCGGACGCAGCTGCCCGCGGGCCAGGCAGCTCGCGTTCGCGCTCCACCACACCACCCGCGCCGACCGCGGCGTGGCCCGCGTCTGGAGTCAGGCCGAGATCGATCGACCGGCTCGACGACACCATCGCGGCGTGGGTCTCGTGGTCGGAGCTGCACCAGGCGTACGAGGGGCCGTGGCGCGAGCTCGTCCACCAGAGCGGGCCGCGTCCTGCAGGCGCTGTCGTTCCAGCCCACCGGCGCGATCTGCGCGGCGGCGACGACGTCGCTGCCCGAGACCGTCGGCGGCAACCGCAACTGGGACTACCGCTTCTCGTGGGTGCGCGACGCCAGCTTCACCATCGAGGCGCTCTGGGTCGCGGCGTGCCCCGACGAGGTGACCGAGTTCTTCGAGTACATGACGACCTCGGCGGCAGGCTCGGTCGGTCGCGGCGACGACCTGCAGATCATGTTCGGGATCGGCGGCGAGCGCGACCTGACCGAGCGCGAGCTGCCCGCACCTCCCGGGCTGGCGCGACAGCGCTGCCCGTCCGTGTCGGCAACGGCGCCTGGAACCAGCGCCAGCTCGACGTGTACGGCGAGCTCCTGAACTCGCGTGTACCGCCTCTCCGACGAGTTCACCGACCTCGCATCCCAGACGAAGACGGTTCTTCGTGAACCTGGCCGACACCGCCGCGCGCCGCTGGACCGAACGTGACCAGGGGATCTGGGAGGTGCGCGGCGAGCCCCGTGACTTCGTGTACTCGAAGCTGATGTGCTGGGTCGCGCTCGAGCGTGCCGTCGGTGCTCGCGGACCGGCTCGACGCGCGACGACCGGGTCGACGGGTGGAGACGTGTCCAGCGCGAGATCCACGACGCGATCGTCACGAACGGCTGGAGCGCAGCTGCCCAAGCCTTCACGCAGTCGTTCGGCTCCGACGACCTCGACGCTTCGAACCTGATGATGGCGCTCGTCGGGTTCCTGCCGGCCGACGATCCCCGCCTCCTCGCGACGATCGACGCGACCGAGGAGCGGCTCACCGACGAGCGGGGGCTCGTCTACCGCTACCGCTCCCACGACGGTCTCGAAGGTGAAGAGGGGACGTTCCTGCTCTGCACCTTCTGGCTCGCGCACGCGTTGGCGTTGACGGATCAGCCCGATCGGGCGCGTGTGGTCTTCGAGCGGGCGGTCGCGTTCGTCAACGACGTCGGGCTCCTGGCCGAGGAGGTCGACGCAGAGACGGGCGAGCTGCTCGGCAACTTCCCCCAGGCGTTCAGCCACATCGGGCTGGTGAACGCCGCGTGGGCGATCTCGGAGGCGGAACGCCGCCGTTCATGAGATCAGGATCGTGCTTGTGACCGACCCCGTGCGGTGACCTCGGCGCGCCGCGCGCCGGCGGTGCTGGTGCCCGGGGTCCACGTCTCGGCCATGTAGCCCTCGATCAGGTGCGCCTCGTCGAGGGTCGCGGCGTTGGCCATGGTCCGGTAGTGGCGGAGCAGTCGTCGCACGCCGTGCTGATCGTTGTTCACGATGTCGCCGGCGAGCCCACGGGCGAACGGCAGCAGCTCGTCGTGGGAGACGACGTGGTTGACGAGGCCGAACCCCAGCGCCTCATCGGCGGACAGGAAGTTGCCGGTGAGCGACATCTCGATCGCGCGCCGCAGGCCGATCGACTGGGCGAGCAGGACCGTGATCCCGCCGCCGGGCATGATGCCCACCCGCGCGTGCGTGTCCGCGAAGCGGGCTGCCTCCGACGCGACGAGGATCGTGCACTGCAGCGCGATCTCGAGCCCGCCTGCGACGGCGACCCCGTTGATCGCACCGATGATCGGCTTCGGGATGACCGGCAGGAACCGATAGAGCCCGTTGGTGTCGCGCTCGGGGCCGGTACCCGGTTCCCGAGCCGCGAGGCTCGACGTCGTCTCGCCGGAGACCTCCTTGAGGTCGACGCCCGCGGAGAAGGCGGGATCCGCGCCGGTCAGGACGAGCACGTCGACGTCCGGGTCATGCCCGAGCTCGAGGGTCGCGTCCCAGAGGCCGTACATGAGCGCACGGTTGAGGGCGTTGCGCGCCTCCGGCCGGTTGAGCGTGATCGTCGCGACGCGATCCACGACCTCCACCAGGACCGGTGCTGCCTCGACCACGACGCCTCCAAGCGTGGTACGAACGAGCGTCGGACTCGCTCGGCACCCGGCGACCATAACGCTCCGCGGGGCAGTAGCGTCACGACCGCGAGCGGTACGAGATTCGCCGCGCCGGATCGATCGGGGGAGCGATGCACGTCCGTGTTCGTGGTCTGATGCTCGCGGCGACGTGCGTGTGTGCAGTGGCGTCGATGCTCGGTGCTGCGAACGCCGCCGCGCCTGCGGCGGGTCCCGATGTCACAGCGGCAACCGGCGGTGGCGGGGTGCCGGCGCTCCCGGGGTTCACGTCGTTCGATCCGGCGGTCGTCGGGTACGAGCAGTCCGAGTTCTTCCTCTCGGGGACCGCGAGCGCGTACGAGCCGACGGCGCCGGCCCCCACCGACGGGAAGTACAGCGTTGCTGCAACGAGCACGGCGCCGTACACGACCCGTGCCGTCGTGATGCGGCCGGCCAATCCGCGCCGGTTCAACGGAACGGTCGTCGTGGAGTGGTTGAACGTCTCCGGAGGTGTGGACGCGGGCGCCGACTGGATGATGGGACACACTGAGCTGATACGCGAGGGCACCGCCTGGGTCGGTGTCTCCGCGCAGAAGGTCGGTGTGGACGCGCTGATGTCGGCCGATCCCGTGCGGGGGGATGCGGTCCGATACGCCAACCTGTCCCACCCGGGTGACGCCTATGCCAACGACATCTTCGGCCAGGTCGGGCAGGCGATCCGTGACGACGCGCGCACGATGCTCGGCGGTCTGGAGCCCGAGCATCTCATCGCCGTCGGTGAGTCGCAGTCCGCCGGTCGTCTGGTCGACTTCATCGACACCGTCCATCCCATTGCTCACGTCTACGACGGCTTCCTGGTGCACAGCTTCCTGGGCGGCCCGCCCGTCCGCGATGACGTCGGTGTGCCGGTCCTCATGTTCCAGACCGAGACCGACGTGTCCTTCGGCAATGCCGCGGCCCGTCAACCGGACACCAGCACCTACCGCTTGTGGGAGGTCGCGGGCACCGCCCACTACGACGACTACGGGCTGAGGATCCAAGCCGAGGACACCGGGGACGGTCGGGCCGGCGTCGCGGTACTCGAGTCGATGCAGCACCCGACCAACCAACCGAGCGAGATGTTCACCTGCGGCTCGCCGATCAACACCGGGATGGCTCACTACGCCCTCGACGCCGCCATCCGCCACCTCGACCGATGGGTGGCCAAGGGAGTCGCGCCGCCACGCGCGCCACGGCTCGAGGTCACCGGGACGAGTCCCGTCGTCTTCGCGACCGACGCCAACGGCAACACGCTCGGCGGGGTACGCACTCCCTCCGTCGACGCACCGGTCGCTGCTCTGAGTGGTCGGGCAGCGGGAGGGTCGTCCTTCTGTTTCTTGTTCGGCTCGACGACGCCGTTCTCGCCTGACCGGCTGGACACGCTCTACCCCGATCACCGCACGTTCGTCGCCGCGTGGGTCCGAGCAACGAGGTCGGCGCGCGCGGCCGGGTTCCTCGTCGCCGCGGACGCGAAGGAATTGGTCGCCGCCGCAAGGAAGTCCGACGTCGGAACCCAGTGATCATCGCACCCGTCCGATGAGCGCACGATTCGAGGAGATCGACCGGCGCCCGACGCCGATCGGCGAGATCAGCTTGCGTCGCAGACTGGAGCCGACGCTCCAGATCGACGTCTACGAAGTGAAGCTCGGCGACGAGTTCCTCATGTCGAGCCTCTTCACCGTCGCCGAGATCGCACTGGCCGAGCTCGCACTCGCCGAGCTGCCGGGTCTCGACCTCGACGTGGTCGTAGGCGGCCTCGGGCTCGGCTATACGGCACGAGCCGTCTTGCAGAACTCGCGCGTGCGCTCGATGCACGTCGTCGAAGCGCTGGATGTGGTGATCCAGTGGCACGAGCGCGAGCTCGTCCCGCTCGCGACCCAGCTCACCTCAGACCCGCGCTCTCACCTGACCCATGGAGACTTCTTCGCGATGCTCCACGATGGTTCCGCCTTCGGCCCCGACGCGCCCGGCCGATACGACGCGGTGCTCGTGGACATCGATCACACGCCGCGCCATCTCCTCCACCCGAGCCACGCCGAGTTCTACACGCCGAGTGGGTTGCGGCGCCTGACCGACCGCCTTCACCCCGGAGGCGTCTTCGCGCTGTGGTCCGACGGCGCACCCGACGGCGACTTCATCGCCGTCGTCGAGGAGGTCTTCGAATCCTGCACGCCACACGTCGTCACGTTTGCGAACTTCTACACGGGTGCTGACTCCGCCAGCACCGTGTACGTCGCTCGGGCCGGCAGCACCTACGCCGTGGAGGGCCCGCGGCAACCTCGGTGACTGGCCTCAGGAGAGTGGTTCCTGCCAGACGAGCGCGGTGCCGTCGAGGACGACGACCCCGTCCTGGTTCGTGATCGTCGTGCGCAGGCGGGTGATCGGTTTGTCGCTGCGCGCCTCGAGCACCTCGACCTCGGCCGTGATCTCGTCGCCGGGACGGGTGGGCGCCTTGAAGTCCCAGTCGACGTGCAGGAAGACGCTGCCCGGGCCCGGGAGGTCTTCGGCGACCACCGCATTGAGCAGCCCCGAGGTGACGCCGCCCTGCACGATGATGCCGCCGAACCGGGAGGCGCGGGCCGCCTCCTCGTTGTAGTGGAGTGGGTTCCGGTCACCGGTCAGCTCGGTGAACAGCTCGATGTCGCGTGGCTTGACGGTTCGGGTTCTGGATGCGATGTCGCCAACGCCGGCCATCGAGACCTCCAGGTCGGAAGCAGCCGAATGACGGAGACGCTCAGGTGCCGGGGAGCGCCTCGAGGAGCGCGCTCGCGCGACGCTCGACGTCGCCGAAACCGTGCTCGCGGGCGCGCTCGAGCGCCCGCGTCGCGTACCGCACGGCTTCGGCATGATCGTCGCGCGCTCGTGCGAGCTTCGCCCGCGACACATCGTCCTGCGCGGTGAAGATGTCGGCGCCCAGTGCGGTCGACTGCTCCTCGGCCGCGGCGAGATGCGCCGCGGCGTCCTCGTACCGGCCGAGCAACCGCGCGAGCCTCCCCAGGCCGGCGTCGACCGTGCCCTGGGCGAAGATCCGGTTGCAGGCGATCTGGCCGGCCCAGGGGGCGAGCACGGCGTAGAGCGTCTCGGCGCCGGTGGCGTCGTCGAGGTAGTCCGCGATCCTCGCCCAGCCGAGCGGGGTGGCCGACCAGGCGTTGTTGATCGGGTACTCGAAGTCGCGTGCGGCCTGCTCGTGGAGCAACGCGCGGGCTTCGTCGTCGGCGCCACCCTGCGAGAGGAACTCGGCCAGCACGGCGGCGACCGTTGCGACCGCGGGTTGTCGACGACCGCCTGGCGGACCTGATCGACGACCTCCGCGCCACGACCCTGGATCCAGCGAGCAGTCATGATGCTGAACGCGAAGTAGTCGAACGCGTCGGGCTCGCCGGCGTCGGTCCCGATCGCGAAGTTCTCGGTCGCGAGGGCCTCCGAGGCTTCGGGGCCTTCCTGGACGGCCACGATCACGCCCCGGAGGTTCCCGGCGATCCAGTGGAACGAGGGCCGGCCGATCTCGTCGGCCGCTGCGCCGAGGCGTTCGAGCGAGTCGCGGATGCCGGTGGGGGAGCCGGCACCGACCGCGACCTGGAAGGCACCGATCGCGGCCCAGAACCCCAGCGTGGGATCGCCGAGCCGTTCGGCGATGGCGGTCGCCTCGGCGGCGGCGTCGCGTCGGGCGTCGAGCGTGTGCGGGACCGCGAAGCTCATGCAGAAGCGGTTGAGGACGCTCGCGAGCGTCGACGGATCGTCGACGGATCGCGCGATGGCGATCGCCTCGTCGATGAGGGCCACGCGCTCCTCGAACGGGCTCGCGTACTCGAGCTCGCCGGCGAGCGTGGCCAGCAACAGCGCCCGGTCGGCGCTACGTTCGTCGCCGACGGCCTCCAGTGCGGTCTGGAGGACGGCGATCCGCTCCTCGTCCTGCGTACCGAACTTGCTGTTGAACCCACGGTTGTTGGCCAGTGCGGCGGCCACCATGAGGCGGAGGTCGCCGAGGCGCTGGGCGAGGGCGCTCGCGTCGAGCAGGGTCTGGCGATACGTGGCGTCGCCCGCGTGCTTCTGCGAGGTCCCGAGGTCGACCAGGAGCTCGGCGCGGGTCTGGTCGTCGGGCCCGTCGGCGAGGTCGAGGTTCTCGAGCGCCATGGTGAACCAACGGATCGCCTCGTCGGGCGCGAGGCCGGCCTCAGCGCGCTGGCCCGCGAGCCGCGCGTAACGGGTGACCTTGTCGCCGTCGACCGACGCGGTCGCCGCGAACCAGTGGGTGGCCAGCTCGCCGACCCGGTCACCCGGGTCGTCGCCGCAGGTGGCCTCGATGGCTTCGGCGACCTTGCGGTGCATGCGGCGGCGCCGGCCTTCGCTCAGCCCGGCTTCGAGCGTCTGGCGGGCCAGGGTGTGCTGGAACCGGAAGCACTCGTCGCCGCCGGGGACCTCGACGAGGATGCCCGCCGCGGTCGCGGCCTCGAGGAGGTCGAGGAGCTCGTCCTCGTCGGCGCCGATGACCTCCGCGAGCAGGGCCAGCTCGAAGTCGCGCCCGATCACGGCCGCCGCGCTCAGGGTCTTCTGGATGTCTTCGCCCATGCGGGCGATGCGCTGGCCGACGACGTCGCGGACGCTCTGGGGGATCGAGAGCTCCTCGAAGTCCTTCTCGACCACCCACCGGCCGTCGTCGCCGAGGACGAGGTCACCCGACTCGACCAGGTTGCGGAGGATCTCGTGCGCGAAGAACGGGTTGCCGGCCGACTCCTGGCGCAACAGCACCGCCATGGCCCGCGTCCGGTCGTCGAGCTCGTGGCCTGCGCTCGCTTCGGCGAGCGCGATCATCTCCAGGTCGTCGAGTCCCCGGATCTGGAGCTGCTCGACGCCCTGCTCCCGGCGCAGCGCCGCGACGGTCTCGATGAGGGGATGCCCGGTCTCGAGGTCCGAGTCGCGGTAGGTGCCCACGATCATCAGCGGCGTCGCCGCCATGTTGGTGAGCACGTGGCGCAGCATCGTCATGGTCGGCTTGCCGGCCCAGTGGAGATCGTCGAGCACGATCAAGACCGGCGCGTCGGCCGCGACGAGCGAGATCGTGCCGGTGACCGCCTGCAGCAACAGGTAGCGCTCGGTCTCGGGATCGGTCGAGTGCGGGGTCGCCAGGTCCGGGTAGCGACGCCGGAGGTTCGGCACGAGCGTCGCCAGCTCCGGACCGTGCAACCGGACCGCCTCCTCGACCAGCTCCGGCGGCGCGGCGTCGAGGAGGTAGGTGATGGCCTCGACCCACGGCTGGTACGGAACGGTGAGCTCCTCGTCGGCGCGGCCGTACAGCACGACCGCGCCCCGACCGTGCACCTGGGTCGCCAGCTCGGCGCTGAGGCGGGTCTTGCCGATCCCCGGCTCGCCCGCGAGGAACGTGAGCCGTCGTTCGCCCCCTTCGGCGGCCTTGAACGCCTGGGTGAGCGCGCCCATCTCGGCGGCACGACCCGCGAGGGCCTGGACCATGTCCGGCTTGAGCCGGTCGGGCAACGGGACCGCGCCCTCGAGGGGCATCGGCTCCCACAGCAGCGTGACCGCGGGCACCGGGTCGGGGACGCCGCGCAGCTCGAGCTCCCCGATGCTCTCGAAGGTGTGGTCGGTCTTGCGGGCCATCATCGAGACGAGCTCGGTCGTGATGATCTGTCCTCCTTCGCACTTCGCGCACAGGCGCGCGGCTTCCACGACGGGCTCGCCGAAGTAGTCGCCGTCCTCCTCGGTCGCGTCGCCGGTCGAGAACCCGACACGCACCCCGAGCGGCTCCTTGCCGCTCGAGTTGTGGCGTTCGATGCCCTGCTGCATGGCCACGCAGCTGTCGAGCGAGGACAGGCTCGGGAACACGATCATGAGCCCGTCGCCGAGGTTCTTCACCTCGGTGCCGCCGTGCGCCTCCATCGCGGACCGCAGCAGCCCGAAGTGGATCTGGCGGAGGTCCTCGGTCGCCTTCGGCCCGAGCCGAGATGACATCTGGGTGGAGCCCACGAGGTCGGTGAACACGACGTTGATGCCGACAGTTCCGCTCACTCGGGATGCTCCGTCTGGTTGCTGGTCGTCCTGGCCGAGTGACCCTATGTGCCGCGGCCCGAACCGGCATCGGGGTCGGGCCCGTTAGCGCGCAACGAGCGCCCAAGTGTCACACGATCGCAACATGCCTCGGGGGGGCGTCCGGGTGCGCGTCAGTCCGAGGATGCCTCTGCTGCGCCCTTGATGTTGGCGATCGTGGTCTTGATGCCCTCGGCGAGCATCTCGAAACGGCCCTCGAAGTTCGCCGGCGATCCTTCGATGTTGATGCGCGGCGCATCGAACGACTCGGTCAGCGTCGTGCCCGAACTGCTGGACGCGAACTCGAAGCGCCACCTCGTCGGGGTCGGATCCTCTCGCGGCACCTCGAACGCGAACACCTGGCCAGGCTCGCACTCCGCGACGACGCAGTGCGCGTCCCACTCGAAGGTGCCGGCTCGGTTGTAGCCATGAAAGTGGGCGCCGACCATCGGCCCGGTCGCGCCGTCCTCCCACTCGGCGCGCACGCACTCGGGGCTCCACTCGCCCATGCGGGTCACGTCGGCGACCAGGTGCCAGACGGCCTCGGGCGGGGCATCGATCTCGATCGATGCCGAAGCCTGTTCGGGAAAGGGCGTCATCTGGGCACGGTACACGCGGGCCTGGGTGGCCGGCGCGGGGTGCCGGCGGTCGGACGAGGCCCAGCAGCGCGGCCGCGGTCTCCCGGGCCCGGGCTGTCGTGGGGCCACGTGATGCTCTAGACAACGTGCCCATGCGACAAGGACGCGGCTGCGTCGACCGAGCGATTCGCCCGCGATGACCGACAACGAGATCATCGTCGGTATCACGGCGATCGTGGTGCTCGGTGTCGGCGCACAGTGGATCGGTCGGCGGCTCGGCTTCCCGTCGTTGTTGCTGTTGCTCCCCGCCGGCCTGGCCGCGGGCGCGACCGACTTGGTGGATCCCGAGCTGCTCTTCGGCGACTCGCTGTTCCCGATGGTCACCACCCTCGTGGCACTCCTCTTGTTCCAGAGCGGGCTGAACCTCCGCCTCGCCGACCTCCCGCGCCCGGCGCGCGGGCCGGTCGTGCGGCTCGTGACCGTCGGGCTTGCGGTCACCTTCGCCGGTGCGTGGGCGGTCGTGGTGATCACCACGGACGTCCCGAGCGACGTGGCCGCGGTCCTCGGCGCGATCCTGGTGGTCTCGGGCCCCACCGTGGTCGGTCCGCTGGTGCAGGTCATCCGACCCCGTGCGCCAACCGCGGCCGTGCTGTCGTGGGAAGGCACCATCCTCGACCCGTTGGGGGCCACCCTCGGGGTGGTGGTGCTCAACCTCGTGCTGGCCTCGGACCGCGGTGGGGTGCATCCGGTGCTGCAGATGCTCGGTCGCCTCGGGCTGGGCGTGACCGTGGGCCTCCTCGGCGCCGTCGTGTTGGTGTTCGTGATGTCCCGCTTCCTGGTGACCGACCAGATGGAGGCGGCGGTGGCCCTGCTGGTGGCGGTGCTGTGCTTCGGCACGGCCGAGGTGCTGCTCTCCGAGGCGGGCCTCTTCGCCACCGTGACCCTTGGCGTCGTCGTCGCCAACCAACGGGTCGTCCCGACTGCCCGGATCAGCGGCTTCGGCGAGACCCTCGAGGTCCTCATCATCGGGACCCTGTTCATCGTCCTCGGCGCGCTGGTGGAGGTCGACGCGCTCGTCGACAACCTCGGCGCGATCGCCATCATCGTGGCGGTGCTGGTGCTGCTGGTGCGGCCGGCGGCCGTCGGGCTCGCCCTGCTGCGCAGCAGGCTGCCGGGTCGAGACCGAGCGCTGGCCGGGTGGATGGCCCCGCGCGGCATCGTCGCCGCGGCCACCGCCGCGCAGTTCACCGCGACGCTGGACGTCGCCGGCTTCGACAGCTCCCTCATCACCCCGTTGGCCTTCGGGGTGATCCTCGGCACCGGACTGGTGTACGGCCTCACCGGTGCGCCGGTTGCGGGGGCCCTCGGCGTGCGAGCACCCCGACCGACTGGCGTCGCCTTCGTGGGGAACAAGCCCTGGTTGCAGGATCTCGCCCGCAGCCTCCAGGACCTCGGTGCGAGCGTCTTCGTGTTCACCGGCGGGCGCCCGGAGGCGCTCGCCGAGCGCGAGCAGGCGCTGCCCGTCGTGTCGTTGCTCGAGGGCGAGGAGCAGCTGACCGCCGCGCTCGAGGACGCACCACTGGCGGGTGCCGTCGTCGCGACCGAGCCGGGGGCCGTGGTCACGCTGGTGGTCGCCAAGCTCGTCGAGCGCCTCGGACGATCGCACGTCTACGTCGTCCCCCATGAGCCGGGGCGCACCGTCCAACGGTTGCTGGCCGAAGCGTGGACGCCGCAACCCTTCGCGCCCGACGTCACCCTCGCCGAGCTCGCGGACCGGGTCGCGGCCGGTGCGGTGGTTCGGGCCTGTCCCGAAGGTGTGCCTCAGGGCGCCGTTCCGCTGGCGGCGGTCAGCCCCGACGGCTCTGTCGACCTCGCCCCCGGGATCGGCCGGCGGGCACCGGAGGGCACCGTCGTGGCCCTCGTCGGTGCGACCGACGACCAACCGGTCGAGCGCGGGACCGCATCCTGACCGCCGCGGCGCGTCGCAGTTCTCGCGCCGATGGGCACCCCAGCAGGCCGGCTCCCCGTTCAGGACTCCGGCAGGCCGAGACGCGCTCCGGCACGTTCGACGGCGGCGAGATCGTCGGAGTCGAGGTCACTCGCGCGGAGTCCATCCACCCAGCGCTGCGCTTCGTGTCGGAGCAGCGCCGCGCGCTCGGTGAGATCCTCGGCTTCCAGATCTTCCGCGAGCTCCGCCATGGCCTCGAGCGCGGTCGCGCTGACGACCGGCTCCGAAGATGCCGAGCGCCGGATCTGTTCGAAGGCGAGCGCGACGTAATCAGCGTGGTCGAGATCGCGCGGACGGAAGAGGCGCCGGTCCTTGGATCCCGCGACGATGCGGGGCGGGAGGTCGCGCCCGAGGAGCTCGCGTAGCAGCGAACCGAGGTGCACGGTCGCCTCGACGGCGGTCGTGGGGTCGTTCACGCCGGGCGAGAGCGCTCGCAGCGCGATGTCCGCCAGCTGGCGGAAGCCCAGCGCGAGGTCCTGCGTCGGTGTGCGCGTCCGCCCGAGGGTCACGCCTCGCCGAACCTGGTCGCCGGGATCTTCGTCCGGGGTCGGGCGGACCGTGCACAACCGTTGGCCCTTGGCAACGAAGGTGCCGACACCCGCCTCGAGCACCACGACGCCACCAGCCGGCGCCGCCTCGGTCAGCCGTCGCGCGTCCACGTGCTGCACCCAGCCGTCGCCGGACGATCGGACGTCCACCGACTCCCCGTCGGCGAGCGGACCCTCGACCGGGACCGGTGGAGCGGTCCCCGCGCGGTACGGACACAGGTGGACGATCTGGCTGCGAGCCTCCACGGTGATCCGCCGGATCACCTCGCCGGCCTCCATCGAGTGCGCCACGTGGTTGATGAAGGCCAAGATCGCGAGCACCGCGCCGATCCCCAGGATGACGGCGACGAGCACCGAGACCCGCGGGATGACGGCGACGCTGTCGGTCTCGACCGGTCGGCGGACGCTGCGCAGCACGACCAGGCAATACGCGAACGTTCCGACGGCGATGCCCATGACGCGCTTGGTGAACGCGTCTCGATAGAACCACGTGAGCACCCGCGACGAGTACTGACTCGTCGTCTGTTGCAGCATCAGCAGCGCGATCGAGAACACGATCGCCGCGAACGTGATCGTCGCACCCGCGACCGTGGCGAGCACGGCACGGGCGGACTCGACCGTTGAAGACAGCAGCACCGGGAAGTGCACCGAGTCTTCGCTCAAGCGGAGGTCGAGCCACAGCGTCGCGAACCCCAGCACCACGGCCCCGAGCACGAAGAGCATCGGGACGAACGCAAGACTGAGCCGGAATGACTCGAGCCGGGCGCGGGGTGAACGGGTGACTGGCAACCGCCGCACGATAGCCCCGTGGCCGTGCGAGCGACCCCGCTCGGCGCCGACGCGCGAGGCGTTCACGGTCATCGGTGGATCGGCTACGCGACCAACGTCGTCGACACCGATCTCGGCGAGTCCGGTGGCGAGACTCCGGGCGTCGGAGGTGGCACGCCGCCCGGTGGCGACTCGGGACTCGGACTCACCGACGCGCCGCTCTTCGGCGTCCCGAGCGCACCGGCCCCGCCGATCGCGATCGAGTCCCCGCCGACGGGTCTCACCGGCTGACCGCCGGGCACATCGGTACTGGGCGGTGCTGAATGGAAGGTGTCCAGGCTGCTGTTGGCAGCGGCCCACACCACGGAATGCCGCCCGACCGAGGCGGGTTCCCATGGACGTGGAGGGACTCCGGTCCGTGAGGGACGACCGGGCCTCCGGGTGAGCGCGGAATTGCCTCTGTGTACGAGGCGTTCCTCCTGCCACGCACCCTCCGCCGAGGAGCTCCGATGCCGCGATCGTCAGCCGAACCCACCCCCACGATCGATGCGATCGACTTCTACTCGCGTCCGGGGTGTGTCATTTCCATGGTGCTGCACCATGCACTCAAACGCCGCGGTGTACCGATGCGCGTGCATGACATCTGGTCCGACCCTGATGCGGCAGCCCGAGTCCGCGCCGCAGCCCGAGGTGACGAGACGGTGCCGACGATCGGGATCGGCACGCACGCCCTCGTCAACCCACGAGTGAGCGAAGTCCTCGGCGCGCTCGAGCTGTACGCACCGCTGGTTGTCATCCAGAGACCCGCAGCCACGAGCGTGTGGCAACGGCTTTGGCGCGGGATCCGCCGTCAGGACCACACCGGCGAGTGCCCGCGATCGCCACGCGCGGACTGAGGCCTTCGATGCGCGTAGGGTCACCGACGGAAGCGACCGGACGAGCGTCATCCGGAGTCGGTTGGAGGCACCTTGCACCTGGAGTCGATCGACCACGTCCAGCTCGCCATGCCGCCCGGCGCAGAAGACGAAGCTCGGAAGTTCTATGTCGGATTCCTCGGCCTCCACGAGGTGCCCAAGCCTGCGAATCTGGCGGTCCGCGGAGGGGCATGGTTCGAGTCGGAGCACGTCGCCATTCACCTCGGCGTGGAGAAGGACTTCCGTCCGGCGCGCAAGGCGCATGTCGCATTCCTGGTGTCCGATGTCGGAGCGATGGCTCGAGCGGCCCGATCCGCGGCTTCGAGGTCGTCGACGACGAGCCCCTCGAAGGCTTCGATCGCGTCTACATCTATGACTCGTTTGGAAATCGACTCGAGATGATGCAGCCGCTCACTGCTCGCCGGTAGTCGCCAGGCACCGGTCGATGGCTTCCGCATCACCGCCGAACATCGTCATGCTCGTGACCGACAACCAGTCGGCCGATTCGCTTGGCTGCTACGGGAACGTCGAGCACGAGACGCCACGGATCGATCGCCTCTCCCGCGAAGGGGCGTTGTTCCTGCGTGCGTTCTGCACGAACGGTCTTTGCTCGCCGACGCGTGCATCGATCCTGACGGGGTTGATGCCGTCGCAGCACGGAGTGCACATCGCGATGCCCGACGACGACGTCCTGCCGAAGCCGGCGGACTACGACGTCACTCGTGAGTTCCGGACATTGGCGTACACGTTGCGCGAGCACCGCTACGCGACGGCGATGGTGGGGAAGTGGCACCTGGGGAACTTCCGCCAACGTGGCCACGGCTTCGACCACTGGGTTGCGTTCACGAAGGGTCATACGAGCGACTTCTACGACAACGAGGTGTACGCCGACGGTGGGCTGCAGCGGGTCGCGGGTCAGCACATCGTGGAGCACTTCAGCGACCGCGCGATCGAGTACATCGCAGGACGCGATCGTGACCGACCCTTCTTCCTGCAGGTGAACTACGACGGCCCGTACGTGTTGCCGCCCACGGTCGTCGGAGCAGATCCACGGAACCCGTTCTACGAGCGCTTCGCCGAGCGCACCTTTCGGCGGTTCCCGCCGGTCGATGACCGCCTCATCCGTTCGCTCGCAGCACCGTTCGATTTCGAGCTCGACCCGAGCGAGGAGTACACGCTCGCGAGTGCATTCAACAACGTGTGGTGGACCGTTCGGATGCACAACGACCAGGCGACACGCGCCAACGTGGCCGCGCAGAATGCACTGGTCGACCACGCGATCGGCCGGGTCGTGGACGCGCTCGACGCCGAAGGGCTCACCGAGAACACGCTCGTGATCGTCACGACCGACCAGGGCAACCCGTACGGTCAGCGTGGGCTCTGGGGCCACCCCCAGTGGACGGATCCTCCGTTCATGCACGATGTGACGTTCCGCGTGCCGCTCGTCGTCCGCCAACCCGGCGCGGTACACGCGCAGCAGGTCGTCGACAACGTGGTGTCGCACTACGACCTGTTCCCGACGATCCTCGACTACATCGGTCTCTCGGACATCACCGTCGACCGCTCGCCGGGGCGAAGCTTCGCCCCCGCGCTCCGAGGCGGCCGACTCGAGGAATGGGAGGACGCGGCGTTCTTCGAGGCCGAGACCGCACGGTCGATCCGTACACGCGAGTTCTTGTTCACTCGACATCTCGACGGCACCGGTGCTCCCGAGCTCTACGACCTGATCGTCGATCCGGAACAGTGGCAGAACGTGGCGGACGCTCCCGAGCATGCCGAGGCAGTGACCCGACTCGGCCAGCGCCTCGGAGAGTTCTTCGCTGCGTACGCTGACCCGCGCTACGACCTCTGGAACGGCGGCACGGGGCAAGCCATGGTCTCGCGCTACCTCCTGTTCAAGGAGCGCTACGGACGCGAGTGGGAGGTCACGATGGAGGTCGGCTCGGCGTACGCCGGCTGACCACGCGAGTCCGATTGGTTCGGTGCGCCCCGGCGTCGCTCGCCTGTGTCGTTACGGGCCTTCGACCGGCTCGACGCTGGTGAGTTGGTAGCGGAAGAACTCACCTGTCGCCCATTGGTCGGTGCCGTAGCCCCAGCCGAACGATCCGGTGCTCGGGATGGTGAGACCGTGAAACGTGCGGTGGGCAGCGGTTTCGCCGCCGAATGGGTGCCAGCCGAAGGTGCCCGTCCGGTCGGGGTCGCCCCAGCGGTCGAAGACGCTGGTGACGACGCGTCCGAACGCGTCGATGGTGTGGTGGAGCTCGATGGCAGTGTTGTCGATGGTGAAGCGCGCGGTGATGTGGGTGTCGTCGGTCGCTTCCCACCTGATGCCGTGGCGGGGGAGCACGGCGGGCGGGAACCAGAGGGCCTCGGCGCCGGCGCGTCCGGCGCCACTGCGGGAGATGTCCGCGCCGTCAGCCCTGAGCACCGGAATGAGTCCGGCGATCTTCCAGCACATCGATCCGTTGTGGTCGAGGTAGCGGTCGGAGCCGGTGATCACGCCAGCGGCGCGTGCGGTCCAGACGAAGCCACGCGTTGGAGCGAGCAGCTCGCGGGCGCGGAACGGTACCCAGCGCCCGATGCGAATGGACCCGCGCATGGTGAGGCGTACCGACCGCCAAAGGGGCACCCCGGGCGTGATGGCCGCGTTGAAGTAGCGGCGGACCGGTTCGGGGAGTCCGGCGAGCTCGTCGGGGTCGAAGATGCCGGGCGCGGGTGCCAGAAGGAGCTGTTGCTCGGCCTCGCGGCGATGACCTGGAGTGCGCGTCATCTGCTCAGGGGGCCGAGGCAGGTGCGGGGGCGAGCCCCGCTGCTCGGTGACGACCGAACGCCGTGCAACGCTCCTCGACGGCTCCCCACTGAGATCTCACCGTCGAGGAGCGCCGCGACCTCGAGCTCGGCCATCCCGACTACTTCGACTTGGCGAACTTCCCCTCGAGGTGCCACACGCCCGCGAAGCCATCGAAGGGCCCACCGATGATCTGGCTCGACCAGTCGACCGTGTACGCGCCGGTCTTGGAGTCGTAGGTACCGCTCAGCACCTTGGTGCTTCCCGGCAGCGAACCGTCGGGCTTCGGTGCACCCTGGTTGAACTGCTGGCCTCCATAGGCGACGCTGACCGCCTCGACGTTGCCAAGCAGCTTCTTTCCCTTCGCCTTGATGACGGGCGCTTTGTCGGTGGCGCCGGACTCAGGGTCGGTCTTGTTGGTGGAGACCGAGAAGTCCACACCGAAGAACTTGGTCGGGGAGGTGATCGCGTCCGCCAGGCCGTTGCCGGTCGCGTCGAACGCCGGGTCGGGGTCGGGTTGGAACTTGCCGGTGCGCAGCCCACCGTCGGCTCCGGGAACCAGCGGCGTGTAGGTGGCGTCGACGCACTGGGAATCGCCGTTGGCGAGGAACGGTCCGGCCTCGAGCGTCCCGCCCGACTGGAGCATCCGGAAGTAGGAACCTGTGGTCGGCGTGCCGGCGGCGCAGTCGGCACCTTCGATCTTGAAGGTTCCGACGAGTTTGCTTGCCTTCTTCTTGGTCGGTGTGTCGGCCACCGCGACGGCGGTGGTGCCGATCACGGCGACGACCGCCAGGACGGCCGTCAGGACTCGCAGTCCGCGTTGCATCTCATGTCTCCTTGGTCGAGAGGTCGATTGGTCGATCGGGTCGATCGCCGCGGCGCGGCGCGCCGGCCGCGATGCCGGCGCCGGTCGCGATGAGCCCGGGGATCACGAAGAACCACGGGAACATCCAGAACGGTGGGAGCGCATCGACGGCATCGAAGTTGTCGGTGTTGTCGCTCATGACACCGATCATGGGCGCGAACTCCCGGAAGATCTCGGGCCAGGATTTACTCCAGCGCGCCACAGCGGGGAAGCGCTCGGCTGTCGAGGCCTCGTCCGCCACCCCGACCGCCGGCATGACCGCCGTCCGCACGTTGCCCTCGCCGGCCGCCAGTGTGACGAAGTAGCCCTGGATCGTGCGCAGCTTCTCGTCGCTCATGAGCGACCGGAAGTCGTCGATCATGTCGGCGCCCTTCGGAGCGCGGGTGAACATCTGGAAGATGGCGGGCGCGGCGACGACGCCGAGCCCCAGCACCACGATCGCGATCACCACCGCGTGGCTCGCCCGCTCGCGGTGGGCGGCGACGAGGCCCCACGCGGCGAGCCCGGCCAGGAGGAGGCCCGGGATCACGAAGAACCAGGGGAACAGCGGGAACGGTGGGAGCGCTGCCACTGCGTCGTAGTTGCCGATGTTGCGCCGCATCTTGCCGAGCATGTCGCTCATGTCGGCGTCGAGCTCCGGCCATTGGCGATCGAAGGTGGCGAAGGAAACGAACTGCATGTCGATCGCAGCGTCGTCGGCGGCGAGCGCTGACCGCAGCTCGGGGCGGACCAGATCGTCGACCTCTGCCCGCGCGGCCCGCATCTCGGCCATGTAGCCCTCGAACTGCCTGATCTTGGCCGGCGACATGTAGGGCTCGAAGGCGTCGATCATGTCGCCGCCCTTGGGTGCCCGATCGAACATCTGGAAGACGACCGGAGCCACGGCGATCCCGAGACCGACGATCAGGACCAGGACGAGTGGGCCACGCCGCGGGGGCGCTCCGCGAAGCGCGCCATCACCAGCGGCTCTCGGGACGACCTCGCCAGAACATCGACAGATCGTCGATGATCCGGGCCGGCGGCGCTAGGGCCTTCTGTCACCAGATCGGCGGCGTACGGATCCGTGAGATCGCCGGTGGGGTGGCGTTCGCCGGCGCTGGGCGCCGCACGATGCGGGAATCCGCCGGGCGGAGGCTGGGGGGCCTGACGGGACCTTGGGCCCTATGCGCGCGTCCGTGGCCCGGGAGACGATGCGCCGGGCTTCCTCGGGGAGGGTGACCGCCATGGTGATTTCGGATGTCTCCAGTCGTTCGTTGGTTGACTTGCTGTCGCTCGACGATCGGGTGGTCGTGGTGACGGGTGGCGCGACCGGCATTGGCTTCGGTATCGCAGCGCGCGTCGCCGAGGCCGGTGCCGATGTGATCATCGGCGACATCGGAGACGCCGCGGGTGCTGCAGAGCGTCTTGGCGAGCAGCACCCGTCCGCGCGGATCGCCGGGACGAAGCTCGACGTATGCGACGCGGCGTCGGTTGCGGCGTGTGCCGACCTCGCGGTCGCCGAGTTCGGACGGCTCGACGTCTGGGTGAACAACGCGGGCATCTATCCGAGCGTGCCGTTGCTGAACATGACCGAGGAAGACTGGGATCGGGTTCTCGACGTCAACCTGCGCGGCGCGTTCCTCGGCGCCCGGGAAGCGGCCCGACGGATGATCGCGGCGGATCAAGGGGGTGTCATCATCAACATCGCGTCAACGGCGGGGTATCAGGCGGGCGGCCCGGGGGTCGCGCACTACGTGTCGTCGAAGCACGGGATGCGTGGTCTCACCAAGAGCCTGGCCGTCGAGCTGGGTTCCTCCGGAATCCGCGTCCTCGCCATCGCGCCGACCCTCGTCGAGACGCCGGGGATCGAGGCGGGCCGCGAACAGTTCCGCCAGACCGGCCTCGGCGACCTCCTCGACACCTACGCCGAACGACTACCGCTCGGTCGCACGGGAGTTCCCGACGACGTCGCTCGGGTCGCGGCGTTCTGCGCCAGCGATCTCGCGATGTTCATGACTGGCAGCACGATCCTCGTCGACGGCGGCGACATCGCGCTCTGACGAGGAGATCGTCTGGCTCACCTCCATCTGGTGTGGGCCGTCGATTCTGACGTCCGCGGCATGACTGCCCTCCTGTCCTAGGCCCGGGTCGATCGCGTCGTCGAGGTCATCCGCGGGCCGGCCCACCTCCAGCACGCTGCAGTACCGCACACCGGCGTCTCGGAGGGGCTGGCTCCACTCCCCATCGAGCAGCTGGCCGAACTCGTCGCGGATCGGATCGGGATTCACTTGCGCCGCAGCGAACTCCCACTCCCAGACCGAAGAGAGCACATACACCATCGCGATCTCGCAGCCGGTCGTCGCCGCGTGGGCGATCCCCCAGCGCAACGCAGCCTTGGCCGCGGGAGTCGTTGTACCCGACAACGATGCTGGTCATCGGCCCACCCCGTCGTCGGCTTCCTCGTGATCGCGCGGATGAACTCGAGCAGCCCGTCTACGTCTCCCTCGTGCTCCCGGACGAAGTACGCCTCGACCCAACGAAGGATCTGGTCGTCCGTGAATCCCCGAGCTTCCAGCCGGGTCCGTGCCTCATTGAAGAGCAGATGCGCGCCCTCCACGTCCTCGATCCGGGGGGACGGAGTCGCGACTCCCGCGTCGCGCGGCGCTTCGGCACGAGCCTGCGGTCATCAGCGTGTTGGTCGTTCATGTCGATACCTCTCCCTTGTCCGCAACCAGGGGTGCGGTCTGCCCCGGCGCGCTGCTGCCCGTGGTCGCGCTGGTCTGGCGGGCCTTGGGGTTCGGTTTCGGCGGGCTCATGCCGACGCTCATCTCCTGGTCGCGCGACCCCAACACCTAGTCGGGTGGCTCGAGAGCCGAAAGCAGCGAGAGGGTCTGTTCGACGCTGAGCCGGACCCGGGCTCGCGCGCCGTCCAAGCGGCCCGTCCAGTGCTCCACGTCGAACACGAAGCCGGACCTGTCGGCCGCCACCGGCTCGGTGGAGACGACGCGGAACAGCTCGCGCGCGCCGTCTCCCACCTCCAGAAGGACGACCACGCCGTTCATGGCGGGGCCGCGCTGAGGCTCGTCCAGAGGCTCGCTCATGCTCCTCAAGGTACCCGTGCGCTCCAGGCTCGAAACTCACGAGGATCTGTCGGAGCGAGAGCCGCCCGCGTCGAGGACCGCGGTCAAATCGGATGGCCCGGGTCGAGATCGAGGACCTGCCCGTAGCTCAACACTTCGTAGTGCCCGCGGGTGCACGAAACCTCGATCGGTTCCAGCACGTGACCCAGGTGATCGCCCGAAGCACCTCGGATTCGATCCACGACCCGTCCGACGAACCAGTCGCAACGGGTGAGGATGGGCACCCCCCCGGGCCCCGGGTCCCACGCCTGTCCGGCCAGCTTGTCGACCTCATCTCCGGTGCGTTCGCCGAAGTGACGAGCAAGCTCATCGTCACCCTCTCGCAGCACGTGGACCGCAAGTATCTCGGCCCGCCGTGCGATCTCGCTCGTGTGGTTGACGTCCGAGATCCACACGGTGAAGCGGAGCGGGTCGATGCTGGTCTGCCCAGCGAAGCCGACGAGGCATCCCGCGTGCTCGCCGGCGGCAGCGGCAGTGACGACGAACATCGGAGCGCCCAGCGTCTCAACAAGCGCGTCGAAACGGTCGCGGACGGTCATCGGGCCTTCGGATCGACTCGGCGGGTTGATCTTTCGAGACCCGGTCAGCGTCCGACCGCCTCGAGGAGTTCAGCCTTGTTCATCCTCGACCGTCCGCGGATGTTCTTGCGGCGCGCTTCTTCGTACAGCTGGTCGAAGGTTCGTCCGCCCTCTCCCTGGTGGGAGCGGAGGCCACCACGACGGCTGGACGAGATGTCGTCGACCGAGGTGCGGCTGGCCTGATCGGCCTCGCCGCTACGCGCTCGTTCCTTGTTCACGGTCCGGGCCGCGACCTCCTCCGCTTCGTCACCCCGATGGCCTCGTTCCTCGAGCCCCGTCTTGATGTGCTCGTACTGGCGTTCTCGCTTCCCGCTCCACGACTGCTCTGGCATCGGAGCATCCTCCTTCTCGCTGCTCGTTCCTTGACGCAGCAACAACTCCCATGTTCGTGGTCGTCGCCTTCGGCTGTACCCGAATCGCTCCGAGGCGAACCACCGAGATCGAGTGCCGGCGGCCGCTTGTCCCGCGGACGTCTCGGGAAACCCTGCGGAACATGGGCGACCGCACGAGAACGTCACCGTCAACAGAGGCGACGTACGCAGAGTTGCGTGCGCTCTACGAGGCGGAGGATCCAGCGGCTTCGTGTACCTCGACGTCCCCCGCCGCCGATTGGTCACAGCTTCGGGTGGCGCACCTCGTGCTCCTCATCGACCGGGTCGGGCCTGACATCACGGGACAGATCTGACGTGACGGTCGACGTGTAGCGAGGGCTCCGCCGGGGTATCACCGAAGAACCGCCGAAAGCAATCGCCGACGACGGAAATGGAGATGGCTCGGCATGCCCCTGATTCCCGAGGAGTCCCGCCAGCGGCGAGCGATGCTCGCAGTGGTGGCGATGTTCGCCGGCGGCATCACGCTCATCGTCCTCTTGGTGTTCCTGAGCACGGACGAGAGCACGGATACACGAGCCGTCGACACCGCGTCGGACCGCACCACCTCCACCAGCTCGAGCCGGATCCCGGTTTCCACCTCGTCGCCGCCGGCCACGTTCCCGCCAGTTTCGGTGCGGGCGGTACCTCCCTCGACGCAGCCGCCGCCGACGGTGATCGTCATCCCGCCCACTGCACCTCCGATGACGGAGCCGCCGCCAAAGAAGGCCGAGAAGCAGACGAAGAAGCAGCCACCCGCGACGCAGCCGCCCGCGACGCAGCCACCGACGCCGACACGCAGCCACCCGCGACGCAGCCACCCGCGACGCAGCCACCCGCGACGCAGCCACCCGCGACCCAGCCGCCGCCGACCACCCAGCCGCCGCCGACGAGCACCACGCGACCGCCTGCGCTCCTCGCGCTCGAGGAGGCCCTCGAGAAGGTGCTCAACGGGGGGATCACGCCGGACACGACGACGCCCGCTCGCGTCGCGGTCGCGACGACGTCCGACGGCGGGGTCAGGATCACCTGGTCGCTGGACCCGACGCTGGAGACGCCCGCGCAGAAGACCGCCGCCCGTCAGGAGGCGTACGACCTCCTGATCGGGATCCAGAGCGCCGACCTCCCCGGAGCGGGTGACGTCGTCCTGCGGGCCACCCTGCCGGCGCCGGACTCCGACGCATCACGAAGGGTCGTGCGGCTCGTCTTCGGGCGGGCGACGCTCGACGGGATCGACTTCACGACGGTGGATCCCCAGGATGTGTTCACCCTGGCCGACGCGAAGCGCGTCGCCCCGTTCCTGATGGTCGTCGCGCCCCCGGCGTCCACGACCACCTCGTCGACGGCGCCCGCCATCGGGCGCTGAACGCGACCGGTGGGTTCCGAGTCAGGTCGGTTCAGGCCAGGACGAGAGGAGCAGAACGCCTTGCGCAGCGATGCTCGCTTCAGGCGCGCATCGGTTTGCCGAACCGCATGATCGCGGCCTCGCGCGTCACACGCGCGACGCCCTGACCAGCGCAAACGCGCCCCCGGCAGGATTCGAACCTGCGCTCCCCGTGTAGGAAGACTCCGAAACCCGTCCACTAGTCCCAGCACGTCCACTGGGTCTTGGATCCCGTCCGCTGTGCCCACTGGGTGTGACCACGTCCACCCAGAGCTTGGGATGGAACTAGACATCCCACGGGTCGTTGGCGTCAAGCAGCGGTGGTGAGTCGGTGCCCCCAGGCGGTGTGTTCGTCGTAAGGCGTGGCGTGGGTCAGGCAGCCGTGGAGGATGCCGACGAGTCGGTTGGCGAGCGCGCGCAGGGCGCGGTGGTGGGTGTCGCCGGTGGCTCGGCGTTCGTCGTAGAACGCCCGGGCGCCGGGGCTGGTCGTGATGGCGCAGAACGCCCATTGGGTGGTGGCAACCGCGAGGCGCTTGTTGCGGGCGAAGCGAGCGAGGACGACGCGGCGGGTTCCCGAGGCGCGCGTGATGGGTGACGTGCCGGCGTAGTTCTTGCGAGACTTGGCGTCGGCGTAGCGGTTCGGGTCGTCCCCGAACTCTGCGAGCACCCGGGCGCTCAGGATCATCCCCAGTCCTGGCAGGGAACGGATGATCTTGGCGTCCGGGTGCACTTCAAAATGCTGGCCGAGTTCGGTTTCGAGGCCGGCGATCTGGGCGACGAGCTCGCTGATCACCGCGACCAGCGCTCGTACGGATGTGCCCATCGCGTCGGCCACGATCGCGGGTGCTTCGAGTTGGGGAGTTCGCAGAGCAGCCTGGATCTCGAGTGCTCGTGCATCGAGTCGGCGTTGACGGCCGCCTCGCCGCAACGCTGCAGCGATCTTCGAACGCGACAACGCTCGTCCTCGTGCGGGGGTCGGGGCCAGGGCCAAGACCGTGAGCGCGTCGCCGCTGGTGAGGTCGTCGAAGGCTTCCAGCGCGCCGGGGTAGAACTCCCGCAACGTCGAACGCAGCTGGTTGGTCTGACGTTGGCGGGTCCAGATCATGGACTGGTGCGCCCGGGCGAGGATCTTGAGGGCCTCGGCCAGCTCGGTGTCACCCGCAAACGGACGATGGTTGTGCCCGTCCACCCGGGCGAGCTGGCCAATACGAACGCGTCGCCCGGATCGGACTTCGCGCCCGACGTCGAGTGTCGTTCTCGATAGCGCGAGGTCGACATCGGGTTCACCGCCAAGACGCGGTACCCAGCCGCGACCATCGCGCCGACGAACAGTCCGCGGTCGGTCTCGGTCGCGATCGTCACCTCGTCCGGATCCTCGACATGCGCGGCGACGAGCTCATGAAACCGACGCACCCCCTCGACGCCTTCGGGGAGCCGCACTGCGGCCAGCCGCTTCCCCGCTTCGTCTTCGACATGGACATCGTGATGGGCCTCAGCCCAGTCATGCCCGACGAACACCCTCACCATCAACCTCCCTGGTCGCTTGCGCGTGGTGAGCCCGAGACGACCAGCGGCGTCCTAATGGTTCAGTGCTCGAAGCACGTCATCCCACCAGCCATCCAAGGTCGACCCACCGACCAGCAGGCGCACGATCTAGTGATAGGACTCGAAGTCCTGGGATGCGGAGTGCTGACCCGCCAGCGGCTCGACGACCATCCTCACCCGCTCAGCGAACGAGGTGATCGACCCC
>CAWELA010000005.1:0-99886 GCA_963809885.1 uncultured Acidimicrobiia bacterium | reverse complement strand
CAGAGCAGGGGACTCATAATCCCTCGGTCGAAGGTTCGATCCCTTCCGGCCCCACTTACCCCACAACGGTTTTCGCGATTCTCCCGAGCCGCGAATCGCGTTTGTCACCGGTTTGGCACCGAGTGGTCGGTGACACCGTGATCCGCCGCCATGGGAACCGCTGGCAAGTGACCGTCTACGCGGGCATCGACCCGGTGACCGGCCGTGAGCGTCGTGCCCGAGGATCGGTGCCGGCCTCGCCGGCTCAGAGGCGGCCGCCGAAGGAGGCGCGGGAGCTCGAGGCGCGGCTCCTGCTCGAAGTCGGCTCCGGCGGCCATCGAGACGTCAGGGTGACGGTCGGCGAGCTGCTCGAGCAATGGCTCGAGCAGGCCGGTCCCGACCTGGCCGCGTCGACGCTGCACGGCTACCGCCGCTACATCCGTCGCAACATCGTGCCGACCCTCGGCGACGTGCGCCTCGACAAG
Source organism: uncultured Acidimicrobiia bacterium (assembly GCA_963809885.1). Lineage (GTDB taxonomy): Bacteria > Actinomycetota > Acidimicrobiia > IMCC26256 > PALSA-555 > JALHSW01. The sequence goes on along the minus strand of CAWELA010000005.1, from coordinate 99,422 downwards.
CTGACGACTGCCGATGCTCGATCGTCTCTACCGCGAGCTGCGGGCCTCGGGCGGCATCAACGGCAGACCGCTCGCCCGGCCAGCGTGCGCCAGGTGCACGCTGTCCTGCACCGGGCGTTGGGCCAAGCCGAGCGGTGGGGTTGGATCAATCGCAACCCCGCGGTCCTTGCGTCGCCGCCGAAGCTCGTCCGCAAGGAGATCCGACCGCCCACGCCGCACGACGTCGGGCGGATGCTCCAGGCGGCGCACGAAGAGGAGCCGGGCTTCGGGTTCGCGCTGTGGCTGGCGGCCGTCACGGGAGCGCGCCGGGGCGAGCTCTGCGGCATCCGCTGGGACGACGTCGACCTCACCCACGGGAGCGTCGTCATCCGCCACTCCGTCATCGAGCTCGAGCATCGTCTCGTGCTCAAGGATCCGAAGACGCACCAGATCCGTCGTGTCGCCCTCGACGACGCGACGATCGCACTGCTGCGCACGCGGCACGCCGCCCAGACCGAGCATGCGTTCCAACTCGGTGCAGCTCCCTGCCGACGCGTACGTCCTTTCGGACCATCCGGTCGGTGCGGAGCCGCTGCACCCGAACCTGCTCTCGGACCGATTCCGCCGACTCGTGCGCCGACTCGAGATCTCGTGCCGGCTGCACGACCTGCGCCACTGGCATGTCACCCAGGCCTTCGGTGCCGGGCTCCCGGTGCGCGATGTCGCCGAACGTGTGGGCCACGCGAGCGCAACGATGACGCTCGACGTCTATGGCCACGCGATCGAGAGCGCCGACCGCAAGACCGCGGAGCGGTCTCGGCCGTCCTCCGAGGCCGCGATGGAAGCACACGGTCCGCGGCCCTCTGCCCGAGCCCGGCGCAAGTCACCGACCCGATCTCCCGGTGCCGTTCGAGCACGAGTGCTCAGCGACCCCTGCCAGTTCAAACGTGTGCATTGTCCCGGTACCGCACTTCGGGGACGGCCATGAATTTTCACCCACGGTGTCACAACGGTGACAAGCATGAAGGATCATGGAGTCGTGATCTCCTACAAAGCTCCCGAGTTGTGCCAAGGAGCTGACGAGGATCTGCTTCTTGCAATGGGGGAGATCATCTTCCCTGGCTTCGTAAGCCGGCACGAGAGCGAGAACGGCCTTCGCTTGTGGGTGGAAGGTTCGGCCACGGACGGTACGTCGCGCACAACTGCCACCGTGCAGTTTCAGACGTTGCTTGGAGTCTTGCGAGCGTGGCGGTCAGTCGCAGGGCAACTCCACGAGGAGCAACTCGCCGGGCTTGGCCAGGGTGCCGCACGACGAGCGGACGGGAATCAGTGGGTCTCGCTCGGCGCGGTGAACGTGTACGCGATTTCTGGCGGGGAGGACCGCATCTTCGCCGAAAGTGCAGCCGTCGCGTTGGATGCGAGCCAGAACCTTCGGAACGCGTTGTGGCTCAATGGACGGGCCAACCGAACCGCGGCTGACTTCTACATGATCCACGATACGCGATTCGTGACTTCGGCGATGAGAAGGGCATCACGGAGGTGCTCGGAATCTCGGGCAACCAGCAGAGGACTTCACGCAATCTGCTGATCAGCCTCTTCTCCGCTGGATGGAGGTCGGCACGTAGGCGAGCAGAAGCAGGCCCCGTGGAGTCTTGGGGAGCAGCAGGAGTTCGCGGCCGGCATGCTTCGGCGCTGGATTGCTCGCCTCGCCGGACGTTGAGCCGAGTTCGCAACTTGGATCGCTGGCCAGTTCCGAGCGGTGCCGGAGGGTGGAGGTGCGGTCTCTAGGCTCTGTTCTCGTGCCGCTGTACGCGTACGCCGCCGACATCATTCACGACGGACATCTCGAAGTTCGTCGCCGCGGAGATTCCCGACGTGACCGCCACCGATCCCGAAGCTCGCTATTGGATTCACAACTACGTGCTCAACAGCGTGCTCCGGGGGACGGTCCCGTCCCCCGATCGGGAATACCGCTTCCACTTTCTGAGGCGCCCGATGATCGCCTTCAGCGAGTACGACCTCACGCGACAGTCCACGCTTGCGTTCGTCACGTCAGATCGAAAGTCCTACGGCGGGTATTTCGACGCGCTTCATCATTGGGAGCAGTACCTCGGTGCGGTCTGGCACACGCTTGAGACGCTTCGGAGGATGGCCGGGTTGGCCCGCGTGTTCGAGAAGGGAAGCGGCTCGCTCAAAGAACGCGTAAATGCCCTCTATAACGCCATGAAGCACGCGTTCGAAGAGCGCGGATCGAGAACGGCCAAATGCCGGCGATTGGGACGCTCCCGTACTGGCTCTCGAACGAAGGGCTCCAGAGCAACGACTCGGCGCTCAGCTTCGCCGAAACGGCGGCACTCAGACAGACTCTGGGCGACTGGGCGCACGTCTTCGAGGATCCCATCACCACAGTCGAGCGCCTCCAGCGCTTCGCGATCTACGCAGATAGTGCTGACACCACCTGTTCGAGGCACCGCTCGCGCCCAACTGATTGCCCCAGAACGCCGGCTGAGCGGCGTCGTTTGGCACTTCGGTGGCACCCGCCTAACCGGCCCACGCTACGCGAGAGTGTCGTAGCCAAGCCGTGGCGTCGTCCGCGCCCGTGGCGTGAATGCGGCCGGAGCTCTACACACACGGCTGGAACAATGGCGTCGTGGCACTCGACCTAGATCTGACGGCGGCCCTCCGGGGGACGAACGATCTTCGTCGTCTGGTCGAGGCGATAGTCGGCAGCGTCGGAACACGACGAGGCGGATTGGGTCGAATGGAAATCGACCCTGGACCTGACCACTAAGGAGGGGTGCTTCCATGTCGCACGCGTGCGGTTCTGGGCATGTCGAATGGTCCGCAGATCACGCGCTCCTCACTTGTGAGGGTCTCGGGTACGTGGTGGTGGGCGCCGAGCCCGGTTCGCTCGCGGGCGTCGAGTCGGTCGATCCCCCGCGAGCTTTTCGATCAGCTCACCGAGCCCTATCTGGGAGGTCCGGACGGCCCACGGTCTAGTCCGACCTACGTCCCAGTCGGCAATAAGACGGTGCTCGTCGTCACCATTGAAGCGCCACGTCCGGGGGATCGGATCGTCTCCCTACGGAAAGAGTGGGACAAGTACACGAACGGAACGGTCTTCGTTCGGAAGCACGGTCGCACAGTCATTGCCGACGCCGCTGACCTCGACGCCCTCCAGAGTCGACTGACAGCGCCCGTTGCATCTGGCGCCGAGCTAGAAGTCGGATGATTCGTGACGTTCCTCTGTCGTGGATAGACACCGCGAGTGCCGGCGAAGCGATCGAGGCATGGGTTGCGAAGCAACGCAACGGCCTGATTGGCCGGAGCAAAGAACGTGGAACGGCAGCGGCATCCCGAGCGGTTCACCACCGAGCAGGACCTCCTCGGTGCTGGAGGGCTGCGTGCCGCTGCCACGTTCGCGCACAGCAGGATTCCGTGATGCGCCAGTTGGCAGCGGCCGGCGTTCGGGACTTGGCATCGACGAGGAGGACACCCGAACCTTCGACGAGTATCTCGATCAGGTCGATGCTTAGACAAGCGGTTGACCAAGGCAGCCGACCGCGCTCCCACGGCGCTACATCGACCGGGGACACGGAGTCATCAATGTGCGGGTTCACAATCCTGGACGCCGGTTCCTCCCGGACGTCGAGGTCCAAGTCCACTTCGATGTGGATACGGCACTCAGCTTCGACAAGAGGCCCGGCGCCGTGGAACTGCCGAAACCTCCACGTGCGTATGGCGAACGCACGCCACATCCTGGCCTGACGGTCGCCGCGCCGTACCTCCCCCGCCGCGTTTCGCGGTGCCGAGTCTTGAGGGACTTCACGACGTTGCAGGTAGACGCACCTGGGTCGAGAAGGGTTCCATCGTTGTGCGATTCGGAATTGGCGATCTCCGGCAACATGACACGGACACCAGTGACGATCAGCACGTGATCCTCCGGGAACGACCGGACGATGGTGTGCTTCACGGAACCTGGAAGGCCACAATACCACGATGTCGACGGTGTGCTGGCCGGAACGGTCGACGTTCCGATTGCGGATGAGGCCGTCGACATCATGGCGATGCTCGACAATGCGGCCAACAAGAACAAGGACTGACGGAATCCTCGCTCCAGCTCAACGCACTCGCGACGTACCGCAAGAGTACGGGTAGGTGGAGACTATGAGCGATCGACATCGGTCGCCTCGAGGCAATCCCCTTCGAGAAGCTGACAGTCCCTACGACCTCCGATAGGCACCACCGTAAACCGCGTGCCAGGTTCGAAGCCCGTCTCCGAGTGCCCCCGAACGCCGGGTCGGTAGCAGTCGCACCAGCGCCACGGTCTGCGGGCTCGTAGTGTTCGGGAGATGCCGAGCGACCTACAGACTGAAGGCCATGAATGCCATCCATCGGGCCCTGCTCACGATCAGCTTTGGGCGGCTGGGATCGCACGCCGGCGGCATGCCGGTGGTCGAGTTGACGACGACGGGCCGCAAGAGCGGCCAGCCCCGCACGGTGATGCTGACGTCGCCAGTCCAGCAGGGCGACGCGATCGTGATCGTCACGTCTCGCGGCGGCGACGATCACCACCCCGCCTGGTACCTCAACCTCCGCGACCATCCCGACGTGGAGGTCGCGTTCGCAGGGAAGCCGAAGCAGTCGATGCAGGCACGGGTCGCGACCCCTGAGGAGCGGGCCGCTTTGTGGCGCCGGGTGACCGCCGGTTACAAGGGTTACGCTAACTATCAGACGAAGACCGATCGTGAGATCCCGCTCGTGCTGCTCGAGCCCGCCGACGGCGCCCGAGCGTAGGCATCTGTCGACGCCGCGAAACTCCCGATCGTGTTCGTCGTTCACGGAACCAGGAAGTTTCTCGATCGCGGCGGGAAGCCGACCGCGGTGCCCTTCGAGCACTCGACCACGTGGTTGGGTGAGTGCTACGCAACGGTGCTGTTCTGGAAGCCACAGGTCGCGTTGTTCGTGAACGAATCGACCCTGCTGCCGGTGCTGTTGCCGCTCGCTCCCGCCACCACCGTTCTCGACCGTTTGCCCGCTGCCGTAGCGACGGTGCTCGAAGCGCATGCCGTTAGCTGCACGTTCATCGACCGCGAGGCCGCAGAGATGTCCGAGAGCGCCGTCTCGCGACGACCTCAAACCGGAGGCGTGATCGGGATCGTCAACGAGTTCTCCCACCTCGGCCGCGGCTGCGGGCTGCCGCACGGCGAGGACGACCTCGTCGGGCTTTCCCTGTGGCTCGCCGAGACCCCATGTGGACCGCTGTACAGCCGACACGGCAGTCCGACCGTGAACTCGCAGCGCTCGTTGCGGCGCCATCACGGGCTGAGTGCGTTGGGTATCTGGGCTCGGCGGGATCCTGGCGCTGCTACGGATGGTTCAGATCCGCAACGGCCGAGTCGAAGAGTCGCTCGATCGAGGCACGTCCGATGAAGACGCGGCCGCCCTTGCCGAGGGGTTGGATCGCCTCCAGCTGGCCGGAGCAGATCATTCGACGGACGGTGTCGGTGCTGCAGCCGAGCAGCTCGGCGACTTCTCCGACCGAGAACGCGATCGGTGCCGCGTGGATCGTGCTGGTGGTCATGGCTCCTCCGTAGGCGTCTTGGGCATCGGTGCTTCGGAGTATGCACATGGGACGTCCCAGTTGATGTCCCACTTGGTGTCCCAGTTGTTGTCCCAATTCGCGCGCTGGTTGCGCGACGAGTCCCACGCAGGCGTCGCGAGCGGCGTGGGACTCTGTCGTGGATCCTCGGTCGGGTGGTTCGGAAATCGGGGAATCGCTCGCCCACGCCACCGTCACCGCTCAGGCCACGACCCGAAGCAAGATCCGGACCCATCCTCAGCCCCCGATGCTGCCTCGACCTCGATCGCTCGCGACGCGGCCGACCGAGTCCCACGCGAGAATCCTCCGCATACACCGTTGCGAGTTCCGCCTGCCGGCGGAACTCGGCGTGGGTGGGACTGCGGACCCGAGTCCCATGGGACATCACGGCGATCCGCGTGGGACAAGCGGAGCAATGTCCCATCCGGTCCCTCCGATGTCCCACGCGCTGTCCCTCGACCGGGGTGGGTTGTCCCACCCCGAGGCAGGTTCCGCCGGAGGCGGGACCTGCAAGGGTGTATACGGAAGGCTGCCTACGTGGGACGACGTGGGACTTGTCCGCTTGCGGTCGGTCCGATTTCGCGACCGGGTTGGAAGACTGGTCGCCGATGTGCGACCGTTCCTGTCGGCGCGGCCAGTCGGTTTGGAGGTCGCCCGCGTCCCTCACGGCGCCCGGAGCCCCTGGTGACCCGCTCCGGCTAGGACGAGGCCGGCGTCAACCCTTGCACGAGGCGCGCCTCCGCCGCGGCAAACTTGGCCAGGTCGGCATCGGTCACGATGATCCGGAAGCCCAATACCCAACTCGTAGCCCTCGTTTACAGGGTGTTTGGCAACCGGCCTCAGCGCTGATCCCAAGAGAAGCCGACCCCCGCGTCACTGGTCAACTAGACCATCACTACGAGGTGGGCGCGATCAGCGTCGCGCCCAACCCACGGAACGCGAGCTTCCTGCTCCCGCGCCCACGGGTACATCGAGGCTGTCCCACCCGCATGTGATACTGAGCACGAGCTCGACCGACAGGGCGACGGGGAACTGGTGGCGGACTTCGAGCAAGCATGCGCAGACACACAGCGAGCGGCCGACTCGGCAACGAAGGCAGCGTCATCTATCATTTCACCGCGGCGAAGAATCTCGCCCGGGCTGCCCATGACGGCGACGTCGCCAAGATCCGGAAGGCGGCCGAGAACCTCAAGATCGCCGAGCAAGCGGCGCGCCAGGAAGTTCGAAACGCCGAGCCGCGTGGCCCTTCCAAGCGCGTGATGAAGAGGCATTGCTCCGCGACAGCTATGAGGACGAGCTCATGGTCGCCGCAAAGGCCCGGGGTCTGAAGATCCGTCGGCAGGATGATCACCTGGTGTCGTTCCCGTCACTAGTCAAGGTCTTACCGGAACAACGGGCGGTGCAGGTTGACCGGACGAAGGTGACTGCTCTTCGCCCGTCTCGACTGGTCGATGTGCTTGAGCGCAACCAATGAAGAAACCCAGGTTCAAGCCCGAGCAGTTCCTGGAGACTCTACTACGGCACGTACATGCTCGTGGTTGGCTCATCCGGTGTCTCAGGAGCGACCCTCACGAACATCTACCGCGCTCACCATGCTGCCGGGGGCTGCCCACGATTACGACAAGGCTGACTTCGCCCGAGACATCTTCTTCCTGGATCGCAGTCCTGTCGTGGCGACCCGTTCGGCCGGCCGGCCGTATCATTTCCAGCAAGTACCGGCACGAAGGGCGCGGCCTCCCCGGTTCACCTTCGTTGCACCCAACGGCGAGCCCGTCATCTATTACGGGATCAAATTCTCGGAGGTGGGCTCATGAGCGCCGAGATAAAATACGCGTGACTGGGTGGGGTTCATCAATCGTGAGTACCTCGACGAGTTCATAAAGGCCGGCGGCGCAGCGGTCAAGTTTGTCGTCCCGCTCGACGAAACAAGCCGCCGCGACCTTACGGTTGGAGCAACGGGTTCTGCTGAGGAGCGGGGTTTCCTGGTTCGCGCAGCTGGATCCGTCGGTGGCGCGGATTTACGCATTGATGGACCAGGTGTTTTTCCGAATTGCTGAACAGATTCCGTGGGAACGTCTTGCCCGGCGAGTTCTGGAAGGCCTTGCTGTCGCCCATGGATATGAAGTACCGGGTGAGGGATCCGCGTCATTCGTTTCGGGTCTGGCCGCTCAGAACGACCTCGACGAAGACTTTCTACGTCTCGAGTTGCAACGTCGGATCAGTCAAGCAGTGTTCAAGCGTTGGAACTCGCGAAGGACTTCAGGATTGCGATGACGCAACTCTGCCTGGCTCAACTGTCGAGCGGTGCGGAGGGCGACACCACGACGGCCGCGCTTACCGATTGGCTAACAGGAAGGACGAAGTCGTCGGCGCGGTTAAGCCGTACCAGATCTTCGCACGTATTCACCGCACGAACGCCCGCTTTCTGTTCGAGTCGATGCTCGACTGGATCCGGTTCGCCGGATACCCGGGCTTGGTGGTCATCCTCGACCTCACAGCACGAATCACTCTGACGAAGAACCCGAAGGACGGGTCGGTGTACTACACGAAGCCGGCACGCATCGACGCGTATAAGCTCCTGCGGCAGTTCGTCGACGCTACGGACCACGCTCGCGGATTGCTATCGTCGTCGTGCCCTCTCCCGACTTTCTCGACGAGACGGCCGGAGGCCATGGAATCGGCGAATACCGAGCGCTGAATTTCCGGGTTTACGACGAGATCCCCGCGACACCCGCCGCTGGTGAATCCGATGGCGACGCTGGTTCGCGTCTCGTCGGAGGCTCGTCGAATGGTGGAGGCGTGATGGCAGTGGTACCGCCCGAGGCCGGCGATCAAGTCGAGTATCGACGAGCACTCGAGGCGCTGAGGAACGGTGTTCCCGACCCGCGATGCAGTTCGAGCACTCGGATGCGACCAGGAGGAGGCTGAACGGCGATTCCATGAGCAGCTCGCGCTACTCCGTGTGTCAATCGATCGCGGCGAGCCAACATCAGGACTCTTAGTTTCTGGTGGTTTCGGTACAGGCAAGTCGCACTTGCTTGAGCATCTGCAGCATGGTGCGGCGTCAGAGAATTTCGTCTGCAGTCGGATCGTTATCAGCAAGGAGACGCCGCTGTACGACCTCGGCAAGGTGTTCAAAGCGGCAGTGGACAGCGCGGAGGTACCAGGCTTCGCCGGTCCTGCCATCAGCCAAATTGCCCTTCGGCTTGATCCGAACTCACCCGCGTACGTCGACTTCTACCGCTGGGCTCACCGCGACGACAGTGGCCTCAGCACCTTGTTCCCCGCCACGCTGCTCCTCTATGAGCGACTCAAAGGCGATCCTGAACTCGTCGAGAAGATCACCAACTTCTGGTCGGGGGAGAAGTTGCCAGTCGCAGACGTACGGAGCGGGTTGCGCCAGATCGGCGAGCTTGCCTCGTACCCGGTGAAGGCGGTGAAGCTCCGACAGCTCGCACACGAACGGTTCGTCTTTGTGAGCAGGCTAATTCGCGCGGCGGGATTCTCGGGCTGGGTGCTGCTCATCGACGAGGTCGAGCTCGTCGGTCGCTACAGCATCCTTCAGCGTGGGAAGTCCTACGCAGAGCTGGCCAGATGGATGGGGAAGGTCGAGGACGACGGATTTCTTGGAATCAGCGCCGTCGCAACGATCACAGACGACTTCGGCATCGAAGTACTTGGGGTTAAGGGTGACCGCGACAACGTGGCTCCGAAGCTGCGCAGCAAGGACACCGCCGAGTACTCGTTGCTAGCAGCTAGAGCTGAGGCCGGTATCGGCTGGATCGAAAATGATGATGTGGAGCTGAAGCCGCCAGATGACGCTGCACTTCGACGAACGTACGACCGCCTGCGTGACGTGCACGCCACCGCGTATGGATGGGAAGCCCCCGACGTTTGGGGCGCTGGAGCGCGGGCCGGATGCGCAGCTACGTGCGGAGTTGGATCACTCGGTGGGACTCGGAGCGGATCTACCCGGGGAGCAAATCGCTCTCCAGCACGAGGAGCTGCAGGTCGACTACGGAGAAGATCTGGGACTCGAGTTGGCTCCTGAAATCAGTAGCTCTGACGAGAAGGCTGAGGATTGAGGCATGCCGGTCCCGTTCCGAGACCAGACCGAGGTCAGCAACCTCGGATTCGCGGGGTTCCTGCGGATGGTCGATGAGCCGGATGGGAGGGGCCTTCGCGGAGCGCTCTTCGTGGTGAACGGCCACGCTGAGCCGATCGACTTCTGCTTCAACCGGGTCGACGTGCCAGCCGCCTTCTTGTGGCGAGCCGGAGAAGCTCGGCGTCAGGCAGTCAAAGCGATTTGTACATCCCTGTTCCAGGCCTGCCCGAAGACGCCTGCACTTTTGCTGGCGCTCGCGAGCGAGGTTCCGCCGCTCCTGTTAACCGAGGATCTTGAAGTCCTGGTCCCGATCTGCCGTGTGGCCGACGGAGAATCGATTGTTCACACGGCAGATGAGTCTCCGGAAGAACTCGGAGACGCCCTTCATCTATTTTGGGCCACCAGTCCACCGACTCCAGATTCGGCGACACGCGGAATCTGCTCGACGCGCTGAATGCCCGAGGCGTAGCGACCGAGCCGTTTGAGCACGCGGGCAAGGGGCTGGGAGAGGCGTTTTCAGCGGGATGAATGCTGAGGCATGGTGGACGACAGCGGAGGCGTCGCAACGGCCGCGACGACATCTCTTCCGGCGAAGGCCAGCCAAGACCAGGCAAGCTCTACGGATTCAGTTGGCACGAATACATCCATCGGAGCCCGGCCTCTACTCGCCGCTTGGGACCACTCCGTCACCCGTCGAGTGGCTTCTCTGCAGAGCAGATTTCGTTCCCACTGAAACATCGTCGGTGAGTGTCACCGAATTGCCAGAGCGAACCCCGATTGTGCAGGCGCCGGCGCCCTTGGAGGCGCCAGCAACGCTCGGGTTGCCTGGCCGAGGGGGCGATACCAGAGCCGACCGAGCCGTCACTCGCCGATCGTCTCCGCGTGCTGCTTGCCGTTCCCCTCGATTCCCTCCTTCCCGGTCCCGGGACAACCATCGACTGGGCGGGCACGCTCTTTGCCCTTCCAGCTCGAAGGGGTCCAGACCCTTGTCGATCGCGACAGACTCTTGCTTGCCGACGACATGGGTCTCGGAAAGACGGTCCAAGCGGCGGCCGCGATCCGGATCCTGTGCTTGCAACGCCAGATTCAAACGGTGCTGCTCGTCGTACCTGCGAGCCTCCACGAGCAATGGCGCCGCGAACTCCGCCAATGGGCGCCCGAGTTGCGGCTAATGCAGGTCCAGGGTTCCCCTAAGGACCGAGCGTGGCAGTGGACGGCAGAGGCCCACGTCACAATCGTTAGCTACGAGACGTTCCGCGCGGATTTCACGGACAACCCGCAGTCGCCCGCGGCGTCGGATCTGGGACCTCGTGGTGCTTGATGAAGCCCAGAAGATCAAGAACCCCCGCGTCGAACTCGGCCGCGAATGCAAACAGCTGGACCGCCGTCGATCCTGGGCGATGACAGGTACACCGATCGAGAACAAGATCGAAGATCTGGCATCGATCCTCGAGTTCGTGGACCACGTCGCTGGCGAGGATCCAGTGCGCTACGGCTCGGGTGAAGCGATGCTCCACCGCCATCGGCAGCTTCAGCTTCGCCGACGAAAGAGCGACGTTCTCGACGAGCTTCCGCCCAAGCAGGTGTTCCACCTCTCGCTTCCCCTGTTCGATGCGCAGCAGGAAACGTATGAGCGGGCCGAGCGAGAAGGCATTGTCCAACTCAAGGAACGGGGAGCCGAGATCCGCATCGAGCACGTGCTCGAACTGATCCTTCGGTTGAAGCAGATCTGCAATGTGTGTCCCCGCACTGGCGAGTCAGCCAAGCTCGCTGACATTCGCAGTCGGATGGAGGTGCTTACCGCCGAGGAGCACAAGGCGCTGATCTTCTCCCAGTTCACAGATGAGACCTTCGGCGTTGAAGCCGTGGCAAAGGCGCTCGCGGAGTTCAAGCCACTCACGTACACGGGCGGCATGTCGAGCGCCGAACGGGACCGCGTCGTTCAGGACTTCAAACGATCGGAAAGACACAGGGCTCTCGTGCTCTCCCTGCGAGCAGGGGGAATTGGACTGAACCTGCAAGAGGCCTCATACGTCTTTCACCTCGATCGCTGGTGGAACCCTGCGGTGGAGCGGCAGGCGGAAGATCGCAGCCACCGGATGGGTCAGATCTAATCCCGTGACGGTCTTCAAGTACACGGCGATAGGAACGATCGAGGAACGGATCCACGAGATCATTTCCGCCAAGCAGCAACTGTTCGACGAGGTCGTCGACGACGTCTCTCTCGACCTCGGCCGACGCTTGACCAGTGACTAACTCTTCGGACTCTTCGGGTTGCGTGCTCCAGGCCGCCCCCGAGAACAGCGCCCGCGCGCCCCCGACTGGCCTTGAGCTCGAGCAACGCTCCGCGGACCTGTTGCGGCGACTCGGCTGGCTAGTACAAGACGCCGCGCTTCTCGTGATGGTGGCGTCGACCTTATCGCCGATCATGTCGATGAGGTTGGGATTGAACATCGCCTCTTTCGTTCAGTGCAAGGACTACGCGAGGCCCGTAGGAGTCGACGCAGTTCGGGAGTTGCTCGGTGTCATCCCACCTGGAGAGTCGATCCGGCAGTCTTGGCAGCCCCCTCGGGTTTGACGACCGACACGAGTCGACTTGCAAGCGAGCGTCACGTCATCGTGGGACGAGAGCACGATCGCCGGCCTTGAATCGACCTGATCGTCTGCCGGAGCGGCGTACAATCCACGTGGCGGTCTACTCCACAAGATGAAGGAGTCAGGCCAACCACCTAGCACCGAGCCCGACCCTAATTTACCAGCCGGACTGTGGCGTCGACCACCGACTCCCATCCGCGAACCCACGCCAATCAGATCCACGCCCCGGAGGACGGGGCCTGAATGGTGTATACGGAAGGCTGGCTGCGAAGGACAACGTGGGACTGGTCGATGGCGTCGGCTTCCTTTGCCGTCGGCCTGCGGGAGCCATGACGAACGCATCTACTCGCGGATCCGTTGAGAGCAGCGACCAAATCGGGTACCTGGCTGCGGCGACGATCGGGCACGGCGGCGCGCCGTTCGGATTCATCTAGGTTTCTCAGCGTGCCGGGGCTGAGTGAAGCACGATGGACACGAGGCTCAGTGTCCGATGCTCAGGGCAGGCGGATCCAGATCGGCGCTCTCTTCGCGAGGACAGCGATGAGCGAGACGCAGAGCGAAAAGGCCATCAAGAACCACGCACTGTGTTCATCTGGTCGGTCGCCGACCTGCTGCGTGGCGACTACAAGCAGTCCGAGTACGGCAAGGTCATCCTGCCGCTCGACGGTGCTCCGCCGCCTCGACTGTGTGCTCGAGCCGACCAAGGCGCAAGGTGCTCGACGCGCCACGAGCAGCTGAAGGGCAAGGTCGAGAACCTCGACCCGGTCCTCGACCAGGTCGCCGGGCGAGCAGTTCTACAACACGTCGCCGCTCGACTTCGCGCAAGCTGCTCGACGACCCGCCGACGATCGCCGACAACCTGCGCGCCTACATCGCCGGCTTCTCGCGAGGCGGCGCGCGACGTGCTCGACAAGTTCGAGTTCGACACCCAGATCGACCGGCTCGACCAGGCCAACCTGCTGTACCTCGTGGTGTCGCAAGTTCGCCGAGATCGACCTGCACCCCGACGCGGTCTCGAACCTCGAGATGGGCTACCTCTACGAGGAGCTGATCCGCCGGTTCTCGGAGCTCTCCAACGAGACCGCCGGCGAGCACTTCACGCCCCGCGAGGTCATCCGGCTGATGGTGAACCTCCTCTTCATCGAGGACGAGCGACTGCTCACCGAAGCCGGGGATCGTCAGGACGCTGTTCGACCCCGCGTGCGGCACCGGCGGCATGCTCTCGGTCGCCGAGGACCACCTCCGCGACGCTCAACCCCGACGCCACGCTGGAGGTGTTCGGCCAGGAGCTCAACGCCGAGACCTACGCCATCTGCCGCTCCGACATGATGCTGAAGGGCCAGGACGCCTCGACATCGTGTTCGGCAACTCGTTCACCGAAGACGGCCACGCCGGCGAGCGGTTCGACTACCTGCTCGCCAACCCGCCGTTCGGGGTCGAGTGGAAGAAGGTCGCCGACGAGTCAAGGCCGAGCACGAGCAGCGAGGGCTTCGCCGGCCGCTTCGGTGCCGGCCTGCCCGCGCATCAACGACGGCTCGTTCCTCTTCCTCCAGCACATGATCTCGAAGATGAAGCCGCGCCGAGGACGGCGGCTCCCGCCTCGCGATCGTCTTCAACGGCTCGCCGCTGTTCACCGGCGCCGCCGGCTCGGGCGAGTCGGAGATCCGCCGGTGGATCATCGAGAACGACTGGCTCGAAGCCGTCGTCGCGCTGCCCGACCAGCTCTTCTACAACACCGGCATCTCCACGTACTTCTGGATCGTCACCAACCGCAAGAGCCCCGAGCGGCGCGGCAAGGTGCAGCTCGTCGACGCCCGCGACCTGTTCGTGAAGATGCGCAAGAGCCTCGGCGAGAAGCGCAAGGAGATCAGCGAGCGAGCAGATCGCCGAGATCGTCGCGCCTCTACGGCGAGTTCGTCGAAGGCGACCGGGTGAAGATCTTCGCCAACGAGGCGTTCGGGTTCCAGCGCATCACCGTCGAGCGGCCGCTGCGGCTGCGGTGGGAGATCAATGCCGAGACGCTCGCCGCGCTCGAAGGCGACCGAAGCAGTTCGCGAAGCTCACCGAAGACGAGCAGGACCGCTGGCGCAAGGCGTTCGCCGCGAACGACGGCGTCTCGGCGGCGACGCCCAAGGCGGCGCTCTCCGCGCTCGACTCCCATGGCGGGGAGCCCGCAAGGCGCTCGAGAAGGCGCTGCTCGCCGCGCTCGCTGTCGCGCGACCCCGATGCCGATCCGGTCACCGACAAGGAAGGGCAACCCGAGCCCGACCCCGACCTGCGTGACAACGAGAACGTGCCGCTCCCCGCAGTGCCGGTGACCTTCGAGGCCGACGTGATCGGCACGCCTTGCGACGATCGAGTACCGCGCCGCGATCGACGACTACATGAGCGGCCGAAGTGCTGCCCGTACGTGCCCGACGCGTGGGTCGACCACGACAAGACCAAGATCGGCTACGAGATCCCGCTCACCCGCCACTTCTACAGGTACGTGCCGCCGCGGCCGCTCGCCGAGATCGATGCCGAGATCAAGCAGCTCGAAGCCGAGATCCAGAGGTTGCTCCGTGAGGTGACGGAGTGAGCATGGCCGACTCCGGCACCTCGCTTCGAGATTGCGATGTGCGGCGGAGCCGTTCACGAGACAAGTTCTCATCGAGCTACCGCGAGTGGGGAGTCGTTCAAAGGGCAGTCGCGATGGACAATTCAACGAAGACGCCTCGACGAGACCTCAGCGACTACAAGCTCGTTCGTGACGGCGACGTAGTTGTGAACGAAGATCGGAAGGCGTGCGCGCGGATCGATTGCTGTGTCCGGGTACGGAGGGATCGTCAGCGGTGACTACCTGGTTGCCGAGGTCAGTCGGTGACGTTGAGCGCTAGGTTCTCCACTACCTCCTTCGATCGCGACGACTCATCGCTGAGTACGTCGCCACGTTCAAAGGGGATGCCGCCCATCGCAGTGACGCCTGTGCTGAGGATGATCTGGGGAGTGTTCCCGTCGACCTCCCGACACGATCGAGCAGCGGGCGATCACCGACTACCTCGACGCCGAGACCGCCCGCATCGACGCGCTCATCGCAGCAGAAGGACCGCTTGGTTGACCTGCTCAACCAGAGGCGCCGGAGCATTATCGATGCCCGCTGCGTACCGGCTGCGCTGGGCGGGGATGCCGACGCAGGTTCTCGACGTGCCGTGGCCGATCGCAACGCTCAAGCGCGCAGCAGGTGTTGTTCACGGTGGGGATTGGATCGAAACTCCGTACATCACGGACGAGGGAATCCGACTGATCCAAACTGCGGAACATCGGTGAGGGCATGTATCGGGAGCAGGGACTTCGCTACATCTCAGACGGATTCGTTCGCTCGCTTAACTGCACCGAGGTGCTCGCGGGCGATGTCATTGATTTCGCGCGCTTGCCGGCCCGGTGGTGCGCGTGCGTGGCTCCCAACCTTGGCCGAAGGATGGCTGCTCTGTCGACGTTGTGATTCTGCGTCCGGCACCCGGAGTGGATTCAGAATTCCTGTCATTTCCTCTCGATCGTCTGGCATCTTGCAGCTGGCGGAGTTGCATCAGCGTGTGGCACGACAATGCAGCGGTTGTCGCGCTCGCAGATTGGCGACATTCCGATGCCCAATTCCGCCTCTCGCAGTTCAGCAGCAGATCACGATGCGGATGTCGCGGAAGGGGCTTCGAAGCGATCGATCTGTCGGAGGCTCATCGAGAAGCAGTTCGAACCTTCTCAGCGAGCATCGGCAGGCGCTGATCACTGCCGCAGTGACTGGCGAGTTCGAGATCCCGGGGGTCGCGGCGTGAAGCCGGACGAGCACGGCGTTCGAGATCGAGATCTGCCAGTCGCTCGTCAACGCCGGCGGCTACCAGGAGGTCAAGGTCGGAACGACGCAGGACCCGACCGACTTCGATCCGGCCCGGGGGCTCGACACCGCCGAGCTGTTCGCGTTCATCGGGGCGACGCAGGCCGAGGCGTGGGAGAGCTGATGGCACGCCTACGGCGGCGACCGGGACGGCGCGCAGCGAGTTCGCGGACCGGCTCGCGCAAGAGATCGACGCGCGCGGCACGGTCGACGTGCTGCGCCATGGCGTCGTCGATCTGGGCGTCACGATCCAGCTCGCGTACTTCAGGCCGGCGCACGGGCTGACGCCGGAGCTGTGCAGCGCTACGAGGCGAACCGGCTGACGGTCACCCGCCAGCTTGCCCTACGAGCCGGGCTCGACCAAGACGCTCGACCTGTGCCTGTTCGTGAACGGGCTCCCGGTCGCGACTGCGGAGTTGAAGAACCAGCTCACCGGCCAGACCGTCGAGCATGCGATCGCGCAGTACCGCACCGACCGCGACCCGAAGAACGTGACCTTCGGCCGACGGGCGGTCGTGCACTTCGCCGTCGACACCGAGCGGGTCGCGATGACGACCCGCCTCGCGGGCGACGACGACGCGCTTCCTGCCGTTCAACCGGGGCCACGACTGGGGCGCCGGCAACCCGCCGAACCCGGACGGGCACCGCACCGCCTACCTGTGGGAGCAGGTCTGGCAGCGGGACGCCTGGCTCGACCTGCTGGCCCGGTTCGTGCATGTCGAGAAGCCGGCCGACGGGCGCCGAAGGCGCACGGGCGACGGTGATCTTCCCCCGCTACCACCAGTGGGACGCGGTGCTCGCCTCGAAGCCGACGCCGCGAGCGACGGCGCCGGGCAGCGACTACCTGGTGCAGCACTCGGCCGGGTCGGGCAAGTCGAACACGATCGCCTGGCTCGCGCACCGGCTGTCGACACTGCACGACGACCGCGATGCGAAGGTGTTCGACAAGGTCGTGGTGATCACCGACCGCGGGTGCTCGACCGCCAGCTCCAGGACACGATCTACCAGTTCGAACACGCCCACGGCGTCGTGGAGAAGATCGACAAGAACTCCGCAGCAGCTCGCCGAGGCGCTGGCCGGCGAGCAGGCCCGCATCATCATCACGACGCTGCAGAAGTTCCCGTTCGTGCTCGACAAGGTCGAGTCGAGCTGCCCGCCGGCGCTACGCGGTGATCGTCGACGAGGCCCACTCGTCGCAGACCGGCGAGGCGGCCAAGGACCTAAGCTGGTGCTCGGCGGCGAGGCCGACCCGAGGAGCAGCTCGACCGCGGCCGAGGCCGAGGACGCGGGGCGAGCGCCGAGCCGGTCGATGCAGTCGAGGAGGCGCTCGCCAAGGCGGTCGCCGCGCGGGGCCAGCAGCCGAACCTGTCGTTCTTCGCGTTCACCGCGACACCCAAGGCGCGCACGCTGGAGCTGTTCGGCCGCTCGACCCGGCCACCGAGCGGTACGAGCCGTTCCACCTCTACTCGATGCGCCAGGCCATCGAGGAGGGCTTCATCCTCGACGTGCTCGCCAACTACGTCACCTACGAGACGTACTGGAACATCGAGAAGCCGATCGCCGACGACCCGGCGTACGACTCCGCGAAGGCCCGCAGGCGCGATCGCCCGGTTCGTCAGCCTCCACGAGCACAACCTGGCCCAGAAGGCCGAGGTCATCGTCGAGCACTTCCGCCAGCACGTCGCCCATCGCGATCGGCGGGCAGGCCAAGGCGATGGTCGTCACCGTCGTCGCGGCTGCACGCGGTGCGCTACAAGCAGGCGCTCGACCGCTACATCACCGAGCAGGCTACGGCGACTCGGCGTGCTCGTCGCCTTCTCCGGGACGGTCGATCGACGACGGCGTCGACGTACACCGAGGCCGAACATGAACGGCTTCCCCGAGTCCCAGACCGCCGAGCAGTTCGACACCGACGACTACCAGGTGCTGGTCGTGGCCGAGAAGTACCAGACCGGCTTCGACCAGCCGCTGCTCTACGCGATGTACGTCGACAAGACTGCTCAGCGGGCTCGCACGCGGTGCAGACGCTCTCCCGGCTCAACCGGATCCACCCCGGCAAGCGCCAGGACGACTGTTCGTCCTCGACTTCCGCAACGACGCCGATGACATCCGCGACGGCCTTCGAGCCGTGGTACGGCAAGACGGTCGCCCCGCCGACCGACCCGAACCTGCTCTACGACACCCGCCACGCGCTCGACCCCTTCGGCGTGCTGCGGGCCGACGAGGTCGAGCAGGTCGTGGCGCTGCTCCTCGGCCCGAACGCGGCGGGCACGCACGGCACGGTCCACGCCGCGCTCACCCCGCCGATCGACCGCTTCTGGGCCCTCGACGACGACGAGCAGGCCGACTTCCGCGACGCGCTGGTCAACGTTCGTCCGCACCTACGCGTTCCTCTCCCAGGTCGTGTCCGTTCACCGACGCAAAGCTCGAGCGCGACTACCTGTTCTGCCAAGGCGCTGTCGTCCTTCATCCGGGCAGACGGCGCCGGCGGCATCGACCTCGGCAGCGAGGTCGAGCTCGCCTACCTCAAGCTCGACCAGACCTTCGAGGGATCCGTCTCGCTCGACCGCCGACGAGGGAGAGGTCACCACGATCTTCGGTGGTGCCGGCAAGCAGTTCGAGGGCCCGACGAGGAGCCGCTCTCGGTCATCATCGCCCGCTCAACGAGCGCTTCGGCACCAACTTCGACCCCGAGGACCGCTACTTCTACGACGCGATCGCCGACAAGCTCGCCGGCCGCCCCGACATGCAGCAGGCCGCCGCCGCCAACTCGCCGGAGAACTTCAAGCTCGTCCTGGAGAAGGAGTTCCTCTCGCGGCGTCGTCGACCAGCTCGCCGCCGTCCGAGGACATGGCGATCAAGTACATCGACAACGCCGAGATGCAGGGCATGGTGCTCGAGGCTTACCTCCCGCTCATCCAGAGCAAGGCCAAGGTCGCCCACCAGGAGCACTGCCCCATCGGCGAACTCCTCGGCCCCGACCGCGAGTCGCCCACCCTCGAGTACAAGGCGACGCTGCGCACCCACGCCGACGACGGCGAGGTGTTCAAGCCGCTCGAGACCGCGTCGCTCAAGACGATCGCCGCGTTCCTGAACTCACGCGATGGCGGGACCCTCCTCATCGGCGTCGCCGACGACGGGACCGTGTCACCGGCCTCGAGTCCGACTACGCCTCGCTGCACAAGAACGGCACGGACGATCGCGACCGGTTCCAGCTCCACCTCGGCAAATCGTGGCCGCGTCGATGGGGGACGCCGCGGCCACGAACGTGTCGATCCAGATCCACACGGTCGACGGCCAGGACCTCTGCCGGGTCCACGTCGACCCAGCGGAGTTCCCCGTCGACGCCAAGGTCACGATCGACGTGAAGGGCCAGTTCGAGAAGAAGACCGCGTTCTACGTCCGGATCGGCAACGGCACCAAGGCCCTCGACGACACCGAGAAGCAGAAGTACGTCCAGACGCGGTGGCCGAACGCCTGACCCGGCGCCGGCCTGAGCCCCTGAATTCTCCGTGCGGGGCAGTTCAGGGTTGCCATTGTTCGGTGTTCGGTTGTTGCCGCGCCGAACAGCGGCCGCCGGATGTTCCTTGGCAACGGAGATTCCGCCCGCAGTGGCTCGACTTCCGTGGGGGTAGTATATAAACTACTCCCATGGAAGCACCTAGCGCCACGCTCACTCGACTGCGCACCTCGGCGGGCCTGTCCCGGCGGGCCGTCGGCAAGCGCGCCGGGGTAGCCCTCTCGACGGTTTCCAAGGTTGAAACCGGCGAGATCGACCCAACCGTCACCATGTTCCAGAGGCTCGTCGCGGCTACGGGTCGAGACCTCGACCTTGTCGTCCGAGACCCTGGTGAGACGCCGGCGCTCGCGGACCTCGCCGATGCATGGCGAGAGGGCTCTGAGTCCGGCCTGACTGGACTCGGTTCCGGGGCTTCACCGGCTGGCTCGTGCGCCATCCTGAAGCGATCGACACCGCGCTCGCCCGCCCGCCGATTCGTAGTTCGCACGAACGACTTGACGCGCTGCTCGCATCCGTCGCGGAGAAGACCGCGGATGACGCTGGCATCCCACGACCTCGTTGGTGCGCGAAGGTCCGACCGCTCAGCGAACCGTGGTACTCGTCCGGGCCTCAGCAAGTCGGTGAGCGCGCTGCACGCAGTGCACCTAGGCAGTTCCGGGAACGCAACATCTGTCTGAGTCCTCGCAACGTCTGGCGCATGCCGACGCATGCCTGAGCCAGGGCTCTCGACCGCGACGGCATCTTTGCTGCGCTCAATGACTTGGCGGCTGCGTTAGCCGAGGGCGATTTCGCTGATGCTCACGCGTCCGTGGAGCTGATCGTGGTCGGCGGCGCGTACATGGCAATCCGGGAGTTGCGAGTCGGCACCGACGATGTAGACACGGTGACGCGGCTCAGCCATGAGCTCACACACGTGATCGCGGATCTTGCTGGTCGTCACGACCTCGCGCCGGACTGGCTCAACGATCATGCAGCACCCTTCAAGCCGCAGGACCTGACCATGGACGAGTGTGAACTCGTGTTTGAGCATGGGCCGCTTCGGGTCCACCTGCCGCCACCAGCATCGATCTTCGTGATGAAACTCTCGGCGTCGTGCGCGGATCCAACAGAACACGACCGTGAGGACATGATCGTGTTGTGGCCTCGCTGTGGCTTCGATTCGCCGACTGCAGCGGTAGAGCGATTCCGACCGCGTATCCGGCCGCGCTCGAGGACCCGCATCTCGAGGAATACGTCGCAGAAATCGAGCGAGCGGCCGGCCCGTAGCCCGCACGCTTCTCTTTGTTCTTCTTCTTCTTCTTCTTCTTCTCCTCTTGCTTTCTCTCTACCGCGCGATCGACCTGAGACGGCGAGCTCATTCTTGAGCGGGTACGCCCATCGTCACCGGCTCCTGCTTGAGTCTCGTGGGGCTCCAGATCCGCTCGGCGAGCTGCCGGTAGAGCGCCTGCCGCGCGTCGAGGTCGGCCTTCTTGAACTCCGCGTGCGGCGCGGAACGGAAGGCCGCTCTCTTCGATGAACCGCCGGAAGCCGGGGTTGTGCTCGTAGGCCTGCTCGTGGAGGCTCCGCGCGAGCAGGTTCTGGCCGACGTAGTGCTCGCGCTTCTCGGCGTAAGGCAGGTCGCCGTAGCTCGCGTTGAAGCTCTTCGGGCAGGAGCAAGCAGACCGCCGATGCGGTTGCGGTACTCCTGGAACTCGCTCGGGTGGGCGAACTCGTCCGTGTGGCGCTCGGGATGATCCGCCCAGATGTGCTCGATCTCGTAGCCCTTGCGGCCGCGCTGGGCGTACTCGGCGTAACGCGAGGCCTGCCCGATCTGCGTCTCCACGTAGTCGGTCATCCGCGCGAGCAGCCGGTGAATCTGCCGGCCGTTCATGCCGTGCAGGCGGAAGCGGTCGTTGCTCGGCGAAGGTCTCCGTCTCGGCGTCCAGGCGCTCGCGCAGCAGTGCCGCCAGCTCGGATCGCGCTCTTGCCGCGGATGTCGCGCATCACGAGGAACATCGCGTACTGCATCGTCGAGTAGTCGATCGCGCGCCAGTTCCAGATGCGTCGGTGGATCAGGATGTCGAGGTACGCGGCCACGACGCGGACCTTGCGCAGGGCCGTCGCCTCGTCGTCCTCCACGCGGAGCGGCGCGAGCAGCACCGGGTACTGGAGCGTGAAGTTGTGCTGCGCGTTGAAGTGCACGCACTCGAGCCCCGGCGTGAGCGTCTCGGCGGCGCGCGCGCAGCCGCTCGTACCAGCGGCCGTAGAAGGCGAAGTCCCGCTCGATGAAGCGGGCGAACTCGGCGCTCGCCGTCAGCCCGAGGCGCTCCTCGTGGTCGCGCACCCAGCGGTGGAACTCGGTGCCGATCAGGTCGAAGTCCTGCGGCGCCGCGCCGCGCTTGCGCTCGCGGATGCTCTCGGCGTACTGGCTGCGCAGCCACGACTTGATCCCGTCGGCATCCTCGTCCTTGCCGAGCTCGGCCAGCGCCTGGACCCGCTCCTTCCAGACGCGGCTCGCGCGCGTGCGCGTCTCGGCGTCGGTGATGTTGGCGAGCAGGTATCCCTTGAGCATGTCCGCGGGCGTGAGCGAGAGCCCGCGGTCGTTCATGGTCTCGAAGATCGTGTAGGCATCGCCGTCGGAGTAGGCGGTGATCTCGACCAGGTGCACGTTCTCGACCAGCCAGTCGACGAAGTAGGGCAGCGCCGCGCCCGCGAGCTCGTCGGGGAAGAGCTCCTCGATGTCCGCGTAGCGGGCCAGGATGTTGGCGACCGACTCCGGCGGGTCGGCATCGGCGAACTCCTCGCCCTTGTAGAGCGCCTCCATGCAGGCGGTGCGCTCGGGGATGTCGAGGTTGAACGACCGCTTGCCGTACTTCTGCGAGAAGATCAGGTCCGCGATCTGCCCCTTCTGCTCGGCATCCTCGAGGCTGGTGATGCAGGAAGATCAGGAGCAGCGTCAGCGTCGTGAGCCGCTGCTGGCCGTCGATGATGAACTTCTGCCCGTCCTTGTCGCTGATGATGATCGAGCCGAGGAAGTAGTGGCCGTAGTCGGCGACGGCGCTGCGCTCGTTGCCCTCCTCGTGGCTCTCGAGGAACTTGGCGGCGAGATCCTCGATCAGCTCGGCGACCTGCTTCTGCTGCCACTTGTACTCGCGCTGGTAGTAGTCGATCGAGTACTTCCGGCCGGCGAGCAGCTCGCGGACGGTGCGGCCCTTGCCGTCGATCTCTCGAGGCACGCGTCGCTCAGTTGTCACGACGAGCCCCAACCAATCCGGAAGGGACTACGGAACTCGAATACAGAACTGTCCCCTTGGCCATCGCAAGATCGTATGACAGTTCGCTCGGCGTGGTCACGAGGAGGCCTCAGTCCTGGTCTGACGGCGTCCGAGCGTTGAGCTCGCCGCGGACTTCAGCCGTCAATCGCACAATTCAATGCTCTACCGTCTCCGTTCGAGTAGGTGATGTACCCACTCGGGCACCGGTTCCTTTCGCCGGTCGAGATGCCGACCACCAATGACGTCTCCGTCCTCTTCGGATTCGACGTGGCGCGACCATCGTCGGCTTCCCAGTACATGAGCACCGGCAGGTCCACCTCGACCGGTGAGATCTCGACGAACTGCTGCCACCGGCCGTCGGTTCCTTGGTGGGGCGTCGCGTGGCTACGACCGCCGAGGCGACGGATGAGCGAACGCGAGTAGTCGACTTCGTACAAGCTGTTCTCGGTCCAGAAGCGGAGCACGCCGCGTGATTGATCCATGCGGCGATGCTCGCGCCGACCTACGACAACCTCGGCGCGCGTCCGAGACCGATTCTTGGCACCGGTTTGGCACCGAGTTGAGCGAAATCACCTGTCGCACGTGCCGCATGGGTGCGCGCGTGTGCTTATGTAGCAACAGATCCGCACACGCGCGAACAGGAGAGACGGCCTTGGTCCCGCTCATAATCCCTCGGTCGGTGGTTCGATCCCACCCGGCCCCACCGCGTGTCAGCGTGAGGCGACGATCGTGAAGAACGGCAGTGGCTCGACCTCAGCGAGTGATGTCGACCCACCGATGTCGGGGTCTCCGCGTCGGAGCTGGGTGTGATGGCC
Organism: uncultured Acidimicrobiia bacterium; assembly: GCA_963809885.1. Taxonomy (GTDB): domain Bacteria; phylum Actinomycetota; class Acidimicrobiia; order IMCC26256; family PALSA-555; genus JALHSW01. The sequence continues at coordinate 75,684 of CAWELA010000005.1, read as the reverse complement.
GAGACGGATCTGGGAGAAGCCGAGCACCTCGAGGAACTGGATGATGAGTGCCGGGCTCAGGCTCCACCACGTGTCCCATACGGAGTTGCTCGTGGACGGGATCAGGACGTTGACCGGTGTCTCCGCGAGCTCCCGCCGGTAGAGGTCGGTGATGACCAACGTCTTCGAGACCGAGGCGCAGTTCTCGATGATCGAGAGAGGAGACCGGTTGTGGAGCAGTACCGCCGCCATCACCGCAACGTCGAACGTACCGAGGGCTGCCGGTAGGTCGTACGCGCTTCCGTAGTGCAGCCTGCTGCTCGATCCGAACTCGCGGTGCGCAAACCAGAATCCGTTCTTCATCTTGCGCAGCGCCGCTCTGTGCGACTCGAACACCCCGGCCGCCTCGAAGCCGGGAAACGGGACGAAGTCCCAGCCGAAATCCTCGGCCACTTCCACCGCGACGACCTGGGCCCCCCGCTGCTCCATGTGGAACGTGAGGAAGCCGCTGGCCGGACCGATCTCGAGCACGCGCTGATCGGCGAGATCGATGTTGCCGAGGTACGCGTCGACGCCGGGGCGAAGATCCCAGGGTCCAACGACTTCGCCAGTCGAGGGCAGGTCCATGCAGTGGTAGAAGTCGCACTCGTCGAGGTTCGAGACGGCGCGTGGACGCGCGAACACCCGCTTCCTCAGCACGGATCCGTGGAACCGGGATACTTGTCGGACTCCATCATGAGGTTCCCTCACGACCAGGGCGGCGGCGACTGATCCGGGGGCCGCGCCGGGCCTCGCGAGGTGTCGCCGGTCGCTCGAACCGCGATGCAGATCTGCGGATCGTCCGACACGATCTCGACCTCGCGAAAGCCGGTCGATTGCAGCATCGCGACAACGCACGCAGTGTTCGGTCGCCAGAAGACGGTCGGGTCGTGCAACATCTTGCCTTCGTGGTCCGGACCGCTCTCGATCCCGAAGGGGTCGAACCGCGCGAGGGGCACGTCCGACGAGCCTGGAACCTCCCACGTCGCGGTTTGGAGCAGCACGGTTTCGGCCGCGACCGAATGGACGTGCTCGAGCGCGAGGAGTGGGTGACGCAGGTGATAGAGGACGCCGAAGAAGAGGACCAGATCGAACGTTCCGAATCGTTCCGGTGTCAGGTCGTAGACGCTGCAGAGATAGGCGGCCGCGTTCGACCCGAGAGCGTCGCCACAGAGGTGGAACCGACGGACGGAATCCGGAAACGGGTCGATGGCGACGACCTCCGCGGCGCCCCGGCGCTCGCACTCGAACGAGAAGAACCCCTCGGCGCACCCGACGTCGAGGACGCGCATCCCCGTCATGTCGTCGGGCAGCCCGAAGTGGGGAAGCTTCTCGACTTCCGGATCGGACCAGCCTGGCGTCACGAGGTCGTCGGTGAGCCGGATCCGATGGAACCAGTAGGGCTCGGCGTCGACGCGCTTGCTTGACCCAGGCTGCGAACTCGGGCTGCGACCACCGAGGCGCCGTCGGCTCAGCCACCATGCGCTTGGTGCTCCCCTGGGTAGGACGACCCTGCTGTGGAGCGCAGCAAAAACTGCCAACTATTCGTTACACTAGCAAACCTCTTCGACGACAGGGCGAGGATGGGGACCACGAACCCTCGCGCATCGGTGCTCATCGTCAGTTGGAACGCGCCCGACCTCCTCGCGCGATGCCTCGCCTCTGTCGCTGAGTCGGTACGCGAGGTCTCGTACGAGATCGTGGTCGCACTGAACGAACCGACCCCCGACGTGGTTTCGTCGATCGACCAGTCGGGGGTCGACGCGATCGTCCTTCGGTCGCGGGTGAACCTTGGATTCGGAGGGGCCGCCAACCTGGCGGCGTCAGCCGCTTCTGGCGAATTCCTGGTCTTCCTGAACGACGATGCCCGTGTCCTGCCCGGCTGGCTCGAGACGCTGGTGGAGACCGTCGACCGCCGGCCCGAGGCGCACGCGGTCGGCAGCCAGTTCCTGTCGTCCGACGGTTCGCTGCAGGAAGCTGGATCCATCGTCTGGTCGGACGGATCCACCTTGGGCGTCGGCCGATCCGAGGGCGCCGACACAAGGTCCTACGGCTACGAGCGGCGAGTGGACTACTGCTCGGCCGCTTCGCTCCTGGTCCGACGGTCCGAGTGGGACCGCCACAACGGATTCGACGCGGACACCTTCTTCCCGGCGTACTACGAGGACGCCGATCTGTGCTTCAAGATCGCCGCGGCCGGAGGCTCGGTCTGGTATCAGCCGAAGTCGAAGGTGATCCATCACCAGGGGATGAGCACGTCGTCGCACTACAAGGAGTTCCTGTTCGACCGGAACCGGAGTCGCTTCGTACAGCGGTGGGGGGCCGACCTGAGAGCCCGCCTCGCTCCATCCACCGACCCGGCGGAGGTGAAGCGAGCGGTGTGGATGGCCATGGGCACCCCGACGCGCGTGCTCGTCATCGACGACCGATTCCCGAACGCTGCCCGCGGGTCGGGCCTCGCGCGCATGTTCGACGTCATCTCCGATCTCCATTCGACCGGGCGATTTCACGTCGGCTTCGCGGCGGTCAGTGACACGACCGATGCCGGAGTGCTCGACTCGCTCGGGGTGGAGGTGGTCGGCGACCTCCAGGAACACCTCGATGACGACTCGAACGAGTGGGATGCGATCCTCATCTCGCGGCCCCACAACTTCCAGCGCTGGGCGGAGATCATCCGTGCACGCCGGCCCCACACGCCGTTGACCTACGACGCGGAGGCGTTGTACTCGAAGCGGATCGACCGGGAATCGACCCTGACCACCGATCAGGACCGCAGGGATGCGCTCGAGCAAGAGGCATGGCTGATGCGCGGGATCGAGGGAGCATCAGTGCGCGACGCCGACCTCGTGGTGTGCATCTCCGAAGACGAGGCCGACGAGATCCGCCGGATGACCGACGCGCCGGTGCATGTCCACAGCCCCCTGCTCCGGGCGGCACATCCGACCGCGGCGGAGTACCCCGACCGAGACTTGGCCGTTGGATTCGTCGCGGGATGGCTCGCCGGACCTCAGTCACCGAACGTCGACGCCCTGCAATGGTTCGCGCGCCACGTGCTGCCGGTGATTCGGGCCCGGGTGCCGGGCGCGCTCGTTCGTGTGACCGGCGCCGATCCCCCAGACGAGGTGCTCATGCTGGCAAGCCCCGCGGTCGAGTTCGTCGGAGGCGTGCGCGATCTCTCCGCCTTCTACAACTCGATCCGAGTAGCGGTCTCGCCGATGCGCTTCGGTGCCGGTGTGAAGCTCAAGACCATGGAGGCGCTGCAGCATGGCGTTCCGACGGTCGCGACGAACGTTGGTGGAGAGGGGATTCCTCTCAGTGATCCCCGATGCCTCCCGAAGATCGACGACGCGGTCCGCTTCGGACACGTGGTGGCGATGCTCCTGAGTGACCGAAGAGCCTGGGAGGCGCAGCGGCGTCGTCTGCGGGGGGAGTATGCGGGCTGGTCCGCGACCCGGGCCGAGACATTCTGGCCTGAGCTGATCGACGTCGCAATGACGAGCAGGATGGCCACGACGTCATGACGATGCCGACGAGACCCAGTGCCGTCGAACCCGCCGATCCCACGGCGAGTGCCGAGGAGCACGACGCGGGCGTCGCGGCTGCCGGTCGCGAACGTCGGACGCTCTTCGTGCTCGAGGAACGACTCCGGGAGCTGGAGGTCCAGTCCCGCGAGCAGAGCGAGACGCGTTGGACCCTGGATCTCGAGATGCGTTCGTTGATCGATGCCCTGGCCGAGAAGCGCGTGTACATCGCGCAGCTCGAGGAGCGGATCCGCGTCCTCGAGGGGCAACTTGCGAGTCAGGGGATGACGGCGACGGCGACGCCGGGTGCGAAGCCGGCCGGGTACCAGCTGGTCGACGCGGTCGTGGCTCGAGTGCGCGGGTTCCCGGTGCTCTACCCGGCCCTCCGATCTCTTGCTCGACGCTGGCAGGGCCGTGCTCGTGGCTGACACTCGGATGGTCTCCTATGCGCAGAACGGAGAAGACGTCGTGCTCGACCGGGCGTTCGGCCGTGAACATTCCGGGTTCTACGTCGACGTCGGCGCCGGGTCCCCGCTCGAGGCCTCAGTCACCCGCCACTTCTACGAGCACGGCTGGCATGGGATCAACATCGAACCCGTACCGGAATACGTCGCGCTCCTGCAGGGCGAGCGGCCTCGGGACCGCACGGTTGCCGTCGCGGCCGGCGCGAAGCGTGCTCGTGGCGTGCTCTTCGTCGTCCTCGACGAGCCGGGGCTCTCCACGCTCTCGGAGCACCAGGCCCGACTGCATGAGCAGGAGGGCCACCAGATCGAACAGCGCGATGTCGACGTCATGACACTGGACGCGTTGCTCGCGCAGGCCCGCCCCGAGTCGATCGACTTCGTGAAGATCGACGTCGAGGGTTCCGAGCGCGAGGTGCTCGAGGGTCTCGACCTGTGTCTGTGGCGCCCACGCGTCATCGTGATCGAGGCGACGCGACCCAACACGCGTGTCGGAACCCACAAGATCTGGGAGCACCTGATCACGGCGCACGCGTACGACTACGCGTCGACGGATGGCCTGAACCGGTACTACGTCCGCCAAGAAGACGCGGAGCTCTGCGATCTCCTCGGGCCTGCGAATTGCCTCGACAACTTCGTCTCCGCTCGGGACCTGCTGATCGAGGAAGAGGTCGGGCGCCTCCGCGACTATGTCGGCCACGTGGAAGCAGAGCTCGCAGGCAAGGAATCGAATATCGAGCAGCTCGAGGAGTACGTCGAAGACCTCTCGACCGCGCTGGCGTCGGCCGTCGGGGCGGCGAGCGATGCGTCACCGGCAGTCGGCCCGGCGCCCCCCGATCCCGATCCTCGGATCGCGATCATCAGCACTCCCCGCACTGGGGCCACCTACCTCCGGACGTCGTTGGCGGGTGCCCTCGGAGTGACGCAGCTCGCGGTGCGACACCCGGCGGACCTCCAATGGGAGACGCTGCCGGACGGTGTCGTGCTCCAGCTGCATTGGCGCCGCTCACTGCTTCTTGCGGAGCGCCTGGCGGACGAGGGCTTCGAGGTGGTGACGCTCTGTCGTCACCCCCTGGACGTGCTGCTCTCGATGCTGCGGTTCGCGCAGGTCGGTGCGACGCACGAGTGGCTCGACGCGCAGCGGGACGACGACCGTGGGCTCCTCCAGGCGGGGCCGGCATCGGCGGCGTTCCTGCGATGGGCGACCGGTCCCCGGGCCGAGGCACTCCTCGCAGTCTCGTCCGACTGGTGGGACGATCCGTCGGTCGAGGCGGTCCGCTACGAAGCGCTTGTCGAGGCTCCGGGACCCGTCCTCCAAGGACTGATGGGCACCCTCGGTCGGGAGATCATCCCGCCGCTCGCGAAGGTCCTTGCGGACTCGGCACCAGAGCGCCCGTACGAGATGTCGGGTGGCAGCCACGTGTGGGACCCAGCGCCAGGAAAGTGGAAGGGACTCCTCCCCCCCGAAGTGTGCGACGAGCTCCGGCGAACCTTTGCCCGACAGTTCGAGCTCTTCGACTACGACGTCGACAGATCCGACGCTCCCACGCGGGAGATCGCGAACGACCGTTGGGCGGAGCTCGGGTTCGCGGCGGCGCTCGACGACGGCGAGGCCCAGTTGGCGCGAACGCCGATGGACGACCCGTGCTCTCCCGACGCACCGGAGACCACGACGCCCACTCCCCCCGCCACACCTCGTCGAACGCGTGATCGGAACGCCGGACCGCGACGCCTTCGTGAGGTCGGGTGACCCGCACGTCGACATCTTCGAGAAGGTGCTCGCCGACTTGGGCCCGGGCGGTCATGCAGGACCTCTGGCTCCGCGAGCTCGCGCGGATCGCCCGCCCCGGGAGCCATCTGTTGCCTGACTGTGCACGGGGAATACTCGTGGTCGACACGGTTCGCATCCCGCGCCGCGCAGTCACCTGAGCTCGTCGACGTCGACGCCAACAGACGCCGGCGCGGCTTCGCGTTCTGGTCCAGCGGACACTGGGAGCGCGACTTTCCCGACTACTACCAGACGAGCTTCCACCGGCCCGAGTACGTCCGAGAGCACTGGTCTCGGTAACCCGGCCCCGGCGCACCTACGATCGGCCCCGCTTGCCCGCCAACCGAAGGGACGCTCCGATGCTCCGCCTGACCTCGTTCCTGCTCGTCGTCGCCGGGCTCTGCCTCGGTGTCGTGTCCACCGCCTCGGCGAGCAGCGAGGGCGACGCGGCCAGCGCGGAGGATGTCGTGCTGACGGGAGCAGATGTCGCTGAGTACGGGCTCCAGGAGGCCGCGCCCGGTGAGGCCACCGTCCCGGCCGGCAAGGTGTGCAAGAAGGTGCGTACGGTGGCCAAGGCGGCGGAGCGGCTGCCCAACGCGGTCAGCCGATTCACCGATCAGCCGATGATCGTGGAGGATCGCGTCGTGCTCTACAAGAACCCGAAGGCGGCGAAGACCGCACTCGCCGCGTACGCGAGCAGCCAGGGCGCCAAGTGCGTGCAGGCCGATCTCGACGAGACACTCGACGTCGTGCTCAAGGCCGGGACGAACTACCGGTTCGACGGCCTCTCGCCGACCTCCACCGGGCTCGGTGACGACTCCGCCCTGTACCAGGTCGAGGTCGACCTCAGTGATGCCGACGGGAACACCGGCAAGGTCTACTCCGAGTACGGCCTGATCCGGGTCGGCCGCGGGCTCGCCTCCATGCAGATCCTGCGCTTCGGCAACCCGTTCGACGGCTCGGTCGACCTCGCGACCATCCTCACCGATCGTCTCGAGACCGCCGTCGGCTGACCAGGCCGCCCGCTCGAGTTCGCGACCGGTCGTGAGCCGAGCTCGCGCAACGCAGCGAGGATGTCGGCGGGCTCCATCCGGGTGGCGTCGTCGGCCTCGACGCGCCGATGGTCGCGTACGACGAGGTCACTGTGGGGCACATGGGCACGATCGGGAGGTCCCGTCCGTGGTCTGCAGGAGTGCTTGCTTCCCTCCGTAGGCTCGATGGCGTGGATCCGGTTGCCGGCGGCGCCATGACTCGGCGCACGTGGAACTCGATGATCTTCGGATCGGCCGGGACCGTGGTCGAGTGGTTCGACTACGGCCTGTACCTCTACCTCGTGCCGGTCATGGGGCCGCTGTTCTTCCCGAGCAGCAATCCCCTCGTGTCGAGCATCGCGAGCTTCGGCGTGTTCGCGGCCGGATCGATCATGAGGGTCGCCGGGGGCGCCTACTTCGGGCGCATCGGGGATCGTCTGGGGCGAAAGCGTGCGCTGACGCTCTCGGTGCTCATGATGACCGTCCCGATGGCACTGACGGCGCTGCTGCCGACGTACGACTCCATCGGCATCGCGGCACCGCTGCTGCTGGTCACCGTGCGTCTCGTCCAGGGCTTCTCGGCCGGGGGAGAGTACAGCGGCACGGTCGTGGTGCTCGTCGAACAGGCGCCGGCGCAGCCGGCGCGGTCTCGTCGCCGCGACCGCGGTGGTCACCTCGGGCACCGGGATCCTCCTCTCGTCGTTCGTCGTCAGCCTGCTCACCAGCACGTTGTCCAGCGACGCGATGTCGTCGTACGGCTGGCGCATCGCGTACGGGATCGGCACCCTCGTCGCGCTGTTCGCGCTGGTGATGCGCCGACACATGCAGGAGACAGCTGCCTTCGAATCGGCACGCGACGCAGGCTCGCTGTCGAAGCGACCAGTCAGCGACGCGGTGCGAAGGCTCCCTCGTCCGGTGCTCCTTGCCGCGGTGCTGGCGGGGTACGGCGGGATCCTCTACTACGTCGTCCTGGGCTTCGTGCCGACCTACCTCGACACGGTGGCCACGGTGCCGAGATCGGATGCGCTGTGGATCACGACGGTGATGAATCTGCTCTACGCGTACACGACTCCCTTCGCAGGGTGGCTCTCGGATCGGGTCGGGCGACGGCCGATGCTCCTCGGTGCCGCGGCGGCGATGGCCGTCCTCGCCGTCCCGATGTTCGCGCTCCTCACCGAGACGCCGATCGTGTGGGTGGTCATCGGCGAGGTCGGTCTGATCCTCCCGGTGCTGGCATCGGCAGGCCCGACGGTCGCCGCCATCGGAGAGCTGTTCCCGACCCGGGAGCGGTTCACTGCGCTCGCGATCGGCTACGACCTCGGCAACGCAGTGTTCGGAGGGACGGCGCCACTCGTGTGCTCGATGCTCATCCACGCGACGGGAGCCGAGCTGGCGCCGTCGTTCTATCTCGTGGTCGCCTCGTTGGCGGTGCTGTGGCCCATTGCACGACTGCGCGAGACGGCGCGCCTCGACGTCGGCGAGCTGGAGCGCGGCGAGGCAACGTGAGGAGCCGCGAGGAATCGACCCTCAGCCGGTCGAGACGACCGTCGTGCGCTTCGAGAGCAGCATCACGCCGATGATCGCGACCACGGCGCCGACGGTCGCACCGACGAGCGTGCCGGACCCGCTGCGCAGTGACTCTCCGAACGCCGCGAGTCCGATCACCGACGAGACCACGGGATTCATGACCGTGATCAGCGCGGCGGCGACGGTCAGCCGCCCGACCCGAAGCGCGGCGTTCTGCGCGACGAGGCCGAAGACGCCGAGCAGCGCGGTCGCGTACAACGGCCACGTCGTGAGTGCATCCGCCAGGCCGCGCTCCACGAGCTCGGAGGTCTCCTTGAGGAGGGCGCCTTGCACGCCCCAGATCGTTCCCGCGAGCGCCCCGAGCAGCACCGCACGGGCCGGGGGGAAGCGCCACGCGCCCATGGCCATCACCAGCCCGGCGACGGCCAGGCCGCCCAGGATCCAACGCCAGGACCCGGGGGTCGCGAAGTCGGTCCCTGCCGTAGGCCGCGCGATGACCATGAACGTCGCGAGCCCCAGGACGACGAGCGCAGCACCCTCCCAGTCGCGGCGGGCGATCGGTCGCTTGGTGATCCACGAATCCAGCACCACCGCGAAGACGATCTGGCTCACCTGGACCGGTTGCACCACGGTCAACGACCCGATCGAGAGGCTGAACCCGTGCACCAGGAATCCGCAGCACGTGAGACCCACGCCGAGCCACCAGATCGGTTCGCGGACGACGGCCACCATCCCGTGCCGTCCGGCCTCGACGGCGCGGCGGTTCCCCTGTTGCTGCAGTGCCAGGCCGAGGACGTAGATGCAGGCGGCGACGACGGCGATGAGGGCCGCGACGACCTGATCGGACACCCGCGCACCCTAGCGAGGGACTCGGGAGCCGCGGTTCCGGAACCACCCGCGGCCGGACTACCGTCGGACCCGCGGCACTCCGTCAGAGGCGTGTGAGTTCGGGGGACCCATGACCATCTTCGAGACGCCGGAAGTCGACCACCTCGACATCGAGAGCCCGATCACGACCGTGTTCGACTTCGACTACACGCACGGGCGCGACCAGCTCCTGCGCCTGTACGACAAGGGCACACGTCGGCAGTGGATCGGGAACGACCGCCTCGACTGGTCGCTCGACGTCGACCTCGAGAACCCGGTCGGCATGCCCGACGAGATCAACCCGCTGTTCGGCACCGAGTGGTGGGAGAAGATGAACGACCGCGAGCGCGGCAACCTGCGTCGCAACGTCGAGGCTTGGCGGTTCAGCCAGTTCATGCACGGTGAACAGGGCGCGCTGGTCTGCACCGCGAAGATCGTGCAGGGCGTACCCGACATCGACAGCAAGTTCTACGCGGCGACGCAGGTCATCGACGAGGCCCGCCACGTCGAGGTCTACAGCCGGTACCTCCACGAGAAGGTCCAGCTCGTCTACCCGATGAACCGCCACCTCGAGGCCCTGCTGGCTGACGTCATCGCCGACTCCCGCTGGGACATGACCTACCTCGGGATGCAGGTGATCATCGAGGGCCTCGCGCTGGCGGCCTTCGGGGTGATCCGCAACATGGCGACGGAACCGCTCGCCCGCGCGCTGAACGCCTACGTGATGCAGGACGAGGCCCGGCACGTGATGTTCGGCCGGCTCGCTCTCCGCGACTACTACCCCGAGCTCACCGACGCCGAGCGCGACGAGCGCGAAGAGTTCTGTGTCGACGCGTGCTACCTCATGCGCGACCGGTTCCTCGGCGAGGAGGTCTACGAGCGGGTCGGGCTCCCGGCCGAGGTGGCCGAGTACGTCGAGCACAGCGAGCTGATGGTGCAGTTCCGCAACTTCCTGTTCACGCGCATCGTGCCGATCATCAAGGACATCGGGCTCTGGGGCCCACGCATCCAGGGTGCCTTCACCGACATGGGCGTCATGCAGTTCGCCGAAGCCGACCTCGATGCGGAGATGGCGAACGACGAGCGGGCAGCCGAGGAGCTCGAGCAGCAGCAGCTCGCCCACGTCACCGCGGTGGCCGAGGGCGCCTGAACGCAGCGCTTCGTGCAGCGGACGTCGACGACGGTCGTCTGTGTCGTCGCGACCGACGCACCCGCCCTGCTCGAGGCTGTCTCGGCGGCCGCGAATGTTCGGGTGATGGTCCCTGAGTCGGACGACGCGCCGCTGGACCGGGCCGTCGCGGTCGCGAACGTGGCCGCGAGCGTGCGCACATCCCGTACTTCGTGCACGACGCCGATCCGCTCGCGGTCGTCGGCGAGACGTGGAGCCGGTTCTTCGACGGTGAGGCTCCGGTCGGTGCCGTGGAGGTCGCGGTGGCCGAGGTGCTCGGTCGATGGCGCGTGGGTCGCTCGACCTGCCCGACTACTACCTGGTTGCAGATGCCGAGCAGCTCGGTACGACGACCCGCCATTGGTTCGGGGGGATCCTCCACGAGGCCTCGCCGATGCGCGTGGTCCCGGTGGCGACGCACCCGGAGAGCATCGTGCGCGCACTCGCGACACTCCGTCCCGGGAAGTGGTGGCCGCTCCTCGACCGGCTGCTCGACGGCGTGGAGCGACGGGTTCCGGACCAGGTCGGCCTGCGGGCCGGGTGACGAAGGCGCCCCAGTCGGACCCGGGAAAGGTGGAGGTCGACCCTGCGCTCGCCGTGCGGCTCGCGCGCCTCGGCTCGCGAGCGCGGGTCAAGACCTGGGAGCAAGTCCTATCTCGGGACCGGATTCGTCAACCGGGGAGCGACGCGCTTGGCGTCGCGCTGGTCAGCGAGCACGTCGCGCATCTTCGCCAGGGCCGCGTCGGTGCGCGGCGTCGCGAGCCTCGGGACGGCGAGGTTCGTGCGCTCCTCGGGGTCGTTCGCGAGGTCGTGGAGCTCCCAGCGGATGTCGGCGGGATCATCCGGGACGTCGTCGTTCGGCGTTTCGTCGTAGTAGTGGTTGAGCTTCCAGAGCTCTTCGGCCCCGTCGGTCCCGGTGGGCAGCGTGGCGACGACCATCTCGACGCTCGCCGCACCCGCAACCGGCGTGTACGGCTCGCCCGTCAGCAGGCCCAGCTCGCGCAGTCCGGAGGTGATCCGGTCTTCGGACATGTAGTACACGGGGGCGTCGACCTCGCTGTCCGGGATAGCTCCCGACAGCACACCGGAGAGGTCGCGCCCGACGAGCTCGCGTGCCTCCACGTGATGCTCGGCGACGCCGCGGAGCGCGTGCTCCGGGTCGGCGCCGACGAGGCCGAGCAGGGTTGGGAGCAGGTCGACGTGGCTGGTCGGGACCATCACCGGGCCGCGGGAGCGGTCGATGCCGGGACCGTCGATCACCATCGGGACGTGGAGCGCCTCGTCGAACCCGTTGAACCACTTCTGTTGCAGGCCGCCGTGGGCGCCGAGGAGGTCGCCGTGATCGGAGGTCAGCACGACGATCGTGTCGTCGGTCATGCCGCTGCGGTCGAGGCGTTCGAGCAGCTCGAGGATGCTCGCGTCGACGAGCTCGTGCAGGAAGTAGTACAGGCGGCGGTAGGCCTCGTCGAGCGGGATCTCGAACAGCACCTTCGGCCAGAGCTCTCGGAACGCCTCCTGGCAGCGCGGTCGGTCGCCGAACCCGTCGTCCTGGGACGGTGCCGCGGGTGGGTCGGGGACGGCCGGGTCGACCGGCGTCCCGATCGCGTCCCATGCCGGACCGGCGAACGCGATGTCGTGCGGGTTGACGAAGGACGCGACGGTCAACCAAGGCCGCTCGGTCGAGGACGCTTCGAGCGCGTCGAACAGCTCGTCGAGCTGGGCGGCGAAGATCGGATCACGGGCGAGGCCGAGGTCGGACGGGTCGGCGCCGTGCGGCTCGCGTCCGATCCAACCGGAGAAGCCGAACGGGTCGAGCCGGTCGGCGCGCCGGTAGGCGTCCACTGCGGTGGCGATCGGGGCGCCGCCGGCGTCGCTTGCTGCGAGCGAGGTGTGTGAGCCCGGGATCACGAGGTCCGCGTGCGAGACGTGCCACTTGCCGCGGTAGTGCGTGTCGTAGCCCACGGCCCGGAACCAGTCGCCCAGCGTCGGCACCGAGTCCGGGTCGAGCCAGCGCATCGCGGGGTCGTCCGCGGTCTTGGCGAGGCCGTCGGTGTTCGTGACGCCGTGCAGCGACGGGTAGTGCCCGGTCATGAGCGTCGCCCGGCTCGGGATGCACGCGGTCGACCCGACATAGTGCCGTGCGAGCTCGAGGCCGCGGGCGCGGAGCTGCGCCCGGGCCGGGAGGCGCGTCCGTCGGTACTCGGCGACGGCGTCGTTCTCGTACGGCGGTGGATAGCGCTCCTGGTCCGTCATGATCAGGAGGACGTTGGGGCGGGTCGCCATGCGGGCTCCTCGGGGCGGGGACGCGCCCCAGACCCTACGTGGGGGTGGGAGCTGGACCGGAGGTCAGCCCGACACCCCGGTGCGGCGTCACTGGTCGCCTCGTCGTCCCCGGCGGTTCGCCCCGGGAGCCCCGTCCGTTCCCCGGCGACGTTGCCGGATGCGCCGCGCGTGGGCGAACCTTGGTGCCTGGAGACGCCAACCGAAGGGGGAAGAGACGATGGGCTTCATCCAGATCGTCGAGTTCCGGACGGACAAGATCGACGAGATGCGCGCGCTCGACCACGAATGGGCCGAGCGCGGGAAGACGGAAGGTGCCACTGCACGCCGCGGGATCCTGTGCGCCGACCTCGATGATCCCGGTCGGTACCTGCAGATCGTGTTCTTCGACTCGGCGGAGTCCGCCGAGGAGAACTCCACGCTGCCGCTCACGAACGAGATGGCCGCGAAGATGATGGCCGTTGCGTCCGGGGAGCCCCGGTTCCACAACCTCGACGTCGTCGAGGACCGCGACTACGGATAACCGTTTGACGCGAATCTCCAGCTCTACGCTCGCGGCGTCGACGCCGAGCGGGAGTTGCTCCTCGCCGGCGGTAGGCGAGGAGCAGCCCCCTAGGTGATGGTGTTGCCGTCGGCACCGACCACGTGCCACACACCACCGACGCCCTGGCCCCCCGTGTCGCCGACCGCGCCGTCGGGCGCGTAGAAGTAGAGGAGGTGGCCGTTGTAGGCGACCTGCTTCGCTCCGCCGACGGCGACCTTCGTGGCGTCGAGTCCTTTGCCGGCGACGACCTTGCCGTTCTTCGAGGTCAGGGGCGGCCAGAGCCCGGCGCAGGCGTCGGTGCAGTGCGACGTGCCGGTGTCGGTGCCGTCGGGGTCGAACGCGTAGAGCGTCATCCCGTTCCGCGCGACGATGATCGTGCCGAGGCTCGTCGTCGCCACCTTGACGGTCGGCTTCTTCTTCTTCTTCTTCTTCTGGTGCTGACGCTCGCGGTCCGATGGGCGGGCGCGTCGGCGACCGCCGGTGCGGCCGCGGCGGCGACGCCGACTCCGGTCGTGAGCAGCGCAGCGAACACGAGTCGGGCGAGTGGCGTCGAGAACATGGGAGCTCCTGGCGAGGTGGATGCGTCACCAGGGACTACGGACGAGGCGCCCGAAGGGATTGGTCGAGGCGCTCGTTCGACCCGTCACGGGTATCCGTTGGAGTGGGTCCCCGCCTGCCATGACGACCTCACCAGATCTTCCCGCGCCGGCGCCCACGCCCTACGAGCGCGGGTGGTACCCGGACCCCTGGGGCGAGCGACACCGTCGGTTCTGGGACGGCACGCAGTGGACCGCCCAGGTGAAGTGGCGATCGATGCGCTGGATCGCCAACGCGCTGATGGCAGGAGCGGTCGTGCTCGCGGGGCTGCTGTTCGTCCTCTACGTGCTCGTCAGCATCGCGAACGGCATGGACGCGCTTCCGCCGCAACCCGAGTCCGATGTGCTGGGAGTGCTCATGGTCGCCGCGTGGGGGCCGTTCTGGGTCGGCGTCCTCATCCACATCTGCCGACGCTGAACGCCGGCCGCCGCTAGTTGTTCGAGGGCGGCTGCACCGTGTCGCTCGGGCTCTGGCTGACGACGGGGAGCGGGCTGTCGCGCAGGCGCTCGATCCCGAGCTCGTAGGCGGCCTGGATCTTCGACAGCGGCGAGCTGGCCACGAGCGAGCGGAGCTGCTCGTAGCGCTCCCGGCCGGCCTTGGCGCCGAGGTAGTACCCCACGCCGAACCCGATGGCGATCCCGATGCGTAGTCGCGGAATTCTCGGCATCCGACGATGCTGTCACACCCCGTCCGTAACGTCGAAGCGTGGGCTACCGAGGCAAGCTCCGGGAACGGCAGGAGGCGCGGCGCCTGCGCGCCCAGGGCAAGACGCTGCAAGAGATCGCCGACGCGCTCGATGTCGCCAAGTCCTCCGTCTCCATCTGGGTCCGTGACGTCCCGTTCACCCCATCGAAGCGTCGCACCGGTGCCCAGCGCCGCCCGCACCCCTTCCACGAGCGCAAGCTCCGCGAGATCGAGGCGTGCAACGAGGAGGGCGGTCGGCGCCTCGGTGTGGTGGGCGGCCAGGCGTTCCTCGTTGCCGGCATCGCCTTGTACGCGGGAGAGGGCTCCAAGACCGACGGCGCAGTGAAGTTGGCGAACTCCGATCCGCTGATCGTCGCCTTCTTCTGCCGATGGCTGCGTGCGCACTTCGAGATCGACGAGGCGCGCCTGCGGGTTCGGGTCTACTTGCACCAGGGCCTGGATCTCGCCGCTGCCGAGCGGCACTGGTCATGTGTGACCAGCGTCCCGCTGGCGCAGTTCGGCAAGGCGTACCAAGCAGTGCCAGACGCGGGGATCCGTCACAACAAGCACGAGTACGGTTGCGCGTCGGTCGCCTACACGTGCAGCAGGACGCATCGACGCATCATGGGTTTGATCCGGGCGCTGCTATCGTCGGACGTCATTCCGGGGTAGCTCAATCGGCAGAGCGCTCGGCTGTTAACCGAATTGTTGTGGGTTCGAGTCCCACCCCCGGAGCTCCAACCACGCATTCCGCGGATGCTCACACGCCTCCGAGCTTGCGCACCACCTTCGCGAGGGCGGAGAAGTCATCACGCCCGTAGCCCGCCTCGCTCGCGGCGCCCAGGATCTGCCGTACGATCCCGGCCGTCAGCACGGGCGCGCGGACCCGCGCTGCGTGACCGATCGCGAGGTCGAGGTCCTTCGCCATCAGGTCCGTCATGAATCCGGGCAGCCAGTCGTTCGACGCCGGGCTGTCGGGAACCACCCCCTCGGCGGGGAGGCGCGTCCGCACCGCGACGCAGTCGCCTGTGGAGTGCGTGACCACCTCGTAGAGCCGCGAGAGGTCGACGCCGGCCTTCGTCGCCATGACCGTGGCCTCGGCCGTGGCCAGCATCTGCGCGGCGTAGATGAGGTTGTTGCAGAGCTTGACCACCTGACCGTTGCCGGGCCCGCCGACGTGCACGATCAGCCCGGCGAACGGTTCGAGGGCGGGACGAGCGGTCGCGAGCACGGCCTCGTCACCACCCACCATCAGCGTGAGCGTCCCCTGCTGCGCGCCGGCCGTCCCACCCGACAGCGGCGCCTCGAGGTACGCCCGCGCCGGTGGCGTCGACTCGCTCGTGCTCCGCGATCTCGACCTCGGGATCGATGGTGGAGGTGTCGACCACGGTCTTGCCCGGCCCGAGCGCCGGGAGTGCGGCGTCGAGCACCTCGACGACCTCGGGCGAGTTGGGCACACACAGGATCGTGATCTCGCTCGCCTCGACGACGGCCCGCGGGCCCGTCGCCCTCGCGTGCGCCGAAGGCGATCGCGGCGTCGATCGGCCCGCGACTGCGCGACGCGACCGTGACCTCGTGTCCGGCCTCGACGAGGTGACGCGGTCATCGGGAGTCCCATGGCGCCCAGACCCACGAACCCGACTTGCATCGACGCTTCCCCCTGCCGCTCGACGCCCCGCCGGCCGCAGAGCGTTGTGACGGTACCAGCCGCCCTCCGCGAGGAGTGACGGCGCAGTCGGCTCCGCCGCGCAGATTGCGATCGGCCTGCCGGTCGCGCTCGCGAGTGATCGCGGTTCCTTGCCCGGCACCTCGCGCTCGGATCCGCGTAGGGTCACCGTCGTGTTCGACGACCGCCTGGCCCAGCTGGGGATCAAGCTCCCCGGCCCCTTCCCGCCCCACGAGCCCCTCGACCCGGTCGTCGATCCACGCCGGGACCGCCCGCACGTCGGGTTGCCTACCCCGGAACGAAGCCGGCCACCTCCACGCCACCGGTCTCCTCGGCCGGGACGTCACGACCGCCGCCGGGGTCGAGTGCGCGGCGCTGTGCGCCCTCAACGCCCTGTCGCTGCTGCGCGCCGAGCTCGGATCGCTCGACCGCATCGAACGGGTGCTCACGGTGCTCGGCTTCGTCGCCTGCATCGGTGACTTCGTCGAGCAGCCGACCGTCATCGATGGCGCGAGCCGCGTGCTCTACGAGGTGTTCGGCGATGCCGGACGCCACTCGCGCTCGGCGGTCGGCGTCGCCGCGCTGCCGCGCGGTGGCCCGGTGGAGATCGAGGTCCACGTCGCGCTGAGGAGTGCCTGATGGCTCCACGCATCGTGATCCGGCCGCGGCCCACGCCGTCACCTTTGTCCGGGAAGCGATCGCGGCGTTGCTCCGCGTGAACCCGCACGACCTCAGCTGTATCTCCCTCGACGTGGCCTCGGCCGCCGGGTTGGACGATGCCTGATGGACCACGCGCATGTCATCACCTTCCCGACGCTGGCCGAGCTGCGGGTCCGCCTGCCTCGACTGCTGGGTGGGATCGTCGCGCTCTCGGCGGGAGCGACCTTGATCATCCGGGCGAGGCTCGGCGTCAGCCCGTGGGACGTCCTCCACCAGGGCCTCGCCGAGGTGACCGGGCTGTCCTTCGGAACGATCGTGGTGATCCTCGGCCTCGTCATCCTCGTCATCTGGGTCCCACTCGGACAGCGGTTCGGGATCGGCACGGTGATCAACACGCTGACGGTCGGTGTGGTCATCGACGCGTTCCTGGGCATCGTCGACGCACCTGACGACCTGTTCGTGCGCTGGATGATGCTCCTCACGGGCATCGTCGTGCTCGCGCTCGGGATGGGCATGTACATCGGCGCCGGCCTCGGTCCGGGGCCGCGCGACGGGCTGATGACGGGGATCGCCGCGAAGGGATACCCGCTCTGGTTGGTGCGTACGCTGCTCGAGGTGGCCGCGCTCGTCGTGGGCTGGATCCTCGGCGGCGACGTCGGGATCGGGACCGTGCTCTTCGCGTTCGGGATCGGACCGATCGGTCATTGGTTCCTGGTGCGCTTCCACCTCGGGGTCGGCGGTGTCGACCCCGACCCGACCGCAACGCTCGGCGAGTGACGCGGTGACGGTTCGTATCGGGGTGATCGGGACCGGGTTCGGGAGCCGGGTGGTGGCGCCGGTGTTCGACGCGACCGACGGGTGCGAGGTCGTCGACGTGGTCTCCGCGCGCGACGACGCGGACGTCGCGAACCTCTGCGACCGCACCGACCTCGACCTCGTCTCCGTGCATTCACCGCCCTACCTGCACGCGGCCCACGTGCGGCGCGCGCTCCTCGCCGGGCACGCGGTGCTGTGCGACAAGCCGTTCGGCCTCGACGCCTCCGACGCCGAGGCCCTCTACGCCGCAGCCGAGGTCGCGGAGTGCACGCACCTCGTCAACTTCGAGTTCCGCTGCGACCCGATGCGCGAGCTGCTGCGCGACCTGGTGCGCGACGGCGCCGTCGGGCGGCCCGAGCACGCCTCGTGGACGCACCTCAGCGCCGGCTCCCGTACACCGCTGCGCCGCCACGGCTGGCTGTTCGAGCGTGCCGCCGGCGGCGGGTGGATCGGTGCCTGGGGGTCCCACGCCGTCGACACCCTCCGCTGGATCCTCGGCGAGGTCGAGCACGCGCGGGCCGAACGCCGGACCGTGATCACCGAGCGCTTCGACGCCGACGGCGTCGCGCATCCGTGCGATGCCGAGGACTCGTTCACGGCATGGCTCACGCTCGACGGCGGGTCGACGGTCTCGATCGACTCCGGGCTTCGCGGCACCGGTGAACCTCGCTCCTCGACTCGTCATCTCGGGTGATCAAGGGGTGCTCGAGTGCGTCGCGGACCAGAGCATCGTGTTGCGCCGCCCCGACGAGCGCCGCGAGGAGCACCAACGTCCACCCGCCGAGGGGGATCCTCACACCGAGCCCATGCGTCGCTGGGCCGTGAAGGTGCGCAACGCGGTCGAGGACGGGGAGTGCGGACCCGACGTCCCGACCTTCGCCGACGGACTGGCGTGCGCCCGAGTCCTCGACGCGTTCCGGTCCCCGTGAGGTCGGCTCGCGTCAGTGGGCCGAAGCGGCGCTGAACACGGTCACCCAACCCGACGCATCGATCCCGAGCGACGCGAGCCGCGCGCGCGCTTCGTGCTCGGCATCGCCGGTGTCCTCCCGACCGAGCGCGCGCCACGCGTGGGCACGGGCGAGCCGGGCGATCGCCTGATCGAGCCGGGACTCGCTCGAGTCGATCCCCGCGAGGACGGTGTCGAAGGACGCCGCGGCGTCGGGATCGCCGCGCTGCACCAGTGCGAACGACCGGGCGAGGTCGAGCTGCAGCCGGTCGAGGTACGTGCCGGCCGCGCCGGTGGACTCGATCGCGAGGACGTCGTCGGTGCGCCTCGCCGCGGCGTATGCCAGCGCGAGCGCGGCCGCATCCGCGGGACCCCGCGGTGTCGGACGCGTGGATCTCCTCGAGCTCGGCGATCGCCTCCGGGATCC
The DNA here is from genome assembly GCA_963809885.1 of uncultured Acidimicrobiia bacterium. GTDB lineage: Bacteria > Actinomycetota > Acidimicrobiia > IMCC26256 > PALSA-555 > JALHSW01. Next base: position 56,703 of record CAWELA010000005.1, on the reverse strand, counting down.
GGTCGGCCTGGAGGAGCGCGAGGCCGAGGGTGCGGTGCAGCTCCCGGGAGAACCCCGTGCCGCGGTCCATCGCCGAAGTGAGGTGGAGCGTCGCGGGCAGCGCCTCCGGGTCACCGAGCTGCACCAGCACCTGCGAACGCAGCGCCGGGAACATGCCGGACTCCCCGACGGTGACCTCCTCGTCGAGCTCACCGAGGGCGCGCTCGACCTCGCCCGAGGCGATCAGCGCGCGCAGCTCGACGCCGCGTGAGTTCGCGATCGCCCAGGGGTCGCCGAGGATGCGGAATCGGGCCACCGCCCGGCGGGCCCGCTCGACCGCGGCCGCCGAGCGGCCCTCCCACATGGCGAGGTTGCCGAGGAGCATCTCGAGGATCCCCGACACGTAGCCGTCGCCGCGGGCCTCGCTGTCGGGCAGCTGCTCGCGGGCGATGGCCTCGGCCTCGGCGTTGCGGCCCTGGATGAAGCGTGTCCACGCCAGGATCGCCCACGTCCAGTTCAGACCTCCCCAGTCGCCGAGGTCGTGGAACATCTCGCCGGCCGCGCTGAGTCGTTGCTCGGCCTCGTCCGAGTCGCCCGGAAGAACGACGATGGTCGCGCAGGTTCTGCAGGGCCCAGGCCTCACCCGCGTCGGTCGCCGAGGTTGCGATAGAGCTCGAGCGCCTCGGTGCAGTCCGCCTCGGCGCGGTCGAGGTCACCCTGGAACATCGCGGTGCGCCCCTGGGCCCGCAGCGCCGTGGCGAGCCCACCCTCCTCGCCGAGCTCGCGCCACAGCGCGAGCGCCTCCTCGATCGCGGCGAAGGACGCGGCGTACTCACCCTCCATCTGATGCAGCTCGGCGAGCTGGGTCAGCGCCCGGGCATAGACCGCCGAGCGCGCCCGGGGCATCCTCCATCACCTCGTCGAGGTCGGCCCGGGCCTCGACGAGCTCGCGCCGCTCGGCGCGGGCGTGCGCGCGTCCGAGGAGGAGCTGCCAGCGCTCGGCCTCGGGGGTGTGCTCGTCGGTCAGTGCGAGGCACTGGTCGTAGAGCCGCGCGGCGTAGCGCCACACCTCGCTGCTCGTGGCCCGGTGCGCGGAGCTCTTCAGCACCGGCAGCGCCCGCGCCGCGAAATCGTGCCGGGATGCCGTCGACGGTCCCGATCTCGCGCAGCAGCTCGGCGACGATCCCGTAGTGGTTCGCCGCACGATCACTCGGCACCCCCGGCCGACTCGCCGCCGGGCTGATCGGCGAGCCAGGCGCCGAGGACGGCGTGGCGCCGGGCGCGCTCGGCCTTGGCCAGGGTGCCGTAGGCGACATCGCGCACGACCTCGGACGCGAACGAGAACTCGCCGTTCTCGACGTCGACGAGCTCGCGCGCGCCCGAGGCGGGCCAGCGTGTCCTCCACGTCGATGGCGTCGCCCCGCGCGTCGACCAGCGCCCGAACGCGACTCGACAGCTGCCGGTGGACCCGACGACCGCGCAGTCCTCGAGCACGTTGCGCTCGCCTGGGGTGAGCGCATCGAGCCGGGCCGCGACGAGACCGCGCAGCGTCGCCGGGAGCCGCCCGGGGTCGAGGGTGCGCACGGCCTGCTCGAGATCGCGTCTCGCGGAGCAATGCCGGCGAGCTCCTCGACGAAGAACGGGTTCCCGCCCGAGCGCTCGTAGAGGATCTCGACGAGCCCCGGGTCGACGTCGGGGCCGAGCAGCTCGCGGGCGAGCGCCGCGACGGCTTCGGCGTCGAGGGGGTCGAGGTTGAGCAGTGTGAGGTTGTGCCGCCCGGGTTCCGGACGCCACCGCTCGATGAGGTCGGGGCGCGTCGTGGCGATGAGCACGAACGGCAGCCCGCGCATCCCCTCGATGAGGCGGTTGACGAGCGTGAGCACGAGATCGTCGGCCCAGTGCAGGTCCGACAGCGTGACGATCAGGGCCTGCTCGCGCGCGATGCACCCGAGGAGGCGGAGCACCGAGCGGATCGCGTCGTCGCGCGCTCGCTGGGGGTCGATGTCGTGCAGCTCCTCGGCGTGCCCGAGCAGGTACAGCAGGCCGCGTGAAGTCCGTTCGAGGTCCTCGTCGTCGAGCTCGTCGCCGATCAGGTCGCCGAGCGTCGCGGTGACCGCCGCCGCGCACCTCGTCGCTCGACGCATCCGCGTGGTCGATCTCGCACACGCTGCGGATGATCTCGGCGATCGGCCACCAGATGTCCTCGCCGTACGGGACGCAGTGACCACGCAGGACGCGCGCTGCACTGGCATTCTCTGCCGCGCGGACGACCTCGCCGACCAGACGGCTCTTCCCGACCCCGGCGTCCGCGACGACGGTCACGAAGTGGGCGCGCCGTCGGCCGATCGCGGCGTCGAGGATCCCGCGGAGCATCGCGAGCTCGGCGTCGCGGCCGACGATCGGGGTGCGCGCTCGTCGGCGCGCTGCCGCCGGGCGGGGCGACCGGCTCGACGGCGACCCAGGCCTCGACCGCCTGGTCGCGCCCCTTCACCTGGATGGGGCCGAGCGACTCGTACCGGATCGAGGCGCGCGTCGCGGCCTCGGTGAGCGGCCCGACGATGACCTGCCCGGGCGCGGCCGAGCTCTGCAGGCGGCTCGCGGTGTTCACGACGTCGCCCATCGCGGTGAAGTCGCCACCCCCACGCAGGGCGCCGACGAGGACCTCGCCGGAGTTCACGCCGACGCGCATCTCGACCTGGATGCCGAGGCGCTCCCGGAGCGTTCCGAGCGTTCGCTGCATCTGGAGCGCGCAACGGACCGCACGCTCGGCGTCGTCCTCGTGGGTCACCGGCGCGCCGAAGATCGCCACGATCTCGTCGCCGACGATGTTGTCGACCCGACCGCCGTAGGCGACGACGTCGCTCGACATGGCTTCGAAGCAGGTGTCGACGAGACGCTTCACCTGCTCGGGGTCGGCCGACTGCGACAAGGCGGTGAACCCGACCAGGTCGCCGAAGACGAGGGTGGCCACCCGACGCTCGTCCGGCCGCGTCACCAGGGCGTGCCCGCAGGAGGGGCAGAACCGGGCTTCGGGGGGAGCGTGGGTCCCACAGGACGGGCAGGTCACGGCCTCAGCCTACGGGTCGGTGCCGTGGGCGCGACTGTCCGATTCGGGCGTCGGCCGGGAGGTCGCCCGGCGGATCCGTCCGGTTTGGCAGCGCCGCTCCGCGGGCCGAGAATGGTGGGATGACCAAGCGAGCCGAGGCCCTGACCGAGGAGCACGTGCAGCGCGGCGCTCGGCGCGCTGCCGGGCTGGGCCCGCGAGGGCGACGAGATCGTGCGCACCTACGAGCTCGCGACGTTCCCGGCCGCGATCGCCTTCGTCGGTCGCGTCGCCGAGCTCGCCGAGGCCGCCGACCACCACCCCGACCTCGACATCCGCTACCGCAAGGTCCGGGTCGCGCTGACGACGCACGACTCGGGTGGGCTCACGGCCAAGGACATGGAGCTCGCCGGGCAGATCGACGCGGTCGAGGCGGGTTGACGTGCTGACGGCGGTGATCGGGATCGCGATCTTCGTGCTGATCGTGGCGCTCGTCGTCGCGGTGGCACGCGATCCGGGCCCGCCACCCGAGGACGTCGCAGTCGCCTACGAGCGTGCTTGGGACGGACTCGACTTCGACGCGCTGTGGGCGCTGTCGGGCGACGAGCTGCGCGACGGGATGCCGCGCAAGGCATTCATCGCGGCGAAGCAGCAGGCCTACGCGGCGCAGCCCGATCTGCGAGGGCTCGCGGAGACGACCACCGTGGAGCGCCTCGAGACCGGCAAGCAGGTCGCCGTCGTCTTCACCAAGGTCGAGCTGCGCAACGGCGGTGCCGCGCACAACGAGGTGGCGCTCGAGGAACGGGCCGGCAAGTGGGTCGTGATCGGGTACCAGCTCCTCCATTCCGACGCGGAGCCCGCCACTCCCTGACGGAGGGCTCGTGGCGGGAGCGTCAGGCGCTCGCGGAGGCGATCCAGCCCGCCCAGTGCTGCAGGTCGACGACGATCGCCGGTCCCTGCAGCGGCCCGAGCCCGTAGTGGCCCTGGTACTTCTCCAGGAGCGGCTCGAGGAACCGGTCCAGCTCGTCACGTTCCTCGACCACGCGCGCGACCCCGTCGGCGCGCACCCACCAGAGCAAGGACCAGTCCTCCTCGTAGTGGTCGACGAGCAGGCTCACGGCGGGGTTGGCGCGCACGTGCTCGAGCCGGCGCAGGTTGGTGGTGGTCTTCGGCTTGTCGTCGACCGCGGTGACGAGCCACTCGGGGGTCGCGAAGAAGCACACCGGGACGACGTGCGGCTGCGACGCCGGTCCGACGGTCGCGAGCCGGGCGACACGCGCCTCGACGAAGCGGCGTTGCATCGAGGCGAGCTCCACGGGCAGGACGGTACCGTTCGCCCATGGGTTGTGCGGGGCTGCTCCTGACCGGTGGCACGAGCCGTCGGCTCGGGGTGGACAAGGCGTTGCTCGCCGTCGGCGACGAACGACTCGTCGACCGCACCGCCCGCATCCTCGGCGGGGCCTGCGATCCGGTGCTCGAGGTCGGCCCCGGCTGCAGTCGCCTCGACGCGGTGCGGGAGGACCCCCCGGGATCGGGACCGCTCGCGGCGCTCGGGGCCGGTGCCGCGGCACTGCGCACGCGCGGGTACCCCGGCCCGGTCGTCCTCATCGCCGTCGACCTGCCGCGCGTGCAGCGTCGAGCTGCTCGAGTGGCTGGTCCGGCATCCCGCAGCCTCGAGCGTGGTCCCGGTCGTCGAAGGGAATGCCCCAGACGCTGTGCGCGCGCTACGGCGCCGACGCGCTCGACACGGTGCCCGCGCTCCTCGCGGCGGGTGAGCGATCCCTCCGCGCGCTGCTGGCCGAGGTGCCCGTGCACGAAGCGGAGGCCGAGGAATGGGGGATGGTCGCGACCGCGGCCTCGTTCACCGACGTGGACACGCCCGAGGATGCCGCCCGCGCCGGCCTCGAACTGCCCGGGTAGCCTCGATGCGTGGCTGAGTCCGGTGTGATCCAACCCGGCGCGCCCGTCCGCCGTCCCGTCACCCCGACGCGCGTCGTCGCGCTCGACGGCTCCGAGGTTCGGGAACGTCCGGATAGGCTCGTGACCGAGGAGCCGATGGAGATCCGCCTGCAGTTCCCGGGCGCGGAACCCGAGGCGCTCGTCGTCACCATGCGCACCCCGGGCCACGACTTCGAGCTCGCCGTCGGCTTCTGCGTGACCGAGGGCCTGCTCACCGATCCGGCATCGCTCGCCGAGGTTGCCTACTGCGTCGGCGCGGCGGGGGAGCAGCACTACAACGTGGTGACGCTGCGGTTGCGACACGCGATCGATCTCCGGGCACGCCGGTCGTTCGCCGTGAACGCGAGCTGCGGGATCTGCGGCAAGACGGCGCTCGAGGACGTCGCCGTTGCGTGTGAGCACGTCGCGCCCGGCCCGCGGGTCGCCCGTTCGGTGCTCGCCGCGCTCCCCGACCGGCTGCGGAAGTCGCAGCGTCTGTTCGAGGAGACGGGTGGGCTGCACGCCGCCGCGTGCTTCGCGCCCGACGGCGAGCTCGCGGTGCTCCGCGAGGACGTCGGACGCCACAACGCGCTCGACAAGGTTGTCGGGCACGCGTTCCTCGGCGGGTCGTTGCCCCTCTCGACCTCGGTCCTGATGGTCTCCGGGCGGATCAGCTTCGAGATCGTCCAGAAGGCGGCCGTGGCGGGAATCCCCCTGCTCTGCGCCGTGTCGGCGCCGTCGAGCCTCGCGGTCGCGACGGCGAAGGAGCTCGGCCAGACCGTCGTGGGTTTCCTCCGCGACGACCGCATGAACGTCTACGCCGGGGTCGAGCGGCTCGACCTCGACGCCTGAGACGAGATGCCGGTTCCTTATGTCTGACGTGGCGTCGACCCCGGCGGCCTGGTCGGAGGCCCGGTGCCGCGAGATCGTGGCGCCCCTGGTCGGGCTGCGGGGAGCGCTGCTTCCGGTGCTGCACGCCGTGCAGCACCACTTCGGTTTCATCGACCCGCGTGCGGTACCGATCATCGCCGAAGAGCTGAACCTCTCGCGCGCCGAGGTCCACGGGGTCGTCACGTACTACCGCGACTTCCGCACCGAGCCACCGGCCCGCCATGCGGTCCGGATCTGCCGGGGCGAGGCGTGCCAGGCCGTGGGCGCCGACCGGCTGGTCGCCGATGCGGAGCAGGAGCTCGCGCTCGCGCTCGGCGCGACCCAGGCGGACGGGTCGGTCTCGCTCGACGACGTGTTCTGCCTCGGGAACTGCGCGCTCGGGCCGTCGGTGACGATCGACGGTCGCCTGCACGGGCACGTCGACCGCGGGCGGCTCGGCGCGCTCCTCGCCGCCGGCGCCGCGGGACCGAATGACCTCGACGACGCGGTGCCCGCGAACGGTGTGGTCGTGTACGTGCCGCGGGACGCGGCGGCCCGCGCGGTGGGGGCCGACGCAGTCGCAGCGCGCATCGTCGAGGAAGCGCGCGGCGCCGGGGTCGACGTGCGCGTGGTCCGCAACGGCTCACGCGGCGCACTGTGGCTCGAGCCCCTCGTGGAGGTCGCGACCGAGGCCGGACGAATCGCGTACGGGCCGGTTGCACCGGACGACGTCCCAGGCCTCTTCGCCGCGGGCTTCCTCAAGGGTGCTGAACACCCCCTCGGGCTCGGACCGACCGACGCCATCCCGTGGTTGGCGCGGCAGGACCGGATCACCTTCGCCCGGGTCGGCGTCGTGGACCCACGCTCCGCCGACGACTACGAGGCGGCCGGTGGGCTCGAGGGCCTGCGGCGCGCGCTGGCGATGCGGCCGGCCGAGGTCATCGGCGCGGTCCCGAAGTCGGGCCTGCGTGGCCGCGGTGGCGCCGGCTTCCCCGCAGGCGTCAAGTGGACCACCGTGGCCGAGGCGCCGGCGGGGGAGCGGTTCATCTGCTGCAACGCCGACGAGGGCGACAGTGGGACGTTCGCCGACCGCATGCTGCTGGAAGGTGATCCGTTCCTGCTGATCGAGGGGATGGCCATCGCCGCGTACGCGGTCGGCGCGGCCGAAGGGTACGTGTACGTCCGCTCCGAGTACCCGGATGCGATCGTCGCGCTCGAGGTGGCGATCACCGACGGCGCGTGCACGTGGCTGGTTGGGCGATCGAGTCCTCGGCTCGGACTTCTCCTTCGACGTCCGGGTCCGGGTCGGCGCCGGCTCGTACGTCTGCGGGGAGGAGACCGCGATGTTGGAGAGCCTCGAGGGGCGGCGGGGCGTCGTCCGGTCGAAGCCGCCGCTGCCTGCCCTCGAAGGACTGTTCGGCCGACCGACCGTCGTGCACAACGTGCTGACCGTCGCCGCGGTACCGGCGATTCTCGCCGACGGCCCCGACGCCTACGCGAGCCGGGGGACGGGACGGTCGCGCGGGACCCAGGTCTTCCAGCTCGGCGGCAATGTCGCACGCGGCGGGATCGTCGAGCTGCCCTTCGGCGTCACGCTCGAGACGCTCGTCGACGACTTCGGCGGCGGGGCGCGGACGGGCAGGCCGGTCCGCGCGGTGCAGGTGGGCGGGCCGCTGGGCGCGTACCTCCCGACCTCGGCTCTCGATGTCCCGATGGACTACGAGTCGCTCGCCAAGCGCGACGGGTTGCTCGGCCACGGCGGGGTGGTCGTGTTCGACGACACGGTCGACCTCGCGCGGCAGGCGCGCTTCGCAATGGAGTTCTGCGCCGAGGAGTCGTGCGGCAAGTGCACGCCGTGTCGGATCGGCGCGGTGCGGGGGGTCGAGGTGATCGACCGGATCATCGCCGACGAGCGCCGTGTCGCGAACCTCCAGCTGCTCGACGACCTCTGCGAGGTGATGGCGGACGGATCGCTCTGCGCCATGGGGGGCCTCACCCCGCTGCCGGTGCGCAGCGCTCTTCGCCACTTCCCCGACGACTTCCGGCGCCCGGGCGCTACCGTCGCACAGCGACGACCCGTACGGGAGCGGGAGAGCACATGACCTTCAACTCCGACGTGGATCTCGGCACGAAGCCGGTCGCAGGCGCCGGTGTCGTCTCGCTCGAGATCGACGGGCGGGCGGTCGCGGTCCCGGTGGGGACGTCGGTGATGCGGGCCGCCGCGCTCGCGGGTTCCGCGATCCCGAAGCTCTGCGCGACCGACCGCCTCGACGCCTTCGGCTCGTGCCGGCTCTGCCTCGTCGAGATCGATGGGCGCCCGGGCGCGCCGGCGTCGTGCACGACCCCGGTCGTCGACGGGATGCAGGTGCGGACCCAGACGCCCCGGCTCGAGCGTCTGCGCCGGAATGTGATGGAGCTGTACATCTCCGACCACCCGCTCGACTGCCTCACGTGCCCCGCGAACGGCGACTGCGAGCTGCAGGATGTCGCCGGCGAGGTGGGGTTGCGCACCGTGCGGTACGGCACCGAAGGCCAGGACCACCTCGACCTGGAGCCCGACACGAGCAACCCGTACTTCACCTTCGATCCGTCGAAGTGCATCGTCTGCTCGCGGTGCGTGCGTGCATGCGACGAGATCCAGGGCACGTTGGCGCTCACGATCCAGGGCCGAGGGTTCGATGCGAAGGTCGCCGCGAGCGCGGGCGACTCGTTCATGGACTCCGAGTGCGTGTCATGTGGTGCCTGTGTGCAGGTGTGCCCGACGGCGACGCTCACGGAGAAGACCGTCATCGAGCTCGGGTCAGCCACGCCGGAGCGTGCTCACGACCTGTGCGTACTGCGGCGTCGGGTGCAGTTTCCGGGCCGAGCTCCAGGGGGACCAGGTCGTCCGCATGGTGCCGACCAAGGACGGTGGGGCGAACGCCGGGCACTCCTGCGTGAAGGGGCGCTTCGCCTGGGGGTACGCGACGCACAGGGAGCGGGTGCTGCACCCCATGGTCCGGGAGCGCACGACCGACGAGTGGCGGGAGGTGAGCTGGGAGGAGGCCATCCGGCACACCGCCGACCGCCTCGTCCACCTCCAGGCACGCTTCGGGACCGGCGCCATCGGCGGCATCACGTCGTCGCGCTGCACGAACGAGGAGGTGTACGCGGTCCAGAAGATGGTGCGCGCCGCGTTCGCCAACAACAACGTCGACACCTGTGCCCGGGTGTGCCACTCGCCGACGGGGTTCGGGCTGAAGCAGACCTTCGGGACGTCGGCGGGCACCCAGGACTTCGCCTCCGTCGAGCACGCCGACGTGGTCCTGCTGATCGGGGCCAACCCGACCGACGCGCACCCGGTGTTCGCGTCGAGGATCAAGCGGCGTCTCCGCGAAGGTGCCCGGATCATCGTGGCGGACCCGCGGCGCATCGACCTCGTGCGGAGCCCGCACGTCGAGGCGGCGCATCACCTCCAGCTGCGTCCCGGCACCAACGTCGCGTTGGTGAACGCGTTGGGGCACGTGGTCGTCACCGAGGGACTCGTCGACCGAGCGTTCGTCGAGTCGCGTTGCGACACCGAGAGCTTCGACGCCTGGGCGTCGTTCATCGCCGGGCCCGAGCACAGCCCCGAGGCCACCGAGGAGCACACCGGGGTGCCGGCGGCGGAGGTTCGGGCCGCGGGACGTCGCTACGCCACGGCCCCGAATGCGACCATCTACTACGGCCTGGGCGTCACCGAGCACAGCCAGGGTTCCACGATGGTCATGGGCATGGCCAACCTCGCAATGGCCACGGGGAACATCGGACGGGTCGGCGTCGGCGTGAACCCGCTGCGCGGCCAGAACAACGTGCAGGGCTCGTGCGACATGGGCTCGTTCCCGCACGAGCTGCCCGGCTACCGGCACGTCTCGGACGCCGAGACGCGCGGGCAGTTCGAGGCGCGGTGGGGCGTCACGATCGACCCCGAACCCGGCCTGCGCATCCCCAACATGTTCAACGAGGCGATCTTCGGTTCGTTCAAGGGGCTGTTCGTCCAGGGTGAGGACCTCGCCCAATCCGACCCGAACACGCACCACGTCACGACCGCGCTTGCCGCGATGGAGCTCGTCGTCGTGCAGGATCTGTTCCTCAACGAGACGGCGCGCTTCGCCCACGTGTTCCTGCCCGGCACGTCGTTCCTGGAGAAGGATGGCACGTTCACGAACGCCGAGCGCCGGATCAACCGGGTACGACCCGTGATGCCACCCCGCTCGGGGAAGCACGAGTGGCAGGTCGTCTGCGAGCTCGCCGACCGCGATGGGCGCCCCGATGCAGTACGACAGCGCGGCCGAGATCATGGACGAGATCGCCGCGCTCACCCCCACGTTCGCCGGTGTGTCGTTCCAGAAGCTCGACGAGATCGGCAGCGTCCAATGGCCGTGCAACGACGCCGCACCGCTCGGTACACCGATCATGCACGTCGGGGAGTTCGTGCGGGGTGAGGGGCGGTTCGCGGAGACACCGTTCGTGCCGACCGACGAGCGCTCGACGCGTGCGTACCCGTTGCTCCTGACCACCGGTCGCGTGCTCAGCCAGTACAACGTCGGATCCCAGACGCGTCGCACGAGCAACGTCGAGTGGTACGACGAGGATGTCCTCGAGATGCATGCGAGCGACGCCGAGGAGCGCGGCATCCGTGACGGCGAGATCGTCCGGCTGTCGAGCCGCGCGGGTGACACCACGCTGCACGCGCACCTCTCGGACCGGATGCCGCCCGGGGTCGTGTACACGACGTTCCACTTCCCGGTGACTGGCGCCAACGTCGTGACGACAGAGCACTCGGACTGGGCGACGAGCTGCCCGGAGTACAAGGTGACCGCCGTCCAGGTCTCGCCGGCCGACGTGCGCGCCCCGGCCCGCTCCGAGGACGTCGGCTCCGATCCGGGACGGGAGCTCGTCCGGATGGCGAACCAGATCACCGACCAGTTCCGCCACCATCCGCGCGACGTCGCGGTCGACGAGGTGGCGAAGCACCTCCGGTCGTTCTGGGACCCGCACCTGCGCCGCGAGCTGCTCGCGCTCGTCGACGCCGGTGGCGCGGGGATCGACCCTGTCGTCGTCGCCGCCGCCGAGCGCCTGGGCCCGACCGTTCCCGCCTGATCCCGACCCCGGACCCGGCCGGGATCGTCTGTCAGACTCCGGCACTGTGCAGGCGCCCGACCTCCTCGACCTCTTCACGCGGCCGCCGCGACCGCGGCTGCGGAAGCCGTCGCGTAAGTTCCCGAAGCGCGAGCGTCGCGCCCGCACCGACGTCCCGGGCCAGTACGCGCTGGATCTCGTCGCCGACGCGGCGGTCCTCGAGGTGCTCGTACCGGCGGGCCTGGGCATCGTGAGCGAGGAGTCGGGACGGAGCGGTCCGGCGGACGCCCCGATCACCGTCGTGGTCGATCCGGTCGACGGGTCGACGAACTGCTCGCGCCACCTCCCGTACTGGGCCATCTCGCTGTGCGCGCTCGACGCCGACGGACCGCTCGCCACCCTCGTCGCGAACCAGGTCACCGGGGAACGGTTCACCGCGGTGCGAGGCAGCTGGAGCGTTCGTGGACGGCGAGCGGCTCGCCGCGTCGCCCTCGACCCGCATCGCCGACTCGATGCTCGCGGTCGGCGCGCTGCCGTCCCGACACCTCGGCTGGAAGCAGTTCCGGGCCATGGGATCGTGCGCGCTCGCGCTGTGCGACGTCGCGGCCGGCCGGTTCGATGGGTATGCCGGGTTCCGGGTGGGGGAGGCCCCTTGGGACTACCTGGGTGGCCTGCTGATCTGCGCCGAGGCCGGCGCCGTCGTGGTGGACGCCGACGACCGCGACCTCGCCACCACCGATCCCGACGTGCTCGGCGGGACCTCATCGCCGCGGGGACGCCCGAGCTCCTCGCCGAGCTGCAGTCGGAGCTGGCCCGATGAGCGCACTGGATCTCGACGCCCTGCTCGACGCCGCGATCGCGGCGGCGATGGCCGGAGGGCGAGATCGTCCTCGACGCGTTCGGCACCGCGAGCAACGTCTCCGAGAAGGCGCCCGGCGACTGGGTGACCGCGACCGACACCGCGAGCGAGCGTGCGGTGCGCGGCGTGCTCGTGGAGGCGGCGCCGGACATCCCGGTGTTCGGCGAGGAAGAGGGGGGCGAGCGCGGCCCGTTGGCTGGCTCGTCGACCCGCTCGACGGCACGGCCAACTTCGTGCATGGGTTCCCGATCGTCGGCGTGTCGATCGGGCTCGTCGCCGACGGGGTGCCGGTGGTCGGTGTCGTCCATGCTCCGATGCTCGGCGACACCTACACGGCCCGCGCCGGAAGTGGCGCGTACCGTGACGGCGAGCGGCTGTGGGTGAGCCGCCGCCCGGTGCAGAGCGCGATCTGCGCGACCGGCTTCCCGTTCCGCGCCAAGCGGCAGCGGCTCGACGAGTACCTGCCCGTGTTCGAGCGGGCGCTCCGCGGCTTCGAGGACCTCCGCCGCGGCCGGCGCCGCGAGCATGGACCTCGCGTGGAGCGCAGCCGGCGTCTACGACGGCTACTTCGAGCAGGCGCTCGGACCGTGGGACGTCGCCGCCGGTGCGCTGCTCGTGCGCGAGGCAGGCGGTGTCGTCACCGACTGGCAGGGTGACGACACCGCATGGCTCGACTCGGGCGACATCGTCGCCGCGCCGCCCGCCGTGCACGAGCAGATGCTCGGCTTCATCGCGGGCGACACTGGGTCAGCGGCTAGCCGTTCGTCGTGACCGGAGTGCCGCGGTAGCAGCCGATCGTGTACGGATACTCCGAGGTCGCGTGGTAGTGGTAGATCTTCACCTTCTTGCCGTTCCACTTCACCGTGTGCGTGTGCCCGTGGCACTCGTCGAGGTCGGCATCCGTGACGTCCTCGCCGTTCGTCCCGCGCGGTCCGTAGATGCCGAACCCGTCGGCGGCGTACCCGACCAGCTTCGAGTGACCCGTGCCCTGGTCGAGGTCTTCGAGCACGCACGTGGAGATGGAGTGGTAGTGGTAGGTCCCGCTCCGCTCGGGATGACCCTGGCAGTCATCCTGGATCTCGTACGCCACGGCATCGCGCCCGCCGGCGTCCAGCGCGTTGAAGATCTGCACCCCGGACTTCAGGATCCCGACCGTCCCGAGGCCCACGCAGGTCGGCGTGTCCGCACCTTCGGGTTCTTCGGGCAGCGAGATCGAGACCGTCTGCGCCGCGATGCGGTTGGGGTTGCGGTCGTACTGGTAGGCCTCGGTGTCGGACTCGACCGGGAAGATCCCGGTCGTCGCGTCGGTGGGGAGGCCGTTGCCGGAGACGATGCGTCGGCTGCCCTCGGTGGAGATCGTGATGTCGGCCTCGGGCCACGTCACGGCGCCCTCGACGACGGGCTTCTCAGTGAAGTCGAAGGTGCCGTCGCCGTTGAACCAGTCACCGGTGGTGAAGGCGCCCGGGGCATTGGACGGGAAGCTGGTCTGGCAGGAGAACACCTTCCCGGCTTCGGCGTGGTCGACCGGCTCGTCGCCGACCGGGAGCTGGGTGACGTCCGCGCCGCCGGAGCCGTCCCCCGCGGTGTCGTGGGCGCTCGCAGGGGCAGCGAGCACCAGCAGCAAGGTGCTTGCCGCGAGCGCGGCGATCATGGTGCGGCGCATGGCCGGATCCTCCAGGTTCGACGGGTGCTCCGACGCGCTCCGGTCGGATGCTCGCAGGGTGCCGGACATTCGCTGAGAACTGCCTGTGGATGTCCGGTCTCACGTGCTCACGGTTCCGGCCGTGCGGCGTCGGGGCCGGACGCCGCAGGTTCGCGACCTCCGGGCCGAGCGCGGTGTACACCGCGTCGGTGATGCTCGAGACCCGGGCTTCGGCGTCGAAGTAGCCGGCGAGACCGTTCGCGACGACGACGAGCACGAGACCGCAGTCGGGGTCGGCGAGGCCGCGAGACGACGCCATCCCCCCGTGCCCGAAGGCCCGGCGCCCGGGATCGCCCGAGAACGACACCTGTACGCCGAGTCCCCACGGGATCTTCGTACCGAAGGTCGCGTCCTTGATGCCCCAACGGTGCACGGCGGTCATCGCCTCGACCGTGCGGGGCTCCAGGATCGCGCGGCGCACGCCGAGCAGCGACTCGTAGAAGCGCCCGAGGTCGTGCGCGGGACCGCGCATGCCGCCGCCGGGCTCCACCTTGGCGATGTGCCACGGCTGGTTGTGCAGCTCGTCGATGCGGTACGGAACCATCTGCAGCGCGCCGTCGACGAAACCGGGCATGCGGTGCCCGGTCCAGTGCACCGGCACGATGCGATCGCCGTAGTCCTCTTGGCGTTCGAGCGGGATCCCGAGGTTGCTGTCGTCGAGTCCGAGCGGCGCGGCGATCTCGTCGCGCAGGTAGCGATCGATGCGCCGTCCGTCGATCCGCTCGACGATCGCTCCGAGGATCCGCCAGCTGCTCGCTGCGTGGTAGCCGGCCTTCGTGCCCGGCGCCCACATCGCCGGCGCGGCCGCGGTGGTGGCGACCGCCGCCTCCCAGGAGATGTCGGCGTCGTACGTCGGGTCTCCCGGCATCGGGAACCCGCTCGTGTGGGTGAGCACGTGGCGGATGCGTGGTGCGCTCCTTGCCGTTGGCGAACCCGTCGATGTAGTCGCCGACGAGGTCGTCGAGGCCGAGGCGACCCTGCTCCCAGAGCTGGAGCACCGCGACGGTCGTCCAGGGCTTCCCGGAGGAGTACCAGAGCATGAGGTCGTCGGTGTCGCAACGCCCGCCCCGGCGTCGCCTCGCCGATCGCAGTGTCGAGCAGCACCTCGCCGGCGAGCGAGACGTAGATCTGGGCGCCGAGGTGCCAGCCCGCGAGCCGCTGCTCCTCGAGCAGATCGAGAGCCGGAGCCAGGTCCGGCGCCGGATCGGGGGTTGCCGCGGGGCGGGTGGTCATGACGCGAAGTTAATTGGCTTGACCCGGCTGCCCGGTTCTGGTTCCCTGGTGGTCCGTTCGGCAACCGGCCGATGACGCAACCGATCCACCCCGATCCCGAGGAACCCCGACGATGTACGCCCACTCGATGAGCCAGCACCACGCAGGCCACGGGTACGCGCGCGTCGACGCGGCGTTCCCGTGCGTCATGGCGCGTGTCTCGTGGCTTCGCTCGGTGAAGACCATCACCACGAACCAGAAGCCCGAGCCCCGGTGGCCGACCTTGATCTCGCCTTAGCGCACCAGCGCAACGAGCTCACCAGGCCGCCGGGGCAACCCCGGCGGCCTTTCTTGTTGTTCTGGCCTCTCTTCGCCAGGTCCCGACCGAGCCCGCCGACCGACCAGCACACCGACACCCAGCAGACCCGAGCAGACCAACGGATTCACGAGGAGACAGGAGCAAGGCGATGTACGCCATCGAGTACGGGGGGACCGAAGAGCAGTGGCGTGTCGAGGCGCGCTGTGCCGAGGGGACGGGTCAGCTGACCGCCCTCTTCTTCTCGGAGGCCCTCGACGACATCGCGCGGGCGAAGGCGTTCTGCCGGGGTTGCGCGGTGCAGGACGAATGCCTGGGCGCAGCGCTCGAGCGGCGTGAGCCCTGGGGCGTCTGGGGCGGCGAGCTGATCGCCAACGGCAAGGTGCTGGCCAACAAGCGGCGCCGGGGCCGTCCGCCGAAGGTGCCTCGCCCCGCCGACGCGCTGCCGACGACCTGGGAGCTCCGGGTCGCCGACATCGCCTGATCGCACCACCCAACAGCGACACCCGACTCACCGCGAACAGGTGGACCGGGGTGACGACGGCCGGGGCACGGATCCCCCCGGTGCCCCGGTCGAGCCCCGGTCCACCCGCGGTCGATCGTTCGGTCCGAGTCAGCCCGGTCAGGAGCGGACGGTCAGAAGGGGAGCGGCTCTCCGGCGTGCTCGGCCAGGCCCCGGATCCGTTCGCCCATGACCTGCATGAGCTTCGGAGCGATGTGCGGCATCGCGTTCGAGAGCATCGTGTTGAAGTCGTCGCGATTCAGCACCAAGAGCTGCATCGGCGTCGAGGCGCGAATCGTGGCGGTGCGTTCCCCGCCGTCGATGAGTGCCATCTCCCCGAAGAAGGCGCCGGCTTGGAGGTCGCCGACCTTGTCGCCGCCGACGCTCACCTCGGCGGTGCCTTCGACGACCACGAAGAACTCGTCGCCGGGAGTGCCCTCGGTGCAGAGCAGGTCACCTGCAGGTGCATCCCGGGGAGTGGTCAGCGCCGCGATGCGGGTCAGTTCGTCCTCCGTGCAAGCCGAGAACAACGAGGCGTGGCGCAGGAGCTCGGCGCGTCGATCCAGCGAGGTCATGGACGTGAACCTAGCCGGACGGCCCGCGAGTCCGCTACGTTCCTCGCGCAGATGATCAGCACGGCTCCATCTCGGATGCGATCGGGGTTCCGGGCCCTCGTCGCGCTGTGCGTCATCGTCATCGCGGCGTGCAGCGCCGCGGTTCCGGTCGGTGCATCTGCGGCCCCCGCCGCAGTCGGCGCGACCGACGAAACCGGCCGGTTGCTGGCCGGTCGGGACGGGCCACGGCTGGGTTTCGCCGACGGCGAGTGGATCGGCGACATGGTGGCCGGCTTCGGCTTCACGGTCGACGGCGGCGGTGTCGGTGGGAGCAACGGCAGCGGCGTGTTCTCCCTGAGTGTCGACGGTGGCAGCGTCACGGCCGGGAGCTACGAGGCCAGCGCGACCGGATCCTTCGAGTCTCCCGCCGGTCCGGGCGCTTCGGCGGTGGGGACGCTGAGTGCCGCTGGGACGATCACCGGTGCTGCCGACGAGCCCATCATCGAGAACGTGACCGCGCACATCGACGGGACCATCACGGTCGGCGGGGTGAGCATCCCGCTGAGCCAGGATGCCGGCGGTGATTCCATGGCGATCACGATCCTGTCGGCGACCTGCTCCGTCGTCGTCGGTACGGTCGAGCCCGAGGTGCGGGCGCGTGTCGAGGGGACGGTCGGGATCACCGATCTCTCCTCGCGGTTCGTCGCGACCCGACAGTCGGCGAGTGGCCGCGAACGCGCCGAGGACTTCAGCACCGAGATCGTGAGCCTCATCGTCGAAGGCGACGAGGTCGTCGCCGACGCCGCGGACGGCACCATCGACGTCAGCCGGTTCCTCGACCTCTTGCACCGCTCGGAACGCCTGGCCGAGAGCATCCCCCGCAACGCCCGGTGCACGACCGCCTCGGCGACCGACCATCTCGCCACCGTGGCGTCGGTCGTGGCGAACCTGCTCGAGGTGATCATCGCGAATCCCGACGCGTTCGGGGCCGTCGAGGTGCAGGTCGCGCTCGAAGCCGCAGTCCGATCGGGCCTCGCCGGGCCGAGCGGCCGCCCGGACCTCCTCGCTGACATGCGCGACGTGCTCGGCGACAAGATCGCGGCCGCTGCCGATGCGGGTGACGACGTCTCGATGCCGCGGCTCGGTGCAGCCGCGTCGACGATGGGCTGGGAGGCCGAGGCTGCGGCCGCGGCCGAGTACCTCGCGAGCGCGGCCCGATGACGGCGAGGCGGAGAGCTACCGGGCTCTGTGCCGCGCTCGTCGCGGCCGTCGGCATGTCCGTGCTCGTCGCTCCCGCGGCCCTCGCCGCGCCGAGCCCGTCGAAGCACTCGTTCGACCCGTTGGAGCTCCCCGACGTCGCGACGATCAAGGCCAAAGCGCGGAGCGCCGAGCGACCGCGCTTCGTGTGGCCGGCGCTCGCCGACGCCACCGAGTACGCGCTCGTCGTCCAGAACCTGAAGGGCCGCCCGTACTGGGCGTGGCGCGGCCCCGACACGAGTGTGTACCTCGGGGGCGTCGACAAGCCTTCCGCCGACGCGGTCGGTCCACGACTCACGAAGCCCGCGCAGTACCAGGTCGTCGCGTACGCGGCGGACGGTTCGATCGTCGGCGCGTCCAAGTGGCGGATCGTCGAGCCCCGCTGAGGTGAGGGCAGGTTCGGGGACCGGCAGTACGCTTGGTCGCTCCGGGCGCTTAGCTCAGCCGGAAGAGCGCCTCCCTTACAAGGAGGAGGTCGGGGGTTCGAGCCCCTCAGCGCCCACAACCGTTCTCCTATAAGGATCTCTGGGATATCACCGGAGTCTTCGAACTTGCACAGCGCTCGAAGACCTGCTCGACATTGAGACGTGCGGCAATGGTGCTGGGCGAAGAGGCACAGTTGAGCCGGCTCCTGATTCGACTCGCCACCGCGGTGTCCGAGGACGAAGGAGTCTTGGTGATGAACCGGTCGTTGCTGAGTGCCGGACGTCCGGTCCCTGGTCGGCGTCCCGCGAAGTCAGGTTCGTGTGCCTCGAAGTCGGGGCCAGAGTGCGGGCTTGCGAGAGCAACGAACCGTTACTGTCCTACCGGTGGGTCACAGTCAAGGCATCGGCAAGGACGCCCGGTCTTTGGTCTTCTGATGCCCGCACTTGAGCACAAGCGGATCACCACCTGGGCATTGAGCTGATGGGCGCGCAGGCGCTCCAGCGCCTCGCCGCGGGAAGCGACGCGCGTGCGCATCGGCGCAGAGGCGTGCGGGGCTCGGTCGTAGGGTCCGCGACTTGGGACTGACGGAGGTCCTCTGTCGTCCCGACGAGGCCCTCGTCAGCGGCACGGCGAGCGTGGCGGAGCCTGACGGTCGCCCATGAGCGGGGATTCGAGCGGCACGACCAAATCGGAGCGGACCCGGAAGGCGATCCTCGACGCGGCCGAGGAGCTGTTCTCGGCGCTCGGCTACGAGGGTGCCTCCTTGGACGCGATCGGCGAGCGGGCCGGCATCCAGGGCACGGCGATCCTCTACCACTTCCCGTCGAAGCAGGCCCTGTACGAAAGAACCCTCGATCGGATTTTCAGCCCACTCGTGGTGCAGCTGAACGAGATGCTTGCCGGGTCCGATGCCGTCGACGCGCGGCTGGAATCCGCGGTCGAGGCCATCGTGAGCTACGCGGCCGAGCACCCGAATGCACCGCGGCTGCTGCTGCGCGAGACCGCCTCCCCGGGTGGCGATGCGCGCGAAATCATCGAAGCGAAGGCCGCCTCCAGCACGGCGGGAATCATCGAGGTGTTCGCGTCGCAGTCGGAGGATCACGCCGTCGACCCGCTGATGGTGGCCAACATCATCGTGGGGGCCGTCTGCTTCTACTTCGTCGGGCCGCCCAGCCTCGCGGGTGGGCGGTCGTACGATCCCCGGTCGCCCGAGCTCGTCGAGGCCTTCGCCGACGTCATGCGCGAGCTCACGCGGTCGCTGTTGCATCTCGACTGGCGGTGAGCCGATCAGGCCAGCTGACAGCGGACCGGTAGGTGCTTGACCCCGCTGACGAAGTGTCCGGCAGTCCATGCAGGATCTCCGGCCGGCTCTATCGACTCGACTTCGCGGGCGAGGCCCGCGAGCAGCGACGTGATCTCCATATGGGCGAGTCGAGCACCGAGGCAGTAGTGCGGTCCGTGACCCCAACCGACCTGGTGGGTGGCGTTGGCTCTCCCCACATCGAGTCGATCGGGATCGACGAACACCCTCTCATCCCGATTCGCGCTGGGATAGGAGAGCAGGATGCGGTCACCCTGCTCGAACTGGTGCCCGGCGACCTTGGTGTCGCGCTGGGTCAGACGGGTGAAGTGCCGAACCGGACTCGTGATCCGAACCACCTCATGGGCGCCGTTCTCGGAGAGGCGCGGATCTTCGCGCAGGCGCCGGAACTCCTCGGGGCGGCATGCGAGCTCTGCGACGCCGCCGGACATGGCGAACGACGTGGTGTCATGGCCTGCTGACGCGAGCACGGCGAACAACCCCATCATGGCGATCATCTCGATCGGCTCACCGTTTGTCGTCGCATTGGCGATGGCGGACGTGAGATCCTCGGTGGGATTCGCCTGACGGGCGGCGACGAGCTCGACGAAGTAGGCCACCATCTCGCCCATCGCCTCGAAGGCGTTGCCCGACCCCAACTCGGGGTCCCCCGCGCTGAACATCCCCTGGGTGAGCTTGAGCATCAGCGGCTCGTCGGGTCGTGGCACCCCGAGCATCTCCATGATCACCCTGAGCGGGAGCCGCACCGCGATGTCCATAGCGAAGTCGAGCTCGCCGCCGCGCTCGCGGAGGTCGTTCAAGGATTCTGCGACGAGATCGTCGACGGCAACCTGCAGGCTGCGGAGCGCCGACGGCTTGAACCAGTCGACGACCACCTTGCGGTACTTGGTGTGTTCCTCGCCGTCCATGCTCAGCAGCGTCTTCACATCGAAGGGAAGGTCTTTCTGCATTTCCGTGTAGCCGCCGCCGCCCACGAAGGCCGCATCCTCGGTGTTCTGGAAGACCCGCGGCTGTCGGCTCACCTCGAGCAAGGCGTCGTGGTGTGTGACGGCCCAGAACTCACCGAACGCGCGGTCGGAGAAGTGGTGCACCGGCCCGGCCCGGCGCAGGTCCGCAGCCGCACGGTGCCACCTCGCCATATCGGAGAAGTTCGTCGACTCGGTGAACAGCCGATCGGTTCGGAAATCGGCGGTCGGTCCGGTTGCAGCAGTCATGCGGCACTCCTCTGGGTGCTCGGACTTGCCGTTGCTCGAGTATATTTAGCGAGCGATCAAAACTGAGTCTAAACTCAAAACTGCGCACCGAGGTTTGAGCTGAATCCGTTCGCGACGTAGAAGTCGTGGGTTCACGAGGTCGGGGGTTCGAGCCCCTCAGCGCCCACCTTCGCTGGGCTACGAGGGTCGTGCGTTCCACGGCTCGTTCAAGACAGGAAGAACAAGGAGACCGGGAGGGACTCGAAGCCACGGGCGTAGGCCGATCGGAGCCTTACCGAGCGTTCGAGGTCGACGTCCCACGTCGGGGCGTGCGCCAGCACCTCCTCAAGAACGACTCGGGCCTCCAATCGAGCCAGTGCGGCGCCGAGGCAGAAGTGCGCGCCGTGGCCGAAGGCGATGTGTGGCTCACCCCGCCGGTCGAGGTCGAACCGGTCGGGGTCGGCGAAAACACGGTCGTCGCGATTCGCCGACCCGTACATCAGGAGGACTTTGCCGCCGGAGGGCATCGCAACGTCGTGAAGCTCGACCTCACGGCTGAGGGTGCGAAAGAAGCCCGGCACCGGTGTGTCGTACCGGAGGATCTCCTCGACGCATCGGGAGAGGAGTTCGGTCTCGCCGGCCAGTCGCCTCCGCACATCCGGATGCTGTGCCAAGACGGTCAGGCTGGTGCTGAGGAGGTTCGTGGTCGTCTCGATCCCTGCCGCGAGCAGCATGAGGAGAAAACCCAGCAACTCTTGGTGGTCGAGTTCTTGGCCTCCTTCTTCGGCGTCGATCAGGGCGCTGGCCAGGTCGTCGGCTGGCGTGGCGCGTCGCTGTTCGACAAGATCGCTGACGTAGAGCACGAGCTGGCCGATCACCTCGGCCACCTCGGCGGACATGTCGCTCGCTCCGGGGTCGACCCCCAGCAGGTCGCGGACCCATTGGCGGAACTGAGGAAGATCTTGTCCTGGGATGCCGATCATCGTGGCGATGGTGTCCATGGGAACGCGCGCGGCTAGGCCACTCACGGCGTCGAAGTTGGCCTGATCGCGGGCCTCGAGTAGGCACGCAGCGATCGAGTCGCGAACGACCCTTTCGAGGTCCACGACGCGACTGGGCGTGAACGCGCGGTTCGCGAGCCGGCGGAGCTCGTCGTGGCGAGGCGGGTCGAGGGTGAGCAGCATCGGCAGCGCGGCGGTGCCCATGTCGTCGAGCGTGATGCCACTCCCGGAGGTGTAGGTCGCCGGATCGCACGTGGCCGCGTGCACGTCCTCGTATCGCGAGAGCGCGAAGAACGCACGCTCACGGTTCTCGTACACCGGGTGCTCGTCCCGCAACACGCGATAGGTCGGGTACGGATCGTCGTGCAACGCATCGTCGAAGGGATCGAAGAGCTCGACGGTCCTCTTCATCCGAGGATCTCTGGCGGGACAGGAAGACCCTGTGATTCGAGCATGCCGCAGTACAGGGCGCGGGCCGTGCTGGCGTCCTCGACGGCGAGGACCTCATTGTTCGGACCGAGCATGAGCTGACCACCGGAAATGACGAAGATCGTCTCCATGTCGTCGAGGACCTCGAGCGTGTGGACCGATCCGGGAGGTTCGTAGACGTAACTGCCCGGGCCCGCAACCCAGTCGTATTCCAGGTAGCGCCACCGCCCCGACTGCGTGAACGCGTGCACATCACCAAGGTGGCGGTGACGGGGCACCTCGACACCGGCCGGCATGCGCGAGAGCACCGTGAACGACGCGGTCGGCTCCGAGACTCGGAGCAACTTCGCCCCGACCACGCCCGTCGGGAGCTCCACCTCCACCCACGGCAGACGCGCGGGGGCCACCCATCCAGCAGCCGGAGATGAGGCCGCTGGTCGAGCAAGACCGCGACGACGAGTGCTCGCCGCGGTCGTCCTCCGTCACCTCGCCTGCATCGGGGCACGGTCTGACCACCGGGCCGTCGTCGGAGGGCAACCGGTCCGTGATCGCCTCGAGTGAGAGCATGATGGTGCATCGACCAACACGGCCGGGACATGCCCGAAATCGAAAACTGGAGATGGGGAGACGTCCGGTGAGCGCGCTCGCTCGAGATCAACCCGTAGCGGACGATGATTTGCAATCGCTTCCGGTGGCGGAGGTGGCGAAACGTCTGGGGTCGTCTCCCGACGGCCTGAGTCAGGCCGAGGCGCAGAAGCGGTTGGCTCAATACGGCCTGAACGAGATCGAAGAGCACACGGCCAACCCGCTGCTGAAGTTCCTCACCTACTTTTGGGGTCCGATCCCCTGGATGATCGAAGGGGCCCTAGTCCTGTCGGCCGCGGCACGTCACTGGCCCGACTTCTTCATCATTCTGGTGCTCCTCGTCTCCAATGCCCTGGTCGGGTTCTGGGAAGAACGCCAGGCGGGGAACGCCATCGAGGCCCTGAAGGCCAAGCTGGCGATCAACGCACGGGTGAGAAGGGACGGGGAGTGGATCACGCCGCCGGCACGCGAATTGGTGCCCGGTGACGTCATCCGCCTCCGGTCGGGCGACATCGTGCCGGCCGACGCGCGCCTCCTCGCCGGCGACCCGGTCCAAGTGGATCAGTCCGCGCTGACCGGGGAGTCCTTGCCGGCCACTCGGGCCTCCGGCGAAGCGGTGTTCTCGGGATCGATCATCCGTCAGGGTGAGGCGGGCGCGCTGGTCTATGCCACCGGCGCGAGCACGTACTTCGGAAAGACCGCGGAACTGGTGCAAGAGGCGCACACCGTCAGCCACTTCCAACGCGCCGTGTTGAAGATCGGCAACTATCTCATCGTCCTCGCGGTGGCGTTGGTCAGTGTGATCATTGCGACGTCGGTCGTCCGCGGTGACCCGATCCTCACCACGTTGCAGTTCGCGTTGGTCCTGACCGTCGCCGCGATTCCGGTCGCGATGCCGACGGTGCTGTCCGTGACGATGGCGGTCGGCGCACGCCTCCTCGCCACGAAGCAAGCGATTGTGAGCCGGCTGGTCGCCATCGAGGAGCTTGCCGGCGTGGACGTGCTGTGCGCGGACAAGACCGGCACCCTCACCCAGAACAAGCTCACTTTGGGCGATCCGTTCAGCGTCGACAACTTCACCGCCGCCGACGTGATCCTTCAAGCCGCTCTCGCGTCACGTGCGGACAATGACGACCCCATCGACCTCGCCGTCCTCGGTGGCCTTCGCGACGACCAAGCGCTGCAGGGCTGTCAGGTCATCCACTTCGAGCCGTTCGACCCGGTGCACAAACGCACCGAAGCCACCGTCAAAGCCGCCGACGGAACCATGTTCAAAGTCACCAAAGGCGCACCGCAAGTGATCCTCGCGTTAGCCGCACCCTCCAATCAGGTGAAGGCAGCGGTCGACACGGCAGTCAACGACTTCGCCGCCCGCGGGTTTCGGGCCTTGGGCGTGGCTCGCGCCGACGGCGACGGCGACTGGCAGTTCCTCGGCGTACTGCCCCTGTTCGACCCGCCACGCGACGACGCCAAGGCAACTATCACCACCGCACGACAGATGGGCGTCACGGTCAAGATGGTCACCGGCGACGCACTGGCCATCGCGAAGGAAACCGCCGAGACGGTCGGGCTCGGCACCGACCTCGTCGACGCCGCCGGGTTCGGCGACGTCAAGCATGCCGAGACTGCGGCGACCGCCGAATCGATCGAGAACGCGGACGGGTTCGCCCAGGTGTTCCCCGAGCACAAATTCCACATCGTTGACGTCTTGCAGCAGCGTGACCGCATCGTTGGCATGACCGGCGACGGCGTCAACGATGCCCCCGCGCTGAAGAAAGCCGACTGTGGCATCGCCGTATCGGGCGCCACCGACGCAGCACGCGCGGCGGCCGACATCGTGCTGACGACGCCCGGCCTGTCAGTGATCATCGACGCCATCAAGGAAAGCCGGAAGATCTTCCAGCGGATGAACAGCTACGCGATCTACCGGATCGCGGAGACGCTGCGCGTCCTGTTGTTCATGACACTCTCGATTCTCGCCTTCAACTTCTATCCTGTGACCGCGGTCATGATCGTGATGATCGCGCTGCTCAACGACGCCGCGATCCTGTCCATCGCGTACGACAACGTCCGCTACAGCGATCGACCCGAAGCCTGGAACATGCGTCTTGTGCTGGGGATCTCCACCGTTCTCGGGATCGCCGGCGTAATCTCCGCGTTCCTTCTCTTCTACCTCGGCGAACGCGTCTTTCACCTCGACCGTTCCCACGTCCAGACGCTCATGTACCTGAAGCTCTCGATCGCCGGGCACCTGACGATCTTCCTCACCCGGACGCGTGGCCCCTTCTGGTCCATACGCCCCGCCCGCGTGCTGTGGGTCGCCGTGCTCGGGACTCAACTGCTCGCGACGGTCATCGCGGCATACGGGCTGTTCATGACACCCCTTGGTTGGGGTTGGGCACTGTTCGTCTGGGGCTATGCGTTGCTGTGGTTCCTCGTCAACGACCGCGTGAAGCTGCTCGCCTACCGGATCTTCGATCCGGCTGACGGGGAGGGCATGAAGGACCGACCGGCTCCCGTCATTGCGCACGTGGCGGGAGCGAACTAACGCGACGACTTCCCCCAGGATCACCGGACCTCGACGAGGGACTGGGAGCAGCACAGTTCTACGCCGCCCAGTCACGCGATCTGGTCGAGGACCGCTCGACGTGAAGAAACGCTACGCGGGACAGAAGCAGAAGCCGCAATCGGTTTGGCGACCCGATGCTCGGGAGCGTCGCGCGTCACACCCGCGACGCCGTGACCAGCGACATCGCGCCCCCGTCAGGATTCGAACCTGTGCACACGGTTTAGGAACACTCCGAACCCCGTCCACTGGGTCCAGCACGTCCACGACGTCTTCGGTTTCGTCCACTGAGTGCATCTCCGTCCACCGAATACTAGGGATGAAACTAGGGACGCATTTGTGAGAAGGCGGGCCTCGCGTGGCGGAGGTGAGCGCTTGTCCGGCGCACCCGCGCTGTGGTCCCGCGCGCCGGGCGGTCTCGGCGGCCAAGCAGTACGCGAAGCATCAGGTCAACTCGCCCGGATGAGTCTCCGGTCCCCACAGGATCGATCGAAACTGCAGGACGATCAGCCGTGGCCGATGACAAGGGCGACGGCGAGCGTAGCCATGACCACGAACGCCACGCCGACGAAGCGCCAATCGCGCTCCCACGCCCAGAGACCGACGAGCGACACGACCCGCAATGCTGGGGTCGCTGCGAGCACGAGGATGCCGATGGCCATGAGGCGGTCACCTGTGGGCATGGAGCGGTCGAGCTCGAACAGACGAACGGCCAACGCGCGGGAGTCACCGGTGGCGAACTTCACCACGAGGCCCGATGCCATGAGCACGAAAGCGATGCCGAGGCCGATCCGCAGCAACCACTGCACGATGTGGCGCACGAGGAGGATGTCATGACGCTCCTGACGCGTGAGCGCGGGGTCGTCGGTCTCGCTCGGCTGATCGCGGTCGTCAACGGCCAAAGTCGATTCCCACTGCCTTCAGGGCCATCTGTGCGGCGACGACCACCAAGACGGCAACCAGGATGCGCTGAAGGACCTGCGGATGGACCCTCGCCGCCGTCGCGCTGCCGATCAGGGCACCGACCACGACCCCCATCGCGACCGGCGCCGCGATGTAGGGGTGCACATACCCCCGCGAGAAGTAGACGAAGAGGCTCGCGATCGCAGTGACACCGATCATGAAGTTGGATGTGGCGGCGGCAACCTTGATCGGGACCCGCATGCCGACCGACATGGCGGGAACCTTCAGGAATCCCCCGCCCACCCCGAGTAAGCCCGAAACCGTGCCCGCAAGGAGGGACACCGATGAGCCGAGCGGGAGGTTGTTCGCCTGGTAACGGACGAGCGAACTGCTCCGCGTGTCGTAGTAGGCGCCGGCGAGCGCGCCGGGCTCCTCCCAGCCCGTCGACCGCGCCAAGTCATGCGCCGTCTCCTCGACGGGATGATCCTCGACGCTGCGAGCGGTGAGGACTGCGGTGATGACCATCATCACCGCGAACACTGCGGCGAGCGCCGATGGCGAGATGTAGACCGCGATGAGGCCACCTGTGATGCCGCCGATCGTTGTCGCGATCTCGAGTGTCATCCCGAGCCGCATGTTCGACAGGCCGCTGCCGACGTACGCGCTTCCTGCCGCGGTGGAGGTCGCTACGACGGCAACGAGGGACGTCGCCACCGCGATCCGGATGTCGAACCCGAATCCGAGTACGAGGACCGGGACGATCACGATGCCGCCCCCGATGCCCACGATCGCGCCGAGTCCTCCCGCGAAGACACCCAGGACAACGAGCAGCAACTCGATGGTCAGCGACTCGTGCACGGACAGGACCCCCCTTTGCGGCTCAGTGCGAATCCGAGCGCGGCTACAGCTGGAGCGATGGTTGCTGACGTCGCCCCGATTCACCCGACCAAGGAATACCGAGAGAACGCTGTGCTCCGGCGAGCGGCGCCGCGGCCGGAAGTCCTCGGCGCCGCTCGCCTGATCACGACTGCTACTTCTTCTTCTGGGCCTTGAAGGTCCCCTCGAAGTGCCACACGCCCGTGAAGGTATCGAACGGGCCCCCGACGATCTGGCTCACCCACTCCATCTCGAACTCACCGGTCTTCTTGTTGTAGGTGCCGGTGAGCGTCTTGGTGAGGCCGGGCAGCGAACCGTCGGGCTTGGGCGCACCCTGGTTGAACTGCTGGCCGCCGTAGGCCACCGAGAACGCGGTCGTGTCACCGCTGAGCTTGCCCTTCTTGGTCGCTTTGATCGTGATCGCGGGGACCGAGTCAGAGCTCTGTGGGTCGACCTTGTTCGTTGACACTGCGAAGTCGAGTGCGAAGAACTTCACCGGCTTGGTGATCGCGTCGGCGAGGCCGTTACCGGTCGCGTCCATGGGCGGGTCGGGTTGGGGTTGGTACTTGCCGTTGATGAGCCCACCGTCGGTGCCGGGGTCGAGCGATGAGTAGGTCTGGTCCTGGCACGTCGAGTCGCCGTTTGGCAGGAACGGACCGGCGTCGACGGTTCCACCCGGTTGGATCATCCGGAAGTACGACCCTGCCGTCGGTGCGCCTGCTGAGCAGGTCGCCGACTCGATCTCGAAGGTCCCGACCAGCTTTCCTCCCGCGTTCTTCTTCGCCGGGCTGCTCGCACCGGCGATCGTGCTGCTCGCTACCACCATCAGCCCGACCAGCGCGATCATCAGGCCTCGCGTTGGTTGCTTCATGACGTGCCTCCTTTGGCGAGCTCGGTTCATCGACTCCCCGCGGTCGCTCGCGCTGGACTCGCGGGTGTCGGGCTATCGCTGCGTCGAGACCGAACCGCTATGACGCCGCACCCGGCCACGAGGAGGCCGGGCACGACGAAGAACCACGGGAACAGTCCGAACGGGGGCAGGGCGTCGACCGCTGCGTAGTTGCCGACGTTGCCCTGCATCGTGCCGATCATCGGGGCGAATTCCCGGAACATCGTGGGCCATTGCCGGCTGAACACCTCGATGCCCGGGAACTCTTCGGCGACGGTCGTCTCCGAGGCCCCTTCGCTTGCGGCGAGCGCAGGGAAGATCCCAGTGCGCAGACTGCCCTCGCCGGCCGCGATCGTGACGAAGTACCCCTGGATCGACCGCAGCTTCTGGTCGGTCATGAGCGAGCGGAAGTCGTCGATCATGTGGGCGCCCTTGGGGGCGCGGGAGAACATCTGGAAGATCGCGGGGGCCGCCACGACGCCGAGGCCCATCACGATGAGCGCGATCGCGGCGCGGCGCCGCCCTGCTCCCTCTCGGGCGGATCGCAACCCCCACAGCGCGAACGCGGCGATCATCAACCCGGGTACGACGAAGAACCACGGGAACAGGGGGAACGGTGGGAGCGAATCGACCGCTTCGTAGTTGCCGACGTTTCGCTGCATCTTGGAGAGCATGTCGGACATGTCGGCGTCGATCTTCGGCCAGTCCGTCCGGAGCTTTGCGAGCGGCGCGAACTGGGTGCCAACCTGCGCTTCGCCCACGCCGAGCTGGTCTTGCATCGCCGAGACCAGCGTCGCGTCGACCTCACGGTCGGCTCTGCGAATCTGGGCGATGTACCGCTGGAACTCGGCGATCTTCGCGGGCCGCATGTAGGGCCGGAAGTCGTTGATCATGTCGCCGCCCTTCGGGGCGCGCGAGAACATCTGGAACGCGACGGGCGCGAACGCGAGCCCTAGGCCGAGGACGAGCGCGGCCACCATCGGCCACCTACGCGCTGCCGCCAACTGGCCCCCCCGGGCATTCGTGCGTGCGCATACTCTCACCCGCTGATGCGAGCAGGTCAAGCGTGAGCGGATCTCGCCGCGGAGTCAGGTTTCGTGGCTCAGCAGCGCTGCTTGTCGCTCGAGCTCCTCACCCATGATCGTCCTCAGGAGGTCGATCGCCTCGATCACCTTCGGGTGGCGAAGGGAATAACGCACCCGGTTCCCGAACTGCTCGGCCTGGACCAGCCCCCGGTCGCGGAGCACCGCAAGGTGCTGGGACGTGTTGGCCTGCGGAGCGCCCACGACTTCGCACAGTTCGGTGACGGTGCGAGGCCCGTCGCGCAGGCAATAGAGGAGGACGAGGCGCTTCGGGTCGTTGAGCGCCTTGCACATCCCGGACGTGAGCTCGTCGAGCTCCTCACGCAACAGCGGGTTGATCGCGGCCACTCGCCAATGGTACCTGGAACCGCGACGACGGGCTCAGCGAGCCCGTAGCGCTTGGCGGCGCGCCAGCTCGTCGGCCATGACCTCGCGCGAGGAGGTCGAGGGCCTCGATCACAGCGGGGTAGCGCAGCGAGTACACGACGTTGTTGCCCTGGCGCTCGGCGTCGATGACCCCGCGGTCGCGGAGGAACGCGAGGTGCTGGGAGGTGTTGGGCTGCGAGGCGGCGACCACATCGCAGAGCTCACTGACGTTGCACGGGCCGTCGCTCAACGCGTAGAGGATGACGAGGCGCTTCGGATCGCTCAACGCCTTGCACATGCCGGCGTGCAGATCGTCGAGTTCCTGGCGGAGACGGGGGTCGATCGAGAGGACGTCAGGCATCTGATTGATGATACAGGCGGTCGGCAATCAGCCCGAATCGTCTTCGGTCGGTGGCGCTGGGAGCACGAACGTCTCCGGGTCCAGTTTCGGCTCTACCGTGCGAAGGCGGTTCAGGAACGCCACCGCGTCGCGCCGGCACAGCTGCCAGGCGCGCAGGTCGTGGAGCAGGGAGACGTGGAGTCGGGGCTCGTCACTCGGCGGGGCGTCGCATCGGGGACATGGTGCGGGCCCGAGGTCGGCCTCGGCCCGGAACCAGGCAACGGTGTCGGCCCAGCATCTCCCGCACAGCAGACCCGAGTCGTCGCGCAGGTCCGCCCGGCCGGGGTGGTACACGAAGCGCAGCCCGGTCGTGTCGGCGACGGAGTCGTCGGATGCGAGGCCCGCGAGCGGCCGCCCGCACCCATCGCAGCGCAGGTCCGCGATCGTCATTGGCAACATCCTTGACACCCAAGCCGAATCCAGGAGTATATTCGTGAATGCGAATAGAGGGGGGACGATGGCGGAGAGCGAAGCTCCGGTCGAGGTCGTCGACTGCGTCGGCATGCAGTGCCCGTTGCCGGTGATCAAGATCGCGCAGGCGATCAAGGGTCTCGATCCGGGCCAGCTCGTCGAGCTCCTCGCGACCGACCCGGGGGTCGAGCCCGACATGCAGGCGTGGACGCGCCGGACCAAGAACGAGCTCGTCGGGATCGACAAGGACGGCGACGTCTTCCACGTGCTCGTACGTCGGGGCGGCTGACCCGTGTGGACGGGGGAGGGCGAAGCCAAGGTTCTCTACGTCCACACCCACGGCGTCAGTGATCCGGGCCGGTGCGCGACCCCCTTCTTCCTCGCGGCCGCCGCGGCCGCGAGTGACTGCGAGGTCGCGATCTACTTCACGATGTACGGACCGACGCTGCTCCAGAACGAGGTCGTCGACAAGATCGGTCCCAAGGGTGATTCCGGCCAACCACTCCGGTACTTCATCGACCAGGCCCGCGGCGTCGGGGTGCGGTTCCTCGTGTGTCAGCCGTCGTTGGAGCTCAACGACCTCGCGCTGGAGGATCTGATCGACGACGTCGAGATGATCGGCGGCGCTGCGTTCAACGACCTCGCGATCGAGGCCGACGCGGTGGTGTCGTTCTGATGGCCGCGGGCCTCAGCGCACTGCTGAAGGCGCCTGACGTCGCCGGCTTCGAGGAGGTCTCCTACAACGACAAGGAGAAGCTCTTCGAGCAGGTCAAGACCGACATGCGCTTCGAGGACTACCTCTACGGCTGCTACGAGTGCGGGATCTGCGTCGCGGTCTGTCCCTCCGCCGCGCTTCTACGACTTCAGCCCGCGGCGGATCGCTCAGGCCGTCGCTCGCGAGGACGTCGAGCTCGTCTACCAGCAGATGGAAGAGGACATCTGGGAGTGCTCCCAGTGCTTCTCCTGTGTCCGCTGCCCTCGCGCGAACAACCCGGGCGGGATCATCACGATCATGCGCGAGGTCGCGATCAACAACGGCATGGTGTCGGCCAAGCAAGCGCTCGAGGGCTACTCCCGGATCATCTTCAAGATCATGTCGACCGGGACTCAGGTGTCACCCGACATGCTCCAGCCCGACGCGTTCCCGGACTGGGGTCCCGAGGTCAAGGACGTCTCCGACAACCTCGACCTCTGGAGGCGCATGCTCCCTCCCGAGACGATGCACACCACCTCGATGAGCTGGGAGGTCGCCGACAAGACGCTGGTCGAGCTGTACCTCATCTGGTTCGAGACCGGCGCCCTCGACATGATCAAGGAAGTCGACGAAGGCCTCCACATGATCCTCGAAGAGCTCATGGAGGAACGCCTCGAAGAAATGGGGATCGAACGATGAGCATCCCGGTACAGGCACTGCTGAAGAAGAAGGAGAAGTTCGAGCGCGATCCCGAGCGGCTCCCCGAGGACTTCCGCGAGGAGGTCTTCCGCCTCGAAGAAGAGGGCGAGTGGATCGTCGACCGCGTCCCGGAGCCGTTCGTCGAGGCTCCGACGAAGTACGGGCGCACGAAGAAGGTCCCGATGGGCGGCCTCTGGCACCACAAGTCGTGTGGCCAGTGCGGGCACATCCCCGGGTACTCGACCTCGATCTTCTGGGTGATGCGCAAGCTGGGACAGGACTACAACGACCCGAAGGACCAGACGTCGTGCACCGCGTGGAACTACTACGCGAGCGCGACGTCGAACTCGGCTGCCCAGGCCGCCGTGGCGATGCGCAACTTCGCGGCCGCGAAGGAGTCCGGCTACTTCCCGCTGATCCATTGCGGCACGTCCTACGGGCACTACAAGGAGGTGCGCGAGGAGCTGCTGTTGCACAAGGAGCTTCGCGACGAGGTCCGCGAGGTGCTCGCCAAGCTCGGGAAGCCCTTGGTGATGCCCGAGGAGATCGTGCACTACTCGGAGTGGTTCTGGGCGATGCGCGCCGAGATCGCGGCCCAGCAGGTGATCAACGTCGACAACATCGTCGCCACCGTCCACCCCGCGTGCCACTACTACAAGCTCGTCGAGGGCGACGCGATCTACGACCCCGATGTGTACGGCGGGCAGCGGACCGCGATCGTCACCGGCCTGGCCGAGGCGCTGGGAGCCGAGGTCCGGTCGTACTCGACCTGGTTCGACTGCTGCGGCTTCGGGTTCCGCCACATCCTGGTCCAGCGTGACTTCACCCGGTCGTTCGCCACGATGCGCAAGATCGAGGTGATGAAGGAGGAGGCCAACCCCGACGTCGTGCTCACCCACGACACGGGGTGCGTCACCACGCTCGACAAGAGCCAGTTCGCGGCCCAGGCGCACGGGCGCAACGTCGGTGTACCGGTGATGTCGGAGGCGCAGTTCGCGGCGCTCGCCATGGGGGCCCACCCCTACAAGGTGTGCCAGCTGCACTGGCACTCGGCGGACTACCGGCCACTGCTCGAGAAGATGGGCATCGACTGGGAGGCGGCCTGGGCCGAGTTCCAAGTCGATCTCAAACGCCTCGAGAACGGTGAGATCGAGTTCTTGACGTGGGAGGACGTCGACGCCTGAGTCGGCGCCGCCTGCAACATCCGATCGACTGACCACCCAGAGGGGTGGTCGGCAGAGGGGGGAAGATGCCGAGCGACACCGTCGCCATCATCGGGGGTGGGCCCGCGGGCCTCGAGGCCGCGCGGGGGGTGGCGGAGCTCGGGACTCCCGCCGTGATCATCGAGCGGGCCGCGTTCCTCGGCGGGACCCCGATCGCCGAGAACTACGCCGCGCTCGACGCCGAACTTCGAGAGCGCCGAGGTCGCGATGGGCCGCATGATCGACCGGGTCACGACCAACCCGCTTGCCGAGGTCCGATTCGAGAGTCAGGTCACCGCGTGCGAAGGCGAGGTCGGCGACTTCCGCTTGACCATCGCCGGTCCCGACGGCGAGTCGACACTCGAGTGTGGGGCCGTCGTCGTCGCGACGGGTTTCCAGCACTTCGATCCGGGCCGCGAGACCCAGATGTACGGCTACTACGAGTATCCGGACGTGATCGCGCTCCAGGACCTCGAGGCGATGCTCAAGGACCACAACGTCGTGCGCCCGTCGAACGGCAAGCCACCCGAGCGGATCTGCTTCGTGCAGTGCGTCGGGAGCAGGGATCGCCACATCGGCAACGAGTACTGCTCGAAGGTCTGCTGCGGCGTCGCGTCGAAGGAGGCGATCGAGGTACGCCAGCAGAACCCCGACTGCAAGGTGTTCATCTTCTACATCGACATGAGGATGTACGGCTACTGGGAGAACCAGATCTACTGGCCGGCGCAGGAAGAGCACCACGTGCAGTACGTGAAGGGGATCATCACCGAAGTCCTCCCGAAGGGCGACAAGCTGCTCGTGCGCGGCGAGGACACCACGATGGGTCGGCCCATGGAGGTCCCGATGGACATCGTCGTGCTGTCGGTGGGCATGGAGCCATCGCTCGGCACGCGCGAGATGGCGAAGGTGCTGGGAATCGCGCAGAACAAGTACGGGTTCATCGATGCCGCGAACCCACCCCTCGACACG
This sequence comes from uncultured Acidimicrobiia bacterium, assembly GCA_963809885.1. Classification (GTDB taxonomy): domain Bacteria; phylum Actinomycetota; class Acidimicrobiia; order IMCC26256; family PALSA-555; genus JALHSW01. The sequence continues at coordinate 23,359 of CAWELA010000005.1, read as the reverse complement.
GTCTCGACGAGCCGGGAGGGGATCTTCGCCTGTGGCGCTTCACTCGCGCCCGCCGATCTCGAAGACACGGTCTCATCGGCAGGTGCCGCCGCGATGCGAGCAGTCGTGACGGTTCGCTCGGGCGCCGGCGCCGGCGCGGCTGCCAAGTAGCGCGAGGTCAGCACCGTCATGTCGGGCCCGGTCGTCGACACCGTCACCGCCGAAGAGTTCATGCGCGAGGCCCTCGGGAGGGTCTCCGAGCACGACCTCGTGGGCGTTGCCAATGCGTGCGAGCGCAAGTCCGAGGGCTTCGCGGCATTGATGGCCGATGGTCGAGCCGCGTCGCTGGGGCGCGACGACCTGAGCCGAGTCCTGCGGAGCGTCTTCGCTGCTCGCCGCACTTCGGAAGCGATCCTTGACGCGCTCGGTCCGGACCTCCTCGCGCTCGAGGCCGACCGGTTGCTGCACGGCGACAGCCCGCTCCCGGAGCGGTTCGATCGCATGGAGCAGGTGTTGGCGGACTTCCCGGGTGCCGCGTTCGATCTTCCCGCCGAGCTCCTCCACTTCACGTATCCCGACCTTTACTGGTCGTGGACGCGCTGGATGTGGGACCCGAACAACGAGACCGGGTCGGTACGGCTCGTGACAATGGAGGAGTTCGACCTGACCGGCGAGACGCGGGGTGAGACCTATCTCCGGGTGGGTCAGGCGATCGCGTTCGTGCAGGAGACCGGACGGGCCGCGGGGTTCACGAGCTACGGGCCCGGACCGTTTGGGATCGACGTGTTCCTGGCCTGTGTCTACGCCGTCTACATGTACACGGTCCTGCGCATGCGCATGACCCAGGAGTTCAACAAGATCGTTCCCGAGCTCCCTGATCTCGTCCGTCGTCTGCTCGGCGTGAAGCGCCTGGAGGTCTGACATGCCCGTCGGTGGGAAGAAGCAACGGCCGGCGGCCATGGAGCACGAGATGGCGGTCGTGACATCGCCGATCTCCGGCCGGGAGTGGGAGCTGTCGGGCATGTGGAACCGCATGTTCGAGCAGCGCGTCATCTTCGACTACGACACGGCCGGCTTCGAGAAGCTCGCCGAGCTCCCCGGTGGCGAGTCGCTCGAGTGGTGCTACGGATGTGGCAAGTGCGTCCCGGTGTGCCCGGTCGACCTCGTCGGGGAGTACGGGCCGCGCAAGATCCACCGCAAGGTCCAGCTCGGCGTCGATCTCTTCGAGGACCCCGACCTCTGGCTCTGCACCACGTGCATGAACTGCCTGCGCGTGTGTCCGAAGGAAGTCGACATGATCCAGGTCATGCCGGCGGCACGTGAGGTTGCCGTCACGAACGGCAACGTCCCCGCGGAGCTCCAGGACGTCTTCGAGAAGACCTTCCGGTACGGGAACTGCCAGGGCGAGAACCCTCGCAAGCGCCACGCGTGGACCAAGGGCGCGGGTGTGCCGGTGCGCGTCCTGCCGAGCGAGCCGGGTCCCGTCGACGTCCTCTTCTATGTGGAGGACTACTGGAGCTACCACGCCCGTGGCCAGGAAGCCGCCCAGGCGTTCGTACGGATCCTGCACGCGCTCGGCGTCGACTACGGGATCCTGGGCGCCGAGGAGAAGACGCTCGGTGACTCCCAGCGTCTCGCCGGCGAGAAGGGTCTGTTCGAGTCGCTGATGGAAGACGCGGTCGCGACGCTCGCGAAGTACGAGTTCACCCGCATCGTGACGCCCGACCCGCACGGATACAACGCGCTCATCAAGGAGTACCCGAAGCACGGCCATCAGTACGAAGCGCTGCACTACACGCAGCTGCTCGCACCCCTCGTCGACCAGATCGAGTGGAAGACGGAGCTCGACTACCAGGTCACCTTCCACGACCCCTGCTACCTGGGACGTCACAACGGGGAGTACGACGCGCCCCGCCGGCTGCTGGAGGCGATCCCGGGCGTGCGCCTGGTGGAGATGGGCCGCTGTCGCGAGAACGGATACTGCTGTGGCGGTGGTGGTGGCGGGATGTGGCTCGACGGGCTGACCGCCGAGCACACCACCGAGCGGCTCTCGGAGCGCCGGGTGCGTGAGGCGGTCGAGTACGGCGCCGACGTCCTGGCGGTCTGCTGCCCCTACGAGGTCTCTCGGTTCGAAGACGCGGCGAAGTCGACGGGGAACGACCAGCTCAAGGTGCTCGACATCGTCGAGCTCATGGACCAGGCGATGGGCAATGGTGCCGGTGCCTGACACCCTTCGTGTCATCGACTTCGGGCGGGCCGATGCCGTGCGGTCCCAGACGCTCTGGCATGCGGTCGCCTACGGAGTCTCGGCGGGCGAACCGCCCACACTCTCGTTCGTGCGGCCTGCAGAACCGTACGTGTGCATTGGCTACCACCGCCGTCTCGACGAGGTCGACGTCGACCTGTGTCGCGCACGCGGGCTCCCGGTCCTGCGGAGGATGGTCGGCGGGGGACCGGTGTACCTCGACGAAGGCCAGCTGTTCTTCCAGATCGCGCTCCCCGTCGTCGCGGTGTCACCGAACCGGGCCCGAGCGCTCCGCGACCTGCTCGCGCCGGCGGTCGAGGCGTTCCGCTCGATCGGGATCCCGGTCGAGCTCGACGACGACCTCGAGCTGGTGGTCGGGGACCGAAAGGTCTGCGGGCATGGAGCCGGTCAGATCGAGGACGCGGTCGTGGTCGTCGGGAACCTCATCGAGACCTTCGACCACGGGACCGCGGCAGAGGTGCTGCGCGTCCCGCGACCCGCGGCGCGAGTGGAGCTCGAACGCTTGATGCGGCGCTACGTGGCGGCGACCCCGGGCGATGCCGACGCGTTCCGCGACGCAGCGACCGCGGCCTACTCCAGCGCCCTGTCGCTCGAGGCGGTCGGTGGCGCGCTGAGTGCGTACGAGTGCGAGCGTCTCGCCGCGCTCGATCGGGAGTTCGTGGACCCTGACTGGGTCCGCGGGGCCGAGCGCGCGGGGCACGATGTGTGGCAGGCCAAGGTCCGCGCCGGCGTGTGGGTGCTGGCAGCGGAATTCGGCGAGACGTCGGTGGTCGCCGGCATCTCGCGCGGGCGGATCGAGCACATCGTGGTGACGGACGCCGATCTCAACGGCGCGACGCCGCGCGTCGAGCGTGCGCTCGTCGGTCGGGACCTCGACGAAGTGGCCGCGGCGCTCGGAGAGTTCGGTGCGCCCGGCAAACGGATCGCGGCCGTGCTGGCCCGAGCGGACGGGAGCCGACTGTGAGCGCAGACACCACACCGACCGTCGAGGTCCAGGGCTACGAGCTCGCCCTCGATCGCGGCTACGAACCCGAGACGCACATCTGGGTCCTCGTCATCGTCCCGGATCGGGTGCGCCTGGGCATGGATCCGCTGGGCGTCGAGACCGGCGGTGCGTTGGCGCAGCTGGCCCTGGTGCCGGTCGGGACGGAGGTGCGTCGCGGCGAGCCGTTCGGCAGCGTCGAAGCCGAGAAGTTCGTCGGTCCGCTGCAGGCGCCGGTCTCGGGCAGGGTCATCGCCCACAACGAGGCAACGATCGCAGATCCCGGGCTCGTCCACCGCGATCCGCTCGGTGACGGATGGATCGTGGAGCTGGAACCGACCGACCTGGACGCGGAGCGGGAGCTCCTCGTCGAAGGGGTCGAGCGGGTGGTGCCGTGGTTCGAGCAGAAGATCGCCGACTACCGGCTCAAGGGGGTGCTCGCCGAATGACGGCGACGACGACCACTCCGGGTTTCGCCCTCCGTCAGGAGCAGTTCCCGAACGTGATGGAGTTCTACGCGCCGGGCCTCAAGCGTTGGGAGACGAATGAGTGGAAGCCGACGAACCCGCGTCGCTTCCTCCCCGTCTCGGTCACCGGGTCGGCCTGCGCCCTCAGCTGTGACCACTGCCAGGCGAAGGTCCTCGAGGGGATGATCTCTGTGCGCGCCGGGAAGAACCTCTACGAGCTGGCCAAGGACTTGAAAGCCCAAGGGAGCGAGGGGCTGCTCGTCTCGGGCGGGTCCGGCCGCAACGGAGGGGTACCGCACCTCCCGCACCTGCAGCACGTGCCGCGCATCCGCGAGGAGCTCGGGATGACGGTGATCGTGCACTCCGGAGTCGTGTCACCCGAGCTCGCCGAAGGGCTCGCCGATGCCGGCGTCGACGGCGTGATGCTCGACATCATCGGTGCCGACGAGACGATCCACGACGTCTACCACCTCGACCTGACCGCCCGCGACTTCGAACGGTCGCTCGAGCTCCTCGCCCAGCGCGACCTGCGCATCATTCCCCACATCGTCCTCGGGCTCCACTACGGGGAGTTCCTCGGCGAGGACCGCGCGCTGGAGATGATCTGTGACTACCCGGTGTCGACGCTGATCCTCGTGGTGCTCGTCCCGCTGATCGGCACGCCGATGGGGCACCTGCCGCCTCCGCCGCTCGAGGACGTGGTCGACTTCTTCGCCAAGGCGCGCCTCGCGATGCCGACGACCAAGGTGAACCTGGGTTGCGCCCGCCCGCTCGGCGAGATGAAGCGCGACCTCGACCAGGCCGCGATCGACCACGGGCTGAACGGGATCGCGTACCCGGCCGAGGGTGCGATCGAGTACGCCCGAAGCCGCGGCCTCGAGCCGCAGCTCTACGAGTACTGCTGCTCGCTCACTTGGGCGGGCGACGGAGGGACGAAGTACTCAGAGGTGTCACTGTCGGAGGTGGATGAGTGATGGATCGTTGGCGGCTGCTCGTATCCGACGGTGTCGGTGGTGCCGAGGGACTGGCGTTCGACGAGGCGTTGATGGCGGGCTACCGACGCGGCGAGCCCGCACGACCCCCCACGCTTCGCCTCTACACGTACCGCAGCCACGTCGCGCTGATCGGTCGTTACCAGCACCTCGAAGCGGAGGTTGATCTCGCTGCGTGCGAGCGCACCGGTACCGCGGTGAACCGGCGGCCGACCGGCGGGGGGGCGATCATGATGGGCGCGGGCCAGCTCGGCGTCGCCGTCGTGACCCGGGCTCCTGCGGCCGAGCGACCCAAGGAGCTGCTCGAGCGGTACTCCGCCGGCATCGTCTCCGGCCTGGCCGAGCTCGGGATCGAGTCGCGTTTCCGCGGCAAGAACGACCTCGAGGTCGGCGGGCGCAAGATCGCAGGGTTGGGCCTCTACCTCGACGGCAACGGCGCAATGCTCTTCCACTCGAGCGTGCTCGCCGACCTCGACGTGGAGTTCATGCTCGACGTGCTCCAGATCCCGGCGGCCAAGCTCGGGGACAAGGCGGTCTCCGCCGTGCGCGAGCGGGTCACGACCGTGGCCGCGGAAACAGGCAGCGGCTGGGTGGGTGCCGCGTTGCGCGAGGAGGTCGCGATCGGCTTCGCGAAGGCGCTCGGCCTCGAGCTCACCGAGGAGGAGGCCGACGTCGCGGAGATCGAGGCGACGGATCGGCTCGTCGCCGACAAGTACGCCACCGACGAGTGGCTGCACCAGCGCAGTCCCCAGAAGGACGCCACGGCAACGAGCGTTGTGAAGACGCCGGCCGGCCTTGTCCGCTGCTACGTGGCGCTGAACGGTGACACGATCAAGAGCGCGCTCTTCACCGGCGACTTCAACGACCTGCCGGCACCCTTGGTCCGTATCGAGGAGGCACTTCGCTGGAAGCGCCTCGAGCGAACCGAGCTCGTCGGCGTCGCCGCACGCGCGGCTGGCGATGACACCGGTCTCGGCGTGTCGACCGATGTACTCGTGGATGCTGTCCTCGATGCCGGTGCCCGCGCGGCGAGTGCGCGCGGAGTCCAAGCGGCACCGTTACGTGACGGCTCGTGCTACTTCCCGGAGGCAACGTGACGACGACCCGAATCCCGCTCACCGTCGAGACCGGCGACGCGTCGGACGCGACCACGACGTCCGCCGAGGTCAGCCCGGACTGGGTCCGGATCTCGGGCGCGAGTGCGATCGCGCTGCGCTTTCGCTCCGGACGATTCGGCCGCGAGTTCGACTTCGGCGGCATCAACCTGCTGCTCAACTACGACGACGGCTGCCGGTCCGACTGCTCGTATTGCGGACTCGCCCGCACCCGCCCGGGCGCGTACGAGGACAAGTCCTTCATCAGGGTGGAATGGCCCCTCGTGCAGACCGACGAGCTCGTAGAACGCATGGCCCGCCACGAGGAGAAGCTGACCCGGCTCTGCATCTCGATGGTGACCCATCCCTTCTCGTACCGCGACACCTGCGATATCACCGAGCGCATTCGTGCCCATGTAGAGACCCCGCTGTCGATCCTCGTAGCCCCCCCGACGCTGAATCGGCGTCGCCTCGAGCGATTCAAGGAGCTCGGCGTCGACATGATCGGGTTCGGCATCGACGCCGTCACCGAAGACCTGTTCCGACGCCACCGCACGGAGGTGCCGGCCGGTGGCGCCGGGCTGAGCTGGGCCCAGTACTGGGAGATCGTCGGACACGCGCGTGACCTCTTCGGCCCCTGGAAGGTCAACTGCCACACGCTCGTGGGTTTGGGGGAGACAGATCGCGATCTCGTCGACATCTTCGTCCGTCTGCGCGACCGCGAGATCTTCTCGTACCTCTTCTGCTTCAACCCCGAGCCCGACTCCCGCCTCGCAGACCACCCGAAGTCGTCGCTGCGCCGATGGAGGCGCATTCAGCTCGTCAAGCACCTGATCGAGAGCGAGGGCTTGGGCTGGGACGACTTCGAGTTCGGCGACGACGAGGCGCTGACGCTCCTGCACGGCTCGGAGCTCCTCGTCGACGGCGCAGTCGAGAGTGGCGTGCCGTTCATGACCAACGGATGTCCCGGGTCCAAGGGTGAGCCGGGATGCACCCGTCCCTACGGCTCGTACCGGCCCGCTGAGCAGTTCCGCGACTTCCCGTTCGCCCCCGATCCAGATGATCTGCGGAACATCAGGAACGAGATGGATCTGGAGTCGATCTTCGAGAAGGAGAGGTAGCGCCGTGCGCATCGTGGTGCCGATCAAGCAGGTTCCCGATCTGGTGGAGGAGCTCGAGCTGTCGTCGGATGGCACCGACGTCGATCGAGAGTTCCTCAAGTTCGTCGTCAACGAGTTCGACGACCACGCGCTCGAAGAGGCACTCCTCGTGAAGGAGGCCGGCGACGCCGAGGTCGTGGTCGTCGGCTTCGACGAGCCCGACATCGACCAGGCCCTCTACACCGCGATCGCCAAGGGGGCGGACCGCGCCGTCAAGCTCATGGGCGCGGGTGACGGCCCGATCGACGGTCACGCGCGCGCTGCGGCGCTCGCCGGTTGGCTCGCCGGACAGGACGCCGACCTGGTGCTGACCGGTGTACAGGCGGCCGACGATCTCGACGGCCAGCTCGTCCCCCTCCTCGCGGCCCGCATGGGGCTCCCCCACGCGTCGGTCGTGGTGTCGGTGGACGCGAAGGAGGGGATGGCCCGCGTCCGCCAGGAGTTCAGCGGCGGCGCGAGCGCGGACCTCGAGATCAAGCTCCCTGGGGTCATCGGGGTCCAGGCGGCCCGTCAGGCACCGCGCTACGCGTCGATCACACGGATCCGCCAGGTCATGCAGGCCGGCGGGATCGAGGAGGCGGCCGCGAGCGCGGCGTCGGATGGACCGTCGCTCACAGTGCGGCGTCTGTACCCGCCGGAGCAGACCGGCCATGCCGAGATGCTCGAAGGGAGCCCGGCCGACGTCGCCGACCGCATCGTCGAGCTCGTTCGGGCCAAGGGCCTGCTCAACAACTAGGAGAAACCTGATGGGGAACGACATCCTCGTGCTCGCCGAGCACCAGGCCGGGTCGCTGAGCGACATCACCTTCGAGCTGCTCGGCAAGGCCAAGGAGCTCGCGGGCGCTTCGGGCAGCCGGGCGGTCGTCGCACTGTTGGGGAGCGCAGGGCTCGCGGCCGAGCTGGGTGCTGCTGATGTGGTGCTGACGGTCGATGACCCTGCGCTCGAGCACTACACCGCGGAGGGGTACGAGCGTGCCCTGGCCCAGGTCGTCGAGGAGCACCAGCCCCGGCTGGTGCTCCTCGGCACTACCACGGCGGGCCTCGACCTTGCGGCCTCGCTCTCCGAGACGTGGAGCGCGCCGCTCGTGTCGTACGTGGTCGGGCTCGAGCTCGAGGGCGAGACGCTCGTCGCGACGGCCCAGATCTACGGCGGGAAGCTCATGGCGGAGGTCGCCCTCGACGGCGAGCACGCGATCGCTGCGGTGACCGCGGGGTCCTTCCTGGCCGATGCCGGCCGGACGTCGGGGAGCCCCTCGGTCGAGGTGGTCGCACCCCCGGGAGACCTCGGTGCGGGTCTGCGGACCACCTTCATCGAGATGATCCTTCCCGAGGCCGGCGACGTCGACATCACCGCCGCCGACCTGCTCGTGGCCGTCGGCCGGGGGATCGGGAGCGAAGGTGATGTCGAGCTGGTCCAGGAGCTCGCCGATGCCATGGGTGCACCGTTGGCCGCGTCGCGCCCGATCACCGACCTCGGTTGGCTCCCGAAGAGCCGGCAGGTCGGGAAGTCGGGCGTGAAGGTGAAGCCGCGTGCGTACCTGATGTTCGGGATCTCGGGTGCCCCGGAGCATCTCGAGGGGATGCGCGACGCCGAGCTCATCATCGCCTGCAACACCGATGCCCAGGCACCGATCTTCGACACGGCCCAGTACGGCACCACAGTCGACCTGTTCGACCTGCTCCCGGAGCTCACCGAGAAGCTCGGCGGGTGAGCAACCCGATGGCCGTCCTCCCACTCGCCGTCGAGGAGACGCGCGAGGTCTTCGAGGGCATCGGGACACTCGGAGAGACGATCTTCTATCTCCTCGCGCTCACGTCGACCGCGGTGTTCGCGTGGGGCTCCTGGCGTCGGATCAAGAAGTACCGACGCGGCCGTTCGGCCGGGCGTTTCCGTTCGCGCCGGTCTCGGGCAGTTCCCGATGAAGTGCAACCGTCGATGGCGCCAGTCGGCGCGACCACCACCAACGGCAGTGCGAACGGACACGTCGTCGACGCGTCCGCCGCGGCGCACTCGCTGGCGGCGCTCGCAGCCAACTCGACCGTGCGCAAGCGCGACCGCGGCGCCGGCCTCGCGCATTTCATCGTCTTCTGGGGCTTCATCACGCTGTTCATCGGGACCGTGATCCTGACGATCGACTACGACGTCGTGCGGAACGCGACCAACGCGCTCGGGCAGGAGCGCAGCTTCTTCAAGGGCGCGTTCTACCTGGGGTACTCCGTGATCCTCGACACGATGGGGTTCGCGGCCGTGCTCGGGATGCTCTACCTCATGTGGCGGCGGGCGTTCGGCCACAAGGCTGCGCTCGACTACACGAGGGCCGAGAAGCCCGAAGGCGGGTACTCGCGCGACGAGTTCATGAAGGGCGACTGGCTGTTCCTCGGCCTGCTCTTCGCGTTGCTCGTGACCGGATTCCTGCTCGAGGGCTTCCGGATCCGGGCCAGCGGGTTCCCGTCCTTCGAGATCTGGTCACCAGTCGGATGGCTCGTGGCCAAAGTGGTCCGAGCCATCGGGATCGGGACCGGTGGAGCCAACGACGTCCGCATCGCGATGTGGTGGACCCACGCCGTGATGGCGATGGGGTTCGTCGCCTACATCCCGTTCTCGAAGGCGATGCACATGCTGACCGACACCGCGAACGTGGTGGCATTCGATCCCGCGAGCGCCCGGAGTTTGCACGCGCCGCAACCGGGGGCTGATCACATCGGGTACCGGTCGCTGGACGACTTCACCTGGAAGGAGCTCCTCGACCTCGACTCCTGCACGAAGTGCGGGCGCTGCCACGTGGCGTGTCCGGCAACCGCCTCCGGCGCGCCACTGTCGCCTCGTGACTTCATCCTCGACCTTCGTCAATGGGCCGACGAGTCGACCGGTGGAAGGACGATCCTCGACCGCGAGCGACGGCCGACGGCAACCGGCCCGCTCGTCCCGGGGAGCAACGGCGCGACGCGAGTCGCCGGCGAGGTGATCAAGGTCGAGACCTTGTGGTCGTGCACGACGTGCATGGCGTGCGTCGAGGCCTGCCCGGTCGGGATCGAGCACGTCTCCACGATCGTCGAGCTGCGACGCAGCCTCGTCGACGAAGGTGCGATGGAACCCACGCTCCAGAGCGCGCTTCAGAACCTCGCGCAGCAGGGCAACTCGTTCGGGAAGTCATCCCGGATGCGCGCACGGTGGACGAAGGAGCTCGACTTCGAGGTACCTGACGCACGCACGACCCCCGTGCGGTACTTGTGGTTCGTCGGCGACTTCGCCGCGTTCGACGAGCGCCTCCAGGAGCTGTCGCGCACGCTGGCCCGAATTTTGCACGATGCCGGCGTCGACTTCGGCCTGCTCTACGAAGGGGAGTGGAACTCGGGGAACGACGTCCGACGGGTCGGCGAAGAGGGGCTCTTCGAGATGCTCGTCGAGCACAACGTTGCCGCGTTCGAGTCCGCGAGCTTCGATGAGATCTTCACGACGGACCCCCATTCCTTGAACACGCTGCGAAACGAGTACCCGGAGTTTGGGCTCGACAAGCCCGTGCGGCACTACACCGAGGTGTTGGCCGACCTGCTCGAGTCGGGCGCGATCCCCACTCGCTCGCTCGACAGCCGGGTCACGTACCACGACCCCTGTTACCTCGCGCGCTACAACGGCGTGACGGATCCTCCTCGTCGGGTGCTGCACGCGCTCGGGTGCGACCTCGTGGAGATGCCACGCAACAAGGACAACACGTTCTGCTGTGGAGCCGGTGGCGGGCGGATCTGGATGGACGACTCTGGGCTCGAGGAACGACCCAGTGAGAGTCGCATCCGCGAAGCTGCGGAGCTCGATGTCGAGCGCTTCGTCGTCGCGTGTCCGAAGGACTTCACCATGTACACCGATGCGGCCAAGACCACCGGGCACGACGACCGACTCCACGTCGTCGACGTGATCCAGCTCGTCGACGAAGCGCGCGTGACCGCGAACCTCGTGGTGACCGAATGACGGAGCCGGACTTCGACGCCACACTGGTCGGCAAGGCACTCGGCATCCGGTTCGACGAGATCGAGGCCACGATCGAACGCCTGCGCTCGTTCGCGTTCGAGCCCGACGCGGACGCGTCGGCTGCCGTGACGGATGAGGGCGAGGCCCTCGACACGGCACGGGAGCTCGTGCTGCGGGTGCTTCGGGTCATGAGCGACCCGCTCGGCTACCGGCTGCTCCGTCACCTCCTCGAGGGTGATGCCGGCTCGCGGGAGCTCGGGAGCCTGCTCGCGCTACCGCACACCGCGGTCTGGGAGCGAGTCAACGATCTCGTGCAGGCGGGACTCGTCGGGCGTTCGCTCGAGGCCGACCGGGTGGGGCTCACCGCCGCGGGCCGGGCGTTCGTCGGGCTCGTCGAGGCGATCGCCCATGCTGCTGCCGAGGGGCGCTGAGCGCCGTGAACTGCCCGTGGTGCGACTTCGTCGGCACGCCGCGTGAGCTCCATGCCCACCTCGGTGAGGCGCATCCCGAGCAGGTGCGTTTCGAGGAGCGGGGGAGCTCACGGTTCTACGGGATCGAGTGCCCGATCTGCGACGAGGGCTATGAGCACATCGTGAAGCCGCGACTACGCGATCCGGGGTTCATGGAGGAGTTCCAGCGCGAGATCCGCCTGGTGGCGTTCGACATGCTCGTGAACCACTTGCTGGGCGAGCACAGCGACTACGCCAGCGAACCCGACGAACCAGGAGGAAGGCGTTGACGACCGTACGAGGCTGCAACATTCCCGACGATCTCTACTACCTCGTGGAGAAGCACGTCTGGGCCCGCCGCGAGGACGATCTCGTGACCGTCGGGTTGACCGATGTCGCGCAGAACCTGGCCAAGGCGATCCTCTCCGTCTCGCTGAAGAAGCCGGGGAAGACGGTGGTCAAGGGCAAGAGCGTGGCCACCGTCGAGAGCAGCAAGTGGGTGGGACCGGTTCCGAGCCCGGTGACCGGTGAGGTCGTGGAAGTCAACGAGGCGGTCGCGAGCACCCCTGGGACCATCAACGCGGACCCCTATGGCGACGGCTGGATCGCACGACTCCGGGCCGACGACTGGGAAGCCGACGCCGGCGACCTCGTGACCGGGCCCGATGGGGTCGCCGCGTACGAGCAGTTCCTGGATGCCGAGGGGATCGTCTGCGAGGACGAGTGACGTGAACGAGCAGAGCTGGTTCGGCTGCGTCGTACCCGAGGAGCTGCTCTACGACGTCGAGAACCACGTCTGGGTCAGGTTCGAGGGCGACGAAGCCGTCCTCGGGATGACCGATGTCGCCCAGACCATGTGCGGCAAGTTCGTCCAGCTCTCCTGGAAGGCACCGGGCCGGATCATCAAGCGGGGCAAGCCGCTGGTGGTGATCGAGAGCGCGAAGTGGGTCGGGCCGTTCCCCGCGCCGTTCGACGGGGAGCTCATCGCAACCAACGAGTCGGCGTTCGCCGCCGACATCCTCGTGGCCAACCGCGACCCGTACGGCGCCGGTTGGCTCGTGCGCATCCGGCCATCGAACCTCGACGAGGTGCACGAGCACCTGGTGGACGGTGCCGAAGCGTTCGAGCGCTACCGCGGCTTCATCGAGGAGAACGAGATCCGCTGCTTCCGGTGCGAGGAGTGACCATGGACATCGACATCGACATCGACATCGACAACCGTGCACGCCGCGCGCTGGCCGACGTACGCGAGGCCGCACTGAGCGTCGAGCTGACCTTGCATTTCTGCGGGGGGCTCGTGACCAAGGACGCCGTCGCGTATCCGGGCGCCGAGGACGAGTCGGCCGGGTTCCGGCGTGAGCGGGTCGGCGACCTGGACCTCTACTGGCGCCAGCGCCTGGTGGTCGAAGGGTCCACCCCCACCCGGGTGAGCACCGAGATCGTCCCCCGCCGCCTCCGTGTGCGTACCGAGGACGGGGTGCTCACCGCCCGTGCCTCATACGCATAAAGAGCCGAGGGTTGCAGGTTCACCGGGAGTGGACGACTATTCACATATAAGGATATGCGGGTCTGGGATGTTCCGTGGATCCGTCGAGAGGGGGGGCAATGCCCGAGACGAACGGCGACGAAGAGCGCCAGAAGCGCATGGCGATCGTGTGCTGGAGCAATGATCTCGACCGCGTGTGGCCGACCATGATCCTGGCCAGCACGGGCGCGGCCTCGGGCCTCGACGTGAGCATCTTCTTCACGTTCTGGGGTCTGCGGGTGCTGCAGCGCAACGACAAGCGCACCACCGGGACGAACTGGAAGCAGCGGGGCGAGTCGGTGATGGACCGGGGCGGCACCGAGCACCTCAAGTTGTCCAAGATGCACATGGGCGGCATGGGCACGGCGATGATCAAGTCGCTGGCCAAGCAGTACAACGTCGCGAGCCCCACCGAGCTGCTCGGCATGGCGGCCGATCTGGGCGTTCGCCTTTACCCGTGTCAGATGACGATGGAGCTCTACGGGCTCACGAAGGACGACTTCATCGACAACCTGGAGACGCCGCTCGGCGCGGCCAGCGCCATCGAGATGATGTCCGAAGCCGACATCAACCTCTTCATCTGACCCAACCGGGTTTCACCCAGCCTCGGATGGATCCACCCACCGGAGATGGTCCCGCGCGCCACGTGCTCGTGCTGACGGCCGATGCCATGGTGGTGCGAGGGCTGCAACGAGTCGCACGCGCCGCCAAGCTCGTACTCGTCGCCGCCGACGAACCGGCGACTGACACCGTCGATGTCATCGTGATCGACCTCGACCAGCTGGGCGCGGCCGAGGTCGTCGAGCGTTGGCGCGCCCGCTTCCCCGAGGCGTTCATCGCCGGCCACCTCGGCGTGCCGGATCAGGACCGATGGCTCGCCGCTGAGCGCGCCGGCTGCGACCTCGTGGCCAACCGAGGGGCGTTGGCCTCCAACCTCCAACGCCGGCTGCCACCTCCGGGGTCCCGCCGACGTCCCCGGCTCCCCCTGCTCGCCGCAGCCGACGTCCCCGGCCGCCTCGGCCTCGTCGTGCGCGCGCCGGACACGCCGGTCGGCCCCATCGCGCTGTACCACATCCGTGGGGAGCTGTTCGCCGTCGAGGATCGCTGTCCGCACGCGGGCGCGACCCTCTCCGAGGGGGAGGTGGACGGCTCGATCGTCACCTGCCCCCGACACGGGAGCCAGTTCGACGTCTGCACCGGCGAGCGCGTGCGGGGTCCGGCGGACGTCGCGCTGCGCACGTTCGCAGCGGTCGAGGAGGACGGATTCGTCCACCTGCTGCTCGACCGGGAGGAGTAGGAGTCGGGCGGGTTGTTCAGTCCTCGGCCGCAACCGCCGCCGCGCGCAACACCGCGCGGTTGCCGCGTGCCTCGCGGACGAGCAGGTCGACGTCGTTCGAGTGGTAGATCTGCACGCCGGCGATCCGTACCTCACCCCGGAAGACCTGACCCCTGATCCCGCTCGCGCCGCGGGAGACGCGGAGGACGAACGCCGAGCTCTCGACCTCGAACTCGATCTCCTCGGGGGTGTCGCCGACAGCGGCCGCGTCGATTCCGGGCACGGTCATGGTCCGCCGATCGTTCGGAGGTCCTGCACGCTCGGGGGATGGAGCTCACGGTCGCCGACGATCGCGCGGGCGTCGTCGGACATACGGTCCCGAGTCCACTTGGGCTCAAGGGTGAACTCGACCGACACGTCCGAGACCCCGGGAAGCGAGTAGAGAACCTCCTGCATCTGGCCCTCGAGCATCGGGCCGATCGCGCACCCGAACGTCGTCAGCGTGTACGTGACGTGGACCCGCCCGTCGCTCGCCACGTCGACGTCGTAGACGAGCCCCAGATCGACGATGTTGATGCCTAGCTCGGGGTCCGGGATGACCTTGAGGGCTTCCCGGACCTCGTCGGAGGTCGTGACCGGCGAGGCGTTCACCCGGCCGCCGGAACGCTTGAGCATGTGCGCATAGACGCATAGTGTGTCGGCATCGAGGTCGGTCACGCAAGAGCGTCGGTGATGGTGGGCTGCGGGGGCTGAATGGCGCGCTTCGGATTCCTGATCGACCAGGACACGTGCATCGGCTGCCATGCCTGCACGGTGGCCTGCAAGGCCGAGCACGACGTCCCCCTCGGTGTGAACCGCACCTGGGTGAAGTACATCGAGAAGGGGTCGTTCCCCGACTCCCAGCGCAAGTTCTCGGTGATGCGCTGCAATCACTGTGACAACGCGCCGTGCGTCACGATCTGCCCGACGAACGCCCTCTTCGTCCGCGACGACGGGATCGTCGACTTCGACACGAGCCTCTGCATTGGCTGCAAGTCGTGCATGAACGCCTGCCCGTACGACGCGCTCTACATCGACCCCGAGGAGCACACGGCGCAGAAGTGCAACTTCTGCGCGCACCGGGTCGACGTCGGCCTGGAGCCGTCGTGCGTGATCGTGTGTCCCACCCAGTCGATCGTGGCGGGAGATCTCGACGATCCCGACACCAGGATCTCGAAGATGGTCGCCCGCCACGACATCCAGGTGCGCGCGCCCGAGCAGGGCACCCGGCCGAAGGTCTTCTACAAGGGAGCCGACGAGGCGTCGCTCGACCCGACCCGCACCCGGATCGCCGACGACGGGATGATCTGGGCCGACACGACCGTGCACCACCCGACGGTCACGACGGTCCCGGTCCACCTCCAGCCCCGTGCCGACGGCTCGGGGAAGGACCGTGGCGGCCAGGTCGTCGCCCGCACCGTGTACACGACCGAGCATCCCATGGCGTGGAAGGGCATGGTCACCGCGTACCTCGTCACGAAGGCGATCGGGGCGGGCGCGCTGATGATCGCCGCGCTCCTGGTCCTGCTGGGCCACGCCGGGGTTCACGGGGCAGTCGGGGTGTTGCCACCGGTGCTGGCCGGCTTCTTCACCTTCGTCACCGGCTCGCTCCTCGTCGCCGACCTCAAGCAGCCGAGTCGGTTCTTCTACTTGCTCACGCGCCCGAACTGGCGGTCGTGGCTGACCCGTGGCGCGGTGATCCTCGCGATCTACGCGGCCGTCAGCGCGGCGTGGTTCGTCGCCGGCCTGCTCGACGCGGACGGAGTGATCCGTGTGCTGGCGGTCCCGGGGCTCCTGCTCGGGGGCGCGACCGCCGGCTACACGGCGTACCTCTTCGGTCAGTGCGAAGGGCGTGACCTCTGGCAGACGCCGATGCTGCTGCCGGTGCTCCTCGCGCAGGCGGTCGCCGCCGGTGCGAGCACGTTCCTGATCGCCGATCTGTTCCTCGAGGTTCCCGAGCTCGACGCGCTACGGTGGACGCTGCTCGGGGCGCTCGCCGCGGTCGCGGTGTTCACGTTCGCCGAGCTCACGGCCCGGGGGACGGCGCACGTCGAGATGGCGGTCGCGGAGATGACCCGGGGGCGGTATGCGCTCCGCTTCTGGCTCGGCGCTGTGCTGTTCGGCCTCGTCGTCCCAGGGACGCTCGTGGTGGTGGCGCTCGCCACCGGCTCGGGGGCTTCCGAGCTCTCGGCGGTGGCTGCGGTCTCGGCGATCGTGGGACTTGCGGCCTACGAAGACGCGTTCGTGCGTGCCGGTCAGTCCGTCCCCCTCTCGTAGGAGATTCGATGAGCGAGATCCTCGATCGGCTCGCGGACGCCAGCGCCGGCGTCGCGCTCGATCGGCTGCTCCCCGGCTCGGCCCTGACCAGCTACCCACCGGTCGAGCAGTGGGCCGACCACGCCGAGTACGACCCCGACGAGTGGAAGCGCGGCCGCAAGGTCGAGCGCCGCTACTCGCTGATCCCGACGACGTGCTTCAACTGCGAGGCATGTTGCGGGCTCCTCGCCTACGTCGACAAGGCGACCGGCGAGATCCGCAAGTTCGAGGGCAACCCGGCCCACCCGGCCAGCCGCGGTCGGAACTGCGCCAAGGGCCCGGCGACGATCACCCAGGTCTACGACCCGGAGCGGATCCTCTATCCGCTCAAGCGCAGCGGTCCCCGCGGCTCGGGCCAGTGGGAGCGCACCACGTGGGCCGACGCGCTCGCCGACATCGGCGAGCGGATCGGTCGGGCCTTCCGGGAGGACCGCCACGACGAGGTCATGTACCACGTCGGGCGGCCCGGTGACGACAGCTACATCGAGCGGGTCCTCCACGCCTGGGGCATCGACGGGCACAACTCGCACACCAACATCTGCTCGTCGGGCGCGCGGTTCGGGTACGCGTCCTGGATGGGGTTCGACCGGCCGTCGGCGGACTTCGCGAACGCGAGGGTCATCTTCCTCATCTCGAGCCATCTCGAGGCCGGTCACTACTTCAATCCGCACGCGCAGCGGATCGTCGAAGGGAAGATGCGTGGGGCGACGCTGATCACCGTCGACCCTCGCCTCTCGAACACGGCGTCGATGTCGGACCACTGGTTCGCGCCCTGGCCCGGGACCGAGCCGTTCCTCCTGCTCGCGATCGCGCGACTGCTCGTGGAGGCCGGGACGTGGGACCGGGAGTTCGTGCGTCGATGGGTCAACTGGGAGACGTTCCTGCGTGAGACGCGGCCGGATCTCGAGCCGGTCTTCGCCAGCTTCGAGCGCGCGCTGCTCGATCTCTACGACGACTACACACCGGAGCGAGCGGAGGAGGTCTGCGGCATCGAGGCCCGGCGGATCCGCGAGGTCGCGACCGTCATCGGCGGAGCGCTCGGTCGGTTCGCATCCCACAACTGGAGGGCCGCCGCGGCCGGGAACGAGGGCGGCTGGCAGACCGCGCGGTGCCTGATGCTCCTCAACGTGCTCACCGGCAGCGTCGGGACCGAGGGCGGGACCAGCGCGAACGGGTGGAACAAGTTCATCCCGGTCCCCCCGAAGGCGGTGCACCCCCAGGGTCGTTGGAACGACCTGACCTGGCCGATCGAGTATCCCCTCGCGCACCACGAGATGAGCTTCTTGCTCCCGTACTTCCTCAAGGAGGGCCGGGGGCGCATCGACACCTACTTCACCCGGGTCTACAACCCGGTGTGGACCAACCCCGACGGCTTCTCCTGGATCGAGGTCCTCACCGACGAGGACAAGATCGGATGCCACGTCGCGCTCACGCCCACATGGTCCGAGACCGCGTGGTTCGCCGACTACGTGCTGCCGATGGGTGTCGGTGCCGAGCGTCACGACCTCGCGTCCTACGAGACGCACTCGGGCCGCTGGATCGGCTTCCGTCAGCCCGTCTTCCGGGTCTTCGCCGAGCAGCAGGGTCAGAAGGTCACGCGCACCCACGAGACGAACCCCGGCGAGGTGTGGGAGGAGGACGAGTTCTGGATCGATCTCGGGTTTCAGGTCGACCCCAACGGGGACCTCGGCATCCGAGCCCACTTTGAGAGCCTCGAGCGCCCGGGCGAACCCATCTCGATGGACGAGTACTACGAGCAGCTCTTCTCGAACTCCGTCCCCGGGCTCCCCGAGACCGCGGCAGCCGAAGGACTCAGCCCGCTCGCCTACATGCGCAAGTACGGGGCGTACGCGTTGCCGGGCGACCAGTACGGCGTCCACGAACGCGAGGTCGGTCCGGACGAGCTCGTTGGCTCGGTGCCGGGTGACGACGGTGTCCATCGCAAGCCCGGGACGGCCGGCCTGCACGACTCGCTCGGGGAGATCGACGGCCACATGCCGTTCATCGGTGACGGCTCGCTCGGAGTGGAGATCGACGGTGTGGTGCGCTTCGGGTTCCCGACACCGAGCCGCAAGCTCGAGCTCTACTCGCCCACCCTCGCGGAGTGGGGCTGGCCCGAGTACGCCCTCCCCACGTGGATCCCGAGCCACGTGCACTGGGAGGATCTCGACCTCGCCGCCGGCGATCGCATCCTCGTGCCCACGTTCCGCCTGCCGACCTTGATCCACACCCGTGCCGGGAACGCCAAGTGGCTCAACGAGATCAGTCACGGACACCCGCTGTGGGTGCACCCGTCCGACGCGGACGAGCTCGGACTCGACACCAACGGACTCGTGCGCATCAGCACGCGCACTGGCTATTTCGTGATGCGCGCCTGGCGGACCGAGGGCATCCGCCCCGGCGTTGTGGCCGCGTCGCATCACATGGGTCGCTGGCGGCTCCAGGAGGAGCAGGGGAACGAGCGCTGGTCGTCCGGCCTCGCGGCACTGGGACGCGACGACGACCGATGGACCCTGCGGAGCGAGCACGGCGTCACGCCGTTCTCGAGCGACGACCGCGACTCCGGCCGCATTTGGTGGACCGACGCCGGGGTGCACCAGAACCTCACCTTCGCCCCCCAACCCGACCCGATCAGCGGCATGCACTGCTGGCTGCAACGAGTGCGCATCGAGCCTGCTCACGAAGGCGACCGCTATGGGGACATCTCGGTGGACACTTCGGCGTCGATGGACGCGTACCGGGAGTGGATCGCCAAGACCCGGCCCGGGCCCGGGCCCGGCAACCTGCGGCGCCCGCTGTGGTTCGCGCGTCCCGTCAAGCCACAGGCGACCGCATACGAGCACCGATCGGCTGGATGAGCACCGTGGCCTCGGTGCTCGATCTCGTGGAGTCGGCGCGTCGCCGTGCCCGCCTCGCCGCGGTGCTCGGGCGTCTGCTCGCCGAGGAACCTGGGCCCGACGTGGCAGACCTCGTCGCTGGTGTTCCCGAGCTCGCGGCGCTGGCGGACCCGGACTCGACCATGTCCGCTGCGTTCGAGCGATTCTTGATCCGCGAGGTGCCGCTCCACGAGAGCGTCTTCACCGGCCCGGACGGTCAGCGTGGCGGCTCCGCGGCCGCGAGAGTGTCCGCGTTCTACGAGCGTCACGACGTGGGGATGCCGCCTGCCTGGCGCGTCGCCGGTCCCGACCATCTCGGCGTCGAACTCTGGGCGTACGGGGCACTCTGTCTCGAAGAGGCGGCGGGTTGGGAGGAGCAGCAGCCCGACCGCGGCACTCGGGCGGTCGAGACCGAACGCGAACTCCTGATTGCGCACCTCGGCGTCTGGGCCGAAGTCGCGGCCGCCGCGTTGGCGCGCCGAGCGGCCGGGACCCCGTACGCCGCGTTGGCCGCGGCGACCGGCACCTTCGTCGCCGGTGAGGCCGAGCGACTCCGCCCTGCACCCGACCACCCGGGTCTTCCGCCGGTCGAAGTCGAACCAGCCCCCGAACATGTCGGTCCGGCGTCACTAGCCCGATGGTTGCTGGCTCCTGGTCGGTCCGGCGCATTCCTCGACGTGGACGATCTGGCCGGTGCGGCGGGCGCGCTCGGCATCCCGTGGCGGCCCTCGGATCCTCGGAGCCGCTTTCGGGAGGTGATCGGCAGCGCGACTGACGGCGGCGATCTCTCAGCGCTTGCGACCGCGCTCATCGACCCTGTCGAAGAGTGGCGCGACGCGCACGCCCGCAATGAGAGCGAGCGCGAGGGGAATCGACGGGCATGGCGCGCCTGGAGGATGCGAGCAGAGGAGTCGCTTGGAATTCTCCGACGAATCGCGGCCACAGGTACCGGGCGCTCGACGGAGTCGCCGACAGCGCGCGGCTCAGTCGTGATCCGCGTCTGCGGCGCAGACGCGAACGAGCGAGAGGATGCCGCCGCCGCGGTGATCGCTCGGCTCCGGGCGCTCGATCTCCCGGTCGCGGTGAGCTCCGAGCTTGTTGCAGAGCTGAGCCCAGGAATGCACCGTCTCCTTGAGGCGGGTGTCGACACGATGCTGATCGTCTCCGGGACTGCGACGGCGCTGGCCTGGCGCGACGGTGGGTCGGTTCCCAAGCGCGAGCAGCATCATCTTCCGGGTGTGGCGATCATCATCCGATTGGAATCCGCCCCCGGCGCGGCGACCGTCGACGTTGGGACCGAGGGCGATCGTGAGGTCCGAGACCGAGTGGTCGAGACGCTCACAAATTTCGGTCTTGGTCCTGCCACACTCGAATCGTCGGGCACTGCTTCGTGACGTCGGGGGGGTTCGAGCCCCTCATCGCCCACCATCTCCGCAGGTCAGAGCGTCACGATCTCGTGGCTCACTCCTCCACATCGCCCTCTGGGACGCGCCCAGCAGGGCGTGAAATCGAGGTGGCCCTGAGCTGAGCCACGAGTCGTTGATGCGCGCGCCCGGGAGGTTCACGGGTCCACGTACGAATTCGACAGGTCCGTGTTCACGATCGCTGATCGGGTGGCGCGGCAACATCTGTGCCGATGCTGGCGACGCGGGGCGCGGCGTCTCCACCGTCGAAGCGCGACCGAGCGCGCTGGCCCTTGGGTGCGGATGGTGCCACGATGCCGGGAGGACGACGGGGGGAGAGCACCCATTGGCACCATCCGATCAGATCGAGTATCAGGCAGGAGCGATTCGCGATCTGATCGCGAATACGACGCCCGACCAGATGGGCAACGCGACACCGTGCGCCAAATGGACCGTCCGCGAGCTCGTCAACCACATGGTGGGTGGCGGCACCATGTTCGGGACAGCGCTCAAGGGCGAGCCGGTGGAGATGGATCTCGCTGGGCCGATGCCCGACCTCCTCGGTGACGACCCGGTGGCCGCATGGGACGGAGCGGCCGCCGCCTTCACCGAGGGCGTCGACTCGCCGGGTGCGCTCGAGCGGGACATCGTGCTCCCGTTCGGCACGTTTCCCGGCGCCGTAGTGCTCGAGCTGGCCAAGTTCGACCTGTTGGTGCACGCCTGGGATCTCGCGTGGGCGACCGACCAGTCGTTCGACCCGCCCGACGATGTCGTGGAGCCCGCGATCGGTGCCGCCGAGATGATCATCCAGCCACCGGCACGCGATGGCGACACCTTCAAGGACGCGGTGACGCCAGCCGCCGACGCGGCGCCGATCGAGCGTCTGGTTGCGTTCACCGGAAGAGCGGTGTAGCTGACCTCGAACGCAGGATCGACCGCTGGTCGAGCAGCGTGATGGTGGGCTCACCCGACGAGGTCTGCGAGCAGGTCAAGAACTTGTCAACTCGCGTGTGGGTTCTCAGCCCCTCCGTGTGCATCGCCCGTCAGACGACGAGAACCACCATTTGAGAGGGGAGTAGCTGAGTCGATCGGCCGCTCGCCGAACTAGACATCCCACGGGTCGTTGGCGTCAAGCAGCGGTGGTGAGTCGGTGCCCCCAGGCGGTGTGTTCGTCGTAAGGCGTGGCGTGGGTCAGGCAGCCGTGGAGGATGCCGACGAGTCGGTTGGCGAGCGTGCGCAGGGCGCGGTGGTGGGTGTCGCCGGTGGCTCGGCGTTCGTCGTAGAACGCCCGGGCGCCGGGGCTGGTCGTGATGGCGCAGAACGCCCATTGGGTGGTGGCAACCGCGAGGCGCTTGTTGCGGGCGAAGCGAGCGAGGACGACGCGGCGGGTTCCCGAGGCGCGCGTGATGGGTGACGTGCCGGCGTAGTTCTTGCGAGACTTGGCGTCGGCGTAGCGGTTCGGGTCGTCCCCGAACTTGCGAGCACCCGGGCGCTCAGGATCATCCCCAGTCCTGGCAGGGAACGGATGATCTTGGCGTCCGGGTGCACTTCAAAATGCTGGCCGAGTTCGGTTTCGAGGCCGGCGATCTGGGCGACGAGCTCGCTGATCACCGCGACCAGCGCTCGTACGGATGTGCCCATCGCGTCGGCCACGATCGCGGTGCTTCGAGTTGGGGAGTTCGCAGAGCAGCCTGGATCTCGAGTGCTCGTGCATCGAGTCGGCGTTGGCGGCCGCCTCGCCGCAACGCTGCAGCGATCTTCGAACGCGACAACGCTCGTCCTCGTGCGGGGGTCGGGGCCAGGGCCAAGACCGTGAGCGCGTCGCCGCTGGTGAGGTCGTCGAAGGCTTCCAGCGCGCCGGGTAGAACTCCCGCAACGTCGAACGCAGCTGGTTGGTCTGACGTTGGCGGGTCCAGATCATGGACTGGTGCGCCCGGGCGAGGATCTTGAGGGCCTCGGCCAGCTCGGTGTCACCCGCAAACGGACGATGGTTGTGCCCGTCCACCCGGGCGAGCTCGGCCAATACGAACGCGTCGCCCGGATCGGACTTCGCGCCCGACGTCGAGTGTCGTTCTCGATAGCGCGAGGTCGACATCGGGTTCACCGCCAAGACGCGGTACCCGGCCGCGACCATCGCGCCGACGAACAGTCCGCGGTCGGTCTCGGTCGCGATCGTCACCTCGTCCGGATCCTCGACATGCGCGGCGACGAGCTCATGAAACCGACGCACCCCCTCGACGCCTTCGGGGAGCCGCACTGCGGCCAGCCGCTTCCCCGCTTCGTCTTCGACATGGACATCGTGATGGGCCTCAGCCCAGTCATGCCCGACGAACACCCTCACCATCAACCTCCCTGGTCGCTTCGCGTGGTGAGCCCGAGACGACCAGCGGCGTCCTAATGGTTCAGTGCTCGAAGCACGTCATCCCACCAGCCATCCAAGGTCGACCCACCGACCAGCAGGCGCACGATCTAGTGATAGGACTCGAAGTCCTGGGATGCGGAGTGCTGACCCGCCAGCGGCTCGACGACCATCCTCACCCGCTCAGCGAACGAGGTGATCGACCCCCA
>CAWELA010000004.1:780000-1709388 GCA_963809885.1 uncultured Acidimicrobiia bacterium | reverse complement strand
ATCCCACGGGTCGTTGGCGTCAAGCAGCGGTGGTGGTCGGTGCCCCCAGGCGGTGTGTTCGTCGTAAGGCGTGGCGTGGGTCAGGCAGCCGTGGAGGATGCCGACGAGTCGGTTGGCGAGCGCGCGGAGGGCGCGGTGGTGGGTGTCGCCGGTGGCTCGTCGTTCGTCGTAGAACGCCCGGGCGCCGGGGCTGGTCGTGATGGCGCGAACGCCCATTGGGTGGCGGCATCCGCGAGGCGCTTGTTGCGGGCGAAGCGAGCGAGGACGACGCGGCGGGTTGCCCGAGGCGCGCGTGATGGGTGACGTGCCGGCGTAGTTCTTGCGAGACTTGGCGTCGGCGTAGCGGTTCGGGTCGTCCCCGAACTCTGCGAGCACCCGGGCGCTCAGGATCATCCCCAGTCCTGGCAGGGAACGGATGATCTTGGCGTCCGGGTGCACTTCAAAATGCTGGCCGAGTTCGGTTTCGAGGCCGGCGATCTGGGCGACGAGCTCGCTGATCACCGCGACCAGCGCTCGTACGGATGTGCCCATCGCGTCGGCCACGATCGCGGGTGCTTCGAGTTGGGGAGTTCGCAGAGCAGCCTGGATCTCGAGTGCTCGTGCATCGAGTCGGCGTTGGCGGCCGCCTCGCCGCAACGCTGCAGCGATCTTCGAACGCGACAACGCTCGTCCTCGTGCGGGGGTCGGGGCCAGGGCCAAGACCGTGAGCGCGTCGCCGCTGGTGAGGTCGTCGAAGGCTTCCGAGCGCGCCGGGTAGAACTCCCGCAACGTCGAACGCAGCTGGTTGGTCTGACGTTGGCGGGTCCAGAGCATGGACTGGTGCGCCCGGGCGAGGATCTTGAGGGCCTCGGCCAGCTCGGTGTCACCCGCAAACGGACGATGGTTGTGCCCGTCCACCCGGGCGAGCTCGGCCAATACGAACGCGTCGCCCGGATCGGACTTCGCGCCCGACGTCGAGTGTCGTTCTCGATCGCGCGAGGTCGACATCGGGTTCACCGCCAAGACGCGGTACCCAGCCGCGACCATCGCGCCGACGAACAGTCCGCGGTCGGTCTGGGTCGCGATCGTCACCTCGTCCGGATCCTCGACATGCGCGGCGACGAGCTCATGAAACCGACGCACCCCCTCGACGCCTTCGGGGAGCCGCACTGCGGCCAGCCGCTTCCCCGCTTCGTCTTCGACATGGACATCGTGATGGGCCTCAGCCCAGTCATGCCCGACGAACACCCTCACCATCAACCTCCCTGGTCGCTTCCGCGTGGTGAGCCCGAGACGACCAGCGGCGTCCTAATGGCCTCTATTCCCTCTCATGCAGCCCTCCACTGCGAAACTCCGCGACGTAGCGCTTCAGGCATCGTTTGATCTCGCGGATGCTTTTGCCCTGCTCAATACGCCGTTGCACGTATGCCTTGGTCTCGGGGTCTTGGCGCATGCGGACCATCACGATGGTGTGGAGCGCTCGGTTGAGTTGGCGGTCACCGAAGCGGTTCAAGCGGTGACGGACAACAGTCCCTGACGACGCTTCGATCGGTGCCACACCCGCGAGCTTGGCGAAGGCGGCTTCGGAGCGCACTCGGCCGGGATGTGACCACGACACGATGAGTTGCGCAGCGACGATCGGGCCGATGCCGACCTCATCGAGTAGCCGGGAGCGACCCATCGAACGAGCGCATCGATCTGGGTCTCCAGCTCCGTCGCCTCGCGCTCACACGCCAGCGCTCGTCGCGCCGTGGCCCGCAACGCCATGACCGTGGCGAACTCTTCGTGCTCCGACGCGACGAGCCCCGCAGTCCGCGCCACGGCAAGCGCTGCCCCAGGGGCAAGGACCGCAGCCGCTCGCGCAGGCTGTCGGGCGCGCTGACGACCAGCGCATGCAGCGCCGCGATCGCCCGGTGCGGAACTCGATCGCCTGCGCTCTCGTGGTCAGCAGCACCCGGATGGCTTCACGTTCGCCGCGCGTCGCGGCTCACTCACTCCGATGCCGGCGAGCGCCTGGCGGCTGCGCGCACCGCGTCGACGTCATCGCTCTTCACGCCAGCCCGCCGTGTCGCTCGCCGCGGACGATCAACCTCAACGACACGTTCGCTACTAGCCAGCAGCAGGCTCGTGAGGCCAGCACCGAAGCTGCCCGTCCCCTCGACGGCCCACAGCGCCGCGCCGTGTCGTCGCCCGAACGCGAGGACCTGTCGATAGCCGCTCCGATCCGCAGGCACCGTGATGTGCTCGAGGACGGCGCCCGTCGAAGCCACTGCAGCAGCGGTATGAGTGTGCTTGTGGGTGTCGACACCAATGACGGCGTCGAGGTGTTGTGTCAGCATGGACATCGCTCCTTGACCAGGGAGTAGTTGTCGGTGCCGGTCCGAGCGACGCTGCGGCAAGACTGTGATGAGTCACGCCGATCACGGCGGACGAGCTTCTGATCAGGCCAACGCACGACGTCCGGGCCGGTGCCGGCGCGTCGCGGACAAGTCCCATTGAAGGCACCCGAAGGGCCGCTCAGTTTGTGAGTCACGCGTCGCCACCGGCAACCAGCCTCAACGCCGGCATCACTCAACCGGCGGACCCAGACTCACATTCAGTGCTCGAAGCACGTCATCCCACCAGCCATCCAAGGTCGACCCACCGACCAGCAGGCGCACGATCTAGTGATAGGACTCGAAGTCCTGGGATGCGGAGTGCTGACCCGCCAGCGGCTCGACGACCATCCTCACCCGCTCAGCGAACGAGGTGATCGACCCCCATTAGGGGATGGAACGGTGATGTTCGGAGTTTCCCGGCGAGTGCAGGCCTCTGACCTTCGGAAGCGTTGGCGCCCCCGGCAGGATTCGCACCTGAGCTCCCGGTTTGGGAAACCGATGCGTCCCACGGCGTTCGGAACCGAGCCCTGTGTGAGCGGCCCCAGAAGTGGCGGTGAGACCCCATAACTCGCGTCCTTCCGCTCCGAACGTCCAGCGATCCCACTTGGTTCTGCGGGAGTCAGCACAGCGCTCAGGGTTGGAGTGCTTACAAGGAGGAGGTCGGGGGTTCGAGCCCCTCAGCGCCCACAACCGTTCTCCCATATGGACTTATCGCACACATCAATGGCGAGCGACCTGGGTCCGCTCGATTCGACGATGCCATGACTGACGGACAGCGTCACGCGTTCGAGAATTCTTCTGATTCTCTGCCCCAACTGTCAGAACCTCGTGGATGACCTCGAGCCCGACGCGCATCCGCCTGAGAAGCTGCAGGCGATCAAGGCGACGCATGAGTCCCGGATGAAGTTGGCCGACTTGGCTCGAGAGGCAGACTCGAGGTCTACGCGCGACTTCTGCTCATCGCACAATTCACCAGGGACAACGCGGACAAGCCGCCTGACCAGGGATCTCGCCGCGGGCAATTGACGATCACCTTCGAGGTTCCCAGCGACCAAGTCGCCGACGCGCTCGACGTACTAAGGGAGATCGGTCTCGAGGGAGTCCACCATGACCAGAGTTGGCCAGCGGCCGACGACAGAGCGATGGTCGGCGGAACCGGGACCGCTTCATCGAAGAGGGTGAGATCGACGCGTCAGGCGATGCGCAACGAAGGCAGACGGAGATTGTCGAGCGCGCTCTTGCCGCCGCCGGCATTGAGTCGCGTCTTGCCGCTCACGGCGTTGTGATCGGCCCGACGCTGAACTGATTGGTATCAACCGCCGCTCAGTCTCCGCGTGGTTCAGGTCTGAGCATGCGCTGCACGCAATCGGGAACCTGATCGTGGTCCGCTGGGCTTCGAAGTGGCCCGGGCTTCGGTCTGATCAGAGCGTCGCTCGGGGTGTTAGCTCTCGGCACCGCACTGCTTGAGGCCGAGCTTGCGCGCCTGCTTGTCGGCCTTCGCGAAGGGGTCCGCTTCCGACGAGAAGAAGCCCTGAGGGTCGGCTTCGACGTCGTCGACGACGCCACGGAGTTTGTGGATCACCTTGTGGACCTTCTTCTCGAACGAGTTCGGTCCCTGGAGGGCCTCGAGATCGTCGAGCACTTGTCGGGAGATGGTGACGAGGTTCGTGACCGCGGCGTCGACCTGCTCGGGTGTCGGCTGCGAGTCGGGACCGGAACTTCCGAACCCCTGCTCGAACCCGGCGGCGATCTGTTGGTTGGCGTCCGCGCAGAGGGCGTTGGCCTGCTTGAGGTACTCCTTCTTGGTCAGGTTGTCGCCGGCGGCGCCGACATCGCCGAACGCGACGCCGACGAGCCCGAGGGTGAGCAGGGCGACGAGGGCGGTGCGCCAGGTCCTGGCGCCCGTTGTGTCTCGACCCCGCATCGTGGACGGCATGTGATCCTCCTCCTTGTCCCTCTTGCGAATGCCGCGAAGGGACTCTGACGGTTCAGGGACTCGGTGTTCGCGGATGGTGGGCTTGGAGGTCAGGTCGGGCGGCCCTCGTCCGACCAGATCCACGGTGAACTGCTTCGTGCGCGACGCGACACACCGACGTGCACGGGATCCCGGCGGCGGCTGCCCAACGGGTGACGTGCGCTTCGCTGGGCGCGCGGCACAGCCACAGATCGTAGGCGTCGGGTTCGTGTGTCGTGAAGCGATGCTCGACGGTGACCTCGGGGAATCGCTGCGTTTGGAGCTCGAGGGCGACATCGAGCTGCGAGCTAGCGACCACGGCCGTCGTGAGCAGGTAGTGGGGCATCACCGGTCGATCTCCAACACGATCTGGACGATCCGCTCCGTGCATCAACCGAACGTCAACGGCACTAAACTCCCGCGCTAGTGCCGCGCCCGTTCCGGTTTCAGCCGCCTTCGGTGCCAGAGCAGGCGGTTTCGCGGCCCCGTCTCGTCGAGCGTCTCGCGCTGGCGATGGGAGTCGCGGGTGGTCACGGTCGTAGCAGGGCCGGGCTTCGGGAAGACGATGCTCCTGGCAGACGCGATGGCGGATGCGTCGTCCCGTCGGGGCCGCGACGTTTGGCTCTCCTGCGAACCGGCCGACGAGTCGGCCGACAACCTGGTCGCCGGGTTGGCACGAGCGTGCGGTATCCCCTCAGGGGCTGGTCTCGACGACGTGCTCGACTCGGTGTGGGCCGAGGCCCCCTCGGACGTCTGCATCGTGCTGGACGACGTCCATGAAGTCCCCACGGGTTCGGACGGCGCGGCGCTGCTCGGCCAGCTCACCACCGAGCTCGCCGCGAACGGCCATCTCGTGTTCGCTTCGCGTGAGGTCATCCCCGTCCCGCTTGCCCGGCTGGCTGCGAGCGTGTGGCTGGTCCGGCTCGGAGAGGACGACATGGTGTTCGACGAAGGCGAGCTGGCGTCGTTTGCCGCCAATCGACATGTGGAGTCGCGCCTGCTGGCCTCGACCGGCGGATGGCCCGCACTGGTCGAGCTGACGGCCAGCGCAGGGACCGATCTCGTGCTCGACTATCTCTGGGAGGAGGTACTCGCCGGGCTCGGCCACGAGCGCGCGCGCCTACTCGCCTTGCTAGCCGTCGCGGGTGGCGGAGACGACGAGGTGGCTTCCGCCCTCGCCGGCAGCCCCGTCTCCGTGAGCGGTCTCGTCGCCGGCGTTCCCCTGGTCGAGCGTTCGACCGACGGCTGGGTTGTGCTGCACCCGCTCTGGGAATCGGCGTTGCGGGACGTGCTGACCGAGGAGGATGCCTCGGCGGCCCGGCGCCTCGCCGCGACGGCGCACCGTGGCGCCGGCCGTCTGCACCGCGCAGTCGATCTGTTCGTCGAGGCCGAGGCGTGGGACGGAATCCTCCAGGTGGTGCGCGACGCCGAGCGGAGCTCCGTGGTCTCGGCACCCGGGCCGTCGACAGCATCGTCGATGGCCGCGCCAGTCACGCCGGCTGATTTCGGTCGTTGGCGTCGCGCCTTGCCACCGGACTGGCGCCGCGAGCCCGACGCCCTATTGGCCGGTGCGCTCGAGCTCCAGGCCCACGCGCCCGAGGACGGGCTCTCGATGTTCGAAGCCTCGAGGCAGGCCTTCCAGGCACGCCAGGACATCGACGGTGAGCTCATCGCCATCTCCCACGAGGGCATAGTGCGGTGGTGGCACAACGACGTGGACGGGCTCATGGCGTTGGCGTCGCGGGTCGAGACGCTCGCCCTGGCCGGTTCTGAGCGGGCTCGCGTGCTCCAGGCGATCGGGATTGCCGCAGTAGGTCACCTCGGGGGCGACTCCGACGCGGTCCTCGGCGCCCTCACCGACATCGACGACGACGCCGACCCTCACTGGCTTCTCATGGTCCGCTGGCTACGCAGCGTCGCGCACCGGCGCTACGGCGACCTGGTGCAGGCGCGCTGACGAACTGGAACGGATCGTCGACCCCGTTGAGCTCGCGGACCCCCAAGTCGAGATCGCCATCCTCCGGATCGACTGGCTCGAGGGCCGCGTCGATCACGTCACCACTCGGCTCCCGGCCCTGTACCGACGGTACGCAGAATCGGGGGATCGATACCTGGCCAAGGAGTCCGCGCTCGAGCTCGCAGCACGCACGGCATGGGTCGGTGACGTCGCAACGGCGCGCGACCTCCTCGCGGCCACCGTGCCGATTCTCCCAGAGATGCCGAGCGTGCTGCCTCGGGTGCTCGAGGCCATCGCGCGCGCGGCCAGCGCGGTTGCTGAAGGCAACGAGGTCGAAGCAGCCACCATCCTCGCCGGTGAGGCGCTCGAGGGCCCCGCCGCCGTCGGACAGCCCGCCAGCTGGTACTGGCGAGACCGCGTGGCGCTCGCCCTCGTCTATGTGCTCCTCCCCTCGACCCGTACGACGTGGGCTAACGCGCGGCTCGGTGCAGCGCATGTTCCCGGTCTCGCGTTGGGCGAAGCCTTGGCTGCTGCACGCGATGGCGACCTCGCGCCGGTGCGTGCCTTGCGCTGGCCCGAGGTCGGCGTCGTGCGGGCGCACCTGCCGCTCCGCTGGACACTGGAGCTCGCTGCCGCCGGCATCTCTGCGGGCAACCCGCCACCCGACGGGCTGATCGAAGCTGCGGGCGCCGCCGCGGGCCCGGCCCTGCGCGGGATCGCGACGAGCGCCACTGGAGGCGTCGCGCTCGCGGCGAGGCGCTTGGCCTCGAACGTCCCGACGGTCCCCGACTATCGATTGCGCATCGGCGTGCTCGGCCCGCTCGAGTTGTGGCGCGA
Organism: uncultured Acidimicrobiia bacterium; assembly: GCA_963809885.1. Taxonomy (GTDB): domain Bacteria; phylum Actinomycetota; class Acidimicrobiia; order IMCC26256; family PALSA-555; genus JALHSW01. The sequence goes on along the minus strand of CAWELA010000004.1, from coordinate 1,702,283 downwards.
CGGAGCTCGGGTGGAAGCCCCGGAGCTGGCACGGCGGCGCGTGCGCGAGCTCTTGTCGCACCTCGTGGCCCGACGCCGGGTTCGCCGGGAAGCGATCCAGGAGGAGCTCTGGCCCGACGTCGCCGATCCGGCCCACAACCTCCGGGTCACGCTCAACCACCTCCAGCGAGCCCTCCAACCCGATCGAAGCCGAGACGACCGCCCGTACTTCCTGCACGGGGCAGGTGACTGGCTCGAGCTCGCCGACGTCGACGGACTCGATGTCGACGTGTGGGAGCTCGACGCGCATCTCGACGCCGCGGACGATGCCGAGCGAAGCGGTGCGGTCACGACGGCGCTCGACGCCTATCGCGCCGCGTTGCCGCTCTGGCGAGGTGAGCTGTACGCCGACGTGCCATACGCCCTCTGGGCGGAACCCGAACGCGCCCGCCTCCGAGCTCGCTACGTCGACGCGGCGATCCGCGCCGGCGAGCTCTGGTTCGCTGCGCGTTCGTTCGACGATTCGCACCGCGCCGCCAACCACGCGCTCGACGGCCGACTCCACCGCAGAGCGCGCGTACCGCCTGCTGGCCCGCGCGTATATCGAGCGCGACGACGTGGGAAGCGCGCGAGACGTCCTAGAGACTTGTCGTAAAGTGCTGGCCGATCTCGGTGTCGAGCCGGACGACTCGACGATCGCGTTGGCTGCATCGCTCCAGCGAGGTCGCCCGACCGGCACGAGCGCGTAGCCGAACGACTGGCCCTATGCCCTGAGGCGCTGCCACGGCCGACATCGAAGGTGTCCGTTCGCGAGATCGCATGACCCTCACATCCGAGGTCCACGGAGGCGTGGGCGAGCGAGCCGCTCAACCTTCGCCGACGGCGATCGCCCCGCTCTGGACGACCTGTCTGACCGGCACACCCCCGAGGTCTTGGGGTGTGGTCGACACATCAGGCTCAAGGGCGGCCCGCACGGAATCACGGCCGGCGATGGGGGGCGGAGCCAGTTCGGGCGAGACGACGCGAGTTGATCACCTGGGGAGCGTGTCTCCGGGGAAGCCGTGGCATGGGTGCACGTCGCAGATCATCATGCGGGCTCGTACGCAGGGATCCCAGTCCATGATCTCTCTGGCCCGATCGGGTGGCACGTTCATGATTGCTAGGCCGGCGAGGCTGTCGGAGTCGACGGGGCAGAGGATGGCGATCGTCCCGTTGGCGCGTAGCGACACCATTCGTCGTTGGTGTTCGCGTTCGGTTGCGTCGGCGCCGCGCATGTGGCGTTCTGGGCCCCACGACAGGAGCACCACGCTGTAGGGCTTCGCGGTCTCTGCGAGCCGTCGAACCTGGTCGTCGGTGATGTCGGTGGGCAAGGTCCTCTCCTCAGGTCGTCTGAGGCGCTCCGCGCATACCGGTGCTCTCGCCACGGGTCAGCGTTCGACTTGGTAGTGGAGGTGCGTCACACCCGGGGCGGGGATGGCTTCGATGAGCCGCAGCCGGACGTGTGCCGGGAGCTCCTCGAAGTAAGGACGTCCAGCACCGAGCAACATCGGGACCTGGTGGAGGACGAGCTCGTCGACGAGCCCCGCTCGCAGCGCCTCCGTCGCGATACCGCCGCCCATCAGCGCAACGTCCTTGTTGCCGGCGACTCGTCGGGCGGCCGCGATGGCGTCGTCGATGCCATTGGTGACCAGGGTCTGGCGCTCGGTCATCTCCGGTGCCGGTCGGTGGCTGAGCACGAAGAGCGGTGCGGTGGGGTGTGGGCTAGCGCCGCCGAACTGGTCGGAGTCGTCGTAGGTGTTGCGACCGGCGACGACGGCTCCGATCCGCGCGGCCAGCGCATCGAAGAGGTGAGCGCTGGTCTTGCTGAGCGTGAACCCTTCGAAGACCTGGCTCGGGGTGTCGCCGTCGAAGTACCAGTCGAAGAGCATCGTTCCGTCACCGAGTCCGTGGCCGGGTCCGGGATCTCGACCGGTGATATACCCGTCGACGGAGACGGCCAGCGCGCTGAAGACCTTGCTCATCGTGGTCAGTCCTCGTGGGGTGTCGCCGTAGGGGGCGGTGATGAGCTCCATGAGGTGCCCGTCGGGGTCGTCGAAGTACACGCCGCGCCCGCCGTAGAGGTGGTTGATCTCACCCGGTGTACGACGGAACGGGTCGGAGTAGATCGGGACCTGCTCCTCGAGTAGCCGTCGATGGGCGTTGTCGAAGGTGGGGTCATCGACGAGAAACGCGCAGTGCTGCTCGGTGAAGGGTGGGTCGTCTTGCACGTAGTCGAGCGTGACGTGATTGGTGGTCTGAACCCGCACGAACGGCCCCCAGTCCGGGAGCAGCCCGGTGTCGAGCAGCGACGCCAGGAACCGGGCGGAACGGTGGGGATCGGTCGCGTGGACGATGATGTGATCGAGATCGGCGGGCATGCGCGGTGCTCCTTTCTGCTCAGGCTCGGACGGCGGGCGAGCTTCCTCGGAGGGATCGGGTGGCGTCGAGCACGACGTCGAGGTCACCTCCTGTTGTCCAGGGGCCCGTCGTGACGAGCACGATGTGATCGACGCCCTCGTCGGCGAGGTGGCCGCAGCGGTCGACGAACTCATCGACGGTCTCGTCGGGACCGAGGCGACTGCTGAGCGTGACCTCGACGTCGGTCGGGTCGCGGTCGACGGCGTCGCACGCGCGGGTCAGTACATCGAGCTTGTGGCGAAGGGTGGCGCCGCCGTCGGGGATATCGAAGAGATTGCAGGCGTCCGCGTACCGAGCCACCAGCGGCAGGGTGCGTCGTTCACCCATGCCCCCGACGAGCACCCGGGGCCGGACGATCGGAGCAGGACTGTTCAACGGGGCGTCGACGTGGTGGCGGGACCCGCAGAAGGCGCTGCGGTCGCCGTCCCAGACGTGGGCGGCGAGTTGCAGCAGCTCCTCCAGGCGGACGAAGCGCTCGGCGGTCGTTTCGAACGGCAGACCGGTCATAGCGGCCTCGTCGGCCTGGTAGCCGGCGCCGACGCCGAGCCAGGCCCGGCCGCCGGAGAGCACGTCGAGGGTGGTGATCATCTTGATGAGCAGTGCCGGTGGACGGATCGTCGCCCAGGTGACCATGGCGCCGAGCCGCAGCAACGTCGTCGTGGCGGCGAGGAACCCGAGGGTGGTGTAGGCCTCGAGCATCGGGTCGTCGATGCTGGCGTTGGGGTCCATCTGCAACAGGTGGTCGGCGACCCAGAGCGTGTCCACACCCGCGTCGTCGGCCTGCGCCGCGAGGTCGCTCAGGTACTTGGCGAGTGTGCGGGGGCTGCCGGGACAGGTGTAGTTCGTGAGGCTGATGCTGAGCTTCATGGCGCGGGCGTGAGCTCGAACACCGGATGCGGCCGGGACGCGTCTCGGACCCGGCGGCCGGCGAAGAAGCGGGCGGGTGTGGACAGGTAGTGCTGCAGAACCGGCGCGGCTCTCGTCGTCGCTGAGCTCGCGTACGCGGTACGTGGTGTGGTCGTCGCCGCGGCTCAGCTCGACCTCTCCGGCCACGCGCGCGTTGCGCACCCAGCTGACATCGCCGAACGGGGACACGACCCAGGTGTGCTCGTCGTCGCGGACGGGCACGACCGGTGTGGAGTGGAGGCTCACCGCTCCGGCGGCCGCGGACGCTGAGCAGTCGCATGAAGGCCGGCCCGCGGCCCTTGCGCAGCGCCCGCGTGAGCATCGTGTTCGCCCAACGCTGGATTCGAGATGGCCGGGAGCCAGCGCGTGAGCGAGCCGCGGCGGTCATCGGGGGCCTCCCAGTGGAGGGCCGATGAAGCTGTATTGCATTCCGGCGATCTTGGGTGTGTGGTCGTCACCGGTGACGATGGTGAACGCGACCCGGGTGTCGGGTGGGACGGGCGTGTCGCCGGAGTTGCCGACCGCGTGTTGATGGGCGACGACGACGGCGGTGTCGCCGTGTCGGTGGATCGCCACCTCGTCGAGGTCGAGCTGCTCGTAGTGGAGGCCGTGCTCGAACCGTCCGACCCACGTGGACTTGTCGAGCACGAAGCCAACTGGGCCGATACCAACGAATTCGTCGGCGAGCAGGGTCTCGAGGGTGCGGGCGTCGCCGGAGCGTTCGGCGGCGGTCCAGGTGCTCAGCACGTCGTGGATATCGGTGGTCATCGGTTCGCCTCCTGTGCTGGTTCGGATGCGCTCGCAGCGTTCGCGGCGAGTCGGTGGAGCAGATCACGCAAGAGTCATGATCTCGTCGTCGGTGAAGCCGGCGCGGAGTCGCTCGTCGAAGCCGACGACCGTGCCGAGCAGCGTGTGGAACACGAGCGCGCCCTGCGTCGGTGAGCTGTACCTGGTGCACACGACGGTTCTGCGGATCGCGGGCCCGGGTCACGAGCCCGTCGGCCTCCATCCGGTTGAGGTGGTGGGTGAGTGTCGGTCCTTCGATACCCACTTGCGCGGCGATCGATCGCTGCGAACCGTGCGGCTCACCCGCCAAGGACAAGAGCACCAGCCACGTCGGCAGCGAACCTCCACGCTCGGCGAGGGCGTCGTCGAACGACCGGCTCAACGTCTTGGCGGTGCGGGTGAGCGCCACACCGATCGGCTCTTGACGAGCTCCAGGCTCCATCCTGTTACGATAGACATCGAAGGATTCGATGTCAATCGAATGGTCAGAGGTTGGTCGCCTCCTTCCCTGCCAGGGGCCACCATCGCTTGCAGGATCATCACCGGGAGAACAGGAGGATGAGACGATGAGCACCAGCAACGCGGAGACCGCCGAGCACCCCGAACAGCTTCGCCAAGGCGACGTTCGGCTCCTCGACGCCGACCTCGCCCAACAGTTGCTCCGTTCGGCGATTCCCGCCCGCCTCGCCTTCATCGCGAGCGATGGCACGCCGCGGGTGGTCCCCACCTGGTTCGAGTGGAACGGCACCGAGGTCGTCATGGTCACCTACGTCGCCGGGCCCCACGCCGGCATCCGCCATCCCGCGGCGCGGATCGCCGCGCTGCGCGCGCATCCGGCCGTCGCGCTGACGATCGACACCGAGCAATTCCCGCCCCAGAGCCTGACGATCCGGGGACGTGCCGAGATCGACGAGGTCGACGGTGTCGCCCCCGAGTACATCGCGTCAGCGCAGCGGTACCTCGGCGACGGCGCGGCCGACATGATCACCGCGATGGACCAACCAGGAACGGTGCAGGCCCGCATCGTGGTGCGCCCCACCTGGGTCGGACTACTCGACTTCGCCACCCGTCTCCCCAGCCCGCTCGGCGGTGTGTGAACGGCACCGCGCGCACGACACGACAACGCCGAGGAGCCGCAAATGGACGTCACCGACACCGACGCACAGGTGCAAGAGATGCGAAGGCTGCGCGACCTCTGCGCGGCCATGGACGAGTGCCTCGCCGACTAGCTGAAGTCTGCCGCCGAGCCGGCGTTGGAGGGCACCCGACGTCAACTCCCGCCGAGCGTTCCGGGAGGCGCATTTGGCCGAGCAGGCATAGAACAGAGCGGTCTGCGGGTCAGCCGCCGAAGCGGAACCGGGTCTGGGCGAACCCGCCTTTAGCGAAGGACAGCACCTTGTGTGGGCGGACCTCGAAGACGTGGGCGACACCGGGTTCGTGGTGGAAGGCGCCGTCGCGCACGTCGTAGTGCCAGTCGCCGTCGTACTTCGACTCCCACATTGCGGCTAGCGCGCGCGAGCAACGCTGTCATCGGTGACCTGCTCGGCTCGTCCCTCGACGACGACGTCGAGGCCAGCTTTCCAGCGGTTGTCGCCTGTGGTGAGCGCGCACTGGTCGTTGGCGCGCAGGTTGAGGGCCTTCTGCTCGCCGGGACCGGTGCAGAAGTAGAGCGCGCCGTCGTGCCACACCGCCGGGAGCGGCGTGACGTGCGGGCGCCCGTCTGTGCGCACCGTCGAGATCCAGAACAGCTCGGCCGCGACGAGCACGCCGACGACGTTGTCCCACGGCGTGGGTGTGGCGCCGGGAGCGCTGAAGCCGGTGTGCAGATCGGGTGTCGGGGCAGGCGATGACATGACGAACTTCCCTGATCAGTTGTCGAGCGCGGTGTACGCGCCGGTCCAGAAGTCCTGGAGGGCCGCCGGCGGGGGAAACGGGCCGCCAAAGGCGTCGGTGCTGAGCATGACGCCGACGAGTGCGTTGCCGGGGTCGTTCGACCAGGTGCTCCCCATGCCGCCCGCCCAACCGTAGGACCCGATGGCCGGCGCGAGACCGGTGCGGTGCACCTGCACTCCGACCCCGAAGCCCCACCCCTGCGAGCCGTCAGGCAGGGGTCCGGGCGCGCCATTGGCGACGTCGATCTGGTCGGTGGTCATCGCGTCGATCGAGGCTCGCGACAACAGGCGCGAGCCGTCCGGGAGGCGCCCGCTCGACAGGAGCATCCGGGCGAACGCGTGCAGGTCGTCGACCGTCGAGACCAGGCCGGCCGCGCCAGACGGAAACGCAGGCGTCGTCGCCCATTGGCCGTCGGGAGGATCGAAGACGAACCGTTCGCCGGTTGGGTCCGTGCCGTAGCAGGTCCCGAACCGGCTGACATTGGCCACGGAGAAGGCGGTGTCGACCATGCCCAACGGCTCGAACACACGGTCGCGCAGTACGACGTCGAGCGGTTGGCCGGCAGCGCGTGCGACGAGCACGCCGAGCACGTCGGCACCGGTGTTGTAGAGCCAACGCTCGCCGGGTTGGTAGAGGAGAGGCAGCGTTGAGAGCCGAAGCATCCATTCGTCAGGTGGCGGCGGAACCTGCGGCTCGGGCGGACCGGCGCCGAGCTCGAGCTCGGCCAGCGCGTCGAGGAACGGCTGCGACCAAGGCGCAGAGAAGTCCATGCCCATGCCCAGCCGGAACGTCAACACGTCGTGCAGCGTGATCGGCCGCTGGGCGGCCACCGTGTCCCCATCGAGAGGGCCGCGCGTGTCGACGAGCACCCGCCGGTCGGACAGCTCGGGGAGCAGCGCGTCGACGGGATCGTCGAGCCGCAGCTTGTACTCCTCCACGAGGATGAGCGCCGCGACCGCGACGATCGGCTTGGTCATCGACGAGATGCGGAAGATGCTGTCGCGGCTAACGGGCGCCGGTTCGCCTCGGGTGAGGTGGCCGGCGACACCGACCTCCACCTGATCGGCTGCGGCGAGGAGCCATGCGACACCGCCGACGTGGTCCTGCTCGACATGCAGCTGCATCGCCTCTGCCAGGTACGCCAGGCGTTGAGAGTCGAATCCGCTCATACGGCTTCGAGGTTACGACGGCAGAACTCATCGGTGTCGTAACCGGAACGGGCACGCGGGAGACGGCCTCAAGTCGCGTCGTGACGTTGAGTCGTGTGCGGCCATCCACGGGGTGAAGAGCCTTGGTTGGTCGCCGCCGAGCTGTGCCCGCATCGTCTCGTTTCGGGGTGCCGAGGACTTCGCCGGTGACGGTCGCGGTGGTCATGAGCGGTTCCATGAGGTGGCTGATGTTGGCGAAATGCTCCAACGCCGCGTCGGCATCTCGGTAGCGCTCGAAGACGATCGCCTCGCTCTCATCATCGTTGAAGAACACCTCGTACTGCAGGGTCCCCGGATCTCGGGTTCGCACGATCTCCATCGCTTGCTCAGTCAGGCGCTGCCACTCGTCGAGCTTGCCCGGATGGAACACGACCCGCGCGATGCCCTTGATCTCGTCCACCAAACGACCTCCAGTCGCTCCGTTCGGCCAGATCATCGTAGGGGACCGACTGGGCGATCGACCGTCGTCGTTCGGGCTACTCGTCGACGTTCACCTTCACGAGCTTGAGGTGCCCGCGCTTGCGCCGCGCCACCTCTTCGAGCGCCGGCGAGATCACCCGGCACGGGCCGCACCACGGTGCCCAGAGGTCGACGACTACCGGGAGGCGAGCCTGCTCGACTTGGACGGGCAGGCAAAGCAGGGTCGAAGAAGGGATTGGCGATGTGCTCGAGGTCGTTCACGCACCGGGCAGTGATCTTGATCGTGCGAGCGCGTCATCCGCCCGACTCCGTGACGATGGTGCTGGCATAGTCGGCGAGGCCCCATAACTCGCGCCGTTCTATTCCGAGCTCGCCCGGCCGCCGCTTGGTTCTGCGGGAGTTAGCGCAGCGCTCAGGGTTGGAGTGCTTACAAGGAGGAGGTCGGGGGTTCGAGCCCCTCAGCGCCCACAACTGTTGTCCCACATAGGTTTCTGGCGGCGGCAAGGTCCTCGCTGACTTGCACGGCGCTCCAAGTGAGGATGGACGAGGCCTACGACGTCTTTGCCCGAGCAGCCGACACCGGAGCCCTCAAGGTCGTCATCACCCGCGTCGATCGTTGAACACCGCGACCACCCACCCAAGCGGACTCGGGCTGCTTGATCAGCGCGGTGCTTCGGTGCCAGTGACCTCCGCCAACCACAAGTACTCGGCCAGGTTCAGTCAGGTCGTTCGTTGCGCGACATAGAGGTGGAGACCACGACCGCGGTCTCGTCGGGGCGACGTGCCGCGTAGGCGTCCAGATCTTGTCGAGCTCCCTCCACCGCTGCCAGAGGCGCTCGCGACGGCACCAAAGCTCGTGCGCCACGGGATCCGACCGCCGAGCCCCGCCGACACGAGCGGGAACCTTCGCGAGCTACGCGGGTCGGCGTTGTCCTGTTCGTGGCCCGCGGGCTCCGGTTCGGACATGACGCTCATGTCGACAGGTCGGCCTACGGAGGAGAGCGCGGCGCGGGCGAGTCGGACGATCTCGTCGTCGCTCGTCTCGTCACGCCCCTTCTTCACGCGCGTGATGACGCAGCGTGCTCGAGGAGGAACGGCTCGACCAGGCTGGCGACTCGGGACGGGTCATCGAGCCACGGGGCGTGTCCACCGGGTACGACGTGGAGGCGGGCGTTCGGAATGATTTCAGCCGCGGCGTGCCGAGAGTTGAGGGACCGAAGGTGTCGTGGTCGCCCCAGATCATCGTGACGGGCTGCCTGAGGCCGGTGAGCTGGCTTGCGGTCAGCTCCACCTGGGGTTGAGGTCCGCGGAGTCGGACGGTGGCATGCACCAGCTCCAAGAGGGCGTGCCCGTTTCCTGGTAGCCGCTCGAAAGCCACGAACAGCTCTTGGAGCTCGGGAAGGTGCGAGAAGTCCTCCCCGGCGATCTTGGCGAAGCGTTTGACCTGTCTGGGCGACGGTGGATCGAGGCGCAGCCCGAGCCGCCCGATCATGGGGATCGAGGCGAGGCGCAAGGGGAGCGGCGCGGAGCTGCCGAGCATCCCTGCCGGGCAACCGACGTAAGCGATCGCGCGCACGCGCTCGGGCCGATCGAGCGCCAGCCAGGTGGTCCAGAGCCCGCCGATGGACTGGGAGACGAACGAGGGTCGATCCAGTCCGAGACCGTCGAGAAGCTGCTGGAGGAAATCCACGGCGAGGACCCGGTGGCGGTCGGGGGTGTATTTGGCCCGGTCGGTCAAACCCAGGCCGGGTAGATCGACCACATGGATCGTGAAGCCAGCGAACTGCGCGATCAGCGGCGCCCAGATCGCTGGTGGTGGTCCTCCACCGATCACCATGATGACCGGGTCACCTTCACCGGTAACCGTGACATGGGCGCGGCCATCGACGGCGGCCACGTCGATGAAACGGCTGGCAGCGTCGATCCCGAAGCGAGCCAGCATCCTTGCTTCAGCGTCGAGGTAGTTCTGCACTTGTTGTCCCGACATGGACGTCTCCTCTCTCTTTCCCGGCTCGGCGCTAGCGCTCGTTCGCGATCGGAGTCCTTCGGCCGGGTCGGAAACGGAAGGTTGGGCTGAGATGTCAGTTGTTGCGTACGGCGCGGCGCACGTTCTCAATGCTCTCTTGGCGGCGGGTTCGATGTTCGCGTATGCGACGGAGTTCAACGGCCGCCAGCGGGTAGATCGCAGCGCCTGCAAGTAGAGCGACGAGCAGCGTGATCCACAAGGGCATCGACCAGTCGAAGAAGAGCCAATGCAACTCGACCGATTGAGTATTCTGCGCGACGAAGAGGACGGCAGAGACGGCCAGGATTGCTCCGATCACGAAGCCGGAGCCGAAGGCGTGTTGAGGTGTCGGTGTCGTGGCCTCCTCGAGCGCCTGCTCGCCCGACCTGGTTGCGTTGCGTTGCTGACGTTTCGCCATGACCGCACCTCCTGCGTCTCTTCCTTACTCCTTACCTCTTGGATGCCCGAGTCGATTGCGATCTGATGACGGCCAGCTTGTGATCTCAGGACATTGCATTCACCACGACTCGGGAATGCACGTGCGCACGCTTCGAGGGTAAAGCGCACTGGATGCGACGTGGCGGGGGTTGGCGCGTTTCAGCTTTGGGCGGTTGCGCCTTCCTCCTCGGGTTGCCAGTCCTCCGGAACCGCGACGACCGGGCGGTGGGCGCGCTTCTGGAGTTCGCGTGCCTCACTGCCGAAGAGCAATTCGGCCACCGTGCCGCGGTGGCTCATCCCGACGACGATGAGCGATGCGTGCTCGTGTTGTGCGCGCTGCATGAGGCAATCGGCGGGGCGGCCCACCTCCAGCACAGTGCGGTACCGCACCCCGGCGTCTCGGAGAGGCTGGCTCCACTCACTTTCGAGCAGCCGGTGGAACTCGTCGCGGATCGGGTCGGGGTTCACTTGAGCCGCGGCGAGTTCCCACTCCCAGACGGAGGAGAGGACGTAGACCATCACGATCTCGCTGTCGGTCGTCGCCCCGTGCGCGATGGCCCAGTCCAATGCGGCTTGTGCCGCGGGGGAATCGTTGTACCCGAGGACAATGCTGGTCACGGGCCCACCTCGCCGTCGGCTTCCTCGTGGTCGCGGATGAACTCGAGCAGGCCATCCACGTCTCCCTCGTGGTCCTGCACGAAATACGCCTCGACCCAACGAAGGATCTGGTCGTCGGTGAACCCCCGGGACTCCAGCAGGGACCGTGCCTCGTTGTCGAGCAGGTGCGCGCCCTCCACGTCCTCGATCCTGGGTGAGGGAGTTCGGATGCCTGCATCGTGCGGCGCTTCGGGGATCAGCCGGCGGGAGTCAGATCGTTGGTCATTCATGTTGGGTACCTCATCGGGACGGTGTTTCCCTCTTGCGCAGTCGTACCCGCAACGGCTCCCGGGAAACCGGCCACTGCGCGGGCTGCTCTGCGATACCCGTGACCGTCGCGGTCGCCGGGCTTCTCCTGGTTGCCCGGGCCGGCCCGACGCTCGGTGCCGAGGCAGCCCAACCCGGAGTTTTGGGTAGGTCACTAGGCTGGGCACGGTCCGGGCCGCAGTACAGCGGAGGACGCCGATGGCACGACTCGAGTACTGGCGCAGTCGCAGCGACGAGGAGGTCCGATACCGGCTCGCGCTCGACGCGGCCCGGATCGGGACTTGGACTTGGGATCCCGACACGAACGTCGTCGAGTGGGACCCGCAGATGGAGGCGTGTTACGGCCTGGCGCCGGGAGCATTCGATGGAACTCTCGACGCGTATTTGCGGTGCGTGCATCCGGACGACCGCAATGCGGTCAGCGCAATGGTTGTCCGCGCGCGGGACTCGGGAGGTCCCCTGACGTTCGAGCACCGTGCGATCTGGCCCGATGGATCGGTCCACTGGTTAGAGGCGCGTGGACGTGACGTTCGTGACAGCAACGGCAACCTCATCCGGATGGTGGGGGTCGGCATCGACATCGATCAGCGCAAGCAGCTCGAGGGCGCGCTGGAGGAAGCGGATGCACTGCGCGCCTCTGCGCTGCTCGCACAGCAGCTCCAAGCCGCGGAGCACATCGCCGAGCTCGGGAGCTGGTATTGGGATGCCCGCAGCAATCGAGTCACCCTCTCAATGGAGATGGTTCACCTCTGTGGAGGCGGGATCGATTCCGAGATCACCGGCCAGCAGTTCCGCGATGTTCTGCGCGGTCGTTCACATCCGGACGATCTCGAGCTGTTGGCGTCAGCGCCGGCGGACGCGCTCCGCAACCGCGAACCATTTTGGATCGAACAGCGACTCCGTGGCGACGGCGACTTCTACCGTCACGTCCTGCACCGTGGGGAGATGGTGATCGACGACCGGGGCGTGGTAATCGGCATCCGCGGTACAACGCAGGATGTCACGAGACAGCGCGACGCCGAGCAGGCACTGGTTGAGACGCAGCGTCGGTTGGCGGAGGAGCGTCGAGCAGTCGAGGTGCTCCACCAGACCTTGATCCGACCGGTCTTCCCGCCAGCACTCGGGTATTCCATCGCCGCGACCTACATACCGCCGGAGGGCCAGCCGAAGATCGGAGGCGACTGGTACGACGCGTTCGAGATCCCTGACGGGAGGATAGTCATCGGCATCGGCGATATCAGCGGACACGGTGTCTCGGCGGCTCGGTTGATGGCCAAACTGCGGCATGCGACTCGCGCGTACTCGGTCGTGGATCCCGACCCGGCAAACGTGCTCACGAAGCTCGACCGGTTCGTCGACCAGTTCGGCCGTGACGAAGAGTTCGCGACCGTGACCATCGGTCTACTCGATCCGACGAGAGGTACCGTCCAACTTGCATCGGCCGGGCACCTGCCTCCGCTGCTTGTTGACGTTGCCGGCCCCTGCTTCGTCTACCCGCCTGCAGGGCTCCCCCTCGGGGTGGGTCGGGGAACGGAATCTCCTCGCGAGACCGCGGAGGCCGTCCTCGGGTCTGGGAGTGCATTGGTTCTGTATACCGATGGTCTCGTTGAGCGTCGTGGCGAGCAACTCGATGCCGGGCTGGGCCGCCTTGCCAGCGCCGGGCGGGCAGGGGCATGTGTGGATCTCGACCGGCTGGTGCGCGACTGCTTGGACGGCACGACCGCGACCGATGACATTTGTGTGCTGGTGTTGGAACGCTCGTAGGGCGCGTTCGGCGGTGCGTTCTGGATCGGCGTCCCTTTGGGTCGCCGATGGTCAGCGCCGGGCGCGTGACGGAAGGGGGTATCACGCGTAGTGAACCTGCCGTGTTCGGACAGCTCGAACAGTGGGCGCCGATCCCCATCGCTAGAGATAGCTCGAGGCCTCGGATGATGGCTTCGTTGCACTTGGCGCTCGCGCCGGAGCCGACCAGCGTGGGTCGCGGCCGGAACGCATTCTGGGCATGGCTTGCTCGTGAGAGCGTGCTGATCCCGATGGGACCGCGGTATTGATGGTGAGCGAGCTCGTCGCGAACGTGGTGCTGTCACGGCGGTGGGCCGATCAACCTATGGGCTTCGGTCCGAGGTGGCCTGGTACGCGCCGAGTTGTTCGACGCAAGTGCGACCCGGCCGGCACCGGTCCCGATGAGCGCTACCGGGGAAGGGGGAAGAGGCCTGCACACCGTGGACGCGCTCGCAGACAGCTGAGGCAGCGACCTGGTAAGCGGGGGCAAGGTCGTTTGGTTCGAGATCGAGCGCTGAGGGGTATCCAGGCGGACCGGAAGGCCGATCGCTGGAGCACGCGGGATCAGATCTTGCGGTTCCAGTGGGCCCGGGGCAATATCAATGCTGTCTCGGATTCAGCACAGCCGCGGCGTTGCCTTGGAGACGCGAGGACGATGGCGGGCGCGGAGTTCGAGGTCGCGACACGCAATGGGATCCGTGGGCTCCGCGTGTCCGGAGAGCTCGACCTCGCGACCGCCGAGGCCTTTCGGGACGCACTCCATACGCTGATCGAGCAGTCGCACTCGCCGGCGCCTGTGTTCCTCGCTGAGGTGTCGTTCATGGACTCCTCGTGCATCGGCATCCTCGTTGCGGCGTGGCACACGGCCCGTGATTCCGACGTGGAGGTCATTGTCGCAGCGCCATCATCCCCGGTTCGGAAGGTTCTCGAGTTGACGGGGATCGACAACTTGATCCAGATCGCCGACGCGGAGGGTTGAGCGAACCTCGGGCGAACGCGACGCCGTGCCGCTCGGTCGAAACGGCTTGGTGGGCACGACACGGAACAACCCTCTCTCGCCGTTCTCTTTTCCCGAATGGCTGTTCTCTTTTCCCCGAAAGGACGATCAAGCCGTTCATGGTTCAGCCGGGCTGACTTCGTTCACGCGTCGGCCGGTACCCATGGGCTGCATGCTCGAAACGCGCCCGTTGCCGCCGTCCCCAACTGGAGGGCCGGGTGCAACCTGTCCGTCCCCTTCGTCGATGCGAGCGCCGCCCTGGTTTCGGATCGCGCGCTCGATCAGGATCGTGCGGCAGCGCGTCCGGATTCCTCGGAAGAGCACCTTGGAGCCACTAGCAAGGTGGGCGCTCCAAAAGTCGAGAAGTACGTCCGCCCCTGCTTCGTCGAGGCCATCGAGCTGGTCGCATTCGAGCACCACGTCCCCAGTCAACTCATCGAGGTGTTGGCTGAGGAACTGGGCGTTGTTCCGGTCGAACGTTCCGACGAGCGCGGCTCGAGAACTCTCGTCGTCGTATGCGAGCACCACGATCGCCGCGGTGGATGGGGTGGGGGCAAGCGTCGTCTGCGAACTCATGGGCGGCCTTCTCCAAGCCGCCGCTGGTGCCGGCGATGACGAGCAATTCGGCCGATCGACCTGATCGGCGTAAGTCAACATTCTGAGAGCCAAGGCGGATCCTCGTTCCGATCGCGACTGGTTGGTCCGGTCTGAAGATGTGGGTTACCCCGAGTGGACCGCCGCAAAACCATCAAATCCAGGCGCGCCGATCTGCGCGTCGCCGTCCGCGTGAGACGAAATCGATCTACTTCTACGAGTAGAGGCCCGTCGTTTCGACGAAGCCAGTCAGGCGGGTATAGGCGATCCGTGAGCGAACATGGGCCGTCCGCGGGGAGTGAACGTCGGGCATCCGAGGACGAGCGTGGCCGCACGGTTCGCGTGATCTCGGAACGGCTGCGCGGGCAGGCCAAGGCTTCTGCGCGTCAGTGGCCTCGCCTCTTGGTCCTTTCCGGCCTGGTGGCCGCCATCTATGTCGGCTTGCGGCGCGCTTCTTCGTACAGCTGGTCGAAGGTTCGTCCGCCCTCTCCCTGGTGGGAGCGGAGGCCACCACGTCGGCTGGACGAGATGTCGTCGATCGAGGTCCGGCTGACCTGATCGGCCTCGCCACTGCGGGCTCGTTCCTTGTTCACCGTTCGGGCCGCGATCTCCTCTGCGTCGTCACCTCGATGACCGCGTCCCTCGAGGCTCGTCTTGATGTGTTCGTACTGCCTTTCCCGCTTCTCGCTCCACGACTGCTGTGGCATCGCGGCGTCCTCCTTCTCGTCCTTGCCTTCTCGTCCTTGCCTTCTCGTCCTTGCCTTCTCGTCCTTGCCTTCTCGTCCTTGCCTTCTCGTCCTTGGCTGGTCAGGTCCGTGCGATCTCGACGTCGGACCCAGATGACGAATACCCGCCGATGACTCGGGCAAATCTCCGGGGCCGGGCGGCGAATTCGGGGCGGGCTCGCGGTTTCACGCGCCCGGGTGGTGCATCCAACCGTTGCGATCCCGGTCGAGCGAGACGTGTGCGATCACCCGCTTGTGGGTAGGCGTCTACATGGAGCAACGTCGCGTCGGGTAGTCGCGCGTCGTGCTGGTCTCGTGGATGCTCGCATCTGTCGGAGAGGGGAGAACCGTGAACGCATCAAGTGGAGTGCTCGGGCGTTTCGAGTCGGCTGAGACCGCTCGAGATGCGCTCAAAGCCCTCGAGAACCGGGGCGTCGACGGTGAGGACCTCGCCTTGGTTGGCGCGCCGAGCGCACGCGCACGCCGCGACTTCAGCGTCGGCGAGCCAGATCGCCGGATTGCCGCATTCGTCTCGCGCCGCGTGGCCAAGGGCATCGCCTTCGGACTGCTGCTCGGTCTCGCGCTGGGCGTGGGCGTCGTGGCGATCGCGTCGTGGACGATCGTGGACTTCGATTTCGACTCACTCCCAGCGGTGGTGGCGCTGATCGGCTTCGCACTTCTCGGCGGGGTTGTCGGCGCATTGGCGGGCGTCGCAGGAGGTGTCGGCTTCTCCGAATCGTGGCCGCTCGCATTCCGAGGTCAATGGAGTGATGATCCGTGGCTCTTGGTCCGGCTCGACGATCCGAAAGCGCGCGACGCGCTCCTCGAGCTGGGAGCGGTGGAGGTTCGACACGCTGACACGGATCGCGTTCCGATCCCGTCACCGCTGCCCGATCGCGGATCGGCCGGAAACGCAGACCTCGAGGGTGTCGCACGGGGTGCGAGCACGCTCGTCGAGGTTCTCCAGGCCTTCGCCCGGGCCGGCTACGCCGCGAACCTCGAGGTCACCGGCCCGGCGACGGTGCGTTGTGCCGCATGCGACAAGGAGTGGGAAGCACACCAAGGCAGGCTTGCCGCATTGCGCCGACTCGAAGGTGCGTCAGACCCCGCAGACATGTTGGCCGTCGCGGCGCTCGAGTGTCCGAGGTGTCGGGCGCACGGGACGCTCGTCCTGAACTTCGGGCCCGAAGCGACCGAGGCGCATGCCGCCACACTGCACGCGCTCCACGAGTAGGCCCGACGCCCGGAACTTGGCTCCGTGCGTCAGCTGCGGTGCGTGGTGATGACCACCCGTGATCCGAGTTCCAGGTGCTCGGTGCCACTGCTATCGGCGTGTGCAGCGCGCATTTCGTGTTCGAGGCGCAAGGCTTGGCGTTCGATCGCAGGGCGCCGATCCGAGGGCACCACGTTCGAGAGATCGTCGAGCATGCGGGCGACACGCCGAGGGATCTGCTGCGTCGATGCTCCTGCATGAATGATCTCCTCGAGCGCTAGATCGAGGAGATCATCCCAGCTCCGTGTGCGTTCGATGAAGCGTGGGTTCCTGCTGCTGTCCAGGTGAATGCCGCTCGGGAACGCCTCGTCGGCGCTCGCCCGGAGAAGGTCGTGCAGCTGATCGATGCACTGCACCGCCGTCGTCGGGTCGTTGAGGCTGGGTGAGAGCGCGCGCAGGGCGATGTCGACGATCTGGCGGATTCCGAAAGCGACATCGCGCTCGAGCACTCGATGCCTCCCGATCAATACCCCGTCTCGAAAGCCCGAGATCGCATTGTCGTCGATCTCCGCATGGGGACCGTCCGAACGGAGCTCGAGGAGAGGCGCGCCGGTCGGCACGAAGTCACCGACATGGACACTGGCACGCGCGAGCGCGCCGATGTTCGCCGCAGTAGAAACCAGGCGATCGTGGTCGAAGGCTATGACGACTCCGGATCGCTCAGAGCAGACGATCCCGCTTTCGAGCCCTTGACGAGGGGAGTCGTGCGGCGACGACTGACCGTCGCCGTGCTCAGCATCAGCGAGGAAGCGCTGCATCGCATCGTGCGTCTCGGCGCCGATGTTCTGAATGATGCGCGCCGCACGGATGGACTGGGCAATGTGGTTGATGTAGGCGACGAACATCACGAGCCCGAAGGCGAGGATGACGAATGCCATGCTGACCGAGGCCCTCGGCACGTAGCCCGGCTCCGAAGGTGTGCTGTCACGAACGGTCCGCAACACGAGCAGCGAGTACCAGAACGAAGCGATGAACGCCCCCAGGGACACCTGGACGGTGCGGTCGCGTAGGAAAGTCCGGAGCACTCGCGGCGAGAACTGCGAGCTCGCGAGCTGGAGCGCCACGATGGTCACCGAGAAGACGACGCCCGTCACCGTGATCATGGAGCCGGAGATCGCCAAGAGCACGGCTCGGGCGCCTTCCGGCGTCCCGCCGAAGCCGACCGGAACGTCGGTCACCGTGGAGTCACGATCGACGACGGCGAAGAGCGCCCAGAGCACCGTCGCCCCGACGGCGAAGCACGCAGGCACGAACCAGAGGCTGGTGCGGACCGAATCGCGAATCCGTGAGAACCACATTCGAGCAACTCCCATCGTTCGTGGCAACCGCAACTTCGGCTCTACCCGATTCGCGCCGAGCTGAACCACCGGGATGGAGACGTGGAGACCGTTTGCCTCATGGGCGTCTGGGTAACCCTGCAGAACATGGGCGACCGTGCGAGAACCCCACCGTCAACAGAGGCGACGTACGCAGTTCTACGTGCACTGTACGAGGCAGAGGGGCCAGTGGCTTCGGTCTACCTCGACGTCCGAGGCGACGATGCGCGGCTCGACGAACAGCTGGTGGCGCGTTGGCGCAACGCGGAGCGCTCGCTACGGGCCCAGGACGCCACGCCTGCCTCGATCGACGCGATTCGCGATGTCGTAGAGGACGTGGACCCGAGCGCGGGCGACACGCTCGCCGTATTCGCCGATGCGCACGGTCTCCGACTGCGCCGCTCCCTGCCCGACCCCCCGGCTCGGGGCGTCACGCGGGTCGACTCCCTCGTCTACGCCGCCCCGCTCGCAGAATGGGCACAGTCCCAAGTGGCGCACCTGGTGGTTCTCATCGACCGGGTCGGGGCCGACATCGTCGCGTTCGCCGGTCCCGACCCGCTCGGGTCTCAGGAGCTGATGGGCGACACGCTCCACGTGCACCGCGGGCACCCTGGTGGCTGGTCACAACGCCGCTTCCAGCAGCGGGCCGAGAACACGTGGGAACGAAATGCCCGCGACGTCGCCGACGAGGTCGGACGCCTCAACCGCTCGTTGGACGCCGCCGCGATCATCGTCGCCGGCGATGTTCGGGCTCGCTCCTTCTTCCTCCAGCATCTCCCCGACGATGCCAGGGCACGGGTCCACCAGTTCGACGGCGCCCGCGGAACCGACGACCCACTCGGCGAGATCGCCGAGGAAACGGTGCGTACCGTCGCGACGATCGTCGCGTCTCGTACTCGCATGGTCATGGAGCGGTTCGTCGAGGAGCGAGGGCGGGGAGGTCTTGCCGCTGACGGCGCGCAAGCCACGCTCAGCGCATTGGGGCTCGGTGGCGTGGACACGCTGTTGGTGCATGACGATCCCGATGACGACCGTCGGGCCTGGTTCGGGCCGGAGCCCAAGGACGTCGCGACGAGCCGAGCTGCGATCGAAGCACTCGGGCGTCCGGCGCAGAGTGGCCGCCTCACTGACGTCGCCCTTCGCGCCGCACTACTCACCGGTGCTGGCGTCCGGATCGTCCCCGGCTCCGGGCCCAACGCACCATCCGATGGCGTCGGCGCAATACTGCGTTTTCCCGTCGAAGGCTCGGGGTCGGAGGCTCCTCGATGACAACTACATGCCGAGAGGATCGGATCGACCGAATCAGCGGCAACGTTGCGCGTGGACTCGTCGCCGGCGTTGTTGGGACCGCGCTCATGACCGTCTCCAGCACGATCGAGGCTCGAATCCGCGGACGCGCTTCGAGCACCACTCCGTCGCGCGTTGCGGGTCGCATGCTGGGTGAGGCCGGACTCACCAGAAGGTGATCCACGACGAGACAAGTTCCGCGACACATCGCGACAGGTCACGAGGGCACGGTGCAACTCTGCGATGTCCTCTTCGCCGTCCTGGTCCGAGCTACGAGTGACTTCGTCAGCACGGCGGTAGCGGTTGCGAGCTCACGATGGGCCTCGAGCGGGAGATCGAAGCGGGAGATCGAGAGGCATGAAGCCAGCGCCAGGACTCATGCGCTGTTGGCAGCGGCGCTGCGGCAGTGTTTGGGTGGATCTCGATCGGGGCCTTCGACGACGACTTCATCACCTCGGGTCCCGGACCAAGGTGAGGGTTCTGCTTCTCGAGATCATGCGATCCATCACGTCGTCGCCCTTCGGACCTCGCGACCATCGGCCCGGGATCAGCCGCTGGCCGCTCCGTGCGTTGCGTCGGTGTGGAGCCGGTCGTAGTGCTCCGTCACTTCCTTGCGCTGGTCCTCGTCGTCCCGTCGCGCCTCGTCGAAGTCCGGAGCTTCCTTGATGTGCTGTTTGGTGCAGGCGACGCGGACGACCCCGTGCTTCTCGTCCACCTGTTCCACGAACCCTGCGGGGATCATCCGCCTCTTCCCGAAGATCCAGAACCCCGTGTCGACGATCAGGCAACTCGTACCCGCTTCGTAGGTCGCCTCATCGACCTTCCCGATCTTGCCGTCTCGTGCCTCGACATCGAACCCCGTGACATCGAGCCGCTCGATCGGGGATCGCACGTGGGACGGTTCCCGACTCTCTTCGTAGATCGTCCAGATCCAGATCGTCTCCATCGGTCGCTCCTCTCGTCTTCTCTAGAGAATTCCCGAGGTCGCTTGCACCGAAACACCCGAAGGAGACCGAGTCTGGGCACACTGCCTACCGGCCGCCGAATCGACGCCCATTAGGTACGAAGGGGTCAGAGGCCGCAGCGCGCGTCGAGGACCGCGGTTCCTCTCGCCCCGCCGTGATGTGCTCGTACTGGCGATCCCGCTTCCCGCTCCACGACCGCTCTGGCATCGCCGATGGGAACGGTGCGCGACGATTGGCGTCTCCCGGCTCGAGCACTGGGCCTGATCCTGCGGCTGACGCTCGCCCTCAGCACGGCAGCAGAGCTTGGCGTCCTCTCGGACGAGCCTTTCTCGTCAACGCGCGCGAAGCGCGGGTGCGTCGACCGCACCGGATGAAGGGGGCCCAGTCTCGGCCGCGGCCTGCTCGCGCTGGGGTCGCACCATCAGGTGCTCAAAGACGTCGCGATAGGTCACCAGGGCGCCGTGCAACTGGGCGACGTCGACGTCGCCCTCCTGGTCTGCGCTGCGGGCGACACCGTCGGCCCAGCGGTACTGCGTCGCGAGCTCGGGCGCCTCGACCGAGAGGGCCGAAGCACGGGCATCGAGAGTCTCGACGGGCAACCCGCGCAGGCGCATCGTCTCGAAGACCAGGTGATCGGCTTCTCGAACAGCCGCGCTCGGCTCGTCGACGAACCGGAACTGGATCATCCGCCAGTCTTCACTGAGCGCGTCCCGGCTATCTGGTGGGAGCCGCTCGATCCCGAGATCGTCGTGCTCTTCGAGACGCCGCCGCAGCTCGGCCGTCGCAGCTCGCGGCCCCCGTTCGTTGGCCAGTCGGTCGTACTCCGTACCGAACTTGTTGCGCATTTCCTTCCGCTCGCGCCGGCTGCGGGCGAAGGAGGCGGTGAGCGGAATCAGGATCACGGTGGTGAGCAGTGCCGCCCCAACGACGGCGACTGCGACCCATGCGATCGTCGACATGACATCACTCCCTCGTGTCCAGGCGGGCGAATTACCCGCGTGTGAGCAGTACCCCCGGCCGCGGCGCAGAAACGCTCCGGTTGGATTTCGGAGGCGCGATGCACGTCGACAATGAAGCGGGTTTGGGGATGACCGGCTGGCGGATCCAAGTGAGGTCCGAGCAGGTGTTCGAGGCAGCGGCCTTTCGCCGGCTGCGCCGGCGACGAGGGCTCGGGTCGTGGCAGGTGCGAGCATGTTGGGGTCAGCAGGCGTGGCCTCAAGCTGCGCGATCGACGCGGAAGAACTCGCGCAGACGTTCAGCCGCGCGCGGCTGTCGGCCGACGTCGAGGAACGCCTCGCGCATGGTGTCCGGGCAAACGTCGGGTCGCATGAGGTCAGGGCCCATGGCGTGCGTCGCATCGCGGGCTGGTTCGACGACGACGGTCGAGGCACCACGACGCTCCAGCGCCGCAACTTCATCGCGCAGGCAGCGCGAAGCCGCTCGCCGAAGGAGACCGTTCAGGGTCCAGTCCGGTCGTTCCTTCGTCGAGAGCGGAGAGACGATGATCACGAGGTCGAGGGCGTCATCGACGAGGAGATCCGCATTGGTGGGGCTATGGATGCCGCCATCGATGAAGTCGCGGCCATCGATGTTCACCGGATGGAAGTAGCCCGGCACCGCACACGAAGCTGCGACGGCCTGCAGAAGCGGTACGCCACCTCCTGAGCGGAAGCAGAAGCGTTGTGCGTCGTCAGCACGGACCGACGCGATTCTGAGGTCGCCATCGGGCCAGGACCTCCCGGTCCAGCGTTCCAGGGGCGCGAGCGACTCGAGCGGGTCGCCCGATCCTCCGCGGAGCAGCGCATGCGCGACGGTCCACGGGCGCTGGAACCACCGCGTATGGAGCAGCTCCCGCAGGAGCCCGAAGGTCGGGAGGCGGGGCCGTAGCAGAGCACGCCAGTCCATGGGCGGAAAATCGCTCTTCGCGTAGACCTGAGCCAAATCGTTCGAGTACGAGTTCGAACCTGCCCCGAAGGCTCCGGCGAGATCGAAGGCGGCGACCCCCGAGCGGAGAAGTGCACCCGTCAGAGCGCCGGCCGATGTTCCGACAACTACCTCAGCGGAGCGGGGGTCCCAGCCGACATCGTGAGCGAGACCCGCGAGCGCTCCGGCGTGATAGGCGTGCCCTACGAGGCCGCCGCCCCCGAGGGCGAGACCGACGCGTGGGTCACCCGGCGCGGACGCCGGTCGTGTGTCGGCCTCGCATCCCTCGCTCGCCACTCGGCTCCGCCTTTTCCTACTCCGTCGCGTCGATACGCGCCGACGCTGCGGTTCGTATCTACCCAACCCACTTCGCTTCCAATCGCGGCGGCTCGGTCCTCCCTTTAGGTCCCTCCGTCGGCGGCTTCCTCCGGGTTTACGCCCCGGCCTACTCGGGAAGCATCGGGCCGCAACCAGTGCTCAGGAGGTGCGTCGTGTACACCGTGAGTGACTTCATCATCGACCGGCTCATCGAGTGGGACCTCCACCGGTTCTTCGGCTACCCGGGCGATGGCATCGGCGGGTTCGACGGCGCGCTCGGGCGAGCCGAGGAAGCCGACAAGGACTTCCGGTACCTCAGGCCGACGCACGAGGAGATGGCGGGCCTGATGGCGACCGCACACGCCAAATTCACCGGGGAGGTCGGCGTGTGCATCGCGACCTCGGGGCCGGGCGCGGTGCATCTCATGAACGGCCTCTACGACGCCTGCTGCGACAACCAGCCCGTCGTCGCGATCGTGGGCCAGCAGGCTCGGGTCGCGATGGGCAGCGACTTCCAGCAGGAGCTGAACATGGAGCGGATGCTCGGCGACGTCGCCGAGTACGTCAAGACCGTCACGACCCCGATGCAGGCACCGCTCGTGGTCGACCGTGCCGTGCGGATCGCGCGGGCATCGCGCAAGCCAACCGTCGTCATCTTGCCGGCCGACGTCCAGGACCTCGAGATGGAGGAACCCGCCGTCGATCATTTCGTGTCCCGGACGGGAGTCGGGCACGCCTCGACCCGCATCACTCCGCCCGAGGACGAGCTCCGTCGCGCGGCCGCGGTGCTGAACGCCGGCAAGAAGGTGGCGATGCTCGTCGGCCAAGGCGCGCTCGACGCGACCGACGAGGTGATGACGGTCGCAGAACGACTCGGGGCCGGGGTCATCACTGCGCTGCTCGGCAAGGCAGCCGTCCCCGGCGACGTGCCCTACCACACGCAGCAGCTCGGGCTCCTGGGGTCCAAGCCGAGTTACGACATGATGCAGAACTGCGACACCCTGTTCGTCATCGGCTCCAACTTCCCCTACTCGGAGTTCCTCCCTCCGAGCGGACAGGCGCGAGGGGTCCAGATCGACCTCCTCTCGCGCCACCTGAGCTTGCGCTACCCGATGGAAGTGAACCTCTGGGGCGATTCGAAGACAACGCTCGCCGCGTTGCTGCCCCACCTCGAGAAGAAGACGGACTCGAGCTGGCAGAACGGGATCATCGAGGCGATGAAAGCCTGGGACCACACGACCGAGCAGGCCGCGATGGTGGAGGCGGATCCGATCAACCCCCGCCTCGTCTTCCATCACCTCAACACCCGCTTGCCCGACAACGCGCTCATCACCGCAGACGCCGGTTCGACCGCCGACTGGTACGGCCACCACATCAAGTTGGGACGCAACCAGATGGGGAACCTCTCCGGTCGCCTCGCCACGATGATCGGCGCGATGCCGTACGCGATCGCGGGCAAGTTCGCGTACCCGGATCGCCCCGTCGTGTGCACGATCGGCGACGGCGCGTTCCAGATGCTGGGCATGAACGGGCTCATCACCGTCAAGCGCTACTGGAGAGAATGGGAGAACCCGACGTTCATCGTGCTCGTGCTGCACAACGACGACCTCAACCAGGTCTCGTGGGAGATGCGCCAGGTCGGTGACCCGCGATGGGACACGGCCCAGCTCGTCGAGGACGTCGACTACGCGAAGTACGCGGAGTCCCTCGGATTCCGCGGGCTCAAGGTCGAGAAACCTGAAGCCGTCGAGGCCGCTTGGGACGCGGCCTTCGCCGCCGACCGGCCCGTCGTCCTGGACATCCACACCGACAAGAACGTCCCTCCGCTCCCGGCGCACATCCCCCTCGACGACGCCAAGGGCGTCGCGCAGGCCGTCCTTCGTGGCGACCCCGACGCCAAGGAGGTCATCGGGCACAGCGCACGGGCCGTGGCCTCTCGCGTCTTTGCCCGGTTCGGCGCTGGTTCCGACGATGACTGACCGAGCGGCCGCCCCCATCGCGGTGGTGACCGGCGCGTCGGCGGGGATCGGTCGAGCGACGGCCGTTGCATTCGCCGACGCAGGCTTCGACGTCGCGCTGTTGGCGCGAGGTCACGCTGGTCTCAACGCGGCAGCCTCCGAGATCCGCGCGCGTGGACGCCAGGCGCTGCCGATCCCGACCGACGTCGCGGACTACGACCAGGTGGCGAGCGCTGCGACACGCATCGAGGACGAGCTCGGCGAGATCGACGTCTGGGTCAACGACGCGATGACGACCGCATTCGCGCCGGCGTGGACGCTGGAGCCCGACGACTTCAAGCGCGCGGTCGAGGTGACGTTCCTCGGGCAGGTGTGGGGGACCCTCTGCGCGCTCGACCACATGCGTCCGCGAGATCGCGGGAGCATCGTCAACATCGGATCCGCGCTGGCGTTCATCGGGATCCCGCTGCAGTCGGCCTACTGCGCGTCGAAGTTCGCTTGCCGGGGATTCTTCGAATCGGTCCGCGCCGAGCTCCTTCACGAGGGGAGCAAGGTGCGGCTCGGGATGGTGCACATGCCCGCGGTCAACACCCCACAGTTCGACTGGTGCGAGACGACCATGGATCGTCATCCGCAACCGGTGCCGCCGATCTACGAGCCGGAGCGGGTCGCGCGCTATGTCGTCCAAGCCGCGATGGACGGACGACGCTCGAAGGTCGTCGGATCGTGGAACCGCCTCGTCGTCGCGGCCGGAAGGCTCGCCCCCGGGTTCGGGAACCACTACGCGGCCCTCGGCGCCTGGGACACCCAGCTCACCGACGAGCCCGTGGACGACGAGCGCGCGGTAAACCTCCATGCGCCGGTCGACGCGACCTGCGACGCGGGCGCTCGGGGCAACTTCGACCACGAGGCCGGCGGCTTCCTCGATCCCATGTTCCTGACGTCATTGCCCTCGGTCGCCGAGACGTTCCGCCGAGCGGCGAGCCAGTTCTTCCGCGACGAATGGGCCTGGATCCGCCGGACCGACCCGATGCAGCGGACGAGGATCGTCGCCGCAGCCGGCGGACTGCTGGGCGCGGCCGCGCTGGCCCGACGCGCGACCAACCGAATCGCCGCACCGTGAACGCGACGCCTTCCGGCACGGGGCTTGCCGAGCCTGTCGACACGACCTCGGTCATGGCGTTCACCGTCCCGACGACGGCACCGCAGTCCGACGGCACGCTCGAGTGGGACGCGACCACGATCATCGTCGTGGAGGTGACCGCCGGCCCCGTGATCGGCCTGGGGTACAGCTACGCGGCCCCCGCCGCCGCGAACGTCGTGCGAGACACGCTCGCCCGAGCAATCCGCGGGGCCGATCCGATGGCGACCGGCGCAGCCTGGGCGGCGATGGTGCACGCGATCCGCAACCAGGGGCGACCGGGGGTCGTCGGCTCGGCGATCTCGGCCGTCGACGTGGCTCTCTGGGACCTGAAGACAAAGCTGCTGAACTGCTCGATCGCCGACGCCGTCGGCTGCTGCCACGCGACCGTCCCCGCCTATGGGAGCGGTGGCTTCACGAGCCTCGACGACCACGAGCTCGCTGAACAGCTCGGTCAGTGGGCGGACCGCGGCCTCCGGGCCGTGAAGATGAAAGTCGGACGCGACCCAGCCGCCGATCCCCATCGAGTCGCGGTAGCACGTGAGGCCGTCGGCCAAGAGGTCGAGCTCTTCGTTGACGCCAACGGGGCCTATGGCCGCAAGCAAGCGCTCGAGCTCGCCCAGGCGTTCGGGGACCTCGGCGTGGTGTGGTTCGAAGAGCCGGTGAGCTCGGACGATCTTGCCGGGCTCCGCCTCGTGCGGGATCGAGCACCGGCCGGGATGGATGTCACTGCGGGGGAGTACGGCTACGACCTGCCCTACTTCCACCGGATGCTCGCGGCCGGTGCCGTCGACTGTCTCCAGGCCGACGTCACCCGATGCGGCGGGATCACGCCGTTCCTGCGCGTCGGTGCGGTCGTCGACGCCCAATGCCTCGACCTCTCGGCGCACTGCGCTCCCCAGGTGAGCTCGCATGCCTGCGCCGGCCTGTGGCATCTGCGCCACATCGAGTACTTCGCCGACCATGTCCGAATCGAAGCGATGCTGTTCGACGGTGTGCTCGAGCCGGTCGACGGTGCACTGCACCCCGATCGCGGCCGGCCGGGGCTCGGCATCGAGCTGAAGCGGGCCGACGCCGAACGCTACCGGGTCGCATAGACCCGCCGGA
This sequence comes from uncultured Acidimicrobiia bacterium, assembly GCA_963809885.1. Taxonomy (GTDB): domain Bacteria; phylum Actinomycetota; class Acidimicrobiia; order IMCC26256; family PALSA-555; genus JALHSW01. The sequence goes on along the minus strand of CAWELA010000004.1, from coordinate 1,675,881 downwards.
GGAACCATTCAGGATGACGTCCACAGAGTCGGCTCGCACCTTCGGCGGGCTGCGCACGGTGTCGTCCAGCGAGGTCGCGGGCGCTTCGACGCCCGACACGCACTCGTTGGCCGATCTTCTGCGGTCGACGGTCGACGGCGAGGTGAGGTTCGACTCGGGAAGTCTGGCGGCGTACTCGACCGATGCGTCGAACTATCGGCAGCTCCCGATCGGCGTCGTGGTGCCGAAGACGGTCGAAGACGTCCTCGCGACGGTCGACGTGTGCCGGAAGCACGGCGTGCCCATCACCAGCCGGGGAGGTGGGACGAGCCTCGCCGGGCAGTGCACGAACGTGGCCGTGGTCATCGACTTCTCGAAGTACTTGAACCGGGTTCTCTCGATCGACCCGGAGGCTCGCAGCGCGGTCGTCGAGCCCGGATGCAACCTCGATCGACTGCGCGACGCTGCGAAAGCCCATGGACTGAGCTTCGGTCCGGACCCGGCGACGCACGACCGCAACACCCTCGGTGGGATGATCGGGAACAACTCATGTGGGGTCCACTCGGTCATGGCCGAGTTCTACGGACCCGGTCCTCTCACCGCCGACCAGGTGCTCGAGCTCGACGTCGTGACCTACCGCGGTGAGCGGCTGACCGTCGGGTCGCACGCAGGTGACGATCTCTCGGACATCATCTCGGGGAGCGACCGCAGGGGGGAGATCTACCGTGAGCTTCGTGATCTCCGCGACCGCTACGGGGCCGAGATTCGGAGCCGGTACCCGGACATCCCACGGCGCGTCTCGGGATTCAACCTCGATCGCCTCTTACCCGACTATGGCTTCGATGTCGCCAAGGCACTCGTCGGAACCGAGGGCACGTGTGTCGTCGTGCTCCACGCAACCGTCCGGCTGATGGAGGCGATGCCCGAGCGGACGCTCGTGGCGGTCGGCTACCCCGACGCTTACAGCGCTGGGGACCATGTCTCGATTGCTCGGGAGCATCGCCCGGTCGGGCTCGAGGGCATCGACTCGAAGCTCATCCGCTTCATGAAGCAGAAGGGTCTGCATCCCGATGACGTCGACCTCCTCCCCGAAGGGGATGGCTTCCTCCTCGTGGAGTTCGGCGCCGACACCAAGGAGGAGTCCGACGAGCAGGCGGAGTCGTTCGTCGGCGCGCTCGAGAAGGTCGACGAGCCACCAACGACGAAGATCTTCCGCGACCGGTGGGAGGAGCAGAAGCTCTGGCAGGTCCGCGAGTCGGGGCTCGGTGCCACCGCGAACGTGTCCGGGATGCCCCAGACCCACCCAGGGTGGGAGGACGCCGCGGTTCCCCCGGACCGAGTGGGCGAATACCTTCGCGACTTCCGCGACCTCCTCGATGAGTTCGAGTACGACGCGGCGCTCTACGGGCACTTCGGGCAGGGATGCATCCACTGCCGCATCGACTTCGCGCTCGACACGGCCCACGGAGTGCGCCAGTGGCGGCAGTTCCTCGACCGAGCCGCCGATCTCGTCGTGTCGTACGGAGGATCGTTGTCCGGGGAGCACGGTGACGGCCAGGCCCGAGCCGTGCTCCTCGGCAAGATGTATGGGCCCGAGCTCGTCCGCGCCTTCGCGGACTTCAAGGCGATCTGGGACCCCGACGGGATGATGAACCCGGGCAAGGTGGTCCGACCCGACCAGCCGACCGACCACCTGCGGCTCGGACCCGATTCGGTCCGACGCATGGTGTCGACGCACTTCGCCTTCCCCGACGACAACTTCGACTTCGGGCACGCGGTCTCCCGCTGCGTCGGCGTCGGCGCATGCCGCGACGTCGGGAGTGGCACCATGTGCCCAAGCTACATGGTCACGCGCGAAGAAGAGGACTCGACTCGGGGCCGGGCCCGGATGCTCTTCGAGATGCTGCGCGGTGAGGAGCTCGACGGATGGCGCGACGACAGCGTCGCCGAGGCTCTGGACCTGTGCCTCGCGTGCAAGGGGTGCAAGAACGAATGCCCCGTGAACGTCGACATGGCCACCTACAAAGCAGAGTTCCTCTCCCACCACTACCGGCGCCGGCTGCGGCCGAGGGTGCACTACGCCATGAGCCTCATCTACTGGTGGGCTCGCGTAGCCAGCCACGTCCCCCGTCTCGTCAACACCTTGGCCCATCTCCCCGTGCTCGCCGGACTCGTCAAGTGGCTCGGTGGAGTCGCCCAGGAGCGCACGATCCCCCGCTTCGCGACGACCACGTTCACGACGTGGTTCACGAGGAGGGAAGCGCGGAAGCGGAGCACGGACTGCGAGCGTCCCGTTCACGACGGCGTGCCCATCATCACCCACGGAGACGTCGGTCGGTTCTCGTCCGCTACCTACTCCACTCCGTCGATGCAGCACCACGCGAACCGCAACCACTTGCATCCGCATGGTCGCGACGAGCCCTTCGCGACAGATCGTGTCCTCCTCTGGCCCGACACGTTCAACAACTACCTCGAGTCCCCGGTGCTCCAGGCCGCGGTCGAGGTGCTCGAAGACGCGGGCTACGACGTCGCGATCCCCCCACGGCCTCTTTGCTGCGGACGTCCGCTCTACGACGCGGGCATGCTTACGACGGCCGAACGCCTCTGGCGCCAGATCCTGGACACGCTGCGTCCTTGGATCCGTGCCGGTGTCCCGATCGTCGGCCTCGAGCCGAGTTGCGTCGCGGCGTTCCGCGACGAGCTGGTGAACCTCTTCCCCAACGATGACGACGCGCGGCGACTCTCCGAGCAGACCCTGCTTCTCTCCGAGTTCCTCGAGCGGCAACGGTACGACCCTCCTCCCCTTCGCATTCGGGCGGTCTTGCACGGTCACTGCCACCACGAGTCGGTGATCGGGATGGACGCGGAGGTCGCGCTCTTGAAACGGATGTGCATCGACTACCAGGTGCTCGACTCCGGGTGTTGCGGCATGGCCGGATCGTTCGGGTTCGCCGCCGAGCACTACGAGATCTCGCAACGGGTCGGTGAACGGGTGCTGCTCCCCGCCGTGCGGAGCCTCGACGCCGACACGGAGATGGTGACCGACGGGTTCAGCTGCCGTGAGCAGATCGAACAAGAGACGGGACGGACACCCGTGCACATCGCTGAGCTGCTCCGGCGCGCTATCCACGAACGGGACCGCGCGCAGTGAACAGACCGCCGATCGGGGTCCGGGGACCGGTGGCGGGTCTTGCGGGCACCGCGACGATGGCGGCGACGACGGTCCTGCAAGCGTGGGTGCTGGGGTGGCGACATCCGATCGACTACGACGATCGGCCCGTGATGGTGCAACTCGCCGAGCGGTTCCTGCCGCTCCAGGTGCCCGACGAGGTGCGGCCCGCCGCTCATCAGATCCTTCGGTTCGGCTACGGGTCCGGCGCCGGGTGGCTTCGCCAGGCGCTGGAAAACCTGGTCCGTCGGCCTGCGTTGGTCTTCTTCTCGATCACCTGGGGTGCCGAGATGGTTCTGCTCGCCACGCTCGACGCGGCACCGCCCCCGTGGCGTTGGCGCCCGAGGCTCCTGATCACGAGCGCCGCACAGCATGTCGTCTACGCGGCGGTCACCGACGCGACCTTCCGGGCCTTGACCCCTGACCGGAGCACGACGGGATGAACGACGACGGCTACCGGCCGATCGCAGACTACGCGTTCCTCTCGGACTGCCATTCGACGGCCCTCGTGAGCACCGAGTGCTCCATCGACTGGGCGTGCCTCCGCCGCTTCGACTCGGGAAGTGTGTTCGGTCGCCTGCTCGACGCCGAGCAGGGCGGGTTCTTCTCGATCCGCCCGGTCGCCCCGATCACGGATGTCGAGCGGAGCTACCGACCCTCGACGATGATCCTCGAGACCACGATGACGACCCAACACGGCACCGTCCGGGTGACCGACGCGTTCGCGATGGCGGTGGGCGGCTCGGGCCGCCTCGACGGAGAGCTCCTCCGTCACGTCGAATGCCTGGATGGCCGGGTCGAGATCGAAGTCGTCGTCGAGCCCCGCTTCGACTACGGAGCGACACGGCCGTGGCTTCGGTGCCACGAGGAGGGGCGGTACACGGCGGTGGGCGGTGACGACGCCGTGGTCGTCCACGTCGATGGGGCGCTCGATGTGGATCGTGAGCGGTACCGCCTCTGCGGTCGGATGACGATCGCGGCCGGCGAGGCGATGGCCTGCAGCGTCGTCTCGCAGGCTGCTCACCTCGTGGATCCGTCGTCGGCGGACCGAGACTCGGTCCTGTTCAGGCTCGAAGAGACCGAAGCGTGGTGGACGAGCTGGGCGCGACAGACCGATGTCAGCGGTCCGTTCGCGGAGCTGCTCGAGCGATCGGCCATCGTGCTCAAGGGGCTGACGTGTGCGCCGACGGGCGCGGTCGTCGCTGCTCCGACGACTTCGCTGCCCGAGATCCCGGGTGGGTGCGCGAACTGGGACTATCGGTACAGCTGGGTTCGCGATGCGACACTGACGCTCGGCGCGCTCGCCGAGGTCGGGCATCACGAGGTTGCGCAAGGGTTCCGCGACTTCGTGATGCGATCAGCGGCCGGCCAGGGCGACGAGCTGCAGATCATGTTCGGACCGTACGGTGAGCGACGACTGCCCGAGCTGGATCTCGAGCTCGAGGGTTGGCGTAGTTCGTCACCCGTCCGCGTCGGGAATGGTGCGGCCACCCAGACGCAGCTCGACATGTACGGCCACCTCCTCGACGCCGTCGGCCTCTGGCACACCCGCGGCGGTGAGATCACCGACGACGAATGGTGCTTCCTCGAGTCGGTCGTCAACGACGCCGTCACCCATCGCCACGACGACGACTCGGGCATCTGGGAGATGCGCGGGCCGCCCCGACCGTTCGTGCACTCGAAGGTGATGATCTGGGTCGCGCTCGATCGCGGGATCCGGCTCGTGGAGGAGCACGGTCTCCCCGACGGCTCGATCGACCGCTGGCGCAGCGCTCGGGACGAGGTTCGCCATGAGGTGGAGACCCGGGGTGTCGACCCGGAGCGGGGCAACTTCGTGCAGTGCTACGGGATGACTGCGGTCGATGCGAGCCTCCTCAAGCTCCCGCTCGTCGGGTTCGTCGATCCGTGTGACGAGCGGATGCTCCGCACCACGGACGCGATCGTGGAGGAGCTTGCCGTCCCGCCGCAGGGCTTCCTCCGCCGCTATCGGAGCACCGGCTCGATGGATGCCGGATCGGGCGGGCACGCGGGATCGGCCGACGCAGACGAAGGGGTGTTCCTGCTGTGCTCGTGCTGGCTCGTCGAGGTCCTCGCCCTCCAGGGTCGCCGCGACGAGGCCCGAGCCCTCTTCGAGTCGCTCGCAGCGCTGGCGAACGACGTCGGTCTCCTCTCCGAAGAGTACGACCCCGAGACCGACGAGCTGCTGGGCAACTTCCCCCAGGCCTTCACCCACCTCGGGCTGATCGCGGCCGAGCAGCGCCTGCGCGAGACCGCGTGACCACAGTCCGATCCTCGGACGTCGCGCTTCGCACGGCACGCTCGGGGCATGTCGTAAGGTTCCGCCGAATCCCGATGGTCGTGGAGGTGTCGTGCTGAGGAGCGCTGCACGTCGGGTCGGTCCCGCGGCTGGTGGCCTGATCGCCCTCAGCGGATGCGACGCGCGGTTCGGGGCGCAACGCGGATCGACCGAGCAGGGCCAGGACATCCTCGACCTTTGGCGCCCGATGATCGTGATCGCGTTGGTGACCCTCACCATCGTCGTGAGCCTCGTCGCCTGGTGCATCATCCGATACCGACGACGCAACGACGACATCCCGAGCCAGCGCCAGTACGTCATTCCCCTCGAGATCTTCTACACCGTCATCCCGATCCTGATCCTCGCAACCGTCCTCGCCCTGTCGTGGAAGACGCAGAACGAGGTCGACGCGCTCGCCCCGCGTCCACCCGTGGCGATCGACGTCGTCGGGTACCAATGGCAGTGGCAGTTCCACTACCGGCACGAGGAGATCACGATCTCGGGCCTGCCCGACAAGCGGCCGGTGATGGTGATCCCCGAAGGCGAGCCGGTCCGGATCAGCCTCACGTCGCGAGACGTGATCCACTCGATGTTCGTGCCCGAGTTCCTCTTCAAACGGGACGCGATTCCGGGCGTCGTGAACCGCTTCGACTTCACCGCGAACAGGCCCGGACGGTATCTGAGCCGCTGCGCGGAGTACTGCGGCCTCAACCACTGGCAGATGCTCTTCTACGTCGAAGTGATGCCCCGTACCGACTTCGACCGCTGGGTCGCCCGCCACACCGCGAAGTCGTCATGACGTCCACTGCAGCTCGGCCGGCACCGGGCACCGCGCACCCACCGACCTCGAGCGGTCTGCTGCGCGTCCTCACCACGACCGACCACAAAGTGGTCGGACTGTTGTACATGGTGACCTCGGGTGCGTTCTTCGCAATCGGTGGCCTGTTGGCGCTGGCCATGCGGACCCAGCTCGCCCAGCCTCGGGAGGCCTTCCTCGACCCGCAGACCTACAACCAGTTCTTCACGATGCACGGCAGCATCATGATCTACCTTTTCGCCGTCCCGTTCGCCGTTGGCCTCGCCAACTACATCGTCCCGCTCCAGATCGGTGCCCCCGACGTCGCGTTCCCCCGGATGAACGCGCTCGGCTACTGGCTGTACCTGTTCGGTGGGATCACGATGATCAGCGGGTTCCTCACCGCGGGAGGAGCCGCGAGCTTCGGATGGTTCGCGTACGCGCCGCTCTCCGGCGCCACCTACTCACCCGGTATGGGTGCTGACCTGTGGATCATCGGCGTTGTGGTGACGAGCACCGCAGGGGTGCTCGCGGCGGTGAACATCGTGACGACCACGATGATGCTGCGGGCACCGGGGATGACGATGTTTCGGATGCCGATCTTCACCTGGAACATGCTCGTGACTGCCGTGATGATGCTGCTCGCGTTCCCGGTGCTGACTGCGGCACTCGCGATGCTCTTCATCGACCGCCAGCTCGGAGGCCACATCTTCGACGCCACGAACGGTGGGACGCCAGTGCTCTGGCAGCACATGTTCTGGTTCTTCGGCCATCCCGAGGTGTACATCATCGCCCTGCCGTTCTTCGGGGTGGCGACCGAGGTCTTCGCGGTGTTCTCGCGCCGCCCCGTGTTCGGCTACCGAAGTCTGGTATTCGCGACGCTAGCCATCGGGGGGCTCTCCGTCGGAGTGTGGGCGCATCACATGTTCGCGACCGGTGTCGTGCTGCTCCCCTTCTTCAGCGCGATGACGATGCTGATCGCCGTGCCGACAGGAGTGAAGATCTTCAACTGGATTGGCACCATGTGGGGCGGCCAGCTTCGCTTCACGGCCGCGATGCTCTTCTCGATCGGTTTCCTCGTCGTGTTCGTCGTCGGGGGTCTGACCGGCGTGCTCCAAGCGTCGGCTCCGGTCGACTTCAACCTCACGGACACGTACTTCGTGGTCGCGCACCTCCACTACGTGGTGTTCGCCGCCGCAGGCTTCGCAGGGTTCTCGGCGATCTACTACTGGTTCCCCAAGTTCACCGGCAGACTGCTCGACGAACGTCTCGGGAAGGTGCACTTCTGGCTGATGTTCATCGGCTTCAATGTCACGTTCTTCGTCCAGCATGACCTCGGGCTGCGGGGGATGCCGCGGCGGGTCGAGACGTACAACGCGAGCGACGGCTTCACGACCGACAACCTCATCTCGACGGTCGGTGCCTTCATCCTTGCCGTCGGGGTACTCGTGTTCTTCACGAACCTTGTCCTGAGTCTGCGCAGTGGCGTGCCAGCGGGACCGGATCCCTGGGACGGCCAGACCCTCGAATGGGCGACGCCGTCGCCGCCACCCGAGCACAACTTCGAGCGCATCCCTCGGATCACGTCGGAACGTCCGTTCTGGGACCAGAAGCATCCGGGGGCATCGACGAGGTCGGCACAGTCACGATGAGGATCGAGGCCAGGATCTTCTTCGGCGTGACGGCATTCTTCGTCATCATCGCGATCACGTACTGGTTCACCAGCTATGAGGACGCGGGTTCGGTGATGCTCGTCGGGTGCGCCGGCCTCGGTCTCGTCGCCGGCGGCTACCTCGGCTTCCACGCTCGGAGGATGCAGCCCCGCCCCGAGGATCGGGGGGACGCGACGGTGCGAGAAGGCACGGGTTCCGTCGGCGATTTTCCGACCGCGACGATCTGGCCCTTGGGTCTGGCCCTCGGGGCCACGGTGGCGGCGACGGGCCTGGTGTTCGGGCTCGCGGTCCTGCTGATCGGGGCCGCAGGTTTCGTGTTCTCGGTCGCCGGGATGCTCAGCGACAGCCGAGGTCGGGTCCGCCGCTGAGCGCGTCAGGGTCCGGAGGTCTCCACGAACCCGCCGGTCTCCGTCCGGTCGACCTCGATGAACGGTGGCTCGGGACCCTCTCGCTCGCGCGCGGTGAGCTCTCGACAGAGGCGGTACGTCGCGACGAAGAGCGCGACGGGAGCAGCGATCGCCAGCACCCGAAACGCCCAGACGACTCCGTTGACCGACAGGTCGAAGTCGGCGGCGATCACGTCGTCGCCGCCCGCGAAGAAGAGGACGAGCAGGAACGCGAGCGTCGCCATGCCGATCGCAGTACGCACCGGACGGTCGCGTGGCCGGTCGAGGAGATGGTGCTCCCGGTGATCACCGGTGACGCGGGCCTCGAGGAAGGGCCAGACCATCAGGAGCCCGAACACGAGGCCTGGAAGCAGCACGCCGGGGACGAAGGGTGCAGGGATCTCGAACCCGAACGCCCGGATCTCCCATCCGGGGAACAGCCGCAACGCGCCCTCGAGCCAGCCGATGTACCAGTCGGGCTGGGATCCGGAGCTGACCGCACTCGGATCGAAGGGCCCGTAGAGCCAGATCGGGTTGATCTCGGCCAGTCCGCCGAGCGCGGCCAGTACCGCGAAGACGGCGAAGAACAGGCCGATGGTCTTCGCCGCGAACGTGGGCCACAAGCGGGACCCGACGACGTTCTCCTCGGTGCGCCCCGGTCCGCGGAACTGCGTGTGCTTCTGTCGGATCACCAGCGCAAGATGCACCGAGAGCAGGATCGCGAGCGCGACGGGGATCACGAGGACATGGATCACGAAGAGGCGCGGCGTGATCTCCTTTGTCGGGAAAACCCCGCCGAACACGAGACCGGCGATCCACTCGCCGATCACGGGGATCGAGAGCACGATCGAGTAGGCGATGCGCAAGCCAGTGCCCGACAGGAGGTCGTCGGGAAGGGAGTACCCGGTGAACCCATTGCCGAGGGCGAGCAGCAACATGCTCACACCGATGACCCAGTTGACCTCGCGTGGTCGGCGGAATGCGCCCGTGAAGAAGATTCGCATCACGTGCACGACGATCGCACCGACGAACACCAACGCTGCCCAGTGGTGGGTTTGGCGCATCACGAGCCCGGCCCGCACGTCGAACGACAGGTCGAGCGTGGAACGGTACGCTTCCGACATCCGGACACCGTGCAGCGGCCGGTAGCTCCCGTGGTACACGACTTCGCGGGCGTCGGCGACGAAGAAGAACGTCAGGTAGAGCCCGGTGAGCACGAGGACGACGAAGGCGTAGAGGGCGATCTCGCCGAGCATGAACGACCAGTGGTCGGGGAAGACCTTGTCGAGGGCCTTACGCGGCGAACTTCGCAGCGCCGACTCGGCTGTCGACCCACTTGGCGAGCCGCGGGACGATCATCGGCCGCGGTCCCAGAATCCTGGGCCGACGGGCTCGTGGTAGTCGCTCCGAGCGCGCAGCGTGCCGTCGGCGTCGATCATCAAGGGCAGCTGGGGCAGCGGGCGGGCGGCTGGGCCGAAGACCGGTCGCGCGCCGTCGAGGACGGTGAAGGTGGACTGGTGGCACGGGCAGAGGAGCTGCTTCGACTGCTGCTCGTAGAGTCCCACCGGACAACCAGCATGGGTGCAGATCTTCGAGTAGGCGACATAGCCGTGGGGCGCCCAGTCAGCTCGCCCCGGCTGCGTCGTGAGGTCGGTGGTCCCGACGCGGATCAGCAGCGTCTGGGAGTCCGCGGCGTCACGATGGCCTTCCGGGAACACCGTCAGCACGCCGCCAACCTTCAGTGTGTCGACGGTCACGCGGTTGCCCTCTGCATTGACGAGCCGCGATCCGCGGGTCCACTTCGTGTGCTTGAGGGCCCGATTGATGCGCGGTCCGAGCGACGCGATCGGGAACAGCGCAGCAAGGCCGAGCGCGCCACCAGCCGCGGCGAACATCCGGAGCAGGAACCGCCGGCGGGCGAGAGGGGTGTCGCCCTCGGCCAACGCCTCGAAGTCGTTGACGAACGCGGCCCGGTCCTCGTCGCTCGAGCGCAGCGGTTCGCGCTGCTCGGTGACCGGGCCCTGGGGCAGCAGGTGGTGTGCCATCAGCACGAACGCGGCCGCCAGCCCGCCGAGCGCGGCCGCGAGGAGCACCCCTTCGAGCTGGGTGTCACCCCCGCGGACATATGTCAGTGCCAGCCCGAGCCCAGCGAGCGTCGTCACGCCGAGCATCCCCGCGATCCAACGGGTCGCGCGGTCCTGCGACGACGAGCTCAAGACCTTGGCTCGATCATCCGCGTGACGACGAGCAAGGCACCGACGCCGACGAGCAGCGCGAGGAGCCCTTCCGGGATCGGTCCCGCATGCCCGAGCGTGAAGCCCCCCGGGTCCGCGGGGTCGCGGAGGTAGAGGACGTACGCGACGATGTCGTCGACCTCCCGTTGGCTCAGGGTGTCCGGACCGAACACCGGCATCTGCCCCGGTCCCGTCCGCATCGCCTCGGCGATCTGCACCGTCGTCGCCTGGTGCAGCGCGGGCGCGGCGCGGCCGTAGCTGAGCGCACCACCGTTGCCCGTGCTGTTGTGGCAGGACGCACAGTTGAGGCGGAAGAGCACGCCTCCGCTCGAGAGGTCGGCACGACTGACGTTCACGACTGGGATGTCGGGCCCGCGCCCGAGCGAGGCGACGTACGCGACGAGATCGGCGATCTGGTCCCTCGAGTACGCCGGAGGCTTCGAGACGGCCTGGACGGAAGGGTCGGTGAGAGGCATGCGACCAGTCGACAGCATGAAGTCGGCAGACGCGGCACCGACTCCGCGGAGATCGGGACCTTGGCCCGTCCCGCGGCCGTCGCGACCGTGGCAGCCGGCGCACCCCGTGACGTACAGCTCTCGACCCCGGGACGCCGATGCACCGTCCGTGGCGGCGACGGGCTCTTCCGAGGCGGCGAGCCCTTGGCTGGCGATGACGAAGACCGCGGCGACACACGCGAGGAACAGCGCGCCCCAGCGCGTAGCCGAGATCACCGCAGCACGAAGATCGTGAGGAACAGCACGATCCAGATCCCGTCGACGAAGTGCCAAAAGTAGGCCACCGAGTGAAGCGCGGGGGCTCGGTCATCGAGGCTCATGGTTCCCGCCGCGAAGTAGAGGCCCACGAGCAGCAGCACCAATCCCGCGGCGACGTGCGCGGCGTGGAAGCCCGTCATCGTGTAGTAGATCGAGCCGTACGAATCGGACGACACGCCGAACGTCAGCGCGTAGAACTCCCGGATCTGGTTCGCGAGGAACAGTCCGCCCAACACGGCCGTCGCGACGAACCACCACCGCACCCCCTTGCGCTCGGAGCGCTCCAACGCTCTGGTCCCGAACCACAGCGTGACGCTCGATGCGAGCAGCACCACAGTGAAGACCGCCGAGGTCGTGGTCTCGAGCTCGACCCCTCGTGGAGGCCACACGGCTGCTTCGGACCGGAGCGTGAAGTAGGCGGCGAAGAGCCCACCGAAGAACATCAGCTCGGATGCCAGCCAGACGACCGTGCCTACCGCGAGCATCGATGGCGGGCGGCTGGTGCCGGCAACCGTCCGATCGACCATGGGGAGGGTTTACCACTCCCGACCCATCTCGAACCCTGTTCCCTGAGTGCCTCCCTCCGTCTCGGGGTACCGTCGGAGGAGTGCCCGTCGGCGTCGCACCCTCCGCTCCGAACTGGACGACGTTCTTCACGGACTGGCAGCCCGACGCGTTGCTGCTGCCGCTCCTGGGAACTGTGGCCCTCTATCTGGTCGCGGTTCGTCGTCTGGCTCAGCGCGGCCGTCGGTGGCCTGGGGCCCGGACCCTTGCGTTCGCCTCGGGGGTGGGCGTCATCGTCGCCGCGACCGAGTCAGGGCTCGCGGCGTACGACACCACCCTGTTCTCCGTCCATGTCGTCCAGCATCTGCTCCTCGGACTCATTGCACCTCTACTGCTCGTACTCGGCGCGCCCGTCACCTTGGCGCTCCAGGCCACCAGCCGCGCGCCGTGTGCTCACCTGCTCCGAGTGCTCCACTGCCGGCCCGTTCGAGTGCTCACACATCCCCTGACCGTGTGGCTGCTCTTCTCCTCGGCGTTGTTCATCCTCTATTTCACCGACGTCTACCAGCTCTCACTCTCGCACAACTGGGTTCACGTCCTTGTCCACCTGCACTTTGTTCTCGTTGGCTGCTTGTTTCTCGCGGTCGCGATTGCGATCGACCCTCTCGACCACCGTCTCTCGTACGGCGCGCGACTGCTGTTTGTCGTCGTCGCTCTCCCGATCCACACGATCATCGGGGTCGCACTGCTCTCCGCCCGACGGCCTATCGCGGCCGACTGGTATCGGAGCCTCGGTCGCACGTGGGGTCCGGGGCTGCTCGCCGACCAGCGCATCGGCGCCGGTCTCCTCTGGAGCGTCGGAGAGCTGTTCGGTCTGGCCATCCTCGCGGTGGTCCTCCACGGGTGGATGCGAGCAGAGGACCGCAGCGCCGCCCGCTACGACCGCGCGCACCCCGCGCTGACGCCGGCTGCGATCGAGGGGGAGTCGACGCTCCCATCGGGCTGAGGTCGATGGCAGCGCGAAGCGCAGCCTCGGTCGGCGGGTGTGCGCTCCGTATTGGCTTGGGACTGCCCGCCCTCACGCCAATGGCTGAGACCCCATAACTCGCGCCGTTCGGTTCAGAGCCCACCCAGCCGGCGCTTGGTTCTGTGGGAGTTAGCACAGCGCTGAGGGTGTGAGTGCTTACAAGGAGGAGGTCGGGGGTTCGAGCCCCTCAGCGCCCACAGCTGTTGTCCCACATAGGTTTCTGGCGGCGGCAAGGTCCTCGCTGACTTGCACAGCGCTCCAAGTGAGGATGGACGAGGCCTACGACGTCTTCGCCCGAGCAGCCGACACCGGAGCCCTCAAGGTCGTCATCACCCGCGTCGAACGCTGATCACCACGACCACCCACCCAATCGGACTCGGGCTGCTTGATCAGCGCGGTGCTTCGGTGCCAGTGATCTGCTCCGCCAACCACAAGTACTCGGCCAGGGTCAGTCAGGTCGTTCGTTGCGCGACATAGAGGTGGATGCTGCCGCGTCCTCCGACGACTTCGTCGGTCACTGTCTCGAAGCCGGACGACGAGAGCAGCGCGGGAATGTCTCGGATGATGTCGCCGCTGCGTTGCCATGCACGTACCAGCGCGACCCCGATGCGGTTGTTGTCTGGTGGATACGAGACGTCGACCATCACGAGTCGTCCATCTGCGTTGAGCACGCGGGTGAACTCGGCCGTCGCGGCTGCACCGTCTGGGTAGCCGCTGAAGGCCATGGTCGACACGAGGGTGTCGAAATGGCCCGAACGATAGGGGAGCCTCGCGACGTCGGCCCGGCAGAGGTGCGCGGTGACTCCCGCTCGATGGCAGGCACGCTCCGCGGTGGAGGCCATGGCAGCGTTGAGGTCGATGCCGTGTGTCTCGTACTCACGGGCGTACTGGGTCAACAGCCAGCCGGTTCCGAACGACGCTTCCAGCACGCGTGGCCCGCGCAGGTGCGGCAGCACGGCGCGCAACCACGACCGCCAGAAGGGGGCGATCCTCACCCCGGCGGCGTACAGGCGAGCTGTCCGGCTGTAGATGCGATCGAATCGGGCCGTGAAGGAGACGAGATCTGCCGGTTCCTCCGACCACTGGTCTCCTCGCATGCGTCGCACGGTAACGGGGTCAGCTGAGGAGGTCGTGTTGGACGGCGAACGAGATCGTCGCATCGGTTTCGCGCACCGATGCCTCCCACGTCGTTTGGAACCGAGCCTGGTGTGAGCGCCCCCAGAGGTGGCGGCGAGGCCCCATAACTCGCGCTCGTTTCGCTTCCGCCAGCCCTTGCAAGTCCCAGTTCTCCGCGCGTTAGCACAGCGCTCAGTGTCGGAGTGCTTACAAGGAGGAGGTCGGGGGTTCGAGCCCCTCAACGCCCACGCGTCCGTTGTCGAGACACTGGCGATGATCCAGCCGCACTGGACCAGTGACTCATGCGGTGGCGACCGACGGCTCGATCGCGCCGAGATGACGCTTGCGAGGCGACGCAGTTGACGCCGCGCGTGGGTTCGGACTGTGCTGTCGCAAGCGGGCGTCGGCGAACTCGCCCCGAGTCCGGGTCGGCCAGCTGATTGGGTCGACGGCGGCCGTTCGATCGAGGGGATGAGGGCGCGATGTCGGATCAAGCGGACCCGGCAGTCGAAGCAGCGTGGGCCTACGAGGGGCTGCACGTCGAGGCGTTGTTCCGGCAATGGGCCGAGCCGGTGCTCGACGCCGCCGGTGTGACGACCGGGATGCGTCTGCTCGATGTGGCGTGTGGAACCGGGGTGGTCGCCCGTGAGGCCTTTGGCCGAGTCGGGCCGACGGGCTCGGTGACTGGGCTTGACGTGAGCCCCGGCATGCTTGCCGTGGCACGGACTCTCGAGTCTGGTGTGATCTGGATCGAGGGCGAAGCCGGCCGCCTTCCCTTCGACGACGACCGATTCGACGCCGTGGTGAGCCAGTTTGGCCTCATGTTCTTCCCCGACCGGGTACGAGCGATCCGTGGCATGCTTCGCTGCGCGAAGCCCGGCGCCCGCGTCGCGGTGGCTGTGTGGGCGGCACTCGAACGTTCGCAGGCCTATCCGATCTTGGTCGACCTGCTGAATCGGCGGGCCGGCCCTACCGCTGCCGACGCGCTTCGAGCCCCGTTCGCGCTCGGTGACGTTGACGAGCTACGAGGATTGTTCGAGAAGGCCGGAGCGTCGGCGGTGTCGATCGACACCCTGCACGGCACCGCTCGGTTCCCCAGCGTGCGCACGATGGTCGACGCCGACCTACGGGGCTGGCTGCCCGTGATGGGCGTGTTCCTCGAGAACGACCTGATCGAGCTGATCTTGGCCGAAGCCGAGGACGCGCTGTGCGAGTATGTCGCCATCGACGGCGAGATGGTGTTCGACGCACCCGCCCACATCGTCACGGCTCAGGCCTGACGCTCTGCCAAACGGAGCGAGCGTGATAGCTGCCGTCGGCGAGGGCAGGCCAGCGAACATCCCACCGCGTCAGGTGCGACGCAGAAGGTCTGCAGGATCAGCCTTCGAGGGACAGATCGATGTTGTGATCGCAGAATCGCGTAACGTGGCGCGTGTGTCGCGCTCAGCGGCCGACGGCCCACCGCTTCCGGAGCACCCCGAACTGCGCTCCATCGCCGAAGTGAAACTGGCTGCCTCTCAGAACGATTCCGATGCCGTCGCGTCGCACGTGGATCGGATGGGCACTGCAACCACGAGGGGCGAACCCTCGGCCTCCAGAGACCCCAAAACTCGCAACGAATCGCTCCCGGCGTCCTCTGGTTGACCGCATCGATGGCCCAATCGCAGACGAAATCGAGGAAGGACGCATCAAGCGTTGGCGTGCGTGCTTCGACATGTCGCGCTTCATCGCGTCTAGAGCGCACCCTTGATCAGGCGACCGACCGCTCAGGTCGGGAGCTGTACGAAGAGGCCGCGTGCCGCCTCGTCGGACACCACGCGTGTTGTGTGACCGAGGCCATCGACGTCCTCGAGCAGTACGGCATCTCCCGCAGTGAAGACGCGCGACTCACCGTCGCTCACCGTGACTTCGAGCGCTCCTGCGATACCGACGTACAGCTGGCGGCGCGGTGTTGGATGCGCTGCTCCGTACCAACCACACGGCATCTCGAAGTAGAGCATCTGCGCGGCCTTGGTCGGCGCGGACACTGCTATTGGTGGTGCCGGCGGCGCAAAGTCCGTCGAGGTGAGATCAATGGGGAGCTCGTCGAAATGCGAGTCACCGTCACCATCAGTGTAGATCCGAACTATCTGCAAGCGATGTCCTGACGTAAGGGATCACGTCCCGACCTCTCAGTCCCGCGAATGCCAGCTGCTCCGTCGAGCCCACAAAGTCCATGAAGAGCAGAGCGAGATTCCAGACTCCCGGACCGTGACGGCCGAGAGCGTACGCCCCTTCCGCCTGGCCACGACGGCCTCACCACGAAGAGCCGAGAAGACCCGAAAGCTCGCGCCCTTTCGCTCGCAGCGAGCCTCGACGGTGCCTGCTTCTGCGCGAGCGAGCACAGCGCTCAGGCCGCTCCGCCGAGCGCGCTCATGGTCGCTGTGCCCAGGCGAGGGCCATGGGTTGGTCGACGCGGGTCGTGTCGTTGGTGACGTAGGGGGTCCACGCCTCGACCATCTGGTGCTCCATCGCTGCCTGGGAGTCCTCGGGCGCTTGGGCGACGAGTGGCCCCATGGGAGTGAGGTTGATGTAGTTCCACAGGAACTCGGCGGGACCTGGGAGCGAGAAGACCGCTTGGTACTCCTTCGATGCCACCTCGGAGAAGCCGGCGTCGTCGAGCAGGCTGGCGAGCGCGTGGTGGTCGTGCATGGAGAACACGGCCCGCACGAAGCCGCCGAGCTCCGGGTTGAGGTTGTCGACGATCGCCTGCTCCATCGCCTCGAACAGCGGCTGGATTGGCCCTGGGGTGTTGGTCACCACCCGGCCTCCGGGTACGAGCACGCGGTGCATCTCTCGCAACGCGCCCGCCTGGTCCTCCATGAACATCAGGCCCATCTGGCACAGCACCACGTCCGAGCTCTCGTCGGGGAGCGGCAGGGAAGCGGCGTCTGCCTCGCGCCAATCGATCGCAGTCACGTCAGCGGTGCTCGCCCGGGCGACCTCGAGCATGTCGGGGGCGACGTCGATGCCGGTGACCGAGCCGGTGGGGCCGACCGCCTCGGCCGCGGCTCGGGTGATCACACCGGTGCCGCAGGCGACGTCGATCACGCGCTCCCCGGGTTGGAGGTCGGCGGTTCGGAGCAGCTCGGTCGACACGGGCTCGGCGATCGCCGGGACGAAGAAGCTCTCGTACAGCTGGGCGGCCGAACCGGAGTAGTGGCGGTAGGTAGCAGTGGTCATGGCGGTCCTCCTCTGGGCACGCAGGGTCGGGGCGGGGCGCTCAGGTCCGGATCATCGGGGCCTCGGCGGCGTGGCGGGCGCGCAGCTCCTCGTCCCAGCCGCCGTTGCAGTAGGTGGTCACCGCAGAGATCTGGCCGTCGCGCACGTCGCACAGGTGGAGGCGTCGGGCGACCTGGTCGCCGTCGGGGGTGTGCTGGGTCTCGATGTGCTCGGTGACGAAGCCGCTGCTGGTGGGCAGCGTGCGGACCACCTCGACATCCACCGGCCCCGCGGCGATCGAGCGCAGCTGGGCGCAGAACGCTTCGCCGGGACCTTGCGAGCTGGAAGCGCCACAGCGGAGGGAGCAGGTCGTAGAACGCATCGGGGGCGAACAGATCTTCGCGCGCCTCGAAGTCCGTGAAGCAGCGATGGAACTCGGCGCTCAGCTCTTCGGCCGTGGCTTGGTCGAGTGTCGGAGCCTGGGTAGCCATGGTGGGTCCTCCGTAGGTTCGCGTCGGCTCACGGTACAGAATCCGGTCGTGGGTTGCGCATCGCCCGGATGCCCCATCTCGTGGTCTCACCGGC
This sequence comes from uncultured Acidimicrobiia bacterium, assembly GCA_963809885.1. GTDB lineage: Bacteria > Actinomycetota > Acidimicrobiia > IMCC26256 > PALSA-555 > JALHSW01. The sequence continues at coordinate 1,658,142 of CAWELA010000004.1, read as the reverse complement.
GATGGGGCAGATGCACCATCGCGAGTGTGGGCTTCAGAGCAGATCGTGCTCGTACGCGTAGGCCGTCGCCGCGGCCCGACCGTTGACGCCGAGCTTGGAGAAGATGTTCTCGAGGTGGCGTCCAACCGTGTGCGGGCTGAGGGTGAGCGCTTCGGCGACTTCGCGGTTGGTCTTGCCCGCGGCCACGTGTCGCAGCACCTCCAGCTCCCGCCCGGACAGGGAGCCCGCACCCGCACCCGCGCCGCCACCAGGTGACCCCGCACCCGCCAGGGCCTGCAGCCGTTCGAGGTCGGGACGGGCGCCGAGGGCGGCGAAGGTCGCCCGGGCGTGGTCGAACTCCAGGGCCGCCGAGGACGAGTCGCCCAGCGTCAGGTAACCGAGCCCGACCAGCACCGCGACCCGAGCCGCTTCGTACGGCATCGACAGCCGGGTCCAGGCCGCGCCGGCGGTGCGCAGCGGGGCCAGCGCGGCCGAGACCTCGCCTGCGGCGAGCAGCACCGCCCCATCCGCCTGGGCAGCCATCGAGGCCAGGACCTCTGATGTGGAGCGGTCGGCGATGCGCGCCAGCTCGTCAGCCGCAGCGCGCGCTGCCGCGACGTTGCCGGACAGGCGACGGATCTCGACGGCCGCGCTGAGCAGCGGGGGGCGTTGGAACGTCGGTGCTGTCTCGCTGAGCGCGCGGTCGATGCTCGCCGCTGCCGACTCGACTTCTCCGCGCGCCAGCTCGAGCAGCGCAAGGCCGGGCATCGGTTGACTGGCCGGCGCGGCTGGCTCGCCCGTAGGCATCGGCTGCTGCGTCGAGGTCGCCGACCAGTCTGTGCAGCTCGGCCTCCTGGTAGCAGGCGAGCCCGAGCGCCGGGTGCGGTGGGTCGGCGAGCCGTGCGCATGCGGTCCGCACCGTCGTCGCCGCCGCCGACCAGTCGCCCGCCGCCTGCTGGAGCTGCGACTGGTGCACCAGGCACTGACCCCGATACGGGACGAGGTCGGGCTGTGCCGCACACCAGCGATCGAGGGAAGATGTCCACTCGGCGGCGCGCTGCAGCTCGAAGAGCTGCATGCACTCGAGCACCACCGCGCAGTAGACGATGCCCGAGGTGATCGGCCCGACCTCTCCCGCTTCGACCGACAGCATCACCTCGTCGAGCTTCGCGACGCCCGCCGCTGGATCACCGAGCGCGATGAGCGCCTGCCCGTGGCCGAGCGTCCCGAAGGCACCGAGATCGGGGTCGTCGAACCGAGCTGCAACCTTCCCGGCCTCCACCGCCAGGTTCTCTGCCGTCGCCGGGTCGTTCGCGTCCAGCGCACCCAACAGCGCGGGGACCAGCAGGAACCCCCGGGCCGAGCAGTCGAGGTCGCCGATGATCCCTTCGGTGCGGCTCAACCAGCCGCTGGCGTGGGCCATCTGCCCTTGCATCATCAAGCAGAACGCTGCCCAGAACGCGCAGCGCGCGCCCTCTGCCAGCTCACCCTCGCCCACGTGCCGTTCGTGTGCCGCGTCCCACGCCCGCGACGGCAGCCTCGTCGTCGCCGATCATGTACGCCGACGTGGCCAAGCGCTCCAGGTCGCGGGCGTCGAGCTCGGTGCGCGGCACGCCCGCAAGCTGGCGGTACGTCTCTCCCCAAGCGTGGACCCCCGAGTGTCGCGGATCTCGTGACGTCCTCTCGGCCATCGCGCCAGGTTGGCACGATCAAGACGTTGGCGTCAGACCGGCTGCCGTGCGCTTCGAAGTGGCTTCACCGCACGTGTGACGCTGCGCCGACCGCTGACGCCGTCAAGCGGCATCAGCAAGTGGTGGACCGAACAGTGGGCCGGACACCCGCGTCCCAGGAACGTTTCGGGAACGTTGGACTCGCACACTGGAACGAATGGTCCGACGACGAGAGGAGCCAAGTGATGGCTGGTGTGAAGGACATGGTGGCGGCGGCGAAGGCGGGAATCGAGAATCTCACGCCGGATGACGTCGCGGACGAGCTCGCCAACGGTGACGTGCTGCTCGTCGACATCCGCGAGCCGGCCGAGACTCGCGACGGGGTGATCCCCGGGGCGGTGCTGGCACCGAGGGGGATGTTGGAGTTTCACGCCGATGCTTCGACGCCGTACCACCTCGACGGGTTCGATTCCGCTCGTCGGGTCATCGTGTACTCCGCGGCAGGCTCCCGATCGGCTCTGGGAGCGATCGCGCTGCAGCAGCTCGGCTACGGCGACGTTGCGCATCTCGACGGAGGTTTCAAGGCTTGGGCCCAGCAGGGCCGGCCGGTGGAGACGCCGGTGGGAGCCTGATCCTGTGGTCCGCGACGCCGCCGCCCGTGGCCGCGCGACCGTTCAGGCGAGGTCGGTACGATCGCGGCAGCGATGCATGAGGTTGACGCTATGGAGGCGTGCTCGCAGACGGCGATCCGGATCCGGGTGCTCGGCGGCTTCGAGGTGGCGATCGGAGACGGTCCGATGGGCGCTGTTCCGTGGCCGTCGACGCGCGCGGCGCAGCTCGTGCAGGTGCTGGCGCTTGCCGACGGGTTCGTGCTCACGCGCGAGCAGGTCATCGAGGCGCTCTGGCCGCACCTGGATGTGGCTGCCGGTGCGGCGAACCTACGCAAGGCGGCGCACCACGCACGCCGGGCCCTCGATGCTGATGACGCGGTCGTGCTCCGGCGAGGGCAGGTCGCTCTGTTTCCCCACTCCGCGGTCACCACGGATGCGCTGCAATTCGTCAGTGCAGCTGATGCCGCGCTCGTGGCCGATGACGCCGAGGCTTGGCGTACTCCAGCGTCGTTGTACGGCGGAGATCTCCTTCCCGAGTCCGTGTACGAGGAGTGGACCCAGGCTCCCCGTCGCATGCTGCGGAGGCTCTACCTCGACGTGTTGCGTCACGGCGAGCAATGGGAGCGGCTCGTGGAGTTCGAGCCGACGGACGAGCTCGCTCATCGTGAGCTGATGCGCGCCGCGTTGGCGAAGGGCAACCGTCACGTCGCAGTCCAGTGGTACGGACGATTGCGTACGTCGCTGCTTCGCGACGTCGGCGCGCTGCCCAATGCAGAGACCGACGCGCTGTACGACGAGTGCGTGGCCGGACTGGGTTCCGTCGAGCCGGCATTTGTAGGCCGTCAACTCGAGCTCGCGCATGTCGCCAGTGCGCTACGGCGGGAGAGTGACGTGCCCAAATCGGTTCTCCTCGTCCGCGGACCCGCAGGCATCGGAAAGTCGTCCCTGTGCCGGCAGATCGCGAACGAAGCCCGCAGTGCCGGTTGGCTACCGATCGAGACGCGTGCCAGTCGTGGCTCGAGCCCGTACGCAGCGGTGGCTGCATTGGCGGACGAGCTGGTCGCAAGCGACTGTGCGAGCCTTGACGAGGTCGGATCGCACGCGCGCGCGATCCTCCGCGAGCTGTCCTCGCTGGACGCGCCGAACGCACAGGCCACGAAACCGGTTACTCGACATCAGGTGATCGGGGCTATGCGCCGCGCCCTCGATACGGTGACCGAAGCTGCCGGCGTCTTGGTACTGGTCGACGACGCGGGTCTTGCCGACGAAGCGACGATCGATGTCCTGCTCCAGGTCGCCTCAGCTGCCGGGCGGACGACGATGGTCGCGCTCGCCTACCGTGCAGAACGATCGCCGCGAGCGCTCGACCACGGACTCTCATCGTTCGCCCGCGAGGGGAGCGTCCTCGTGCTCGACCTCGAGCCGCTCCCCGACGACGAGGCCACCGCGTTGGCGCAGCGCCGCCGCGAAGGGGCAGCCCGAGCCGACGGCAGTCGAGGCGGTTGTGCGGCTCGCGGCCGGCAACCCCTTGTTCCTTGTCGAGCTGGCCCGAAGAATTGGTACTTCAGAACCCATGAACTTCGGACCGGAGGACGCGACGCTCGTCCGGTTCGTCGACCTCACGGAGCCCGATGCGTCGATGCTCGGTCGCCTCGCCCTCGTGGGCGGCGACCTCGATCCAGCGGAGGTCGCGGCTCTCACAGCCCTCTCCGAGCACGATGCCTTCGCGCTGCTCGACGCAGCGCTGGCGGCCGGTGTGATCGTCGTCGCCGACGGGCGATACCGCTTTCGGCACGAACTCGTGCGGCAGGCGCTCGCCGAGCGGCTCGCGCCCCATCAGCGCGTCGCCGTGCACCGTGACGCGGCCCGACGCCTCGAGCGCATGGACGCGGCACCTGCCGTCATCGCTCGACACTGGCTCGACGGCCACCGCCCGGAGAACGCCGCCGCCTGGCTCCTCAACGCGGCCCGACAGGCGGTGCGACTCGGCGCGTTCGTCGATGCGCTGGATCACCTCGAGCCGTTGCTTGCGCACGCGCCTGATCATCCGGACGGGCTCTGTCTGCGGGCCGAAGCGCTCGACGCGCTCGGGCGTGGCGGCGCACCCGCCGCCTACGACGCGGCGGCCAGGGCCGTGGGCGAGGGCGCGGCCGATGACATCCGTGCCAAGCAAGCGCTCGCCGAGCTGAAGCTGGGCGACTTCGCCGGCGCGTTGCGAACGGTGGACGGAACGGACCCCCTGACGCTCGAGGGGCGTCTCGCCCGGGCCCTGACGTTGAGCGGCGTCGCGGCAGTCGGGCTCACCGACCCCGGGGTCGCGGCCACTCACGCGGCCGAGAGTCGCAGAATCGCGCTCGAACTCGGGGAGCCGGCCGCGGCTGTCGCGGCTTCGTGGGCGAATGCTCTGGCAGCGCACGCTCGTGGGGAGCTTCGCGGCAGTCTGAGGCTCGATCTCCGTGATACCGCCAGGACGCCTGAGCTCGCCGTCGCGGTGTTCGATGGCCAGCTGTGCGTTACCCAGCGCCTGCTCTACGGGGCCGAGCCCTACCTTGACGTCATCGCCTTTGCCGAGTCGCTGGCGGCCGAAGCCGACCGGCTCGGCGCTGCCCGGGGCCGCGCGTTCGCGCTGACGCTGCGCGGTGAAGCGCAGATGCTGGCCGGTGATCTCGCCAGCGCCGAGCGAGACCTGGCCGAAGCGAGCAGCCTGCACCAGGCCATCGGCGCATCGACGGGCGAGGCTCACACCCTGCAGCGCCGAGCAGAGATTGCCGTGTACCAAGGGCGGGGAGCGGACGCCGATTGCCTGCTCGGCGAGGCGCTGCAGGTAGCCCGCGAGTCGGACGTGGGTTTCCATTTGCTCGACCGCATCTACGGAACCGCCGTCGCTGCCGCTGACGACCCCGGAGCCGCGGTTGTGGTCATCGACGAAGCCGAGTCGGCCATCCGTGGACCCGTCGAGTCCTGTCCCGGGTGCCGCATCACATTCGCGGTGCCGGCCGCCATCGCGGCTGCTCGCGCCGGGCTGCTCGACCGAGCGATGGCCTACGCCGACGAGGCAGAGAATCTTGCCCGTGTCGTCATGCAGCTCCCCGCGTGGGATGCAGCAATCGAAGAGGTCCATGGTCACCTTGCACGGGCATCGGGTGACGCCGCGCGCGCGACCGAGAGATTTCGCTCGGCCGCAAGCGGGTTCCGCAGTGCTGAACAGCCCCTCGACGAGGCTCGCTGCGCTGCGCTCGCCGCGGGTTGAACACGAGTGGGAACATTCTCGAGCTACGCGGGTCGCCGTTGACCGTTCGTGGCCCGCGGCTTGTCGACAGACGAGCCTGCTCAGGAGAGCTCGACGACGATCCCTCTCAGCAGTCGAATTCGATGCAGCTGACCCAGGTGAAGCCCTGATGGATGTCGTGGTCGGTGCGCGAGACGAACGCCTGATCCAAGTGATCCGAGATCTGCCACGTCTCGAGCACGAGTGCGAAGTCGTAGTCGTACTGCGCTGCCCCGGTGGGAGTCGGATGCTGCTCGTCCGCGGCAGCGAGCACGGCCTGCGCGGTCTCGCAGGAGATGTCGTCGCGCGAGTCGATCAGTCCGCGCGTTTCGTCGAACGTCGCGTTGCAGGGGGTTGCGGCGTCGATGAACAAAGCGGCCTGACCGAAGCGGGCGGGTACGTCCGCCTGCGCCCTGTCCGCGTACGAGCGAAAGCTCGAGGCGCGGATGTCCGCCGCGCCCAACACCTGGGCGTCCAGGACGAGGCGCTGGCGCCGGGCCCGATAGCGCGGGTTCGACACCTCGACGATCACGACGTCACCAGCGCCGCGACCGCGGAAGACCTCGAGCGCCGCGTTGGGCGGGTCATCGTCGAAGAACACGTCGACGACCTCGCCGATCGTGTACGCGCCGACGTCTCGGAGCGGACGGTCGCTGAACCACACGGCTCGCGGCGTCACCGACCTGAGGGTCAGGCGATAGCCGTCGGAGGTCATGCGGAACGTGCCTCCACCCGCGTTCACCACTGCCAACGGCTCGACGGGGTCGCTGCTGTCCGTCCCGGATCGCGCAGTCGCGACGCCCGAAGCGGAAGCGCCGAGCATCAGCGTCGCTAGCGCGAGGAGCGGCAATGCGAAACGGTGGATGCCGCGATCCTAGCAACGGTTCCCAAGAATCTGCGCGCCGCACCTCACGCATGTGTGCACGTGTGTCGCGTCGAGTCGGCGCAACGCAACAGCGCTCAGAGAGCGGATTCGTGGACCCTTGGTCGCAGCGTCGGCTGGGCCAACTCGCAGTGTGGCCTCCTCGGTCACGTGTCTTGACCGTCTCTTGTGGTCTGCGTGTCGTGTGTCGGTCGCGAGGGTCGTCGGCGGGTAGCGGTATGCGAGTCCGTGGTGGTTTGTTCGCGCATCGCGGCGTGTTGGAGCTTGGCGATGAGCGTGAGCAGTTCGTGTTGTTCGTTGGTGGAGAGCGTCGAGGACATGACATGGCGTTCGCGGGCGTGCAGCGAGGGGAGCAGCTCGTCGAGGATCGATTGAGCTTCGGGTGTGATGTCGATGAGGAGCTTGCGACGGTCGTGGGGGTGGGGGAGGCGTCGGATCAAGCCTCGCTTCTCGAGGTTGTCGAGGAGCGAGGTCATTGAACCGGTGGTGATGAGCAGCCGGTCGGCGATCACGCTTGGCTCGAGCGGTTCGCCGGCACCTTCGACGACCGCGAGCACCTGTCGTCCGCTCGGCGAAAGCCGGTACTGGTCGAGGGTCTGGCGGTTGTGGAGTCCGAGGAGCAAGTCCGCGGCGCGATACAGGTTGGCGTAGCACTCGGTCGCGAGCGCACTTGCGCCCGGATACTCGTGCTCAAAGTCGTCGCCGACGCGAATGAGCGGCTCGGCGGTGTGCGTCACGGGCCGACGATTGTCGGCCCGTGACGCAGTCTTCTGAGATCTGGGTGGGTTCAGTGGGCACCTTCCAACTCGGGGACGCGCCGCGCGAGCTCCGCCCATTCGTCGCCGATCGCCTGCTCGACGAGCGCGGTCGCTCCTGCGAACGATTCAGCCGGCATGACCATCTGCCAGATGCGGGTCATGTTCTCGCGGTCATCATCACCCAGCAACGGGAACATCCACGCGACCAACTCTGGGAAGCGATCCTGAGGCACCGTCGACGACATGACACCGACTGCCTTGCCCTGGTCGGGCACCGCGACGCGTTCTCTGATGAGACGGTACAGATGCGTGTCTTCCTTGGAGAGGTGAACATCGAGAAAGAACTTGAACGCCTTGGTCGCCCGCGGGTCTCCAAGGCGTCGTGTGCGGAGACCGCATCGTTCAGCGTCGCGAACGCAGCGTCGAGGGCGCGATGATCCTCCTCGTAGGCCTCCGCGATCGACGGTGCCACTGCCTCGAGCGCCGGAAAGATGGCGAGTTCCTCACCGTGTGCGTGCCATTCGAGCACTTCGTTGAAGAACCGGAAGCGTTCGACCGTCGCCTCCAGACCCGGCTTCCCCCGTGCCGAGTCGAGCGCGGCTGCGTCGATCAAGTCGATGTCCCGTCGAAATGCATTGTGGATCGCCATCACGGCATCGATCGGACCAGCCATGATTCCCTCCCCTTCTTCGGTCGATTCAAGTAACTGGAACTCAAGTTACATGAATCCAAGTGAATGATCAAGAGATCCTGCGCCGCCACTGCCGCTGACCACCGGTTCCCCACCCCGCTGCGCTTTTCGGCTCGGGTCTCGGCAAGGAGGGTCGGGAGTTCGAGCCCCGGCGCCCACAAGCCAGTTCTTCCGGTGGGGAGCGAGGCGACCTGATGCGCCTCGCCGGGTGGCGGTCCCGTCAGTGGGATCCGGTGCTCCGCTTCAGAATCGACCCGCGGTCGTCCGGAGCCAGTCCGCCATCGCGGCCGTCAACGCGGGCCCCTCGTCACCGAACGCGCCGACGTTTCCCTGGATGACCACTGGCCCACGCCATACTGCGACGTCTGTCTCCTGGATCTTCAGATCGCCCAGCGTGATCGTTCCCTCGAGCGCGAACGACTTCTTGAGACCGTCCAACCTTCCGGACGCAAGATCGGCGACCGCGGTCGCGCCTCCCAAGGCGGGCGCCATGCCGGCCTCGATGCTGGCCAGGGTGCAGCCCTCGGCGTCGTCGCTGGTGACGAGCTTGAACAGGCGTTTGGCGGTCTTCTTCGAGTCGAGAACGACAATCCGTGCAACCGCACCGCCGGGTTCACCACCGTACGCCTGGAGGAACTCCGTGCCCTCGGCGGCGAGCGCGTCGCGCTTCGCCACGACATCACACGCGGGAACGTCGGCGTGCTGACCGCCACCCTGCACCGGAACCACGCCCGGGAGCGCAGCGGTCAATTCCTCGATCGAGGCCTCGGCAGTGGCGAGGCGGTCTTCGCCGCTGGCCGCAGAAGCTACGGACCCGCCGATGCCCATGACGAGCAGCGAGGCTCCAAGAGCGACGAGGGCACGTTTCGGCCGACCCACAGTCGCAGGCTATCTCAGCCCCCACGGTCGTTGCCGAGATCACAACGTTGGGCCCCGGCCACGTCAGGACGCCCACGCGAATCGTCGTGGGTACCGGATCAGGCCCCTGCCAGGAGGTTGTACCGCGAGCCGACAACGCTCGGGCCGTATCGTCCAGGCGAGAACGCCTCGGCAAGCGCCGCCTTCGCACGCCAACCGGTGCAGTGGCCGGGCGCCACGATCCTCGGGCCTATCAGGTTCGCCAAGTCTCGAACGGTGTCGGGGATCCGAGGCTCCATGAGGCCGCCGGCCAGGTGGTACCCGCCGAGCACCACGTCAATTGGCGCGTCGGGGAACAGCGCCTTGGCGCCGAGGCACGCATTGACCACCCCCGCGTGGGAACACGCGGAGAGGACCGAAACTCCTCGTCCGCGGACATGGGCTGCAAGAAACCGTTCGTCCATGATGAGCGGGTCAGCCTGTCCAACCTCTCCCCGCCACGTGTAGTGACCGGCGAGCCCAGTCTCGTACGCCGTCACCCGATCGATCTGGCCGCTTCCCACGAACAACCCCGCGACCGCGTGCGGTCGAACGTTGAACACGATCTGGCCGCCAGCCTGCTCGAGCTCCGCGATCGTCGGCTCGGGAGGTCAGGAGCGCGAACGCTCCCGTCGTCAGCTGCACACCGCGTTGGTCAGGGCGATCCGGGTGGAGGTCGACGACCGGAGGCGCGAGACCTGCTTGCGATCGGGCCTCAGCAATCGCGCCCACCGCTGTCGGGAATCCCCCTGAGTGATCTGCGTGCCAGTGGGAGAGGAAGATCCACTCAATCTCGGCGAGGTCGATGCCGAGGCGGTCGACATTGTCGAGCCAGACGTCGCCGTAGGGTCCGACATCGAACAGCGCGGTTCTCGTCCGGCCACCGAGCGTTCCCCGGACGACAACAGACAGGCCATGGCAGGCAACACATAGATGGTCGAACACGCACACACCGGGATGCCCGTCGTGCTCTCGAGTCGCCGGCGTCCGCATCAACAGCGACGCAATCTCCGGGATCTGGTCTACGTCGGCGTCGACGCTCGCAACACCTTCCGAGCCGATGACGAAGGACGCGTCCGCGTCGCCGAACAGGCGCCCCAATCGGGCGACTACGAGGGCATCGACGGTTCCGGTCCTTGGTGGTCGATGCAATTCGCGGATGAGCGCACCGCGCCGACGATGTTCACGATGTCGCCGGACGCGCTCGACTTCGTCGTGACCGCGACCACGGGCGAAGCGTCGTCGACGTGCACCGTTCGTCGGCGCTGGCGTACCGATTCGACGCTGCAAGAACTCGACGGCGATGGGTTCGTGGCCTCGTGCCTGGATCCCCGCGGTGCGGCACCGCATCCCTGCGTCGTCATCGTGCCGGGCTCGACGGGGACCGAAGGCGTGTTGCCGAACGCGGGACTGCTCGCCGCCCACGGGTACTCGACCGCGGTGCTCTCCTACATGCAGCACGAGGGTCTCCCCGTCTCGATGGAGCAGATCCCGCTCGAACGGCGGCAGACCGGCCGCAGCGTCGAGGGTGGCTCGGTCCTGTGGGTCGAGCACTGGTTCGGGCATCGTGGACTCCGCTCGAGGATCGACGACTGGAGACTGCCTGAGGGCGCACATGATGCTCGCTTCTGCAGGTGACTCGCGTTCGGTCGGTCAGCGCCGAGAGCATCCTTGTCCTCGCGTGACACCTTCCGTATCGTCATGGTTGTCGTCGACGGGCACGGCCACAGCGTCACCCAGACCTGTACGACGGGGGCCAGCCGGGTCTTCTACCAGCAGTCGGGAGCATGATCGTGCGATGGCGGACGGTCGTAGCGATGGCTTTGGTTGCTTCCCTCGGTGTTGTTGCGGCGAGTTCCTCTGGTGATGCCGCACCCAGCCATTCAAGCGGGCAGAAGTCAAGTGGGTCCGGAACCGGCGTCACCACACTCTCGGCGTTGGCTGTCGTCGAGTCCGGCGGCGGTGAGTGGAATGGCGAAGTGGGTCGCCTCACGTTGACCGACGTCAAACCGACGGCGGTGTGGTTCACGGACCGGCCAGCGCGCCAGGTTGGCTCCTACGACGTTGGAGTGCTCGTCGGCATGTTCCTCGATGGACAGACGCCCGCAAACGCCGCCCTCGAGTACCAAGACCCGAGTTCGGGGGACAGCGTGGCGATCGTCGAAATCTCGAAGCCGAACTACGACGAGCCCGGCCAGACCCTGAGTCTGGATGCACGGATCCTCAAGGACCCCGAGAACAGTCTGCAGCGGCGCGACACCGCGCTCGTGGACTTCGTCCACCGTCAGAACGCAACGATCCCTCCGTCGTTTGCCGCCGCCACTTTGTTCATTGACTCCGCGCCAGCGCCGAGTACCAGCCACGGTGCGGGAGCTGCATCGGCGGGCGGGTGTGACCGAGTCACCATGGGTAGTTACGTCGGGTGTGAAGTCACGGGACACGTGCCAGCCACGCAAACCAGCGAGACCTTTGTCAAGTCGGATTGCAGCAGCACCGGCTACGTGGCACGGAAAGGCGCGGCCAGCGTTACCGACTCTCCTCTCGTGTCTGTCTCGACGAAGCCAAAGGTTCCCGCACTGACCCCGATCTATCTCGCGACCAAGAGCGTGCCCTACAAATTCCTCAGCCGACTCGGGACAGCGATCATTGTCGGACTCATCATTCCTAGCTTCACTGAGTACCATGTCACGGCTTGGTGTACCGGAAGCAGGAACCAGGCATGGGTGATCGCTGGGTAGGGTTCGTCATGCGAACCATCGCAACTCTCGTCGGGGTCATGTTGGTGTGCGGGGGGCTGTTGGCCGCGCCCGCGGGCGCTGGTAACGACACCACGTCGGGTGACAGCGTGGCAAAGACGATCCGTAACGAGATGTGGCCGGATTTCCAGGACTCGAAGCGAGGCCGGAAGCTTGGCGTCCACGAGCTCGCGCTCACCGAGGTCGAGTGCCCGGCTGAGATTCCGTGGGGTGTCAAGAAGCGGGGTCGGGCCTTCGCGGCAGCCCTGATCAAGTGGGCGAACCAGCTCGACATCGAGGAACCTTCGGTGTCGGTCGACAAGCAAGGGTTCTTCACGTGCACGGCCAGTCTCGATGACCAGACCCTCTTGCTGATCGGCGCGATCAACGCCACGGGCGCCGAGACGTTCAACACCTACAGCGGGCTGGCCAACGCCAAGGTCTTGAAGAGCTTTGTGGAGAGGCGCTACGAGCGCCAGCGCGACATGAAGGGAACTGCAAGCTGTGGGCCGCACTCGGTGATCGTCACCACGATTCCGATTCCCGGTCCCACCGCCACTCTCGAGTGCAAGGTTCAGGGTGCTTCGGGCGAAGCTGTCACCGCGAGCGTGACCATCGACGACAACGACAAGGTGAGTGTCACGTTCTCGGACGATTCCGGCGGATAGCCCGCGGATGCATGCCGTCAGCGGACTCGCGAGAAGACCCTCGGCGGACTTTGGGCCACTCGATCACCCACAATGAGGTGGTGACGCAGGCACCTGTGCCGGTACGAGACGACGCCCCGGGTCCGGAGGGTGCTCGGCCCGCCACCGCTCGGGCTTGGGCGCCCTGGCTGTTCGTGGCGATCGCCTCCGGTGGGCTCATTGCGGGTGCCGTGCTGTGGGTCGTCGACGCGCCCGATGGTGCCGATGTCGCGTGGGCACTCACTACGGTGCTCGGCATCGCCCCCGCGGTCGGGTGGGTGGTCACGAGCTTGCGGCGACGTCGCCCCGGGGTCGACCTCATCGCCGTTCTCGCCCTGGCCGGAGCACTGGCAGTCGGGGAGTATTTCGCCGGCGCGTTGATCACGGTCATGCTTGCGACCGGCCGACTGCTCGAGGCGCTGGCGTCGGCGCGAGCCGACCGCGAGCTGCGCGCCCTGCTCGAGCGCGCGCCCCGCACAGTGCACCGCTACGAGGGTTCCGAGCTTGCGACCCCGCCACTCGATGCGGTGCGACCCGGCGACCGGCTGCTGATCCGTTCGGGCGAGGTGGTTCCGGTCGACGGGCGCGTCGAGAGCACCGACGAGGCCGTGCTCGACGAGTCGGCGCTCACCGGTGAGGCGCTGCCTGTGTCGCGACCGGCGGGGGACGCCGTTCGGAGCGGGGTCGTCAACGCCGGCGCGCCGTTCGACCTGCGCGTCACGACCACCGCAGAGGAGAGCACGTACGCGGGAATCGTCCGGATGGTCGCGTCCGAGCAGGCGCAGCAAGCCCCGTTCGCGCGGCTCGCCGACAGGTACGCAGTGGCCTTTGTACCCCTGACATTGGTCGTCGCCGGGGCCGCGTGGCTGGTGTCGGGCGATCCGGTGCGCGCCGTGGCCGTGCTCGTGGTTGCGACACCATGTCCGCTGATCCTCGCGGCGCCCGTGGCGGTGGTCTCGGGGATGTCGCGCATGGCCGCGCGGGGCGTGATCGCGAAGGGCGGCAGCGCACTCGAGCGACTCGCCGGGGGCCGGGTCCTGCTCTTCGACAAGACCGGGACGATCACGCAAGGCCGCCCGGCCGTGGCCGAGATCGTGACGGCAGATGACGCCGTCACCGCTGAGGAAGCCCTACGCCTCGCGGCCTCGCTGGAACAGGTGTCGCCCCACGTCCTTGCATCGGCCGTCGTGCGCGACGCACGCGCTCGCCGGCTCGAGCTGGTGTTACCGACCGACGTCGACGAAGTTCCCGGCCGGGGTGTGCGAGGTCTCGTCGACGGTCACGCGGTCGCGGTCGGGCGCGCCGACTGGATCGCGGATCACGAGAGTCAGGCGTGGATCCGTTCGGCTCGCCGGCGCGCCGAACTCGATGGTTCGATCACCGTGTTCGTCGGGGTGGACGGCACTCTTGCCGCGTGCCTGTTGCTCGACGACCCGGTGCGTGCCGACGCGGCGCGAACCATCCGCGCGCTGCGCCAGTCGGGCATCGAGCGAGTCGTGATGGTCACCGGGGACCGAGCCGAAGTCGCGGAGTCGGTGGCCGCAGTGTGCGATATCGATGACGTGCTCGCCGAGCGTTCACCCGCCGACAAGGTCGAGGCGGTGATGTTCGAACGTCGCAACGGCGCCACGATCATGGTCGGCGACGGCATCAATGACGCACCGGCCCTCGCTGCCGCCGATGTCGGTGTCGCGGTGGGTGCTCGAGGATCAACAGCCTCGTCGGAGGCTGCCGACGTCGTTCTCAGCGTCGATCGGCTCGACCGGCTCGGTGACGCGATCCGCATCGCTCAGCGGGCATTGGGCATCGCGCGCCAGAGCGTGGTCGTGGGGATGGGGCTGTCGCTCGCCGCGATGGGATTCGCTGCGGCCGGCGTCCTGCCACCAGCCGTCGGTGCCATCCTCCAGGAAGGCATCGACATCGCCGTGATCCTCAACGCTCTGCGTGTGCTCGGGGGAGGAGCACAACAGCTCCGGCTCGAGGAGACCGACGCTGCGCTGGGTCGACGCTTCGGTGCCGAACACCAGCACCTGCGCGTCGAGCTCGAGGGCATCCGCGACGCCGCGGACGCGCTCGGCGTCGAAGCACCGGCGGATGCGCTGCGCCGGGTCCAGGTGGTGCATCTCTTCCTCGTCGACGAGCTCTTGCCCCACGAGATGGCCGAGGACTCTGAGCTCTACCCGGTCCTCAACCGCGTCCTCGGTGGCCACGACGCCACCGGAACGATGAGCCGGACCCACGCCGAGATCTCACACCTCGTCCGGAGGCTCGGCCGCCTGCTCGACGAGGTGCCGTCCGAGGGCCCTGACGACGATGACATCCTCGAGCTGCGCCGCGTGCTCTACGGGTTGCACGCGATCCTCAAGCTGCACTTCGCGCAGGAGGAGCAGGGGTACTTCTCGCTGATCGACGATCCACCGAAGCCCGCAGGCGCGTAGGCGGCGAGACCCGATCGTTCGCGCCCCAGGGGTTCGACGGCTCCCGATGACCGTGGGTTTCGCTCGTCCGGAGGGGCCGGGCGGCGCCTGTGACACCGGTGCGCTCGAGGTTCAGGCTCCGGTCCCGATCGAGGTCGTGACCCGACCCGACGGCAAGGTCGCCACCGCTCCCAGGCGAGGGGACTTGGCGTGGGTCTTCCGGCCCTAGAGCGAACCGGGCAGGCTTCTACAGAATGGGGCCATAGGGAAAGCCGCCGAGTGACGGGCCCGCGGTCGCGGACCTCGCGGTCGGTCGTTTCAGAGGGGAGACCGTCATGGCGTTGGTGAACCGAGTCCTCTCGCCAGAACCGGTGTCGCGCGTGGAGGCCTACACGCGAGAAGGCGGCGGGCAGGGTCTGGCCACGGCGCGCGAGATCGAGCCCGAGCTCGTGATCGCCGAGATCGAGGACTCCGGGCTGCGCGCCCGGGGTGGGGCTGGCATTCCCTGTGGGCCCAAGTGGCGCACAGTGCGGGCCTACGGAACGGGAGCCGCGACGGCGCCGTCGATGGTGGTGAATGCGGCCGAGGGCGAACCTGGATCGTTCAAGGACCGTGCGATCCTGATGCGGAACCCGTACCTGGTGCTCGAGGGCGCTCTCATCGCTGCCCGCGGGTCGGGGCCGGGGACGTGATCATCGCTTTGAAGCGCATGCACGTCGATGTCGTACGTCGGGTTGTCGAGGCGATCGACGAGGTCCGGATGGCAGGGTGGCTCGACGGGGTCGATGTCCACGTCTTCGAGGGCCCGAACGAGTACCTGTACGGCGAGGAGACGGCGATGCTCGAGGCGATCGACGGGCGCCCCCCGTTCCCGAGGATCGCGCCACCGTACCGGCGCGGGGTTCACGAGGTCGTGGACCGTGTCGTCGGCGTCGAGTCGACGAGCGCGTCGGGCGCGCTCGTGCAGATGGCCGGTCCCGGCGGCGACGCGATCGGTTCACCGACGCTGGTCAACAACGTCGAGACGCTCGCCAACGTGCCCGCGATCATGGTCGAAGGGCCGGAATGGTTCCGGTCGATCGGTACCCGGGAGTCGCCGGGTTCGTTGGTGTGCACCGTGACCGGCGCGACCCGACGTCACGGAGTCGGTGAGGTCCCGATGGGGACGTCCCTTCGCGAGGTGCTCCGCCTCATCGGGGGCGGGCCGAATCCGGGCCGAAGCATCAAGGCGGTCATGGGTGGCGCTGCGACCCCACTGCTGACAGTGGATCAGCTCGACACTCCGGTCAGCAACGAAGGCATGCAGGACGTGGGTGCCCAGCTGGGCTGCGGTGCGTTCATCGTCTTCGACGACCACAGCGACATCAGCGCCGTCGCCGAAGGCGTGGCCAGGTTCCTGTCGATCGAGTCGTGTGGGTTGTGCACGCCGTGCAAGGAAGACGGGATGGCGCTGGACGACCTGTTCGGTCGTGTCCGACGCTCGCAAGCGGACGACCGCGACCTCGTCGCGATCGAAGACCGCTTGCGGACCGTGGCCGATGGAGCGCGCTGCAACCTCGCGATCCAGTATCAGCTGGTCTTGCAGAGCATTCTCGACAACTTCGCTGACGAGATCGATGCCCATGTGCACGGCAACGCCGCCGCGGCACCTTCGGAGTTCATCGCCTCCGTCCTCGACATCGACGGATCGGTCGCGGTGCTCGACGAGTCCCACTCCGCCAAGCAGCCGGACTGGACCTTCGAGGATCGTTGGTCGGGAAAGACGCCGGCCGACCGAAACGCGACGACCGGGTAAGGAAGGCCAGCCTGCGCAGACCCGGTCGTGCCGTCACCTCGCGATCAGCGGTCCGGTTCGGCGATCGGCGCTCGAGGCGAGCGATCGACGGTCAATCCGAACACGTCGTTGCGCGCGTAATGGCCCACGACATCGAGCGTGCGACGATCGGCGGCCACGCGTCCGGGCTCGATATCCGCGTAGAGGATCCCTTGCTCTTCGTGGAGCGGTCCCGCGACGATCTGGCCGCCGGGACGAACCACGACCGAGTCACCGGGGTTCAACCACTGGCCTTCCTCGGACCCGAACACGCGATCTCGTTCCGGAAACGAGTCCGGCACGTCGTCGACGCGCAGCGAGCACCCGGACCCGATGACCCAACAGCGGCCTTCTGCCGCGATGTGGCGCATCGAAGCGATCCACGTGTCGCCCGAGTCCCACGTCGACGCGATGTAGACCTCGACTCCTTCGCCGTAGAGCGCGACTCGCGCCAGCGGCATGTAGTTCTCCCAACAGATCAAGCCGCCGACGCGGCCGACGGGCGTGTCGACCACCCGGAGTCCGCGCCCGTCCCCTTCACCCCAAACCATCCGTTCGGGGTTTGTCGGGACGAGCTTTCGGTGTCGGTTGAGAACTCCTCCGTCCGGTCCGATCGTCACGAGCGTGTTGTAGATCGTCGAACGGCCGTAGGACCCATCGCGCTCGTTCACGCCGATGACGACGGTCATGGCGCGCTCGGACGCGGCGTCGCGCAACGCGCCAAGGTCATCAGCATCGAGGTCCACCGAATTCTCGAGCAGCTCCCGGTGGATCTCTGAGGTGAGCGCGTAATCCGGACCCGGTCGCAGGTTCCAGATCCACACCGGATACCCGGGGACGTACGCCTCCGGGAACACGGCGAGGCGCGCGCCCGCATCAGCGGTCGTGTGCAGGTTCGCGATGGCCTCCTTGATCGTCGCGTCGCGATCCAGCAGCACGGGTGGCTGCTGCACGACTGCGACACGCACCGTTGCGTCGCTCATGCGGGCAGTTTCCCTTCTCGAGTCGGAACCGGCAAGGAGCTCACGGATCCGCAGTCCTCGCAACAAACTACGGTTTCGCCGACCCCATCGAGGCCGCCCTGGGTGCTTCGCATCGCAACGAAGGGACCGTCATGGACGATGAGCAGCGGATCGCGACGACGCGTCGTCTGGCGGCTGACTTCGTGGAGGCAGCTCGCGTTGGCGGGGCCGACTGTGGAATCCCGTCGTGCCCTGCTTGGACGATGCGGCAGCTCGGCGAGCACGTCGCATTGGAGTACGCCGCCTGGTACTACTCGAACCTCACTCTCGCGCCCGGTCACCCTGATCCGATCAAGGCGGCGATGGACGCAAGGCCGCAGTCCCCCGACGACTTCGGGGATCTGCTCGACTACGTCGCGCGCAACGCTTCGCGTTTCGCGGATCACGCCCGACAGGTCGATCTTGATCGTGCTGTATGGGTGTTCGACAGCGTCGGTCCGGCTCGGTTCTGGCTGCGCCAGACCATCATGGAAGTCGCCGGCCATGCCTGGGACGCAGCCATGGCCGTCGGGCACCCCAGCCCGCTCAGCGAGCAGATCTCAGTGGAGGCCGTCGACCAGCTGTGTGCGATGCAGTACCACCGGGGTCGCTGGTGGGGGGAACCCTGGACTCCGCCATCCACCCCGTATGGCCTCACGGCAACAGACGCGGGGATCTCGTGGCTCCTGTACGAAGAAGGCGGTCGCGCTCACTACGAATCTGGTGGTGCCGAGCAGGCGTCGACGCGGGTCGCCGCGCCGGCCGAGAGCCTCTACTTGTGGTTGGCCGGCCGCCAGGCACCTTCGGAGGTCGTGGTGATCGGTGACCCGGCCATCGCTCAGGCGTGGCGCCCCGACTGGAGCTGAACGATCGACCCAACTGCGATCTCGGTGACGAAGATCCGATGCCCGGCGGACGTTCCGTTGCGCCTGCGCGATCGGGGCAGGGCACTCGGGCAGCTGTGAAACAGCGGGCGAGGCAGACTGGCGCCGACGAGCCGTCGGTGTCGGTCGACAGGCAGGGCTTCTTCACGTGCACGGCCCGCCTCGACGGCCAGACGCTGCTGGTGGTCGGCGCGATCAACACCAAGGGCGGCTGGAGGTTCGCGACCGGGAGCCTCCTCCTCGTGCCCAAGCGCCTGATCGGCGCGGTGGAACGCGGGTACGAGCGCCAAAGTGGCATGAAGGGCACTGCGGCCTGTGGGTCGCACTCCGTGATCGTCACGCAGGCCTCGGTCGAGTGCGAGGTCAAGGGTGCTTCAGGCGAAGTCGTCACCGCCACCGCGGCGCTGAACCCGGACGCCGACCTGACGGGCATCACGTTCTCCGACGCGTCCGGCGGGTAGCCCGCGCCGGGGTCGGAGAGATTCACCGGAGCTTCAGGTGCGAGCTGTGGTTGGCGACTTCCAGGTCGAGGGCCGTCGCAGGATCACGACGCCGGCCACGATCACCGCGGTAGTGGCGACCGCCGCGGCGACACCGCCGCTGGCTTCCGTGGCGGTCGCGAAGTTGTAGGTGGTGTGCCAGAGCGCGACGATCAGGATCGAGTGACTCGCCGACTGGTACAGCCAGGTCAAGAAGACTGACCCGAAGCCGATCCCGATGGCCCAACCGATCGTGCCACCAACTCCGAAGTCCCGGAAGCTGACGACGACCCAGAAGAGCGGGAGGTGCCAGAGCCCCCAGATGGGCCACACGATCAGCGCAGTCCTGCCTCGGCTCGTCTTCTCGAGCAGGAGTTCGCAGAGGAAGCCGCGCCATCCGATCTCCTCGCCGAACCCGTTCACGATGAACACATAGACCACGACCGCGAGGCCCGCCGTCGGTGCTCCCGAGTAGAGGACGAAGTCGCTCGCGTGCACGCCCGATTTCGTGACCACCGGAATGGCTGCGAGCGCAGCAGTCGCGACGATCACCCCGTACCAGATCCAGCCGACGCGCCAGCGGAAGACTCGGGACCAGAGGTTCCGTAGCCCTGCTCGCCCGTCGCCGAATCCGGTGACGACGAAGGCTGCGAGCGCCGGACCCATGAGGCCGATCAGGTGGGTCGGCCAGCCCTGCCCCTGGTCGACGGTGGTTCCCGAGACCGCAAGGGGGATCCACCACGCCCACGAGAACGCGTAGGCGAGCACGACGAACCAGACGATCCTCCGTCCGGGACGATGACGCACGGTGCCGAGGATAGGTTCGCACTCCATGGTTCCGTAGGGTCCTGAAGATCAGCCGAAGGCCTCGACCGGTCACAACTCGACTCGGTAGACCTTGATCGGCTCGGGGATCCCCTTGAAGCGCTCCTCGCCGAGGAGCGCAAACGAATAGCTGCTCCCCGCGGCGACCTGACGGACAGTCTCCGTGACCAGGACGTCACCGCCTGCGGCCCGATCCGCGACGCGCGCCGCGAGGTTCACCACCGTTCCGTAGACGTCGTCGTCCTCGATGATGACCTCGCCGGCGTGGACGCCGACGCGCAACCGAAGGGGCAGTTCTCCGCGATCGACGGCCTCTCGGATCGTCTGGGAGATCTCGGTGACGAACCGCAGCGCATCGGAGACGGAGGAGAAGGTGGCGAGAACGCCATCTCCCGTCCCCTTCACCCGATGTCCACCGTTCCGCGCGATTGCCTCGTTCGTACGGAGCTCGTATTCACGAAAGGCGGCACGGGACCGGTCATCTCCTTCGCCGGCCGTGAAGCTCGTGCTCTGCTCGAGGTCGGTGAACACGATCGCTCGGAACAGCTCGACTCCTTCGCGGGCGCGGAGCTCCGTGTTGATGAGATCGAGAGCCATGCTGACGACGTCGTCGCGTCCGAGCGATGTCGAGTCGCGCTGGAGCTGGTCGAATCGTTCGCTCCCCAAGCGCTCCTTCAGGAGCCTGCGCAGATGCCGGTCGCGTTCGGCATCGACCCCGCCGGCGCCGCTGGACGCTTCGAGCTCCTCGAGCGCGCACCGGATCAGTACCACTTCCTCGAGACGGTCGAGCCGCACCAAGAACTCACCGAAGTTCCGGAGGGTCGTGCTGAGGAACGACCATCCGCCTGCATCCCGCCAACGCTCGATCGTGTCGCGAAACTGCGCGAGCGCCTGTTGCGGCTCGCCGTGTCGGCCGAGGGCGGAAGCGAGGGCTACCGAGAGCAGTCCGACGAGAAACGAGTTGTCAACGCTGCGAGCCAGTCGGAGCGCATCCTCGTAGTTCTCGATGGCGAGCGCGCTGTCGACCCCGATCAGGGCTTCCCCGTGGATGTAGCGGGCCCATCCCAGGGCGGTCGGGTTTGCGGTCTGCTCGGCCAGGGAGAGCGAGCGCGCCGTCAGCTCGAGCGCGATGTCGGCATGTCCGGCATAGGCGTACGGCTGGGCACGGCGCATCAGGACGTGCGACGCACGCCACGCGTCGCCGGGGATGTCATCGCTCAGCGTCGCAACGACCTCGAGCGCGTCCTCGACGCGACCCTCGAAGACGAGCAAGGAGGCCCACTCGAGTGCACGGTCGATCACAACGTCCTGACCCGGGCCGCCGAGGGCATCCCACTGTTCGAGTATCTGGCGGTAGCGGACGATGTCGCCACGCACCATCGCGCCCGTCGCGCCCGTCGCGAGCACGTCCACGCCGGAGTGCTGATTCCACGCCGCCTCCACCGCACGCTCGAGCCAGGTGTGGACTTCGCGTCCGCCACCGGCCAGCACCTCATCGTGCAGGCCCCGTACGAGGGGTACGAGCATCTCCAGCTTGTCGGCGTCTGCTGCCCACTGCAGGGCTGCACCGATGTTCGCGAGCTCGTTGCGCAGGCGCCGCCTCGCGGCGGCCTCGTCGGGCCCCCGAAGCTCAGATCGCAGGCCCGTGACGAATTCGACGGCCCAAGCGGCGAACGCGCTCCGGACCTCGCCGGCGGTGCCGGACTCCTCGAGCTGCTGCGCAAGAAACTCCCGGATCATCTCGAGCATGAGGAAGCGGGATCCGCCGCCCCGATCCGTCACGGACAGCAGTGAGACCTCGGCGAGACGGTCGAGCCGGGTGGGGTCGTCCAGTCCGAGCACTGTCACCGCGGCATCGCGCGTGAAGGTGCCTCGGAAGACGGAGAGGCCGGCTGCCAACTTCCTTCCGTCGTCATCGAGCAGCTGGTACGACCAGTCGACGACCGTGGCGAGAGAGCGGTGTCGCTCGGTGGTGACGTGGCGGGACGAACCGAGATGGAGGAGGCGCTCGTCCAACTGCCGCATCAGGTCGGCCAGGTCCATGGTGCCGAGCCGACTTGCTGCGAGCTCGATGGCGAGCGGAACTCCGTCGAGGCGGGTCGCGAGCGCGGCGAGCTGCTCACGCGCGGCTCCTTCGAGCGCATGGGGGTGCGCGGCTTCCGCGCGATCGATCAACAGCTGGATCGCCGGGCCGACGTCCACTCCCTCGCCATCGACCGGGAGCGGTTCGACCGGCCACGCAACCTCACCTTCGACGCCGAGCGGCACCCGGCTGGTCGAGAGCACGGTGAGGGACACGCACCGGTCGAGCAGAAGATCGACCAAGGACGCGACGCCGTCGATGACCTGCTCGCAGTTGTCGAGCACCAGCAGCGTCGGGCCCGAGCTGTTCAGTTGTGCGGCGATGGCATCGCTTGGCGACTACTCCGCGGTGACCGGGAGATCGAGGACATCGGCGACCACACGAGCAACGCCGTCGGCTTCGAACGTTGTCGCGAGCTCGACGACGTGGACGCTCGCTTCGGTCTGACTCTCGATGTGTGCCGCAACTTCGTACGCGAGTCGAGTCTTGCCGACACCGCCGACCCCCAGGAGCGTCACCGCAGGCGCGTCTCGGAGACGATCGATGATGCCCGCGACATCGTCCAGACGTCCGAAGAAGCGGGTTCGCCTGCGTGGTACCGCAGAGATGGTTGCAGCTGCGCTCTCGGTGGTCCCGACCGCCGTCACGTGCGCAGTCTTACAGGCGCCGGCTGATCGGCCGAGGGAATCGGCCAGTGGGTCACCGTGAGGTGCTCGCAGACATCGCAAGCGATTGAGACGATGTCAGCTGCGCAGGCCCCGCGCGAGGTAGTCGGCCTGGATCGAGCTCGCTTGCTCGAAGAGGTCGCTCGGGTGGTACAGGAGCCCGAAATGGCCGCCATCGATCTCGTGCCACTCCTTGGGTCCGGCGAGCAGGTCGAACGCCCCACGGGTGACCCGGGGGTTCGCCTGGATCATCTCGTCGTCGGGAGCCACCATCATCAAGGACGGGATCTTCACCTGTGGGGTGCACAGGTAGGGGCTGTAGGGGGCGCGGTCGGAAGGGATCACCCGGGTGACGTGGTTCAGCCATCCCGACCCGTGCCGGCCTCCGTAGTCGACGAACCAGCGGAACGCCTGAATCGGGGTCAACAAGGAAGGTGATCCCAACTGATCGGTCGACACCACCGGCAGCGGTCCGGTGCGGTCACCGGGGCCGCCGCTGACGTCGCCGGAATCGAACGTCGCACGAATCGCCTCGAACCCTTCGGTCGTCGGCGGGACCTCAGGGGCGACGGCGCCGAAGACCGGGCACTGCGCGACCACCACCCTCACTCGGGCGTCGCACGCGGCCACCAAGAAGACCTCGCCCGCCGAGTACGAGTCGCCCCAGACGCCGATCCGTTCCGGGTCGTGTTGCTCGAGGCCGGACGCAAAGTCGATGGCGTCGCGATAGCCGCGGCTCTGGACCCAGGGATTGATCTGCTGTCGGGGCTCACCGTCGCTGAAGCCCAGGTTCCGGTGGTCGTAGAGCAGCGCCGATACGCCCGCGGCGCGAAGACCTCGGCGTAGCGGTCGGCCACCATCGAGATCGTCGCCGAAGTCCCGTGAGCCATCACCACGATCGGAAACGGAGGTGTTCCCACCGTGGCCTCGAAGAGCAACCCGCGTAGGACGGCGCCCTCGGACTCGAACTCCACCCGGACGGGGCGAGACTCTCGGAAAGCCATGGGGAACCCTAACCGCGACGTGTCGTTCGGCCCTCGAAGGAGCGCGAGCTCGGCGATCGTCTCCGCGTCGGTGATGTCGAAGTCTTGCGCGCCTACTTGGCGGCGGACTTCTTCGGGTGCGCACCCGCACCGGGTGAACGACCGGCCTCGGATCGCATCGCAGACCTGGCCACGGACCTCAAGGCTGCCATGCCCGACCTCGTCGTGGCGATCGACGGCATCGAGGCCGGTGCCGACGGGACCGTCGGGGCGACGGCGACAGTGCGCGGGACACACCAGGGGGAGCTCTGGGGTGCGCCGGGGAGTGGCGACGTCATCGAATGGACGACCCCGGTGACGATTCGGGAGTCGGGCGATCGACTCGCGGTGCGCTTCGACGACACCTCAACCCCACAGCGTGTCGGTCTGTTGCGTCAGCTGCGGCTCGTCAACCCTGCCGACGAGATGGACCGGCCACCGCGCTACCCGGTGGCGCCTCCCGAGTTCCTGCTCAAGGTCGCACTGACCGGAGAAGCCGGCGACCGGCCGTGCGCGCACCTCGAGGAGATCACCCTGACCGATCCCACCACATCGGTGTGTCGGGACTGTGAGGAGTCGGGCGACATCTGGCCCGCGTTGCGCATGTGCCTGATCTGTGGCTACGTCGGCTGCTGCGACACCTCGAAGAACCGGCACATGGCGCGCCATCACGAGACGACCGGCCATCCCATCTTTCGCTCGATCAACCGGGACGAAGGCTGGATCTGGTGCTACGAGGACGACGCGTTCTTCGAGTCGACGACGCTCGAGCGCCATCGAGAAAGCAGGTAGCGAACCGTTGGCCTACATGGTGTATCAGCGGTACACGACGGCGGTGAAGCGCGGGTACTCGGGTCGCGTCGACGTTGCTGCCGCGCACCGGCGTGCGATCGAGTTCCGCGCCTGGCTCGAAGGGCTCGAGATCGACGAGATGATCCGCGCTGACCTCGTCGAGCAGGCTCGCGCCCTGGAGCACGGGTTCGAGCAGCTCGTCCGCGTGCCGACCCCGCGGCCCTGAGGAGCAGACGTCCCCGCCGGGGCTGCATCGCCGATCGCCGGGACGCCTTCAGGTGCCCAGCTGGTACAGGTTCCAGGTTCCTTCGATGCCCTTCAGGGTGTGTGGCCCCAGGTCGACGAAGCGGTACTCCGACCCGAGCATGAGGTCGCGCACGGTGCGCGACACGACGATCTGATCGCGCTCGGCCACGCTCATGACCCGTGCCGCGAGGTGGACGGCCAACCCGCGGACCTCGTCGGAGGTCGCCACGATACGACCGGTGTGGAGCCCGACGCGCACCGACAGCCCCATCGCGCGTGAGTCCGTGCGCAGCCGCTCGGCGCAGGCGATGGCCATCGCCGGGTCGGGGAAGATCGCCAGGATGCCGTCACCGGTCCCCTTGATGACGCGGCCTCCGCCGATCTCGACGACCGCGGTTGCGGCCGCCTCGTGCGCGCCCACCACCGTGGTCCACTCTTCGTCGCCGAGCGAGCCGGCCAGCTCGGTCGAACGCACGATGTCCGTGAAGAGGACCGTAGCGACCTCGGTCGCGACCGCCCCGGAGTGCTGACCGCCGGCCACGAAGTCCCTGATGTGCGCCAGGATGACGTCGGGCGACTCCCAGAACATGGGTCCGTCGCTCCCCGGGATCTCGGCGAACTCGGCTGCCGGGATGTTCGCGGCGAGGTAGCGGCCGTGCTCGAGCGGGAGGAGGCCGTAGCCTGCCCGGTGGAGCACGAGCGTCGGGATCCGTAGCTCGGAGAGCGAGGGACGGGCATCGAGCGTCACGTGCTCTCGGAGGATGCCGATGATCGCGGTCGGCGTGCCGAGCGAGCGGACGAACTTCGCGTACCAGGCGGCGAACCGCTCGTCGCCGAGCTGGCTCGGGACGTTCATCCCCACCTGTGCCTCGGTGCCCCACGCCTCATCGAGGAGCCCGAGCAGGTCGTCGAGCTCGCGCTGGGGACGACCGAACTCGTAGTCGTCGTCCCGGAGAAAGCGTGCGGTGGTGTTGTAGAGGATCAAGGCGCGAACCCGTTCCGGCGCCACGGCGGCGTAGTGGATCGCGAACGGTCCGGCGTCGAGCATGGCCACGAGCACGACGTTGCTCGCGTCCACGGCGTCGAGCACCGCCTCGAGCTCGTGCCCGAACGAGTCGAGGTCACAGCCCCAACCCGGCGGCAACGGGTCGGAGTTGCTGGTTCCCAACCGGTCGTAGCGGATCACGCGCGCGAACGATGCCAACCGCGTGTAGAAGAGCGAGGCCGCGGGATCTTCCCAGATGACGTCGGTGTGGCTGAAACTCCCGGCGGAGACCACGATGTCGACGGCGCCTTCACCGAACACCTGATACGCGACGCGGGAACCGTCGACGGCGACATAGCGGGTGACAGGCGGCATCCGATCGAGGCTATTGCCCGGCACGCGCGGCAACAACGAGTCGCTCGGCACGGACGGTTGTCGCCGTCGGCACCCCGACCGCGTCGACGTCGACGTCGACGTCGACGGCCGGCCGATGAGAAGAGCGTTCGAGCGGCACGACGGCTAGGTTGACGGCCTCGTCGAGCGAGGCCGTCAACACCGAGGAGCGTGCCCGATGATCCGATTCAGTGTCTTCTACCCGAACACCGAAGGTGCGACCTTCGACCACGAGTACTACGTGAACAGCCATGTGCCCCTGGCGCTCAAGACGTGGGGACTCGACGGCGCCGAGATCGACAAGGGTGTCGACGGGCCGTACGTAGCCGCCGTGCACTTCACGTTCGAGTCGATGGACGCGATGGGGGCCGCCATGGGAGCACCGGGCACGGCCGAGGTGATGGCCGACGTCGCCAACTACACGAGCATCAGCCCGGTGATCCAGACCAGCGAGATCGTCGGCTGATCCGCAGCGCGCGCCCCCGAAGATCTTGACCGTGATGCAGTTCCGGGGCGGGATCTCGGCGGAGGCCCGTGCCGAGGTCCGCCGCTGAGCGCGCCGACACGGCGCTCCACGCGAGGAGGTCGGGACCGACCGTTCAGCCCGTGAACGCCGGGGCGATGTCCAGCGGCTCGGCGGCCACCGTGTTGGTGAAGTGCACCGTGGCGGTCTGGCTCCCGGCCTCGTCGCCGACGCTGTTGAGCGTGAAGCCCACGGGCCCGATGCCGGTCCCGCCGGGCGCGGCACAGCCGCCGGGTGGTTCCAACGAACCACGCTGGTCCTGGAAGTCGCACGTCCAGCTGGTGCTCGTGGCGCCGTCAGCGTCGGTCTCGGTCGCGGTGCACTCGGTCGGTCCGATCGGCGGGATGGTGTCGAGCTGCCACGCCCCGTCGACGATCGACCACGGGGGGCCGGCCGGCTCGACGCTCGTCGGCGCTCCGGTGGCGTCGAAGCCCAGCGTGGCCTCGTTCATGATGCCGCCGTCCCCGTCGTCGGTGCTGCAGGCGACGACCACCGTGAAGGGTCCGGTCGCCGGTCCCTCGACGGACTTGCGCACCACGATGTGCGTGTTCGTCACCCCTGCTCCCGCAGGGACGAGCGCCACCGCGAACAGCGCCGTGGCCGCGATCGCGACAACTCCGGCGAGGAACGTCCTGGGTCGCATGCTCTGCCTCTCCGACGGATGCCCGGCGTACCTTCGGCCGGGACGTACCTGACCTACCTTCGCCGACGGTGCTCCGGTCGCCCGCAGCCGGCCCCGGCTGAGGTGAGACTAGCGTGCCCTCCGTTCCCCGTCGTCCCCCGGGGGCCCGGCCCCGGCTGTCGCTGCGGCGCCGTGATGCTCTAGACAACATGCCGATGGGTCACGATCGCGAACCCACGAACCCCCACGCCGGGACGCCGTTCACCGACGACGACGCAACCGTTGCCGCGATGCTCGAGGACGTCAGCGTCCCCGCGCTGCTGTGCTCGCTGGTCCACATGACGGGCGACCCGTCGTGGATCCGGGGTGAGGCGCACCCGAAGATCGCGACCTCGATGGAGTTCCAGGGCGGGATCTCGGCGGAGACCTGTGCCGAGGTCCGCCGCCGGGCATTGCCCGCGGTGCTCGCGTACCGCGACGCCGGGTGCGAGCCGAAGCCGCTCCCGACCGACGTCGTCATCGAGATGATGTCGTTCCTCGCATGCAAGCCCGTCGGCGACGAGCTCGTGCCGATGTTCCTCGAGGACCTGCAGCTCGACGGCGCGGACAGCGGTGCCGTCACGTGGGGTGACGAGATCCCGGCGACGGTGAAGGCCGAGTCGCCGGTCGTCATCGTCGGCTGCGGCGAGTCGGGCATCGTCGCCGCCATCCGGCTCGCGCAGGCCGGGCTGCCCTTCACCATCGTCGAGAAGGGCCCGGGCCCGGGTGGGACGTGGCGCGACAACCGCTACCCGGGCGCGCGCGTCGACGTCGGAAGTCACCACTACTGCTACTCCTTCGAGCCGGCCGACCACTGGTCGGAGTACTTCTGCCGCCAGCCCGAGCTCGAGGCCTACTTCACGCGCGTGCTCGACAAGTACGAGCTGCGTCCACACTGCCGCTTCGACACCGAGGTGACCGGCGCCGCATGGGACGAAGAGCCCCAGCGGTGGCAGGTGCGCGTGCGCGCCGCAGACGGCACGACCGACACGCTCGACGCGCGTTTCCTGATCAGCGGCGTCGGATCACTCAACCAGCCGCGGATGCCCGACATCCCGGGCATGGCCGACTTCGCCGGCCCGTCGTTCCACTCGGCCCGGTGGCCGGCCGACCTCGACATCACGGGTACGCGGTTCGCGCTCGTCGGCGCTGGTGCGAGCGGCTTCCAGATCGCGCCGACGATCGCCGACGAGGTCGCGCACCTCGACATCTTCCAGCGCACCGCGCAGTGGGTGCTGCCGAACCCCTCGTACCACGAGCCCGTACCATTGGGCGACGCGTGGGCGATGCGTCACCTCCCGTTCTACGGACGCTGGTTCCGGTTCCTGATGCTGTACCCGGGGATCGGCCTCGGGACCGAGAGCTATCGCCGCGACCCCGCGTTCGACGACCGCGACGGGCTCGCGAACAACGAGAGCAGTGCGGCGCGACGCGAGTTCCTCCTCGAGTGGATGAGCTCACAGCTCGAGGGGCGTCCTGACCTCATCGAGAAGTCGACGCCCCCGTACCCGCCGGCGGGCAAGCGCATCCTGCAGGACAACGGCACGTGGTTCGCCGCCCTGAAGAAGCCCAACGTGGACCTCGTGCGGATCGGGATCGAGCGGATCGTGCCCGAGGGCGTGGTCACGGTCGACGGGACGATCCACGAGGCCGACGTGATCTGCTACGCGACCGGCTTCCAGCACAACGACTTCCTCACGCCGATCGAGATCACCGGCCGGCGCGGGGCGTCATTGCACGAGCAGTGGGGCGACGAGCCCACCGCCTACCTCGGGATCACCGTCCCGAAGTTCCCGAACCTGTTCCTGCTCTACGGTCCCGGGACCAACCTCGCCCACGGCGCGAGCATCATCATCCACTCGGAGTGCCAGGTCACCTACGCGATGAGCGCGATCCACGCGGTGCTCGCCGCGGACGCGCGCTCGATCGAGGTACGCCAGGACGTCCACGACGAGTACCTCGTGCGCTACCGGGACGAGATCGACCAGCTCGTGTGGTCACACCCGGCCATCGAGCACAGCCACTACAAGAACCCCGACGGGAAGATCTTCACGCTGTCGCCATGGCCGATCGAGGTGTACTGGCGCTGGACGCGCCACGTCGACCCGGCCGAGTACGTGATCGACTGACCATCCGTCGATGCTGCGAGGATGCGGCATGGCCTTCGGCGAGCTGTTCCACGTCGGGATCGTCGTACCGGACCTCGAAGCAGGGTGCGAGCACTTCACCGAGCTGCTCGGCGTGGAGTGGGGTCCGATCATGGAGTACGAGATCGAGGTCCGGGACGGCGAGGGTCACGATCTCGTGGTTCCGAACCGGACCCGCTACTCGACCGCGGCTCCGTACCTCGAGCTGATCCAGGAGACACCGGGGACACCGTGGGTCTGCAACGAGCACTCGAACCTGCACCACATCGGGTTCTTCACCGGCACGCTCGCCAGCGACTCGGAGAGATTGCGCGTGGCGGCCTGTCCGCTCGAGCTCATGGACGGTCACGGCGAGGCGTCGCCGCGGATGTTCGCCTACCACCGCGACCCGCTGGGGGTGCGGCTCGAGCTGGTCAATGCCGAGATGCGGCCGATGATGGAACGGCACATGTTCCGCGCCTGACCGCTCGACGATCGCGGTCAGCGCCTCCAGGCGCACCCGCTCACCGCCCTGGGTGACCGCCACCCCGTCAGGGCAGAAGGCTCAGAGCAGGGTGACCCTGCCGGTCTCCAGGTGGTAGATGCCGCCCACCACACCCATCTCCCGGCGCTGGACCTCGGCGGCGATCCCGCTGCTGCGCTCGGGCACCTGCGCGGTGACGAGCTGGACGTTCGCGTCGACGGATGCCGGGAGCAGGTCGGGGCCGGACGCGCCCGCGCGCTGCGCGGTCTCCACGGCGGGTGCGATCGCGTCCGTCAGCGTCGCGTACTCGCCCGGTTCGGCCTCGCCTTCGACGACCGCGATGGTGGTGTTCACGGCTCCGCACGCCTCATGACCGAGCACGAGGATGAGATCGACGCCGAGGTGCTCGGCCGCGTACGCGAGTGACGCGATCTCGCTGGTGCCGGCGACGTTCCCGGCGACCCGGACGATGAAGAGGTCGCCGACGCCCTGATCGAAGATGATCTCGGGTGGGACCCGCGAGTCGGAACAGGCGAGCACCGCGGCGAAGGGCGTCTGGGTGCCGACCGTCGCGCGACGCCGCTCGTCGGAGTCGAACGGATGCTTGATCCGGCCGCGCACGAAGCGACGGTTCCCCCGCATGAGCCGGGCCAGCGCGGCGTCGGGGTCTGCGGGCGTGTCGCTCGGCGCAGGAGCCGTGACCATGCGGGCGCCGGCGACACCCGTCCAACCCCCCAGGGCGGAGGCACCCGCCGCCAGCAGACCGGCTGCGCCGACGCGCCGCAGGAACACACGCCGAGCGATGGCGTGGGGGTCGGGCTCCGTGGTCCTCATGGCCGAGACGCTATCGGGCCGGCGAGAGCGCGAGGTCTCCCGGGACCACGACATGCGTCTGGCTCAGGTCCTGCGCCGACTCGTCGTCTCCGAGACCCGGCCCAGCGCCTTGGTCAGGAGGCGGTAGTGCAGGTTGGTGGACGGCCATTGCGTGACGACCTTGCCAGTCGGTGACGTGAAGTAGTTCTTGCTCATCGTCCACGAGGTGCCCTCGATCCGCTTCTCCAGCCAGCGCTGCCACCGCGCCTCGTACATCGGCTTCACCTCGACTGTGGTGACGCGTCGGCGGATCATGCGCTGCACCGCGCGCACCGCGTACTCGGCCTGGCTCTCGAGCATCGTGACGATCTCGCCGCCGTTGGTGCCGGGTCCGTAGAGCATGAAGAAGTTCGGGAACCCGGGCACGGTGATGCCGAGGAACGCGTGCGGTTCGTCCGCCCAGTACTCCTGGAGCGTCTGACCGTTTCGACCGGTGACGGGGAGGCGGGCGAGGTAGTCGGTCGGCTGGAACCCGGTCGCCATGACGATGACGTCGACCGCGCGCTCCACCCCGTCGGAGTCGACGACGCCGTGGCGTGTCACCGAGGCCACGGACCGGGGGACGAGCTCCACGTTCGGCTGCTTGAGCGCGGGGTAGAAGGTGCTCGCGAAGACCGGCCGCTTGCCCGGGTACGGGTACTTCGGCGTGACGGCCTCACGAAGGTCGGGTCGATCGGCGAACTGGCGGGCGATGTAGCGGCGGCAGAGCTGCTCGCGCGCCTCGTTGACCTTGGTGCCCGGGCGGTAGAGGTTCCCGCGCCACAGGCTCTTCTCCAGCACGAACTGCTGCCGCCAACGCTCCCGCTTGCGCCGCCACGGCGAGCCGAGCGCGGCGCGCTCGTCGTCGGTGAGGTCGCGCTCGCCCTTGGCCATGACCCATCCGGGCTCGCGCTGGAACACGTAGAGCTGCTCCACGATGGGCTGGATCGCCGGCACGACCTGCGTGGCCGACGAGCCGGTGCCCACGACGGCCACGACCTTGCCGGTGAGATCCTGCTCGTGGTCCCACCGCGCGGTGTGGAAGGCGGGCCCCTCGAACTCGTCGAGCCCGGGCCAGGTCGGGAATCGAGGAACGTTGAGGAAGCCGACGCCGCTGATGAGGACGTGGCACTCGTCGACGGTGCCGTCGGCGAGGCGGACGCACCAGACGTCGCGGTCGTCATCCCAGGTCGCCGACTCCACGCCGACGCCGAGCCGCAGGTGCGGTCGCAGGCCGAACTCGTCGACCGTCTCTTCGAGGTACTGCTGCAGCTCGGGTTGGCGGGCGTGGGTACGCGTCCAGTCGTAGGGCTTGAACGAGAAGCAGTAGAGGTGCGAGCCGACGTCGACCTCGGCACCGGGGTAGGTGTTGTCCCGCCACGTGCCACCGACACCGAGCGACGACTCGTAGATGGTGAACGTGTCGATGCCGGCCCGCCGGAGCTTGACGCCGGCCGCGAGACCCCCGAAACCGGCGCCGACCACGACGACCCGCGGCGTCCCTTCGGGGCCGAAGAGCTCTCGGGCAGTGGGCTTCACACGGACGTCCTACCATCGGCACCCGCGTCGCGTGCCGAGTGACGACGCGCGGCCCACGAAACGAGCTGCCGATGGTCGCCACCGCCGAGGACCTGTTCCTCCCTGAACCCTCGCCGCGCGAGGTGAGGTACACGGTGATCTCGGTCGACGACCACGTCGTCGAGCCACGACACACCTTCGAAGGGAGACTCCCCGCGGCGCTCCAGGAGCGCGCGCCGCGGATCGTCGAGACCCGCAAGGGTCATCAAGTCTGGGAGTTCGAGGGCGAGCGCTACTCCCAGGTCGGCATGAACGCGGTGGCCGGCCGCCGCCCGGAGACCGTGAAGCTCGAACCGTTCCGCTTCGACCAGATGCGCCCCGGTTGCTACGACGTCGATGCCCGAGTGCGCGACATGGACCTCAACGGCGTGTGGGCCTCGGTCAACTTCCCGTCCCAGATCACCGGGTTCTGCGGTCGCGTGTTCTTCGACATCCCCGACCGCGAGCTCGGAGTCGCGTGCAGCCGGGCGTGGAACGACTGGCTCTTCGAGGAGTGGTACGAGCAGCATCCCGACCGCATCGTCCCACTCGGGATCGCGTACCTGGCCGACCCGACGCTCGCGGCGGATGAGATCTGCCGCAACGCCGAGCGCGGGTTCACATCGGTGACGCTTCCCGAGCGGCCGCACGAGATCGGCCTGCCGTCACTCTGGGAACGGACCCACTGGGACCCGATCATCGCGGCATGCGCGGAGACCGACACGGTGATCTCGCTCCACGTCGGGAGCTCGGGGACCCATGCCGTGCCAGCGGGGGCGCCGTCCACGCAGATCAGCGCCACGCTGTTCGGCCAGCTCGCGCTCACGGCATGCGCGGAGTGGCTGTGGTCGGAGTATCCCGTGCAGCATCCGGGCCTCAAGCTCGCGATGAGCGAGGGGGGGATCGGCTGGGTCGCGATGCTGCTCGACCGGCTCGACGACATCGTCGACAACTCCGGCTACGGGCTCGGCTGGGACGAGCGCCCCGCCGACGTGTTGCTGCGCAACTTCTGGTTCTGCACGCTCGGCGACCGGTCGACGATCGATACCCGCGACCGCATCGGCGTCGAGAACATCATGGTCGAGGTCGACTACCCGCACGGCGACAGCACGTGGCCCGACACCCAGGTCGCCATCGAGCAGGCATGGAGTCACGTGCCCGCCGGCGAGCTACGCGCGATGTGCAGCGAGAATGCCGCGGCGCTCTACCGGCATCCCCTCCCCGAGGTCGTGATGCCGATGGACCCGAAGAAGGAGGAGGAGGCACAGTGACGACGCCAGAACTCGATCGGGACGTCCACCAGGACGTTGCGGAGCTGCTGGTGCGCTACGCGACCGGCATCGACCGCAAGGACTGGGCGTTGCTGCGAACCTGCTTCACCGACGGTTGTGAGGCGGACTACGGAGACATCGGCGCGTGGCACGACGCCGACTCGCTCACCGCGTGGATGGAGCAGGTTCACGAGCCGCTCGGTCGCTCATTGCACCGCATCACAAACCAGGTCGTCACATCGGACGGTGAGGGCGTGGTCGCGCGCAGCTACGTCGACGTGATCCTCATGGGTCTCGATGAGCGACTCGTCGCGCACGGCACGGGGTACTACGACGACCAGCTCGAGCGCACGCCCGATGGCTGGAAGATCGCCCGGCGGACGTTCACCATGGTCTCGGCCGAACCGACGACGACCGCGGGTGCCACGCCGCTCGCGGAGATCGAAGCGATCAAGCAGCTGAAGGCACGGTACTTCCGGACGATGGACACCAAGGACTGGGACGCGATGCGCCAGGTCTTCACCGATGACCTCGTGATGGACACCTCGTCATCGGGTGGCGGCGTGGTCACCGGTGCCGATGAGTTCATGGTGTTCCTCCAGGGCGTGATCGGGGACGTGGTCACCGTGCATCACGGTCACATGCCCGAGATCGAGGTGACGTCGCCGACCACAGCCACCGGGGTGTGGTCCATGGAGGACATGCTGCGCTGGCCCGACGGCTCGGAGATGCACGCGTACGGCCACTATCACGAGACCTACGTGAAGGTCGCTGGCGCCTGGCGCATCGCGACGAGCACCCTCACTCGTCTGCGCACGGATTTCACGGCTGCACCCGAGGGATGATGCCGCGAGGGTTCTCAGGAGCCGTCCCGCCGCAGCAGCAGCACCCCTGAAGGCGTGCCGCCACCAGACGTGACGAGCGCCGTCTTCGCATCGGCGACCTGGCGTTCACCGGCGTCGTGGCGGAGCTGGAGCATCGCCTCGGAGAGGAATCCGAAGCCGTGCGTGCGCCCCTCGGACAGCTGGCCGCCGTGCGGGTTGACCGGGAGCTCGCCGTCGAGTGCGATGCGTCGCCCGTCGTCGAGCCAGTCCTTCGCCTCGCCGAACTCGCAGAACCCGAGCGCCTCGAGCCACGAGATCGCGTTGAAGGTGAACCCGTCGTACACCAGCGCGAGGTCGACGTCGCTCGGCCGGAGGCTCGTCCGCGTCCAGAGGTGCGCCGACTGCCCGATGACCTGCGGTTCGTGGGTCAAGGTGCCCTGGTCCCACGACACCCGCTCGGTGATCTGGGTCCCGACCGCGTCGACCCTGATCGCTGGCTTGGGCAGGTCGCCGGCGACCGAGGCGTCGGAGACGATCACGGCGATCGACGCGTCACACGGGACGTCGCAGTCGTAGAGACCGAAGGGGTCGGTGACCGGCCGGGCCGACAGGTAGTCGTCCATCGTCATCGGTTGGCGGTAGATCGCGAGCGGGTTGCGGGCCGCGTTGGTCCTGCCGTTGATCGCGATCCGGCCGAGCATCTCCCGGGTCGCGCCGTAGCGGTGGAAGTACTGGCTCGCGTGCATCGCGATCCAGTTCGCGGCGGACATCGCACCGAACGGTGCCCGCCACTCCATGAGCGGCCCCGACACGCGCGGACCGCCCAACCCCCCGAGGCCGAGCGCGGCGTAGGTCGCCTCCCACACCGTGCGAAAGCACAGGACATGCCGGCACAAGCCGCTGGCGACTGCGAGCATCGCTTGGATCACAGCGCCGCCGGGACCGGGGAGCTCACCGCCGCCGTTCGTCCAGGTCGGCTGGATCCGGAGGGCTTCCTCGATCTGGGTGGTGCCTCCCTCGCTGATGCCCATGCCCGCGAGCCCGGGATAGGTGGACAGCCCGTCGATGTCGTCGAGCGTGAGCCCCGCGTCGGCGACCGCGGCGAGACACGCGTCGACTGCGAGGGCGCGCGGGTCGCGCATGAGGCGTCGGCCGATCGCCGATCGCCCGACGCCGGAGAGCACCACCCGGTGCTCGAACCGGTCGGTGCTCACGGGTGGGCGGGGTGTCGGGCGCTCCGGCTCGCCGACGAGGTCGGTTGCGTCATCGCTCCCGACGGGCACGAACAAGGGCAGGAACACGTCCTCGTGCTGCTCGAAGCGCGCAGCGACCATCCTGCCCGATGTGCACCTCGTCGGGTTCGCACCCGATGACGTTCGTCGTCAGCCGGACGTCGGGGTGCTCGGCCAGGGCGACGACCGCGATCGCATACGGGGGCGGGAGATCCAGGGAGCCACTGGTGGCGGTTGACCGTGGCGGCGACGACCGTGCCGCGCCCCGAGACGACGGTCGGTGTCCACGAGAGGCTCCGGCACGTCGGGCAGATCGGGGTCGGTGGGTGGACGGCCGTCGCGCAGTCGTCGCACACCTGGATCCGGAGCCGGCCGTCGGCTCCGGACGTCCAGAACCACTCGTTGGCCGGCGTCAGCTCGGGAAGGGGTCGCGTCATGGTGCTTCGTCGTACCCCTTCGGTGTGCCGTCGAGGATCACGGTCTTGGTCTCGAGGAACGGGAAGAGACCTTCCTTCCCGCCCTCGCGCCCGATGCCCGACTGCTTGAAGCCGCCGAACGCCATGCCGAAGTCGGTGCGGAACGCGTTCTGCCCGACGGTGCCCGACCGGAGCTGCCCGGCGACCTCCCGGGCCCGGTCGGCGTCGTTCGTGAACACCGAGGCGTTGAGCCCGTAGATCGTGTCGTTCGCGATCCGGACCGCGTCCTGCTCGTCGTCGGCGGGGATGACGGTCAGGACCGGACCGAAGATCTCGTCCGTCGCGATGGCGGAGTGGTTGTCGACGTTGCCGAACACCGTCGGCTCGACGTACCAGCCGCGCTCGAGGTCCTTCGGACGCCCGCCGCCCGTGGCGAGCGTCGCGCCCTGCTCGATCCCCTTCGCGATGTAGCCCTCGACGCGGGCCCGCTGGCGCTCCGCAGCGAGGGGGCCCATCTGCGTGTCCTCGGCGAAGGGGTCGCCGACCCGCACCTGCGAGAACGTGGCGGCGAGCGCCGTCGACGAGATCGTCGTGCCGCGGGCGTGGCACGACGATCCGCGTGAGTGACGAGCACACCTGTCCCGAGATCGCGCACTCGGCGCGGGAGATGGTCTTCGCGACCCTCGCCAGGTCGGCGTCGTCGAGGATCACCGCAGCGGACTTGCCGCCGAGCTCCAGCGTGCATCGCGCGATGCGCTCGCCGCACAAGCGACGCGATCCGTCTGCCGGCCGCGGTCGAGCCCGTGAAGGTGATCTTGTCGACGCCCGGGTTGGTCACGAGCAGCTCGGAGACCTCGCGGTCGGCCGTGAGCACGTTGAGCACGCCACGGCGGCAGCCCGATCTCCTCCGCGACCTCGGCGAACACGTACGCCTCGCCCGGCGCCTCGGGCGCCGGCTTCAGGACCACGGTGCAGCCGGCGAGGAGCGCAGGCCCGATCTTGTGGGAGATCAGCGCGGTCGGCGCGTTCCACGGGATGATCGCGCCGACGACGCCGACCGGCTCGCGCACGAGCAGCCCGAACTCGCCACCCAGGGTCGGCTGCGCGCGCTCCTCGAAGGGGAAGGTGTCGGCCAGCGCCGCGTACTGCTCGAGCGCACCGAAGCCGATCCGTCCCGCGTGCTGCGCGACCGCGAAGATCACGCCGGACTCGCGTGGCCAGAGCTGGCCCAGGTCCGCGCCGCGTGCCTGGATGCCCGCGGCCAGCTGGCGGATCCACCCGGCCCGCTCCGCGTGCGTCATCCGGGGCCACGGCCCGTCGTCGAACGCACGGTCGAGCAGCGTCCACCGCTCGTGCCATGTCGTCCGCGGCGGCACGCGCGACGGTGAGGAAGACCTCCTCGGTGTCGGAATCGATCACGTCGAGCTCGGCGTCCGAGCTCGCCGCCACCCACTCGCCGCCGATGAAGAACCGGTCCGGGTGGCGCAGCGAGGGCGGGGACAGGGTGCCGGTGGTGGCGCTCATGGGATCTCCTGGGGAGGGCAGCCGGGTGATGGCAGATGGTCGAGTCAGATGGGTCGAGTGACGGTGCGATGTTAGACATCCCCGTCGAGGCGAATGACGCCCCTGTTAGACAAGGGGTTTTTGGACCGCTCGGTCTGGCCCTCGAATGTCGAGATTCTGAGAGGGTGCCCTAGCGACACCGCGACAGTGATGTTAGGTTTTGGCGCTTCGGAAGGCGACAGGGCCACACGCCCACGCCTTCGGGACTCGACACGGGGGGAGCAATGTCAGGTTCTCGTGGGCGCGCCGTGCGTTGGGCTGCGGTGCTGACCGTCGCCGCGCTCGTCGCCGGGCTGAGCGTCCAGGCCGCCGGGGCTGCGGGCGGCGGCCAGGTCGACAAGAAGGCGGTCGTCCGGGTCGGCGTCCCGATCGAGGACAACGGCGGGCCCTGGTTCGACCCGGACGAGAACTCGGCCGCGCAGAACCCGAGCGTCCGGCTCTGGGTCGACCTGATCTACGACACGATGATCCACAACACCCCCGACGGGAAGGGTGAGCCCGGGCTGGCCACCAAGTGGACGACACCGGACCCCAGCACCGTCGAGCTCACGCTGCGCCAGGGCGTGAAGTTCTCCGACGGGACGCCCTTCGACGCTGCCGCGGTGAAGGCCGCGTGGGACAAGATCCCGAACCGTCCGAACCAGGTGCCGAACATCCAGGCGATCACCGAGGTCGAGGTGGTGGACGACCACACGATCCGCATCCACCTGGACAAGCCGATCGCGCAGACGTTGATCAACGAGGACCTGAAGAACTCGAACTACTTCGCGGTGTCCTCACCGTCGGGGGAGCCCAACGTGGGTGCCGGCCCCTATCTGCTCGACAGTCACGAGACGGGCAAGGTCGTGCTGAAGAAGAACCCGACGGCGTGGGACAAGAAGTCGCAGAAGGTCGCGGGCTTCGAGTTCATCGACACCCCGTTCGGTCCGCCGGCGGTCAGTGCGCTCCAGGCCGGCACCGTCGACCTGACGTGGCAGATCCCACCGGACTCCATCGAGACGATCAAGTCGCAGCCGGGGCTCCAGGTCTCCTCGGCCGGAGGCGACGGCGTGTACACCCTCAACCTGTGCCCGACCGCGCCGGTCTTCGCGACGAAAGAAGCTCGACAGGCGATCCAGTACGCAGTCGACCGGGACGCCATCGACGAGGCGGCGCTCGCCGGTACCGGGCCCGCCACGCTCACACCGTTGACGTCGGCGTCGCCCTTCTACGACAAGTCGCTCGCCAAGACCTACCGCTACAACACGAAGAAGGCGAAGGCACTGCTGAAGAAGGCGGGCGTCGCGCCGGGCACCAAGGTGTCCAGCGTCGTGCCTTCGCAGGCGCCGTATCCGGCCATCGCGGAGATCGTGCAGAGCAACCTGAAGGACGTGGGCCTCGACCTCGAGATCACCACGAGCACGAACTTCGCGGCCGACGCCGTCACGGCCAAGCCCGACCTGATGACCGTCCAGCTCGACCCGACGCTGTTCTCCCTCGCGCTGGCCGGTGACACGACCGTGCTCAACAACTGCGGGTACAGGAACGACGAAGTAGTCGCCGCGCTGGCGACGACGCAGGACGGTTCCAAGACCGGCGCCGAGCAGCAGGCCGCGTGGGACACGATGCAGAAGGCGCTCCTCGACGATTCGCCGATCGTCTTCTTGAACCAGAACAGCGTGCTCGCCGCGGAGGCGGACAAGGTCAAGGGCGTGGACGTCATCAACGCGCCGTACGGACCGCAGCTCAACCGGGTCTACGTCGTGAAGTAGTACCAGCCGTCGCGCAGGATCGCGTCGAGGGAGGCGTCGGCCCGGAAGGGCCGGCGCCTTCTCTCATGGGTCAGTCGGGACCGAGAGGTCGGCGATCGGACCGCCGGCGAGTGCAGGCCCGTGGGTGTGCAGATGGCACCGCGTGCGCACACCCGTCGGGGTCACGAAGTCGGGCGGGTCGACCTCGGCGCAGACCTCCATGGCGAAGGGGCACCGGGTCCGGAACCGGCAGCCGGAAGGCGGGCTCGCCGGGGAAGGGATCTCGCCCCGGAGCATCACCCGCGGCCGCCCGCGCTGCACCCGCGGGTTGGGCACCGGGATCGCCGAGAGCAGTGCGTGGGTGTACGGGTGGGTCGGGGCGTCGTACAGCGCGTCCGCCGGACCCTCCTCGACGATCTGGCCCAGGTACATCACCGCGATCCGGTCGCTGACGTGGCGGACGACGGCCAGATCGTGGGCGATGAAGAGAAATGCGATCCCGAGCTCGTCCTGGAGATCGGCGAGGAGGTTGATGACCTGCGCTTGCGTGGAGACGTCGAGGGCGCTGACCGGCTCGTCGAGCACCACCAGCGACGGCTCGGGCGCGAGGGCGCGGGCGACCCCCGCTCGCTGGAGCTGACCACCCGACAGCTCGCGCGGATGGCGGTGGAGGTACTGGGTCGAGAGCCCGACGAGGTCGAACAGCTCGGCGGCGCGGGCCTCACACTCCTGCTTGGTCTTCCCGTGGGCATGGAGGGGCTCCATCACGCTGTCGAGGACCGTCGCCATCGGGTCGAACGACGAGTACGGATCCTGGAACACGAGCTGCATGCGAGGACGGAGCTCACGGAGCGAGCGGCCCTTCTCGCTCGTCACGTCGGCGCCCTCGAAGTACACCCGCCCGGCGGTCACCGGCATCAGGCGCAGCACGAGGCGCGCCAGCGTGCTCTTGCCCGAGCCCGATTCACCGACGAGGCCGAGGGTCGTGCCGGGCGGGATGGAGAGGTCGACCCCGTCGACCGCGCGGATGGCAGGACCGTCACCGGACCGGCGTGCGCTGCGCTTCAGCGGGAAGTGCTTCGTCACACCCTCGACGCGCAGGATGTCGGTTGCCGCCTGCTGCGCTCCGGGTGCGCTCACTCGGCACCCCGCAACGACAGCGAGTCGGCACGCACGCATCGGACCAGCGAGGTGGAGGACGTCGTCAGCAGGACCGGTGTCGTCCTGCATGCGTCGACCGCGTAGTCGCATCGAGCCGCGAACCGGCATCCTGCGGGGAGCTCGTGCGGGAGCGGCACCTGACCGCGGATCACGGACAGACGTTCGTCGGGCCGACCGACCTGCGGCATCGCGCCCAGGAGGCCTTCGGTGTACGGATGCCGCGGGTTCGCGAAGAGGTCGTGCACCGGCCCCTCCTCGACGATCTGGCCGGCGTACATCACCGCAACCCGGTCGCAGAGGTCGGCGACGACACCGAGGTCGTGCGTGACGAACAGCACCGCCATCCCGAGCTCGCGCTGCAGAGATCGCAGCAGGTCGAGGATCTGGGCCTGGATCGTCACGTCGAGCGCGGTCGACGGCTCGTCGGCGATCAGCAGCCGCGGCTCGTTCGCCAGCGCGATCGCGATCATCACGCGCTGGCGCAGACCACCGGACAGCTGGTGTGGGTACTGGCGGAGCCGGGTCTCGGCGGCGGGGATCCCGACCATCTCGAGCAGCTCGATGGACCGCGCCCGGGCGTGCGCGCGCGTCACCTTGTTGTGGATGGTCTGCGCCTCCAGCAGGAGCCGTCCGACGGTGTAGGTCGGGTCCAGGCTGGTCATCGGGTCCTGGAAGATCATGCTGATCCCCGTGCCGCGGATCGCCCGCATCTGCTTGAACGACAGGTCCAGCAGGTCCCGGCCCTCGAACCGGATGGCCCCCTCGACGATCCGCCCGGGCGGGGAGGGCACGAGACGCATCACCGAGAGCGAGGTCACCGTCTTGCCCGACCCGCTCTCGCCGACGAGGCCGACGGTCTCGCCCGGGCGGATGGTGAGCGAGACGTCGTCGACGACGCGGGCGGCCCCTCGTTCGGAGACGAACTCCACCGAGAGATGCTCGACGCCGAGCAGCGCGCCCTCCTCGCCGGTCGGTGGCCGCCCGGTCGTGCGCGCCACCGTCGTGAGCCCGCGCCGTTCGGTCCGATGCGCCGCGCTCGAGCGACCGCGTCCGAGGACGTCGCGCAGGCCTTCGCCCAGCACGGTGAACGCGAAGATCGTCACCGCGATGGCCAGACCGGGCACCAGGAGCTGCCACGGCTCCGAGTACAACGCCCGGTCGAAGGCCTGACGGAGCATGCTCCCCCAGCTCGCCGTCGGCGGACGCGGGCCCAACCCCAGGTACGCGAGACCGGCTTCGGCGACGAGCACGCCGGCGACGCCGAAGGTGGCGGCGATCAGGAGCGGTGAGCGGACGTTGGGCAGGATCCGGTGGCCGAGGATGCGGCTGGTCCGGCTCCCCGCCGCCATCGACGCCTCGACGAAGGGTTCTTCTCGGATGGCGAGGGTGGAGCCCCGCACCAGACGGACGAACCCGAAGACGAACACGATCGTGAGGGACAGGATCACGTTCTCGACGCCCGGCCCGAGGATGCCCGCGACCGCGATCGCGAGGACCAGCGGCGGAAAGCTCAGACCGCCGTCGACGATCCGCATCAGGATGCTGTCGGTCCTGCCGCCGGCGTAGCCCGAGATCAGGCCGACGACGAGGCCGATCGCCATCGCGATCGCGATGACCGCGATGCATACGACCAGCGACACTCGCGCCCCGTAGATGAGGCGGCTGAAGAGATCTCGCCCGAGATCGTCGGTGCCGAGGAGATGGCTCCACGACGGGGTCGCGAAGCGGTTCGGGATGTCGAGCTGGTCGGGGTCGTACGGCGCGACGACCGGTGCGAACAGCGCGGCGAGCGCGAGGACTGTCAGGAAGACCTGCGCGACCAACGGCCCGGGCCGGCGCATCAGCTGCCGGAACGTCCCTCGTGGAGGGCGCACCCCGGTGAACTGGATCGCCGGTTCGATCCCCTCGTCAGGGGTGATCGGGATGTCGTCCGCGTAGCGCAGGACGTCGTCGGTGCCGTCGATCGTCATCCGGCGACCCGAACCTTGGGGTTGAGCAGCGCGTAGAGGATGTCGACGACGAGGCTCATCGCCATCGCGACGATCACGAGGACGAGCACGCAGCCCTGGATGGCGGGGAGGTCGGCCGAGACGATCGCGCCGAGCAGGTAGTTCCCGATGCCGGGGATCGCGAAGATCTGTTCGACGATCACGGTGCCGCCCACGAGCGCCGCGACCTGGAGACCGACGATGGTGATCGCCGGGATCGACGCGTTCTTGAGTCCGTGCAGGCCGACCACCCGCCCACGTCCACCACCGATCGCCCACGACGTTCGGATGTGGTTGGTGTCGAGCTCGTCGACGAGCGCGCCGCGCAGCTGGCGGGTGATCGCCGCGGCGATCGCCACGCCGAGCGCGATCGCGGGGAGCGCGATGTACTCGAGCCAGTCGGACGGTGACTCGCCGAACTTGACGTAGCCCGACGGGGGTAGCCACTTCAGCTGCACCGCGAACACGACCACGAGCAGCTGGGCGAGGACGAAGCTCGGGATCGCGACGGCCATCGATGCGAACAGGCGCGAGGCGCGGTCGACCATGCCGTTGGGGCGGAGGCCGCTCACGACTCCGAGCGGTACCGCGATCAGGAGAGCGAAGAGCGTTGCCGCGATGATGAGGCCCATCGTCACCGGGACCCGCTCCTTGATCTCGTCGATCACCGGTGTCTTCCGGGTGTACGAGTCCCCGAGGTCTCCCTGCACCGCGCCTTCGAGCCACCGGAGGTACTGCGAGGGCAGCGAGTCGTCGAGGTGCAGCTCCCGACGGGTCCGGGCGATGTCCTCCTGGGTTGCGTTCGTCCCGCCCGCGGCGGTGACCGCCGGGTCCGTCGGTACGAGCTTCACGAGGAGGAACACGCCGAACGTGACGATGATCAGGGTCGGGATGACCGCGAGCAGCCGGCGGCCGATGAGACGGATCATCGACTCCCCACCACCACGCGCTCGCCCCCCATCGAGGACACGTGCTCCACGCGATCCTGTGCTCGGGCCCGGAGGTCAGGC
Organism: uncultured Acidimicrobiia bacterium; assembly: GCA_963809885.1. Lineage (GTDB taxonomy): Bacteria > Actinomycetota > Acidimicrobiia > IMCC26256 > PALSA-555 > JALHSW01. Next base: position 1,614,961 of record CAWELA010000004.1, on the reverse strand, counting down.
AAGGGCACGGACCGGTACGTTCGAGTAACCGGCGACGTTGGCCATCTGCACGCGACGCAGGCCCGTGTGGTCGACCTCGAACCGCGGCCACCTGGCCGCGAGCTCCTCGATCGCGATGCGGCTCTCCATGCGCGCCAGCGCGGCGCCGAGGCAGCTGTGCACGCCGTGACCGAACCCGATGGTGATGCCCGGCTGACGTTCGATGTCGAACTCGTCGGCGCGCTCGAAGGCGCGCGGGTCGCGCGTCGCGGCGCCGGTGAGGAGGAGCACCGGGCTCCCGGCGGGGATCGTGCCTCCCTCGAAGAAGCGGTCCTCGACGCAGAACCGGCCCTGGTACTGAGACGGCGGCAGGTAGCGCAGGATCTCGTCGACGGCACGCGGGATCTTCGTCGTGGTCGTCGAGGATCTTCTGCCACTGCTCGGGGTGCTGGCCGAACAGCACGACCGCGTTGCCGACGAGCTTCGTGACGGTCTCGGCCCCGGCGCCGCCGAGCAGGGTCACGAAGCCCGTGATCTCGACGTCGTCGAGCCCGGTCTCGGTGCCGTCACCGCGGTCGACCGTGACCTGGGTCAGGCGCGACAGCATGTCGTCGCCCGGGTCCTTGCGCTTCTGCACCGTGAGGTCGAGGAAGTACGCGGCCGTCTCGAGGACGGCACCCGCGTTCTCGTCGCTCGGTGCGACCTGCCCCGGCTCGCGGCGGAGGCTGGCGTCGAGCCACTCGCGGATCGGTTGTCGCTCACCCTCGGGCACGCCCAGCATGCGTGCGATGACCTCGACGGGGAAGAGGGCGGCGAAGTCGGCGACCACGTCGAAGTCGGATGAGTCGTGCAGGGGGTCGAGGAAGCCGCGGATGACCTCCCGGATCATCGGTTCGAGCGCGGTGACGGCTTTCGGCGTGAAGACCCGGCTGACCAGTGCCCGGAAGCGGTCGTGCTCCGGAGGGTCCATCATGATGATGTTCTTGAAGCCGCGCGACCTCCTCGGGATCCATCGAGAGGGTGAAGAGCTCGATGCCGTGCGCGCTCGGAGAACCCCTCCCAGTCACGGTGCGCGGCGAGGACGTCGGCGAAGCGCGACAGCGCGTAGAACCCGTACTGCTCGTTGTAGGAGACTGGCGCCTCGTCGCGGAGTCGGCGGTACATCTCGCTCGGATCGTTGAAGTAGGCGTCCGAGAACGGGTCGAACTGCACCGGACCGGCCGTGAGCGTCATGCCCGCTCCTCGAGTGGTCGACGGGGGGCGACGGTCACCGACGGCACCGAGAGGCTGGTGCCACCCCGGAGCACCGCGTCGACCACTGCGATCAGCTCCTCGATCGGCGATCAACGATCCGCTGATCAAGCCCCGCGTGATCCAGTCGGGCACGAGCTCGGCCGCGACCTGCTGGTCCCACCCCTCGTTGAACTCCGACTGTGCATCGCCCTCGCCACCGGCACAGTCGCCCGACGACGAGCCGCGTGAAGCCGATGCCGCGGTGCTCCGCGCGCCACGCCTCGACGAGCTTGTCGAGGGCCGCCTTGCTCACGATGTACGCGCCGAGCCCGGGCCACGGCGGCGTGAGCGATGCGCTCACGGACGAGAGGTACGCGATCATGCCGGACGTCGCCTCGAGGTGCGGGATCGCCGCGGCGGTGATGCACGATGCCCCGACGACGTTCGTGTCGAGCACCCGGCGCCAGGTCTCGGCGTCGGTGTCGACGAGCCGAGCCAGCGGGCCGATCGCCGGTGCGTAGACGATCGCGTCGATGCCGCCGAGCCCGCTCGCGGCTTCGTCGATCGCCCTCCGGCACGAGGCCTCGTCGGTGACGTCGCACGCGATCGCCAACGACTCGGGACCGGCCTCGCGTGCCGCGTCCTCGAGGCGCTCCCGCCGCCGGGCCAGCAGCGCCACGTGCGCACCCCGCCGGGCGAGCCCGATCGCGATCGACCGCCCCAGCCCGCTCGACGCCCCCACGACCACCGTTCGCACGTCGCCCGACCCCCCTCCGAGAAAGTGACGCAGATGTTAGATTACCGCGGGATGGGAGACACCGAACGGGCGGGTCGAGGCACCCCTCGGGTTCGCGGGGGTCGGATGCTTTGACGGCAGTGTCAGATGGGTGGCGAGGCAGCACCCGGTCGGCGGGCGCCCGGATCGGACGGGTCGAGGATCCACGGCTGCTGACCGGGACCGGCACCTTCGTCGACGACGTCGTGCGTCCCGGGATGCTCCACGCCTGCTTCGTGCGCAGCCCGTTCGCCCGGGCCCGGGTCGGGCCCATCGACACGACCCGTGCGGCCGCGCTGGCGGGGGTGCACGCCGTGTTCGTGGCCGCGGACCTCAACGGCGGGGTCCACGAGCAGTGGCACACGTCGATCGGTCCGGACGTCCCCGAGGTCGCCCGCCCGCCGCTGGCCGACACCGAGGTGCGGTTCGTCGGCGATCCGGTGGCCCTCGTTCTGGCCGAGAGCCGCTACGTCGCGGAGGACGCGGCCGACCTGGTCGACGTGGACTTCGAGCCGCTGCCGGCGGCGGTCGACTACCGCGCCGGTGACGGGGGCGACGTGGCGGTCCACGAGGCCTCACCCGGCAACGTCGTCGGCGCGATGGGTGGGCCGCCGTCGGCCGAGATCGAGGCCGTATTCGCGGCCGCGCCACACGTCGTGGCCGAGACGATCCGCCAGCACGGGTACGCGCCGGTGCCGATGGAGACCCGCGGGTTCGTCGTCGAGTGGTCCGCCGCGAGCGGCGAGATGACGATCTGGGCCTCGACCCAGGTGCCCCACGAGGTGCGACTCTTCTGCTCCCGCCTGCTCGGGGTGGCCGAGCACCGCATCCGCGGTCGTGGCGCGCGACACCGGGGGTGGCTTCGGGCAGAAGGTGCTCGTCCAGCGCGAGGAGATGTGCCTCATGCTCGCGGCGCCGAAGCTCGGTGCACCGATCAAGTGGATCGAGGACCGGCGCGAGAACCTCATGACTGCGGGCCAGGCCCGCCACGAGCACGGTGCGGCGCGCCTCGCCTTCGACGACGACGGGGTCCTCCTCGCCGCCGCGTTGGACGCCGTGCAGGACGTCGGTGCCTACCCGACACCGTGGCCCGTCGGGGTCGCCGCGGCAGTCGGCATGCTGTTCCCCGGCCCGTACCGGGTCCCGCGTGCGACCTTCACGGCCAAGGCCGTGTACTCCAACACGGTCGGGCGCACGGCCTACCGCGGCCCGTGGCAGTTCGAGTCGGTCGCGCGCGAGGTGCTCCTCGACATCGCGGCGCGCCGGATCGGGCTCGACCCCGTCGAGCTGCGCCGCCGCAACCTGCTGGGACCCGACGACCTGCCGTACATCGAGCGCGACCGGGTTCACCTACGACCGCGTCACGCCGCTGGAGACCTTCGAGCAGGCGATCGCCAGGCTCGACTACGAGGCCTTCCGCCGCGAGCAGGCCGAAGCGCGTGCGGCGGGTCGCTACCTCGGCGTCGGCACGTGCTCGTTCATCGAGCCGACGACGCCGGGCTACGGCGTCTACGGCACGGAGGGTGCGACGATCCGGATCGAGCCGTCGGGCACCGTCAACGTGTACGTCGCCGGCGGTTCGAGCGGCAACAGCCTCGAGACCACGGTGGTGCAGCTCGTCGCCGACGCGCTCGGCGTCGACGTCGGCGACGTCGCGACGATCCAGGGCGACACCGCGCTCACGCCGTTCGGCGCCGGAGCGTGCGGGAGCCGGAGCGCGTCGATGACCGCCGGCGCGGTTGCCGAGACCGCGTCCGTGCTGCGGGAGCGCGTGCTCGCCATCGCTGCACACCGCCTCGAGGCGGCGGTCGAGGACCTCGAGCTGGCCGGGGGTCGCGTGAGCGTGCGAGGGACGCCGTCGATCGGGGTCACCTACGCCGAGCTCGCGCGGATCGCGTACCTCGCGCCACAGGAGCTGCCTCCGGGCGTGCCTGCCGGACTCGAGGCGAGCGAGCGGTACACCTCCGCGACATCCCAGGTCTGGACGAACGCGACCCACGTGTCCACGTGCGAGGTCGACGTCGTGACAGGGCGAGTGCGATTGTTGCGGCACATCGTCGCGGAGGACTGCGGTCCGATGATCAACCCGTCGGTCGTCGAGGGTCAGATCGACGGCGGGACGGTGCAGGGGATCGGCGGCGCGCTGTACGAGCACCTCGTGTACGACGAGGACGGGAACCCGGTGACGACGACGTTCCTCGACTACCTGCTGCCGACCGCGTCCGAGGTCCCGGTCATCGAACACGTTCACGTCGAGACCCCCGAGCCCCGGGCCCGGCGGGTACAAGGGTGTGGGGGAGGGCGGCGCGATCGGTGCGCCGCCGGCGGTGATCAACGCCGTCGCCGACGCGCTCTCGCCGTTCGGCGTCACGATCACGGAGCAGCCGCTCACCCCGTCGCGGATCGTCGGCCTGCTCGAGGACGCGCGTCGCGGCGCGGCCACCACCGAGAAGGACTGAGAGGGAGAAACTCATCCACCATGAGCGACCTCGCGTACGACCCGTACGACGTCGAGATCAACGCCGACCCGTACCCGGTGTTCCGGCGGCTGCGCGAAGAGGCGCCGCTGTACCGCAACGACACGCACGACTTCTACGCGCTCAGCCGGTTCGAGGACGTCGAGCGCGGACTGGTCGATCGCCAAGACCTACATCTCGGGGCGGGGCGCGATCCTCGAGCTGATCAAGGCGGACATCGAGATGCCGCCCGGCGTGATCATCTTCGAGGATCCCGCCGATCCACACCGTGCACCGCAGCCTGCTGTCGCGGGTGTTCACGCCGAAGCGGATGAACGCGCTGGAGCCGCAGATCCGCGAGTTCTGTGCCACGAGCCTCGATCCGCTCGTCGGCGCGGGCGGGTTCGACCTCGTCGCGCGATCTCGGCGCGCAGATGCCGATGCGGGTGATCGGCATGTTGCTCGGCATCCCCGAGCAGGACCAGGAGGCGATCCGCGACCAGTCCGACGCCGCGCTGCGGACCAAGCCGGGGGAGCCGATGGCGATCTCGCAGGACCAGCTCGCGACGGGTGAGGCATTCGCGGAGTACATCGACTGGCGCGCCGAGCACCCGTCCGACGACCTCATGACGCAGCTGCTGCAGGCGGAGTTCGAGGACGAGACCGGCACGACGCGGCGGCTCACGCGCGAGGAGGTGCTGACCTACGTCAACGTCGTCGCGGGCGCGGGCAACGAGACCACCACCCGCCTGATCGGCTGGGCCGGCAAGGTGCTCGCCGACCACCCGGACCAGCGGCGCGAGCTGGTCGCGGACCGGTCGCTCATCCCCAACGCGATCGAGGAGCTGCTGCGCTACGAGCCGCCCGCGCCCCACGTGGCCCGGTACGTGGCGCGCGACGTCGAGCACTACGGCCAGACCGTCCCCGAGGGCAGCGTCATGATGTTCCTGGTCGGGGCGGCCAATCGCGACGATCGCCGCTTCCCCGACGGCGACCGCTTCGACATCCACCGCGAGGTCGGTCAGCACCTGACGTTCGGGTACGGCATCCACTTCTGCCTGGGCGCGGCGCTGGCCCGGCTGGAGGGTCGCATCGCGCTCGAGGAGATCCTGGCGCGGTTCCCGGAATGGGAGGTCGACCGCGCCAACGCCCGGCTGTCGCCGACCTCGACCGTGCGGGGGTGGGAGACGCTCCCCGTGATCGTGCCGTGAGCGATGAGCGACGATCGAGCGGTTCGAGATCCACGTCGAGGATGCGGTCCTCGACGACCTGCAGGATCGGCTCGCGCGGACGCGCTTCCCCGACCAGATCGAGGGCACCGGCTGGGAGTACGGGATCCCGACCGCCTACCGTGCGTGAGCTGGTCGAGTACTGGCGGGACGGCTACGACTGGCGCGCCCAGGAGGCGCGGCTCAACGAGCTCGAGCACTTCCGGACCGAGATCGACGGCCAGTCGATCCACTTCGTCCACGCGCGCTCGGCCCACGCGGACGCGATGCCGCTCGTGATGACGCACGGCTGGCCGGGCTCGATCGTCGAGTTCCTCGACGTCATCCCGCGGCTGACGGATCCCGAGGCGCACGGCGGTCGATGCCGACGACGCGTTCCACGTGGTCGCGCCGTCACTGCCCGGCTACGGGTTCTCGGAGCCCACGCGGACGCCCGGCTGGGACCCGTGGCGGATCGCGCGGGCGTTCGTCGAGCTGATGGCCCGGCTGGGCTACGCGCGCTACGGCGCGCAGGGGGGTGACTGGGGCGCCCAGGTCGCGACCGAGGATCGCGTGCGCTCGACCCGGACCACTGCGCGGCCATCCACCTCAACATGGCGTATCGTCACGCACCCTCCCGGGCCCAGGGTGAGCAGTCCCGCTCACCGACGACGACAAGGCCGACCTCGCCGCCATGCAGCACTTCGTAGCGCGACGAGAGCCGGCTACGCGATGGAGCAGGCGACCAAGCCGCAGACCGTCGGCGTCGGGCTCAACGACTCGCCGGCCGGCCTGCTCGCGTGGATCGTCGAGAAGTTCCGCGGCTGGAGCGACTGCGACGGCGACCCGGAGCAACGTCTTCACGCGGGACCAGATGCTCACCAACGTGATGACGTACTGGGTCACGCAGACGATCACCTCGTCGGCGCGGCTCTACTGGGAGCTGCAGCACACGGGGAGCCGCGCCCCGGACGCGTCGACGTTCCCACCGGCATCGCGCGCTACTCCGAAGGAGATGTTCCGGTTCCCGCGGCCGTGGGTCGAGCGGCGTACAACGTCACGTACTGGTCGGAGATGCCCAGGGGCGGACACTTCGCCGCCTGGAGCAGCCCGAGCTGTTCGCCGACGATCGTCCGGACCTTCTTCCGCACCGTGCGCTGAGCGTCGCCCCGCTCTCACCAGTCGATCTTGTCCCGCATCGTCGAGCGTTCGAGCATGCCGTAGGTCTCCTCGCCGTCCCAGCGGTAGCGCACGCCGCCCTGGAAGAGGACCGGGAACTGCGGGTACTCGGGGAGTCCGAGCTCGAACGTCGAGAACACGGTCTCCCCCTCGATGCGCGTGATGCCGAGGTCGGACTCGAAGACGAAGGACGCGTCGTCGCCGCGGGGGAGCAGCTTCGTGAGCCACGGAGCTTCGAGCACCTTCGCCGGGATCAGCTCGCCGTCGCCCGTGAAGAGGTATCCCTCGTTGTACGACTGGCTGCCGTCGGGCCGGGGCGGGTACGCGATGTAGCCGAACGCGCGCCCGCTCGGGAACAGCGCCGACTGCCAGCAGTGACCCCAGAACTCGGTGACGTCGCGGATGCCCTGGCGACGGATCCGCAGACCGCTCCCGGTGAAGGGGTGCTCCTCGCCGCCGACGCGCACGGCGCCGCGCGGCACGGAACAGCTGCTCGAGTCGGGGGCCGCCCATGAGCTTGCCCTCGACCGAGGTCGCGAGCATCTCGGCCGCCTCGGGGAACAGCGTGCCCTGGACCCAGGGCGGGACGGCCATGGTCGCCTCGACCGTGAACGAGAGATCGACGGCCGGGCCCTCGACGTCGCCGGCGATGAGCGACTCGGCCGACGTCTCGATGGCCGAGCCCTCGAACTCGGCGGTCCACGTGCGGAAGGGCTCGACGCACCGGAAGACGAGCGGCCCGGCGCCCAGCACCGAGGACTTCCCGTCGGGTCCGGTCGTCGGCAGGCGACGGGAACCCGTCTCGCAGACGGAACACGCGTCCGTCGGCGAGCGCCACGTTCACCTGGAGGTCGTGCCGATCCCACTGCGAGGCGAGCGCTTCGACCGCGAAGCGTGGGAGCCCCACCGCGCCGCGGTCGTCGGAGACCCACATGTTCACCGCGTCCCGCATCTGGTCCGGTTCGGGTCGCTCGGGGAACACGTACTCGCGCGCCGGGTCGAGTCCCCCGGTCAGGTCGATCGTCACGTCCGCTCCTCCGTCCAGCGAGCCATGCGTGCGGTGTAGTCGGCGAACCGCGGCTGCACGCGGTCGAGGTCGATCCCGAAGTCGGCGGGATCGGGCAGCTCGTGCTGCTCGCGGTTCTCGGCGTTCTCCCGCCACCACCGACGCATCCCGGCTTCGAAGTCGTCGGTGACCGGTTCCCCGAGCCATTCGTAGAGGCCGCGGACCTGCCCGATCGGGTCGCGCTGCATGGCGCGGAAGTCGATGTCGTAGAAGCGGTCGTCCGCGCCGGCGTCGCGGAACGCGAGCGCTCGCTCCATGCCGAGCGACCACTGCTCGATGTTGAGCGCACCGAGGTAGCGACGGTCGATGTCGTCGTTGAAGAGCTTCCCCGCTTCGGCGTACAGGTCGGCGACCGACACGAGGACCTCCGAGGGATCGCGGTGGGTCATCACGTACCGGGCGTCGGGGAACACCACGTCGAGGTGCTCGAGGAACAGGAGGTGGTTGGGGCACTTCAGGCGCCAGGGCTTCACCGGGTCGCCCCACTGGAGCAGCTTGAGCGTCCGCCGCTCGTACCGGTACGTCGAGGTGAGGTCGGCATCGAACAGCCAGGTCGCGTAGGAGGGGATGTGGGCGAAGGCGAGGAAGAGCTGCGTCTTGAAGTCGAGCGCCATGAGGTCCTGGCATTCGTAGGGCGAGGTCGCCGAGGTGGGCACGAGCGCGAGCATCCGCGGGGTGAACTGTCGCTGCATCTCGACCTCGGCCTCGGTGGCGGTGATCCGGGGGTCCAGTCCCTCGACGGTCGACGGCGGTGGGCACGGCTGCGCCGACTCCCATCGCCGCAGCGACCGGGCGTTCGGGTCCTCGCCGAGCAGGCACGACAGCGCGGTCGAGCCGGTGCGGGGGAGGCCGAGCCCGATCAGGGGAGCATCGATGGGCTCGTCGTCGATCTCGGGGTGTCGCCGGTACCAGTCCTCGATCTGGAGGCGCTGGCCGAGGTGCCCGACGATTCGGTGCCGGATGGCCAGCTCACCGATGTCGTTGAGCGTGGCTTCCTCGCGCAGCGCGCGCACCAGGACCTCGAGCCCTTCCCGAAAGGAGTCGTCGCCGAAGTCGTCGAGCCCGGTCTCGGTCCGAGCGGCATCGAGGAGCTCGTCGGGCGGTTCCATCCGGTTCAGGCGATCTCGGGCTGGGTGCCGGGCAGGATCTCGAGTCCCTCGACCTGGGCGCCGTCCCGGCGGATCGGCGTGCCGTTGACGAGGACGTGCCGCACGCCGATCGGTTCCTCGGCCGTGAGCCGCTCGCCGTCCGCCGGGAAGTCGTGCACCCGCCGCGTCGGCCCGGGATCCACGGTCTGCGGATCGAACACGCACACGTCGGCGTGGAATCCCTCCCGGAGGTAGCCGCGGCGCACGAGGCCGAACATGTCCGCCGGCTCGCCGGTCAGCTTGCGGACCGCACGCTCGAGCGGCATCACCCGGCGCTCGCGCACCCATCGGCCGAGGAGGTCGGTCGGCAGCGGCGCGTCGCACAGCTGGTCGACGTGCGCACCGGCGTCGGAGAGGCCCAGCGCGACGTGGTCGTGCGTGAGCAGCGCGCGCGACGGCATCGACGTCGTCGTTGGCGATGTAGGCGCGGAAGCGCGTCGTGAGGTCCTCGGTGAGCGCGAGCTCGCACATCACGTCGAGCGGGTTGACGCCGCGCTCGCGCGCGAGGTCGCTCACCCGCCGGCCCTGCAGCTCCGGGAACGCCTCGGACTCGGACACCTCGAAGGTCTCCCAGCGCGGCGCCATCGGCGCCTGGTCCAGGTCGGCGGCGGCCGCGCGCCCGCCACTCCGGATCCCCGTAGGCCGCGATCCGCGCGTCGCGGTCGCCCTCCATCAGCTCGCCGAAGACCTTGCCGACGTTGAGGTTGTACGCGTCGGCCAGCGTGAACTGCATCGTCAGCGGCCGCGGCGTCACCTGGGGCCAGACGTCCGCGCCGTCGGCCAGCCCCTGCTCGTGCAGCTCGACCGGCTCGAGGTGCTTCCCGCCCGGCGCCGCGAACAGCGGGTAGGTGAACGGCCGCCCGATCCGGGGCTGCCACTCGTAGACGTCGGTGTACGAGCACTGCTTGCCCGGCGTGATGAGCACCACACCCTTGCCCGTCTCGCCGGCCGCGACGAACAAGCGCGTCGACCTCCTCGCGTTCGGCGAAGCGGCTGGGGACCGGCTTGCCGTCGACCCCGCGATGCGCGAACGAGAAGCTCGTCGAGAACCCTGCCGCGCCCGCCTCGATCCCTTCGCGGACGAGGCCGCACATCTGCTCGATCTCGTCGGCGGTCGCGGCGCGCTCGTAGGCGGCGTCGCCCATGACGTAGAGCCGCAGCGCGGAGTGGCCGACGTACGCGGTGAAGTTGAGCAGCGTGCCGCGCCGCCGGACCGAAGCCAGGTACTCGGGGAACGTCTCGAAGTCCCACGTGAGCCCGGCGTTCAGGGTCGCAGCGTCCATGTCCTCGACGTTCTCGAGCGTGCCCACGATGACGTCCCGGTGCTCGGGGCGGGTCGGTGCGATCGCGAAGCCGCAGTTCCCCGCGACGACGGTGGTGACGCCCTGGTACGACGACGGCCGCAACGCCGGATCCCAGAAGACCTGCGCGTCGTAGTGCGTGTGGATGTCGATGAAGCCGGGCGTGACCGCGCAGCCCGACGCGTCGAGCTCGCTGCTCCCCCCGAAGGTTCGGGCCGATCTCGGTGATCACACCGTCCGAGATCGCCACGTCGGCCGCGCGGCCGGGCGCGCCGCTCCCGTCGATGACCGTTCCTCCGCGGATGACGACTTCGGCGGACATCGCAAGGTCCTTTCAGCGGTAGATCATGAACTCGAGGAGGTTCCCGTCGGGATCGCGCACGTAGACGCTCGATGCGCCGGCGCGGCGGCCGCCCTCTCGGTCCACCGGGCCCTCGATGACCTCGGCGCCGACCTCGTCGAGTCGTGCAGCCAGCGACTCGGGCTGCTCCGTCCCACACGAAGCAGAGATCGCCGCACGGCGGCGTCGCCGGCGGGAGCGCGGAGCGTGAAGCCCTCGCGCTGCCACGTCGTCGGGCGGTGGAAGTTGATCATCTGGTCGCCGACGTACACCGACACGACGTGCGGATGCTCGGCGACGTCCAGGCCGAGCGCGCGGTAGAAGGCCACCATCGCCTCGGTGTCCCGCAGGGGGAGCGAGACATGGTCGAAGCCGGCGATGGCGTCGGCGCGCTCAGGGCTCATGCGGGAAGCCGTACAGCCGGGCGCAGTTGGTCGCGGTGATCTTCCGACGGTCCTCGGCGGTCAGCGTGCCGAGCGTCTCGTCGATCGTGCGCAGCGAGTCGGGGAACGTGCTGTCGGTGTGCGGGTAGTCGGACGCCCACATGCACGAGTCGGCACCGAGGAGCGGGATGAGCTCGCCGCCGAGCGCCTCCTCCTCGAACGTGGCCACCACCTGGCGGCGGAACAGCTCGCTCGGCGCGGTCTCGATCGCCCCGGCGATCTTGTCGCGGAGCGCGTGCCACTCGAGGTCCATCCGCGCGAGGAAGTACGGGAGCCAGCCGATGCCCGACTCCGCGAGCACGAGCGTGCACCCGGGGTGCCGTTCGAGCGCGCCGCTGAACACCATCGTCGCCAGCACCTCGTCGAACTGCAGCGGCATGATCGAGGCGAACGCGGCCGACTGCCACTTGCCCATCCGGTAGCTGAGCCCCGACCAGGATCCGCCCTTGATGTGGAAGCTGATGGGAAGGCCGGTCTGCTCCGCCGGCAGCCCAGAGCCGATCCCAGGCCGGGTCGCCGACGTCGATGGCGAAGACGTCGATGATCGCACCGCGGTGCCCGAGCCCCGCGGCCCGCTCGAGCTCCGCGGCCGCGGCCTCGGCGGAGTGCCCGGGCAGGAACGCGAGCACGCACAGCCGATCGGGCGCGACGGCGTTGAACTCCTCGATCGCCCAGTCGTTCCACGCCGCGTAGCAGGCCTCCTGGAGCGTCGGATCGTCGATCGGGAGGCCGAGCGCGAGCGGTCCGTAGATCACGGAGGCCGCCAGTCCGTCGCGGTCCAGGTCCTGGAGTCGGAGCTGCGGCGTCCCGGCGCGGAAGCCGTCGTCCTCGATGCCGGCGCGCCCGATGGCGCTGAGCTTCTTGATCGTCGGCGCTCGCGCCGGCAGTGCCGCTGCGCCCGATCATGCGGTCCTCGCACATCCAGACCGACCGCCCGTCCCGCTCCAGCACGCGTGGGCCGCGCTCGGCCTGGGCTCGCGGCAGCCGCGACTCCCAGACCCCGGGCGGTACGGCCGAGAGGTCGAGGTGGTCGTCGCAGGAGTAGACGGCGGTCGCCCCGTCGACGTCCGCGTCGACCGGGGTCATGCCGGACCTTCCTTCGGCACCTTGCTCATGAGCTTGGTGACGTCGGCTGGAGGTGGCCCGGCCGTCGTGCCGCCGTCGACCGGGAGCACGATGCCGGTGATCTGGGCCGACCGGTCGCTCGCCAGGAACACCATCGCCTCGGCCACGTCGCTCGGTGCACCCATGCGCTGCAGGGGCTGCATGGCCCGGACGATGCTCGTCTGGTCATACGTCGCGTTGATGGCGGTGGCGATGTGGGCCGGCGCGATGCAGTTCACACGGATGCCGTGTTGGGCGAAGTCGATCGCGATGCACTGGCTGAGGTGGACGACCGCGGCCTTGGACGCTCGGTACGTCATCAGACCGGCGCCGGCGTTGATGCCGCCGATCGAGGTGGTGTTGATGATCGAGCCACCGCCGTGCTCCGCCATGTACCGAGCGGCGCGCTGACAGCCGAGCATGACGCCCCGCACGTTGACGGCCATGACCCGGTCGAAGTCGCGCGAGGTCGTCGTCGAGGAAGCGGCGTCGCGAGCTCGAGATGCCGGCGTTGTTGACCATGACGTCGAGTCCGCCGAAGTGCTGCGACCGCGAAGTCGACGGCCGCCTGCACGTCGTCGGCGTCCGCGACGTCGGTCCGCTGGAACGCGGCAGCAGCGCCGAGCTCCGCCGCGAGGCTGGTGCCGGCGTCGACGTCGACGTCGGCGATCACGACCTCGGCGCCTTCGGCGACGAACTGCTCGACCGTGGCGCGCCCGATGCCGCCGGCGCCGCCGGTGACGATCGCGACCTTCTCGGAGAGCTCGACCCATCAGTACCTCACCGCTCCCGGCTCACACGTCCTCGATCCAGAACTCGGGGACGGTGTTCACGTCGTGGCGAGCGAAGATCTCGTCGATCTCGGCGAGGTCGGCGTCGGAGATGGACCAACCGATCGCGCCGACGTTGTCTTCCACCTCGGCCACCGTACGGGTCCCGACGAGCGCGGTGCTGACGGCCGGGTGCGAGATCGCCCACCGGAGCGCGAGCTGGGGCAGGCTCTTGTCGTACCGAGCGGCGATGGCCTTCATCTCGTCGACTGCCCGGACGTTGCGCGGGAACGACTCCTCGCCGAACAGCGACTCGAACATCTTGATGTTGCCCATCTTGCCCTGCCGTGCCGCGCCAGTCCGCCGAGCCGAAGTCCTGGTCCTCGGTGAAGGTCCCGGTCAGCAGCCCGAACGCGAGCGAGCCGTACGCCATGAACCCGATCCCGTGCTCCTCGCAGTACGGGAGGATCTCCCGCTGCATCCGACGGTCGAACATGTTCCAGCCGTACTGGACGACGTCGACCCGGAACGCGCGCCGGCAGGCGTCGATCTCGTCGACCTTGAAGTTCGAGAGACCCGACGGCGCGGACCTTCCCGTCGCGAACGACCTCCTCGAGCGCGCCCATCGTCTCCTCGAACGGGGTCTCACGGTCGGGCCAGTGCACGAGGAAGACGTCGACCCGGTCGGTGCCCAGGTTCTTCAGGCTCTTGTCGATCGACGCGAAGACGCGCTCGCGGCTGCTGTCGCGGAAGTTCGGCTTGTCCTTGTAGTTCATGCCGAACTTGGTGACGACGATCGCCTCGTCGCGGCGGGCACCGAGCGCCTCGCCGAGTGCCTGCTCCGACGAGCCCATGCCGTAGCCCTCGGCCGTGTCGAAGCAGTTGATGCCGAGGTCGAGCGCCCGCCCGACCGCCCGGGCGAACTCGTCCTCCTCGACGTCGCCGTAGCCGCCGCCGACCTGCCAGCAGCCGATGCCGATCGCCGAGACGTCGAGTCCCGTCCGTCCGAATGGTCGCAGCTCCACGGTGGGTCCTCTCTCGGGGTCGAGCTGTTCAGCGAGGGCGACCCCCGAGCGCGACGTCCTCATCGAGCAGACGCCGGGAACTAACATCTGCGTCAACGCACCGTAGCACTGGTACTGGCCTGGGGGGCAGTGGGGGCATCTCGCCGGGCGCCGTCAACTAACGCTAGTGTCATCGCGTTGGCGAAAGGGGTCCGGATGGCCGACGACGAGACCGACGGGCGCCCGGACGGCGCCGTCGCGGTCGTTCGGCGCGCCCCATTCTCCGACAACCCGAGGGTCGGGGCACGGGGACAGCGGACGCAGCAGCGGATCCTCGACGCAGCGCTGCGGGCGTTCGGCGAGGCAGGGTACCGCGGGTGCAGCATCGACCGGATCACGAAGCTCGCCCGCTGCTCGCGGGTGTCCTTCTACCAGTACTTCGCCAGCAAGGAAGAGGTCATCCGACAGCTCGCCGGCCAGGTCGCCCGCCAGGTGAGCGCGTCGACCGAGGCGCTGGACCCGCTCACGCCCGATGCCCGACGGGTGGTCGGCGATGCGCACCTGGGTCGCGCGGTATGGCGAGATCCACGCGCGCTACGAGCCCGTCTTCCACTCGGTCGAGAACGACCAGATCCTCGGGGACATGGCGCGCCGGACCGGCGAGGAGACCATCGGGAGGTTCCACGCCCGGCTCGAGATGACGACCCTGCCGCCGCGGCAGCTCGATCCTGTCATCTGGTTCCTCCTCGAGTGCCTGAACCACGCGCTCGACGTCAGTGGGATCCTCCGCTCGGTCGCGCCCGACGCGTATCCCACCGAGGCCCTCGAGGTCGCGGTCACCGACGTCCTGCACCGCACGCTCTTCGGGATCCGTCCCGAGGTGAACGTGCACGCCGCCACAGGACCTCCGCCACCACCCCTCGAGCTGGGGCCCGAGATGCTCGAGCTGCTCCGGGCCGGGTGGGCAGGCGACCCCGACGGTGCGAGCAACGCCGCGCTCGGTGCCCTGGTCACCTCGGGACGCGACGTCTTCGCCGAGCGCGGCTTCCACGACACGCGCGTCGACGATCTCGTGGCCGCGGCGGGTGTCTCCCACGGCGCGTTCTACCGCTACTTCAAGAACAAGGACGAGCTCGCACGCATCCTCACCGCGTGGGCGGTGCAGGGAGTAGGCACCGCGGTGATCGAGATGCCCGTCCTCTCGAAGCTCGAGGGGTCGACGGGATCGAGTGACCTGCGCCGCTGGCTCCGCCGCTACCACGCGGCGCAGGCCAACGAAGCCGTCATGCTGCGCGTCTGGGTCGACGTGTCGCTGCAGGACCCGGCCATCCGGACGGAGTCCGCGCCGCTGCTGGACTGGGGTCGGCGACGGATGGCCCGCAACCTGCGGCCACGAGGGTTCGGCGACGTCGATCTCGAGGCGGTCGTCATGGTGGCCCTGCTCGGCGTGTTCGGCGCACGCCAACGACGGCCGGCCGAGATCGAAGCCGCGGCGTGCATCATCGAGCGCGGACTCCTCGGACGCTGACACCTACTGAGTGGAGCATCGTTGACCAGTACCGACTACGACGCGATCGACTTCTTCCGGGCGAGGGACCTCTATCAGAACCCGTACGCCTACTACGAGTACCTGCGCGAGCACGGTCCGGTGTGGCGGGAGCCACATCGCGGGGTCGTCATGGTCACCGGGTTCGAGGAGGCGATCGCGGTCTACAACGCTCCCGAGACGTTCTCGTCGTGCAACGCCGTCGCCGGGGTCGCGGCGAAGTTCCCGGTACCCCTCGAGGGCGATGACGTCAGCGCCATCATCGACCAGTACCGCGACACGCTGCCGTTCAGCGATCAGATGCCCACCTTCGATCCGCCGAAGCACACCGCGCACCGTGCGCTGCTGATGCGGCTGATCACCCCGAAGCGCCTCAAGGAGAACGAGGAGTTCATGTGGCGACTCGCCGATCGGCAGATCGACGAGTTCCTCACGCGGGGCGAGTGCGAGTTCGTGCACGACTACGCCGGTCCGTTCACCCTGCTCGTGATCGCCGACCTGCTCGGCGTCCCCGAAGCGGACCACGAGACGTTCCGCGAGGAGCTGCAGGGCGACCAGCGTCCGGTGCAGTCCCGCGGTGGCGGCAAGATGGCGCACAAGCCGTTGGAGTTCCTCTACGAGCGCTTCGCCGCGTACATCGAGGAACGACGTCGCGAGCCGCGCAACGACGTCATGACGAGCCTCGCGACCGCGACCTTCCCCGACGGCACGTTGCCCGAGGTCCACGACATCATGCTGATCGCGTCGAACCTGTTCGCCGCGGGGCAGGAGACGACCGCCCGCCTTCTCAGCACCGGGCTCCAGCTCATCGCGGAGCGTCCCGAGCTCCAGCAGCAGCTGCGCGACGATCGTGGCCTCATCCCGGCCTTCATCGAGGAGTGCCTGCGGCTCGAGAGCCCGATCCAGAGCGACTTCCGATTGTCGCGGGTGCCCGCCACGGTGGGTGGGGTCGAGCTACCGGCGGGGACGACCGTGATGGTGTTCAACGGCGCGGCGAACCGTGACCCGCGCCAGTTCGACCACCCGGAGGAGTTCCGCCTCGACCGGGTGAACGGCCGTCAGCACCTCGGCTTCGGGTTCGGCATCCACACCTGTGCCGGCTCGCCGCTCGCACGGGCCGAGGCCGTCGTGAGCTTCGAGCGCCTCCTCGAGCGGATGGCGGACATCCGGATCTCGGAGGTCGCGCACGGCCCGGCCGATGCCCGCCGCTACGAGTACACGCCGATCTACATGCTCCGCGGCCTCGAGGAGCTCCACGTGCAGTTCACCCCGATCGCCGCATGACGTTGCTCGAGCAGGCAGCGGTCCCGGAGCGCCGGGGCGCCGCACCGGCGCACGACGAGCAGCTCCGCGCCGAGCTGCTCGACTGGCTGCGCGAGCACCGCCCGCCCGAGGTCGAGATCGCCGCGACCGAAGCAGACGCCGAGGTGCTCCGGGACTGGCAGCGAACGCTCCATGGCGGTGGCTGGGTGGGCATCAACTGGCCCGTCGAGTACGGCGGGCGGGGCGCGTCGTTGGCACAGCTCGCGATCTACAACGAGGAGCTGGCCCGAGCCGGTGCGCCGCCCCTCCTGGGGCGCGCCGGCATCAGCCTCGTCGGACCGACCCTGATGGTCCACGGGACCGAGGAGCAGCGCCGACGCTGGATGCCGCGGATCCTCGCCGGCGAGGACGTCTGGTGCCAGCTCTTCAGCGAACCCGACGCAGGAAGTGACCTCACGAGCCTGACGACGCGGGCCGAACGGAGCGGGAACACGTTCCGCGTGACGGGCCAGAAGGTGTGGTCGTCGTACGCGCGCTTCGCCGACTGGGGAATTGCGCTCGTGCGGACGGACACGAGCGCACCCGCCCACCAGGGGATCTCGATGGTGGCGGTTCCGATGCACGCCGAGGGCGTCGACGTTCGACCGCTCCGGCAGATCACCGGCGAGCACGAGTTCAGCGAAGTGTTCCTCGACGACGTGGAGATCCCGGTCGAGCACCTGATCGGCCCCGAGCACGAGGGGTGGCGGGTGGCCGGCACCACCCTCGCCAACGAGCGCGGAGCCGGGTTCGTCTGGAAGGAGCAGGTGCTGCACGAGGTGGCCATCGATCTCCTCGCGAAGGCGTGTGCACGACGTGGGTTGTCCACGGACCCGGTCGCGCGGTCAGCGCCTCGCGCAGGTCTGGATCGAGGTCGAGATCTTCCGGCTGCACAACCAGCGCACGCTGGCACGGCTCACGGACGGTGAGGAGATCGGTCCGGAGTCGAGCCTCGTGAAGCTGTTCTGGGCGGGCATGAGCCAGCGCATGGCCGAGAGCGCTGTCGCGTTGCTCGGACCCGACGCGCTCCTCGTCGCCGGCGACGAGGATGCGCCCGACGGCGGCCGATGGGTGCATGCACTGCTGGCATCACGCGCCAACTCGATCATGGGAGGCACGAGCGAGGTCCAGCGGAACATCCTCGGCGAGCGACTGCTCGGCCTGCCGCGGGAGCCGAAGGCGCGATGAGCACCGAGGCCGACGCGATCGAGCTCGTCGACTCCGAGCGCTACGCGCGCCGGGGGTACCCGCACGAGCTGTGGACACGGCTCCGGGCCGAGGAACCGGTCGCCCACATCGCACCGCCGGGCTTCGAGGCGTTCTGGGCGATCACGAAGCATGGCGACGTCCTGGAGATCTCGAAGCAGCCCCTGCGCTTCTCGAGCGCGCAGGGCATCACCTTGCGTCCGGCCGGGGTCGTGTTCCCGCCGTCGGAGATGGTCGTCATGCTCGATCCGCCGCGGCACGGACCCGTTCGCCGTGTCGCGAACCGACGCTTCACGCCGCGTGCCGTGCGGGGCCAGCGCGACGACATCGAGCGGATCGCGATCGAGATCCTCGACGAAGCGGCGCCGGACGGTGCGTCGGGGGAGCTCGACTTCGTCGAGCGCATCGCGGCACCGTTCCCACTCGCGGTGATCGCCTGGGTGCTCGGCGTGCCGAGCAGCGACTGGGCGCTGATGTTCCGCTGGACGAACGAGGTGATCGGCAAGGACGACCCGGAGTACCGGCGCCCCGGCGAGAGTCCGGCCAGGACGAGCAATCGGGCGCGCGGCGAGCTGCACGCTTACTTCCGGGACCTGATCGAGCAGCGTCGGAAGGATCTCCGGGACGATCTGGTGAGCGAGCTGATCCGCGGCGAGATCGACGGTTCGCCGCTCAGCGAGGAGCAGCTCGTCTCGTACTGCGAGCTCCTGGTGGAGGCGGGGAACGAGACCACGCGCAACGCGGTCTCCGGAGGACTCCTCGCGTTCTGCGAGCACCGCGACGAGTGGGAGAAGCTCCGCGCGAACCCCGAGCTGCTCCCGGATGCGGTCGAGGAGATCCTGCGCTGGGTCAGCCCGATCAGCCACTTCACCCGCACCGCGACCGAGGACTGTGAGGTACGCGGGGCGAAGATCCGCGCCGGTACGCAGGTCGCGCTCTACTACGCGTCGGCGAACCGCGACGAGGAGGTCTTCGAGGATCCCTTCGCCTTCCGGGTCGATCGCCGCCCGAACCCCCATCTCGCGTTCGGGTTCGGCGAGCACTTCTGCATGGGCGCGCATGCCGCCAGGGTCGAGCTCGAGACGATCTTCCGGCACCTCCTGGCGCGTCTGGAGGGATTCGAGGTGTCGGGGCCCGTGGAACGCCTCAGCTCGATGGTCAACGGGAGCATCAAGCACCTCCCGCTCCGCTACCGGATGCGGTGACCCTCCCGGTGGCACGCCGGCTCTCGTGCCGCCGCTCAGCCCCCGGCGACCTGGAGCAGGGCGTCGGCGACGGCCTGCGGCTCGGTGATCATGAGGTCGTGGCCGGTGTCGATCTCCCAGAGCCGACCGGCGCCGGCGCGCCCGCTCCATCAGGTCGACGTCTCGCGTCGGCATCGTCGAGGTGCAGACGATGTGGGCCTGCGGGATCGCCCACACCGCCTCCTCGTTCGTGAGGCACAGCGGCTGCTCGAAGCACCTCCACGGGTGTGGGGTCAACCGATCCGCCATCCACGCGAGGTCGTCGGGGTCCGTGACGCCGTAGAAGGCGCCGGCTTCCGGTGAGGGGAGGAGCACGAGCTCGACGCCGTCGACGACCGCGCCCATCGGGCGCGTCATCTCGATGACCGGTCCGGCGACGTCGACGAGGGACTGGCCGTTGCGCGGGTTGGCAGCGTCCAGATAGACGAGGTCACCGATGCGATCGGTCGCCCGGTCGGCGACACCGGTGATGACCATCCCGCCGTAGCTGTGGCCCGACGAGGATCACGTCGCGGAGATCCTCGTAGTGGAGCAGCTCGACCACATCCATGATGTGCATGTCGAGATCGACGTCGGCATCCGATCAGGTGCGACCGCTCGCCGAGCCCGGTCAGGCTCGGAGCATGCACCTCGTGCCCCGCCGTTCGCAGGATCCGGGCGACGCGCTGGTAGCACCAGCCGCCGTGTCCGCCACCGTGCACCAGGACGTAGGTCGCCATGTCGTCTCGTCGCCCGAGGTCAGTCGGTCGGGGTGAACTCGAGGTGCAGCTCGCGCAGTCCCCGAAGGATGAACGTCGGCACGTAGTCGTACCGGCGGGCGTCCGCGGGTCCGTGTGCGTCCTCCGAGATCCTGATGTCGGCCATGCGGTCGAGCAGGCGCTCGATGCTGACCACGGTCTCGGCCCGGGCGAGCGATGCGCCGGGACAGAAGTGGGCGCCGTGCCCGAACGCGACGTGCTGACGTGCGTTCTCGCGATCGACCAGGAACTCCCCGGGGTGCTCGAACACGCGCGGGTCTCGGTTCGCGGCACCGTTCAGCACCATCACGGTCGTGCCGGCCGGCAGGTCGACACCACCGACCGTCGTCGGGACCCTGGACAGGCGGAAGTCGCCCTTGACCGGACTCTCGAACCGCAGCGCCTCCTCGATGAAGTTCGGGATGCGGTCGCGGTCGTCGCGGAGGAGCTGCTGGAGGTCGGGCCGTTCGGCGATGAGCATGAGAGCAGTCCCGAGGAGGCGTACCGTCGTCTCCTGCCCGGCCGCGAAGAGGTTCGCGGCGACGCGCACCACGTCGATGACCTCGGGGGTCGAGCCGTCGGGGAACGTCGCGGTCGCCATGCTGGTCAGGACGTCCTCACGCGGTGCGCGCCGACGGTCCTCGACGTACTGGCTGAACTGCTGATAGAGGAACTCGAGCGGGTTGTGCGCCATGGTCTGTTCGGTGCTCCCGACGGCGCGGTTGCCACCGCCGAGCTCGGCGCGGAAGGCGGCATGGTCCTCCTCGGGGACCCCGAGCAGGTCGGCGATGACGAGCATCGTGAACGGTCCGGCGAACTCGTGGATGAACTCGCAGCGCCCGTTCGTCAGGAGCTCGTCGATCTGTCGGTCGGCGAGGCGCCACATGAACTGCCTCGTTCTCCTTGAGGCGCTTCGGCGTGAGGAGACGCATGAGCAACGCTCGGTGCTGCGTGTGCAGCGGCGGATCGAAGGTGATGAGCTGATCGTGCATCGGGAGCTCCGCGCGGTGCTGCTCGATGAGTGCGCTGACGTCGTCGCCCTCCAGCGGGACGGGGAACCCGGGGAACGGTCCGCTGACCGAGTTGCACGCGGAGAAGGTCTCGGTGTCGTGGTACACCGCGAGGGCTTCCTCGTACCCAGTGACCATGACGACGTCGTGGTGCGGTTCGCGCCGCACGGGACAACGAGCGCGGAGGTCGTCGAAGTAGGGGTACGGGTCGGCGATCACTTCATCGCCTCGGAAGAAGTCGATCGTCTCGAAGTTGCTCACAGCACTGCTCCCGTGACTTTGTGCTCGATGATCTCGTCGTAGGTGAGGCCGAGCTCCAACAGGATCTCGTCGGTGTGCTCGCCATGCTCGGGCGCGCCGCGCACCGCGGGCGGGGTCTCGTCGAACTGGACCGGGTTCGCCGGCAGCGCGAAGTCGGCGCCGGTCGAGGTCGTGAGTGTCTCGAGGTACCCGTTTGCCACGACCTGCGGGTCGTCGTGCACCTCGAGCGGGGTCTGCAAGGGTGCCCACACGCCCTGCAACGTTCCGAGGCGCTCGCACCAGTCGTCGTAGGTCCGGGTACGGAACACGTCGCGCAGGACATCGATGCACTCGCGTCGGTGCTCGTACCGCGCGGCAGCATCCACGAAGCGCGGGTCCTCGAGCAGGTCCGGACGCTCGAGGTGCGCGCAGAGGTCCGGCCAGTAGCGGTCGGCCTGGAGCAGCACGATCGTGATGAAGCGACCGTCTTTCGTCGGGTAGGTGCCGACGAGCGGGTTCGGGGTCGAGTCGCGGTCGAACGACGGGAGGTCGACACCCTCGTACAGCTTCGCCGAGGTCACCTCGGGTGCGAGGCTCCACAGCCCCATCGCGAGCAACGACACGTCGACCACCGAAGGCGTCCCCGTCCGCTCGCGGCGCACGAGCGCGGCGGCGATGCCGCCCGCGATCGTCAGCCCGCCGAGCACGTCGCCGAACGCAGGGCGTTGGTCGACCGGCCACTCGGCGTTCGGTTCCTTGAAGGTCATCGCGAGACCGCCGCGCGCCCAGTACGACGCGCCGTCGAACCCGCCGCGGTCCGCCTCGGGCCCGCGCTGGCCCGTCGCCGAGCCGCGCACGTAGATCACCTCCGGGTTGCGGGCACGGATCTGCTCGAGATCGATGCCCAGGCGCTCGCGCACGTCGGGGAGGTGGTTGGTGACGAACACGTCGGCCGTCTCCACCAGGCGGTACAGCAGCTCGCGTCCACCGTCGGACGAGAGGTCGAGGCCGACCGATCGCTTGCCGCGGTTGGGCACCTCGAACATGAAGTTGACGCCGGAGTCCCCGGGGATCAGGCCCGAGGTGACCAGACCCCGCTGGGGGTCGCCACTCGCAGGGTGCTCGACCTTGATCACGTCGGCGCCCCACTCGGCGAGCACCGCGCCGGAGATCGGCACGAACGTCCACGCCGCCACCTCGACGACCCGGATCCCCGCCAGCACGTCCTGCATGCCACCCCTTCGCTCAGCCGCCGAGCCACCTGACGAATATTCGATTTGCATCCTACGAGAGGAAGGTTTCCGCCGCAATCGTCCCGGTCTCCGTACGGGCTCGAGGTCGATGCCCCAGGCTACGCGCGCTTGTACCGTTCGGTCCAATAGGATCCCGCCCGTGGACTTCTCGCTGAACGAGTCCGAGCGCGACCTGGTGGGGCTCTGCCGCGAGTTCGCGCAGCGGGAGATCGCCGAGCGCGCCCCGGCGGCGTGGGAGGAGGCGCGATGCCCGACCGACCTCCTGCGGGAGATGGGCGCGTTGGGCCTGCTCGGCATGCTGATCCCGGAGGAGTGGGGCGGCATCGGCATGTCGACCGTCGGCTTCGTCGCCGCGATGGAGCAGCTCGGCCTCGCCGACCAGTCGGTGGCCTGCCGCGTGGCAAGCCCACGTGACCATCGGTTCGTTGCCCCTCTACCTCTTCGGCGACGACGCGCAGCGAGAGCGATGGCTGCGACCGTTGGCCGAAGGCCGCGTCCTCGGCGCGTTCGGCCTGACGGAGCCGGACGCTGGTTCGGACGCGCGCGGCATCAGTACGCGCGCGGTACGACGCGATGGTGGATGGCTCATCAACGGGCAGAAGGCGTTCATCTCCAATGCCGGCACGGACATGTCATTCGGAGTGACGCTGCTGGCGCGGACCGAGTCGGGTGAAGGGGAGCCGCCGAGGTTCGCGAGCTTCGTGGTCGAGAAGGACACCGCCGGCTTCACCATGGGTCCGAAGCTGCGCGGCATCGGCTGGAAGGGGCTCGATACGCGCGAGCTGTCCTTCGACGACGTCTGGGTCGCCGACGATCACCTCGTCGGTGACCCCGCGATGGGGCTGAACCAGTTCCTGCGCACGCTCGAGGTCGGGCGAATCTCGATCGCGGCCTTGTCGCTCAGCCTGACCCAGGCCGTGCTCGACCTGGCGCTGGACTACGCCCGGCACCGGGTGCAGTTCGGTCAGCCCATCTCGAAGTTCCAGGCCGTCCAGTTCAAGCTCGCCGACATCGCGACCGAGCTCGAGGCGGCGCGATGGCTCACGTACCGCGCCGCCTCCCTGCGCGACGCCGGGCAGCCCTTCCTCAAGGAGGCGGCGATGGCGAAGCTCAAGGCGAGCCGCGTCGCCACGTGGGCGGCCTCGGAAGCCGTCCAGATCCACGGCGGCCTCGGCTACATGCTCGAGTCACCCGTGGCACGCTTCTACTGCGACGCGAAGGTGCTCGAGATCGGCGAGGGTACCAACGAGATCCAACATCTGGTGATCGCGCGCGAGCTGGGGTGCTGAGGGATGATCGAGCGCAGTGTCTACTACGACCCGTACGACGTCGACATCAACGCGGATCCGTACCCGACGTTCAAGCGCCTGCGCGACGAGGCGCCGATCTACTACAACGAGCGCTTCGACCTCTGGGCCCTGTCCCGCCACTCCGACGTCGAGCAGGCGCTCGTCGACTGGCAGGCGTTCTCGTCGGCTCGCGGTGACATCCTCGAGGTCGTCCAGTCGGGCATGGAGCTCCCCGGCGGCGTGATCCTCTGGGAGGACCCTCCCATCCACACGAAGCACCGCGGGCTGATGTCCCGGGTGTTCACGCCGAAGCGGATGACCGCGCTCGAAGCGCAGGTGCGGGCGTACTGCGCTTCCTGTCTCGACCCGCTCGTCGGTGCAGACCGTTTCGACTTCGTCAAGGACCTCGGAGCCCAGATGCCGATGCGCGTGATCGGCATGCTCCTGGGCATCCCGGAGTCGGACCAGGCCGCCATCCGCGACGGCGAGGACAGGAAGCTGCGCACCGACCCGGGAAGTCCGATGCAGGTCGACGAGGGCAACATGATCAGCGGCGCGCGGTTCGCGGAGTACATCGATTGGCGGGCCGAGCATCCGTCCGACGACCTGATGACGGCGCTGCTCACCACGGAGTTCGAGGACGAGACGGGAGAGGTGCGGACGCTCACACGTGCAGAGGCGCTCATCTACACCGAGGTCGTCGCAGGTGCGGGGAACGAGACCACGGGACGGCTCATCGGATGGCTGGGCAAAGTGCTGGGCGACCATCCCGACCGGCGTCGCGAGATCGTCGCGGACCGGTCCCTGATCGCCGGGACGATCGACGAGACGCTCCGCTTCGAGCCGACCGGCCCGCACATCGCCCGCTGGGTCGCCCGCGACGTCGAGTACTACGGGACCACCGTGCCGGCGGGGAGCGCGATGTTGCTGCTCATCGGCTCCGGGAACCGGGACGAGCGGCACTTCACCCACCCGGATCGCTTCGACATCCACCGGGACGAGGGGCCGCACCTCACCTTCGGCTATGGGCTCCACTACTGCCTCGGCGCCGCTCTCGCTCGGCTCGAAGGGCGGGTGGCCCTCGACGAGGTGCTCGACCGGTTCCCCGACTGGACGGTCGATCACGCGAGCATCGAGCTGGCGCCCACGTCGACGGTGCGGGGCTGGGAGGCGATGCCCGTGCACGTCGGCTGACCACCCGCAGACGCGATCGGCCCGCCTGCGGGTCAGATCGCAGCGAGGCGGCGGATGGCCGCTTCGATGTCGTCCCGGTCGGGAAGCCATGCGCGCTCGAGCCCCGGCGCGTAGGGAGGGGGCGTCGGCGCGGCGCCGATCCGTTCGATCGGCGCGTCCAGGTCCCAGAAGCCCTCGCGCGCCACGGTGGCGGCGATCTCCGCGCCGATGCCGAACGGGACGACGGCCTCGTGGGCGATCAGGAGCCTGCTCGTCCGGTGCACCGAGTCCAGGACCGGGGCCATGTCGAGCGGAGCGACGGTTCGCAGGTCGATCACCTCGACGGAGATGCCCTCGCCCGCGAGCCGCTCGGCCGCGGCGAGGGCCTCGTGCACCATCCGGGAGACCGATACGACCGTCAGGTCGGTGCCGGGGCGCACGACGACCGACCTGCCGATCGGGACGACGTGGTCGGCCGGCGGCTGTGGACCCTTCATGCCGTAGAGCAGACGGTTCTCGATGAAGACCACCGGGTTCGGGTCCTGGATCGCCGCGCGCAGCAGCCCGTAGGTGTCGGCCGGGGTCGACGGCATGACGACCGTCAGCCCGGGGATGTGGGCGAGCAGCGCCTCGAGGCTCTGCGAGTGC
The DNA here is from genome assembly GCA_963809885.1 of uncultured Acidimicrobiia bacterium. Taxonomy (GTDB): domain Bacteria; phylum Actinomycetota; class Acidimicrobiia; order IMCC26256; family PALSA-555; genus JALHSW01. The sequence goes on along the minus strand of CAWELA010000004.1, from coordinate 1,589,307 downwards.
TGGCTGCCCGAGGAGCGTCCCGCGCCGAACTGGGTTCGCACGGTCAGTGCCATCTCCGCGGCGCCGCCGGTCATGAACGGCAGCTTGGCCGCCTGGTTGAGCAGCTGGTCGAAGCAGACGCCGAGGAAGTCCAGATACATCAGCTCGACGACGGGGCACATGCCTGCCATCGCCGCGCCGACACCGAGTCCGACGATCGCACTCTCGGAGATCGGCGTGTCGCGCACGCGATCGCCGAAGCGTTCGTGCATGCCGCGCGTCAGGCCGAACACGTTGCCACCGGCCGCGACGTCGATCCCCGCGACGAACACGCGCTCGTCACCGGCGAGCTCCGCCTCGAGCGCGGTCCGGATCGCGTCCATGGTGCGGAACTCCGGGGCATCGGCGGGCGGCGACGGCGGTGCGGGGCGGTCCGGTCGCGGACGGGTCACGAAGTCCCTCAGCGTCGTGGTCGCGGGTGCGTCGAGCAGACGAGCGGCCTCGACGGCTGCATCGAGCTCGTGCGCGACCGCCGACTGCATGGATTCGAGCGCGTCCTCCGCGACGCCTGCCGATCGGAGTCGCCGTGCGTTGACGATGAGTGGATCACGAGCAGCCCACTCCTCGCGCTCCTCCGCCGATCGGTAGCGTTCCGGATCGCCTTCGTAGTGACCGTGCCATCGGTAGGTGGTCGCCTCCACGACGACAGGGCCACCTCCGGCACGCGTCGCGCTCAGCACCGAGCGCATCGCGGTTGCGGTCTCCACGACGTCGTTGCCGTCCACCGCGACGTAGTCGACGCCGTAGCCGGCGGCGCGTCGCTCGAGGGATGCCGCGTGTTGCGACGCTGCGGGCGAGAACTCTGCGTAGCCGTTGTTCTCGCAGAAGAAGATCACCGGGAGTCGCCAGACGGCCGCGAGGTTGATCGCCTCGTGGAAGGCGCCGGCGGCCGCCGCGCCGTCGCCGAAGAACGCCACCGCGACACTGCCGTCGCCTCGCAGCTGCGCGGCGGTCGCGGCTCCCGCCGCGATCGGCAGGCCGGCCCCCACGATCCCGTTCGCACCGAGGATGCCGATGGTCGGATCGGCGATGTGCATCGAGCCCCCGCGTCCGCGGTTCGTGCCCCGGCCCTTGCCCATCAGCTCGGCGAACATCCCGAGCGGGGCGAGTCCCTTCGCGAGGCAGTGGCCGTGGCCGCGGTGGGTCGACGTGATGACGTCCCTCGGACCGAGCAGCCAGCACGCGCCGACGGCCGACGCCTCCTGCCCGATCGACAGGTGCACGAAGCCGGGCACCTCCCCGTCGCGGTACAGCGTCGCGACCCGCTCCTCGAACCCGCGGACCACGAGCATCCGCCGGTGCATCTCGAGGACCTCGGCGTCGCTGAACATGAGGCGTGTATCGTACCGGTCGGTACAACCTCCGGGGTGTGGAAGCAAGGAAGGGCGATGCCCGAGCAGATCGAGATCCCCGATTCGTTCGCCCCGGTCGCGGACGTGACCGGGAAGCGGGTGGTGATCACCGGGGCCAGTCGGGGCCTCGGTCGATTGCTCGCGCACGCCTTCTCCCACGGGGGCGCCCGGGTGGCGCTCGTGGCCCGGACCGAGACCGACCTCAAGGCGGTTGCCGCGGAGCTCCCGGGACCGTCGCTCGTGTGCACCGGCGAGGTGACCGACGCAGCGTGCAACGAGGCGGTCGCCGACGCCACCACGGCCGAGTGGGGTGGCGTCGACGTCTGGATCTGCAACGCCGGGATCTCCCCCGTCCTGGCCGGACCGCTCGGGACCGACCCGGCCGTCTGGCGCGAGATCCTCGACGTGAACCTCACCGGCGCGTTCCTCGGTGCCCGTGCTGCGGCCCGGGTGATGGGCGAGGGCGGGCGGCTGATCTTCACCGGCTCGGTCCTGGGTGAACGACCGCGCGCAGGGCTCGCGGCGTACAGCGCCTCGAAGGCCGGGCTCGTCGGTCTGGCCAAGGGTCTCGCACTGGATCTCGCGCCCTCGGGCATCACCGTGAACGTGGTCGCGCCGGGCTGGTTCGACTCGCCGCTGGCCCAGCGCTGGAAGCAGAGCCCCGAGCTCGAAGCCGGCGTGCTCGCGCACACAGCGCAACGGCGCTGGGGGGCGGCCGCCGACCTCGCGGGCGCCTACCAGTTCCTGGCCTCGGACGCGTCGGCGTTCGTCACGGGCACCGTGCTGAACGTCGACGGCGGGTACCTGCTCGTATGAGCGAGCGTCCGCGTCGCGTCGTCGCGATCACCGGCGCGGGCGGGACGCTCGGCGCCGCGCTCTCGGGCCGTTTCGCGGGGGAACCCGAGACGGACGTCGTGCTGAGCGACATCAGTTCGGCATCGCTCGACGCCACCGTGAACGCTCTCCCCGAGCGGCGTGGCGTGGTCGAGACGCTGCCCGCCGACGTGAGCGACGTGACGGAGGTCGAAGCCGTCGTCGGTCTCGCGGTCGAGCGGTTCGGCCGGCTCGACGTGTTGATCAGCAACGCCGGAGTGCTCGCGCCGAACGGTCGCATCCACAACCTGGCGACGGAGGATTGGGAACGGGCGTTCCGGGTCAACGTCCTCGGCGCGGTGAACGGCATCCGGGCCGCGGTGCCGGTCATGCGGACCCAGCGGGCGGGCTCGATCGTCCTCACGGCGTCGGTCGCCGGTCTCACCGCGTGGTCGCATGCCGGTCCGTACTGTGCGACGAAGGCGGCGGTGATCCAGCTCGCGAAGGTCGCAGCGGTCGAGTACGCCCGCGACGGCATCCGTGTGAACTGCGTGTGCCCCGGGACGTTCCTCTCGGGCATCCACGCGGACCTCCCGGCGGAGGCGATCGACGCGATCGCCGCCAAACATCCGCTCGGCCTGGGAGCTCCTGCGGATCTGGTGGGTGCCTACTCGTACCTCGCGAGTGACGCGTCCGCGCTGGACCACCGGGTCCGCGATCGTCGTCGACGGCGGCTACGCCGCGCCGTAGGGGGTTCTGTGCACTCGGACATGAGCTGGGTCGGCGTGCTCGAGCACCACGCCCGCCGGACTCCGGACAAGCCGATCGCCGTCCTCGGGGACGACGTCGTCACCTATCAGGCGATGGTGGAGTGGGCCGCGGCGCTGGCCGGTGGGCTCGGTGCGCATGGAGTCGGCGGCGGCGACGTCGTCGGACTGCTCTCGTACAACTGCATCGAGTTCCTGACGACGATCTTCGCCGCCAACCACCTCGGGGCGGTCGCGATGCCGGTCAACTGGCGGCTCGCGGCGCCGGAGCTGCGGTTCATCCTCGATCACTCGCAAGCCCGCGCACTCGTGTGCGACGGCGACCTGCGCGAGCTCGCCGACGAGGCGACCGTCGGTCTGGAGCGCGATCTCGCCCGGGTGTGCATCTCGGCCGAGCACCCCGCCGGCTGGGAGCGCCTCGTCGATCTGGCCGACGAGACCGCTCGCCCCGAGCGCGCGCACGCCGAGGGCGATGACGTCCACCGCCTGATGTACACGTCCGGGACGACCGGACGACCGAAAGGCGTGATGATCACGCACGCCAACCTGGCGTGGAAGAACTACGCGCACGTCGCCGAGCTCGGGTTCACCAGTGCCGACGTCGGTCTGGCGTGCGGCCCGCTGTACCACGTCGGGGCACTCGACCTCGTCACGACCTCGATGATCGCGGTCGGTGCCACCACGATCATCCACCGCGCGTTCGATGCCGAGCTCGTCGTCGACGAGATCGAGCGCTCCCGGGTGACCGTCGTCTGGGCGGCTCCCGCGATGGTGCGGGCGATCCTCGATGTGCCCGGCGTCGAGGGGCGCGATCTCTCGTCCGTCCGGCTGCTCATCGCCGGGGGCGAGAAGATGCCGATCCCGTTCGTCGAACGCCTGCTCCGGACCTTCCCGTCCGCGTGGTTCGCGGACGCCTACGGCCTGACCGAGACGGTGTCGGGCGACACCTTCCTCGACCGGGCGAGCACGCTGTCCAAGCTGGGGAGCGTCGGTCGGCCGTGTCAGTACCTCGAGCTCGAGATCTGGGACGAGCAGGGCATCGCGCTCCCCGCGGGCGAACGCGGGGAGGTCGTCCTGCGGGGCCCCAAGGTGTTCCGGGGCTACTGGCGGGATCCCGACGCCACGAGCGCGGCGTTCGCAGGCGGCTGGTTCCACACCGGCGACGTCGGCATCAAGGACGAGGACGGGTACGTCTACATCGTCGATCGGCTCAAGGACATGATCGTGTCCGGCGGTGAGAACATCGCCAGCTCCGAGGTCGAGCGCGTGCTGTACGAGCACGAGTCGGTCGTCGAGGCTGCCGTCGTCGGTCGTCCCGACGATCGCTGGGGTGAGGTCCCGGTCGCCTACGTCGTGGTGGGTCCGGGACCCGCGGCGACGCCGGACGAGCTGGTCGAGCACTGTCGCGGACAGCTCGCGAAGTTCAAGGTGCCAAAGGAGGTCGTGCTGATCGACGAGCTCCCGCGGAACCCCTCCGGCAAGGTGCTGAAGCGAGAGCTGCGGGACCGAACACCGTGACGTTCAGAGGTACGTGCCGCCGTTCACGCCGATGATCTGCCGATGCCGGACGGGCCCACCGGCGACGGCGACGACGCGGCTCACTACGGGCCGTCTGCGGGCGTGAACTCCAGGTGCAGCTGATCGAGACCACGCAGGACCCAGGTGGGCGCGTAGCTGAAGCGGCGGGCATCCGGCGGCCCGTGGTGCTCCTCGGAGAGGCGGATGTCGCGCATGCGGTCGAGGATGCGTTCGAGGCTCACATGGGTCTCCGCACGCGCCAGGGCACCGCCCGGGCAGGAGTGCACGCCGCGCCCGAACGCGAGGTGGGTCTGGGGGTTCGGGCGGTCGACGTCGAAGTCCGCGGGGCACTCGAAGCGCCGGGGGTCACGGTTGGCGGCACCGTTGAGCAGCATGACCGGTGTCCCGGCCGGGATGTCCACCCCGCCGATCGTCGTGCTGCGGCGCGCGAGCCGGAAGTCCGTCTTGACCGGGCTCTCCGTGCGCAGCGCTTCGGCGATGAAGCCGGGGATGACCTCGCGGTGCGCGCGGAGCTCGTCCTGGAGCTCCGGGTGCTCGCCGAGGTGCTTCAGGGCCGTGGCCAGGAGGCGGGCGGTCGTCTCCTGGCCGGCGGCGAACAGGAAGGTGGCCGTCCGCACGACCTCGAGGACGCCGGGGGTGCTCCCGTCGGGGTACGTCGCGAGCGCCAGATCGGTCAACACGTCGGGACGGGGCTCGCGCCGCCGGTCCTCGACGTAGGTGGCGAACCAGTCGTCGAGCCACCCCAGCGCGTTGAGCTCGGTCTGGTGCTCGGCCCCGGCGCCGATCTCGCCGGGGTTGCCACTGAGGCCGAAGCCGTCGCGGAACCGTTGGTGGTCAGCCTCGGGCACGCCGAGCAGGTCGGCGACGACCAGCATGGCGAAGGGTTGGGCGTAGGCGCCGATGAACTCGCAGCTTCCGTCGCCGAGGAACGTGTCGAGCTGCTGGTCGGCGAGCCGCCACATGAAGGCCTCGTTGTCCTTGAGGCGCTTCGGTGTGATGAGCCGCATGAGCAGCGCCCGCTCCCGCGTGTGCTCGGGCGGGTCCATGGTCACCATGTGCTCGTGCATCGGGAGCTGGTCGCGGTAGCGCTCGATGATGCCGCCGATGTCGTCACCCTTGAGCGGCACCGGGAACGTCGCGTACGGGCCGATCACCGAGTTGCACGACGAGAACCCCTCGACGTCGGTGTAGATCTGCACCGCCTCGTCGTAGCCGGTCACCGCGACCACGCCGAGGTGGGGGAGTGCCACGACCGGGCCGTGGGCGCGCAGCTCCTCGAAGTAGGGATACGGATCCTCGACGAGCGCCTCGTCGCTGAAGTAGTCGATCGTCTCGAGGTCGCTCGTCACCCGGGCTCCAATCGGTGGGGTCGGTTCCCGCACAAACTATTGCCGTCCACCACTCCTTCGGGACAGTTCGTCGCGCTCGAGCGCGCGCTCGGGGTCAGCCGCGGCCACGACCGGACCTCGCCCTGATCGACCGGTTCGTCGAGGATTCAGGACCTCGCGGGGGGCAGATGGCCCATGAACGTGGCTGACCAGGCGTCGAGGTCGGCGGGGACGGTGTACCCGGTCTCGTCGTTGATCGCAGCCCAGTGCCCGGCGACGTCCTCGATCGTCGGAACCGATCCCCGGTGGACGTACCCCTCGGTCTCGGCGATGAAGATGCGCGTGAAACGTCCCGCGCCGGCGGCGAAGATCTCGCCACTGACCGGGCAGGACTCGTGGGCGAGGTAGGCGGCCATCGGGGCGACGAGGTCCGGCGCCATCGCCGGAGGCGCCTCGCGCTCCATCACGTCTGGCGCCCTGCCGGCCATCCGGGTGAACGCGACCGGTGCGATCGCGTTCACCCGGATGCCGTGCGCGGCACCTTCGGTCTTCAGGCTGCGCGTGAGCCCGATGACCCCCGCCTTGGCCGTCGCGTAGGAGAGGTTGCCGAGCAACCCGAGGATGCCCGTGGACGTGGTCATCACGATGCGGCCGTAGCCCCGGTCGACCATGTGGGGCCACGCGGCGCGGCTGGTGTTGAACGACCCCTCCAGGTGCACGGCGAGGTGACGCTCCAGGGTCTCCGCGTCGACCTCCGGGAAGCGGGCCCAGCGGATGATGCCGGCGTTGTTGATCAGGATGTCGACGCGTCCGTACGCGCCCGTCGCCGCATCGACGAGTGCCTGCGCGCCGGCGGGCGTCGCGACGTCGTGCTCGTCGGCGATCGCGGTTCCCCCGGCGGCGACGATCTCGGCGGCGACGGCGGACGCCGGAGCGGCGTCCGCGCCGGTCCCTTCCATCGAGCCGCCGAGGTCGTTGACGACGACGTTCGCCCCCCGACCGGCCAGCAGGAGCGCATGCGCCCGGCCGATCCCGCGTCCTGCGCCGGTGACGACCGCGACGCGCCCCTCGAAGCTGTGCTCGTCCACCCGTGACCCTGCTTCCCGTTCCTGGCACCGACGCCTACCGGCGCCTTGTACCGACCAGTCACTACGCTAATTGGCTCGTACCCCGAACGCGGGAGCGTTGCGTGTCCGCCGTCCTGTACTCGTCCGCCGATCGCATCGGCGTCATCACGCTCAACCGTCCCGAGGCGCGCAACGCGGTCAACCGTGAGATGGCACTCGGTCTCGAGGCTGCCGTCGACCGTCTGGAGGACGACCCCGAGGTGTGGGCAGGCGTCCTGTGCGCGAACACCGCCGAGCACCCGAAACCCGTCTTCTGCGCGGGCGCCGACCTCAAGGTCATCCGCGACACCGGGTCCGCGGCGACGCTCGACACCGAGCGGGGCGGGTTCGGTGGGTTCGTCTATCGCGAGCGCACGAAACCGATCGTGGTCGCCGTCGACGGGCTGGCGACCGCAGGGGGCTTGGAGATCGTGCTCGCCGCCGACGTCGTCGTCGCGACGACGAGGTCGGCGTTCGGGCTCGCCGAGGTCCGGCACAACCTGATCGCCGCGGCCGGCGGGCTGTTCCGGCTCCCGCGCGCGATCGGACGGGCCGCGGCGATGGACGCCATCCTCACCGGCGAGCCGCTCGATGCCCGCCGCGCGACCGACCTCGGACTGGTGAGCCGGCTCGTCGAGCCGGGCGCCGCGTTCGATGAGGCCTTCCGCGTCGCGCAGCAAGTCGTCTCGGCGGCCCCGCTCGCAGTGCGCGCCAGCCGGCGAGTCGTCCTCATGGCGGCGTCCGAGGACGAGGACGGCCTGCGGCAGGTCTCGAGAGAGCTCCTGGACGAGCTGGTCGCGTCCGAGGACGGGAGCGAAGGGCTGCTCGCCTTCGCCGAGCGTCGACCGCCGCAGTGGAAGCGCCGCTGATGCGCGCGCGCCCCGCGGTACCGTCGGAGCCGATGCAGCAGCGCGAAACCGGTGACGAACGCCGCCGCGGCGCGAAGTGGAACGCGCGTCGCGACGTGATCATCGACACCTCTGCCGGGGTCTTCGCGCGCGGTGGCTACCACGCTACGGGTATCGCCGAGCTGTGCGCCGTCAACGACCTCGGCAAGGGCGCGTTCTACCACTACATCGGATCGAAGGAGGAGCTCCTCGCGGCCATCCACGACCGCGTGATGGACGAGGTGATGCTCGGCGCCGACCGCGTCGCGCAGGCCGGTGGGACGCCGTCCGCGAAGCTCGCGATGCTCGGGGAAGAGCTGCTCGACGTCATCCACCGCTATCCCGACCACGTCTGGGTGTTCCTGCACGAGTTCCCGGCGCTCACGGGCGAGCGCGCCGAGGAGTTCCGCGTGCGCCGCCGGGAGTACGAGCGCAGGGTCGAGGCGGTCCTGCAGGCCGGCGTGGACTCCGGCGAGTTCCGCGAGGTCGACCCGCGCCTCACCGCGTTCGCGTGGCTGGGCATGCACAACTACACCTACCTGTGGCTCAAGGCCGGCGGTCGCGTGTCGGCCCACGACGTCGCGAAGCCGTTCGCCGACATCTTCATCCGCGGGATCGGGAACCCCTAGCGGAACCGGCGGCTCAGGCAGCGACGGTGGGCCGGAGTCCCAGGAGCGAGCCGAGGGTGCCGCCGAGCATCGCGGCGCGCTCGTCGGCCGACACGCCCGCGAACAGCTTCGCGATCAGCTCGCGACTGCCGCGGAACGTCCCCTCTGCGTGCGGGTAGTCGTTGCCCCACACGATCGTCGAGACGCCGGTGATGTGTCGGCAGGCGACCGCGACCGGGTCGTCCTGGAACTGGACGTGGAACTGGCGCTGGACGTACTCGCTCGGCTTCAGCGGGTACGGCCACTTCTCGTTCAGGCGGAACAGCTGGGCCATCTTGGGTTGGTCGTTCGCCGGGCGCGCATCGTCCCAGAACCCGAGCCACCAGTCGGCGTCCTGGCCGATCCCGGTGATCCAGCACTTGTCCATCGCGCCGACCAGGGACGCCAGCCAGTGGGCGTTGAACTCGATCAGCGAGAAGTGCAGACCCGGGTAGCGCTCGGGCACGCCGCCGCCGATGAGCTCGCACATGATCTGCTGAGGGACGATCGTGCTGTAGACGGACTGCGTGACCATCCGCTTCGACGCCGACTTCTCCGTCATCGGCTGGTTCACCTGCGCTGCCGACTGCATGACGACCTTGAGCGTCGTGGACTCCGGGTCGTCGACCTTCACGCCGCCCGTCTGGGTGTGGATGAACACCTGCAGGCCGTTGGCCTGCGCCGCCGCCCACACGGGGTCGAACTCGCGCGAGTAGTACGGCTTCGGCGGGGTCGCGGGGAGGAGGATGGCACGGAAGCCGGCGGCGGCGACCCGTTCGATCTCGGCGACTGCGTCGTCGACGTCGGTGAGCGGGACGGGTGCAGCCGGCGCCAGTCGCGAGAAGTACGGCGTGAACCGTTCGGCGACATAGTCGTTGTAGACGCGCGCGTGCGCCATCGACAGCTCGTGGTCGTCGGAGTAGAGGCCGAACAGCGACAGGTTCGGGTACAGCACCTGGGCGTCGACGCCGTCGAGGTCCATGTCCTCGAGGATCTGCTCCGGGTCGCCCTCGGGCATCCGCCCGCGGGTCTGGCGGTAGCGGGAGATCGTCCAGCCCTCGAACCCCGGCGTGTGCAGGCGCCGGAACTTGCGCGCGCCGCCCTCGACGAGCGGCTCGATCTCGAAGTCCTCCTCCCAGACCGCGCGGTCGCGCAGGTGCTTCGGGAGGCGGGTGACGAACAGGTCCGTCGGCTCGAGGAGATGCCCGTCCCCGGAGACGACGAAGTCCTTGGCTGCCATCGTCGCGAGGCTAAACCAACCGGTCGGTACAATCAACGCGTGCGCAGCGACGGCCGCGGCGAGGCGGCCGCGGCAGAGGGGGACTCGTGCCGAAGCGATGGAAGCAACGCCCGCCCGGCTCGACCTGGGGGGACTGGGGTGACGACGACGAGCTCGGCCGCATCAACCTGCTCACTCCCGAGAAGGTCCTCGAGGGTGTGCGCGAGGTCGAGGCCGGCATCAGCTTCTGCCTGAGCCTGCCGCTCGACTACCCGGGTGGCACCGTGCTGAACCAGCGGCGCCATCCCCCGGTCGTCGCCCCGACCGAGGACATGGACGGGAACCCCGACGTCTTCTACAACGTGCACCAGAGCCAGATGGAGAAGTGGGGGCACCCGAAGTACGTCGACGTGTGGGCCGACGACGTCGTGACCCTCGTCGCTCCAGTACTCGACGCAGTGGGACTCGCTCGCGCACGCCGGCGCCGAGTTCGATGCGGACGGTGACGGGGTCGAGGAGGCCGTCTTCTACAACGGGTACCGCGCCGGCGTCGACCTCGTCGGCCCGCAACCGGACGCGCGCGGCGACGGCGGGAAGCACGTCTCGTTCGCGCACCACCTCGGCCTCGAGCACATGGCGTTCCACGGAGTGCAGGGCCGCGGCGTGCTCGTCGACCTCGCCCACCATCTCGGTCATGACTGGCGAGGAGTCGACCGTCAGACCCTCGAGGAGGTCATGGCGGCTGACGACGTCGTCGTGGAGCCGGGCGACATGCTCCTGCTCCACACCGGCTTCGCGACGAAGGTCCTCGAATGGGAGCGCGAGCCCGATCCCGTCGAGATCCACTCGATGTGCACCTACCTCGACGCGCGCGATCCGTCGATGCTCGAATGGATCACGGATTCGCAGATCTCCGCGCTGGTCGCCGACAACTACGCGGTCGAGGGGATGGTGGGGAGGGATCACGACGACAGCCGCCACTCGCTCCTCCCGATCCACCACCTCTGTCTCTTCAAGCTCGGCGTGCCCCTCGGTGAGCTGTGGTACCTGCACGAGCTCGCGACGTGGCTGCGCGAGCACGGGCGCAGCCGCTTCCTGCTCACCGCACCGCCGTTGCGGATGCCGGGTGTGGTGGGCTCCCCGGTGACGCCGGTCGCAACCGTCTGACCGGTCAGTCCGCTGACTCCCGCAGCCGGTCTCGTGGCGTGCTCAGCTCGACTGGCACGTACTCGGGGTCGTGCTCGTCGCGCATGCTGAAGCGCCACTTGCAACACACGTCGTCCGGGTCGCGGCGCGGCGGGATGGCGAGGATCTCGACCTTCATGTTCGGGTTGTACATCTTCGTCGTCTCGATCATTGACTTCGGACACGTCGAGTGGCAGTTCTTCTCGAGGATGTCCGGCCGCCCCATCGTCTCCCACTGATCGACGGCGACACAGCGATTGAACGTCATGATGCCGACGTCGGGCTCGGGCATCTCGAACGCGAGATCGAAGGCCTTGCCCGGCATGGCAGTTGCGTCCGTCTGCAGATCCTTCATCCAGTCTTCGACGGTGTTGCCCGTGATGCCCAGGTAGTCAGCCTTGAGCTCCTTGACCCCGGGGAGAACCGTGTCACCCCAGAGCGTCCACTGGATGTCGAACATCTGGTCGAGCCCGTACCGGACGACGATCTGCGCGGCCCATCCCTCGATGCACTGCAACAGGTACTCGTGGCTGCCGAGGAGCCACTGCACCAGCTGGTCCTTCGCCAGCGAGGCGGTGCTCGCACCCGGAGTGAACAGCCCGGTGTAGACGACCCGCGTGCGGATGCGGTCCTCTTCGCGGACGTGCTCGTTCGGGTCGTCGTAGACGGAGCCCGCGGGGAGGAACTCACTCCGCATTCGCTCGAGCTCGGGGCGGATCTGATCGTTCCACGCAGCCCATTCGATCTCGGCCATCGTCTCGGCGCCGTAGCGCTTGGCCACCTCCGCGGCCCATCCGTCGACGCAGAGCAGCAGGTACCGCTCGCTCCACGGGAGGAACTTCGTTGCCAGTGCCTCCCTGGAGAAGTCGGTGAAGCGCAGATCGGCGCGATACGCCCCGCTGTAGTCGGGGAGCTCGGCGCCCGAGTCGACGTCGATGTCCTGACGAATGTCGAGATCGGTCTTCGCGTAGGTCACGCCGTCGTCGACGCGCGGGAACTTGGGGTAGTTGGCGAGGTCGACGCCGAGCATCAGGACGAAGTCGTCTGCCACGACCCCCTCGTCCAGATGGGCGGCGGGCTTGCGCATCTCGAGGAACTCGTCGAGCTGCGGGTCGTTCGTGGGTTCGGACACCCAGGTCCTCCTCGTCGGCGGCTGCCAGAGAGTCGAGCGGCTGGTCGGAGCGTAGCCGTTCGGCTAGGGAGTGCATAGCCCCTCGGCTACCCTCGGCCCATGGGTTCCCCGGACGTCGCCAAGCGGCCTGGACGGGAGTCTGCGTCGTACAGCCCCGCGCAGATGCGCATCGTGACGGCCGCACTCGACCTGTTCGGACGACACGGGGTGAGCGGAACGTCGCTGCAGATGATCGCGGATGCAGTTGGCGTGACGAAGGCTGCCGTGTACCACCAGTTCAACGCCAAGGAAGCGATCGTCGTGGCCTCGGTGGAAGTCGAGCTGGCGGGCCTCGAAGGCGCACTGGACAGGGCTGAGGCGGGCGAACGCGGCCCGCGCGCTGTCGAGGGTTTGCTAGCACAGGTGATCGACCTCGCCGTCGAACGCCGTCGCATGGTGAACGCCCTCATGCACGATCCGGTGATCGTCCGGCTCCTTGCCGAGTACGAACCGTTCCAGCAGTTCACCGAGCGCTTGTTCCGTGTACTGCTTGGCGACGAGGTCGACGCGAGGTCGCGCGTACGAGCTGCGATGATCGCGTCCGCGATCGGAGGCGCAGTGACGCACCCGCTCGTGATGGGTCTGGATCACTGCACGCTGCGACGCGAGCTTCTCGAGCTCACCCGCGAGTTCCTCGACGTCACGCGGTGATCGAGCCCAGCCGGAACGCCTTGAAGTCGGTGTCGCGCACCCGGGCGATCTCCTTGAAGAGCTTCGGTCGCCCGCCCGCGTTCAGGAGGTACTTGCGGGGCTTCCCGGGGATGTTGGCGCCGAAGTAGTAGCTGCTCAACCCGAACGCCGCGGGAGACGTCGTTGCGGCGGTGTCGACCATCGTCGGTCCACCGCTCTTCTGCAGCCTGGTCGACCTCGATGACGTCGTAGCCGTGGTCGCGCACGTACTCGAGCGTGTCGGTGACGAAGTCGACCTGGTCACCGTTGTACCGCGGGTTGTTGCCCGCGGCCGCGTGCGGTCCACCCGGGAAGAAGAAGTTCGGGAAGCCGGCGGTCTGCACTCCGAGAAACGTCTTCGGGCCGTCGGCCCAGTGGTCCTCGAGCGCGACACCGTCGCGGCCGCGGATCCCCATGCGCGCGAGCGCGCCGGTGCCGAAGTCGAAGCCGGTTGCCCACACGATGATGTCGAACTCGCTGCTCGCCTTCGGCCGTCTCGATCCCGTGCTCGGTCACGCGCAGGATCGGCGTCGCGTGGAGGTCGACGAGCGAGACGTTGGGTTTGTTGTACGTCTCGAAGTAGCCGGTCACGAACGGCGGCCGCTTCTCGCCGAAGCGGTGGTCCTTGGGGATCAGCTTCTCCGCGGTCTCGGGATCCGTCGACGGTGGCGCGGATCTTCTCGGCGATGAACGGCGCACCACTCGGCGTTCGCGCGGGGATCGACCATCACATCGGTGTAGTGGCCGATGAGCTTCGAGAAGCCGGGGCTGTTCCACATCTTCTCGTAGAACGCCTGCCGCTCCTCCTCGGAGTCGTCGAAGGTGGCGCGATCGTGCGCGGCGTGGTGGAACCCGTGCTCGGACGTGTTCAGCACCTCGCGGATAGCGTCGAAGCCCGCCCGGAGCTGCGCCTGCTCGTCGGGGGTGATCGGTGCGTTGTTGAGCGGCGTGCACCAGTTGGCGGAGCGTTGGTAGACCGTGAGCGAGGCGACCTCGTCGGCGATGATCGGGATGATCTGGACGCCGCTCGATCCGGTGCCGACGACGGCGACGCGCTTGTCGGCGAAGTCGACCGGCGTCGTCGGCCACAGCCCCGTGTGGTACGACTCGCCGCGGAAGTCTTCGCGCCCCGGGACGTCAGGGAAGTACGGCACCGAGAGGACCCCGGTCGCGGCGATGAAGAACTGCGAACGGAGCTCGGTGCCGTCGGCGAGCGTCACGGTCCACTTTCCGGCCGACTCGTCGTAGACGGCCGAGGTGACCCGGGCACCGAACCGGAGGTGCTGGCGCAGGTCGAACCGGTCGACGACGTGGTTGAGGTAGCGCTCCGTCTCCGCTTGCTCCGCGAAGTGCTCCTGCCACTCCCACTCGTCGAACAGCGCTTCGGAGAACAGGTAGCCGTACGTGTAGCTCTCCGAGTCGAACCGGGCCCCGGGGTAGCGGTTCCAGTACCAGGTCCCCCCGACGCCGTCGCCGGCCTCGAGCACGAGCACGGAGAAGCCGGCTTCACGCGCGCGGTACAGCTGGTAGATGCCGGTGATGCCCGCGCCCACGATCAGCACGTCGACCTCGGACGCGGGCGGATCGGGCTCGGAGGGCTCCATGCCGAGAATTGTACCGACCGGTTAGTCTACGGAACGTGGCGACGGTGGAGCAAGCAGCGGGCGGCGCTGCCGGTGCCCTTCGCGGTCGAGCACGCGGACCGCGTGCCCAAGGAGCGCTACGTCGATCCCGGCTTCGCCGCCCTGGAGGCCGAGCAGCTCTGGTCCCGGGTCTGGCAGATGGCCTGCCGGCTCGAGGAGATCCCCGAGCCGCGCGACTTCGTCGAGTACGAGATCCTCGACCAGTCGATCGTCGTGGTGCGCACCGACGACCTCGGGGTGCGCGCGTTCCAGAACGCCTGTCGCCACCGCGGCGTCAAGATCGTCGAGGGTGGCGGGACCTGCGAGGCGGGGTTCCGGTGCCCGTTCCACGGCTGGCGCTACGGGCCCGACGGCAAGAACACCGCGGTCACCCAGCGGCGGACGTTCGCCGAGCACAACCTCGATCCCGACGACCTCGATCTCGTCCCGGTGCGGTGCGAGGAGTGGGGCGGTTGCGCGTGGATCAACCTCGACGACGGTGCCCCGCCGCTCCGCGAGTCCCTCGATCCAGCCGCCTCGATGCTCGACGCGTGGAAGGTCGAGTCGCTGCGGACCGAGTGGTGGTACGCGTGCCGGCTCCCCGTGAACTGGAAGCTCGGCATCGAGGCGTTCGTCGAGATGTACCACGTGGTGCAGACGCATCCCCAGCTCGTGATCCCGGCACGGTTCGGTCTGCGCGAGGACGCGCCGTTCGACCCCGCCGCGTTCATCGACGCGGACATCCAGTACCTGCGCGCGATGAGCGAGGGCATGGCCGGGATGTGCCATGCCGACGACGTGCAGATCGCCGAGGGTCTCCGGGACACGGAGCTTCCCTCCGACCCGAAGCTGGCGATTGCGACGCTGGAACCGCACGCTCAACGACGCCGTGGTGCGCTGGCACCGCGACCGGGGCGCCGACGTCCCCGACCTCAACGAGCTCGACGCACAGGGCATCAACCTCACGTTCTTCCACTGCTTCCCGCACTACTTCGTGCTGCCGATGTACAGCAGCGCTTCGGCGTACCGGTTCCGGCCGTTGGGACCCGAGGAGACGCTGATGGAGATCTGGTCGCTGACGCGCTTCGCCGAAGGCGAGGAGCCGGGCCGGCCCACGCCACCCGAGGCCTGGGCCGCCGACGACCCACGGTGGCCGCCGATCCCCACGCAGGACTTCTCGAACCTCCCGCGCCAGCAGCGGGGCCTGCACGCGCGGGGCTTCGAGTACATGCGCCTGTCCGAAGGGCTCGAGGGACACATCTCGAACTTCGAACGGACCGATCGACGGATACCTCGCCGGTCTGCCGCACGAGCGGCTGCTCCCGGCGCTGTCGTCGGTCAACGTCTATCCGTTCGACAAGCCGATCGCGGACCTCGGGTTCTGAGAGGGGCCACTGATGGGTACGACACCGAACTACGCAGAGGTCGAGGCCGGCGTGCGCGCCGCGCTCGCCGCGTACACGCAGGCCCTCGACGACGGCCGGACCGAGGACGTCGTCGCCACCTTCTGCGCCGACGGCGTCTGCGACATCCCGGGGCTGGGGACCCACGAAGGGCACGACGCGCTCCGTGCGGCCTACACGAAGTGGTCGCCGCGGCGGCCCCAGCGCCACCTCGTCCTCAACACCCTCGTCACCGACTGGGACGAGCACGAGGCGACCGCGGTCAGCGACGTGGTCTTCCTCCTGCAGGGCGACGACGGCTGGGCGGTCCAGCTGGTGGGCCGCTACCGCGACACGCTGCACCACGTCGACGACGCCTGGCGGTTCCACCGTCGGGCGGCGGAGTTCGTGTCGTCGCCGAGCGGGGCGGCGACTTGACATACTGACTGGTCGGTACAATTCTTCTCGGGTCCAGGGACGGCCGGAGCACGGGGGGCAGCATGAGGAGCGCGCGGCAGCACTCGCGAGCGGTGTCGGCGCTGGTGGTGCTCGGCACCGTCGTCGCCCTGATCGGCTCGACGTTCGGCGGGGTGAGCTCGGCTGCCGGCCAAGCGGCCAAGGCCGACGACATCGGCATCACCGCCAAGGAGATCCGCCTCGCGGTCGTCGCCGACGTCGACAACGCGCTCGTGCCGGGCCTCTTCCAGGCCAGCGTCGACGGTATGGAGGCGTGGGCGAAGTGGATCAACAAGCAGGGCGGGATCGCCGGTCGCAAAGTCGTCATCGACTTCATCGACTCCCACCTCTCGGCTGACGACGCGCGCAACGCCGTCATCCAGGCGTGCTCGGACGACTTCGCCATGGTCGGCGGACAGGCGCTGTTCCTCAACAACGCGGACGACATGATCGCCTGCCCGAACAAGCAGGGTCAGCCCGTGGGCCTGCCGAACCTCCCGGGACTGGCGCTCGATCCGGCGGAGAAGTGCGCCCCCGTCACGTTCCTCGCGACCGGTGACCAGCAGTCCTGTGCGACGCTCGACGAGAACCCGCAGACGTACTTCCCACAGCAGGGCGACTTCATCTACTACCTCCAGCAGCAGAAGAAGCTCCATGGGATCTTCGTCGTGCCGAACGACCTGAAGGCGACACGTGACTCGGTCATCCCGCAGGTGCAGTCAGCCGTCGACCTCGGCATCAAGGACGATGCCGGCGACTTCATCAACACCTCCGCGAGCTCGCTCCAGAGTGCGATCACGCCCGCGATCAACATCGTCAAGGACCAGAGCTCGAACTTCGTCTACAACGGCAACGCGCCGAACATCATGGTCTTCCTGCGCAAGGAGGCGAAGCTCCAGGGCGTCGACTCGGTGAAGTTCTGGGCATGCAACCAGGGTTGCTACGACAAGGAGAAGTTCCTCGATCCCGGCGGCGCCGATGTCGATGGCACGTATGCGGTCACCTACACGCTGCCGTTCTACAGCGAGTACAAGTCGAACCCGACGATGAAAGCCCTCGTGAACCAGCTCGGTGGGCCCCAGAACATGAACGCCAACGGTGTGGCGTCGTGGGTCGCCGCGCTGCTGTTCCAGGACGCGGTCGCCAAGACCGTGGCGAGCGGTGGCACACTCGACCGGGAGACCCTGCTCGAGACCATCAAGGGCATCCACGACTACGACGCCGACGGGATCATCGGCACGACCGACATCGGCAACAAGAAGCTGTCCCCCTGCCTGGTCATGAGTCAGGTGCAGAACGGTGCTTGGAAGCGGGTGTTCCCGAAGAAGGTCGGTACCTTCGACTGCAACCCGAAGAACGTGAACAAGATCGAGCTCGACCTCACCTGACGTCGACGCGCGGAGTGCACGAATTGACCAGTGAGACGGCGGACGAGGGAGTGCTCGACCCACGCGTGGTCGAGCACTTCGAGGCGAACCCGTTCCACGCGCAACCGCTCCCGCTCGCCGACCTTCCGCCGGAGATCCTGGCGCTGGCGCGGGGCCCGGAGATCGAACCGCCCACGCGCTCCATCGCCGAGGTCACCGACGACGTCGTCGACGGCATCCCGATCCGGATCTACCGACACGACGAGCCGCCCTCCGGTGTCGTCGTGTACTTCCACGGGGGAGGGTTCTGCATCGGGAGCATCGGGATCATGGACAACGTGGCGCGCGAGCTCGCGCACGGCGCGCACGCGACCGTGGTCTCGGTCGGGTACCGACTGGCGCCGGAGGACCCGTTCCCGGCGGGGCTCGACGACTGCGAGGCGATCACGCGCTGGGCCATCGTCAACGCCGACGATCTCGGTGCCGCGCCCGAGCGCGTGGTCGTTGCGGGCGAGAGCGCGGGCGGGACCCTCGCGGCGGCGGTCACGTTGCGCCTGCGGGGAAATGGCGCGGTGCGCCTCGCGGGGCAGGTGCTGATGTACCCCGGCACCGACGGGGACTCGTGGGAGCACTCGTCGCGCACGGAGTTCGACGGGATCGTGCTCACGCGCTCGAGCATGGACGAGTACTGGCAGCGCTACTCGGCCGGCCGCGACCTCAGCCACGACGAGTTCGCGGCACCCTTGCAGGCGGCCAGCCTGGCCGACCTCCCGCCCGCGCTCGTCGTCCTCGGCGGGTGCGACGTCCTGCGCGACGAAGGGCGCGCGTACGCGCGTCGGCTCGACGAGGCGGGGGTCGCGGTGGAGGAGGTCTGCTTCGCAGGCCAGCCACACGGCTTCATCAACTTCGGGGTACCGGCTGCGGCCGAAGCGTTCTCGACGATCGGCGCCTGGCTCACTGCGGCGTTCGGACGGGCCGAGGCGACCTAGCCGAAGAGATCGGGCTGCTCGCGCGTGATCATCGCGTAGAGCGGCTGGAAGGCGCGGTAGCAGGCGGCCGCTGACCCGACCTGTGCGGCCGTTGTGCGCGCCATCGAGGTCTCGATGATCACCGGCGTCCCCACGGACTCGGCGAGCAGCTGCGCCTGGCACGTCCGCTCCATGGCGATGAACGACCACACGGCGGCGTCGACCGAGTGGCCGACCGTGAGGAGCCCGTGGTTGCGGAGGATCACTGCCTTGGTGTCTCCGAGGGCTTTGCCGATCCTCTTGCCCTCTTCGGGGTCGAAGACCACACCGGTGAAGTCGTCGAACAGCGCGTGGTCCTCGAAGAACCCGCACGCATCCTGCGTGATCGGATCGAGGAGCCGCCCCAAGGACGACCACGCCTTGCCGTGGAGCGAGTGCGAGTGCGCGGCGGCGACCACGTCGGGCCGTGCGGCGTGGACCTGCGAATGGATCGCGAACGCGGCGCGGTTGACTCGTGCGCTGCCTTCCACGAGCCGGCCGGAGTGGTCGACGCAGATCAGGTCGGAGACGCGGACGTGCCGGAAGCTCATCCCGGCCGGGTTGAGCCAGAAGCGGTCGGTGTGCTCCGGGTCGCGCGCGGTGATGTGTCCGGCGGCGCCCTCGTCGAACCCGAACTTGGCGAACAGGCGGAACGAAGCCGCGAGGCGTTGCTTGCGGTGCAGGCGCTCCTCCTCCACGGAGGCGAACGCGGGAAGGAAGCCCAGGTCGCGCACCAGCGCGGTCATGCAGCAAGCCTAGGCACGCAGCACGTCAGCTTCGCCGGAGCGGCTTCACAGCTCGATCACGGTCGGAACGCCTCGGGTGCCGAGCAGGGCTCGTCCGAGGTCGAGCGTGATCCGGTCGGCCGAGCCGAACAGCCCTTCGAGCGCGATCGTGCGCTTGAGGTACCGGTGGAAGGGATGTTCGGTGGTGAACCCGACGCCGGCGAGCACCTGCTGACAGTGGGCGGCGACCGTACGGCTGGTCCGCCCGGCCACGGCCTTCGCGAGCGCCGCGGCGTCCGGACCCGATTCGTCCCACGCCGCGTCGACGCTCGCGTCGAGGGCCTCGACGGCCACGAGCGCGTTGGCCAACCGATGGCGCACCGCCTGGAACCCTGCGATCGGACGACCGAACTGCACCCGATCCAACGGCGTGGACTCGCGTGAGATCGAGCATGGCGCGGTCGGCGCCGGCGATCTGGCGGGCGAGCGCACGCCGCGCGGATGCGATCGCTCCTTCCCAGGTCGAGCCGTCGAACGGGATCGCGGCGGCATCGTTCTCCACGGTGACCGCGTGGAGCGCGCCATCGGGGTCGATGCCCTCGACGCGCTCGACGCGCCGCGGCGGTGCGAGGGACTCTGGCCATCGCGAGCTCCGCGCCGGCGCCGCACATGACGAGCAGGTCGGTGGCAACCGCGGCGCGCGCGGTGGCCAGTCCCGCGGCGTGCACGCGGCCGCCGTCGATGCGCCCGGGCGCGTCCCAGGTCGCGAAGCGGGGGAGCAGGACGGCGAGGTCGTCGCGGGGCTCGACGCCGAGGGCGGCGGCGAGCACGTCGTCCAACGCCGTCGCGGTCGCGTTCGCGGCACCCGAGCGCGCCGAACACGATCTCGATCGCGTCGCGGGGCTCGGTGCTCAGCATCTCGCGCCAGCCGAGGTCCGGCGAGCGCGTCGTCGACCGCGCGTCGCGTGCCGCGTTGGCACCAGCGACTCGCGACGGCGGCGTCGACGGTGGATCGGAGCAGCTCACGCTCGGCCGCGTCCATCACTCGTCCCCGAGCTCGAGCAGGCGCCGGGCGATGATGTTTCGCTGCACCTCTGCGGTGCCGCCGTAGATCGTCGCGGCGCGGGAGTAGAGGTACTCGCTGCGCCAGGTCGCGCCCGGCACGCTGTCGTCCAGCTCGACGACCCCGGGGAGGAGCCGGCGCGCCGCGTCGTACACGGCCTGCTCCGCGGTGGCGACGAGCACCTTGTCGATCGACGTCTCGGCGCCGAGGGTGGCTCCGGCCGCGAGCCGGTGCTGGGTCGCGCGTGAGCGGGCCCGGAGCGCGTGGAGCTGCACGAACGCGTCGCCCACGACCTCCGCGGTGCGGTCGTCGTCGGGCGCGGCCTCGACGAGCAGCTGGAGCCGTCGGTACAGGTAGGCGATCCGTTGCCAGAAGCACGAGGACCGCTCGTACGGGAGGATGCTCATGGCGACGGCCCAGCCCCCGTGCAGCTCGCCGAGCATGCGGTCGGCGGGCACGACGACGTCGTCGAAGAAGACCTCGGCGAACTCGTGCATCCCGTTGATCATCTCGAGGGGAGCGACGGAGATGCCCGGCGAGTCCATGTCGACGAAGAACGCGGTGATGCCCCGGTGCCGTGAGTCCGGCGGCCCCGTGCGGGTGAGCAGCACGCAGCGCTCGGAGTACTGGGCGAGGCTGGTCCACACCTTCTGACCGTTGATGATCCACGTCGACGCGGTCGCGGCATCGCCGTCCGGCTGCGCGCGGCATGTCAACGATGACAGATCACTTCCGGTGCCGGGCTCCGAGAACCCCTGGCACCACATCTCGGCACCCGAGAGGAGCCGGGGGACGACCTCGGCCGCGAGCTCGGGCGGTGCGTAGTCGATGAGCGTCGGCGCGAGGACCTCGACCAGGGAGTAGAGGCCCGGGTCGGTCAGGTCGCGCCCGGCGATCGCCGCACCGAGCTCGGTCCGGAGCATCGGTGAGCCGCCCAGCCCGCCGACGCGCTCGGGCCAGCCGTACCGCATCCAGTCCGCCTCGAAGAGCAGCGCCTTCACGCGTTGCATCTGCGCGACCTGCTCGTCGAGCGTGCCGGGCGGCGCGTACCTCGGCGCGAGCACTTCGCGGTGCTCGTCGAGCCAGGCGTGCAGGGCCGTTCGGTAGTCGGCGACCGTGACGCGCTCCGCGTCCGGGAGCATCACTCGGTCGGGCCGTCGATCCGGGGAGGGCGAGCGGCCGAGGAACCGGTCGACGTTGGCGCGGAGGTCGTCGGTGTCGAAGGATTCCGTCTCCGACGCCATCGCGAAGTCGATGGTCGCGAGGACCGCCCGCTCGGCGTGCAGGTTCAGCACCCGCTTCGTCGCCTCCACCGCCTGCTTCGGCAGCTTCGCGATCTTGTGGGCTGTTGCGAGCGCCGCGGGGAACATCTCGTCGTCGGGCAGCACGTGGTTCGCCAGGCCGATCTCCCTCGCGCGCGTGGCGCTGATGCGGTCGCCGGTGAACGCGTACTCCTTGGCCAGGAGCAGGCTCGTGTGCAGCGGCCAGGTCAGCGGACCCCCGTCGGCCGCGACCAGGCCCACGGTCACGTGCGGGTCCGAGAGGTACGCCGACTCCGCGAGGTACACGACGTCGGAGAGGGCGATGACGCTGCACCCGAGGCCGACGGCCGGACCGTTGACCGCGGCGACGACGGGGAGCCGGCACCGCAGCATGTTGAGGACGAGGTCGCGGCCCTCCGCGATGACCGACCGGCTCGGAGCTCGCGATCCTCGGCCATCCGGTCGAGGAGGTCGAAGTCGCCGCCGGCCGAGAACGCGCGGCCTTCTCCGGTGATGACGGCAGCACGCGCGTCGGGATCCGCGCTCAGCTGTGGGAAGAGCTCGGTCAGCCCCAGGTGCAGCTCCTCGTTGATCGCGTTGAGCTGCTCGGGTCGTGCGAGCCGGACGATGCGCACCGGGCCGTCGGCCTCGACGCGGATCACGGCAGGCAGGTCGTAGTCCATCCGTCCCCTCTCGGGTGCTGGTCTCTCGGGTGCTGGTCTCTCGGGTGCTGGTCTCTCGGGTGCCGGCTTCTGGGGGTCCTCGCGGGGTCAGGCCGTGGGGAGGCCGAGGATCCGCGTGGCGACGATGTTCTTCTGGATCTGCGACGTGCCGCCCATGACGCTCTGGGCGCGGCTGTAGAGGTAGAGCTTCAGGGCCACGTCGTCGGGGTCGAGCACCGAGGTGGAGCCTGACAGAGCCAGTGCCGCGGTGCCGACGCTCTGCTCGACCCAGGTCATCAGGAGCTTGTCGATCGACCCGCCGGGCCCGTGCTCGACACCGTCCAGTCGCTCGGACAGCCGGCGGCAGACGTGGCGGCGCAGCATCTCCACCTGCACGTGGGCCCAGGCGACCGCCTCGCGTTGGTCGCTGCGCAATGCGCCCGGATCCGCACGCGCCGTCTGCTCCAGCTCCTTGACCGTCTTCGCGTACCGGGCGACGTAGCCGAGCTCACCGGGTTCCCGTTCGTGGCTGACGACGGTCATGGCGAGGCGCCACCCCTCGCCCGGCTCACCGATCATGTTCTCGGCTGCGACGCGGGCTCCGTCGAACAGCACCTGCCCGAACTCCGTGGTGATGCCGTTGATCATCTTCAGGGGCCGCTGCTCGATCCCGGGTTGGTCCATGGGGACGGCGAACGCAGAGAGGCCCTTGTGCTTCGCGACGTCGGGGTCGGTGCGTGCCAGCAGGATGCACCAGTCGGCGACGTCGGAGTAGCTCGTCCAGATCTTGTGGCCTTCGATCACGTACTCGTCGCCGTCGAGCGTGGCGGTGGTGCGCAACGCCGCGAGGTCGGATCCCGCGTCGGGCTCGCTGAAGCCCTGGCACCAGCGCTCTCGCCCGCTGATCAGCCCGGGGAGGAACCGGTCCTTGATCGCGTCGCTGCCGTGCGTGGAGATCCCCTGCACGAGGTAGCCCAGGCTCGGGCGCGGCGGTGCACCGGCCGCGGCGAGCTCCTCGTCGAGGATCACGTCGAAGACGGTCGGCAGGTCGTGACCACCGAAGCGGGTGGGCCAGCTCAGGCCGAAGAACCCGGCGTCGTACAGCGCGGTGTGCCATTCGGCCTGCCGGGCCCAGTACTCGTCGTCCGTCGAGGAGGCGGGGAGACCGGGGTTGTGCTCGGCGAGCCAGGCGCGCAGGCGACTCCGGAACTCCGCCTCCGCCGGTGAGTCACGAAAGTCCATCGACCGCCCCCAGGCGCGCGTCGCTCGATCCGGCGGAGCTGCTCGCCGTCGTCACCGAACCACTGCGACGAGAGGAGCGCTCGCCGGAGGAACACGTGCACCATGCACTCCCACGTGTTGCCGATGCCACCGTGGACCTGCACCGCGGTCTCGCACACCGTGCGGGCAGCTCGCGGCGCAGTACGCCTTCGCGACGCGCCCGGACTCGAGCGCCTCGGCCGCGGGGAGGTCGTCGACGGCCCACGACGCGTGCAGCGCGACGCTGGCCGATCCCTCCATCAGGCAGCACGCCTCGGCGAGCAGGTGCTGCACCGCCTGGAAGGATCCGACGGGGACGCCGTACTGGCGTCGCTCGGCCGCGTACGCGACGGAGAGGTCGAGGACGCCGCGCATCAGTCCGACGAGGTCGGCACTCGTGAGCGCGAGGCCGAGGGCGCTCCACGCGGCGAGGTCGTCGGTGGTGAGGGAGCGGAGATGACCGGGGGCGTCGACGACGGCGGTGCCCGCAGGGATCGGGCGAATGCTCCTCGTGAGGTCGGCACCGTCGTCGCCGGCGCCCGCCGCGCCGGCGACGTGCACCCGGGCGAGGCGGTACGTCGCGCCCGCGGGCTGCAGGACGTACGCGGTGTCGCTGCTGTCCGCCGCGACGTCGACGGCGTGGAGGGTCGTCGCGGTGACCGGGCCGTCCACCACGGCGGGACCGACGAGGTCGGGCGCGAAGGCCACGGACGTGCACCCGGTCGGCCCGACGCCGGCCCGGCGGGCCAGGTCGGCGGCGAGGACGGGTCCGGCGAACGCCACGTCGGCGACGCATCCTGCGAGCCCGTCGGCGAGGATCGCCGCTTCGACGCCGCTCGCGAGCGGTCCGGCGAGCTCCCCGGGGTCGAGCCGGCCGGCGTCGCGGAGCTCGAGCCAGCCGGCGTCCCGGACCGCCGCGGCGAGCCGCTTGGCCCGGGTCTCGTCCTCGAGGTCGGCCACGGTGTGCGGTCCCAGGTCCCGGGCGAGCTGCCGGGCGGCGCGCCGGAGCTCCGCCTGCTCGGGCGTGTCCCGGGTGTCCACGTTGGTAGAATGTAGTTATCGGAGAACGAGAATACAATACTCACACGATGGGCGACCGGGCTTCCACTCCCCTTCGTCCCGCCCCATCTCGGCAGCTGCGGCACTCCGCGTCCTCGAGCTCGGGCGTGCGTCGCGGGACCTCCCTAGCGGGAGAGGATCGACACGCCGGCGGTGCCGGGCGCGCCGTAGAGCTGCGTGTACCCGACCCGGGGGTTCCCGGGGACCTGACGCTCGCCGGCCTGCCCGCGCAGCTGCAGCACGACCTCGTGGACCTGGCGCAGCCCCGACGCGCCGATCGGCTCGCCGTTCGCGAGCAGGCCGCCGTCGGTGTTCACCGGCAGCGAACCGCCGATCTCGAGCGCACCATCGGCGACCAGGGCCTCCTGCTCGCCGTCGCCGCAGAACCCGTTCTCGGCGAGGTGGATGATCTCGGCGCCCGCGTCGGTGTCCTGGAGCTGGATCACGTCGACGTCCTCCGGGCCGATGCCCGCCCGCTCGTACGCGGCCCGCGACGCGTCGACCGTCGGGCCGACGGTCTCCTCCATGGGGAGCCAGGGGCTGTGGACCTCGAAGGCGCCGAGGCGCCGGGTCCGCACCGTCGTCGCCCGGAGGTAGATCGGGGTGTCGGTGTAGCGGTGTGCGTCCTCGGCGCGCGACAGAGCACGACCGCCGCCGCGCCCTCGTCGGGGCTGCAGAACATGTACTGGGTCAGCGGGTAGTTGAGCATCGGCGAACCGAGGATCGCCTCCTCGGTCATCGGCTTGCGGCGGAATGCGTTCTCGTTGAGCACGCCGTTGCGGAGGTTCTTCGCCACGACCTTGGCCAAGCGTCGGGTGCGAGATGCCGTGGTCGTGCATGTACTTGTTGATCTTCATCCCGAAGAACTTCGTGGTGACGAACTGGCCGAGCTCGCCGTACCACGACGGGCACGCGTACTGCCGGGGGTCGGCGCTGAACGCCCCGGGAAGGTGCTTGTCCATGCCGACCGCGATGCCGAGGCCGTGGTCGCCGAGCCGGATCGTGTCGGCGGCGAGCGTGAGCGCGCTCGCCGCGGTGGCGCAGCCGTTGTAGACGTCGGTGAACGGGATCCCCGTGAGGCCGAGGAGCGCGACCACCGCGTCGGGGTTGTCGACCTCGTAGCTGCCGCCGAAGGCGAACTGGATGTCGCGCCACTCGACGCCCGCGTCGGCGAGGGCCTTCCGGATCGCGATCGCGCCCATCTCGATGCCCGAGACTCCCGGGAACCGACCGAACGGGTGCAGGCCCACCCCGACGATGGCGACGTCCTCCATGATGTGTCCTCTCTCCTCAGGCGACCGGGCGGAACGCGAAGGTCACGACCTCGTCGTCGCCGTCGTCGCGGAACGGCACCAGGACCAGCTCCATCTCCATCCCCAGCTGCAGCGCGTCAGGATCGGACTCGGTGAGGCGGGTCTCCACCTTCACGTCGCCGACCTCGACGTAGCCGACGCCGAAGGGCACGAAGTCGTCGCCGGTCGGCCCGGCGTAGGGCGGCGCCGGCGGCGGGAAGTCCTGCGTGGTCCACGCCCACAGGCGGCCGCGTCGGGCGAGCAGGTGCTCCTCCATCGAGGTCGACGCGCAGCGCGGGCACGAGCCCTGGGTGGGGAAGGTGACGATCCGACACTGCGTGCAGCGACTGCCGATCAGCTGCGGGTCGTCGGTCGGCCAGGTGAAGATGCCCTCCGCGACGGGGACTCGTGCCATCAGGTGCTCCATTCCTCGAGTTCCTCGCTCACGACGGGACCACGCGCGCTCGCAGCTCGTCCTTGACGACCTTCCCGGTCGCGTTCACCGGGAGCTGCGTCGAGGACCTCGACGGCACGGGGCACCTTGTAGTTCGCCATCTCCTGACGGGACCACTCGATGATCTCGGCAGGCGGTCGACCGTCGGCCCCGGGTCGAGGACGACGAAGGCCATGCCGACCTCGCCGAGGCGGGCGTCGGGAACGCCGATCACTGCGACCTGCGCGATGCGCGGGTGCCGCAGCAGGAGGTTCTCGATCTCGGCGGGGTAGGCGTTGAAGCCGCCGACGATGAACATGTCCTTGATCCGGCCGACGATCCGCAGGTACCCGTCGGCGTCGAACGCTGCCGAGATCCCCGGTGTGCAGCCATCCGTCGGCGTCGATCGCGGCCGCGGTCGCCTCGGGGTCGTCGAGGTAGCCCCGCATCACCGTCTCGCCGCGAACGATGACCTCGCCGGGCGCACCGGGCGCCGTGTCGGCGCCTGCCGCGTCGACGGTGCGGACCTCGAACCCGTCCCACGGCACGCCGACGGTCGTGGCGATGTGCTCGAAGTCGTCGTCGGGCTTGCTGCCCGTGACCGTGCCGGCCTCGGTGAGGCCGTAGCCGGTGAGGATCCGCTCGAACGGGCAGCTCCTCGCGCACCCGCCGGATCAGCTCGACCGGGATGTCGGCCGCGCCGGTGACCGCGACGCGGCAGGCTCGTGATGTCGCGACGCGCGCGATCGGGGTGGTCGAGCAGCGTCTGGTAGATGGTCGGCGGCCCCGGGAGCACCGAGATCTGCTCGCGCTCGACGAGCTCGAGGACGGCCGCGGGATCGAAGACGGCGACCGGGAAGATCGTCGCCCCGCGCATGAGCGAGGCGAGGCATCCGGCCTTGTACCCGAAGATGTGGAAGAACGGGTTCGCGATCAGGTACCGGTCACCCGCACGCAGGTCCGCCCAGTCGCACCAGGCGAGGTACGCGCGCAGCGTCTGGCCGTGCGTCATCACGACACCCTTGGGGCTCCCGGTGGTGCCCGAGGTGAAGACGACGTCGCTCGGGTCGTCCGGGCCGATCGACGCGAGGCGCGCGTCCAGGTCGGCGCCGGAGACGGCGTCGCCACGCGCGAGGAAGTCGTCCCAGCCGACCATCGTGCGCGTCGGTGTCACCGGACAGCAGGATCGTCTGCTCGAGGTCGGGCAGGGGAACGCCGGCTTCCGCGAGCAGGGCCGGGTAGTCGGTGTCGAGGAACCCGCGCACGGTGAAGAGGGCGCGCGCGCCGCTGCGGGCGAGGACGAACGCGGCCTCCGCACCCTTGAAGCGCGTGTTGACCGGGACGAGCACGCCCCCGGCCGTCGTGACACCGAGCGCGGCGACGATCCACTCGAGCGAGTTCGGCGCCCACACCGCGACCCGGTCGCCGCGCTCGATCCCGGACGCGACGAGCGCCCGGGCGGCGCGGTCGATCAGGGTCGAGAGCTCGGCGAACCCCACCCGTCGGGTCGCCGTCGACGACCGCGTCGGCGTCGCCGAACCGCCGCGCCGCGTCCCGGACCATGGCGGGCACCGTGGGCCACGTGACCTCGCTGCGCAATGGCCGTCCCCCGTCCTGAGCGCCTGCGAGAACGCACACTAGCAGGTAGGGAAAGGAGGCTTGCAACGAATCGGATATGGGCTTATCATCCGGGCGTATCATCGGGCGCACCGCTGAGCCCCGGGAACCGCATGCTGCCCGACCACGAGTACCACCCGCTGCGGATCGTCGACGTGGTCGACGAGACCGGTGACACCCGCTCGTTCGTCCTCGAGATCCCGTCGGACGCTCGCCGGCGGCGTTCACCTACGCCGCCGGCCAGTTCTGCACGTTCCGGGCCACGATCGACGGTGAGGCCGTCGTCCGCTGCTACTCGATGTCGAGCTCGCCCGACACCGACGACCCGTTCACCACGACGGTCAAGCGAGTCCCGGGCGGGCGCATGTCGAACTGGATGATCGACACGCTGGCGGCGGGCGACGCCGTCGACGTCATGCGGCCGACGGGACTCTTCGTGCTGCGCGAGACGGAGGCCCCGATCGTCGCCTTCGCCGGGGGGAGCGGCATCACCCCGGTGCTCTCGATCATCAAGAGCGCGCTCGCGACCACCCGGCGGCAGATCACGCTCGTGTACGCCAACCGCACTGCCGACGCGGTCATCTTCGCGAGCGAGCTCGACGACCTGGCCGCCGGGTCCGACGGCCGGTTCTCGGTGCACCACCACCTCGACGCGGAGCAGGGGTTCCTGGATGCCGGAAGCGTGTTCCGCACTCGTCGGGGAGCACGTCGACGCGGACTTCTATGTCTGTGGTCCGGGGCCCGTACATGGAGGTCGTCGAGGCCGGTCTGGCCCTGCTCGGCGTCGCTCCGGCGCAGGTGTTCATCGAGCGGTTCGTGGTACCCGGCGACGTCGTCGAGGTGGTCGACGACGTCGACGCGACCGAGTCGCTCGTCATCCGGCTCGGGGGACGCGAGCACCGGCTCGAGTACCAGGCGGGGGACACGGTCCTCGAGGCGGCGCGGCGCGGCGGCCTGAGCCCGCCCTACTCGTGCGAAGCAGGGAGCTGCGCGACCTGCATGGCGCACCTCGATGCCGGCTCCGTCGCGATGCGGGTGAACAACGCCCTCTCGGCCGACGAGGTCGCGGGCGGTTGGGTGCTGACCTGCCAGTCGATCCCGACCAGTCCGGAGGTCGTCGTCGACTACGACGCGTGATCCGGGCCTCGCCTCGGTCGCTCGACGACCTCGGCGGTGTGCTCGTGCAGCCGCGGCGGGACGCGGTACTCCCCACGTGCGTCGTCGACGCGGATCGGGCTCCCGATCATGCGCAGCGGTCCGGCATCGGTGTCGACGCTCACGATGATGTCGCGCCCGCGCACGAGGTCGCCGTCGAGCGCGTCGCCGAGGGCGACCACTGCTCCGACCGCGATCCCGAGTGGACGCAGTCGTTCGACCCACTCGGCCGCCGGTGCTTCCAGGAGGCGGGCCTGGAGCGCGTCGACGAGCTCGTCGCGATGCTCTGCTCGTGCCTGCATCGTCGCGAACCGGGGATCCTCGGCCCACTCGGGTCGTTCGATCTCCGCGCACAGTCGCCGCCAGAACTCGTCGTGGGTGACGAAGAGGGCGAGGTAGCCCGACCCGGTCGCGAAGAGCTGCGCCGGCACGTAGAACGCGTGGGCGCCGAGCGGGAGTCGCGGAGGTGCCGTCCCGCCGTTGAGGTACGCGGCCGCCCGGTAGTTGAGCTGCGACAGCATGACGTCGAAGAGCGAGACGTCGACCTGGCCGCCCTTCCCCTCGAGCACCTTCGCCACGAGGCCGAGCGCGGCCATGGCCCCCGACGAGTTGTCGACGGCGGAGTAGCCGGCCAGGGAGGGGGGACCATCGGGCTCGCCCGTCATGGCGGCCACGCCGGTCATCGCCTGGATCACGTAGTCGAACGCGGGCCACTCGGCTGCGGGCCCTTCGAGCCCGTACCCGGTGAGCGCGACGCACACGATCTTCGGGTTGTGGCGACGCAGCGACTGGTAGTCGAGTCCGAGCCGCCGGATGGCCGACGGGCGCAGGTTCACCAGCAGCGCGTGGGCCGTGGCGGCGAGCTCGCCCAGCTCCGCGCTGCCCGTCCGCGGTCGTGAGGTCGATGTGGACGCTGCGCTTGTTGCGGTTCAGGCTCGCGAAGTACACGTTGTGCTCGTCGACGAGCTGCGATCCGACCTGGCGCGAGAGATCACCCGCGACCGGCTCGATCTTGATCACGTCGGCCCCGAGGTCCGCGAGCAGCATCCCCCCGTACGGGCCCGCGAGGATGTGCCCCACCTCGAGCACCCGGATCCCGGCGAGTGGGCCGGTGCGTGGCAACGACGTTCTCCTCTTTCGAGAGCAGCCTTGCAACGGTAATCGGTGTGCGTCCATACTCTCCGACCACCAGCCGGCTCGCGCGACCGGCGAACGGATCTCGGCAGGGGGAACGGGGGAGCGATGAGCCGGGTCGCAGTCGTCACCGGAGCGGCGTCGGGCATGGGCCTCGCGATCAGCCGCCACCTCGCCGACCGAGGCAACCGGGTCGCCCTCCTCGACCGCGACGGCGAGGCCGCCGAGCAGGGCGCTGTCGACCTGCGAGGAACCGGCGTGCAGGCGATCGCCGCCACGGTCGACGTCGCGGACCGCGCCGCGGTCGATGCCGCGCTGGACGAGGTGCGCCGCGAGCTCGGACCGGTGGAGATCATGGTGACGAGCGCCGGCATCGACGAGTTCATGCCGTTCACCGAGATGACGATCGAGTCCTGGAACCGCGTCCTGGCCGTCAACCTCACCGGGACGTTCCACTGCCTCCAGGCCGCGATCCCCGACATGCTCGCTGCGAGCTGGGGGCGCATCGTCACGATCTCCTCGTCGAGCGCGCAGTCCGGCGCCGCCCGCATGGCCCACTACGTCGCCTCGAAGGGCGGCGTGATCGGTCTCACCAAGGCGCTCGCGAAGGAGTACGCACCCAACGGCATCACGGTCAACACCGTCCCACCCGGCTTCATCGACACACCGATGGCACGCCGGGCCGAGGCCAAGGGCGACCTCCCGCCGTTCGACGCGGTCATCGCGCGGAGCCCGATGTTGCGCGCCGGGACGCCCGACGACATCGCCGCGGCCTGCGCGTTCCTCTGCTCGGACGAAGCGGGCTACATCACGGGGCAGCAGATCAACGTGAACGGTGGCTGGTACCTGTGACCTCGGAGGCTCCTCGGCTCGCGCCGGTCCCGAGGGACGAGTGGGGCGACGACGAGGTCGCGGCGGTCCGCGCCGGCTTCGGCGAGGGACGGGCCGACCGCGTGCTCGCCACGGGACCGGACGCGATGCGCGTGCCGAACGTCGTCGGCACGCTGTTGCACCACCCCGGACTCGCCGGTCCCTTCCTCGCGTTCAACAGCGTGCTCTTGAGCGCCCCGACGCTCGAACCGAGGCTGCGGGAGCTCATGGTGCTGCGCGTCGCGTGGCGAACCCGATCGACCTACGAGTGGCTGCAGCACGTGCGGCTGGCCGAGCGCTTCGCGGTCACGCCCGAGGAGATCGAGGCGATCGGGCACGGCGCCGACGGCGGCGTCTGGTCCCCGCTGGAGGCCGATCTCCTCGCAGCGACCGACCAGCTGCTCGACGCCTATCGGATCGACGACGACACGTGGGATCGCCTGGCCGAGCACCTCGACGAGCAGCAGCTCGTGGAGGTGGTGTTCGTCGTCGGTACGTACACGTGCCTGGCGATGGCGTTCCGGAGCTTCGGGCTCCAGCTCGACCCCGACCTGGAGACGCTCGCGGCGCCCGCGCCGCCCGAGGCCGCGACGTAGGACCTCGTGGCCGGTCGCGCGTCAGGGCGTGACGACGGGAAGGCGCTCCCACCCTCGGACCGTCGACGTCCGGGCCTGCACGGCGCGGTCGTGGTCGATCTCCCAGGTCGGGAACCGTTGCAGGACCTCGTCGAGCGCGATGCGTCCTTCGAGCCGAGCGAGCGCAGCGCCCATGCAGAAGTGGATCCCGTACCCGAACGCCAGGTGGTGGTCGATCGTGCGGTGGATGTCGAAGCGATCGCCGTCCGGGAACTTGCGCTCGTCGCGGTTCCCCGACCCCGTCAGCAGCAGGATCACGCTGCGCTCGGGCACGACCCGCCCGTGGTGCTCGACGTCCGCGGTGACGTACCGCGCCTGCACGGGTGAGGGCGACTCGTACCGGAGCACCTCTTCGATCGTGTTGGCGACGAGGCCGCGGTCCTCGGCCAGCTCCCGGCGCTGGTCGGGGTGGTCGGCGAGGACCTTGCCGGTCCACCCGATCAGTCGCGTGCGTCGTCTCGTTGCCGGCCGCGGCCAGCAGGTTGACGTAGCCGAGCACCTCGGCACGGGTCAGCCGACGCAGCTCACCGTCCTCGTCCTCGTACTCGGCCTCGAGCAGCTCGGTCATCAGGTCGTCGGACGGGTGCTCGGCCCGCCACTCGATGTACTCCTCGAACTCGCTCCCGGTGGCCGCACCGCTGCCGAAGTGCTCCTCGACGTCGGGCATCTCGCCTTCGGTGAGGCGGAGCCCGGCGTCGATGCCGTCGCGGATGGCCTCCTGGTCCTGTTCGGGGATGCCGAGGAGCATGCCGATCGTCCGCATGGGCATCTCGGCGCCGAGGTGCTCGATGAAGTCGAAGCCGCCGCTGCCGACGAGCGGATCGAGTGTGCGCGCGCAGAACTCGCGGACCTTCGGCTCGATCGCGCCGACCCGCCGAGGTGTGAACACCCGGGAGAGCAGCCCGCGATGGAGGTCGTGGGCCGGGGGGTCCTCCATGATGAACACGCCCGGCGGGATCTCCATCCCGCTCCGGATGACCTCGAGCACGCTGCCCTTCGCCGAGCTGTACGTCTTCCAGTCGACCGACGCGCGTTGGACGTCGTCGAAGCGGCTCAGCGCGAAGAAGTCGTACCGGTCGTTGTAGTAGCACGGCTGCTCGTCGCGGAGCCGCTTGAAGACGGGGTACGGATCCGAGTCGATCTCGAAGTCGTACGGGTCGTAAATGAGGTCGGACGCGGTCGTGGACATCGTGGGCGCTCCGCGGCTCGTCCTCAGACGGCTGGTTCCACCACGGCGAAGATGTCTGCTGCACCGCTGTCGGGGACGCGCTGCTGCCGCCACACCTCGATCGGGAACGAGACGTTGACGAGCGAGCAGAACAGCCACAGGAGGTGCTTGTCCTCGTCGGTGAGGTCGTCGATCGACTTCGTGTCGAGGTACGCGCACGCCGACTCCAGGCGGGGGAAGGCCGCGTCGTAGAAGGCCTGCAGCTCGTCCATCGAGCTGTCGAGGCGCTTGAGGTAGCGGTTGCGCTCGCCCGCCATCGCCCAGTCGGCGAAGGGCTCGAGGTCGCTGAACTCGGCGGGCAGGCGCGGGGTCGCCGCGGTGGTCATCACGCATGCTCCTTCTCGTACTCGGTCACGTAGCCACGCGCCGTCTGGTGGAGCTGGCGCAGCAGGATCTCCTGGTCGTTGAGCGGGAACTCCTGCACCGCGCGTGACTCGAGCATCGACTGGGTCGCCTCGAGCGTGTTGCCGTCCTGGAGCGCGTACTCCTTGAACGTCACCACGGCGAGCTCCTGGGCCAGACGCTCACGCGCCGTGCGCGGGGGCACGAAGTACAGCGTTCCCTCGAAGATGTGCGTGTTGTAGCTCGTCGGCCAGTAGTGGTACGTGAGGTACCAGTTCGGCGCCCAGACCAGCAGCATGAAGTTGGGGAAGAACACGAAGCTGTCGACGCCCCACTTCGGGTGCCGCGCGGGGTTGAGGGCCGGGGGAGCTCGTCCGTCCCGACGTCGGGGCGGTCCCACGGACCGAAGAGCCCGCTGCGGAGGACCCGCTCGATCGGCTTGACCATGTCGAGATCCTTCGGCGGCGACATCCCTCCCCACGACGACACCATGCCGTGCGGACCGTCGAGCTCGTAGGCGAGCGCCTCGAAGCCGACCTCGGCGAGCTTGTTGGCCTCCGCGCTCACGGCCTGGCGTTGGTGCAGCACCGGTGCGTGGTAGAACTCCGCGAACGCGTCGATGAAGAGCTTCCAGTTGCTCCCGACGTCCGCGCGGTACTTGTAGACCTGCGTCATCTCGCCGAACGGGTAGCCCTCGAGCCCCGCGCCCAGCTCACCCAGGTACTCGCGCAGCGGCGGCGCGTGCTCAGGGTCGAGGTTGATCCAGATGAACCCTTCCCAGGTGTCGACCGCAACGTCCTTCAGGCCGTAGTCGGCCTTGTCGAGGCCGAAGAACTCCTCCTCCTGCTGCACGAAGTTGAGCTCGCCCTCGATGCCGTACCGCCACCCGTGGTACTTGCAGGTGAAGTTGCGGCACGTGCCGCTCGTCTCCTCCTGCGGATAGTCCATCCAGACCAGCTTGTTGCCGCGGTGCCGGCAGATGTTGTGGAAGGCGTTGATCCGGTCGGCGGAGCGCACGACGACGACCGACGTCCCGGCCGCGTCGAGCTCCTTCGTGAAGTAGCTGCCCACCTTCGGGAGCTGCTCGACCCGCCCGACGTTGAGCCACGTGCGCCGGAAGATGGCGGCGCGCTCGAGCTCGTAGTGCTCCGGCGAGATGGAGTCCTCGTACGACACCGGGCCGGTCCCGAGCTCGGGGTAGTGCTCGGTCCAGCTGCCCTGGCTGGGCTTCCCGAAGTGAGGCACCGCTCGTCCTTTCGCCGGGGACCGTTCGCGGGCAGTCCGGTCGCCGCACGTCCCTCGCGAGGGAAGATAACATACCTTTCGGTTCACGAGAAGAGCGTTTCCGCCCGGGAGTTCGACGTGGGGAACCGTGAGATGCAGGGGGCCGCGAGATGCGCGTCGGCATGATGGTGGGTCCCGAGCGGGGCCGCTACGCGGCGAAGGTCGATCGCCTCGCGCGCCGACGCGCGCTGGGCCGAGGAGGCCGGGACTCGCGTCGATCTGGATCCCCCAGATCCCCGACGACTTCGACGCCCTGACCGCGGTCGCGGTCGCCGGCGCCGCGACGACGCGCATCGAGATCGGCACCGCGGTGGTGCCCGTCCAACCCCGCCACCCGATCGCGCTCGCGCAGCAGGCGCTGTCGGTCCAGGCGGTGTGCGACGGGCCGCCTCGCGCTCGGGCTCGGCGTGTCGCACCACTGGATCATCGAGGACATGCTCGGCCTGCCCTACGAGCACCCGGCGCCGACCATGCGCGCGTACCTCGACGTGCTCGACCAGGCGCTGCGCGGGCCGGGGACCGTGGACGTCGAGAACGAGATGTTCCGCGTGCACAACCCGCTCGACATCACCGACGTCACGCCCACGCCTGTCCTCCTCGCCGCGCTCGGTCCGGTGATGCTCCAGCTCGCCGGTGAGCGGACCGACGGGACCATCCTCTGGATGGCCGACGAGCGCGCCATCGGGTCGCACGTCACCCCGAGCATCACCGCGGCCGCGGCCGCCGCCGGGCGACCGGCGCCGCGCGTCGTCGCGGGCATCCCGGTGTGCCTCTGCGGCGACGACGAGGTCGAGATCGCGGCCGCGCGGGCGAACCGCATCCTCGCAGAGGCAGAGATGTCACCGAACTACCAGCGGCTGCTCGACCACGGCGACGCGGCGCAACGTTGGGGACATCCTCGCCGCGGGCAGTGAGGTGACGATCGAGCAGCGGCTCCGGACCTTCGCCGATGCCGGGGTCACCGACCTCTCCGTGCGCGTGGTGCCGATCGGCGACGGCCGGGACGAGCTCGTGGCGTCGTACCGTCGAACTCGTGACTTCGTCGCGGCGCTGGCGAAGCGGCTCTGACGTGGATCACTGGCCGCTCCGCGCCGTTCCGAGCGATCTGGCCGAGCACTACCGCGCCCGGGGCTGGTGGGACGACACCACGCTCGGCTGCGATGGTGGAGATCGGGTCTCGGCGCGATGGGTTCGGCGTCGTTCCGCGTGTGGTCGCAGGTGCGTCCCTGGGCCGGCACGTATGCCGACGTCGACCTCGCGGCGCGCTCGCTCGCCACGTCGCTTCGAGCGCAGGGTGTCGGGGAGGGCGATGTCGTCGTCATGCAGCTCCCGAACTGGGTCGAAGCCGGCATCACGTTCTGGGCGGCCGCGTACCTCGGAGCGGTGGTCGTCCCGATCGTCCACTTCTACGGTGCGAAGGAGGTCGGCTACATCCTGCGCGCCACGGAGCCGAAGGCGATCGTCACCGCCGATCGGTTCGGGCACACCGACCACCTCTCGGTCTACGACGGCCTCCTGCCCCGAGCGTCCGCGCCCGTGTGGCTCGTCGCGGGGGAGACGGCAGCGAGCGCACTCCCGGCGGCTGCCTCGCCGTTCGCCGGGGCCCTCGATGCCGATCCCGTCGCGGCACACGCGTCCGTCGATCCGGACGCACCCGCGATCGTCGCCTTCACCTCCGGCACGACGCAGGATCCGAAGGGGGTCGTCCACTCGCATCGCACGATCACGTTCGAGACGCGGCAGCTCGACTACCTGTTCCCGAAGGGTGGTCCGCAGCAGATCACGGGATCGCCCGTCGGTCACTTCATCGGGATGGTGAACGCGTTCCTGGTCCCATTGCTCCGGGACCGGCCCGTGAACCTGATCGACGTCTGGGACCCGACCACGGTGCTCCGCATGATGCGGACGAAGGTCTCGGCGTCACCGGTGGTGCGACCTACTTCGTGACGAGCCTCCTCGACCATCCCGACTTCACCGACGAGCACCTCGCGTTGATGCCGTTCGCGGGGATCGGTGGCTCGACCGTCCCGGTGGCGGTCACCGAGCGGATGACGAAGCTGGGCATCAAGGTGTTCCGCTCGTACGGGAGCACCGAGCACCCCTCCGTCACGGGCTGCTCTGCTCGACGACCCGGAGCCGAAGCGGCTGACGGACCGACGGACGCGCGCTCCCGGGCGTCGAGATCCGACTCGAGGCGGACGGCGAGATCCTCACCCGAGGCCCGGATTGCTGTGTCGGCTACACCGACCCCGACCTGACCGCGAGCGGCGTTCGACGCGGAGGGTTGGTACCGCACGGGCGATGTCGGCATCCTCGACGACGATGGCTACCTGACGATCACCGACCGTGTCTCCGACGTCATCATCCGCGGCGGCGAGAACATCAGCGCCCAGGAGGTCGAAGCGCTGCTCCTCGGCCTGGACGCCGTGGCCGAGGCCAGCGTCGTCGGGGTACCCGATGATCGCCTCGGGGAACGTGCCGCGGCGGTGGTGCGGCTCCACGACGGCGCGCCCGTGCCGACGCTCGAGCAGGTGCGCGCGCACCTCGAGGCAGCAGGCCTCAGCCAGGCAGAAGTGGCCCGAGCTCGCTCTACCAGGTGGCCGACTTCCCCCGGACCGCGTCCGGCAAGGTGCAGAAGTTCCGCCTCCGCGAACAGCTGCACGCGCATCGGGCCCTAGGCCGCGGGCGCCTCGTCCCGGCGGTACACCTGACCACCCTTCATCACGAACCGCACGTCCTCGGTCACCCCGATGTCCGCCGTCGGATCGCCGGGGACCCCGATGACGTCGGCGAACAATCCCGGAGCCAGCCGGCCACGGTCGTCGACGTCGATGAGCTCGGCGGCGACCGTCGTCGCGGCGCGGATGGCATCGATCGGCGTCATGCCGCGGTCGACGAGCGCGAGCAGCTCCTTGGCGTTCTTGCCGTGGGGGATCGCCGGCGCGTCGGTGCCGCACGCGATCCGGGCACCCCGCTCGATGGCCTTGCGGATGGTCTCCTTCGCTCGCGGGAACACCTCCGCCGCCTTGGCCTGGAGCTCGGGCGCGGCGTGCGACACGTCCATCCCGTCGGCGAGGTACGTCGTCGGGACGAGGAACGTCCCCCGCTCGATCATGAGGGTGAGCGTGTCGTCGGTCATCAGCGACCCGTGCTCGATGCAGTCGATGCCCGCCTCGATGGCCGCGCGGATGCCGTCGTCGCCGTGGGCGTGCGCGGCCACCTTGAGCCCGGCACGGTGCGCCTCGTCGACGATGGCCCGCAGCTCCTCGTCGGAGTACTGCTGCGCACCGGCCGGCCCGGTGTGCGACATCACCCCGCCGGACGCGCACACCTTGATGAGCTGCGCCCCGTGCTTGATCTGGTATCGGACCGCCTTGCGGACCTCGCTGATGCCGTTGGCGATGCCCTCCTCGACGGTCAAGGGCAGGACGTGCGGCGCGAACGCCTGGAACATCGTGGGATCGAGGTGACCACCGGTGGGGGTGATGGCGTGGCCGGCAGGGACGACGCGTGGGCCGTTGACCCATCCGAGGTCGATCGCCTTCTTCAGCGCGACGTCGAGGAGCAATCCGCCGGTCTGGATGAAGAGACCGAGGTTCCGGACGGTCGTGAAGCCCGCGCGGAGGGTGCGCTTGGCGTTGGCGACGGCGCGGAGCGTGCGCACCGCGGGGTCGTCCTGCACCGCGATCAGGGGACTGCGGTGGTCGGGGCCACCGAGCAGCAGGTTGACCTCCATGTCCATCAGCCCGGGCAGGAGGGTGAGGTCGCCGAGGTCGAGCACGCACGGCGTCCGACGGCACCGAGCGCGGCGACACCTCGACGATGCGCTCGCCCTCGATCAGGAGCTCGCCGGGCTCGATCAGCTCGCCGGAGTCGACGTCGAGCATGCGCGCGCTGCGCACGTGGACCGGCGGCTGCGGGGTCCGGGGACGGGCCATGGTTGCTCCTTCGCGCTACGAGGTCGGCGCCGTCGTCGACAGCGCTCGCATGCTGTCGACGAGCGCTTCGAGCGGGGTGCCGGTCGGGTAGACGGCCGCGGCGCCGGCGGCCTCCAGGCGCGCGACGTCGCGTTGGGGGATCGTGCCACCGACGACGAGGAGCACGTCGTCGGCGCCCACCGCGCGAAGCGCGTCCGCGGTCTTCTGCGTCAGCGCGACGTGTGCACCGCTGAGGATGCTGAGTCCGACGATCTGCACGTCTTCCTGGAGCGCGATGGACGCGATCACCTCGGGGCGCTGGCGGATCCCGGTGTAGACGACTTCGAACCCGGCATCGCGCAGCGTCCGGGCCACGAGCTTCGCGCCCCGGTCGTGGCCGTCGAGCCCGGGCTTGGCGACGAGCACCCGCGTCGGCATCAGAAGACCGCCGGCTGCTGGAACTCGCCCCACTCGTCCTTGAGCACGTCGACCATCTCCCCCACGGTGCAGTACGCCTTCGCGCAGTCGACGAGCCGCGGCATCAGGTTGTCGTCGTCACGACCCGCGGCGGTGCGCAGCGCGTCCAGGGTCGCGCGCACGTCGGCGTCCGACCGCGAGCGCTTCACCTCGGCGAGCCGCTCGAGCTGACGAAGTGCGCGCCTGCTCGTCCATCTCGTAGCCCTCCACCTCGGGAGCGGCTTCGTCACTCTCGAACCGGTTGACCCCGACGATGGGCCGTTCCCCGGAGGCGATCGCCTGGTGGACCCGGAACGCCTCCTCCGAGATCAGGCGTTGGAGGTAGCCCTCCTCGACGGCCTTGACCATCCCGCCCCGCCGCTCGAGGTCGTCCATGATCTCGACGACGCGCGCTTCCATCTCGTCCGTGAGCGCTTCGACGTAGTACGAGCCGCCGAGGGGATCGGCCACGCGCGTGACGCCCGTCTCGTAGGCGAGCACCTGCTGGGTCCGCAGCGCGAGCGTGGCGGACTCCTCGCTCGGGAGCGCGAACGGCTCGTCCCAGGCGGCGGTGAACATCGACTGCACCCCACCGAGCACCGAGGCCATGGCTTCGTAGGCGACGCGCACCACGTTGTTCTGTGCCTGTGGCGCGTAGAGCGATGCGCCGCCGGCGACGCAGCCGACGCGGAACATGCAGGAGCGGTCCTCCTTCGCGCCGTACCGCTCGCGGACGATGTGGGCCCAGCGGCGCCGCCCCGAGCGGTACTTGGCGATCTCCTCGAAGAAGTCGCCGTGCGTGTAGAAGAAGAACGACACCTGCGGGGCGAACTCGTCGATCGTCATGCGGCCGCGCGCGAGGACCTCGTCGCAGTAGGTGATGCCGTCCATGAGCGTGAACGCCATCTCCTGCGCGGCGTTGGCACCCGCGTCACGGAAGTGCGCGCCGGCCACCGAGATGGCATTGAACCGCGGGACCTCTTCGGCGCAGAACTCGATCGTGTCGGCGATGAGTCGCAGCGACGGCTTGGGCGGCCAGATCCACGTCCCGCGACTGACGTACTCCTTCAGGATGTCGTTCTGGATCGTCCCGCGCAGGCTTCGATCGCTCGACGCCCTGCTGCTCGCCGACCGCCACGTAGAACGCGAGCAGGATCGCCGCGGTGCCGTTGATCGTGAAGCTCGTGCTGATCCGGTCGAGCGGGATGTCGGCGAAGAGGATCTCGGCGTCGGCGAGGGTGTCGAGCGCCACGCCGACCCGCCCGACCTCCTCGGCGACATCGGGGTGGTCGGAGTCGTATCCGCACTGGGTGGGGAGGTCGAGCGCGACCGAGAGGCCGGTGCCACCCTGGGCGAGGAGGTAGCGGTACCGCTCGTTCGACTCCTCGGGCGACCCGAAGCCCGAGTACTGGCGGATGGTCCAGGAGCGGCCGCGGTAGCCGTCGGGGAAGTTCCCCCGCGTGAACGGGAACTCGCCGGGCGGGGGGATCGACCCGGTCGGGGGGAGGTCGTCGGGCCCGTAGCTGACTGCCAGCGGGATGCCGGCCTCGCTGCGCACCGCGTCGTCCATCGGGCCAGCGTAGCGAAAATCTGATATGCAGGTCATGAGAGCGCTATTCTCATCGAGCGCACACGGCGCGGAGGGGTGGGGAATGCCCGAGTCGGATCGGAAGCGCGGCCCCGGCGGCGTGCGCGTCGAGGTCGAGGGCGGGGTCGCCGTCGTCACCATCGACCGGCCCGACGTGCGCAACGCCATCGGCGCGGCGACGGTCGACGAGCTCGGAGCGGCGCTCGATCGGGTGCTCGAGTCGGATGCCGCAGTGCTCGTGCTGCGAGGCGGCGGCGATCGGGCGTTCGTGTCGGGCGGCGACCTCAAGGAGCTCTCGGCGATCCGTACCCACGACGCTGCAGTCGCGATGGCGAGCCGGATGCGCCGCGTCCTCGACCGCGTCGCGGCGTTCCCGGTGCCGGTGATCGCCGCGCTCAACGGGCACGCCCTCGGCGGGGGTGCGGAGGTCGCGATCGCGGCGGACCTGCGCATCGCAGCGGACGACATCAAGATCGGGTTCAACCAGGTGACCCTCGGCATCATGCCGGCATGGGGCGGCGCCGAACGCCTCGCCCAGACGATCGGACGGAGCCGCGCGCTGCTCGCGATCGCGACCGGCGACCTGTTCGACGCCGAGTCCGCGCAGGCCTGCGGGCTCGTGGACCTCGTCGTCCCGCGTGCCACCTTCGACGAGGAGTGGCGCGCGCTCGCAGGGCGCCTGGCCGCGTCCGCGCCGGGCGCGACGCGCGCGGTCAAGGCGGTGATCGCTGCCGCGTTCCCGTCGGTCCGTGCCGGAGCTCGAGGCAGACGCGACCGACGCATTCGCTCGGCTGTGGACTGCCGACGCGCACTGGGACGCCGCGGAAGCGTTGCAGCAGAAGCCGAGGACGGGGTGATCGACGGATGACGCGGGAACGAGAACGCCATAGCCGTCAGAGATGAATCCCGTTCTCGGAGAGTGAGACTGGTACCGTCGAAACATGAGAACGGAGTCTGAGATGGCAGCAGTCGATGACACCGAGGGTGCCACCGACGAGCCCGCGTGGCGTCAACGCGCTGTGTCGCGGAGCCTCAACGCCGCCCGCTCACGAGCCGAGCAGCGCGTGCAGCGCTACCTCGACGCGGCCTTCTCGCTGATCGACGAGAAGGGCTCCACCGAGTTCACGATCCAGGAGGTCATCGACCGCTCCCAGCAGTCGCTGCGCGGCTTCTACCAGTACTTCGGCGGCAAGGACGAGCTGCTCCTCGCCCTGTTCGAGGAGACCGTCCGGGAGTCGGCCGAGGACCTCGGCGCGGTGATCGAGCGTGAGTCCGAGCCGCTCGAGCGGCTCCGAGCCTTCACGATCCGCCTCCACGAGTGGTGCGATCCGGGCGACACCCCACCGAAGCGCGGCGCGCACAATCGGCGTCCGATCTCCGAGTTCTCGGTACAGCTCGCGGTCACCCATCCGGACCAGGTCACGGCCGCGATGGCGCCGATCGTCGCCATGCTGCTCGAGGTCCTCGACGGCGCACGCGCGGCCGGCGCGATCGAGGTGGCCGACACACGACGCGCGGCGGCGCTGATCCAGCAGACAGTGCTCTACAGCTGGTTCGGGAACCGCATCGTCAAGGATCCTCGGATGCGGGTCGGCGCCGAGGAGACCTGGGAGTTCCTCCTGCACGGTCTCCAGGGCTGACCGGCGGCGCGGTGACGCGCCCGCTCGAACCGAGCGCTCAGAGCGAACCTCAGACCCGGTCGAGGTCGAGCATGCGGATCGCGTTGCCGCGCAGGACCTTGTAGCGCTGCTCGTCGGTCAGTCCGGCCGTCATCCGCTCGGCCTCCTCGCGGGCGAACGGCCACGTCGTGTCGGTGTGCGGGTAGTCGGTCTCGAAGCAGATGTTGTCCTCGCCGACCGCGTCGATCGACGCCAGCCCGTGGACGTCGTTGGTGAAGCACCCGAAGATCCGACCGCGGTAGTAGGTGGACGGCGGCTCCGGGATCTTCTCCTTCGCCAGGGTCCAGTTCGAGTGGTACTCCCACGTGTTGTCGGCGCGCTCGAGGGCGTACGGGATCCAGCCGATCTGGCCCTCGGAGTAGGCCAGCTTGAGCGTCGGGGAACCGCACGAGCACCCCGGAGAAGAGGAAGTCGGCGAGCGAGGCCATGGAGTTGTTGAACGACAGCATGATGTCGGTCGACGGGGGCGCATCGGGTGACGCGGCCGGCATCTTCGACGACGAGCCGATGTGCATGCAGAGCGTGGTGCGCGTGTCCTGGCACACGGCGAACAGCGGGTCCCAGTACCCGGTGTGGATGCTCGGCAGGCCGAGGTGGGGCGGGATCTCGCTGAAGCACACGGCGCGGGCACCGCGCTGCGCGTTGCGCGTCAGCTCGGCGACTGCGAGGTCGACGTCCCACATCGGGATGAGGCACAGCGGGATGAGGTGACCGTCGGAGCCCGCGCACCAGTCCTCGATCATCCAGTCGTTGTACGCGCGCACGCACTCGAGGCCGAGCTCGAGGTCGTTGCCCTCCATGAACGTCTGGCCGCAGAACCGCGGGAACGTCGGGAACGCGAGCGAGCCGTCGACGTCGTTGAGCGCGAGGTCGTCGATCCGCGCCTTCGGGCTCGTAGCAGCCGGGCCGCATCTCGTCGTAGGTGATCGCGGCGATCGCCATCTTCGTCGCGGTCGAACCGCTGGAGGTCACCGTCGGGCGTCGCGTCGAGCGGGATGCAGACGTGGCGCTTGTGCACGTAGATGAGGCGGTCCTCGTAGAGCCAGTAGTCGCCCCACTGCCCGTCCTCGGTCATCTCCTGCTTGTACGCCGCGCCGCCCTCGAGTGCGAAGTCTCCCCAGCGTGCGCGCTCGATCGCGCGGACCCTGCTCGCGCAGCTTCGCCGGGAGCCGGTCCTGCCAGATGTGCGGGGGCTCCACGACGTGGTCGTCGACGCTGATCATCTTGGGGAACTCGGACATCGTTGCCACCTTCACGCTTGGTCTGCGAGCGGGTCGTGCTGCACCCCCGAGTCGAAGCCACCGTGCTTGCGCATGAACGTCGTCGAGCGGCGCCGGATGCGCCAGCCCTCGCTGGTGCGCACGTACTCGTCCCGGTACCAGCCCAGGCGCATCGCGTGGGTCTGCTGATCGATGAACACGAAGTGCTGCATGCCGGTCGCTCGGTCGCCGTCGAGCTCGACCACCGGCATGTTCCCGATGAACTGCCCTCGCGGCGCCGCGGCCAGCAGTGCGGGGAAGCGGTCGAGCGAGTACGGGGTGCCGAACGCGTTGTACTCGGCGTCCGGGGTGAACACCTCGAGCCATCGGTCCTCGAGGAACTGGCTCGTGAACGCCATGTAGCGAGCGCACAGCTGGTGGAGCTCGACCAGGTCGGCGATGCGCTGGGTGTCGTCGGCCATCGGGTGCTCCATCTCGTGCCGGTCGTTGCATCGAGGATCGGGCTGCAGCGCCTTGCCGGCCGCCCGTTCCTGCTGATAATCTAATTCTCGTCTGCTGAGTGTGTCACTTCCGGTAGCGGACGGGCTGCGACGCTCACGGGCGCGGCGCCCTGGCAGGGGAAGCCGAAGGGAGTCCGACGTGCTCGGCGATCGCCTTCGAGGGCCAGATGGTGGACGAGCCCCTGGCCCGGCCGCGAGCGATCCTCGAGCTCGACGACGTATCGGGATGCCGAGAGATGAGGTGGCGAGTTGAGTGCTCCGAGGTACAGGGTCGTCCAGTGGGCCACCGGCAACATCGGGACACGTGCCCTGCGCGAGGTGATCCGGCATCCGTCACTCGATCTCGTCGGGTGTGCTCGTGCACGATCCGGCGAAGGTCGGGTCCGACGCGGGGGACCTCTGCGGCGAACC
Organism: uncultured Acidimicrobiia bacterium; assembly: GCA_963809885.1. Taxonomy (GTDB): domain Bacteria; phylum Actinomycetota; class Acidimicrobiia; order IMCC26256; family PALSA-555; genus JALHSW01. Next base: position 1,544,959 of record CAWELA010000004.1, on the reverse strand, counting down.
GTCGACGGGGATCCTCGCGACGGCCGATCCTGCGGCGATCGTGGCGCTCGACGCAGACTGCGTGCTCTACATGCCGCGTGCGATCGACTTCGACCACGTCGTCGCGCTGCTCGAGACCGGCACGAACATCGTGACCACGTGCGGGGGGCTCTCCGACGCAGGGCTGCAGGGCGAGGGACGCGACCGGGTGCTCGCGGCGTGCGCCAGTGGGAACTCCTCGGTGTACGCGACGGGCAGCAGCCCGGGGTTCATCACCGATGCCCTCCCGTTCGCGCTGTTGTCACTCCAGCGGCAGGTCGACTCCATCTCGATCGAGGAGTACGCGGACCTCTCTCGACGCGACTCCCCCCACCTGCTCTTCGAGCAGATGGGCTTCGGGCGTTCGCCCGAGAGCTACAGCCCGAATCGGGCGTCGTACCTGCTCGCCGAGTTCGGTCCCGCGCTCGGAGTGCTCGCCGACGCGGCCGACCGTCCGGTCGACGACTGGTCGTGCGAGGGCGAGGTCGCGGTGGCGCGTCGGGCCGACGTCGATCGTCGCGGGAGAGCTGGCCGCGGGCTCGGTTGCCGCGCAGCGCAACACGCTCATCGGATGCAGCGCCGGCACCGAGGCCGTGCGGTTCACCGCGAGCTGGTACTGCATCACCGACGTGGAGCCGGCGTGGGATCTCCGGCCGACCGGTTGGCGGGTACAGGTTCATGGCGACGCGCCGTTCGACGTCGCGCTCCCGTTCCCGATCCCGGTCGAGGAGCTCGGTGCCCACACGCCCGCGTACACGGCGAACCGGCCCGTGAACGCGGTCCCGTACGTGTGCGCGGCGCTTCCGGGAATCCGCTCGACGATGGATCTTCCGCCGATCACACCGGCCGGCCCGAGGCGTTGAGGTTCGGCGCGACCGCACTCGGGCCTCTAGCGTCACGGGACTGTCGACCGGGGAGCAGCGAATCACGTGGAGATCAAGGGCAAGAAGGCACTCGTCGTCGGCGGTGCCTCCGGGATGGCGCGCGCGGCGGCCGAGATGCTGCGCGAGCGTGGGGCGTCGATCGCGATCCTCGATCTCGCGGCATCGGCCGGCGCCGAGGTGGCCGCCGGGTTGGACGGTTCCTTCCATCCGGTCGACGTCACCGACTTCGAGGGCACCGAGGCTGCGCTCGCCGACGCGGTCGGGACGCTCGGCGGACTGCACATCGCGGTCAACACCGCGGGCGGTGGCACCGCGATACGGACGCTCACGAAGGACGGTCCGCACCCGCTCGATGCGTTCCGCCGGGTGGTGGACCTCAACCTCGTTGCGACGTTCAACCTGAACCGCCTGCAGGCATCGGCCATGTCGACCAACGAGCCCGAGGACGGCGAGCGCGGCGTGATCATCGACACGGCGTCCATCGCGGCGTTCGAAGGGCAGATCGGTCAGGTCGCGTACACCGCGGCCAAGGCGGGGATCGCGGGGATGGCGCTCACCATGGCGCGTGACCTCGGGAGCCTGGGCATCCGTGTCGTCGCGATCGCCCCGAGCCTCTTCAGTACCGGCATCACCGAGGGCATCCCCGACGAGTTCGCGAGCGTGCTCACCAAGGACGCGGCCTTCCCGAAGCGGATGGGTCGCCCCGAGGAGTACGGCCGGCTCGCGGTGGCGATCGTCGAGACGCCGATGCTCAACGGTTCGTGCATCCGACTCGACGGCGGCCAGCACTTCGCACCCAAGTAGGTCGAGCGGGAGGCCCACGCCGATGTCCACCGAACTCTCGCTCGACGACCTGGCCGTCCGGGCGACCTCCGCCGCGGCAGGGCTGGGCACCGGGCTGCGACGTCTCCGACGTCCAGCCGCTCACCGGGGGCGCGTCGAGCCTCACGTTCACCGGGCTCGTGACGGGCGGCCCCGTGGTCGGTGAGCGCATCGTGCTCAAGGTCGCGCCACCCGGCCTGGAACCGGTCCGTAACCGTGACGTGGCCCGGCAGGCGCGCCTGATGCGGGCGCTCGACGGTGCGCCGGGGGTTCGGGTGCCGACCGTGTACTTCGAGGACGACGGCGATCCCCCCGAGGTCTCGCCGTTCCACGCGATGAAGATGGTCGCGGGTGAGTGCCTCGAACCGTTGCTCGAGGCACCGCCACCCGACGTGATGCCCCTCGTGCCCGACCGTGCGTTCGCGGCCGCCAGGATGCTCGCGGCGCTGCACCGCGTGGACCCGGTCGCGGTCGGGCTCGGTGAGGAGCAGCACACGTCCCTGGAGGCGGAGGTCAGACGATGGACCCGGGCCTTCGAGACCGTCGACGAGCAGATGAACGCTCGGTACCAGGAGGCCGAAGCGCTGCTCCTCGATCGCATGCCGCCGGCGCTCGCCGACGCCGTGTGCCATGGCGACTACCGGCTCGGCAACATGCTCTGCGACGGCGGTGACGTGCATGCGCTCATCGACTGGGAGATCTGGTCCCTGTCCGACCCGCGCCTGGACCTCGCGTGGTTCCTCTTCTTCACCGACGAGGCGAAGCACCCGATGGCGAGCAACCCGGGACCAACCGGGATGCCCACCTCGGACGCGCTGCTGGCGGCGTACGTCGCCGAGTCCGGCGCAACGCCCACCAACCTCGAGTGGTTCCACTGCCTGATCCGCTACAAGGAGGCGGCCGCGACCTCGTTGCTGATCAAGCGCATGCTGAAGGCCTCGGGTGGGGAGTCGGAAGGCAGCTGGCTGACGTCGATCCCCGCGCTCACGGCCGAGTGCATCGAGCGGTTGGAACGTTTCGAGGTCGTCACCGAGTGACACTTCGACAGCATCATTCCGGGAGCTGATCTGCCCCCGGAGTCAGCCGGACGGCTCGGCGTCTTCGAGCTCCGATGCCTCGGTGAGCTCCTCCTCGTGCTCGCGCCGCGCGGCGCGCGGGAACACGAACCAACCGAGCACGAACGCGCTCAACGCGAGGACGAACCCCGACATCTCGGCGACGCGGACGCCGTCGTCGAACGTTCCGTCGGCCGCGGCGACGACGTCGTCCCGGTTCGAGATGTCGGAGGAGTCACTCGGCGCCGGTCCGATCACCGAGGGAACGGCCTGTGGGTTCGAGGCATCGACCACGTCGTCGACGACCTGGTTGCGCTCGGCCGTGTTGGGGATGACGGGCTCGAGGTTGCCCGGGAGCTGGAGCGACACCACGAGCGCGAGGAGGCTGCCCATGACGGCAAAGCCCGCCGTGGAGCCGAGCGCGCGCTGAGCGCTCAGGATGCCCGAAGCCATGCCCGAGCGGTCTGGACTGATCGAGGCCATCGCGACGGCGGTCGCGGGTGCGATCGAGAGCCCGACACCGAAGCCGACGAGGAGCAGGCCAACCACGGTGATGCCGAGATCTCTGCCCGAGCCGACCGCGAGGGTCGCAGATGCCAGGCACACGAGCGCGATGCCGACCAACGTGGGCCGCCGACCGCCGAACCTCGCCGCGAGCCGACCGGCGAGCGGAGCCATGACCATGCTGGGCAACGAGAAGCTCAGCAAGAGGAAACCGGTCTGCACCGCGCTGTAGTCCCGCACGTTCTGGAAGTACTGCGTGATGACCAGGAGCGTCCCGTACGCGGAGAAGAGGACCGCGAACACCGTGTAGATCGCGCCGGTGTACGGCGGGTCGGCGAAGACCCGAACGTCCATCATCGGATCGCGGCTTCGCAGCTCCAGCCAGGCGAACACGCCCAGCACCGCGATCGACCCGATGAGCAGCCCGATGATCAGCGACGAGCTGAACCCGTCGACAGGCGCCTGGACGAGCGCGAACGTGAGCGCGCCGATGCCCACGATGAACAGGAGCTGGCCTGGTAGGTCGAACGAGTGGTTCGCAGGATCGGACGACTCGCGCACGAACATCACCGTCAGCACCACCGCGAGGGCGCCGACGATCGGGTTGATGAGGAAGATCCACCGCCAACCGACAGTGTCGGTGAGCACTCCCCCGAGGGTCGGGCCGATCGCGAGACCGATCGTGGCGATGCCGGTCCAGAGCCCGACCGCCTTGGCTTTGGCCGCAGGATCCGGGTACGCCGCGCCGACGAGCGCGAGTGACGCGACGTTCACGATGGCCGCGCCGACTCCCTGGAGCCCGCGCGTGACGTTCAGCACCGCGACGCTCGGTGCCAACCCGCAGGCCAGGGACGCGCCCGAGAAGATCACGATTCCGACGATGTAGGCCCTGCGGCGCCCCCAGGCGTCCGAAAACGTCGCCGACGTCATCATGAACATCGCCATGGTGAGGCTGTACGCCGCGACCACCCACTGGAGCTGGTTCTCGCCGACGTCGAAGTCGCGCTGGATCGACGGCAGCGCCACGTTGGTGATGGTCGCGTCCAGGAAGATCATGAACAGGCCGAGGCCGGTCGCGACGAGGACGAGCGCCTTGGACGGCTGGGCGGGCACGTCCGTCAATCTGCCACGTGCGTGAGGTTCGTGCGGTCACCGCACATCGAGCGGGCCGACCGGCAACTACTGGACGCGCGATTCGGCGCCTCGATCGACGGCGCCGCATCATCACCCGTGCGCGACGCCGTGGCAGCGATCGCTCAGCTCGCAGCGAGCGCGTCCCAGAAGAACGGGAAGACGAACGCGGCCAGACCGGCCGCCATGAAGCTCACCTTGCCGCGCTCGAAGCCGATCGCCGCGAGGACGAGGAGCACGACCGCGACGGCGAAGAAGATCATCCTGATCGTCGGATCCATGAGACCCACTGCGAGAAACACTGGCTTCCCCCTTGGTTGTCCACGTCGTGTGTACGTGAACTCGTCGCAATGCCTATACCCAATCCGCTCGCGATCCAAGACGAGGCGACGACAGGGGGAGTGGTCTCTTCTCGGTCTCGGGCTGGACAGCGTCCGAGGGCGGCTACGGAGCCGCTCAGGGAAAGCGGATCGGCAGATTCTCGTAGCCGCGCACCAGGCTCGAGCAGGCCATCTCGCCGGGTCCGGTGATCTCGTAGTCGGGGGAGCGGGCGAGCAGCTCCTCGAGCAGGACACGAGCTTCGAGGCGCGCGAGCGCGGCACCGAGGCAGAGGTGCTCCCCGAACCCGAACGCGAGGTTCGGAGTCGCGACCGGCCGGAACACGTCGAACCGGTCGGCCGTGATGCCGAACGCCGCTTCGTCGCGATTGCCGCTCGCGTAGAGCATCAACAGGTACTCGTCGGTCTGGACCCCGACACCGCCGACTGTCGTGTCGGCCACGACCGTGCGCGGCGAACTGCTGGATCGGCGTCACCCAGCGGAGGCACTCCTCGATCGCGCCGGGGATCGCGGCGGGTTCGGTCGCGAGCCGAGCCCGCTGGTCGGGGTGCTCGGCGAGCGCGCAGAGCGAGCCGGAGATCAGGTGCCGGGTGGTCTCGTTGCCGGCGACGAGCAGCGAGAGGTTGAACGTGACGAGCTCGCCGGCTGAGAGCGGCTCGCCCTCGATCTCCGACTGTACGAGCAACGAGACGACATCGTCGCCGGGATCGTTCCGCTGCCGCTCGGCGTGCGCCTGCAGGAACTCCGTCAGCTCCATCAACGACTGCACCGCATCGGGCGGCAAGGCAGCCTGTCCGTCGGACGCCAGGATCGTCGCGTCCGACCAGCGTCGGAACTCGGAGCGCTCGGACTCGGGGATGCCGAGGATGTCGGCGATCACCATCACGGGGAGCGGAGCGGCAAGGACGTCGACCAGATCCACATCTTCGCCCCGCGGGATGGCAGTCGAGCAGCCCGCGGGTGCGGGTCCGGACGCGGTCCTCCATGCGGCCCACCGCGCGGGGGGTGAACTCGCGGTTGAGCAGTCGGCGGTACTCGACGTGGCGGGGCGGGTCGAGGTGCAGGATCGAGCCCTCGATGCTGCCACCCTGACGGAGTGGGTCGTTCGCGAGCACGCCGCGCCCGGAGCAGAACCGGTCGGGGTCGCGGCTGATCTCGCGGATGTCGGCGTAGCGTGCCACCAGGCGTGCTCCGTCCTCGTAGTGCGGGAGGTCGGGTCGCGCTCGGAGGTCCGCGAGCAACTCGTAGTAGTCGTCGCGCAGGAACGTGCCCGGCTTCGAGAAGTCGACGGGGAAGATGTCGGCGGTCACGGTCGTCCGATCGCGTCGGGGCGTCCGAACTCCCGGAAGCGGACCTCGAGCGCGGCGAGGTCGTCGGCGGTGAACGGGCGGTACTCCGAACCCGGAGCGGACCGCCAGTACAGCGGATCGTCGGTGTACCAGCGTTCGGCCCGCAGTGGGCGCTTGTCGATCTTGTTCGTCGCGCCGACGGGCAGGGTCGTGATCCGTACGTAGCGAGGCGACCACTTCGTGCCCAGGTCGGGTTGCTCGGCGAGGAACCGGCCGAAGGCGTCCGGATCGAACGCGACACCGGCGTCGAGCTCCAGCGCCGCCATGATCTGGTCGTCTGCTGTGCGCTCGTCGGGGACCGCGTACACGGCCACGCCGCTCGCACCCGGAAAGCGGCCGAGGATGCGCTCGACGGGCGCGGTGGCGAAGTTCTCCGAGTCGACGCGGAGCCACTCCCCGGAACGGCCGGCGAAGTAGAAGACGCCGTCCTCGTCGCGGTACCCGAGGTCACCGGACCAGTACCAGCCGTTGCGCGTGCGCTCCGCTTCGGCTTCCGGGTTCTTGTAGTAGCCCTCGAAGCGATCGACGACGTTGCGGCCGACGATCTCGCCGATGGCCTCCGCTCCGTTCAGGAGCTTGCCGTCGGCGTCGAACCGCGCCGCCGCCCGCTCGTCGCCGGTCTCCGGATCGACCACTGCGGCGTCGACCCCGGTCTGCGGGACACCGAGCGCGTCCTTCGGGAGGCCGGGGCGCGGCTCCATGATGATCACGTTCTCGCTCGAGCCGTATCCCGCCACGCACGGGATCCCGAAGCGCTGCTTGAACGCACGCATGTCGCGCGGCGACGACTCCGGTGCGAGCCCGTAGGTCACCCGGTGATCGCGGTCCTCAGGCGACGCAGGTGTGGCGAGGATGTAGGCGAGGGCGCGTCCCACGGTGCTGAAGAACGTCGCCCCGTATCGGCGTACATCGGGCATGAACTGCGATGCCGAGAAGCGCTCGCGCAGCGCGATGGCCGCACCCGACGCCAGCGCCGGGAACACGATCGCGTTGAGCGCGTTCCCGTGGAAGAGCGGCATCGCGGAGTACAGGACGTCGTCGGGCGTGAACCATGTCGACCCGTGCGCCACCCGGGATGCCCGAGCGTGCGACAGCTTCACTGCCTTCGGAGCACTCGTGGAACCCGACGTGAAGATGAGGATGAAGACGTCGTCGGGTCGGACATCGACCGTCCGGGCCGGCGGCGAGGTGTCGAGCCGGCGCCGCCAGTCGCCGGACCCCACGTCGAGCACCTGGACGTCGCCGAGGTCGATGCCGTCGACCATCGGTGCGTGTGACGCGTCGGTGAGCACGGTGATGCAATCGGTGTGGCGGATGTCGCGCGCGAGCTCCTCACCGCGGCGGGTGTCATTGATGCCGACGGTCACCGCGCCGATGCGTGCCGCGCCGAGGAGCGCGAACACGTACTCGGGTACGTTGCCCAGCAGGACGCCGATGTGGAACGGTCCCGTGGCTGGCCGTAGCGTCTCGAGCGCCGCTGCCCACCGCTCGCTCTCCGCCACGACCTCACGCCAGCTCCACGTGCGGTCGTCGACGACGAGCCCGGTCGTGTCGTCGTCGGCGCGCTGCTCGAGGAGGGCGACCACGGTGTTCGCGCGGCTTCCGGTCGTCGTCGTCACCGGCTCGCGGTCCGTTCGCGCAGCAGGTCGAGGAGCGGGTTGTCGTCGATGTCCATCACCTGCTGATCTCCGGCCGCTCGGGCGAGATACCCGATGCGCGTCATGATCGCGGTGCTGCGCACGAGCGCGAGGGTCTCGTACCAGTCGAAGTCGTGAAGTGCTCGGCCGGTGAGCTCCTCGTAGCGAGCGACGGTGTCGTCCCGGTCGGGGAAGCCTTCGACGCGCCGACCGGTCATCGAAACGATCGTCGACATGAGGGCCGTGAACCAGGCGACGTCGTGCTCCCGCGACCCGATCATGGTCATGTCCCAGTCCAGCACCGCGCGCGGTCGGAGGTCGTCGCCGAACACCACGTTGCCGAATCGCACGTCCCCCCAGCACAGCACAGGACGAGCCGCGGGCTCGCGTTCAGGCGCGTGGGCACGGCACCAGTCGAGGGCGGCGGCGAGCGCGGGCACGGGTGCGCCGTCCGAGGACCACCGGAGGTACTCGTCCCAGTGGGCCAGCTCCGCCGGCTCGTCCCGGATCGGGACGCCGGCTGCCGCCGCCGGTTCGACCGCCGCCCCGTGGATGCATCCGAGGGTGTCGCAGGAACCGTTCGTGGAGCTCGGCCTGCCCGGACGGCCCCGAGCCCTTCGACCCAGGGGTCGAACGCCGGCACCTCGCCCACGATGTGGCCGTCGACGCGCGGCATGACCGTGAACGGCGCGCCGAGCCACGCGGGATCGAGCTCGGTCACGAGCGGTGTCGCGACCGGGACGCCGGCAGTGGCGGCTGCCTGCTGCGCCGCGTGCTGCACCGAGAGGTCGTAGTCGGCGTGGAGGCCGGCTCGCGCCGGGCCCATGCGCAGCACCAGGTGCTCGGTCACGGGCCGGTCCCGCTCCCAGCGGGCGCGGAACAGCACCGTGATGCTCGAGTACCCGACCGAAGGGCGCACGAGCTCGTCGACGGTCACCCGGTCGACGCCGCGATCGTGCGCCAGCCATCGTCCGAGACCGTCGGCGAGCCTCGTGTCGTCGAGCGCGACGACCGCCCCGGGCGCGTTCCCGTTCTCCACCAGAGTCAGGTGTAGCAGGGTGCACCGGGCGCAGCGCCACGCCGCCCCGTGCCCTCGGGGCGGCGGGCGGCCGCCCGGGCCCCGGGCCGGCAGTCCCGGGCAACGAGCCGCCGGTTCAGTTCCCGCGCAGACGGGCGAGCGCTGCTTCGCTCGCCGCGACGGCGCGGATCTTCTCGTCGAGTGCGGCACGCGCCGTGATCGCCGCCCGTTGCGCGGCAGTGAGTCGCGAGCTCGTGGTCGAGACCTCGTCGTGCGCACGGTCGCGGGCCCGGTCCACCTCCTGCAGGTGCGCGAGCGCGCTCTCGGCGGCGAGATCGGCACTGACGATCTCGGCCTCCGCGGTCTCTGCGGCATGGGCGGCCTCCGCTGCGTCCCGGCGCGCGGCGGCGAGCTCGCGCTCGGCCTCGGCGATCCGGCGCGCCGACGGTCGTCGGGACGGGCGCGGCGGTACTCCCGTGGTGGCGGGAGGGTCGAGCGGCCCGAAGCTCGCCGGCGCGACCATCGGCTGCGCGATCCGTCCGGCGCGCAGCGCCACCGCGGCGTCCGGGTCGAGCGTCGCGGCGTCGAGAGTGTCGGTGATCGCGTCCCGGTGGGTCGACGGCTTCGGTGCGTGCCCCGCGAGCGCCCCGACCCCGACGTCCGCGAGCACGGCGAGCAGCTCCTGGCGGCGGCGGGTCGCGCGTCGGAGCTCGTCGGTGCCGGCCGGTTCCCGCGAGCGTGTCGTGCTGCGCGCTCGCCAGGTCCTGGGTCGCGGCGAACAGCTCAACCAGCGCCTCGGGTTCCCGGCGCACGGCCTGGTTCACGGCCCAGGCGGCCAAGGGAGGTCGTCGGAGCCGTTGCAGGCTCGCCGCGGCCTCGGGTGCACCCGCCGCCCGCAGCTCGACGGCCAGCCGGGTCCGCGTGGACACGAACTCCTCCGGTGCAGCGCCGTAGAGGACGTCGAGGGCTGTGTCCGGGTCCACCGATCGATCCGACGACGCCTTCAGCGCGAGGTCGCGAGACGGGCGCGGTCGGTGACGAAGGGGACGTGCGAGAAGCCGTGCACGTTGCTCATGTGCACGCGCTCCAGCCGATCCTCGTCGATCTCGAAGTCGGGGAACCGCAGGGCGAACTCCTCGAGCCCGACCCTGCCCTCCATGCGGGCGAGCGCGGCACCGACGCAGAAGTGGAGCCCGTGCCCGAAGCCCACCGCGAGATGGCTGGGACGGTCGATCATGAACCGATCGGCCTCCTCGTACTCGCGCTCGTCGTGGTTCGCCGATCCGGTGAGCAGCAGGACGCGGGACCCCTTCGGCATGGTGACGCCGTGCAACGTGACCTCGTCGGTCAGGACGCGCCCCTGGTACTGGGAAGGTGCCCAGTACCGCAGCACCTCTTCGACGGCGTCGGGGATGCGGCTCGGATCGGCGAGGACCCGTCGCCACTCCTCGGGGTTGCGCTGGAACAGGACGACGGCGTTCGCGAGCAGCTTGGTGAGGGTCTCGGTCCCCGCCGACCCGATCAGTGCACAGAACCCGACGACCTCCTCATCGGTGAGACGAACCGTCGCGCCCTCGTCGTCGACGACCTCGACCTCGCAGAGCTTGCTCGCCAATCCGTCGTCGGGATGCGCGCGCTTGTCGGCGACGAGTGCGGCCCAGTACTCGCCGGCGGCGATCATCGCCTCGATCGCGTGGTCCGGGATGTGCGGCGGCTCTTCGGTGCGGTCCAGGGTGGCGTCCATCCAGCGGCGGACCTGGTTGCGGTCGTTCTGCGGGACGCCGAGCAGCTCCATGATCACGTTCATCGGGAGGACGGCCGAGAACTCCTCGACGAAGTCGCCCCCACCCTTGGCCGCCAGTGCGTCGAGATGCTCTGCGGCGGTCGTGCGAGCGAACGGCTCCAGCTGCTGGACCGCACGCGGGGTGAACACGCGGCTGACGAGCCGCCGGTGGTCGTCGTGCCTCGGCGGGTCCATGAAGATCATCATCGGCAACATGTTCGAGGTGTCGAGCGTCTCGAGCGTCGTGCCTTCCGCAGAGCTGTACAGCAGGGGCTGGCCCGAGGCCTCGAGCACGTCCTCGTACCGCGAGAGCGCGTACCAACCGTCGGGGCTCTGGTACACCGGCGCGTGGTCCCGCAGCCAGCGGTACACGGGGTAGGGGTCCTCGTGGAACGCGTGCGAGAACGGGTTGAGCTCCATCCTGCGTGCAACACCTTCCCGGGACACCGACGGGTCATGATCGCGCGTGTCGCCGGTCTGTGTCGCTGGCCCGACCCGGCTCGGGGGGTCGCTCTGTTACCTTCCCACGACGATCCGAGGGGGAATCGAATGACCTGGAACCGTCAGGCCGCGAAGGCGGTCGTGCTCGCGGCGTTGCTGGTTGCGACGTTGCTCGTCGCGGTCGCGCCCGCGGGGGCCCAGAGCGAGCAGCCGGCCGCCGGGGAGACCGGCGTCACCAAGAACCAGATCCGCGTCGCGGTGATCGCGGACGTCGAGAACCCACTCTCTCCGGGCCAGTTCAAGAGCCAGGTCGACGCCATGCGCGCGCTACGCGAAGTTCGTGAACAGCAAGGGTGGGATCGCCGATCGGAAGCTCGTCATCGACTTCATCGACTCACGGCTCAACGCCGACGAGGCGCGCAACGCCACGATCTCGGCGTGCAACGAGGATCTCGCGATGGTCGGGACCGCGGTCGTCTTCATGAACAACGTGGACGACATGGTCGGGTGCAAGGACTCGACGCGGTGCGGCGACCGGGCTTCCCGACATCAACACGTTCTCGCAGGAGCTCGTCCACCAGTGCTCACCGGTGTCGTACTCGGTGAGTCCGCCACAGCTCGACTGCGCGACCAAGGACGCGGCGACGAAGACGTACCGGTCTGCGATGGGTCAGGTCCGGTACTACGTCTCGAAGAACAAGGACCTGCACGGGATCTGCGTCGGGCCGTCCGACCTCAAGTCCACCGAGACGACCGGTCAAGTGCACTGCGATGCCGTGAAGCAGCTCGGCGTCGGACTCGACGGCGAGGGCTTCTACGGCGTGTCGGCGCGGGCGCCGCAGAGCTCGCTGACGCCGATCGTCGCCGCCGCGAAGACCGACGGGGTTTCGTACCTCTACTCCCTTGCCGGATACGCGCAGGTGATCGCGATGCGCAAGGAGGCGAAGCTCCAAGGCCTGACCGACGTGAAGGTCTGGGACTGCTCGCGCTCGTGCTACAGCGACGAGTTCCTCGCCGGTGGTGGTGCCGACGTGGAAGACCAGTACTCGTTCCTCAACACGCTGCCTCTCGACGAGGCGAAGAGCAACGCCGCGTTGAAGAGCTACATCAAGTACGTCGGCTTCGACAACGCCGACGCCTTCGGTGAGACGGGTTGGGCCGCCGGCATGCTGTTCAAGCAGGTGGTCGACGAGATCGTGGCTCAGCGACGGCGTCAACGGGATCACCCGGGCCAAGATCCTCGAGGGGCTTTCGAAGACGAAGAACTTCGACGCCGGTGGGATGCTCGCGACGACCGACATCGGCGCCCGGACCCCGAGCGACTGTTACACCTTGCTCCAGGTGCAGAACGGGGAGTTCGTCCGCGTGCACCCCAAGAAGCCGGGGACGTTCGACTGCAACCCGAAGAACGTCGTCGACGTGCAGCTCGCGCAGTGACGGCGACGGTACGTCCGAGGATCGTAGGATCTGCGGGTGCGCGGTTCTCACGATCGAGGGCGATCCGTTCGCCATGATGGCAGTGGCCGACGCCTCCTGCCTCGAGCTCCAGCCGACGTGCGCGGGCTGACCCCGGTTCGCGACGCGCGCCGACGCGCCGCGGCCACCGTCGTGCTCGCGACGGCGGTCCTTGCGCTCGCGCTGTCGTGCACCGCGCTCGCCGGGGCCGCACCGGGCGAGGACCTCCCACCGGCTCGCCGCACCGCGATCGCGAAGCTCTTCGACGACCAGCTTCGCGAGCTCGGGTACCGCACGACCCGTGCGTCGCTCGTGCGCCGTCGGGTCGACGGCGCGCCCACCAACGGTCCGCACCTCGCGATCTACGTCGAGCCGATCGATCCCGTCGGGCCGAGCGCACGCGACTCCGTCCACGACATCGTGCCGATCGCCCGGCTGTTCCTGCCCGAGGTCTTCGACCGGTGGTCCGACCTCGCGAGCTTCGACGTGTGTCAGGAGCCGGCGACGACGGTCGACGACAGCCCGACCCCGCCGCCGATCACGCAGATCGCCGTCACCCGCAAGACCTCGGCGGGGATCGACTGGCAGGACGTCTCACTCGCGGGCCTGGTCGCTCGGGCGGCCCGCGTGCACTCGGGCGAGCAGTACGGGCTCGGGGACTCGCGGCACCTCTACCTCTACGTGGAACCCGAGGTCGCCGATGCCCCGGCGTACCGGCGGGCACGGAAGGCTGCCGGGCTACCGGCCTCGGCGACGACCACGACGACCACGACGACCACGACGACCGGCTGACGTCCGGTTCACCGCTCCGGCGCGAACCGCTCCCGGGCGGGCGCCAACCCTCCCGCACCGCCCATCAGGTGCCCTCGCGTCGGAGCACGAGCTGGGCCACATCGAGGTAGCCGCTGCCGAAGCCGGCTTCGGAGTACGCGAGATACAGCTCCCACATGCGGCGGAACGTCGCGTCGAACCCGAGAGCCTCGACCGCATCGGCATGCGCGACGAATCGCTTCCGCCACTCGTGGAGCGTCGCTGCGTAGCTACGGCCGAACGCGAGCTGCTCGGTGATCCGGAGCGTCGTGTCGCGGCGGAGGATCTCGTCGACCGCGGGGACCGACACCAGCACGCCGCCGGGGAAGATGTACTTGTTCATCCAGGTGTACTGACCTCGCGGTCGCGAGGAACCGGTCGTGCTGCTGCAGGATGGCCTGGATGGCGACTGCACCCCCGGGTGCGAGCACCCGGTCGATGCTCGTGAAGAACGTCGGCCAGAACCGGTCGCCGACCGCCTCGATCATCTCGACGCTCACGACGGCGTCGTAGCTACCACGGGCGTCCCGGTAGTCGCAGAGCGCGACGTCGACGCGATCGGCGACGCCCGCATCCGCGGCCCGGCGACGAGCGAGCGCCTGCTGCTCTCCCGACAACGTGATCGTGCTGACGACCGCGCCCGCGCTCGCGCGGCTCGGATCGCGAGCGCACCCCAACCGGTCCCGATCTCCAGCACCCGGGTGCCCGGACCGACACCCGTGGCGTCGAGCAGCCGGTCGATCTTGCGGACCTGTGCATCCTCGAGCGTGTCCCCGGGAGCGAACAGCGCCGACGAGTACGTCATCGACTCGTCGAGGAACAGCGAGAACAGGTCGTTGGAGAGGTCGTAGTGGCGGTGGATGTTGCTCTTGGCACCACCGCGGGTGTTCTCCTCGTCCGAGGGCTGACGCTGCACGTAGAACCGGCGGAACCGCTGCACCCACCCGGGGAGGTGGGTCGCGGTGCGTGCCGCGAACGGGGCGAGCACCTCGGCCAGGTCACCGTCGGCGGTCCAGTCCTCGACCATGTAGCCCTCGCCGAAGCCGATGACGCCGTCGACACCGAGTCGGTCGAAGAACGCGTCCCGCCGGATCCGCATGACCGGGCCGCTCGGGCTCCCGCCGCCCCAGGTGCTCCCGTCGGGGAGGACCACCCGGAGCGGGAGCCTCGCCGGCGGCCCGCCGGAACAGACTTCGGGCGATCCGCGCGTGCGCCGGCTTCTGGCGGGCCGCGGGAACGTGGCGCCAAGGACCCTCGCGCGGCGCGACGGAGACGTGCTCCTCGTGGTGCTGGTGGGCGGTCGCAGTCATGACACGTGCTCCTGTCTCGTGGCGGGCGGACGGGTGACGACGGGGAGGCGACGCAGCCAGAGCCGGAGCGCCTGCCAGTGGATCAGCGCGATGACGCGCAGGCTCGCGGCGGGGTGGCGCAACGCTGCGAGCTCGAATGATCGGGGGACCTTCCCGCGTCGCCCGTCGAGCGTCGCGGCGAACGCCGGGTCGCCTCCGGGACCACGGCGCAGGGTGATGGCGATGCGCACGTCATCGCCGGGCTCCCCGAAGCGCATGTCGTAGGTGCCGTCGACCGAGAGGAACGGTGAGACGTAGAAGTCCTTCTCGACGGCCCGACCATCCGATTCGGGATCGACGAGGTAGCAGTGGCGCTCGCCGAACGTGTTGTGCACCTCGGCGACGATCGTCCGCAGGTCACCATCGGTCCCGTAGCACCAGAAGACCGTGATCGGGTTGAACACGTAGCCGAGCGAGCGCGGGTTGGTGAGCATCAGGATGCGTCCACCATGGAGCTCGATCCCGTTGCCGGCGAGGTATCGCTCGACGTTCGTTCGGAGGGTGTCGGCCGGATCGCCGAAGTGGTCGCGGGCCAGGAACCTGGGAAGCCAGCGGCCGAGGCGACGGTGCGGTGACGGGAGCTCGTCGAGGTCGACGAGCCACATGACGTGGCGGTAGCGAAACGCGTGGCGGACGCGCTCGGTGCGGGCGTGGCGGATAGTGGTCCGGTAGGGGACCGGCGGGCTCACCAGTCGACTCCGAGTGACGCGGCGGCACGGACTCCCGAAGCGCAGCCGTCCTCGTGGAAGCCCCAGCCGTGATAGGCGCCGGCGAAGGCGATGCGCCCGTCGTTCAGCGCCGGCAGGTGTTGCTGTGCGGTGACCGATTCCTCGGTGTAGACGGGGTGCGTGTAGCGCATGCGCGCGATCACCGACTCGGGCGCGATGCGATCCCGGGGGTTCAGTGACACGAGGTAGTCGGTCGGCTCGTCGAGTCGTTGCAGTCGGTTCATGTGGTAGCTCACCTGGACCTTGCCCGGGTCGCCGTCACACCGATCGAGGTAATAGTTCCACGACGCCCGGGCTCGTGCTCGGCGTGGGAGGAGCGACGCGTCCGTATGGAGGGTGGTCTCGTTCACCGAGTAGTCGAACGCCCCCAGCGTGTGGCGCTCGGCCGGCGTCGGGTCGGCCAGCAGGGACAGGGCCTCGTCGGCGTGGGTCGCCACGACCACCCGGCGGAACCGCTGGAGGCCGTCGGTCGCGTCGCGCACCTCCACGCCGTCGCCGGTGCGGCGGACGCTGCGCACCGGCGTCTCGATCGCCGTGACCGTGATCTCCTTCGCCACCCGGTCGACGTAGGAGCGAGACCCACCCACGACAGTGCCCGCACCCGTCGCAGCGGACCGACAGGCTCATGTCGCTGTCCTGGGTCTCGACGCCGAGCTCGGCGAAGAGCCGGAGCAAGTACGGGTAGGTCCGTTCGTTGTGCACGATGAAGCCGCTGTCGACGGGCACGATGCGGTCGTCGTCGGTGGCCACGTCGTGGGTGTGCGCGTGGCCACCGAGGCGCGGCGCGGCCTCGTAGAGCGTCACGTCGTCGCTGCGTTGCAGGACATAGGCCGCGGTGAGCCCCGAGACGCCGCTCCCGATCACCGCCGTCCGCGGTCGGTCCATCAGTGCGCGCTCCTGTTCGTGTGGACGCTGGGTGATCGCGGTCACCGCGTCGGTGGTCAGCCGGTGCCAGGTGGGTGCGTGCCGCAGCATCGGATGGTCGCCACCGGCGATCGCGAGGTAGCGGACCGAGCGAGCGATCCCCTCCGCGGCGCGCGCGTACTCGGCTGAGCGCTCGGGCGAGGTCCGCCGGTCGTTCGTGCCGTGGAGCGCGACGAGGTCGACGCCGGCGAGCTGCCGGGTCGGCTCACCGCGTGGGAGCCACGGCGCGAGCGCAACGACGCCGCACACCTGAGGATCGCCGGCCGCGTGGATCGCGACGCGACCGCCCATCGAGTGGCCGACGAGGACGATCGGCAGGTCGGGGTTCCGCTCCCGGAGGCGGGCCAGGGCGTCGGCGACGTCGTGTCGAGCGTCCGCACCGTCGCCGTTCCACCCCCGCCGGCGGTACCGCAGGTGTGCCAACGCGAGGTCCGGACGGTGGCGCCGGATGGCCCACCCGACCGGCCGCATCCGGAGCGCCGCCCCCGACCAGGCGCGGCACGGGGTCGTGCCCGACCTCGGCCCCGCCGTGGAGGAGCAGCACGGTCGCCGTCGCCCGAGGCGGGACGCGACCGGTGCTCAGCCGGGCCTCGGGCCCGTTGGGTCGGTGCGTGCTGTCGGCTGGCGGTCCCACCCGGGTCCTCGATCCCTCGTCCCGGGCCCTCCGGCTCCGGTACGAGGTGTTTCGCGACCGACAGGCTCCGCGGTTGACCCGGGGAGCAGATTTCTCGCGTTAGGGGTAGCGCAGCGCGATCGCGGCCTCGGGGCTGTGGGCGTGGAAGGTGAGACTCTCCTCGAGGTAGAGCGACACAGACGTCGCGTCGTGCGCCTGGTACCCGATGGAGATGTCCTGGCCGCAGGAGAGCTCGAAGTCGTCACCTCGCATCGAGAGGACCAGGGCGCCGTCGACCGCGGGGGCGTAGACGACCGGCCCGCCGAGGATCAGGCGGAGTCGCTCGAGCACCGGGTACCCCCCATCCTCGGTGGTCTCGAGGATCCCGGCGTAGCAGCGCGGGCCGAGGGCGATGCCGTACGGACCTTCGACGCCGGCGTCGCGGAGTCGGGCCACGGCCATCGCGACCCAGCGCGGATACTCGCCGAAGCCGTCGCCGAGCTCGATCGGGTCGTGCGGGGTCGCCTCCGCGATGCCGGTGATCCCGGCGCTGTCGTAGCCGCGCAGCACCGCGGTGTCCTCGGCGAGTGCGATCCGACGCGCCGCGTCGACCGCGGGGGCGAGGTCTGGGGATGTGTGGCCACGCTCGATGGCGTCGAGCTCGGCGCGGTCGAGCGTGAATGGGGCGCGCAGCTCGACGTAGGGCTGCACTGCACGACGGGCGCCGTCGACGCCGTCGCTCGGACCCTTTGCGAGGGCTTCGATGCTCCCGAGCGCGATCGCCGACTCGGCCCAGCCGTGCGGCCCCGAGAAGTCGACGAGCCGGCGGGCCGCGAGGAAGTTCTCGAGCGAGCGCTTGGCTTCGACGTCAACCTCGGCCCACGCGGCACTCGAGATCGGTGCGAGGTCGCGGAAAAGGTGGTTCACGGTGCGTCCTTCCGGAGACTGCCGATGCCGAGCGACCCGTCGGGCGACGGGATCGCGGTCGGGCCGGCGGGCGGGGAGTCGTCGTTCGGGTCGGGATCGTCAGCGCTGCCCTGCTCGGCGGCGTGCTCCTCACCGACGATCGAGTCGGTCGTGAACAGGTACGTCCGGAGGTTCTGGTCGAGCACCGGGTCGTTGCGGCGCAACCACTCGAGCGTCATCGCCGCGTGCTCCTTCTCCTCGTCGCGATTGTGGGCGAGGACGGTGGCGAGTTCCGGGTCGCTCGAGGCGTCGAAGCGCTGGTCGTACCAGTCGACCGCCTCGAGCTCCTCCATGATCGAACGGATCGCGCGGTGACGCTCGATGGTGGCGGGCTGCAGGTCATCTGCCGGCTCATGGAGTCCTTCTGCTGCCATGCGCGTCAGTCTCGCACGCGTCCTGCAGGCGATGCGTCGTCGTCGGGCATGGCGGCTCTCCTCGCGTTCGGTGTGCGCGGACCCAGGTGAATCCTCCGTACATCCATACCCCGCCGGCGGCGATCCCAACCATCGGCGGTCCCGGCCGCGGGAACGACGCGGCCGCCGATCGCGTCAATCGGGCCGGCGCTCGATCCGGCCGTCTGCGTGGCGGGCGAAGCGCCCTTCGGTGCGGTCGTGCACCGGGCCGTCGGCGGGCCACGCCCATCCGCCGAACCCGGTCCGCTGGTAGTCCTCGATCGCCTGGACGATCTCGTCGCGCGCGTTCATCACGAACGGTCCGTACTGTGCGACCGGCTCACCGATCGGGCGCCCCTGGAGCACGAGCACCTCGGCGCCGCTCCGGCTCTCCAGCTCGACCGCGACATCGCAGCGCACGACCGCGCCGGTGTCCGCGCCGAGCACGCGTCCGCCGATGCGGACCGAGGTGCCCTCGAACACGTACAAGGTGCGCACGGTCTCTCGCCCGCGCGCCGGCGGCACCACCCAGCGCGCGTCGGGTTGGAGGCGGACGTGCCAGATCGCGACGTCGGCATCCGGGCGGCTCGCCCACGAGTGCGGCGGGGGTGCGGGAGGCACGAGCCCCTCGAGCGCTCCTGCGATGACGGTGATCTCGGTGGTGCGTCCGCCGTCGTCGAGGTGGACGAGGGTCGGGATGTCGTGCTCCCACAGCATCGTGAAGTGCGGATCGACGAGCTTGTCGTCGCTCGGCAGGTTCAACCAGATCTGGAACAGCTCGACGGGGTTGGGCTGCTCGCGCTCCAGCAGGGGGAACATCTCGGCATGCACGATGCCGCCGCCCGCGGTGAGCCACTGGACGTCACCGCGACCGAACCGCGCGGCTGCGCCGAGTGAGTCGGAGTGATCGATGAGCCCGCGTCGGACGTACGTGACCGTCTCGAAGCCGCGATGCGGGTGCTGCGGGAACCCGGGCACGATCTCACCGTGGTACATCCGCCAGCCGTCGGTGCCCACGAAGTCCTGCCCGAGCGAGCGCCCCTCGAGCGACGCCGCCGGCCCCATCTGCTCGTTGCCGGCGGGGTAGGCGTCGTCGTGGTGGACGCAGAACAGGAACGGGTCGATCGTGGGCCACTGGAAGCCCAGCTCCATCGTCTCGAGCACCGGATCGGTCGTCCGGTCGGGCGGGGTGTCGATCAGCGGGTCGTGCGCATCGGCCACCCGCGCAGAATAGGTCCCGTCCGTGCTCGACCGGTTCCGTCGTCGCGCACTCGCTCGGGACGATCGTCGCCGACAGGGTCCTCTGTGCGGAGCCGCGCAGTGTGACGGAGCTGGCGCGGACCGACATCGTCAACGCCGACCGGCCTGGCGCGGGCCAGACGGTCAAGCTCGGAGCGTGCACGCCTCGATCGCCGCCGCCGCGGCGGCGTTGGTGGCGACCTCCATGTCGCGGGCGAGCCGAGCCAAACGGTCGGCCGCGCCGGGATCGGCCGCGAGGTAGCGCTCGAGCGCCTCGACGTTCGCGGTGCCGTCGGGCTGGGTGAGCTCGAAGATCGCGTCGTCGACCAGTCCGTCGCGCGGGCGGTCGCTGAGGGAACGGAACACGGACCACCGAACGCCACGCTCGTCGCACACGGCGGCGACTGCCGACGTCTCCATGTCGAGTGCGACGACACCTTCCGCCTCGTACCGGGCGAACGCGTCCGGTTCGACGAGCAGCTCGTCGGAGGTGATCAGCCGGCCGAGGGGCTCGACGTCACCGAGGGCGTGGGGCCGGTGCTCGCGGCCGCTCGGGCCGTCGACCACGACGGCAGGCACGATGACCTCACCGATCTCGGCGTCGATCGCGACGCCGCCGGCGATGCCCACCACCACCACGTGGTCGACACCGATGCCGTCGAGCATCCGTCGCGTCGCCCGGTCCGCGGCGGCCATCCCGATGCCTGTCGTGGTGGCGACGAACTCGATCCCGTCGACGACGGCGCGGTGGCGTCTGTCGGGTGCCCCCTCGACCGGTTCCATCGCCAGGATGCGGACCAGGGGCTCGAGCTCGTGGTCCATCGGGGCGAGCAGGCCGAACCGTGTCGACGCAGGCATGGCCTCATCATGCCCACGTCGGTTCGGTCCCGTCACCCCGCGCGGCGGGAGGATCAGCTCGGCTCGGGGCTGTCGCCGTAGGCGTAGCCGGCCCACGGGTAGCGGTCGCCGGCGGCGACGTCGTGCGGCGCGATCTCTTCGAGCTGCGCGAGCTCCTCGTCGGTCAGCACCACTGCGGCGGCGTCGACGTTCTCGTCGAGGTAGGTCCGCCGTTTCGTGCCGGGGATCGGCACGACGTCGTCGCCCTGAGCCAGGATCCAGGCGAGCGCGACCTGGCCCGCGGCGGACGCCCTTCGCCTCTGCGAGTGCCTGGACCTTCGCGACGAGGTCGAGGTTCCGCGTGAAGTTGTCGTCCTGGAAGCGGGGGTTGTTGCGGCGCATGTCGTCGGCCTCGAAGTCGTCGGGGCTGCTGATCGCGCCGGTGAGGAAGCCGCGGCCGAGCGGGCTGAAGGGCACGATGCCGACCCCGAGACGACGGGCCGTGCCGAGGACCTCGTCCTCGAGATCACGGGTCCAGAGCGACCACTCGCTCTGCAGCGCGGCGATCGGGTGCTCCGCGCACGCGCGCTCGATGCTGCGGCGCGCTGGCCTCCGACAACCCGAGATGGCGGACCTTCCCGGCGTCGACGAGTTCGGCCATCGCTCCGACCGTCTCCTCGATCGGGACCCGCGGGTCGACCCGGTGCTGGTAGTAGAGGTCGATGTGGTCGACGCCGAGGCGCCGGAGGCTCTCGTCGCAGCACGACCGTACGTAGTCCGGGTGCCCGTTGATCTCGAGCCCACCACTCGCACGGACGCTCAGTGCGAACTTCGTCGCGAGTACGACCTCGTCGCGGCGACCCGCGATGGCGCGACCGACGAGCTCCTCGTTGTGGCCGCCGCCGTAGACGTCCGCGGTGTCGAGGAAGCTGACACCGCGGTCGAGCGCGCGCTGGATGGTCGCGATCGACTCACCCTCGTCGGCGGCACCGTACGACTGGGACATCCCCATGCACCCGAGCCCCTCGGCGGAGACGACGAGGTCCGAGCTTCCGAGGGTCCGAGTGGTGATGGTGGCGTCGCCCATGTCGGCATCCTCTCACGGTCGCCCGGTGGGGGATGATGGCGGCGTGCAGTGGGACGGCGAGCAGTATCAGGAGCGCTTCGACGCCCTGGAGGCATCCGGCGTCGCCGTCCACGGTGAGGCGGACTTCGTGATGGTCTTCACGCCGTGTTCGGTGCTCGACGCCGGCTGTGGCGCGGGCCGGGTCGGACGCGAGCTGGCGACCCGAGGCGTGGAGGTCGTCGGCGTCGATCTGGAGGAGACGATGGTCGCCGCGGCGCGGCGTAGGCGACCGGATCTCGAGTGGCTGGTCGCCGACATCGCGACGCTCGACCTGGCTCGCACCTTCGACGTCGTGGTCATGGCCGGGAACGTACCGATCTTCACGCCGCCGGGCACGCATCGCGCACTCGTCGCCGGCTGTGCGCGTCATCTCGCGCCGGGCGGGTTGCTCGTCGCCGGGTTCCAGCTCGGACGCGGGTACGAGGTGGACGCCTACGACACCGACTGCGCCGCCGCCGGCCTCGAGCTCACCGAGCGATGGTCGACGTGGGACCGTGACCCCTTCCCCGGTGACGGCGGCTACGCGGTGTCGGTCCACCGCCGTGTCGGTGCAGCGAAGTGACGGCCCGGTCAGGCGTCGAGCATCAGCCCCGCCGCGAGCGCGCCGCCCAGCTCGCGACATGCTTCGAGATCGGCCCGGGAGGGCTCGCCCACGACCGTCACCGGTGCCTGGGCTCGGTGCCATTGCAGTCCGGTCGCGACGGTCTCGATGCTGCGCACCGCGCCGGTCGTGTCGCTGTTGCCGTGCACGTAGATGCCATAGGGGCGCCGGATCGTCGTGTCGAGGCACGGATAGTAGATCTGGTCGAAGAAGTGCTTGAGCGCGCCCGACATGTACCCGAGGTTGGCCGGGGTGCCGAGCAGGTACCCGTCGGCGTCGAGGACGTCCGAAGCGCTCGTCGCGAGTGCCGGGCGGTGCACCACCGCCACGCCCTCGATCTGGTCATCGGTCGCGCCGGCGAGCACCGCGTCGAACATCGCCTCGAGCGACGGCGACGTCGTGTGGTGGACGAGCAGGAGCTTCGCCATGTCGCGCGAGCCTACGGGCGCCGGGGTGGACGTTCTCGGGAGGTCGCCGACGACCTGACCGGCGCCACCGCGACGGCCCTCGGCGCCGCGGACGCGTCGACCGCTCAGGCGCGGTCGAGCCGCGCCAGCAGCGAACCTGCGCCCTCGACGCTCGCGCCCAGCGAACGCACCCGCGCCGCGAGCCCGCGGTCCGAGGTGATCACCCGTGCGGTCTCGGGCTCGTCGAGCGCGGCGATCAGCTCGACGATACGGTCGTCGCCGGCGTCCCGACCGGCCCGCCGGGCGTAGGCGACCGCGACGCCGCCGTGCGTGCCCTCGGGGAGGTCGGCGGGGGCGCGGCCGTCCAGCACGAGCGTGACGTCAGTACCGGTCGCGCTCGAGAACCTCTGCAGCCGGGTGAGCAGCCGCTTCGCCGCGCCGTCCCGGTCCCGCCACCAGCCGTCGGGTCGCGAACCGATGACGTTCATGCCGTCGACGACCATCCGACCGGTCAACGGGGACCCCGGTTCGACACGATCGAGAACGTAGTCCTCGCTTCGAGCGCGTGACCGCAGTCTTCGGTGCGCGTCGATCAGCCGCGGCCCAGCGACGCGGGGATGACGAGGTTCCAGCCGGCGTCGGCGAGCTCGGCCCGCGTCATCTTGATCACACCGAGGTCGGCGCGGCCACGCGTCAGCGGGAAGCGCCAGACGTCGCCCTGGTCGAGGACCTCGTCGATGCGGATGCGCTGGTCGGCATCGACGACCGCGAGTCCCAGCTCGGTGTCGTCGGCGGCACGTGCCGCGACGTGCACCTCGAGGTTGCTCCGGTTGTCGATCGTGAGATGGTCGATGAAGTCCGGTCCGCGTACGAACGCCAGCACGGCTGCCATGGCGAGGACGGCGATGACCGCGGCGACGGTGACACCGACGGCCTGGTTGACCGAGGGTCGAAGCGAGGACGGACGGGTGAGGGTTCCAACGGGAGGCATCCGGTACCTGCTCTCGGGTCATGCGACCGCACGACGAACCACACCGGTTCCGGCGGTCGCAACGAGACGGGTCCCATGCGCGGAGCGGGGAGCTCCGTCAGGTCCAGAGCATCTCTGGTGGCCCGCGGGGCGCGACGACCGCTGCCGCGAACAGCAGCGAACACAGGTGCCGCCTGCTCATACGACGACGATACCCGCTGATCCCGCTCAATAACCTCGCGTGAGGTCGACCTCGTTGCGCAGCTCGGTCCCGTCGAGATAGCGGGCGAGGTTGTCGCGAAAGAGGCTGATCAGGTTCACGAACATCGCAGCCGGTGACGCCGCCGAGTGGGGTGACAGCCGCAGGTTCGGCGCGTCCCAGAGCGGGTGGTCGGCGGGCAGCGGCTCCTCGCTTGCGACGTCGAGCGCCGCGGCACCGAGGTGCCCGCTGCCGAGCGCGTCGATGAGTGCACCCTCGTCGACGAACGAACCCCGGCCGACGTTGCAGAAGAACGAGCCCGCGCGCATCGCGGCGAACGCGTCGCCGTTCATGATCCCGGTGGTCTCGGGCGTCTCGGGCACGGCGGCAACGACGGCATCGCTCTGGCGGAGCATCCGGTGCAGATCTTCGGGCGTGAACAGCTCGTCGACGTTCGGCGCGGTCGCGCCGGGCCGCGCGGACCGACGGGTCGCCAGGATCCGCACGTCGAAGGCGCGTGCGCGCGAGGCGACGGCCGAGTTGATCTCGCCGAGACCGATCAGACCGAGCGTGCTGCCCGCGAGCTGCCGTCCGTAGGCCGGCTCCCACTCGTGGCGGGCCTGCGCCGCCGCGAAGACCGGGAGCTGCTTCCAGTGCTCGAGGATCCGCCCGATGACGAACTCGGCGATCCCGACGGCGTTGACCCCTGCGGCCGACGTCAGCCGGATCCCCGCGGGACCGAGGCCTGCCGACTGGAGCTGCGCCGTTCCCGCGCCGACCGCCTGGACCCAGCGGAGCTCGGGCGCAACCTCGGCGACGTCGAACGGAAGGTCGAGGGCGAGGACGACGTGCAGCCGGGCGAACGCGGCGCGCTGGGCATCGCTGAGGGGCGGAGCGTCCCCGCGCAGGTCGGCTGCGCCGGGTGTGCCGCGCGCGCTGCGGAGATCGTGTGACTCCACATAGGTCTCGGCGACGACGCGGATGCTGGGATGGAGGTCCTCCAGCGACGCGAGCGCAGCGTCGAAGTCCGCCCCGAGCCACTCCGGCGGGATCAGGACGCCGACGACGAGCTCGTCGCCCGTGTAGGCCGTCGTCGTGCTCACCGCCACAGTCTGTCCGCTCCTTCCTTAGGATGCGTTGCTCACCCGGCTCGGCCGGGATGAGGGACGCATCATCGGTGAGGGAAGGGTTCGGCGGATGGCGGGAGTGTTCGGACCGGGGTCGGTGTCGCTCCGCCTCTACCCACACAACGACCTCACTGCCCCCGAGATCGTCGACGAGCTGTGCGGTCAGGCCGCGCTCGGCGCCGAGCACGGTTTCGACGGGATCATGACCAGCGAGCACCACGCCGGCTTCCACGGCTACCTCCCGAACCCGCTCCAGCTCGCGGGCTTCTGCCTCGACGCGATGCCGACCGGATGGGCCGCGCCCGCGCCCCTCCTCCTTCCCCTGCGACCGGCTGCGCTGGTCGCCGAGGAGGTCGCGTGGCTGGCCGCGCGGTACCCCGGCCGTGTCGGTCTCGGTGTCGCGTCCGGCGCGTTGCCCGCCGACTTCGAGGTCATGGGGCTGACCATGCACGACCTCCCAGCCCGCTTCGCGGCCGGTCTCGAGGAGGTCGCCGGCATGCTCGACGGCACCGCGCCGAGAGGTCTCGCGGGCGACGCGGCGATCGACGCGTGCGCCGCGGACCCGATTCCGGTGATCAGCGCCGCGATGGGCTTCACCGCGGTGCGGCGTGCTGCGACGTTCGGCGTGGGTCTCCTGTTCGACTCGATGTCGACGCCCGAACGCTGCCGGGTGCTCACGGATGCGTACCGGCAGGTCGGCGGCGTGGGTCCCTGCGTCCTCATCCGTCGCGGCGTGGATCGGTGACCCGCCGCGCGACCGGCTCGACGACCAACTCGCCGTGTACCGCAGCTACACGCCCGCGTCGGCCCAACGGACCTGGGGCGACGACGAGGTCGCGGCCGCGACGGACCCCGCGACGGTCGCCGCCGATCTCGTCGACGCGGCGGTGCGCGCCGGCTGTGACGCGCTGAACCTCCGGGTGCACGTGCCCGGCGTCGACCCGGCGGAGGCGCGCGAGCAGATCAGCCGCCTCGGGGCCGACGTGCTGCCGACTGTCAGGCGCGCCGTATCGTGGAGGGGTTCCACGGAGGAGGGGATGGCGCCATGAAGGTCCACGAGCTGGGTCATCTCGTCCTGTACGTGGGCAACCTCGACCGCTCCCGGCACTTCTACCGGGACGTCCTCGGCTTCCACGAGATCGGGTCGTTCGGCAGCAGCGCAGCGCTGTTCGGGTCCGGCCGCACCCATCACGAGCTGCTGCTCATCGAGGTCGGGGAGGATGCGCAGGCGATCCCCGCTGGTCGGCGTCTCGGGATGTACCACTTCGGCCTGAAGATCGGGACCACCGACGACGAGCTCCGGTCGGCGCTCGACGACCTCGAAGCGGCCGGCGTCCCCGTGCTCGGGATGTCGGACCACACCGTGACGCACTCGCTCTACCTCGCCGATCCGGACGGCAACGAGGTCGAGCTCTTCATCGACGTGCAGCCCGAGGTGTGGCGTGACGACCCGCTCGCAGTCGCGGCGCCGACGCGACCGCTTCGCCTCTAGTCGCTGGCCGCGGCGGCGACGCGCTCGCGCACCAGGACCTTCGTCGCGTCGAGGTCGACGACCTCTCGCTCCACCGGATCGCCGGTGCGCGCGAACACGAACACGCACCGGGTGACGGGCCGGTCGAGGACCGATTCGAGCGCGACTGCGTACGCCGCACCCTGCACCGAGTAGCGGGCGACCGCGTCCTCGAGATCGTCGTCGCGTGCGATGCGGTCCGTCTTGTAGTCGACGACCACGAGCCCGTCCTCGGTCTCGACGAGGAGGTCGATGAAACCCTCGAGGAGCAACCCGTCGATCTCCGCCGCGACCGGGACTTCACGCCAGTACCTGAGGCCATGCTCCACCGTGGTGCGCACGATCGGAGCTCGCAGGACCGCGTCCACCAGCTCGCGCACCTCGACTTCGCGGCCTGGCACGCCTTCGCCGAGTGCTTGGGCCCGTGAAGCCGACGCGACGTCGGCGCCGGTGGCGAGGTCGACGGTCTGCAGCACCGCGTGGACCGCACGCCCGACCGCGGTTCCCGCGCGACCGCGACGCCACGGCGCGGCGTCGGTGGGCGGCGCGTCGCCCGCGGCCGGTGCTGCGTCCAGCGGTGCGTCGTCCCCGTCGCGCCTGGCGAGCGTCGTGGCCGCGACGCTCGGTGCCCGCCCCGCCGCGCCGAGCACGCGAGCTCGCTCCGCGCGCCAGGCGTCGAACGTCGCGGGCTCGGGTGCAAGCGCTCCCGCGGGTCGCGCGTCGGCGGGTGGGTTCGATCTCTCGGGGGCGATCCGGCGTGACGGTGCTCCCTCGAGGTGCTCGCTGATCGACGCGCGCGTGACACCGCGTGCCCTCCTTGTGGTGCAGGCTGATCACGAGGTGGTCGCGGGCCCGAGTCATCGCGACGTAGAGCAGGCGGAGTCGCTCGGCTTCGTCGTGCGCCTTCTCGGCGTCGCGTGCTTCCTCGTAGCCCGCTGTCGTGACCCGGGTGTTGCGCGCCTTCGTCCCGATCGTGAACTCCGGGGTGCCGGCCGCGTTCCAGACGACCGCAGGCGCCGTGTTCGGAGGCTGGGTGCTCAGACCGGCGAGCACGACCACGGGGAACTCGAGTCCCTTCGCGCCGTGGATGGTGAGGATGCGGACCGCGTCGTCGTCGGGTTCCGGCGCGACCGACTCGACGACCCGCGCGTGCTCGTCGGCCTGCTCGCGTGCCCAGTCGACGAAGCTGCGGAGGGTCGCCGATCCGGCGTCGTCCCACGCGCGCGCCTGGTCCAGCAGGTAGCGGATGCGGCGCCAGTGGTCGCGCGGGCGTCGCTTGGCGACCGCGAGCTCGAGCAGGCGGCGCTCGCGCACGACGGCCTCGACCGTCTCGCTGACGCTCCGCCACCATCGCTGGTCCCAGAGCTCGCGGAGCGCGCGCAGCCCGGCCACGACCGGGTGCGACGGATCGAGTGCCCCGGGTGGGTCGGCGCGGTGGTCCCACCGTCCGCGGGCCGCGACGAAGTCCGCGAGGTCCGCGTCGCTGCAGCCGAACCCCGGCGAGCGCAGGGCGGCGACGACCGAGATCTCGTCCGACGGGTCGTCGATCGCGGCCAGGATCGACAGCAGGTCCCGGACCTCGGCGGTGGAGAACAGGAGCGACTGGCTCTCGACGCGCACGGGGACGCCCGCCCGCTCGAGCGCGTCCTCGAGACCGGGGAGCACCGTGCGCGACGGGATGAGGATCGCGATGTCGCGGAAGTCGGCGTCGCGCACCGCGCCGCTCGCGGTGTCCTCGATCTGCCACCGATCCCGCTTGACGGCGTGGACGATCGCGGCGACATCGGCGGCCTCGTGCTCGCGGATCTCGACGACCGGCGCGTCGACCCCCGTGCCCAGGAGGCTGACCGCGACGTCGCTCCCGACGGCGGCGCGATGCGGTTGCAGGTCGACGTGCGCGGCCTGGACCCCCGGCACCTCCTCGGGCAGGAGCCCTCCGAAGACGTGGTTCACGAAGTCGAGCACTCCCGGCACGGACCGGAAGTTCTCGACGAGCTCGACCTCGGTGAGCCCGAGGCGGTGCTGCGCCTCGTGGTACACGCCGAGGTCGGCGCGCCGGAAGCGGTAGATCGACTGCTTGGGGTCGCCGACCACCACGAGCGCGCCGGCGTCGACCGGCACCTCCTGCCAGTCGAGGCGACCAGCGTTCGGCTCGCTCGTGGCGAGGAGCACTGCCAGCTGGATCTGGAGCGGATCGGTGTCCTGGAACTCGTCGAGCAGGATGCATCGCCAGCGACGTGCCGCGGCCTCGCGCACCGAGGCGTCGGTGCGGAGCAGGTCTCGGGCGAGGACGAGGAGGTCGTGGAACTCGAGCGTGCCGTCGTGGCGCCGCTCCTCGGCATGCGCCGCGCACGAAGTCCATCACCCGCCCGAGCAGGGTGTGGAGGACAGCGCGTCGCTGGGCCTCGAGCATCGACGCCCGCAGCGCCTCGGCGTCCGCCGTCGCGGCCCGGACCTCGGCGACGTCGCAGGCCCAGTTCCCCTTCTGGCCCTTCTTGCTCGAGATCTTCGTGGCATCGGCCAGCCACTCCAGGCGGTCGAGCGGGTCGACGGCCGCCGCGAGGCTCGCGCGGTAGCCCCCCAGGTCGTCGATGTGCGCGCCGAGGAGATCGTCGGGCTTGGTGCAGAGGGTGCGGCGGAGCTCGGCGAGGTGGTCGAGCGCGGTGAGGAGCGGGGAGGGGTCGACCGGCGGCGGGACCTCGGCCGCGAACGACGGTCCCATGCGGTCGATGTGGTCGTGGAGCATCTTCGCCACGTTGCGGAGGTGGTCGAAGCGCAGCCCGAGCGTGAGCCCGACCAGGAGCGTCTCGCGGAGGGATGGGTCCTCGTAGAGGCGGTCGAGGAACTCGCCCCAACGCTGCTCGAACGCGACCCGGGCCCGGATGTCGTCGAGGACCTCGAACCCGGGCGGGAGCCCCGCCTCGAGCGGGTGTTCGGTGAGGAGGCGTTGGGCGAACCCGTGCAGGGTGGCGAGGCCGGCCTCCTCGAGCTGGTCGAGCGCGTCGCTGCACCGCTGCCGCTCGTCGGCACCTCCGACGCCGGCGGTCTCACCGGCGACGGCGCGTTCGAGCGCGCCGCGGATCCGGTCCCGGAGCTCGGCGGCGGCGGCCTCGGTGAACGTGATCGCGGCGAGCTCGCGCAGCTGGATCCTTCCGGACGCGACGAGCGCGACCACGCGATCGACGAGGGCCGTGGTCTTGCCCGTGCCTGCGCCGGCTTCGACGAAGAGGCTGACGTCGTGGTCGTCGCGGGCGGCGGACCGTGCCGCGTGGTCGACGGGCATCCTCACGGCGCGGCCTCCTCCTCGTCGGCCGCGTCGTTCGCGAGGTCATGGAACGGTGCGTAGGCGGGACCCTCGGACTTGCGCTCCCACACGGTGCCGCGGTCGACGGGACAGAGGACGTCGAAGTCGCAGTGGCGGCAGCTCTCGTAGGTCTCCCGCTGCGCGCGCCACTCGTAGGACCGCTCGCCAGGGTTCGCGGGGAAGCAGCCGCCCTCGACCCCGTCCACGATCGTGCCGACCACATCGACGAAGCGGTCACGCGCGCCGTCGAGGTCGACATGGACGCCGAGCGCGTCGGGCCACTCCTCGCCGGTGAACCAGTAGTGCGCGCGCGCCGACTCCGCACCGTCGCGCTGGAGCGCGGCGAGCGCGTAGACGGGGAGCTGGAGGGATCGACCCTCGTTGACCGGGTCGGCGCCCACCTCTTCGTAGCCGGAGCTGCCCGTCTTGTAGTCATAGACGACCACGAGCCGGCCGTCGGGGGAATGGTCGACGCGGTCGATACGTCCTCGGAAGGTGACGGTGCGTCCGTCGCCGAGCGCGACCTGGACCGGTGGCTCACCGTCGTCGCCGAACGCGCGCTCCAACCCGTCGGCGGCGGGTACGACGCCGAACCGCGTCCGGGCCGCGAGGTCGGTGTCGAGGAAGCGCATGGCGTGCTGTTCGATCCGGCGCTTCTCCAACACCCAGTTGACGTCGCGTCCGGTGATGCCCCGAGCCTCGGCCTCCGCGCAGTGCCGTTCGACGATCTCGAGCATCCGCTGCTCGTCGTCGCCGGTCCACGGCGCGTCGGGCGCCTCGGGTGCGGGCGACTCGCGGACGAAGTCCTCGAGGATCGCATGGACGAGCGAGCCACGGTCGAGCGGGCTGATGGTCTCGGTGTCCTCCGGCCGGGGGACCGCTCGCAGGCGGAGGACACGGCTGAGGAAGTACCGGAAGGGGCACGCGGCCCACTCCTGGAGCGCGGTCGGCGAGGTGGGGCGGTCCTGCCCGGGGGCGAGGTCTGCGCGCGCACCGACGAAGCCGTCGAACGCGGTCGCGTCGGCCGACGAGCGACCTGCCGTCGCGACGAAGCCCCGCGCGAGCGCGCCGGCTGCGAGCGGGTGCTCCGCAAGGTCGTGATCGCGCGGCGTCCCAGTCGTGGAGGCTGTGCAACCGGTACTCCGTGTCGGAGCCGGGTTCGCCCGACGTGGCGAGCTGGTCGAAGGACTGCACGATCTCGAGCCAGGGCTCGTCGATGTGGTCGCGCAGCTCCTCGGCCGTCGCCGTTGCGGCGCCGAGCGCGCGTGCAGACTCGACCACCCAGCGTGCGGGGAGACGTTTGCGCTCGCGCGCGGATCGGCACGCGGGAAAGTCAGCACGCGCTCACGAGCCGCGACCAGCGCCGCCAAGTAGTCGCGGCGCTCCTCGTTCCGGCGATCCGCGTGCAGCGTGAGGCTCGGCACGTCGCGCCGATCGCGGTCGGGGAGGAGCGGATCCTCGCGCCCGCGCGGCGGCAGCGTGCCCTCGGCGCCGCCGAGCACGTACACGACGTCGAGATCGCCGGCGTAGGCCTGGCCGAGCTGACCGATCAGGACTCCGCCGCCGAACCGCCCGATCCGCCCGATGGGTGCGTCGAGCTCGGCCGCGAGTGCCCGGCGGAACCGTGCGAGCTCCGCGTGGTCGTCGAAGGCGTCGAGCCCGCCCAGCTCTGCCAGCGCTTCCTCGACGCGGCGCGTGGCCGTGAGCTCGTGCTCGGGCCAGTCGCCGCGGTGGCCCTCGCTCCCGAGGAAGTGGTCGTGCAGGTCGCGTGCCCACGCGGCGAGCGCGCTCCAGGTCGGTGGGTCCGGGGGCGTGAGCCGGGCCGCGAGGTCGGCGGCGAAGGCGGCCAGTGCCGCCGCGTCGTCGCGGTCGCGCTCGAGGCGGCGCGTCTGCCACTCGGTGTCTTCGCCTTCGGCGAGCAGCTGGGCGAGCCGGCGTTCGATCGCGTCGCGGAACGCGGCGAGCCGGTCGGCCCACTGATCGGCGCCGCGCACGACGCCGGCTTGGCGGGAGAGCGCGTCCCACCGCGCGGCGTTGACACGGTGGTTCACCGCCGGGTCGCGCACCGGACCCGAGGCGAGCCACGCGGCGACGTCGTCGCGGGCGAGGTCGTCGTCGGGGAGCGCGAGCAGACCGAGCAGGACCCGACCCGCGACGCCGTCGGCGATCCTGCGGGGCGACGGGCCGTTCCACGGGACGTGGGCCGCGGTGAGCAGCTCGGGCAGGATCCGTGCGTATGGCTCGGGTGCGCGGAAGAGCACCGCGACGCGTCCGAGCGGCTCGCCCGCAGCCGCGCGCGCCACGAGGCGGCGGACGACGGCCCGCACCTCGTCCTCCGGGTCGGGGGCCGAGACGATCAGGTCGGCGGTTGGTGCCGCGGGGGCCGTGCCGACCCGGACCGCGGCGCCGAGGGCCGGCGCGAGGCGTGCCGCGAGCATGTCGGCCTGGGCGGCGTCGACCGCGGGGTCGCCGGTCAGCCCGAGGAGCACCGTGCAGCGACCCTGCTCGGCGAGCGCCCCGAGCAGGGTGGTCTCGCTCGGCGACAGGTCGAGGGGGAGGTGCACGATCACGTGCCCGACCTCGTCGGCGGGCGCGGTCCCGTCGGTGATCGCCGCGGTGGCCGCGAGCACGAGGTCGTCCTCGTCGTAGTAGCCGCTGATCTCGGCGCGGTACGCCTCGAACAGGCGCACGACCGTTGCGGCGCGTGGACCGCGGGCGGCGATCGTCGCCAGGGCTGTCGCGGGAACCCGCGCGAGCTCGGTGAAGGTCGCCGCCAGGTGCTGGGTGGTCGAGGGGTGCCCGGCGACCGCGTCCAGTGGGCCGGGATCGGCGAGCAGCACCTTGTGCACGGCCTCGGCGCGCAGCGGGCCCGCGAGTGGTCGCCGCCCCGCAGCGGCGAGGCGCGGCGCTCCGAGCAGCTCGGCGACCCGGGCCAGTGCCGTGAAGTGGACGTTGACCAGCCCGCTCGAGGCGCCCAGGGCCCGCCGGAGGCCCAGACCGGCCAGCGGGGAGGGGACCGCGACCGTCACCGGCGCGAGCGGGTCACCGCCCTGGGCCGCGGCGACCGCGGCGAACAACGCACTCCGGGCGGCAGGGCCGTGGGGCGCCAGCACCAGCCGTCCCTCGTCGGAGGGGACGGGTGGGTCCAGGTCGAGGGGGAGCTGCGCGGCCATCCGCTGCGGAGGCTAGCGACGGGGTGGGACGATGACCCGGAGTCGTCCCGGGCGACCCGCGATCGGGAACCCCTGGTGCCCCCACGGCGTTTGCAATGGGTGCCCACCACCACCACACGTGATCGCGCCGCGCCCGACTCCCGAACGGGGATTCGCGGACCCATGTGCGATCATGGCTGCCCCGCATGAAGCAGATCCCCGGCGTGTTCCGCAACTTCCTCCTCACGATCGTGATCGGCGGCGTCGCCGTCGGCGCGTGTCTCGCCGCGCTCATCCCCGGGGCGACGACGATCGTGGCGGCGAACCACTACACGAGCAACAAGATCAAGGAGCTGCGCGGGCTGAACCAGCGCTCCACGATCTACGACTCGGCCAACAACGTGATCGGCGTGCTCGGCATCCAGAACCGTGAGGACGCGAAGCTCGACGAGGTCCCGTTGCTGATCCAGAACGCGGTGATCGCGGTGGAGGACCAGACGTTCTGGACCAACGACGGCATCGACATCAACGGTGTGCTGCGCGCGGCGGTGAAGAACCTGACGTCCGGTCAGATCGAGCAGGGTGGCTCGACGATCACCCAGCAGCTGATCAAGAACCGGATCCTGAACTCGAAGCAGGACATCAACCGCAAGGTGAAGGAGCTGTTCCTCGCGGTCCGGCTGAACGAGAAGTTCTCCAAGCGCGAGATCCTCGAGCAGTACCTGAACACGGTGTACTTCGGGCAGGGCTCGTACGGCGTGAAGAGCGCCGTGGAGCGGTTCTTCACGGTGCTGGACCCGGGGTCACCGTTCCCGCGCCCCAAGACCATGGCCGAGGTCACGCCGGGTGAGGCGGCGCTGCTGGCCGGGGTGATCTCGAACCCGGAAGGCAACAACCCGTTCGTGAACCCCGAAGGCGCCACGAAGCGTCGCGACTTCGCACTCAAGCAGATGCTCGACCAGGGGTACATCACCGCCGACCAGGCAGTCGCAGGTTCGCAGGAGCCGCTCCCGACGATCAAGCCCGAGGCCGAGCTGCGCCCGAAGAACTCGTGGGCCGAGGAGGTCCAGGACCGGCTGTTCGACGATCCGATGTACTCGGTGCTCGGGAGCACCCGGCAGGAGCGCAAGGATCGCGTGCTCAAGGGCGGCCTGAAGATCTACGCGTCGCTCGACCCGAAGCTGCAGGCCGACGCGCAGGCGGCGATGGACGCGGTGCTCCCCGAGAAGCCGGGCTGGACCGGGTCGCTCGTGTCGATCGACCCCACCACCGGCCTGGTGAAGGCCATGGTCGCCGGACCCGGGTTCGAGTCGAGCCAGTACAACATCGCGACCAGCTACCCGGGTCGCCAAGCCGGGTCGACGTGGAAGGTCATCACCGTCTCTGCCGCGATGGAGTCGGGCTTCTCGCCCAACGACATCGTCGACGGGACGTCGCCGTGCAAGTTCGGCGCGCTCGGTCAGACCCAGAACGCCGAGGGTGGCGGCGGACGCATGACCTTCCGGGCCGCGACCGCCAACTCGGTGAACTGCGCGTTCGCTCGCACGGAGCTCGCGGTTGGGTTCAACAAGGTGATCGACACCGCCAAGAAGATGGGGATCACCCAGGACACGCTCAAGCCGGTCCTGACGCTGACGCTCGGTGCGATCGAGTCGACCGCCACGGAGATGGCGACCGTCGCCGCGACGCTCGCGAACGGTGGCCTGCACCGTCCCCCGATCTTCGTCAGCAAGATCGTCGGGCCCGACGGTGAGGTCGTGTTCGACGCCGCCCGCGACGTCACGCCCGACCGGGCGATCTCGGCCGACA
Source organism: uncultured Acidimicrobiia bacterium (assembly GCA_963809885.1). Lineage (GTDB taxonomy): Bacteria > Actinomycetota > Acidimicrobiia > IMCC26256 > PALSA-555 > JALHSW01. The sequence goes on along the minus strand of CAWELA010000004.1, from coordinate 1,510,460 downwards.
GCGCGGCGTGCGCCCTCGACATGATGAAGGGGGTCATCAGCGGCGGAACGGGTACCGCGGCCCGACTGAACGGTCGCGAGTCGGCGGGCAAGACGGGAACCACCGACAACCGGGCCGACGCGAACTTCCTCCAGGTGACGCCGACCCTGGTCGACTTCGTCTGGCACGGCAACGCCACCGCCCGCATCCCGGGTGCGGGTTTCGGCGGGCAGATCCCGGCGCGCATCTCGAAGCGCTACATGGACGCCGCGCTCGCCGGGGTGCCGGCCCAGCCCTTCCCGGCTGCGGGGCCCGCGTGCGCCCGCAAGGGAGCGTTCATCACTGAGGCGGGTCGGAGCGCGACCGCGAACGGCCTGCTGCCCGGAGCCGACACGGTACCGACGGCGCCGCCGCCGTCGGTCGTCGTGGTGCCGCCGACGACGAAGAAGCCCCCGGCGACGACCCTGCCCACGCTGCCGGCCACGACGACGACCACCGCGGGGCCGTAGCCACGGACGTGCGGCCCGGCCCCGACGCGCGTCTACGGTCGGCGGTGTGACGAACCTCGGGCCGTTGCTCGACCTCCAGGAGCGCGACCTCGCGCTCGACCGTCTGCGACACCGCCACGCGACGTTGCCCGAGCGCGAGGTGGTCGCGAGAGCATCGGGCCTGGTCGTGGCGCTGGCCGCGGAGATCGCGAGCGTGACGGCGCAGCGCGACGAGGTCGCCGCGGTCGAGCGTCGGCTCGACGACGAGGCCGGAAGCATCTCGGGCCAGGCGGCGGCAGCCGAGCAGAAGCTGTATTCGGGGGAGATCTCGTCGCCGAAGGAGCTCCAGGCGCTCCAGGCCGACGTCGAGCAGCTCCGTCGTCACCAGCGCCAGGTCGAGGACCGTCAGCTCGCCACCATGGAGCAACGTGAGCCGCTGGACGCGCGGGTCGCGGAGCTCGAGGCCGGCCACGCGGCGGCAGAGGCCGATCTCGCCGCGGCGCGGGAGTCGCTCGCGGCTGCCGAGGCTGCGATCGACGCGGAGGCCGAGGTCGAGACTGCTGCACGCGCCGACGTCGCGGCGCCGATCAGCAGCGAGCTCGTCGGGCTGTACGAGCGCTGCCGGGAGAAGGGCAACGGCGTCGGTGCGGCCAGGTTGGTCGGCGGCACCTGCCAGGGCTGCCATCTCACGGTGCCCTCGACCGAGATCGACGCCATCCGCCACGCGCCAGCCGATCAGGTGTCGTACTGCGACAACTGCGGCTGCATCCTCGTGCTGACCTCGTGACCGAGACGCGGGCCGTCGTCGAGGTGTTCACCGACGGTGGGGCCCGGGGCAACCCGGGACCCGCGGCGATCGGTGCCGTGGTGCTGGATCCGTCGACGACACCACCGACGCGGCTCGCCGCGGTCAGCGAGTGCATCGGGACCGCGACCAGCAACGTCGCCGAGTACCAGGCCGTGATCGCCGGCCTCGAAGCCGCGCTCGAGTTCCCGTCGCACGCATTGCGGCTGCGTGCCGACTCGATGTTGGTGATCCGCCAGCTCGAGGGCGTGTGGAAGGTGAAGAAGGAGCATCTCCGACCGCTGCACTCGCGGGCGTGCGAGCTGCTCACGAAGTGGGACGACGTCGACCTCGCGCACGTCCCGCGTGAGCAGAACGTCGACGCCGACCTGCTCGTGAACGCTGCGCTCGACGCGGGCTGAGCGGGACGAACCGTGCTGCTCTGGTACGTCGGGGGCTCGGTGCTGATCGTCGCCAACGTGTTCCGCAGCGTCGGCGTCGACTACCGGCTGATCGCCCTGGGCTCGATGCTCCCGCTCCTGCTCTCCCTGCCCTTCGGCCACCGGACGTTCAGCTACACGCTCTTGTTCCCCGTCGTGCTCCTGGTGGTCGTGATGGCCGCGACGATCGGGCGCCCGCGGCTCCTCCGTCGTCGCCTGCTCTGCGTGCCGATCGGCGTGTTCTGCGGACTCGTGCTGTCCGGCGCGTTCACGAACAGCGACGTGTTCCTCTGGCCGCTGGGCGGGACCGGCTTCGGGGACGAGGCGCTCCTGCCCACGTGGTGGGTCGTGCTGCTCGAGGAGGTCGCCGGCCTGGTCGCGTGCTGGTGGGTGGTCGGCCAGTTCGACCTCTATCTCCCGGGCCCCCGCCGCGACTTCTTCCGCACCGGGCGGCTCCAGGAGAGTGCACAGCCGTGATCGTGCTCGTTCGTCACGGCCGGACCGAACAGAACCGACGGGGGCTGCTCCTGGGTCGCGCCGACCCGTCCCTCGACGAGACCGGCCGCACGCAGGCGCTCGCGCTCGGCGCGGCGATGACCGGCGTGCTCGGTGCTCACGAACCGGTGGCGGTGGTCTCGAGCCCGTTGCGACGCACCATGGAGACCGCTGCGCTGATCGCGGCATCGCTCGGGCTCGACGTCGAGGTCGAAGAGCGGCTCGTCGAGATCGACTACGGCGAGTGGGACGAGACGCCGCTCGGCGAGCTGCCCTCCGAGGTGTGGGCCCAGTGGCGCGGGGACCCCGACTACCGCGCGCCCGGTGGCGAGAGCCTCGCCGACGTCCAGCAGCGCGTCGGGGGGTGTGCCGCCGAGCTGTTGACCCGCGCGGGTGACGGTGCCCTGATCGCGGTGAGCCACGTGTCGCCGATCAAGGCCGCGGTCGTGTGGGCACTCGATGGCGATCCGCTGCTGGCCTGGCGGCTGCGACTCGACGTCGCGTCGATCACGCGGATCGCGAGCGGCCCGGCGGGCCCGGTCGTCGTCGGCTTCAACGAACGCGTTCGCTGACGCGAGTCAGGACGACGCGACGGGGATGGTCGTGCGAGCGGGCTGTGCCGGGCGCGCGTGCGCACCGTCGGCGTCGACCACGAAGCGCCCCTCGCCCGGACCGTCGGCGACGGGCATGCCCAGCGCGTCCAGCAACGCGAGGTCGTCGGCGGAGTCCCGGCCGGTCGTCGTGAGGTAGTTGCCGATGATCAATGCGTTCGCGCCGGCCAGGAGCCCCATGGCCTGGAGCTCGCCGAGCACGCGCTCGCGCCCGCCTGCGAGTCGGATCCACGTCGCTGGCAGCACGAGGCGGAAGAGCGCGATCGCCTGGAGTGCCTCACGCGGCGACAGGGTCGGCTGATCCTCCAGCGGCGTGCCGGGGCGAGGGTCGAGCAGGTTGATCGGCACTTCGCACGGCCCGAGGTCGGCGAGCTCGAACGCGAAGTCGATGCGTTGCGCGAGCGTCTCGCCCATCCCGAGGATCCCGCCCGAGCACAGCTCCATGCCGGCGTCGATCGCCCGCTTCGCGGTCGCGATGCGCTCGTCGTACGAGTGCGTCGTACACACGTCGGGGAACACCGCCCGGCAGGTCTCGAGGTTGTGGTTGTAGCGATGCACGCCGGCCGACGCGAGGCGCGCCGCCTGCTCATCCGTGAGCAGCCCGAGCGAGCAGGCGACCTCGAGGCCGGTCTCGCGATGGACCGCGTCGACGGCGTCGATCACCTTGCGCAGCAGCCGCTCCTCGGGACCCCGGACCGCGACGACGATGCAGAACTGCGTGGCGCCGGCGTCCTTGGTCGCGCGTGCCGCACCGAGCACGTCGTCGAGGTCGAGGAAGGGATAGACGTCGACTTCGCTCTCGAAGCGGGCGGACTGCGAGCAGAAGGCGCAGTCCTCGGGGCAGGCACCCGACTTGGCGTTGATCAGGCTCTCGAGCTCGACCGCGTCGCCGCAATAGGCGAGGCGCACGCGGTGAGCGAGTGCAACGAGGTCGGGGAGCTGCTCCAGCGGCAGGGCGGCGACAGCGTCCACCTCGGCGCGGGTGAGCGGGCGGCGCTCGTCGAGCAGGGCCTGCTCGGCGACGGCGAGTGCGGGAGGAGGAGTCATGAGGACCAAACGGTAGCGGCTTCGCAATCGGGTTCCGGCGTCCGCCGGGCGTACGGTGGCGTGGACGAGGACGCGGGTGCGAAGACGGAGGGCCAGGGTGAGGGTCGGTATCGCCGGCGCGACGGGATTCGTCGGACGTGCGCTCGTGGCCGCCCTCTCGGGTGACCACGAGGTCATGGCGTTCTCCCGCCATGCGCCTGCGCTCGGCGGCGCCACGGGCATCGCTCTCGACGTCGGGGACGAGGAGGCCGCCACCCGCGCGCTCGCCGGCTGCAGGGCGGCCTACTACCTCGTCCACTCGCTCCAGGACGCCGACTTCCGATCGCGCGACCGCCGGTTGGCCGAGACGTTCGGACGGGCGGCGGCGCGGGCGGGCGTCGAGCGCATCGTCTACCTCGGCGGTCTCGGCCACGACCCGGCGTCCGAACACCTGGCGAGCCGTCAGGAGGTCGGAGTGGCGCTGGGCGCGGCCGGAGTCCCGGTCGTCGAGCTGCGCGCTGCCGTCGTGCTCGGGTCGGGGAGCATCAGCTTCGAGATGCTCCGCTCTCTCACGGAGCGACTGCCGTTCATGGTGTGCCCGCGTTGGGTGCGCACCGCGATCCAACCCGTCGCGCTCGTCGACATGGTCGAGTACCTGGTCGGCTCGCTCACGGTCGCCCCTGGCGTGTACGAGATCGGCGGCGCGGAGGTCACGACGTACCGCGACATGATCGACGCGTACGCGCGGGCTCGGGGGTTGCGACAGCGGTTCATCGTCGATGTGCCGTACTTGACGCCGCGTCTGTCGTCGTACTGGGTCGACTTCGTGACCCCCGTCGACAAGCGCGTCAGCCACGCACTGATCGAGAGCTTGGTCACCGAGGTGGTGGTCCGGGAGGGCGAGCGCACCGTGGCGGCGTTCGCCGTCGAGCCGCTCGGCGTGGAGGCCGCGATCCGACGCGCGCGCTCGACGATCAGGCCGCAGCGATCGAGGGCGCGCTGCTCGACCGGGCGAGCGGTCTCGACGAGGGCGTGTACACCGAGTCGCTCTCCATCCCGTTCGCCGGCGCCGAGGAGGCTGCGCTCGACGCCGACCTCGACCGCATCGGCGGTGATCTCGACTGGTACGGGTTGGGATGGGGCTGGCGGGTGCGGATCCTGGCCGGCCGCGTCATGGGTGAGCGTTGGCGCACCGGACGGCCGAGGGTCGTCGAACCGGGCGCTCGCGTCGACTGGTGGGTGATCACTCGCCGCGTGCCGCGCGAGCTCGTGTTGCGCGGCGACAACTGGTTCCCCGGGGACGGATGGTTGGGATGGCGCGTCGCGAGCGATCGACTCGTCCAGGTCGGGGCGCTCCGCCCGAAGGGCGTACCCGGGTTCCTGTACTGGAAGCTGCTGCAACCGGTCCACCGGAAGGTGTTTTCGGCCCAGGCGCGCCATCGGCTGGTGCGCGTCCTCCGTCGCTCGCCGCGGGCGTCCGTACCGGACTCTCGTGGTCGCGGGATCGTCGCCTGATCGTCATGGATCCACAACACGAGTGCCGGAACCTCGCCCGGATCGACACCGTCGGCACAGCCATGTGGTGAGGAGGAGAGCGGAGCCATGAGCCAGGGTGCGCCACCCGTCGACCCGGAAGCGCTGCGGGAGCAGGTCCGCAGGAAGTATCGCGAGGTCGCGATCGATCCGGATGCGACGTACCACTTCCACACCGGTCGCAACGCCGCAGCGCGCTGCGGCTACGAGGCCGCGCTCGTGGATCCCCTGCCGGACGTCGCCGTCGAATCCTTCGCCGGAGTCGCGAACCCGTTCGCGCTGCGGACGCTTGCTCCGGGCGAGCGGGTCGTCGATGCGGGATGTGGAGCGGGCTTCGACTCGTTCGTCGCGGCCGGGATGGTCGGACCGCAGGGCAGGGTCGTGGGCATCGACATGACGAGCGAGATGCTCGACAAGGCCCGGGGTACGGCGTCGTCGTTGAGGATGGCGAACGTCGAGTTCCGAGAAGGCCTGCTCGAGCAGATGCCGATCGAGGACGGTTGGGCCGACGTCGTGGTCTCGAACGGGGTGATCAACCTCTGCGCCGACAAGCGGGCGACGTTCGACGAGATCACCCGAGTGCTGCGCCCGGGGGGAGTGCTCCAGTTCGCCGACATCGCGAACGGCCGCCCCGTGCCCCCGGAGGCGTTGCGAGACATCGACCTGTGGACCGGCTGAATCGCCGGTGGCCTGCCGTGTGCAGGCTGGCAGCGTCTCCTGGAGGAGGCGGGGTACGAAGGCGTGCAGATCGGCGAGGCGGTGGACACGTTCGGCGATGCCGCAGGCGAGGAGAACGCGCGGGCGTACGAGGTGTACGGGCACCCGTTCCTCGCTCGCAAGCCCCGCTGACGACTCCACGACGCGCGAGGCTGCGGGTGCCGGCGGGGCGCGCGTCGTGGGAGCGGAGGCAGCGGGATGCTCGACATCGCGGTGATCGACGATGGCGGCTATCCCGACGTGCTCCCGCTCGTCGCCGCGTACCAGCGCTTCTACGAGGTCGAACCCGACGATGCTCGCAACGAGGCGTTCTTCAGCCGGTTCCTCGAAGACGAGCATGCCGGTGTCCTGCTCGGGGCGCGTGACGCCGACGGGAAGCTGGTCGGATACGCCTGTCTGCACTGGCGGCTCGACACCGTGGAGGCACGCGAGGTCGTCTGCCTCCACGATCTCTACGTCGTACCCGAGCGGCGGTCGACCGGTGCCGGCCGCGCGCTCCTCGAGGCGGCGGCCGACGTCGCCCGGCGACGCGGTGCCGCGTCGCTCGTGTGGAGCACCGCCCCCGACAACGTGACCGCGCAACGCCTCTACGACCGCACCGGCGCGGCCCGATCCGAGTGGTTCGAGTACGACCTGTCGCTCTGATCGGCCGCGTGTGGGAGACTGGTGGCGGTGGTGAGTCGGCCAGGCGGCCGCGTGCCGACGGCTCTTCACGGAGTGGATCGGTCCGAGGAACGTCCGGACTCCACAGGGCACGGTGCTGGGTAACACCCAGTCGGGGCGACCCGCAGGAAAGTGCCACAGAGAACAGACCGCCGATGACGAACCGCCTTCGGGTGGATCGAACAGGCAAGGGTGAAACGGTGCGGTAAGAGCGCACCAGCACCCGGGGTGACCCGGGTGGCTCGGCAAACCCCATCGGGAGCAAGGTCAGACAGGGGGAGGGCTGCCCGCCCGCAGACACCCCCGGGTAGGCCGCTGGAGTCGGCGGGCAATCGCCGACCGAGAGGGATGGCCGCCACGAGCTCGCCTCCGGGAGGGCTCGGACAGAATCCGGCGTACCGGCCGACTCACCACCGTTTCCAGCCCTCACGAGGAGGATGACACGGACTCGCTCTGAATGTGGGGCACGAGTGAGATGGGCTCGTTGCAGACGTCCGGTGTCAGCGGCCGCACGAACGCGGGTTACATCAAGGCGCGCAGCGAGGTGAGAACGGTGTTCCGCAGTTGTTCAGCGTCGGGAAGAGGGCGTGCGGCTGCCTGATTCATTGCGATGCCAGCCGAGAGTGCGGAGATGAACCATGCGACGGCTTCGGGATCGTGGACATCGGAAATCGCGGCGCGGATCTGCACTTGGCGCTCTCGGTACAGATCAGCGAGGCCGACCGCCACATCGGGATCGTGGCGTGCCGCGGCGGCGGCGTCGACCTCGAGCAAGCGGATGTCACGGCCTTGCCGGTCGAACATGAGGACAACCGCACGCTCGCGGTCATCGGTAAGTTCGAGGAATTCCGGTGAGTGCTCACGGTTGGCGAGCTTCCAGCGGATCACCTCGACGAGGAGCTGACCCTTCGTGCGGAAGTGGCCGTAGATCGCGCCCTTGGTGAGCCCCACGGCCGTAGCGATGTTGCGCATCCCCACGGCCGTGTAGCCGCGCTCGACGAACAGTCTTGCGGCCGTTTCGAGCAGGAGACGACGGGTGCCTGCAGCCTTCGGCGTCTTCGGTGGCGCCGGAGGAACGAACTGATTCGGCCGCTTCGCCCTCGGTTCCTCGTCAGCCCTCATCGCGCCTCTCTCGGTCTCGTGCCCGAGCTCGACAGAAATTCTACCATTGGATTAATATGCCAATGGTACAAAATTGGAAGCGATGTTGGGGGGACTGATGGCACGGCTGCGTCTTCGCACAGTCATAGTGGTGCTGCTCAGCGTGCTGGCCTGCCTGGCCACGCTCGTTGCGCAGCCGATGGTCACGCACGGGGATGTGATGCCGGCCGAGGGACGGCATCTCCCGTCGCCCCCTTCGCCAGAACCGATCGAGGTGGACACGCTGCCGTTGCCGCGGACGGTCACCGGTATGCAATCCGGGCGCTTCCTTCCCGACGGTCACGAGGTCAGTGCATCGGTGCAGATGGAGGGCGGGGACGCGTCCAACAGTGGCAGTCAGCTGATCATCGTGAAGACCGACGCCAAGAAGTTCCCGAATGGTGACGCGTGGAAGTGCATTACGTGCGGGATGCCGTCCGAGAACGCGATGGGTGCCAACGCCGACTATGGCAACCCCCAGCCGTTCCGTGACGGCAAGCGCGTGCTCGCGGGCACGAACGTCATCGACTGCGCGCCGTACATGCTCATCGACCGCAAGTGCACCCCCGACGCCGTGCATGCCTATCCGATCTTCTGGGAGACCGCGGCTGCGGGGGCCACGAAGGCCGGCAACATCCGCGAGCTGCGCTTGCACCCCGACAACGTGCACCTCGGCTTCAACCACATCATCTTCGATCCGATCCTCGGTCAAGAGGCCTACATCGGCCGCTTGACGTTCAACCCGTCGCCCACTAACGGAGCGACACCGCGTCCCGCGGTATGACGTCAGCGAAGTTGTTGGTCTCTACAACACCACGCCCGAGCTTCAGCCGTTTCGCGTAGTGGCTGCGCATCCCGACGAGCTCGTGTTCAATCCGCTGAGCCCGTCGGTGGGTGAGCTGCGCGGGTTCAGCAAGGACGGCAAGGAGGTCGTGTACATCGGCAGCCCAACCGAGTCGGACAACATCGACCTGTTCACGACGAACCTCGCAACGGGCAAGACCCGGCACGTTACCGCGCAATCCTGAGTATGCGGACCCGGTCGACCTCTCTCCCGACAACAAGTGGGCAGTGGTGATGGACACGCGCGGGTCAGGACGCGAGCTCTTCGTCTCGGCGATGGAGGGGATCCCGCCACTCAACGACCTCGTGACGACCGCGCTTGTGTCCTCGATCCGCAACAACCATCAGCGCCGGTTCTTCCAGCCGTATCTGATCGACCGGTTCGGTGATCGCGGCAAGTACCAGGGCCAACAGCTCAACGAGGGCAACGGGAAGGCGGGGAGCGCCAGCGATCCCAACTGGAACGGGAGGGCGGATCCCGGGTGGTCACCCGACGGCACGTCAATCGCCTACTGGCAGGCACTCGTGACCGCACCCGAGTGCGGTGGTTCCAACCCGCTGCCGTGCCCGAAGTCGACGGAGCCCGGCGGTCGCCGAGTGCGCTTGATGATCGCCCGGCTCACCAGCCGTGACCCGGTGCGACCGCGCAAGGTCGCGATGTTCTCGGGCGACGTGCCGTGGGGCACGCCTTTCGTGCCTGGGAGCCCGCCCTTCCTCCGCCCGCACGTGCCCGCCGGCACGTACACCCTCCGTGGCCAGGAATCCGGTGACGCGACGGTGCAGATCACCGTCGATCCGGAGGGATTGGCAATCGCGTCCGTCGGCGTCGAGTACCACGACTACTCCGACGACGGCGTCCACATCATCAACGGCACCGAGAGCGTCTCGGGTGGCGGCGCGCTCGACATCCACGTCGTCTGGCATTCAGATCTCACACTCACCGGCCGGCACAAGGGGACGAAGGTGACCAGCGAACCCGGAGGATTCGTTGTGGATATCAACCTCGAGGAGACGATCTTTCACGCTACGGGAACGCTCACGACGACGATCGACCACAAGGTGTACGAGCAACCCGCGAACGCCACCTGACCGCTCGATACGGCGCCCACACCATGCGAACGGTCTTGCAACGCGAACATTGAACCAGCCGAGCGGATCTGGAGTGAGCGGGGCGTCGAAGGGACGTGGTTTATTCGAGCGCGTTTGACTGGCGCGGCGGTAATCGTCGGTGCCTGTGCGATGGCAGTCGTTCCCACGTCGATGGCATGCGCCTCGCCGAAATGTGCGTGTCGTCCACCAAGATCCAGGACCTCGGCCGCGTTCGAGTCGTGCTCGAGTAGCGCAACTCGCGCGTCCACAAGGCGCCGCTTCCGTTTGAACTCAACGCGTGCCACGGATTGAGGGGTGGCCGCCGGTCCTCAATCAGTCCTCAGCTCAACGAGAGCTGAGGACAGACGCTGCGAAACAACGACAAATGAAATCGCTGGTCACGGCCGATTTCGTCGCGTAGTTGCTGATCAGCAACGCGCCCCGTACAAGATCCGGCGTACCGGCCGACTCACCACCAACCCTCGTGCCGGCACGAGGGTCCTGCGCTGCGCCGAGCCCGCTCGGTCCTCGATTCGCGGACGTCCTCAACCTGGTGCCCGCCCGATCCGATGCAAGAGGTGAGCCGGTCGAATGGTGGCCGGGGGAAGAGCAGCGCAGTCACGAACCTGCGTTCGAGCAGCACCGTGCAGTCCACGCTCCACACGCACCCGCGGCAGGACCGCACGCCCGGGCCCGACTTGGTGGGATCAGCATGATGCGCTGGCCGGTTCGATCGGTGGCGTGGACGTTGGCGCTGGTCTCGACCGGCGTGGTCGCGGGTGGGACGGCGGTGGTAGTCGCAACCGCCTCGGTGGCGCCGATCGAGGAACGTGCGAAGGGCCTGGCGGAGCGTACGTTGCCGGCGGAAGCTGCGCTGCAGGAGACGATCGCCGCCGGGGCAGCCGCACAGGTAGCGTTCACCAACGTGGTCGCGGCGTCTGACCCCGGGGCGCGCGCCAACGCCCTCCTCCAGGCTCAGGTGAAGGGCCAGAAAAAGGACGCGGCGTGGAACAGGTACCGCGACCTGGCCGGGACATCGCCGGGCGAACTGCGGCTCCAGCGTCGCTGGGAGAAGGTCGGCGAAGAGTCTCAGACTGCCGCCGCGGAGGTCATCGGGTTGGCGCCTACTGACGGCGCGTTCGCCGCGGCCTTGGCCGATGAGCGGGACGCGGCCACGCGCGGGCAGGAAGTCCTCGCCGAGATTCAACATCGTTTCCTGACGCCTGCCGCACACGCAGATGTCGACACTGTGGTCGCCGAGTCCTCGGCCGCGAAGCGCAACGTGCTCGCGGTGGGGGGAATGGCCCTGTTCCTGTTTTCCATTGCGGGTGCCCTCGTGTTGCGTCGCGCGCTGCGGTTCGAGAAGGCGGAGACCAACCGCGCCGGGATCGCCGCGATCGACGTACGCCGAGCCGATCTGGAGACGCAGCTCCAGCGCGGCCTCGAGATGGAGTCCAGCGAGCAGGGGACCTACCTGGTGATCCGCCAGGCGCTCGATCGCACGGCGGCCGGGTGTGGCGTCGAGGTGCTCGTCGCGGACTCGAGCACCGCGCATTTCCACCAGGCCCTCTCGACGGGCGAGGAGGGTCGCGCAGCGTGTCAGGTCGCCGCTCCGAGCGAGTGCCCAGCGGCGAGCTCGGGCCAGACTCGCATCTTCAGCGACAGTCGCAAGCTCGACACGTGCCCGTACCTTCGCGATCGCTCGGAGTCGGTCTGGGCGACGTGCGTACCGATGAGCATCGCGGGTCGCACGACCGGCGTGATCCACGCCGAGGACAACATCGACCGGCCGCCGAGCGACGAAATCGCCCCGGCGCTCGAGCTCCTGGCACGCAAGGCAGGCGAGCGGATCGGCATGCTGCGCGTGCTCGCACGCAGCGAGGTGCAGGCCCAGATCGATCGCCTCACCGGACTGCTGAACCGCCGCGCGCTCGAGTTCCGCACCGACGACCTGGCCGTATCCGACTTGGCCTTCGCCGCCGTGTTCGCAGACCTGGATCACTTCAAGGACCTGAACGACCTCCACGGCCACGACACCGGTGACCAGGCACTGCGCCTCTTCGCACGCGTGCTCCGCGACAGCGTCCGGCCGAACGACATCCCGGCGCGCTACGGCGGCGAGGAGTTTGTGGTCGTGCTCCCGGACTGCAGCATCGTCGACGCGCGTGTCGTCGCCGAACGCATCCGAACCCGACTCGCCGACGCACTCAAGGGCACCAGCGTCCCACCGTTCACGGTCAGCATCGGGCTCGCGGCCGCGGAGCCCCACGAAGCGGTTTCCGACGTCATCCAACGGGCCGACGGAGCGCTCCTGAAGGCCAAGCAGCTCGGGCGAGACCGGGTGCTCGCTGCCGGCGAGATCCTCGACCCCGAATCGATCCTCGGCCCGGACACTCCCGACACCCCCGACACCCCGAACCCGACCGTGCCCCGAGACCCGGAAGCGAGCCCGACGCCGGGGGCGTGAGGAGCAGATCGCTGTGGTCAGAGCGGCTCGATGCCGATGCCTCCCACCGCGGCCCAGAGGTCGTGCGTGAAGTGGTCGCCGTTCGGGACCACGGGACGGCTGGTCATCTTGGAAGAGTTCAGCCACATGTCGATGTGGCAGGGGTCGACGGAGAGGTGGCGGTGCCCGACGAGGTCGACGCCGCGACGGAAGCGCTTGTCGACGAGCTTCAGGGGCCAGGTCGTGACCTTGCCGTCCTCGGTAGTGCGCGATCTCCTTCCCGTCGACTGCGAAGGACACATCGCGATCGAGCTCCCACCGAAGCGCGAGGTCGTGCGGCACCGTGGGGTCGAGCTCGGGGAGCTGCTGGAACCACATCAGGCCGACCTTGAAGTCGAGGACGGACGCGAAGAACCGTCGCTTCGACCACGAGCGGCTGGCGAGGGCAGGCATGACGCCCTTGCCGCCGATGTAGGCGATCGACACGATCATGAACTCGGGACGCTCGGCGACGTCGATGCCGCCCTCCTCGATGTTGCGCCAGGACTGGAACGTGACGCCCGTGGTGACGGTCTCCGAGGCGGCTCGGTCGTCTGCGAACTCGGGCGAGAACACGACATCGCGAAAGACGGCCTGACGTCCGGGGATCACGACACGCGGTGACCCGTCCACGAGCATCTGATCGAGGATCTGCTGGTTGAAGCGGCGGGTCGACGACACCTCCACGGTGCTGTAGGTGTCGTCCTTGGTCGAGTCGGGACCGAGCGCGAGGACGAGGCGTTCTCCGTCCCAGGTCGCGTGCTCGGGCGGGTCGGGGAGCTCGGAGTCGACGCTCGAGTTCGGCGCGCAGATCGTCTCGGTGAGGAACCACTCGTCGCGGGCGAGCTGATCGGTGATGTCCGGACCGAAGTCGACCCGGTACGAGCGGTCGTCGGCATGCCCCGGTGTCGTCATCATGGGCTCCCCAGATACGCGCCTTCGACCTCGTCGATGCGCCCCAACAGCTCGTGTGCAGTTCCGGCGACCTCGATCGCGCCTCGACGCATGACGTAGCCGCGGTCGGCGAACGCCAGGGCCTGGCGTGCGTGCTGCTCCACGAGCAGCACCGCCGCGCCATCGTCGGCGGCGCGGCGGACCGCGGTGAGCATGCGCTCGACGACGACCGGTGCGAGCCCGAGCGAGAGCTCGTCGGCGAGCAGGACCGCCGGGCGGGCTGCGATCGCTCGGGCGAGCGCGAGGATCTGCTGTTCGCCGCCCGAGAGGAGGCCGGCTCGGCGCTGGCGGATCGCGCGGAGCTCGGGAGCGAGCTCGAACCCGGAGGCCGATCGGCCTCGTCCGAGCCTGAGGTTCTCCGTGACCGAGAGACGGCGGAAGATCCCGCGCTCCTCGGGGACGAAGCCGAGTCCGTCGCGCACACGCCGGTCGAGGCGCCCCCGAGCCGGTCGCCCGAAGAGCTCGATGGTGCCCGCCCCGAGGGGGACCTCCCCGGCGATCGCGAGCAGTGTCGTGGTCTTGCCGGCGCCGTTGGGCCCGAGCAGGACGACGACCTCGCCGGCGGCGACCTCGAGGTCGATGTCGTGGACGACCGGGACGCCGTCGTATCCGGCGCAGAGACCCCTGGTGACCAACATCGGCGGACTCATCGCGGACTCTCGACGCGCGCGGTCGCTTCGACTCGACCGCCGGCACGAGGGTCGTGCGTACCGAGATACGCGGCCCGCACGGTGGGGTCGGCGAGCGCATCGCGCGGGGCGCCGGAGAAGATGAGACGACCGAAGTCGATCGCCACGATCGTGTCACTCACTGCCGTCACCAAGCCCACGTCGTGCTCCACGAGCAGCACGCCGATTCCCCACTCGCGCGCGACCCGCCGGAGGAGAACGCCGAGCTCGTGGGTCTCCGTGCTGTCGAGCCCGGCCGCGGGTTCGTCGAGGAGCAGGATCGACGGCCGGGCCGCGAGCGCCCGCGCGACGCCGACGAGACGTCGGCGTCCGTGGGGCAGCTCGCGGGGGTAGCGCTCGAGCAGCGTGTCGAGCTCGAGGAGTCCGGCGAGCGCCTCCGTCGCGGGATCCAGACGAGAGTGATCACGGCGGATGAGCGCCGCGACCCACTCTCCCGTCGGGACGCGCTCGGCGGCGACCTGGAGGTGCTCACGCACGGTCATGTCCTCGAAGAGCTCGACCGACTGGAAGCAACGGCCCATGCCCGCATTCGCACGCGAGCGTGCAGCAGCGCTTCGGAGATCTTGGCCGTCGAGGAGGATGCGACCGCCCGCGATCTTGTGGAAGCCGGTGACCGCGTCGATCAGCGTCGTCTTGCCCGCGCCGTTCGCACCCAGGAGCCCGGTGATACGAGCCGGCTCCACGGTGAGCGACACTCCATCGACGACACGCGTCGTGCCGATCGCCACCACGAGCTCCTCGACCTCGAGCCGCATCGGCGTCACCGAGGCAGGCGTGAGATTGCCCGCAGGCCCGACGGTCGGGGGTGCCGGCGGGTCCGTCGCGGTCTGCGCAACGCGACGACGACGCAGGTGCTGACGGAGCCGGTCCGCCCGATCTGCGATGAAGTGAGCGATGCCGTCGGGGAACAGGATCAGGACGAAGATCAGGACGACGCCACTGGTCAGGACCAGCAGGCGCTCCGAGTCCTGGATGCCCTCCGTGAGGTACGCGATGACTCCACTCGGCACCTGGAGCGCTCCGATGAGGGCCCCTGAGACGTAGCCGATGCCACCGATCAGCGAAACGGTGACGAGCTCGAGCGACGCGAAGAGGTTGTATTGGCTGTACAGGACACCGTCGTACCGGAACGCCATGAGGATGCCACCGACCGCCGCGATCCCGGCCCCGAGTCCGAACGCGAACAGCTTTGCTCCCGCGACCGAGATCCCCAGCGCGGCCGCGGCGCGCTCGTTGCTGCGGACCGCGAGGAGCCGACGGCCGACCCGCCCAGATCGCAGGTTGGCGACCGCAACCCCGACGACGACGAAGGCCACCACCGTGACGGCCGCGTAGCGCTGCGGATGGGTGATGAACGAGAAGTCCCACCCGAGCAGCGTCGGGTGCCCGACCGGGGTGGTGTTGAGGCCACCGATGAGATCACGGCTCGCGAAGACGAGCTTCTCGACTGCCAGCCCGAGGCCGATCGTCGCGACCGCCAGGGACGGGCCCCGCGTGCGCAATGCGGGGAGTCCGAACACGATGCCGGCCAGGATCGCGGCCCCGACCCCGATCACGAAGACGACCGGGAACGGCCAGCCGTAGAGGTCGCTCAGTCGACCGGCCGCGAACCCGCCGACCCCGGCGAGGGCGTACTGCCCGAGGGAGATCTGACCCGAGAGGCCGGTGACCACGACGAGTGACAGCGCGACGGTTGCTGCGAGCATCGTGGTGGCGATGGTCGCTGCGAACTCGCTCGACGAGAGCGCGGCGATGAGCACACCGAGCAACAGCGCGCCAGCCGAGAGCCTGAGGTTCGGAGGACGCCGGGCGACGCGGGGCAGGAGCCCCGGGCGTTCGTCGCGGCTGGGGATCGCACTTCCCCGCACGCTCAGCACCACGATGATCACCAGGAACGGCAGCGCGTCCGGGATCCCCGTCGGGAGGTTCCACTCCGTCGTGTACTTGGTGAGCAGGCTCTGCCCGATCCCGAGCGCGAGGGCCCCGAACATCGTCAGCCAGTAGGAGCGGAAGCCGCCGATCAACGCGGCCGCGAGCGCGGGGACCACGAGCAGGATCAGCGCGGTGTTGTCGAGCCCTGAGATCGGCACGATCAGAACCCCGGCCGCACCCGCCAGGCCCGCACCGAGCGTCCAGTTGGCAGTCGCGATCCGATCGGGGGACCGCCCGACGGCGCGCGACCGCGAGCCGGCTCTCCGAGATCGCCTGGGTCGTGAGACCGAACAGCGTCAACCGCATCACGAGCCAGAGGACGAACGTGACCGCGAGCGCGACCGCGAGCAGGACCACGCGGTCGTACCCGACGGTCAGGTTGTCGCCGAGGTCCAGCGCACCGGAGGGGTAGTAGGAAGAGACGAACGTCTCGAAGGTGAGCTGGGAGCCGAAGACGAGCAGCACCGCCTGCTGGATGATCGTCAGGATCCCGATCGTCGCGATGATGCGCACGAGTGGCGACGCACTGCGGAGGGGGCGCATCACCAGCAGGTGGATCGCGGCCCCGATCGCTGCGCTCGCGGCGATCGCGATCGCCATCGAAGGCGCGAGATCCCATCCCCAGTTGTCCGAAAGACGAAAGAACAGGGTCGCGGAGAAGAGCGCCAGCGCGCCCTGGGCGAAGTTCAGCACCCCCGAGCCGCGATAGATCTGGACGATGCCTTGCCCGGCCAGGGCGTAGATCGCTCCGGATCCCAGCCCGAGCAGCGCGAACTGGACCACGTCCGTCGGCGGAAGAGCGAGTGCCGCCTACGCCGGCGGCTGAAACGGGTCCACGAAGCCCTTGCCGGCGGAGACGATCTTGCCGTTCTTGATCCTGCCGTACACGCAGGAGTCGTTCACGACCCGGGGCTGTGCGCCACCGAAGAACGAGCCCGGTGTGGTGAAGTCGAGGACCGGGGTGAGCCCTCCGGTATCGAAGTCGGTGATGCCCTCCAACGAGCCGAGGAGCGTGGCTCGGTCGATCGTTGCCTGTCCTTCCGCAGCCCGGTCGAGCAGGCCCAGAGCGAGCCACGAGTTCTTCGCGAGGTCGTCGCTCTTGGCGCTCGCACCGGCCTTCTTCATGTCGGTGAGGTATGCCTTGACCCCGGGCGCCTTCGTGTCGTCGGTCGCGAACCAGAGCGCGAGGTACACCCCGTCGGCCGCGTCGCCGAGCGAGTCGATTGCCTCGGGCGTGAACTGCTGTGCTCCGCTGCCTGCGAGCGCGACGTCGAGTCCGAGCTGGCGGGCGGTCCTGAAGATCTTCTTCGCGGTCCCACCGTCGGACGCGGTCACGATGCCATCGGAGCCCTCGGCGATCGCGGTCACCTCCGCCGAGATGTCGGCCTTTCCGAGGGGGACGACGGCCTGGTTGTTCACCGTGAGGCCGCGCGGCTGGAGGGTCTGGTCCGCCAGCACCACCCCGAGCTCGGCGCCGGGAGTGTCGGCGTAGGCGACGGAGATCTTCTCGGCGCCGGCCTTGTCGGCGAGGATGCTCGATTGGCAGCCGGTCGCTGCGACGAGGCCGCCCATGACCGGGAACACGATCGGGCTCAGACCGTCGCTCTGGCTGAACGCGGTCCCGCCGACGTTCGGGATCCCGGCGTCCTCGAGGATCGGGTTCACCGTGTCGCCGACGCCGGTCACGCTGCCGACGACGGCAACGTAGCTGGGGTCGTCGGCAGCCTTTCGGGCGCACGCGGCGTCCTTGTTCGGGTCGAGCTCGGTCACGCAGTACTCGACCTTGACGGGTCGGCCGCTGCCGCCGAGGCCGTCGCCCGCGTTGATGGCCTTGACCTTGGCCTTGATCCCGGCCCGCGCCGTGTCGAAGACCAGACCCTGCGACTCGCTCTCGTCGAGGATCACCATCACCTTGACCGGCTTCCCGGTGGCCTTCGCGGCCGCGCTCGCCGCGGCGACCCCCACGACGCCGAAGGTGGCGATGGCACCGGCGGCCAGGATGGCCCCGACTTGGCCCCCCCGAAGAGCACACTTCGCATGGTGTCGCATTGGACGTCCCCCCGTTGCGTGGCACGGCGCCGCATCGGCACCGGCCGCGATGCGCTGGCACCGTAGACGTGCGCGACCAGAGTGTCAACTGCGCAGAACGCGTCTTCATGCGAAAATACGCGCAGTATCCTGAGGCGTACCTGCTCGACCGCAACGAGTACTGCGGATATCATCCCATAAAAGTGACAGTTAGCGAAACGAGTGTCGGTCAGCGACGCAAGCGCCCGCGGAGCGCAGCGGGCGTTCGTTCCGCAGCCGGGGGGAGCGCGAGTGGCCGAGTACGACATCCTCATCAAGGGCGGGACGGTCGTCGACGGGACCGGGATGCCGCGGACCCGGACCGATGTCGCGATCAAGGACGGGCGAGTCGCGCGCATCGACGGCGTGCGCTCGGGTGACGCCGACCAGGTCATCGACGCGACCGGCCTCGTCGTGGCGCCGGGGTTCATTGACCTCCACACGCACTACGACGCGCAGCTGTTCTGGGATCCGTACTGCACGATCTCGGGTTGGCACGGCGTCACGTCAGTCCTCATCGGGAACTGCGGTTTCGGCTTCGCACCGTGCGCGCCCGAGGACCGTGAACGCTCGATGCTGGCGATGACCCGAAACGAGCAGATCAGCCTCGAAGCGATGCGCGAGGGGATGCCCTGGGACTGGGAGTCGTTCCCCGAGTACCTCGACAGCGTCGATCGCGCCGAGAAGTCCGTCAACGTGACCAGCTTCGCGCCGCTGTCGCCGATCATGGTCTCGGCGATGGGTGGTTACGCCGAGGCGAAGTCGCGTCGGCCCACGAGCGACGAGCTCGCGACGATGCAGCGTCTGATCCACGAGGCGATGGACGCCGGCGCGTGCGGTTGGTCGGTGCAACGACTCGGCGAGAACTCCGTCCAGCCCGACTACGACGGCACGCCGATGATCACCGACCTGATGACCGACGAGGAAGGCTTCGCGTTCGCCGAGGTGCTGGCCGAGCGCGGCGAGGGCTCGATCCAGCTCACCTACGCACCGATCGGCAAGGACAACATCGCAGATGCCTTCAACCTGGCACCCGTGTTGGCATGGTCCGAACGCCTGGCCGAGGTCTCGGGGCGACCGGTCCTGCACAACATCGTGCAATCGAGCCAGATCATGCCGGAGATGCACCAAGGTCTGATCGCGTGGTTGCGCTCGTGTCAGGACCGCGGGCTGGCAGTGTACGGACAGGGCGAGACCAACCGGAACTTCCAGCAGTTCAACTTCACCACGTGGAATGGCTTCGACCTCGCACCCGCCTGGAAGCAGGCGCTGATGGGCACCCCCGAAGAGCGGCTTGCCAACATCAGGCGTCCCGAGACGCGGGCCGCGATGGTGGCCGACCGACCTTGGATCATGGCGGTCGAAGCGCTCGGCATGAGCTTGGATCGGTTCAGCGTCATCGATGTTCACGGGGTCGCCTCGCTCGAGCGCTTCGTCGGGCGTGAACTCGGCGAGATCGCGGCCGAGGACGGAAGAGACGTCCTCGACGTGATGCTCGACATTGCGGTGGAGAGCGAGCTGCTCGCTGAGTTCCGTTCACCACCGGCACGCGACCAGATCCCCGAGCACATCGCCGAGATGATCCGATCGGGGCTCATCGTCCCCGGGATCTCGGACGGTGGCGCACACATGAAGTTCTTCGTCGGCGGCGCGTACACCACCGACTTCCTCACCTGGACCGTGCGCGAGAGTGGTGCGTTGACGCTCGAAGAAGCGCACCATGCACTCTCGGCGCTGCCGGCGCGAGTTGCCGGACTCAAGGGACGCGGAACGATCTCCGAAGGCGCGCCGGCGGACATCATCGTCTACGACCTGGAGAACCTGGGAACGGATCCCGAAGGCCTCTTCGACACGGTGTATGACCTTCCCGGCGGCGACTGGCGACGCATCAAGCGGGCGCGCGGCTATCGGTGGACGATCGTCAACGGCGCCGTGACCTTGCGCGATGGTGAACCCACCGGTGCGATGTCGGGCCGCCTCCTGCGTCACGGGCGGGGGTGAGCACGCGCGTGCCCGAGAGCAACGGGGGCCCCCGCAGCACTCGGCGAGCGCCGGGTCCCGGACTGCTCGAGGTGGCGCGGATCTTCGCCGGGGCTCGGAACCCCTTCGTGTTCCTCGATCGGTGCGTCGCGCGGTACGGCGACCTGTACTCGCTCCCGTTGGGTCCCAACGGCACCACGGTCGTGAACCATCCCGACCATGTCGGTTCCTGGTTGTCCGACTACTCGCGGTACCACAAGGGGGTGATGTCGCGGAGCCTCGTCCCCGCGTTGGGCGAGAGCACGCCCGTCGCCGATGGAGAGCCCTGGCGTCGGAACCGCAAGGCGCTGAACCCCGCCTTCGGCCGGCGGAACCTCGACGGCCTGGCGTCGATCATCTCGGCGTCGCTCCAAGACAGCATGGACCGTTGGGGGCGTCTCGCCGATTCCGGCGAGGAGGTCGACATGTACCGGGAGCTGTCGATCATGGCCATGGCCGCGCTCCAGCGGTCGATGTTCTCCTCGTCGGTCGACGACGACGAAGTGCCCGAGCTGGTCGACCTCTTTCGTCGCCAGACCATCTACATGGGTGGTCTGATGATGACGTTCTGGATCCCGAGTCGCCTGCGGGTTCCCGTGCCGGGGGCTCGGCGCGGCGTGCCCGCGGTCGCCGCCATCCGCCGGCGGATCGAAGTGGCGATCGCTCATCGCCGCGCCCGGCCGACCGATGCACCGGATGTGCTGAACCTGCTCCTCGACGCACGCGACGAGGACACCGGCGAACCGCTCGACGAGGTGAACCTCGTCGACCAGCTCATGGGAGTCTGGTTCGGTGGCTTCGACACCACCGCCTCGGCGTTGGTGTGGACGCTGGCGCTCCTCGCCCAGCACCCGGAGCAGGCCGAGAGGCTCCGCGACGAGGCCGACGCGTACCAGGGCGACTTCGCCTCGTACGCCGAGCTCGAGGCGGTGCCGTACGCCAGAGCAGCGTTCGATGAGGCCCAGCGCCTCCAGGGTGCGCTGCTCCTCACCCGCCAAGCGCTGGAGGACGACGAGATCGGCGGCTACTTCATCGCGGAGGGCAGCCAGGTGGGGGTCGAGCGCGTACACGCTGAACCGCCATCCCGGCGTCTGGGACGACCCCGAGCGCTTCGACCCCGAGCGCTGGCTCGACGAGCGCCGGGAGCGCCAGCACCGGTACCAGTGGGTCCAGTTCGGCGCCGGTCCCCGCCATTGCATCGGTGCCGGCATGGCCTACCTCGAGGCGCAGTTCGCGCTGACGATGTTCGCGAGACGCTTTCACCTCGAGGTGCGACCGGGCTTCGTTCCGCGCCACGACTTCCACCTGAGCGTGGGGATCAAGGGCGGGCTCCCTGCTCGGATCGTTCGCCGTTCGCACCGCGCTTCCGCGATACGAGAGGAGTGCCAGTTGCAGGGGCTTGCAGGATGAAGCGGATCATCATCGACGCCGACCTGTGTCAGGGAACGAAGGAGTGCGCGGAGATCGCCGGTTCGGCCATCCGGTTCGACGATGTCGGCATCGCATCCGTCGCCGACGACGAGACCTTCTCCGACGACGTGGCCGACCGCATGGTCGCCACCTGCCCCAGCATGGCGATCGCCACCCTCGACGACGATCGGGACCCGGAGTCGGCGGATGGCGTCTGAAGCATCGATCCGGCGCGACATCGAGCCCGTACAGCTCGACGAGGTCGACCGTCGACTGATCGAGCTCCTCCGTCAGGATGGCCGCGCGAGCAATCGGGCGCTGGCCTCCGTCGTGAGCCTGACCGAGGTGACCGTCGCCAGCAGGATCAAGCGACTTGTCGCCAACGATGTCATCGCGATGACGGCGGTGATCGACTGGGAGGCTGCGGGCTACGAATGGTTCCTCACCGGGCAGTTCCAGTGTGAGAACCGTCCTCCACGGGAGGTCGCCGATGACCTGGCCACGATCCCGTCGTGCGTCGCCACGTCGATCGTCTTCGGCGAGGTCGACATCATCGCCACGTTCCTGCTCGCGGACCGGACCGACATGCAGCGCCTGGTGTCCCACGATCTGTCGCTCATCAAGGGCGCCGAGGTGATCGCCCTCGACGTGTCGGTCGAGCAGCACAAGTACCAATGGTCCACCGCGACGTTCCCGGTCAACGCGGAACCCGACCTCCGGTTCCCCGACCCGGCGGTGGATCTCGACGAGCTCGACCATCGACTGATCGCCGCGCTCGTGCGCGACTCCCGCCAGTCGAACCGGGAGATCGGCCGCCAGCTCGAGGTGTCCGAGGGAACGATCCGGCTCCGGCTCCGTCGGCTCACCGATGCCGGATTGCTCCGACTGACGGCCGTCGTCGATCCCGTGGTGCTGGGTACGGTCACCGCCGTTGCGTTCTGCTTCGTACAGCTCGACCGTGCCGGCCTCGCTGCCGCGTTGGCGACCCTCACCGCGATGCCGCAGTGCTGGCAGCTCTCGACGATCGTCGGACGCTTCGATCTCGAGCTGCTCCTCGTGTGTCGAGATCGCCAAGAGCTCATCGAGACGGTGCTCGGTGAGGTTCGGAACATCCCGGGAGTTCGAAGGACCGCGACGATGGAGGTCATCGAGGTGCCACACCATGCATATCACTGGGCGAGCTTCGTCTCCGAAGAGCAGCAGTGAGCGCCCCGTTCGACATCCTCATCGCCGGGGGCACGATCGTCGACGGCACCGGTGCTCCGCGGCGCATCGCTGATCTCGGGATCCGCGACGGCCGGATTGCGGAGGTCGGCGCGCTCGCCGACGCGCCGGCGGGTCGTGTGATCGACGCCCGCGGCTTGATCGTGGCCCCTGGCGTGATCGACCTCCACACGCACTACGACGGCCAGATCTTCTGGGACCCTTACTGCACGGCCTCGGGCCTCCACGGCATGACGAGCGCGGTCGTCTCCAACTGCGGCTTCGGTTTTGCTCCGTGCAAGCGCGAGCCGGCCGTCCAGGAGCGCTATATGGGGATGATGGAGACCACCGAGCAGATTCCCGCGGTCGCGCTGCGCGAGGCCCTGCCGTTCACCTGGGAGTCGTTCCCGGAGTGGCTCGGCGTGGTCGGCGAGCTGCCCATGGGGGTCAACCTGGGGAGCTACGTCCCGCTGAACTCGCTCATGATCTTCGTCATGGGCAGCGTCGAGGATGCGCGTGACCGCGCGCCGACCGAAGCCGAGATCTCGACGATGCAAGTGCTGCTCAGAGAGGCGATGGAGGCCGGTGCGCTCGGCTTCGCGTTCTCGAAGCTCGATGAGTTCAACTCACACAAGGATCACGGCGCCCCGATGCCCACCGACGCGGCGGACCCGTCGACCGCGTATCGCCTGGCCGAGGTGCTCCGCGAGCTCGACCGCGGGGTGATCCAGGCGCTGGTCGATCTCCCGATGGCGATCGACCACAACGAGATCGCCGAAGAGCTGGCCCGGATCTCCGGCCGCCCGGTGATCCAGAACATCATCGTGCCGTTCGACCACATCCCCCAGGAAGTCGATCGAGTGCTCGACTGGCTCGACGCGTGCGAGGAACAGGGCCTCGACGTGTACTCGCAAGCACTCGCCTTTCGAGCGTGGAACGAGTCGAAGGTGCTCGACTGGAACGCCTGGGACGTCGTTCCCGAGCTCGCCGCGTTCTCCGCCCTCGGCGACGATGTCGAAGCGCGCCTCGCGATGGCCTCGGATCCGGAGTGGAGATCGTCCCTGAAGGCCAAGTACGGGCCCGATCTGATGACGGCTGCCGGCGGCACGCTCGAGACTTGCAAGCTCGTCGACGCAGCGCTGCGACGAATTCGCCGCGTTCGAAGGCTGGACCTTCGACCAGATCGCCGAGAAGGAGCGGCGACACGTCGTCGACGTCTTCTTCGACGTCGTGGTTGCTTCCCGCTGCGCCATGGACTTCCGCACGCATGCAACCCATCAGCCAGGACCCCGAGCTCTTCACCAGGATGTACAAGCACCGTCGGGTCATTGCCGGAACCTCCGACGGTGGTGCGCACCTGAAGTTCTACTGCGGCGGCCAGTTCTCGACGGATCTGCTGATGTGGCTCGCCCGCGACGAAGGGCGTTTCAGTCTCGAGGAGATGCACGAGAAGCTGAGCCTCCTCCCCGCGCGCGTCATGGGCTTCGATCGGCGCGGTGCGCTCGTGCCCGGTTGGGCCGCCGACGTCCTCGTCTACGACCTCGACGAGCTCGGGTATCCCGATGCCTACGAGGTGCTCCACGATCTCCCCGGCGGGGGCTTCCGACGCTCCACTCCCGCGCGGGCATCGAGGCGATCCTCGTCAACGGCGCGGTGACCTTCGAGGCCAACAGCCGTTGCACCGGTGCGACGCCCGGACTCGTGCTGACCAACTGATCGACCGCAGGAACCGCGTTTTCAGTCGAGAAGGCGCACGACACCGGTGTCGCCGTCGAGCTCGACGCGCGCGCCGTCGCGGATGCGGGCGGTGCCGTCCCGGGTGCCGATCACACACGGGATGCCGAGCTCTCGCGCCACGATCGCGCCGTGGCTCATCGGCCCTCCGATGTCGATGGCGAGGCCACCCGCGGTGAGGAACATCGACACCCAGCTCGGGTCGGTGGTGCGGGTGACGAGCACCTCGTCGCCAGTGATGGGTTCGTGGCAGTCGGCGGCGTCGAGCACGACCCGGGCTCGGCCGACCACGAGGCCGGGCGTCACCGCCACGCCCGTGATCGTGCGGTCGGCGTCGCTGTGGTCTCGACCGGTCAGCGGCTGGGGGTCACCAATCCAGACCGGCGGGAGCGTGACGTCGAGGTAGGCCTCGCGCCGGGCGCGACGCACGACGACGAGCGCACGAGCATCCGTCGGGACCGTTCCCATCACCTCGTCGTAGGTGAGGAAGAACAGATCGGTCGGGTCGGCCAACGTGTTGTCGGCGGCGAGCGAAGCCCCCAGCACACGCGCGGCCGGCACGTCCGCCGTCGATCGCCTGGAGGAACCCGGCTTTGCCGAGCTCCCGGCGCGCGATCCAACCACGCGCGACTCGCAGGAGCGCCCGGGTCGGCGGCCCGGCGTCGCCGCGGCAGCGCACCGAGCAGCTCGGCTTCCGCCGTCCGACGCTTCACGTCCTGACGCTCCGCGATGGCCCGCGGGCTGCGCTCGTCGGACTCGGCGGCGTACGCGCGAACCGCGGCCTGCGACCGGTGCCGCGTCCTCACGCCACACGAGGCTCGACAGCTCACCTTCGTTCGGCCCGTGGAATCCGTGCCGCTCCAGGAAACTGCTCAGCTCGAGCTCGTCGCGGGAGACGGCCCAGAGCTCGTGTGCCAGCTCGGCCTCCTCGACCCCGCCGTAGCCGGTGACAAGCTGTCGCTCGAGACCTCCGGTTCCCGCCTCGTCCGCGGCCCGTGCGATCGCATCGAATGCGCCCTGGGCGAGCTGGCTCTGCATCGAATGTGCCGCGAGCATGGTGGCGAATCGGTCGCGTGACTCGCCGAGCACGGCCCGCGCCCGGTCAGGCGGGATCGGAGCGGCCGTGGTCGCCCGCCACCATGCAGCCGTCGCAGTTCGCTCGCGCATCAGGCGTCGCCGGATCCCGGCGATCGCGGCAGGTGCGCGGATCGCCACCACGGGCCACCGACGGCGCGTGCGCTGCACCGGTGATGCATCGGGGTCGAGGCCGAACAGCTGATGCTCGAACGCTCCGGGTTCGAAACCCGGCAGGCGAGCGACTGCACCGCTCATGAGGTCGATGTTCCCGGCGACGTGGCCGAAGAAGATGCCGACGACACCTCCGTCCTCCGCTCGAAGGCGCTCACGATCGCGACCGGAGAACGCGCCGAACCGGTGGAACACATCTAGTGCGGCCTCGGTCATGGCGTGCTCCCAGATTCCCCAGCACAGCGGAGTGGGGACACCCGGGAGGGCCTCGGCGAAGTTGTTCGTCGTCCACCGGACGCCTGGCGGTGACGATCGGTGCAGGGGATCCTCGGACGTGCTCAAGGAGCCGACGCGTCCAATGCTCGTGCGTCGGACTCGGAGAGATAGCTGTTGAGCTCCCGAGTTCCGAACCCACGGCGATCCCCCCACGTCACGGTCGACAACGCGTCGTTGCAGTAGTAGCGGTCGGCGAAGCCGGGGAAGTAGTGGGGGAGGTGCAAGCGCGACTCGCTCGTGACGACGACCTCTCCGCGTTCGGGGAACCGGGCGGTGACCACGGTCGACGGGAATCCCGACGGCTCGAGGGAGCCATCGGCGCGCACATCGACATCGATCGACGCGTCGATCCCTTCGGCGTCGGCGAGGATCGCGTACGCCCCCGAACGCTCGCCGTATCGGACGAGCGCGCCACCGAAGTAGCAGGCGCCGTCGTCGAAGCACGATGGGTACCACCACGCCGATGAGAACTGCGCATACCGGCGCTGTCCCCAGGTGTGGTCCCGTACGAAGAGGCCGCGCCCGTCGATCTCGCGCGCGCCGACGCGCAGACGTCCCTGCCAGGAACCGCATGCCTCGTAGTGGTCGCGCTCGGTGCCCGGCAGCGACAGCTGACGGAGGACGTCGCCGTGGTCGATGCCGCCCAGTGGGCTGTCGAGGGTCACATCGACTCCCAGGGGCATCGCGGAGCCGGTACCGTGTCCCACGAAACCGAGCGGTCCACGCCCGTCGTGACCCTCACCATCGTGGCGCAGGTGCCATCGGTGGAACGGCTCGATGATCTCGACGCGGGTGTCGCCGTCGCCGATCTGCGGCGCCATCGGGTCGCTCGACGTGACCGAGACGACGTGGCCGTCGAGCGCGACGTTCACCTTCGTCTCCACCAGATCGCGGTCGGGAAATCGCTCGATGTGGACGGTGAACCCCGCGTTCGTCTCGTCGTCGAAGGCGAGCACGAAGTAGTTCTCCTGCCATCGCTCGGGGAGCGGTGCCGGGGGCCGGTGCGGGAGCTCGTCCTGGTCCGTGAGCACGTGTCCGCTCACTCCTCGTCCGGCCAGCCCGGTTCCGGGAACGGGCGAAGGCCGGTGCCGCCGTCGACCTCGAGCAGGAACTTCGGCGCGGCGGTGCCGAGCCGCGGGTTGTTGGTGAGCTCGTTGTCGCAGAACCCGCTGAGCTCTCCGCAGCGGACGCGGGAGATGTGGTCCGAGCAGAGGTACTCGTCGAAGGGCGTCAGCTGTCCCGCCACCGTCGTCGCCTCGAACGAGAGCTCTTCGCCGCTGGCGAGCCGGACCCGACACGTGGCCCCCGCGACGCTGTACCCGTCGAGTCGGATCATGGGCAGGATCTCGAAGTGATCGAGCTGTTCGACGAGGTCGTCGCGCACGACGTAGCCCACCTGGCTCACCGTCCCGTCGATCGTCTGGATCACGTTCAGGGCGAATGACAACGCCGGGCCGACCGTGCCGGTGAACATCCGGTTGGTGTGGATCGCGTCGATGCGGCGCGGTCCCCAGGACCGATCTCGATGGCACAAAGCGTCGACGTCGTGCGTCTCGTCCCCGAGGCGCAGCGTGCCGGTGAGCCTCCCGGAGCACTCGAGGTGCCCCGAGTAGATGCCCTGTCGGAGGTGGGCATCGTCCTCGGCGCGGCCACCGAAGCCCTGGCGCGAGTAGAAGCCGACGAAGCGGAGCTCCGCGTCGCACTCGGGTTCGTGCCACGCGAACCGCACGTCGTCGCCGTCGATGCCTGCTCGGGCGGTCCCCACGACGAGGTCACTCCCCACTGCAGCCGCGGTTCGATCGGGACACGTTCGTCGACCTTGCGGAACCGATGGACGCCCTCGCGGAACGCGAACAGGTTCGAACGCCCGAAGTCCTCGTTGGTGTGGGCGCCGAGACGGAAGAACCCTCCGACGTCGATCGCCTCGTCGAAGAACCAGACAGCAACGCTCTCCTGCCAGGTGGGATCGTCGTCGGCCTGGTGGATGAGGTCGTCGTCGGCCGAGAGCGTCACGAGCCGGTCCCCGACCCCGGCGCGCTCGTCGGCGCGGCGTCGAGGACCTGGACAACCCCCGTGCTCCCGTCGATTCGCACGCGGGCCCCGTTCGGGATGCGGCGGGTGCCGTCGATGGTGTTCGCGACGCAGGGAACACCGAGCTCGCGGGCGACGATCGCGCCGTGGCTCAGCACGCTGCCCATGTCGAGGACCACGCCTCCCGCCAGGCTCAGCACCGGTGCCCAGCCCGGGTCGGTGGTGGGGCACACGAGGATCTCGCCCGGGGCGAAATCTCGACATTCGAGCGAGTCGAGAATCACCCGGGCGATCCCGGTTGCCTCGCCGGCGCTCACGCCGATGCCCTCGAGCGATTCGGTCGGAGCCGGGATCGTCACGAGATGGTCGATCTGATCATCGACCGCGACGCGGAGCTCCTCGCCGGTGAAAGCCAACGGCAACAAGAGCTCCCGGTACCGATTCGTGAGCTCGCCTGCGTTCCGCGACCATCCCGTGCAGCGTGGCGTCATCGCCATCCGTCGCCGTCGATCGCCTGGTCCACCTCCCGGAGCGTCAGGAAGAAGACGTCGTCGGGATGCTCGACGACCGACCGCGCTCGCGAGCTCCGAACCGACGACCCGCGCCGCGGCACGGGCGACGTCGAGGCACTGCAGCATCAGCACCTTGCCTTCCTCGCGCAGCTCGGTGTAGCGGCGTGCGAGGCGGAGCACGAAGCGAAGGCGCGTGCGCCTCGAGCGGGGGCAATGGTCGAACATCCGGCGACGTGCGATCCGAGATGCCTCGGCTCGAGCGCGCAGCCGCTCGACCGGGCCATCGGCAGCCGCCATCGCTCGGTATGCGGCGAGCACGCCATCGAGCGCACTGGTGTCCTCGCGCCAGGACACGGTCGAGAGCTCGCCTTCGTCGGGCGCGTAGTACCCGTACATCCTGATGAATCGTTCGATCGTGTCCGCGGCCGTACGCCACTTCCCAAAGGTATGCCATCATCCGCGCTTCGGCGATGCCGGCCACGCCAGACAGGACCCGCTCGGTGACGTCCGCGTCGCTGAGCCGGCGCGAGCGGCGGTGCGCTTGAGCTGCTCCACGAAGCCGGGTTGGAGCGAGCCGATCGCGACCTGGATCCCGAGGTCGTGGCGCATGCGGTCGCGGGCTTCATGGAACAGTGCGAGCGCCGCGGCGCGCGCATCGGCATGGGCGAGAGCGAAGTGATCGACGGCTCCACCATGCGTTGGTTCGCCGCGCCCGTCGCCGGACGATGCCGGGAAGGGCTGCCACGGTCGAGGACGTCTTGGTCGCCGCGAGGAGCAGCCGCCGTGCGGCTCGTCCGTGGGCGCTCGAGCCCGCGGGAGCGCCCGAGCATCTGCTCCTCGATGACGTTCGGATCGACACCGGGGAGCCGCCCGTACAGCGAGCACACGACGTCGAAGTCGCTGGCGAGCCGCCCGTAGAAGAAGCGACAGATCCGGCCCGGCGTATGGGCTGTCGTGCCCGTCGGGTGCGCCGCGCTCCGCGGCCGAGATCGCGCCGAGCCGAGTAGAAGCTGGACAGCAGCGCCACCTCGACGGACCCGCGCCAGAAGTCCGCGTTCAGGGGGGTCGACACGCCGGGGATCGCCTCGCCCCCGTTGCCCCGGTGCCACAGGGCCGTCCCCGGATCCTCGTGCACCGGTCCGAGCGCATGCACCGCTGGGTCGGCGATCTCGTTCGCTCACCCGGTGTCTCGCAACTCGGGCATCTGGTGGCTAGCGACCCGCTGTTCACGTTGTCGGACTCCAGTATTGCTACTCAGATCTCGAGGCTTGCACCTCGACGTCCTGCGGATACACGTAGAGTATCGAGGCGCCGAGACGCCGTCGAGGGCGCGCAGGCCGAGCCGGGGGGTGCGGGGTTGTCCGAGGACGAGCATCTGTCACGTGCCCGGCGAGGACCCGATGTGGCAGGAGTCGATGGCCTTCCTCTTCTTCGACGACGCCCGCGCGCGCCGTCGGGACCGGTGCCTTCGGCACGTTCGTGCATCGGGGGACGGGGCTCACCTGGCTCGGATGCCTCGCCGCCGCGACCGAGCGGTCCGGCGACGGGTTGGTGTTCCAGCGCTCGCGCAACGG
The DNA here is from genome assembly GCA_963809885.1 of uncultured Acidimicrobiia bacterium. Taxonomy (GTDB): domain Bacteria; phylum Actinomycetota; class Acidimicrobiia; order IMCC26256; family PALSA-555; genus JALHSW01. The sequence goes on along the minus strand of CAWELA010000004.1, from coordinate 1,480,518 downwards.
CCTGCCCCTGATCCCGGCGGATCGGGGTCCGGAGCGACTGGGGGCGGGCGACCTGCACTGGGAATCCGTCGCGCCCGGGCGCGGCGTGCTCGTCGGGGCCGATGAAGGCGTCGGATCTGCGGCTCGAGTTCACCGACCTGCACGAGCCGACGTCCTGGCACGAAGTCGCCGACGGCGCGCTCGACACGCTCGCCGCCGGTCATGTCGAGTGCGCGACCCGCGTCGTCGGTGAGGTGCATGCTCGCATGGCCGCCGAGTCGGAGTCGACGGGTGGGGATACCGCGATCATTCGTGGGGTCCGCGTGACACCACGATCGTGCGCAACCATCGCTGGATTGCCGGGTCGTGCGGTCCCGAGCTCTCGTTCAGTGCCGAGGCGTTGCATCTCGTCGACGGGCACAATCGTCACGATGGGGTTCGTCGCGCGCCGAGGCGAGATCACCCGTGCCCTCGAGGTCGAGAACCTGGTGACCTTCGACCACGATGGCCTGACCCCGCGACGCTTCGCGAGTCGCATGAGCCTCGACACAGGCGAGGTGATCACGATCGCGAGCGACGAGCTGCTGGCGTGCCTCTACAACCATCGCGAGGGGCTCGTGGCGATCGACGCGCTCGCGACCGTCCGCTGTGGGGATCGCGAAGGCTTCGCCGACCTGAACGTGATCGCAAACCCGCTCGGCGGGACTGATCGACCGTCAGTTCTGCTCGGCGGAACCCTCGAAGACGGCCTCAGCTCAATTCCCGCGACCCGCGCCGGGACCAGAGCGCGAGAATGACCGTGAGCAGGCGCCGTGCCGCAGGACGCGGCAGACTGCGCTGAAGTGATCGCACCCGACGACACGGAACCGGGGGACCAGTGAGCGGAGCGAACGAGGATCGGAACGGCTTCGGCGTCGCGACGATGGCCTTCACCTTCATCGCGGTGTTGCTCTCGATGGCGGCACTGATCGTCGCGGCCCAGGCCTGGTCGCGGAGCAACGACACACAGGATCAGCTGGACGAGGCCGCGTCCGGTGGTCTGGTTCCCAGCCAGCTCGGCGTCGACCTCGAGGAGTACCAGGTGGCAGCCTTCCACGAGCGTCGTGCAAGCCGGCACGGTCAAGTTCACGGTCCGCAACATCGGCACGATCGAGCACGAGATGATCCTCGTGCGCTCTCCGAGCGTCGAAGCCCTGCCCAAGGTCACACAACCCGGTGGTGAACGGGCGGTCGGTGACGTGGACGAGGAGGCGATCCCGCCGGCCGACGCCATCGGTGAGGTGGCGGAGTTCAAGGCGGGGAAGACCGTCGCCAAGTCGTTCAAGCTCTCGCCCGGCAGCTATGTCGTCTTCTGCAACATCGACGTCGAGAATCCCGACGGGACCGTCACCAGCCACTTCCAAGAGGGGATGGTCAACACCATCACGGTGCAGTAGCACCTTCCGGGCTTCGTTGCGACCGACGGTCCGCACCCGGCCTCCGCGGGGCCACCGGTACGCTCCGTCCGTGCCCGACACGCGCTCGACCAGGGAGGCGCTGCGGACCCGCCAACGCGCGCGCCGCCGCCATGTCCTCGAGGACACGGACTGGACCGACGCGATCTACAAGGCCTACTTGACCGTGATCGGCGTGAGCGTCCCGCTCTTCTACCTGGCGCCCCTGCTCGGCGACTCGCCGATCCCGCACGACGTGCTCTCCGAGATCCGCGGTCGCGGCCCCGCGATCCTCGGGCTCGTGCTCGCGCTGGCGGTGGGGCTCGGACTGCGATCCGGCAGCCGCGGGGGGCCGCTCGGGCTCGAGCCTGCCGACGTCACGTACGTGATGCTGGCGCCGGTGCCGCGCGGCCCGGTGCTCCGGAGTGCCGCGTTCCGCCAGGCGCGCGGCGTGTTGTTCGCAGGTGCCGTGGCCGGCGCAATGCTCGGTGTGCTCGCATCGCTGCGCCTCCCGGGAGACCTCGTCGAGTGGCTGCTCGCCGCGGGTGGCGTCTGTGTGCTCGCCGCGCTCGCGACATGGGGCGCCGCGCTCATCGGGTCCGGCCTCCGCATCCGTCGCCGCACCGCCACGCTCCTGGGCGCGGCCCTCGTCGGGTGGGCTGCGATCGACGTCGCCCTCACGACGACGACGTCGCCGAGCACGATGCTCGGCCACCTGGGGCTGGTGCCCCTGACCTGGTCGGAGTTCGTGGTCCCGGGCGTGCTCCTCGCGCTCGCGCTCCCGGCGATCGGCCTCACCGTCATCGGCGGTGTGTCGCTGGAGTCCGCGCAGCGACGTTCCGGGCTCGTCGGGCAGCTGCGCTTCGCGGCGACGATGCAAGACGTGCGCACGGTGATGGTGCTGCACCGCCAGCTCTCGCAGGAGCTGCCCCGCGAGCATCCCCGGTGGCGCATGCCGGTCCGCGCCAGTGCGCTGTGGTGTTGGCAACGCGACTGGCAAGGTGTCGCACGCTGGCCACTCACGCGGGTGCTGCGGATGGTCGGGCTCGGTGTGCTGAGCGGGCTCGCGCTCGTCGCCGTCTGGCACGGCGCGCTCGTGCTCATCCTCGTCGCGGGTGTCGCGATGTTCGTGGTCGGGCTCGACTCGGCCGAGGGGCTCGGCGAGGAGACGGACCACGCGGAGCGACCGGCCGGCTACCCACGACCCTGGGGAGACCTGATCTTGCACCACCTCGTCGTGCCGTGGTGCTGCGCCCTCGTCGCGATGGTCGTCGCGGCCGGGACGGTGTACGCGGCCACCGGATCCGTGCCGGCGCTCGAAGTGGCGGCGATCATGGTCCTGTCCCGGTCGCGATCGTCGCCGCGGTCGCGGCGGCCGCGGCGCTGGTGCTCGGTGCACCGTCGGCCGAGACCACGCTCGGCTTCGGGTTCGGTGATCTCGGACCGATGGTCCTCATCGCCCGCCAGGTGTTCCCGCCGTTGCTGGTGATCCTGTCGCTCGCGCCGGTCGCGATCGCGCAGGGGGACGCGAAGGACCCGGCCGGGAGCGCGTTCGGCCTGGTGCCCGTCGTGGTCGTGGTCGCGATCGGCCTGTGCGTGTGGCTGCGCAGCCCGCAAGCTGGCCCTCGGGTGAGCCGCAGACCGAAGGCGCTCGCGGCGATCGAGGTCGTCAAGGAGTACGGCGATCTGCTGGCGCTCGACGAGGTCTCGCTCTCGATCACCGCTGGCGAGCTCGTCGCCCTCGTCGGGTCGAACGGTGCCGGGAAGTCCACGTTCATGCGGCTCGCGGCCGGGCTGCTCGAGCCGACGCGCGGGACGCTGACGATCGAGGGCGAGCCGGCCGGTTCACTGCACGCGCGCTCCCGGCTCTCGTACATCGGCGACCAACCCGCGCTCTACGACGACCTCAGCCTCGACGAGCACATCGAGTACGTCGCCAAGCTCCACGGACTGCCGGGGCGTCCCGGACTCCGCCGACCGGCTGCTCGAGATCTTCGGGCTGACCGCTCGCGCCGGTGACCTCCCTGCCCGGTTCAGCCGCGGCATGCGCCAGAAGAGCGCGCTCGTGCTCGGGCTCATCCGGCCGCTCTCGGTGATCGTCATCGACGAGCCGTTCGTCGGTCTCGACCCGTCAGGGCAGGACGCCCTGGTCGACGTCCTCGTCGGCGCGAGCCAGGACGGTGCGGCGGTCCTGATCGCCACGCACCAGATCGCCTTCCTCGAGCATGCGGATCGCTGCGTCGCGCTGCGCGACGGGGAGGTCGCGTACGACGGTCCGATCGAGCTCGAGGAGATCCAGGGCTTCCTCGAGTAGACGTCCGAGCCCTCACCCGCCGCCGCAGCCGGCGCCCTGGAGCGAACGCCGCAGCCCGGCGGCGAGCTCCGTGCGCTCGGCTTTGGTGAGGTCGGCGCTGGGGTGCAGGCCGAGCCACGTGTAGTAGTTCGGCGGCATGCTCCCCGTTGGTGACCGTCTCGGCCGCGTCGCCGGCTTCACCGCCGTGGCCCGAGCACTCGGAGAAGTTGAGTGCCGCGCGGCCTTCGTCGACGTGGTTCGTGATCCACCACGACACGGGAGCGATGTCTTCCCACCAGTACGTGTTCGTCTCGTTGCTATGGCAGTCGAAGCACGCCACCCGGGCGAGGTGCTCGGTGCGGGGGCTGTCCCAGTTCGGGCCCTGCTCGACCGGCGGGTTCGAGACCCGGATCGGGATGAGCTGGAGCAGACCGAAGGCGAGCACGAGCACCCCGAGTCCGATGAGGACGTTGCGGCGGGTCAGGGCGCCACGGATCCGTTCCCACATGCGGCCAGTATCGACGGCTGCACGCCGACGCCGCGCCAGTGCCGAAGGTCCCGCGTCGATCGGAGCCGAGCGGCCGTCCGCATGCGACGATGCCGTCGTGGAGCAGGCACAGGTCGTCGTGGTCGGGGCGGGGATCGTCGGGCTCGCTACGGCGCGGGCGATCCAGCAGGCAGCAGCCCGAGTGCGCGCGTCGTCGTGCTCGAGAAGGAGGCCGCGATCGCGAGCCACCAGTCGGGTCGCAACTCCGGCGTGCTCCATGCCGGCGTCTACTACCCGCCGGGCTCGGACAAGGCGCGGCTCTGCACCGCCGGGCGCACTTCGATGGTCGAGTTCTGTCGCGAGCACGGGATCGCGCTATGAAGTGTGCGGGAAGGTCGTGGTCGCGGTCGACGAGGCCGAGCGCGCGAGGCTCTGCCGAGCTCGAGGAGCGGTGCTCGCGCGAACGGCGTGCGGGCGACGGCGATCGGTCCGAAGCGCTCCGCGAGCTCGAACCCCACGCGGCCGGCGTCGGGGCGCTCCACGTGCTCGACACCGGCATCACCGACTTCGGTGGGGTGTGCAGCCGGCTCGCCCGGCAGATCGAGGAAGCGGGAGGAGAGGTCCGACTCGATGCCGCGAGTCGTGTCCGGCAGCGAGCTCGGCGAAGGCCTCGTCGTCGAGACGACCCGCGGCGCGCTCGTCGCGGCGCGACTCGTGAACTGCGCCGGGCTCCACGCGGACCGGATCGCGACCTCCCGGTCAGTGGGCCCGGCGGGGCGAACGGGCTGCGGATCATCCCGTTCCGTGGCGAGTACTGCGAGCTCGTCCCCGAGCGCTCGAGGCTGGTCGGCAACCTGATCTATCCGGTGCCCGACCCGCAGTTCCCGTTCCTGGGGGTCCATCTGACTCGTGGGGTCGACGGTCGCGTGCACATCGGCCCCAATGCCGTGCTCGCGCTCGCACGAGAGGGCTACTCGTGGCGGCGGGTCGCGTTCGACCGACCTGCGGGAGACGCTGCGGTCGCGGGGCTTTCGGAAGCTCGCCGCGCGCTACTGGCGCTACGGGCTCGGGGAGATGAGCCGTTCGGTCAGCAAGCGACGGTTCACCCGTGCGATCCAGCGCCTCGTTCCCGACGTGCGCCGAGCCGACCTGGAGCGCGCGCCGGCGGGCGTGCGCGCGCAGGCGATCACAGCGGAGGGCGACCTCGTCGACGACTTCGCGTTCCACCAGGTCGGACGCGGCGCTCCACGTGCTGAACGCGCCGTCACCCGCCGCGACCGCGGCGCTCGAGATCGGTCGCGCCATCACCACGCGGCTCGCACTCGACCGAGACCAGTAGCGGGCATCGGGAGCAGAGGACCGCTAGATCGGGAGCCCGCGGTTCGCCTCGGCCAGGACCTCGAGCGTGTGCTCCCAGCGCGACGCGCTCGCGGTCGGTCATCGTCGGGAGGAGCGGCTCGCTCGGGCCGTCGGGGCCGAGGACGCACGGCAGGCTGGCGCACAGGTCGGGACCGACCCGTACCGACACCGGGATCAGCGCACCGGTCTCGAACGCGGTCGCGTGGATCAGGCCGCTCACCGTGAGGCCGATGCCGTGCACCGCCGACCCCTTGAGGTCACGTACCTCGTAGGCCGCGCGCCGCACGTCGCGCTCGATCGCGTCGAGCCGCTCGGTGCTGAAGTCGAGTCCTCGCTGCGCGGCGAACTCCGTGAGACGCAAGGTGCCGACCCGGGCGCTGTCGAGGAAGAAGACGGACGAGTCCCCGTGCTCGCCGACGACCCAGGCGTGCACGCTCCGCGGGTGCACGCCGCACTCCTTCGCGATCCGCTCCGTGAGCCGGAGCGTGTCGAGCGCCGTGCCGGATCCCATGATCGACACCCCACGGCCGGCCCAGCGGCGCGAGAGGTACTCGGTCATCACGTCGAGGGGGTTCGTGACGACGAGCGCGATCCGCGGAAGTGCGCCGTCCTCCACCGCGGTCGCGCAGTCGTCCATCACCTGGATGTTCTGCTCGAGGATGTCGAGCCGCGTCTCGCCCGGGGTGGTGTGGTGCCCCGCCGTGAAGATGAGGACGTCCTCCTCCTCGATCTCGTCGAGGCCGCGGCCGCGGATCTCGATGCGGGAGAGGAGCGGCGCGGCGTGGGAGAAGTCGAGGGCGAGCCCGCGCGCCGCGTCGGGTTTGCGGGTGTACACGGTCACCCGAGCCGCGAGCCCGCGGATGACGAGCGCGGAGGCGGTCGCGACACCGACCCCGCCCGCTCCGATCACACCCACCCGCGGTCCCGCCATCGCCGGAGCCTAGAACCCGACCGGGCGGCCCTCGAAGTCGCCGATCAGCGACACCCGCGCCCGTCGTTCGAGCCGTCGGCGTCGTCGACCGCGACCATCGCCGACACGTGCACGTCGATCAGGGGGTACGTCGCCGAGCCCGAACACCCGAGGTTGCTCCGTCGGTGGCATCGCCCCGAACCTAGCGAGGCGGCGCACCGCGGCGTCGCGCCGGGGCGGGAGATAGCGGCGACGCGCCCGGATCGGGAAGACTGCCCCGTCCGGCACGGCGGGACTCACGAGACGAGCGGGAGCACATGGCAAGCGAGGAAGCAGACGTTCGACAGCGGACCCTGACGCTGCTCGCGGAGCACGGCGACGACGACCAGACGGCGTTCCTCGGTGCCCAGTTCGATGCCGGCCTCGCCAGGGTCCACTACCCGGTGGGTGAAGGCGGGCTCGGGCTCGCCCCGAAGCTCCAGGAGGTCGTCGACGCCGAGCTCACCAAGGCCGGGCCGCACCTACTCGTGGCTTCGGAACCCGATGGGCATCGGCATGGTCGGCCCGACCATCGTCGCCCACGGCACCGACGAGCAGCGGGCGATGCTCCGCTCGATCTGGACCGCCGAAGAGATCTGGTGCCAGATGTTCAGCGAGCCCGGCGCGGGCTCCGACGTCGCGACGCTCGCGACCCGGGCCGTACGCGACGGCGACGTCTGGGTCGTCAACGGCCAGAAGGTCTGGACCTCGCTCGCGCACCGTGCCCGGTGGGGGATGCTCCTCGCCCGGACGGATCCCGACGTGCCGAAGCACGCGGGGCTCACCGCCTTCGTCGTCGACATGCACGCACCCGGGGTCGAGGTGCGGCCGCTGCGTCAGATGACCGGTGGCGCCGACTTCAACGAGGTGTACTTCACCGACGTGCAGGTCCCCGACGACGCGCGACTCGGCGGTCTCGGGGAGGGGTGGCACGTCGCGGTCACGACGCTGATGAACGAGCGGGTGTCCATCGGTGGTGTGGTCGCGCCGCGGGGGAGCGGTCCGATCGGCGGTGCGCTGAGCGCGTGGGAGCAGGCGTCCGATCCGCAACCCGGCGCGCCGCGACGAGCTGCTGGCGCTGTGGGTGGAGGCCGAGGTGCTGCGGATCGGTGCGCTGCGTGCGTCCGCGCAGCGTGAGCGGGGCACGCCGGGACCCGAGGGGTCGGTGCTCAAGATGGGCGGCGCGCTCCTGGACCAGCGCATCCAGGCGTTCACCGTCGGCGTGCTCGGCCCCGCCGGGACGCTCAGTGGCGGCTACGACCCCCCGCCGCGCGACGATCCGGTCGACCACTTCCTCGCGTCGCAGTCCGAGACGATCGCCGGTGGCACGACCGAAGTGATGAAGAACATCCTCGGCGAGCGCGGTCCTCGGACTCCCGACCGAGGCGAAGGCAGATCGGGACGTGCCGTGGAGTCAGATCCCGAAGAGCGCCTGAACGTGGCACCCTGGAACATCTGACCAAATGGAGGTACGAGGATGCCCCTGAACCCCGATGCCGTCGGCACGGTGACCGAGCCGGCCGAGGCGACCTGGAGCTCGAAGGACAGCCTGCTCTACGCCCTCGGCGTCGGCGCGGGCGCGACCGACCCGACCGGGTTCGAGCTCGAGTTCACGACCGAGAACAGCCAGGACATCGAGCAGCGCGCGCTGCCGACGATGCCCGTCATCATCAACGCGGCCGGTGAAGGCGGCAACGTCATGGAGGCGATCGGCACGTTCGACTGGGCGATGCTCGTCCACGGTGAGCAGTCGGTGACGCTGCACAAGCCGCTCCCGGTGTCGGGGAAGGTGACCATGCAGGGCAAGGTCGCGGCGATGTACGACAAGGGCAAGGCCGCGGTCGTCGTTCTCGAGAGCGAGGCGACGGACCTCGCCGACGGGAAGCCGCTCTTCACCACCACGATGTCCGCGTTCATCCGGGGTGAGGGTGGTTGGGGTGGCGACCGCGGACCGAGTGGCCCGCGCAACGTCGCGCCCGAGCGGGGCCCCGACACGGTCGTGTCCTACGACACCCGGTCCGACCAGGCGTTGCTCTACCGCCTGAGCGGCGACCGCAACCCGCTCCACTCCGACCCGAAGTTCGCGGAGCTCGCCGGCTTCCCGAAGCCGATCCTCCACGGCTTGTGCACCTACGGGTTCACCGGTCGGGCGCTGCTGCACGCAGTGTGTGGGAGTGACCCGAGTCGCTTCAAGAGCATGGAGGGGCGCTTCTCGACGCCGGTGATGCCCGGTGACCGCCTCGACGTGAAGATCTGGGTCGACGGCAACGAGGCGATCTACCAGACCTGCGTGGGCGACAACGTCGTCCTCGACTCCGGCAAGCTCACGTTCGCCTGATCGCCTGATCCCGGGGTGCCTGCGCCGATGACCACGACCGCACACGACCTCGACGACGCGGTCGCTGCTGCGCGTTCGCTCGTCGACCTCGTCGAGACCGAGGCCGAGGCCGCCGAGCTGGCGGGGACGATGACCGAACCGGTGGTCGACGCACTCCACGACGCCGGCCTCTTCGGGTTGATGGTGCCGCGTGAGCTCGGCGGCACCGAGGCGGACATCGCGACCTGTCTCGAGGTGTTCGAGATCCTGGCCTGGGCCGACGCGTCGACCGGCTGGTCGTACATGGCGAACGCGACGGCCGCCGCGTTCGCTGCCGTCTTCACGAGCGACGACGCCGTCGCGACGATCTTCGACGCCGGAGACCGCTTTCCGGTAGTTGCGGGGATGTTCGGGCCGGTCGGGTCCTCCGAGCTCGTCGACGGGAAGTACGTCGCAACCGGTCGGTACGGGTTCGCGAGCGGGAGTGGCCACGCGACGTGGATCAGCGGTGGCACGCTCGTCGTGCAGGACGGTGAGTTCGTGCCAACCGCGAACGGGCTTCCCGAGATGCGCGTGGTGTTCGTGCCTCGCGAGCACGTCGAGTTCCTCGGCAACTGGGACGTGCTGGGGCTCCAGGGCACCGGGAGCTACGACTACGCGCTCGATGGCGAGGTCGTCGAGCCGGGCTTCACCTTCCCGCTGGTCGGTGCGGTCGCGCAGCGTGGTGGCGCGGTGTACGGCTTCGACGTCCTGGGTGTGACCTCTGCCGGGCATGCAGGCTTCGCCCTCGGAGTGGGGAAGCGGGCGATCGACGAGCTCGTACGGATCGTCGCGAACAAGTCACGGCTCGGCTCGACGCCGATCCGCGACCAGCAGTTGTTCCAGTACGAGCTCGGGTTCCAGGACGCGGCGATGCGTGCGGCGCGAGCGGTCGTGTTCGAGACGTTCACGTCGGTCGAGGGCGACCTCGTGGCGGGGCGGGAGCCCACCGAAGCCGAGCGCCAGCGGCTGCGGCAGGTCACGACGTACGCCACACACGTCGCGGCCGAGGCGGTTCGGTTCGCCTACCGTTGGGCCGGAACCGACGCCCTGCGCCAGCCGAGCGTGCTCGGTCGGTGCTTCCGCGACATGCACGCGGCCACCCAGCACGTCTTCGTCGACAACAACACCCTCGTCGACGCCGGGATCCTGAGGATCGCCGCCGGCTAGCGCTCCGTCACGCGCGACGCGCGGCGATCCTGCTGGCCAGGAACGCACCGACCATGGCGAGCGCGGCAGCGATCACGAACTGACCGAAGAGCTGGCCCGGTCGGAGGACCGCGCGATCACCGGTCACGAGGCCGCGCCCGTCTTCGCGCGTGGCCCAGATCGCGACGCGGATGGGGATCCACAGCACGAACGCACCCATTCCCGCGAGCGCGGCGTGGGTCAGGGGTGAGTCGGGTCGGGCGCGCCCGGCGACCCATCCGGCGGCCGCGTAGCCCACGAGGATCAGGACGAACAGCGGGTAGCGCCAGCCGCTGTTGTCGAAGTCGGTCATCTCGTGGTCGAGCACCGCGCCGAGCACGGAGACCGGGGCGATGACGGCGAGCCCGACCAGCGCGCCTCGGAGCACGACGCGCCAATCGACGCCGTTCGTGGTGTCGTTCGCCGCGTCGACCTCCGGAGTCGTCATCGCCCCATCATGACCCGTCGGCCGAGTGAAGCGGGAGTCACCGATCGACCCCACGGTCCGGACCGCCACCGGCCGGCAGCTCTTCGTGGATCATCTGGTCCAGCGGGGTCCGCAGTCCGTCGCGCATGAGTGGGCGGAGGCTCGAGCGTTGGGCCACGAGCATGATCACCGTGAGGACGAGGTACAGGATGCCGATGCTGACGCGCTCCAGGTGGCGGATGTCGGCGGGGAGCAGGGCGCCGAGCACGAACTGCGACATGAACAGCCCGAACAGTGCCCATGCCTCACGGACGCTCAGACTCCGACTCGCGAGGACCGCGACCGCGAACGCGGACTGCGCCGCGGTGAGGAAGAGCTCCTCACGCTGGAGCCGGTCCAGCGGCAGCCCGGACAGCGCGCCCCCGGCGACGACGAAGACGATCGGGAGCGTCCCGACGAGCAGCGTCCACTGGTTGACCTTCGACGACACCAGGGTGCCGAGTCCGGAGTTCGTCTTCAGCCGCCACGCGAACAGTCCGGCGACGAGCAGCTCCGGCGCTTCGGACGCGAGGGGGGCGACCCACTGGACGAGCAGGAAGGTGCTGACCCCGAACTGCTCGCCGGTCTGGATCAGCGACTCGGCGAACGGCTCCGCGCAGAGGATGATCGCCAGAGCGGCGTAGCCGAGCAGCACCGCGACCATGATCCGCCGGCGCGCCGCCGGGAGAACCGCGAGCAGCTCGGCCGGTCCGACGATGTCCGGATCCTCCGCGGGCGCACGTGAGACGCGTGCGGCGTACAGGAGAAAGATCGTGAAGAGCACTGCGGCGTCCCACAGCGTGAGGTGGGCCTTCAGGGGCAGCGTCAGGGAGTAGAGCGTGGCGACGACGAGGAACGCGATCTCCACCGAGCGGGGGCGGTCGAGGCGCACCTCGGTGTCGACCCGGCCCGAGTAGCCGCGCGCCCTCGCCGCGGCCTTGATCCGCCAGGCCGCGATGAGGACGACCATCGGCCACCCGACCCCGATGAGCAGCCGGTTGCCGCCGGTCATGTTGGCCAGCGCGAGGGGGGCGTACTTGTGCGGGTCGGTCCCGGCCTTGAACGCGAAGGTGAAGTCGACCGCGTACTCGGGCAGCACGGCGATCAGGGCCAGCACGGCGAGCGCGAGGCCCCGGGAGACGTCGAGTTCGAGCGCCTCGGCCGACCAGGCCAGCAGGAAAGCGGCGCCGACGACAGCCATCCCGAACGCGCCGGCGCCCACGAGCTCGTGCGGTTGCACCCCCGTGAGGCGCATGCTCATCCCGGGGATCGTCAGGCCGGCCGCCAGGGCGTAGGCGACGCCCTTGCGGGCCCGGTGCGCCACCTCGATCGCCACTGTCGGCGATCCTACGGGTCGCCTCAGGTCGGGGTCCCCAACTGCCGAAAAGGTGGAATAGGAACCCCTCGGGTGTCGTTGTACCCGTGCTCCCCCCTGTACCCCCCGGGGCGGAGTGAGGACGGTGAAGGCATGAGCGTCGGCACGATGCGCCCGGAGAACGGGGCGAGCAGCACGACCGGTGGCCCCACGACCACGGGCACCTGGCGGGACCAGGCCCGCTGTCGGGGCGTGGACCCACAGGTCTTCCATCCCTCCGAGGAGGACGAGGCCGCGGCGGAGGTGGCCAAGGCGATCTGTGCGTTGTGCCCGGTCGCCGACTCGTGCCTCGAGTTCGCGATCACCGCCCGGGAGAAGGACGGCGTCTGGGGCGGCCTGACCGCCCGTGAGCGCCGTCGGCTCATCCGGCAGCGTCGCCGCTCGGCCTGATTCTCCGGGGGGTTCGCACCTGAACGGCCGGGCGCCGACGTCGGCCGGTAGCCTTCCCTGGTGCTGTTCGACCTCCCGTCCGAGCTCGCCGAGCTGCAGGCGACCTGCCGCAAGCTCGCGCAGGAGCGCGTCGCGCCCCGAGCTCGGGAGATCGACACCACCGAGGAGTACCCCCAGGACCTCTTCGACCTGTTCGTCGAGACGGGTCTGACGGGGCTCTGCATCCCCGAGACCCTCGGGGGCTCGGGTGCCGGGATCCTCGGGCTCACGCTGGCCATCGAGGAGGTCGCCAAGTACTCCCAGTCGGCGGCGCTCATGCTCCTGCTCACGCGACTCCCGACCGGGCCCGTGCTCATCGCAGGGAACGAGGAGCAGCGGCGCCGGTACGTGACGCCGATCGCCACCGGGGAGGCCAGGGCCGCGTTCGGGCTCTCCGAGCCCCAGGCGGGGAGCGACGTGATGGGCATGCGCACTCGCGCGACGCGCGACGGGGACGACTGGATCCTCGACGGCACCAAGTGCTGGATGTCGGGCGTCCGACAGGCCGACTGGTACTGCGTCTTCGCCAAGACCGGCCCGGTCGAGGCGCGTGCGCACGACAGCGTCACCGCGTTCATCGTCGAGCGGTCGTGGCCCGGGGTCCAGGTCGGACGGGTCGACCGGAAGATGGGGGTGCGCGGGGTCGACACCGGCGAGCTGCTGCTCGACGGGGTTCGGGTCCCGGCTGCGAACGTCATCGGTGAGGTCGGCGGCTTCCGCCTCGCGATGCTCGGGCTCAACTCGATGCGTCCGATCGTGGCGGCACGTGGCATCGGCCTGGCCGAGGGTGCGCTCATGTACGCGGTCGAGTACGTGAAGGAACGCGAGGCGTTCGGGCAACGCATCGCCGACTTCCAGGGCATCCAGTGGAAGATCGCGGAGCTCGCCGCGGAGATCGAGGCGGCACGCCTGCTCACGTACCGCGCGGCCTGGATGGCCGATCGCGGGCAGTTCACCAAGGAGTACGTGCCGTTCCTCTCGATGGCGAAGTACGCCGCGACCGAGGTGGCGGTGAAGACGTCGGGTGAGGCGCTGCAGATGCTCGGCGCGGCCGGATACATGGAGGACCACCCGCTCGAGCTGTACTACCGGGACGCGAAGCAGCTCACGATCGTCGAGGGGACGAGCCAGGTGCAGCTCGGACTCATCGGTCGCGCGGTGCTCGACCACGACCTGTGGTGGGACTGACGATGGCCGACCTCACGCTCTGGTCCGACGTCCTGGGACGGCTGGTCCGCCGCGAGGAGCTCACGCCAGACCACGCAGAGCGCGCGCTCGCGGCGATCCTCGAGGGCGAGGCCACGGACGCGCAGATCGCCGGGTTCGCCGTCGCGCTGCGCGCGAAGGGCGAGACCCCCCAGGAGCTCGCAGCCCTCGTGCGCACGATGCTGCGCTTCGCCGAGCAGGTGAAGGTCGACGACCCGGGCGCGCTCGTCGACACCTGCGGGACGGGTGGCGACCGCTCCGGATCGGTGAACGTCTCGACGATGGCAGCGCTCATCGCGGCCGGTGCCGGTGCCCGCGTCGCCAAGCACGGGAACCGCGCCGCATCCTCGCGGTGCGGTTCCGCAGACGTGCTCGAGGCGTTGGGCGTGGTCATCGACCTCGGACCCGAAGGCGTGGCGCGATGCATCCGCGAGGCCGGGATCGGCTTCTGCTTCGCGCCCCGGTTCCACCCCGCGATGCGGTTCGCCGGACCGCCCCGGCGTGAGCTGGGCGTCCCGACGACGTTCAACTACCTCGGCCCCCTCGCGAACCCCGCCGGCGTCCGGCGCCAGGCGATGGGCGTGTCGGACCCCACGATGGCCGAGCGGATGGTCGGGACCCTCGCCGAGCTCGGCACCGAGCGGGCCCTGGTGTTCTTCGGTCACGATGGTCTCGACGAGCTCACGGTCACGACGACGTCCACCGTTCACGAGCTCCGGGACGGCGCGGTCCACACCTATGAGCTCGACCCGACCGCGTTCGGCATCCCGGCCGCGGCGCCCGGTGCACTCGCCGGTGGTGACGCCGCGGGGAACGCCGCGGCGGTCCACCACGTACTCTCGGGGCAGGCGGGGCCCGTGCGCGACATCGCGGTGCTCAACGCAGCGGGTGCGCTGGTCGCTGCGGGTCTCGCCGGCGAGTTCGGTGACGGGATCGAGCAGGCGAGGGCATCGATCGACGACGGGCGGGCCGCGGCTGTGCTCGAGGCATTCGTGCGAACGAGCGTGGCCGCACGCGAGGAAGGTGCATGATGGCGAAGGCGTTGCAGTGCCCCTCGTGCGGGACCAAGAAGCGAGTGGACACGCTGCCCGACGGGTCATCCTTCCGGTGCGAGCAGTGCGGTCAGGTGCTCAAGGTGCCGCCCGGCCTGGGGCGCACGAGCGCTCCCGCCGCGCCCGCTCCCGCGGCGCCGGTCCGGCCGCCCGCCAGCTCCGCTGCCGCCTCCACGGGAGGGGCCCCGCCGCCGGCCCCCCGTCGTCGCACGTCGCGTCCGACGATGACCGCGGGCGGTGCCGCCGCCGGAGCCGGGGGGACCGCGGTGCTGTCCTCCGAGCCGCCCGTGGCCGCGCCCGTCGCGCCCACACCCGTCGTCGCGCCACCGCGTGGCCCCGCGGGGGATGGGGGCCCCGGACGCACCCGCAACGAGGTCGACGGCAGGCCCAAGCGGGATGCGCTCCCGCTGCCGCTCCGGGTGCTCGCGTGGCTCGTCGCGTTGCCGCTCGGGCTCGCGATCGTGGGACTGCCTGCTCGCCGGGCGGGGTACCTCAGCAGTCAGAAGCTCCTCGACGTCATCGTGAAGAGCGACATCACGCGCTTCGTGCCGATCCTCGTGATCATCCTCCTGTGGGCGCTCGTGTCGGCGCTGCTCGTGACGCTCTTCGTGGAGGGCGGTCGTCGGCTCATGCTCCGACGCCGCCGCAAGAAGGCAGCCGCCGCGAGCTCCGGGCCCGCGATGTCGGTGCCGGCGCGCAAGGGTCGCGGGTAGCAGCAGCGACCGGTGCGTCGTCAGCGAACATCTGTTCGTGATCCACGGACCGGGGGATACACTCACGTGCATGGGCGCTCGGTATCGCTGCCAAGGCTGCGGCAACCTGACGCGCTTCGACGTCACCGTGACGCGCCGCACACGCGAGTATCACCACTTCAGCGTCGGGGGTGACCTCGAGATCGAGGACCGCGACCTGCTCGCGGAGACGATCGAAGAGGTCGCCTGCCGATGGTGCGGGGCGTCGGGCGACACGATCGTGACCGTCCCCCTCGAGGAGGCGGTCTGAGCGTGAGCACGCAGGGCGACGCGCCGCCGGTGACCGAGGAGTCGCTCCCGGTCCCCGAGTCGCTCCTCGTGCCCCTGCTCGAGGTCGCGGCCGTCACGCTCAGTAGCTACGACGGCGACCTGCCTGCCGTGCTCCGGCCGCTGGCTGGGTTCGATCCCCGCCGCCTCGGGAGCGGGCCCGCTCGTCAGCAGCTCCATCGGGCGCTCGAGGTCGACCCGGTGTTCTTCGAGCGGGTCGCCGAACGCTTCCTCGCGCTCGACGAGGCCGCCGCCGCCCTCGGCGCGTGGGACACCTCACTCGCCCTGCGCCGCATCAACGATGCGGCGCAGCGCTCCGACCTCCCGTTGCTGGCCTCGGTCCTGTTCGCGGCACGCCCGGACGGCTGGGAGTTCGCGCTGGGGGCGCTCTGCGTGGCCTTCGATCGGCAGCGCGCGGAGAAGGAGCGCGACGACGACGCCAAGGCGCGCGACATGCAGCTGACCTCGCTCGACGAAGCCCGTCGGCGGGCCGAGGAGGCCCGCGACGACGCTCGCTCGACGGTCGAGCAGCTCGAGGCGCAGCTGCGCGAGGAGCGTCGGAACCGCCGGGAGCGTGAGCTGCGCGCCGATCGGGCGATCGAGGGCGCAGAGCGACGCCGAGAAGAGAGCGACGCGTCGATCGCGCAGGCCCAGGCCGCGGCGGCCGACGCCGAAGCGCGGGTCGTGCGCGAGGCGCACGCGTGCCCGGGACGCCGAGAGCCGACTGCGCGACCTGAAGCGCGAGGTCGCGGACCGCGAGCGCGCCCGTTCCCACTCCGGGGGTCTCGCGCCGGAGGAAGTGCGGGCACTGTCCGATGCGACGCGCGACGCGCAGCGTCTCGCGACGCGCCTCGAAGGGCTCAGCAAGCTCACCACGTCGAGCGCGGCGAAGCCCTCCGCAGGCTCGTCGGCGACGAGCAGCCGCCTGCGCGTCCCGTGCCCGCCGGGTCTGCACGCGGACTCCGCCGACGGGCTCGACGCGATGCTCCGCACGCGCGGCGTCCAGCTGATCGTCGACGGGTACAACGTCTCGATGGAGGGCTGGCCCGACGCGACCGTGGCCGATCAGCGCGAGCGGCTGGTCGCTGCGCTCGCGCGTCTGCACCTTCGCCTGCGGTGCGACGTGATCGTCGTCTTCGACGGGGCCGACGTCACCGTGCAGAAGCCGATCCGGCGCCCCGGGGTCAAGGTCTCGTTCTCGTCCGGCGGCGAGAAGGCCGACCCGGTCGTCGTCCGGGAGGTCGAGCGCCTGCCGGCGACCACTGCCGCGATCGTCGTGTCCTCCGACCAGTGGGTCCGCGACCACGCTGCCCAGGAGGGTGCGACCGTGGTGTCCTCGAGCGTCCTGCTCGAGGTCCTGCGCCGGTAGGTGAGCGCGGACACGACACGCGCGTGGGTCGCGGTGTGACGCGACACGCTCGCGGAGAGAGCTTCGAAGATCTCTCCGCGGAGTGTCCCGATCCGGGGGGTAGGTGTCACACCCCCCTGTCATCGTGGGGGCATGTTCAAGATCGAGCAGGTCCGAGATCTGGCACGCGAAGCTGTCGCCGAGCTCGACCCCGCGCGCCTCGACGGCCGCGACGCGGCTCGCCTCGCCGAGGCAGCCGCGGAGAGCGCCAAGCTGCTCGACACCGCGACCGCGATGCTCGCCAAGCGCGCGGCGGACACCAACGCGTGGCGGAGCCGCTCGCATGCCGCGAGCCCGGAGCAGTGGCTCGCCGAGGCCACCGGATCTTCCGAGGGTGCGGCGCGCGAGACGTTCGCGACCGCGACCCGACTGAGCGATCTGCCTGCGACCGAGGAGCAGCTGCGGAGCTGGCGAACTCTCCCTGCAGCAGGCTGCCCACGTCACTGCCGGCGCCGCGGCCGACCCGTCCGCTGAGCGACGCCTCCTCGCGACCGCACAGCGCTCCGGGATGCGCGAGCTGCGCGCGGAGCAGCGAGCGGGTGATCGCTGCGGCGTGCGACGAGGTCGAGGCCCGCCGACGCGCCCGTCGCGGCCGGCATCTGCGCACCTGGACCGAGGGCTTCGCGACCAGGGGCTCCTTCTCCGGGCCCCACCGAGGATGTCGCGAAGCTCCTCGACGCCCTCGAGCCCCTCGCCCGCAAGCGCTTCGAGGAGGCCCGCCGCACCGGCGAGCACGAGCAACCCGAGGCCTACCGCTTCGACGCCATGGTCGCCCTCGCCGCCTCAGGCGCCGCGACCACGACGAAGCCCCAACTCCAGGCCGTGCGGGTCCGCGTCGACCTCCCCGCCCTGCTGCGGGGTCGCACCGAGCCCGGCGAGACGTGCGAGATCCCCGGCGTCGGCCCGGTCCCCGTCGCCCACGCCGCGCAGATCCTGAGCCACGGGCTGCTCCAACTCGTCATCACCGATGGCGTCGACGTCCAGACCGTCGTGAGCAACACCCGTCACGTCCCGGCGGCGCTGAAGATCGCGATCCACGAGCGCGACCGCGCCTGCAAGGTCCGAGGCTGCGACGCCACCCACCTGCTCGAACGCCACCACACGCTCGACTACGCCCGGAGCCATCGCACGACGTACCGCGAGCTCGGCAACCTCTGCGCCCGCCACCACGACCTCGTCACCCACCGGGAGTCACACCATCGAGGACCACCACGACGGCACCTGGAGCCTGCGCGCCCCGTGAGGCGGCGGCCTGACGCTCGGAGCGCAGGCGGCGGCGCTCCGACGCCCTGGGCCCAGGGCCGTAGCTGTCACACCCCCGTGCGAGCGTGACCGCATGCTCATCGACTGTGACACGTGCGTGATGCAAGGGACCGAGGCCTGCGACGACTGCGTCGTCACGTTCATCCACGGGCGCGAGCCCGGCGATGCCGTGGTGATCGACGTCGAGGAGGAGCGGGTCCTCCGCCGGTTCACCCACGTCGGGCTGCTGCCCGACCTCCGCCACCGCCGAGCCCGGTAGCAGCGTCGCCGGGCTCGCGCCTGGGTCAGTCGGGCGTCTCGGCGCGGAGCGCGCCGACCGTCGACTGCTCCTTGGTGCGGTGCCGGAACGGGTCGAACCGGTAGATGCGCATGGCGTTCTCGTGCGTCATCTTGGCGATGTCCGCGTCGGCACCCCGTCGAGCTGCTTGGCCACGGCCTCGGGCGAGTTCGGCCACGACGAGTCCGAGTGCGGGTAGTCGCACTCCCAGGTCATCGAGTCGACGCCGATCTTGTCGCGCTCGTCGACGCCGACCCGGTCGCTGATGAAGCAGTAGCTGAAGTGGTCGCGGGCGACCTCGCTCGGGAGCCGGTCGCCGAAGTCCTGGCTCGTCCAGAAGTGGTGCTGCTGGTACACGTAGTCGATCCGCTCCAGCCAGTACGGGATCCAGCCGGTGCCGCCCTCGGAGAGCGCGAACTGCAGCTTCGGGAACTTGCGCAGCACCTGCGACCAGATGAGGTCGGTCGCCGCGTTCATCGTGTTCAGCGGCGTGAGCGTGATCATGATGTCGATCGGCGCGCCGGGCTCGAGCTCGAGCACGCGTCGACGACGACCCGATGTGCAGGCAGATCACCGTGCCCTCGTCCTCACACGCCTGGAAGAACGGGTCCCAGTGGTCGCCGAAGATGTTCGGCCAGCCGAGCTTCGCAGGGTTCTCCGAGAACGTGACCGCGTGGCAGCCCTTCTTCGCGACGCGGCGCACCTCGTCGGCCATCATCTGCGGATCCCAGATCGGCGGGATCGACAGCGGCATGAAGCGGCCGGGGTACGTGCCGCACCACTCGTCGATGTGCCAGTCGTTGTACGCGCGCAGCAGGTTGAGCCCCATGTCGAGGTCCTTCGAGCGTGAGAACAGCTGCCCGCAGAACTGCACGAAGCTCGGGAAGCACATCGACGTGAGCACGCCGTTGCGGTTCATGTCCTTGACGCGTTCGTGGATGTCGTAGCAGCCCGCGCGCATCATGTCGTACGACGTCGGCTCGATGTCGTACTCCTCGGGCGGGCGACCGGCGACCGCGTTCAGCCCGATGTTGGGGATCTCGATGCCCTCGTAGACCCAGACGTCGAGGCCGTCCTTGTGCACGCTCTTGGGCGCGAACTCCTTCCACTTCTCCGGCAGGTGGTTGTCGAAGAGGTTCGGGGGTTCGACGACGTGGTCGTCGACGCTCACCAGGATGAGGTCCTCGGCGTTGGGCATGGTTCCCCCTCGAGCGCTGTGCGATTTGCTGACGTCCGTGTCAGCCTACGTGTTGGTCCGTGGGGTCGCTAGGGTGCGCCCACGGCTACGAGCCGACGACGTCGTGCTGACGATTGGGTGGAGGCGAAGTGAACGATCTCGACGATGCGGTGAACTTGGCGCTGCTGATCGCGCGGGTGTGGATGGGCGTGCTCATGTTCGCCCACGGCTGGCGGCACCTGCAGTCGGTGCGGTCCGGCCCGGGCATGGCCAACTGGTTCGAGAGCCTGGGCCTAAACCCGGTCACGCTCCACGCCTGGATCGTCACGCTCACCGAGCTCGGCGTGGGCGCGCTGCTGATCGTCGGGTTCCTCACGCCGCTCGCGTACGCGGGCACGGCGTCGATCGTGCTGGTCGCGCTCGTCACGAACCACCGGAAGAACGGCTTCTGGATCAACAACCCGGGCGAGGGCTACGAGTACGTCGCGACGGTCGCGGTGCTCTCGATCGCGCTCGGCGTCGCTCGGACCGGGGGAGTGGTCGCTCGACCACGCGTTCGACTTCGCGTTCCCCTTCGAGCCGACGACGGCGCTGGCCATCACCGCGATCGTCGGCATCGGCGGGACGATCGCGTTCCTCGCCACCTTCTGGCGGCCGCCGAAGAAGACGGACGCGGCGAAGTAGGGCGAAACGGGCACCAGGGCGCACGCACGTGGAAGGCGAACGACGAACGGAAGGAGGGGCGGGCCATGGCCCGCCCCTCCTCGTCGTTCCGTGCGCTGACGCAGGGCGCTCGTGCCTAGCCGAGCACCTTGGCCTTCTGGGCCGCGTACTCGTCGTCCGTCAGCGTGCCGGAGTCGTGGAGCTTCTTCAGCTTCTCGAGCTCGTCGGCCGAGCTGTAGCCGACCTGCTGACGGATCTGGTCCTGGACCTGCTGGGCCTGCTCCTGGCTGCGCTCCGCCATCCCGTGACCCTGGGTGATGAAGTACAGCGAGGATCCCGAGCAACGGAATGATGATCACGCACGAGGATCCAGAACGCCTTGATCCAGCCCGAGATGTCGTGGCGCCGGAAGAGGTCGCTGAAGATGCTGATCAGCAGCCAGAACCAGATCACGAACATGAAGATGTAGAGCATCCCGAGCAGGAACTGCCCGGAGCCGAACTCACCGTCGGCGAGGAACACATTCATCGTTGAGGCTTCCCTTCAAACTGCGAACTCTTCGTGGGCCCACCGTACAGCCCGGCATCGCGGCGGGTCGCGCCACGAGACTCAGGCGGGGGCGGCGACCCGGGCGAGCTCGGCCACGAGCCTCGGCACCACCTCGCGCCAGTCGCCGACGATGCCGACGTCGGCGGCGTCGAACACGAGCGCCCGGGATCGGCGTTCACCGCGAGCACCGTCCCGGCGGCGCGCACGCCGACCATGTGGTTGAACTTCCCGCTCGCTCCGATCGCCAGGTACAGGCGAGGTGCGATGGTTCGACCGGTGATGCCGACCTGGCGGGACCGGGGGAGCCAGCCGCGGTCGGTCACCTTCCGGGTCGCCGCGAGCTCGGCACCGAGGGACTCGAGGAGGGGTTCGAGCGCCGGGTACTCGTCGGGTGCGACGCCCTGCCCGATCCCGACCACGGCCCGGGCCTCGGCGAGCGTGTCGAGGTCGTCGTCGCGGGTGCGGGCCAGGACCTGGACCCGGCCGCGCGGCGTCATGTCGACGGTTCGCACCGTCGCGGTCGCCGACCGGGGCGCGAGCGCGGTCGAGCATTCCCGGCCCGCACCGTCGCCATCTGCACGGCGGAGTCGGCGGTGATCGCGGCGACGAGCTGTCCGCCGAACGCCGGCTTCCAGGCGACGAGCCGACCGTCGGCGACCTCCACGTCGACCGCGTCGCCCGTGAGCCCGGCACCGAGCCGCGCCGCGGCGCGGGCGGCGACCTCGCGGCCCCACGCGGTGCTCGGGGCGAAGAGCCCCCAGGCCACCTCGTCGCCCGCCCAGTCCGCGACCAGCGTGGGCGACGTCCTCCTCGACGAGGTGGACCGGCTCGACGGCCCGGTCCCCATCGCGGCCCACCAGGATCGAGGACGTCGTCGGCACCCCAGGAGCCGAGCGACCTCCGGGAGCGGCGTCCTCGACCGTGAGCGCGGTGACCGACCCGCCGAGCCCGGTTGCGAGCCGTGCCGCGGCGCCGAGGAGCTCGCGTGCCGAGGTGCGGACGATCGGGCTCGAGCACCACGCCGATGACGGGTCCGCCCGCCGGCGCGGCGAGTCGGGGACCCGCTCGACGGTGTGCGTCTCCTCGATCGGGTCGGAGAGCGCTTCGCGGGCGACGCAGCTGCGTCGACGGCGGCGCGCACCTGCTCGTCGATCGGACCGGTGAGCACGGTGCGGGCCCGTTCGACTCCGTGCACGCCGCACGGGGCCGACCCGGGTCGGGCTGCCGTCGGCTCCCCAGGGACCGTCGCCCCAGGTGCCACCGGCGAGGTCCGCGGCGGTGAGCGTGCGGATGCTCGACGGGTCGACCGTCGCCGCGCCCCTCTGGCGGCACCTTGCACGGGTCGATGAGCCGCTCCGCGCACGAGGCCACGACGGGGAGGTCGACCTCGAGCTGCGCCCATCCGTCGTCGTGCTCGCAGCGTAGGTGCAGAGTCTGGCCCTTCATGCTCAGGTGATCGCACGCCGGTCGCGAACGGGAGGTCGAGCAGCTCGGCGAGCTCGGGACCGACCTGGCCGGTGTCCGCGTCGACCGAGTTGCGTCCGAGCAGCACGAGGTCGAACGGTGCCTTCGTGCTCGATCGCGGCCGCGAGTGCGCGCGCGGTCGCGAGGGTGTCGGACCCTGCGAACGCTGGGATCGGTGACGAGCACGCCCTCGACGGTGACCGCGTTCTCGGTACCCCACGCGACGGCCTCGCGCAGCACGTCCTCCGCCGCGGGTGGACCGAGCGTGAACACCGTGACGAGGCCGTCCCCGACGGCGGCCGCGAGCTCGACGGCCTGCGCCACGGCGCGTCGGCAGTACGGGTTCATCTCCAGGTCGAGGCCGTCGCGCTGCAGTCGCCCGTCCGGTCCGAGCTCCAGCTCCGCGAAGGCAGGGATCTGCTTCACGAGGGTGGCGATCCGCACCTGAGTACGATGTCAGGTTTCCGGGGCCGTGTTCCACACTTCGGATGGCCCGCATCGAGCGCTCGGAGGCTGCTCCGCATGCCTGAGGTCCGCGAAGCCGTCATCGTCGACACGCTGCGTACGGCGATCGGCAAGCGCAAGGGTGCGCTCTCGGGGTGGCACCCGACGGACCTCCTCGGCCACGCGCTGTCCGAGCTGCTCGAGCGCAACGACGTCGACCCGGGCCTGATCGACGACGTGGTCGGCGGTTGTGTCTCCCAGGCGGGGGAGCAGGGCTGCAACGTGACCCGCAACGCGTGGGTCGCGGCCGGTCTCCCGCCGCACGTGCCCGGCCACCTCGGTCGATCGCCAGTGCGGTTCGTCGCAGCAGTCGATGCACTTCGTCGCCCAGGGCGTGATGGCGGGCGCGTACGACCTCGGGATCGCGTGCGGCGTCGAGTCGATGACGCGGGCGCCGATGTCGAGCAACGCGCGGGGCGGCATCGGGCCGTTCTCCCCGGCCTTCCTCGAGGCCTGCGGCGGGGTGCTCGGCATCCAGTTCTGGGTCGCGCAGGTGCTCGCCGACAAGTTCGGGGTCACCCGCGAGGAGATGGACGAGTTCTCGCTGCAGAGCCAGCAGCGGGCGGCCGAGAACACCGACAACGGGCACTTCGCGAAGGAGATCCTCCCGGTCCCGATCCGCGACGAGGAGGGACGTGCGACGGGCGAGGTGCTGGCAGCAGACGAGGGGATCCGGCGCAGCACGACGCTCGAAGGGCTCGCAGCCTTGCCGCCGGCGTGGGAGTCGGAGGACCAGCCGGCGCCCGACATCACCGCAGGCAACGCGTCGCAGATGAGCGACGGCGCCTCGGCGATGCTGATCGCCGACCGGGCGACGGCCGAACGGCTCGGGCTCCCGATCCGCGCGCGGTTCGTGCACTTCGCGGTCCTCGCCGATGATCCGGTGCTCGTGCTCTCGGCGCCCAATCCCGTCACCCGGAAGCTGCTCGACAAGACGGGCATGAAGATCGAGGACTTCGACGCGATGGAGTGCAACGAGGCGTTCGCCGCGATCGCGCTCGATGTGGGCGAAGGAGTTCCGGCCCGACCCGGAGAAGTACAACCCGCGCGGTGGGGCGATCGCGATCGGTCACCCGCTCGGCGCCAGCGGCGTGCGCATCATGACCACGATGCTCAACCATCTCGAGGCCACGGGCGGCCGGTACGGGTTCCAGACCATGTGCGAGGGCGGCGGCCAGGCGAACGCCACCGTGATCGAGCGGCTCGCCTGATGCTCGCGACACCGTGACGAGCCGGGCATGACGTGATCGAGCTCACCGCGGGCGACGCTCGCCTGGTGGTCGACCCGGCCGACGGCGGGCGGGTCCTGCACCTGGAGGTCGGCGACCTCGCGCTCGTCGTCCCGCCCGAGCTCGACGATCACAACCACGGCATCTTCCCGATGGCGCCGTGGGCCGGGCGCGTACCGCCACGGCGAGTTCACGTTCCACGACGCGTCGTACCGCCTCCCGCTGAACAAGCCGCCGCACGCGATCCACGGGACCGTGCGCGACACCGCATGGACGGTCGAGGACCACGACGCGACGAGCGCGGTGCTCTCGGTCGCGCTCACGGACCCGTGGCCGTTCGGTGGGCGGGTCGTCCAACGCTTCCTCCTCGAACCCGAACGGCTCTCGCTCACGATGGAGGTCCACGCGACCGAGCAGGCGATGCCCGTCTCGTGCGGTTGGCACCCGTGGTGGAGCCGCTACCTCGTCCGGGGCGAACCGCTCGAGGTCGAGCTGCACGCGGACCGGATGTACCGCGTCGACGGGGAGGGCATCCCCAGCGGTGAGGTCGTGCCCGTCGTGCCGCCGCCGTGGGACGACTGCTTCACCGACCTCGGCGAGCCGGCCGCAGTCCTGCGCTGGCCGGGGGCCGCGACGCTTGCGATCACCACGGACTGTCCGTGCGTCGTGGTGTACACCGACCCGGAGCACGCGGTGTGCGTCGAGCCGCAGTCGGGTCCGCCCGACGAGTTCAACCTCGCGCCGCGGATCGTGGAGCCCGGCGCGCCATGTGCTGTTCACTCGATGTTCCACTGGGAGTTGGACGGCTGACCTACCCTGAGTCGGTGAGCGAGCAGTGGGATCGCGGCGCGCGGAGATCGACGCGATCGACGCGTACTGGCGCGCGGCCAACTACCTCACCGTCGGCCAGATCTACCTCCTCGACAACGCGCTGCTCCGTGAGCCGCTGCGTGCCGAGCACATCAAGCCGCGGCTGCTCGGCCACTGGGGCACGTCACCCGGTCTGAGCCTCCTGTACGCACACCTCAACCGGGTCATCCGGACACGTGACGCGAACGTGGTCTTCATCACCGGACCGGGCCACGGCGGTCCGGCGATCCTCGCCAACGACTGGCTCGAGGGCAGCTACTCCGAGGTGTACCCCAACGTGTCGCTCGACGCAAGCGGGCATGCGTCACCTGTTCCGGCAGTTCTCCACGCCGGGTGGCGTGCCGAGTCACGTCAGCGTGCCGACGCCGGGCTCCATCCACGAAGGTGGTGAGCTCGGCTACGCGCTCGTGCACGCGTTCGGTGCTGCCTTCGACAACCCCGACCTCGTCGTTGCCTGCGTCATCGGCGACGGTGAGGCCGAGACCGGTCCGCTCTCCGGCTCGTGGCAAGGGATCAACTTCCTCAACCCGGCCCGCGACGGCGCCGTCCTCCCGATCCTGCACCTCAACGGCTACAAGATCTCCGGGCCGACGGTGCTCGGTCGGGCCGACGACGACTCGATCCGCTCGATCCTCGGTGGCTACGGCTACGACGTGCACATCGTCGAGGGCGACGATCCCAGCGCCGTGCACCGCGCGCTCGCCGAGACACGCTCGACCGGTGCTTCGACGACATCCGCACGATCCAGGACGGCGCGCGTGCACACGGATTCGGTGAGCGCCCGCGGTGGCCGGCGATCGTGATGCGCACTCCCAAGGGTTGGACCGGCCCGAAGGTGCTCGACGGGCTCCCGGTGGAGGGGACGTGGCGCGCGCACCAGGTGCCGCTGCCGCACCCGAAGGACGACGAGACCCAGCTCCGGATGCTCGAGGAGTGGATGCGGTCCTACCGGCCGGAGGAGCTCTTCGACGGCGACGGCCGTCCTCTCGACGCGCTCCGAGCGCTCGCGCCCGAGGGCGACCGGCGGATGGGTGCGAACCCGCACGCCAACGGCGGCAAGGTGCTCCGACCGCTCGACCTGCCCGACTACACCGAATACGCGGTCGACGTGCGGACTCCGGGAGAGCAGCAGCTCGAGTCGACCGGCTACCTCGGCGAGGTGCTGCGCGACATCTTCGTACGCAACGCCGATACCGCGAACTTCCGACTGTTCTGTCCCGACGAGACGACGTCGAACCGGCTCACGCCGGTGTTCGAAGTCGAGGATCGGTGCCTGCTCGAACCGCTGCTCCCCACGGACGACCACGTGTCGCCCGACGGACGCGTGATGGAGATCCTCAGCGAGCACAACTGCGAGGGCTGGCTCGAGGGCTACGTGCTCA
Source organism: uncultured Acidimicrobiia bacterium (assembly GCA_963809885.1). GTDB lineage: Bacteria > Actinomycetota > Acidimicrobiia > IMCC26256 > PALSA-555 > JALHSW01. Next base: position 1,454,141 of record CAWELA010000004.1, on the reverse strand, counting down.
CCGGTCGCCACGGCCTGTTCGCGACGTACGAGGCGTTCGCGATGGTGTCGGCCTCGATGCTCGTGCAGCACACCAAGTGGCTCGAGGCTGCGGCCGACCTGCCCTGGCGCGAGCCGGTCGCGTCGCTGAACGTGCTGCTCACGTCCACCTGCTGGCGCAACGACCACAACGGCTTCAGTCACCAGGGGCCCGGGCTGATCGACACCGTCATGACCAAGCGTGGCAACGTCGCGCGCATCTACCTGCCGCCCGACGCGAACTGCCTGCTGTCCGTCGCCGACCACTGCTTCCGCAGCCGCGACAACGTGAACCTCATCGTGATCGACAAGCAGCCGCAGCCCCAGTGGCTCGGCATGGACGCGGCTCGGGCGCATTGCGCCGCGGGAGCCTCGTCGTGGCACTGGGCCGGCTCCATCGAGGGTGACCAGTCCGATCCCGACGTCGTGCTCGCGTCGGCCGGCGACATCCCGACCCTCGAGCTGATGGCTGCGGCGGACCTGCTCCGCCGGCACGTCCCCGAGCTCGTCTTCCGGGTCGTGAACGTCGTCGACCTGATGACGCTCTTCATGCCGGCCAACCACCCGCACGGCATGGACGAGAGCCGGTTCACCGACCTGTTCACCGCCGAGGGCGACGTCGTGTTCGCGTTCCACGGGTATCCGAGCGCGGTGCACCATGCGACTCCACGGGCGCCCGCGCCCGGGCCGTTTCCACGTGCGCGGCTTCGAGGAGGAGGGCACGACGACGACGCCCGTTCGACATGGTGGTGCGCAACGGCATGAGCCGCTACCACCTGGCACTCGAGGCGTTGCGACGGGCGAGGAAGGTGCCGCCGAGCGGGGAGTCGCTCGCCACCCACTGCAACGCGATGCTGAAGCGCACCAGGGCTACGTGGTCGACCACTTCGAGGACATGCCCGAGGTCCGGGACTGGCGCTGGTCGGGTTCGTGAGCTCCGGCGGCGACACGGCTCCTGCAGGGGAGCTCGTCGTCGGCTGTCTGAACTGCGGGTCCTCGTCCGTGAAGGGTGCCGTGTACCGCGTCGGTGGCGACGCGGAGACGCGTCTGGCCGAGGCGAGCATCGAAGGGATCGCGGAAACGAGGGCGATCTCGTCCGGCGTGCGCGACGTCCTCGCGCAGCTGACCGCTGCAGTCGGCGCACTCGACGCGGTCGGCCATCGGTTCGTGCACGGCGGGCCGTCCCACTTCGCGCCGGTCTTCCTCGACGCCGCCGCGCTGGGCGAGCTTCGAGCCGCGGTGCCGTTCGCTCCGCTGCACCTGCCGGCCGCGTTGGCTGGCGTCGACGCGGTGGCCGGCGCGCAGCCCGGCGTGCCCCAGGTTGCGTGCTTCGACACGGCCTTCCACCAGACGATGCCCGAGGTCGCGTGGCGCCTCCCACTCCCGCGTGCGCTCGCCGACGCCGGGGTCCGCAAGTACGGCTTCCACGGGCTGTCGTACGAGTACGTGGTGGACTCGCTGGGCGCCGACCGGCTCGTTCGTGGCGGTGCTCGCGCACCTCGGCAACGGGGCGAGCATGACCGCGGTCCTCCACGGCCGTTCCGTGGACACGACGATGGGGATGACACCGACCGGCGGGATCCCCATGGGGACGCGCAGCGGCGATCTCGACCCCGGCGTGCTGTTGCACCTGCTCCGGGAGCACGCCGACGCCGACGCCCTCGAGCGCCTGCTCGACCACGAGTCGGGGCTGCTGGGGCTGTCCGGCACGACCGGCGACATGCGCGAGCTGCTCGAGGTCAGGGCCGCCGGCGAGCCTGCCGCGGGGCTGGCGTTCGACGTGTTCACGACTCGCGTGCGGATGCAGATCGGCGCCTACGCGGCATTGCTCGGTGGGCTCGACACGCTCGTGTTCACCGGCGGGATCGGCGAACACGCCGCGCCGGTGCGCGCGGCTGCATGCGCCGGGCTCGAGCACCTGGGCGTCGAGCTCGACGCCGAACGCAACGCCGCGGACGCACCGGTCGTCAGCCCCGACGGCGCGTCGGTGACGGTTCGGGTCGTGCCGACGAACGAGGACCTGGTGATCGCCCGACACACCCACGCGGTCCTGCGCGGGAGCTAGTCGAGGAGCGCCTGCATCGCGGCGAGCTGCTCGCAGTAGTGCTCCGCGGAGTGGTGCACGAACCGGAGGTTGAGGATCGTCGCGCCGGCGTCCCGGAGCCGGGCGACGGCCGCGCTCGTGGTGTCCGGATCGCCGAGGGGGTCGAGCGCTTCGGGCTGGAGCGCGATGTCGAGCGGTGCGGATCGCTGCAACCACGCGTCGGTCCGACGGGCGCGGGCGACGAGCGTCGCCGATCTGGTCGGGGTCGAGGCCGAATGGTGCCCAGGCATCGCCGAGCTCGACGGCGCGGCGGAGGGATCGTCCCGTGCGGCCGCCGATCCAGATCGGGACCGTCGTCCGGGTCGCGACGGGGTCGACGACCATGCCCGGCGTAGTCGTAGTGCTCGCCGTGGTGCTCGGGGACGGCCCGGCCCCACGAGCCGCGGATCGCCCGCAGTGACTCGTCGGCGCGTGCAGCCGCGGTCGGCGAACTCGGCGTCGAGCAGGGTGAACTCGGGTTCGAGCGAGCCGACGCCCACGCCGAGGATCAGACGTCCGCCCGAGATGGTGTCGAGTGTGCCGTACCGCTTCACGAGCTCGAGCGGGTGGTGGTACCCGAGGACGAGCACGAACGTCGCGAAGCGGATGACGCTGGTCGGCGCGGCGAGGTAGCCGAATGTCGAGAGCGGGTCCCAGTAGGTCGCGCCGCGGGTCGCAGCGACGTCCTCGGGGATCGCGACGTGCTCGCTGCAGGTCGCGTGGTGGTAGCCGAGGCGCTCGGCCTCGACGACGATGCGCGCGACCTCGTCGATGCCCGCCTCGCGCTCCCACCTCGCGTGCGCCCGCGGCAGCCGTGTCACCACCGGCGTGACGATCCCCACCTTCATCCGGATGGGTCGCTCACCTTGGTGTGCCGGGGTTCAGGACGCACGTCCGCGCGGGTCGGGCTAGGTGCGGGGGAGCAGGGCGCGGTCGGCGATGATGTTCTTCTGCACCTCGGTCGCGCCGGCGCCGATCGACGTGTAGCGCTGGAAGCTGTAGAGCCGGGTCCAGCTCCCGCCGTCGATCGAGTCGGGCCCGCCCTTGGCCAGCAGCCCGTTCGGTCCGAGCAGGTCGACGGCCAGCTCCGCGAGCGTCTGCGCCAGGTGGCTCCACTGCAGCTTCGCGAGCGGCACCTCGGGCCAGTTCTTCTGGCCCTTGATGATCTTCGTCAGGGCCCGGTAGTTGAGCAGCTTGGTGAACTCGATGTCGGTGTACGCCCGGGCGATCCGCTCGCGGATCTCGGGGTCCTCGAGGGAGTCAGGGTTGACGGCCCGCGCGGCCGAGATCATCGCCCGCAGATCGGCGGCCATCGTGATGGCGAGCCCGGCGGTGCCGACGCGCTCGCGCCCGAGCGTGCCCATCGCGACCTGCCACCCCTGGCCTTCCTCGCCGAGACGGTGCGCGACGGGGATGCGAGCGTCGGTGAACCACACCTCGTTGAACATCTCGTCGCCGACGATGTCGCGGATCGGACGGCACTCGATGCCGGGCGTCTCCATGTCGATGATGAACGCGGTGATGCCCTCGTGCTTCGCGCCGCGCTCGATCGCGCCGGGATCGGTGCGCAGCAGGAACAGACCCCACTTGGCGAGGTGTGCGGTCGAGATCCAGATCTTCTGCCCGTTGACGACGTACTCGTCGCCGTCGCGGCACCGCGGTCGTCCGCAGGTTCGCGAGGTCTGAACCGGCCTGGGGCTCGCTGAAGCCCTGGCACCAGTGCTCCTCCGCCGAGAGGATCCCGGGCAGCCATTGCTGCTGCTGCTCGTCGGTGCCCCAGGCGATGATCATCGGGCCGATCTGCCAGAGCCCGTTCGCGTTGTAGATGCCGGGTGCGCGCACCCGCGCCATCTCCTCGGAGTAGATGACGTTCTGGACCGGCGTCGCCTCGCGGCCGTGCCAGTCCTTCGGCCAGTTGATGGCCGCCCACCGTCCCTCGTCGAGCCGGCGCTGCCAGTCCTTGCGGCGCTCCTGACTCCGCGCGATCCCGCCCTGCCTCCCGCCGCCCGGGTCCTCGTCGCCGCCCCAATCCGCGAGGAACTTCGGGAGGTTCACGTCGAGCCATGTGCGAAGCTCGTCGCGGAACGCTTCGTCTTCGGGCGTATGGGCGAAGTCCATGAGTCGTCGCTCGCTCTCTTCCTACAGGTTGTTCCAGGCGCGGGCTTGCCGTTCGAGCTTGGTGATCGAACGTTCGAGGTCGGTGCGTGCGGCTTCGGCGTCGGCGATGTCGAACGAGTGGGTGATCGCCGCGCGGTACGACTCGGCCGAGTTCACCAGTCGGGTGGCCGTCGCCACGGCCGTACGCGCGATCGCGGCCTGCGTCGCCTTCGGAGTCGTCGGCGATGCGCTGCAGCTTCGCGGTCTCGGTGCGGATGATCGCGAGCTGCTCGTCGACGGTCACGTTGAAGGGTTCGAGCTGCAGGAAGCGCTGCACCTGGGCGCCGGCTTCGGGGATGACCCGCGCCGCGGTCGTCACCTTGCGTTCCGACTTCACGAAATCACCGGCCGCGGACGCGTCACCGCGCAGGAAGAACCAGTAGCCACCCACGAGCGTCGCGACGACGAGCACGCCCGCGAGCAGCACACGCGGGCTCCGGCCGGACCGGTGCGCGACGTGTCGTCCCGGACGCCCGCGCGCCTGGGCTCCCCGGGGCGCCGCCCCGCGGGGCATCTGGCTCCGGGGCATCGGGCCACCGGGCATCGGATCGCGAACGGTCTGGGGCTGGAGCGAGCCATAGGGGCGGGGCTGGACCCCGCCGCGCGTTGGGGCTGCCGGGGCCGGGGGACCGCGCGGCGGCCCACCGGGTCCACCGGGCGACGGACGCCGCGCCGGGTCGGGGGGCCGCGAGCGCGGAGGTGCCGCCACGGCGCCCAGGTTAGGGCCGCGCCGGTCGCCGATCGTGGTCGGTCGCGTGGGCTCCAGCGGGGATCGCATCGAAGGTCGAGTCATCGGGAAACCGCACGATAGCGAGCCGGACGGGGTGTTGACTAACGTGCGTGTCAGGTTTCGCGCGGCACCCCACGGTGCCCGGAGCGACGGAGGAGCGCAGGGGTGCTCGCCTCGCTGCGAGCGGACCGGACGGAGCGACGCCGAGGCAGCGGAGCGGGAGCAGCGATCAGAGAGCATGGACTTCACCTTCTCCGACGATCAGGACGCCCTGCGGGATGCCGTCAGAGGGTTCCTCGCCAACGAGGCTCCCAGCAGCTACGTCCGCGCGATGGCCGACGACGAGCGTGGCTTCACCGACGAGCTCTGGGGGAAGGTCGCCGGCGTCGGCTGGCCCGGGCTCCTCGTCCCGGAGGCCGATGGCGGTCTCGGGCTCAGGCTGGTCGACATGGCGGTCGTCATGGAGGAGATGGGTCGGATCGCGTTTCCGGGCCCCTTCTTCTCCTCGTCCGTCCTGGCAACCCTCGCGGCGAAGGCCCTCGGCGCCGACGACCTCCTGGCGCCACTCGCCTCGGGGACGCTGCGCGGCACCGTCGCGCTCGAGGAGCAGGGCCACGGCGACCCGATCGACCGTGTCCGCACGCGTGCGCGGCGCAAGGGCGCGAACTGGGTCCTGAACGGCGTGAAGGTCCTCGTCCTCGACGGACACACTGCCGACTGGGTCATCGTCGTCGCCCGCACCGAGGAGGGCCTCGGGTCGTTCCTGATCCAGGCACCCGACGCCGAGGCCATCCCGACGCTCGACCCGACGCGGAAGGCGGCGCGCCTGGTGCTCGAGGACACGGCTGCGACGCCGGTCGGTCCACTCGTGGACCAGACGGCGGTCTGGCGACGCATCGTCGACGATGCCGCGGTGATGCTCGCGGCAGAGCTGGTCGGCGCGTGCGACGCGGCACTCGAGCTCGCCGTCGAGTACGCGAAGGTGCGCGTGCAGTTCGACCGGCCGATCGCTTCGTTCCAGGCGATCCGTCACAAGGCGGTCGACATGCTGCACCGCCTCGAGCTCTCGCGCGTCGGCACCCACTACGCGGCCTGGACCTCGGACGTCGACGATCCCGCGCGTGAGCGCGCCGCAGCCATGGCGAAGGGGTTCGTCGGCGAGGCCGCGGTGTTCATCTCGTCCGAGGACATCCAGATCCACGGCGGCGTCGGCTTCACCTGGGACTGCGACGCGCACCTCTACTACAAGCGCGCGAAGCAGAACGACGCCATGCTCGGCTACCAGGGCTTCCAGCGACAGCGGCTCGCGGACCTCGTGCTCGATCCCGCCTGACCCGCGATGCCGCACGTGCAACGCTCGGGTAGATGACCGACAAGCGCGCGTCGCTGGCCGATGCCGTCGCCGAGCACGTCCGTACCGGCGACAGCCTCCACCTCGTCGTCGGGCACACACGTTGGTCGGCCGTCGCCCGTGAGGTCGTCCGCCAGTGGTGGGGTCGTGACGCCGGGTTCGAGCTCGTCATGTTGTCGCTCTCGAGCCTCGGCACGCTGTTCTTCCGCGGCGGGATGGTCCGGCGGGTCGTCACCGGGTACTCGGGTGACACGTTTCCGAACTTCACGCCGAACCCGATCTTCGCCACCGCCTACCAGCGTGGTGAGGTCGAGGTTGAGCACTGGTCGTTCCTCGCGTTCTCCCAGCGTCTGGAGGCCGCAGCCCGCGGTCTGCCCGCCGTCACGACGCGGTCGATCGCCGGCTCGTCGATGGAGGCGAACGACGCATACACGAGCGTCGAGACGCCGTTCGGCGAGGTCGGCCTGCTCGCGCCGCTCGTCCCCGACGTCGCGCTGCTCCACGCCCCCGTTGCCGACCGCGACGGCAACGTGGCGGTGCACCCGCCACTGCTCGAGGGGGTGTGGGGTGCGCTCGCCGACCCGGCGCGGCGCGATCGTCTCGGTCGAGCGCGTCGTCGACGACCTGCGCGCGCACTCACACCTCGTGAAGATCCCGACACGGCACGTGCTCGCGATCTGCGAGGCGGAGCTCGGCGCGCATCCCGGCGGCCTGTTCACGGGGGAGCTTCCGGTCGAGGGATACGGCGAGGACTACGACTTCTGGGTCGAGGCGCGTGGGGCGAGCCGTCGCGCGCCGGATGCCGACCCGAGCTTCGACGACTGGATCCGCCGGTGGGTCCTGGAGGTCGACTCGCAGGAGCGCTACCTGGAGCGCCTCGGGACGGAGCGGATCGGCGCGCTGCGGGCGCAAGGCTGCGCCGGAGTCCTGGCGCGCCGACCAGGCCGAGTTCCCGCCCGACCTGGACGCGCCGCCGAACCGGTGGGAGCTCGCCGCCGCGTGGGGTGCCCGTCATCTCACGCGGCGGGTGCTGGAGCTCGACGCCGACGCCGTGCTCGCCGGTGCCGGGGTCGGCGAACCTCACCGCATGGCTGGCCGTGGCCGAGGCCCGGGAGCAGGGGAGCGACGTCGAGCTGACGGCGGAGATCGGGCTCTGGGGCTACGACCCGACGCCGGCCGACCCGTTCGTCCTCAATCACCGCAACTTCTGGCGCTCGACGATGCTCGGCGACGCGTCGATGGTGCTCGGGACGCTCGTCGGCGGCTCGGGGAGGACCCTGGCGTGTCTGGGCGGCGCCCAGGTCGACCGGCGCGGGAACATCAACTCGACGCTGATCCCCGGCGGACCGTTCCTCGTCGGTTCCGGCGGTGGGAACGACGTGGCGTCGGTGTGCGCCGAAGCGATCGTTGTCGCGCTCCTCGCGCCGTCAGCGGACGCCGGATGAGTGCGGCTACATCACGTCACCGGGGCGGGCGGTCCGCGCGCTCGTGACCGATCTCGGCACGCTGGAGAAGCTCGACCCGGATGGCGACCTGGTCCTCACCGCGGTCCCGGCGAGTGACACGCCGCTCGAGGAGCGCATCGCGGCGGCCCGGGCCGCGTGCGGCTGGGAGCTCGAGGTCGCTCCGACCGTGGGGGAGCTCGAACCGCCGACCGCCCGCGAGCTCGCGGCCTTCCGCGGCCTGGGACCCACGCGGCTGGTTTCTGCGCGATCGCTGAACGGTCAGGTCCAGGCGTCGACCGGGCTCGGCTTCCCGAAGAGGAATCCCTGCCCGAGGGTGACGCCCGTCGCCTCGACGGCCCGGCACTCGGCTTCGGACTCGATGCCCTCGGCGACGATCTCACCGCCGGTGACGGCCGCGAACTTCACGAGGGCGGTGACGAGCACCCGGCGCGCGGCGTCCTCGTCGAGGCCGCTCACCCAGGTGATGTCGAGCTTGATGAAGTGTGGTTCGAGCAAGAGGATGTGGCGCAGGCTCGAGTACCCGGCACCCGCGTCGTCCACGGCGATGTGCACGCCGGGGAAGCTCCGGAGCGCCTGCTTGAGGCCTTCGTAGTCGTACGACCGGCTCACGTTCGGTGAGCTCGAGGACGATCGTCCGGTCCGGGGCCGTGTCCAGCACGGACCGCAGCCGATCTGCGTCTCATGATGAGCTGCGCCGAGCGTTCACGCTCAAGAACGCGTCCCGGGGCAGACCGCGTGCGACGGCGAAGGCCGCGCGGAGCGTCGCGATCTCGAGGTCCAGGTCGAGTCCTTCGTCGACGACGACCGCGTCGATGAACCACTTGGCTCGGTGGTCGCCCGTCGTCGAAACGGGTCAGCGCCTCGAAGCCGACGAAGGCTCCGTCGGCGATGCGCGCGATCGGCTGGAAGACGGGACGGAACCGCCCGTGCTCGAGGACGTCGACCAGTCCGCGCGCGATGTCGACGAGATCGATCCCCGTGGTACTGCGGACTGCGAGCAGCTCGGCGATCGCCGGGGCGATCTCGATCGCCGTCGCGAGCGTCTGTCCGGTCGGGATCGCGCCCGCGCTCGTCGGGTCGGAGGGGTCCGAGGTGAGCACCAGGACGCCGACCAGGACGCCGTTTCGCACGATCGGACCGAACGCGCTCGTGACGCGTTGGTGTCCCCCCGGCGCTTCCGCGCTGTCCCAGCTCCAGGGACCTCGGCGGCTGCGGCGGGCGATCTCGATGCCCGTCGGTCCCGGGAGCGACCGGTCCGACCTCCCAGTCGATGGGGCCGGACCGCGCCAGGGTGTGGAGCGCACCGTCGTGCATCTCGAGCACGGCGCAGCCGTTGATCCCGGCGAGCGCGCTGATCGCGTCGCATGCCGCTTCGGCGGGATCCGCGATCGAGCGGGTCGTTCGCGATCCGCGCGAGCTGTTCGAGCACCTCCACCCGCTCGCGCCAGATCTGCTCCACGACGGTTCGCCAGGCCCGGTCGCCACGGACCTGGGTGCGCCACGCGTGCGACCAGCTCGGTCGGGTCCACGGGCTTGGTCACGTAGTCGCTCGCACCGGCCTCGAGCCCCGCGACCCGGTCGCCCATGTCGGCCCTGCCCGGTGACCAGGATGACGGGGAGGGTGCGCGTCTCCGGATCTGCACGCAGGAGGCGGAGCACCTCGATTCCGTCAGGTGTCGGGCATGTCGCGAGTCGAGCAGCACCGCGGCAGGACGATCTGCGGCGATCGATTCGAGCGCGGCGTGCCCACCGTCCACGGGGGTCGGATCGAAGCCCGCTCGGTCGAGGGCCCGGGCGAACACCTTCCGGACCGACGGATCGTCGTCGACGATCAGGATCCGGCGCTCGATCAGCTCATCGCCCTGCTCCCACGATCGAGCACCTCGCGCACCCGGCGCCCGAGATCGTCGGGTCGGAACGGCTTCGCCAAGAACCCGCCGCACTCGGTGATGGAGTCGAGGGCGACTCCTTCGGCGTAGCCCGACATGTACAGGACGCGGGTCCCGGGCCGTTCGCGGAGCAGCTCCGCGGCGAGTGCGGGTCCTCGCGTCGTCGGCAGCACGACGTCGGTGACGATGAGGTCGAGTCGTCCCGGGTGCTCGCGGGCCGCCCGCTCGGGCTTCGGCGGCGTCGCCGGCCGCGAGCACGAGGTATCCGCGGCGGCGGAGTGCCTCGACGGTCAGCGCGCGGACGGCCTCGTCGTCGTCGACGACGAGGATCGTCTCGTCCCCGGTCTGGGCTCCGGCGATCACGCCAGGCGTGACCGGAGGTGCCGGAGCGCACGTCGCTGACCGGGAGGAACACTCGGAAGGTGCTGCCGCCGCCCGGGTCGCTGTCGACGGTCAGCTGACCACCGATCTGGGTGATGATCCCGTACGCGGTCGAGAGCCCGAGACCGGTGCCCTTGCCGATCGCCTTCGTCGTGAAGAACGGCTCGAACACGCGGGCACGCGTGTCGGCGTCCATGCCGCTTCCGGTGTCGGCGACGGAGAGCGATGATGAAGGGCCCGGCGCCCCGGTGCTCCTCCACGCGATCGATCCCGATCACGAGCCGGCCACCGCCGGGCATCGCGTCGCCGGCGTTGACCGCCAGGTTGAGCAGGACGCGCTCGAGCTCGCCGCGGTCGACCGCGGCCGAAGCGTCATCGGCGCGCGCGTGCACCTCGACGTCCACTTCGGGCGGGAGCAGCCGCTCCAGGATCGGCAGCAGCGCGTCGACGGTCTCCTGGACGTCGGCCACCGATCGACTCGACGACCCGGCGACGGCTGAACGAGAGGAGCTGGTCGACCAGCCCGGCCGCGCGCTGTGCCGCGGCCTCGACCTCCAGCAGGTCGGTCCGGGTTCCGCTCGGCTCCGGAGTGTCCTCGAGGAGCAGCGCCGTGTAGCCGATGATCGCGGTCAGGATGTTGTTGAAGTCGTGTGCCACGCCGCCGGCGAGGCGCCCGAGCGCCTCCATCTTGCCGGCCTGGGCGAGCTCGCATCTGGAGCCTCCGCTCCTCCGTCACGTCGACGAAGGACGAGACGACCGCGTACGGGAAGCGGTCGTCCGGGCCGTGTCAGCGGCCGGGTGTTGACGGAGACCCATCGGCGATCTCCTTCGGGATTCGCCATCCCCTCCAGCACGTTCATCCGTGGTCGGCCGTCGGCGAGGGTCGCGAAGGTGGGCAGCTCGGCCGAGCGCGAACTGGGTGCCGTCCTCCCGGATCGGGAGCGTCTCGGTGGCGGTCGCAGTGGCGTGCGCCCGACGAGGTCGTCGCGCGGCATCTCGAAGATGTCGGCCGCGGCTCGGTTTGCGGCGCGGACGGTGCCGTCGGCGTTGGTGAGCAGGATCGCTTCGTGGAGTGCGTCGAAGATGACCTGGAGCTGTTCCTCGGTCTCGAGCAGTTCGACCTGGGCCTCGGCGCGGACGTGCGCCATGAGCAACGTGTCGCCCACCACTCGGATCGCGGCGTACGACGGCATGAAGATCGGTCGCCGGAGGCCCCGCACGCCAGAAGAACGTGAGGTACCCGATGGCGGCTCCCGTCGGCCCGATGGGGACGACCAAGGCGGCGCAGGCGCCGATGTGTTCGAGCATCGCGCGCTTCGGGCGCGGCATCCGGCGGGAGGTCGTCGACGCTGGCCAGGAACGAGGGTTCGCCGCGAGCCATGGCGGCGAACGTGAATTGGAACGAGCGTTCGCTGACGAGGTCCGGCGCGTCCGCCGGCTGCTCGCCGACGGCCGGATCCCACCACGCGTGCAGACGTTCGAAGGTCTCTGCGTCGCGCCGCCTCGAGAGCATCGCGACGTCGGCGCCGAGGAGCTGCGCCAGTCGACGGAGCGCAGACGTCGCGACCGCGGGGATCGAGTCGACCGTCGAGCTCAACAGGTCACGCGAGACGTCGGCCGTGACCAGGTCGATCTCGATCTGTCGATGGCGGGTGGTCGCAGCGCGGTGCCGGTCGGTCACCTCTCGGACGAAGCTCAGCACCTCGCCCTCGCCGAGGGGGACCATGCGGGTCTCGAAGACGCGTGCCGACTCGCCCGTCCCCGACGATGTTCTCGTCGATCGGTGATCGTCCCGGTGTCGAGGGTTCGTTCGACAGGACACGAGCCTCCTCGACGGCAGTCGGGCGGGAACACGTCGGCGAGGTTCCGGCCGACCGCCATGGCGTGCTCCATCTTCTGGAGGTCGGCTCGCCGCCCTGGAAGTGGCGGATCTGCAGGTCACGGGTCGTGACCCAGATCAGGTCGGGGCTCGCCTGCAGGATCGCTTGCGAGTACGCAGTCGGCCGCTTCGGTCTCGGCGACGGCCTCCGTGAGGTCCGAGGGACGAGGGCGAGCACGTGCTGCGGCAGCGGCGAGGAGCACGACCTCGACGACGAGGTGCTGCCGCCGGCGAGGTCGATCTCGCACGCGTGTCGTCTCGGACGTCCCGGTCTCGTGCACCCGCCGATAGCGCTGGAGGGTCTCCTCCCGCCGGGACGGGTCCACGAGATCTGCAAGGTCCCTGCCGACGGAGGCGGCGCCCGCCCGGGAACGCCCGAGCGGCGGCCCGGTTCATCCCGACGACCGTGACGTGGCCGCCCTCCACGGCGACGAGGTGCACGCCGAACGGGATCAGGTCGAGGATCTCGGCGACCGTGACCGGGTCCTGGAGGATCGGGCGGAGCCAATCCAGATCCGACCCTAAGACCGATGAGGAAGCGATCGCTTCGCCCAGATGAACGTCCATAGACGACTCCCGAGCGGCGCACTCGGGCGTCAGTGACACGTCTGTCGGTGACACGTCGAGGCGTCGACGGGACCAGTGTACGGCGGATCTGTCGGGAAGTGAACACGGACCGTTCGAGCCGTGTGTGGTCGGGAGCCTGCGGGGCCGGTCCGGGTGCTCGGAGCGGCCTAGTCTGCCCATCGCATGAGCCGAGTAGTCGCTCGAAGGGGTGGGGAAGCGCTTTGGCGACGTCGTCGCCGTCGACGACGTGAACCTCGAGGTCGCCGACGAGGAGTTCCTCGTGCTCCTCGGACCGTCCGGCTGCGGGAAGAGCACCGTCCTGCGCATGATCGCCGGGCTCGAGGACGTGACCGAGGGCAGGATCCGCATCGGTGTCCGCGACATGACCGATGTCGAGCCCAAGGACCGGGACATCGCGATGGTCTTCCAGAGCTACGCGCTCTATCCCCACATGACCGTCGAACGGAACATCGAGTTCCCGCTGAAGTCGCGCAACGTCCCGAAGGACGAGCGCGCCGAGCTCGTCGCGGCGGCCTCCGCGTCGTTGGGCCTCGACGACCTGCGCGACCGCAAGCCGTCAGAGCTCTCCGGCGGCCAGCGCCAGCGTGTCGCGCTCGCGCGAGCGATCGTCCGTCGCCCCGAGGCGTTCCTGATGGACGAACCGCTCTCCAACCTCGACGCCAAGCTCCGCGTCCAGACGCGCGCCGAGCTCGTCGAGCTCCAACGGCGCCTCGCCGCCACGGTCATCTACGTGACGCACGACCAGGTCGAGGCGATGACGATGGGTGACCGGATCGCGATCATGAGCGCGGGAGTCCTCCAGCAGGTGGACGAACCGCAACGGGTGTACGACGAGCCGGCGAACCTGTTCGTCGCGAGGTTCATCGGCAACCCGCCCATGAACACCGTCACCGGCACGCTCGAGCACGACGGTGCTCAGCTCGCCATGCAGACCAGCGCGGGCACGGCGCCGCTGCCGCCCGAGCTCGCCGCCGCGGCCAGCTCGAGACGGCGTCGAACGCGCGGTCCTCGGGGTCCGGCCCGAGCACCTCCTGATCGGCGCCGAAGGTGTGCTCGAGGCGACCGTGACCGTGATCGAAGCGCTCGGTCACGAGCGGCATGTGATCTGTCACCTCGCCGACGGCCAGATGGTGATCGTGCGTCAGGCGGCCGACGTCACGCCGCCGGCTGTCGGGTCGGTGGTCCACATCGCGGCGGCGGCCGAGCACCTCCACCTCTTCGACGCCGGCACCGAGCTGCGGGTCCGGCCGTGAACCCGGCGCGCGGGTCTTGAGATGACCGAGCTCGGCGCCGCACAGGGGATCGATCTGGCGATCGAGGAGGGCGAGCCCGAGGAGCCACGCCGCCGACGCTGGCTGCCACGCCGCCGTCGCGAAGCGCTGCTCGGGTACGCGCTCGTCCTTCCCGCCCTGGTCGTCTTCGTCGCGTTCATCTTCTATCCGTTCCTCAAGAACTTCGAGCTCGCGCTCTACCGCACGGCGCCCTTCCCCGGGCTCCCCGACGTCTACGTCGGCCTCGACCAGTTCGGCGATGTCCTCGGGAGCTCGCAGTTCTGGAACAGCTTCTGGGTCACGGTGATGTTCGCGATCCTCACGGTTCCGATCGGGATCGCGTTGGGGCTGGGTCTGGCGGTGCTCGCCCACCAGAAGCTCAAGGGCATGGCGATCTATCGCACCATCTTCTCGTCGACCGTCGCGACGTCCGTCGCGGTGGCGTCGGTGATCTTCGGCACCCTCTTCAACGCCCAGGTCGGCCTCCTGCCCTGGCTGGGTGTCGATCCGAAGATCCCGTTCCTCGAGAACCCGAACACCGTCTTCGGAGTGTTCCCGATCGCGCTGGTCGCGGTGGCGGTCGTCACCATCTGGCAGAACCTGGGCCTCAGCTTCATCCTGATGTCGGCCGGACTCCAGGCCGTGCCCGACGACCTGCTCGAAGCGGCCCAGGTCGACGGCGCCGGCCCGTGGTCACGCTTCCGCAACGTCACACTCCCACTCCTCTCACCGATGATCTTCTTCGCGGTGATCATCGGCGGGATCTTCGCGTTCCAGACCTTCGGTCAGATCGACCTGCTCACGCGGGGCGGCCCCGACGAGAAGACGAACGTGCTCACCTACTTCATCGTGAGCGAGCTGCGGGAGCAGAAGAACCCCGGGAAGGCGGCGGTGCTCGCCATCGCACTGTTCGTGGTCACGCTCGCGTTGACGCTCTTCCAGCTCCGGTTCCTCGAGAGGCGAGTGAGCTATGAGCGGTGACGTGATCACCATCGACCGTTCCGGTCCCGATGCACCGCACGACGCGGTCTACCACCGCAGCGCGCGAACTCGACGCCGGCGATACCTCGGCACCTTCGGCCGCTACTTGCTGATGAGCGTCCTGGCGTTCCTCGTGATCTTCCCGATCTACATCACGGTGGTGAACTCCCTGCTCACGCCCGAGCGGATCGCGTCCCGGCCTCCCACGCTCTTCCCGACCGACCCGACCTGGGGCACCTACGGCACGGCCTGGAACGCCGGCCATCTCGGTGAGTACCTGAAGAACAGCTTCATCATGACGGGCATCATCGTGTTCTTCCAGCTGTTCACCGCGACCCTCGCGGCGTATGCGTTCGCCTTCCTCGAGTTCCCGTTCAAGCGGCTGATCTTCGTGGTGTTCCTCGCGACGCTCATGGTGCCGTTCGAGGTCACGATCATCACCAACCTCAACACGGTCGTCGACCTCGGCATCTACGACAGCTACCTCGGGCTCGCGATCCCGTTCCTCGCCACCGGCTTCGGGGCCTTCCTGCTCCGGCAGTCGTTCCTGCAGTTCCCGCGCGACCTGAAGGACGCGGCCGCGCTCGACGGCTACGGCCACCTGCGATTCCTGGCCCGGGTCGTCGTCCCCCTCTCCCGCCCCACGATGGCTGCGCTCGCGGTGTTCGCGTTCCTCTCGTCGTGGAACCAGTACCTTTGGCCGCTGCTCGTCACCAAGGACGACCGGTACCGGACGGTGCAGATCGGTCTGAAGCAGCTGCGCAACACCAACCTCGACCAGATCAACGTCACCTTCGCCGGCGTCGTGATCGCGGTGATCCCGCTTGCGATCCTGCTCCTGGCCTTCCAGAAGCAGCTCGTGCGGGGCCTGACCGCGGGCGCGGTCAAGGGCTGACGCACAATGTCCACGTCTCTCGACGCCCAGGCATTCACCCCGGGCAACTCGGAAGAAGGAGTCACCATGACCGGACCCCTCAGGCGCCTCGCAGTGCTGATGCTCGTGACCGTGCTCGCGGCGGCGCTGGTCGTGCCCGTCGTGACCGCGGGCGCGTCGGAACGAACCTCCGTGCCCGCACAGGGTGTGAACCAGAAGTGCCCGCTGAGCGCTCTGAAGAAGGCCTCGAAGCCGGTCGAGATCACCTTCTGGCACTCGATGAACCGAGCCAACGACGAAGCGCTCCAGAAGCTGACGGACGCGTACAACTCGTCGCAGTCCGACGTGAAGGTCACGTTGGTGAACCAGACGACCTACAACGACACGCTGACGAAGTACGTGGCGGGGCTCTCGACCGGAGACCTGCCCGACCTGGTGCAGATCGAGGACACCGGGCTCCAGCAGATGATCGACACGCAGTCGGTGCTGCCCGCGCAGGCATGCGTGAAGGCCGACAAGTACGACCTGTCGGGTCACGTGCAGCGAGTGGTCGACTACTACACGGTGGACGGCACGCTCTGGCCGATGCCGTTCAACGTCTCGAACCCGGTCTTCTACTACAACAAGAAGGCGTTCACGCAGGCGGGCCTGGACCCGAACAAGCCGCCGGCCACGCTCGCCGAGATCACCGCCGACGCGAAGAAGCTCCAGAGTGCCGGCGCGGTGTCGAAGGCGGGCTTCGGACTCAAGACCGACCCGTGGTACCTGGAGCAGTGGCTCGCGAAGGCCGGCCGTCCGTACGTGAACAACGGGAACGGCCGGAAGTCACGGGCGACCGCCGTCGAGTTCGACTCCAAGCAGGGCCTCGAGATCTTCACCTGGATGTCCGAGATGGTGTCGAAGGGCTACGCGATCACGAACCCCAACGAGGGCAATTCGCAGTTCGACAACCTGCTCGGCATCGGGAACGGCACGAACGCGATGACGATCGACACGTCGGCGTCGCTCGGTACGATCTCGAGCGTCCTCGGGAGCGGCGCGTATCCGAACGTCGAGCTCGGCGTCGGCCCCATGCCCGGCCCGGTGGGCAAGGGCGGCATCCTCGTCGGTGGTGCGGCGCTCTACATCTCGAACAAGTCCGACCCGGCCAAGCAAGCCGCGGCGTGGGACTTCTCGAAGTATCTCAACGAGGCGCAGGTGCAGGCCGACTGGGCCGCGGCGACCGGCTACGTCCCGATCATCGAGGCCGCCACGAAGCTGCCGGCGGTGCAGGGGCTCTGGGCGGAGAACCCGGGCTACAAGGTCGCCTACGACCAGCTCCTGACCGGCGTCGAGAACACCGCAACCGCGGGGCCGGTGATCGGGGCGTACAAGGCGGTTCGTGATGCCGTGATCAACGCGCAGAACTCGATGTTCACCCAGGGCGTGAAGCCGAGGGCTGCTCTCAACGCCGCCCGGAACAAGGCGAACCCGGCGATGGAGGAGTACAACACCCGCGTCGGCGGCTGAGCCACAGCGGGGATCTCTGCGCTCGACCGACACGGTCGGGTCGCCGGGTACCGTCTCGTGAGGCCGCACCGCGCGGCCAGGCGAGGAGGCACCGGTGGACCCGACCGTTCGTCGATCCGGAGGTCGTTCCCGACTCGGCGGGTCTGCCGGGTTCATCCGGCACCTGCTCGTGTCCACCGTGGTCGTCGCGGTGGCAGCTGCGCTCGCGCCGTTACCTTCCGCCGGTGCTTCGGCGCATCGCGCCGCGGGTTCGGCGTGCCCGGTGGATGCGCTCGGGCCGAACGACAAGGTCGAGCTCACCTTCTGGCACGTCCTCACCGCCGAGAATGAGGCGGTGCTCCAGCAGCAGATCTCGAGGTTCGAGGCGACGCACCCCAACATCACGGTCAACCTCGTCAACCAGACCGCGTACACGGATCTCTTCGACAAGTACACGGCGGGGCTTTCGACGGGTGACCTTCCCGACCTCGCGCAGTTCGAGGAGACCACGGTCCAACAGCTGGTGGACAGTCAGAGCACCGTTCCGATGGCCGCATGCGTGAAGGCCGACAAGTACTCGCTCAAGGACTTCCTGCCCCGGGCGACCGGCTACTACACGATCGACGGAGCGCTCCAGGGCATGCCATGGGTGGTCTCGAACCCTGTCGTGATCTTCAACAAGACCGCGGTCCTCGAGGCCGGGATCGATCCCGCGGAGCCGCCGGCGACGTTCGACGAGCTCCGCGACGTACGCGCAGAAGATCGTCGATTCGGGCGCAGCGAGGTCCGGGGTCTCGCTGCCGATCTTCCCGTACGTCGTCGAATATCTCTACGCAAAATCGGGGCTGGAGTACGTGAACAACTCGAACGGGCGCAAGGCACGCGCCACTGCCTCGGTGCTCGCCAGCAAGGGCGGCCAGAAGATCTGGACCTGGTGGAAGCGCATGGTGGACGACGGCCTGGCGCTGAACACCGGGGCGACGCTGGGCAGCACGGATCACCTCTTCGCCATCGCGAACGGCAACGCGGCGATCACCATCGACGCATCGGCCGTGCTCGGGCCCGCCTACGCCGTGTTGAGCACCGGCCAGTTCCCGGGCGTCGAGCTCAGCGTGTGGCCCCTGCCGGCGCTTCGGCCGGGTGGGGGTGTTCCCGTCGGCGACGGATCGCTCTGGATCCCGCAGGCCACCGACGCCAAGAAGAAGGCTGCCGCCTGGGAGCTGATCAAGTTCCTCGTCGACCCGACCCAGATCGCTTCGCTCACGGTCAGCAGCGAGGGCGGCTACATCCCGATCCGTCGGTCCTCGCTGAAGGATCCGGCGCTGCAAGCGCTGTGGGCGGAGCGGCCGTTCCTGAAGGTGCCCTACGACCAGCTGGCCGCGGGCCCCGACAACGCGACGACGCAGGGCTCGGTGATCGGCGCCTACCAGGGCGTGCGCAACGCGGTGCGCGACGGGTTCGTGCGCATGCTGACCCAAGGCCAGCGCCCGAAAGCTGCGATCACGCAGGCCCAGTCGGAGGCCACGACCGCGATCGAGGAGTACAACGCGCGCGTGGGGTCCGGGTGATGCGCGTCGATCAGCGGCGCACGATGACGACGCACGCGTTGGCACCGCGTCCGACCGTGTGCGCCAGCCCCATACGCGCACCTTCGACCTGACGGGCTCCGGCCCGACCGCGGAGCTGGTCCGCGAGCTCCACGACCTGTGCGAGTGCCGACGCGCCGAGCGGCTCCCCCTTGGAGAGCAGTCCACCGCTCACGTTCACCGGGAGCGCGCCGTCGGGTGCGGTCGTGCCGTCCTCGACGAGTCGCGCCGCCCCGCCCTTGGGGCAGAGGCGCAGCTCCTCGTACGCGAGGATCTCACGTGCCGCGTCGGTGTCCTGGCACTCGACCACGTCGAGATCCTCGGGTCCGACGCCGGCCTCGGCGTACGCGTCGTCGGCGGCGAGCGTGCTCGGCGGCGGGAGGTCTTCGTCGGCGATGCCGCTCATCGGTGTGGCCTCGCCGAGCACCGAGCCGGGGAGGTGCGAGCGCAGCACCGACGCGGCGAGGCTCGGGGCGTCGGCCTCGGCGTCCTCCGCCCGCCGGAGGAGGATCGCCGCGGCGCCCTCGTTCGGGGAGCAGAGCATGAAGAGGTGCAGGGGCTCGCAGACGAGCCGCGACGCGAGCACGTCGTCGACGGTCGTGGGCTTGCGGAACATCGCGTTCGGGTTCTCGATGCCGTTCGTGCGGTTCTTCACGACGATGCGTGCGAGCTGTTCCTTGGTGACGCCCGACTCCCGCATCAGGCGTTGCGCGCGGAGGGCGAAGTACGACGGCGTGGCGGCGAGGCCGGCTTGCTCCCGCCACGGCTCGAAGAACGACGAGCGGATGATCCCGCGTGGCATCTTCTCGATGCCGAACACGAGCACGGAGTCGTACTGACCGGCACGGATCGCGCTCGGCGGCGAGCATCAGCGCGGCGCCGCCGCTCGCGCAGCCGGCCTCGACGTCGACGATCGGGACGCCGGTGAGCCCGAGGGCGCCGAGGACCTTGTGCCCTGCCGCGACGCCGGAGTAGACGGTGGCGCAGAACGCAGCCTGGAACGCCGGGTTGCCGGCCTCGGCGAGCGCCGCACGCACCGCGGTGACCCCCATCTCGGTGACGGTCTTCCCGTCGAACCGCCCGAAGGGGTGCATCCCGGTTCCGGCGATCGCGACGTCGGTGCTCACGTCGGGACCGCAGGCGTGAACGAGTAGGTGGTGACGAGCGTGTCAGGGTCGTCGGCGTCGGGGTCGGGGCCGAGCTCGGCGACGACCAGCTGCATGGGCATGCCGAACTCGAGCCGAGATGGGTCGGGCTCCTCGAGCCGGGTGATGATCCGCAGGCCCTCGGGGAGCTCGACGACGCCGAAGCCGTACGGCACGTCGCCGAGATAGCCCGGGGGTGGAGCGGTCACTGCGGTCCACCCCCAGAGCATGCCGTGGTCGGAGAGGTGGATCTCGGTGACGGCGCCGCCACCACAGGCCGGGCAGGTGGGCGCCATCGGGAACTGCGCGCGGCCGCACGCGTCGCAACGCCCGCCGACGAGGAAGGCGTTGCCCTCGGTGTCCTCGCCGAACAGACCGTCGTGCACCGGGCGCGTACTCATGTGATCCTGTCCGCCGCGAGCCGGTCGAGCTCGTCGTCGGAGAGTCCGAGCACGCTCCCGAGGACCGTGCGGGTGTGCTCACCGAGGCGTGGCGCGCCGCTCGGCGCCTCGACTGCGGTGCCGACGATGCGGGGGAACGGGGCCTGCTGTCGCAAGCGGGCCGACGACCGGATCGTCCACGGTCACCAGATCACCGCGAGCCGCGATGTGGGCGTCGGCGAAGATGTCGGCCGCGGTGTACGCCGTCGCGACGGGCACGTCGGACGCGACACAGCGCGCCTCGATCTCGGCCGCTGAGAGCGCCTCTGTCCAGTCGGCGACGATGCCATTGATCTCGTCGCTGCGCGCGGCGCGATCCGCGAGGCGCGGCGAACCTCGGGTCATCAGGGAGGTCGGGGCGGTCCATCGCCTTGCACAGCCGGGCGAAGTTCGCGTCGGACCCGGCGACGATGCACACGAACTTGCCGTCGGCGGTGGGGTAGTTGTCCAGCGGTGCGGAGTTGGCGAGTCGGTTCCCCTCGCGGCTGCGGATCGTGCCGAGCTTGTCGTAGGCGGGGAGCGTCCACTCGAGGATCCGCAGTGTGGCGCCGTAGAGCGCCGCGTCGATGACCGCACCCGTACCACCGCGTGCGTCGCGGGCGTACAGGGCGGCCGTCGCGGCCTGCGCGGCGAACACGCCGGTGAGGTAGTCGGAGATCGTGACGCCGACGCGCACCGGCGGCCGGTCGGGGTAGCCGGTCAAGTGCAGCAAGCCGCCGTACCCGATCCCGACTCGGTCGAGGCCGGGCCGTGGTGCGTTGGGCCCGTCCTGCCCGAAGCTGCTGATGCGCACCGTGACGAGCCGGTCGGGGAGATCGGGTGGAGCGAGGTGCCACTTCTCGAGCGTGCCGGGCCGGAAGTTCTCGACCACGACATCAGCGGTCGCGGCGAGGCGGCGGAAGAGGTCCTGGCCCTCGGCGCGGCGCAGGTCGAGCGTCACGCTCTGGCGGCCGCGTCCTTCGACGGCCCAGAACAGCGAGTAGTCGGTGCCGTCATCGGCCGGTGCGAACGGCCCGATCTCACGCATGAAGTCGCCGGTGCCCGGTTGCTCGATCTTGACGACCTCGGCACCCTGCTCGCCGAGCAGGCCCGCGCAGAACGGAGCCGCGATCCGCGTGCCGAGGTCGAGCACGCGAAGACCGTCGAGTGGTCCGCTCACTCGCCTGCCTGCTCGCGCTTCACCGCGTCCATCCCGCCCGCTCTCCGGGCGTCGGTGGCCGCGAGCGCGGTCGCGCTGTTGCTCACGAACTGGTGCACCATGAAGTGGTAGCGCCACGACTCTCGCTGACCCTGGCCATCGATCATGTGGTTGATCGTGTCCTTGATCGCCTCGGCGGTGACCGGCGGGACGAGCGCGACCTGGTCGGCCATGCTCGCGGGCAGCGTGCGCGAGCTCGGCGCGGGGGACGACCTTGTTCACGAGGCCGAAGCGCTCGGCGTCCGCCGCACCGATCGTGGTCGCGCAGAGCAGGAACTCCTTGGCCTTGCGGGGTCCGAGCTCCCACGGCTCGACCAGCAGCTCGACGCCGACGCCGGTCATCCGGGCGACGGGGTTGGAGAAGCGGGCGTCGTCGGCGGCGACGATCAGGTCGCACATCGAGGCGAGCATCAGCCCGGCGGCCGCGCACGCACCCTGCACCGCGGCGATCGTGGGCTTGCGGAAGTCGCGGAGTCGGACGCACTTGTCCCAGTACATGACCTGCTCGTGGCGGAGCTTCCCCTCGGCGGTGTCGCGCATGCGGGCCCACTCGGTGGTGCCGTCGAGGATCTCCTTGAGGTCGTGCCCGGCGGAGAAGTGCTTGCCCTCGCCGG
This sequence comes from uncultured Acidimicrobiia bacterium, assembly GCA_963809885.1. Classification (GTDB taxonomy): domain Bacteria; phylum Actinomycetota; class Acidimicrobiia; order IMCC26256; family PALSA-555; genus JALHSW01. Next base: position 1,432,003 of record CAWELA010000004.1, on the reverse strand, counting down.
CGACGACCACGACCCGGACGGCGTCGTCGGCGTCGGCGAGGTCGAGGGCCGCGTCGATCTCCTCGAGCATCTGCGTGCTCTGTGCGTTGGCCGCGTCGGGCCGGTTCAGCGTGAGCGTCGCCACGGGCCCGTCGACCTCGTACCGGATCGCTCCGAACTCAGGAACTGACATCCATGTCAGCGTACCGCCGGCGGCGTGCTACGACGCGACGCGCCTTGGGCTCGCGGGGAGGCCGAGCACGCGCTCGCTCGAGGATGTTGCGCTGGATCTCGTTCGTGCCCGCCCAGATGGAGGACGCCTGGTAGTAGAGCCAGGAGCGCTGCCACGTGCCGTCGCCGGGGTTCTCGTCGGCCCCGTGCCACAGCGGCGCCGCCGGCCCGAGCACGGCCATGACGGTGTCGTGCAGGCGCTTGCTCATCTCGCTCCAGTACAGCTTGAGCGCGCTGCCTTCGGGGCCCGGGGGATCGCCCTTCGCAACGCGCGACAGCGTCCGCCAGTTGTGGAGCTGGAAGAGGCGCACCTCCACCATGGCCTGCGCGAGCCGCGGGCGGAGGCGGTCGTCGTCGAACGCGCCCGAGTCGAGCGCGAGCCGGAGCAGCTCCTCGACGAGCTGGATGTGGATGACGAGCTGGCGCGGGTTGATGCCACGCTCGTGGGTGAGCGTCGAGTTCGCGACGCGCCACCCCTCGTCGACGGGCCCGATCCGCTGCGTGTCGGGGATCACGACACCGTCGAAGAACACCTCGTTGAACTCGGTCTCGTCGGTGATCTGCCGCAAGCGGGCGGACCTCGACGCCCGGCGCGCGCATGTCGACGGCGAGTGCGGTGATGCCGTGCTGCTTCGCGACGTCGGGGTTGGTGCGGGCGAGGCAGAGGCCCCAGTCGGCGAACTGGGCGTAGCTCGTCCAGACCTTCTGCCCGTCGAGGATCCACACGTCCCGGCCGTCGTCGGTCGTGGTGCGCACCGCCCGCGTCGAGACCGCGGCCAGGTCGCTCCCGGCGCCGGGTTCGCTGAACAGCTGGCACCAGATGTGCTCGGCCGGGAGGATCTTCGGGAGCCACTGCTCCTGCTGCTCGGGCGTGCCGTGCGCGAGCAGGGTCGGTCCGACGAGGTTGATGCCGATGCGGCCGACCAGCTCCGGCGCACGGGCGCGAGCGAGCTCCTCGGTGACGATGAAGTGCTCGACGGCGCCGGCGCCGCGGCCGCCGAACTCCTCGGGCCACGGGACGCCGACCCAGCGGCCGCTCGCGAGCTTCCCCTGCCACTCGCGCCCGAACGCCACCTCCTCGGCGAGGTCGTCGAAACGCGGCGGCAGTCCCTTGCCGTACTCCCACGGCAGGTGCTCGCGCAGCCAGCCGCGCACCTCGGCGCGCAGCGCGCCTTCGTCGGCGGTCGGCTCGAGGTTCATCGGTTGCGCGCGGGTCAGGAACGCTGGTCGACCGGGACGTACTGCGTCTCGGTCGGACCGGTGTAGATCTGGCGCGGACGCCCGATCCTGGTGGCCGGGCTCTCGATCATCTCTTTCCAGTGCGCGAGCCAGCCGGGGAGCCGTCCCATGGCGAACAGCACGGTGAACATGTTCGTCGGGAAGCCCATCGCCCGGTAGATGAGGCCGGAGTAGAAGTCGACGTTCGGGTAGAGCTTGCGCTCGATGAAGTACTCGTCCGCGAGCGCGACGTCCTCGAGCTGCTTCGCGAGGTCGAGGAGCTCGTCGCGCTGGCCCATCTCGTCGATGAGCTCGTCGGCGATCGTCTTGAGGATCCGGGCGCGCGGGTCGTAGTTCTTGTACACGCGGTGCCCGAAGCCCGAGAGCCGGAACGAGTCGTCGGGGTCCTTGGCGCGGGCCACGAACGCGTTGAGGTCGCCGCCACCGTCGCGGATGTCCTCGAGCATCTCGATGACGGCCTGGTTCGCGCCACCGTGGAGCGGACCCCACAGGGCGTTGATGCCGGCGGCGATCGCCGCGTAGATGTTCACCTCGCTCGAGCCGACCAGGCGGACGGTCGAGGTCGAGCAGTTCTGCTCGTGGTCGGCGTGCAGGATGAGCAGCACCTTGAGCGCCTTGACGACGGTCGGGCTCACCTCGTACGGCTCGGACGGGAGCGAGAACATCATCGTGAGGAAGTTCTCGATCAGGTCGAGCTTGTTGTTCGGGTAGACGAACGGCTGGCCGACCGACTTCTTGTAGGCGTACGCCGCGATGGTGGGCAGCTTCGCCATCAGACGGACGATCGAGAGCTCGGCCTCTTCCGGATCCTTCGGGTCGAGGCTGTCCTGGTAGAAGGTCGAGAGCGCGGTGATGGCCGACGAGAGCGTCGCCATCGGGTGCGCATCCTTCGGGAAGCCGTCGAAGAAGTCGCTTGACGTCCTCGTGCACGAGCGTGTGCTTGCGGATCGAGTACCGGAACGTGTCGAGCTCGTCGCTGCGTCGGCAACGTGCCGTAGATCAGCAGGTACGACGTCTCGAGGAACGAGGCTTTGTGGCCCGAGACGAGCTGCTCGATCGGGATGCCCGCGGTAGCGCAGGATGCCGGCGTCGCCGTCGATGTAGGTGATCGCGGACTCGCACGAGCCTGTGTTCAAGAACCCGTTGTCGAGGGTGACGATGCCGGTCCGCGCGCGCAGCTTGCCGATGTTGGCGCCGAGCTCGTCCTCGGACCCGCGCACGATGGGAAGCTCGACCTCCTCTTCGCCGTATCGCAAGATGGCAGGCTGCTCGCTCACCGTGGCTGCTCCTCTGCTCGTGTCGACTCGTTCGCAGCGTAGCGGCGCCTTCGTGGCCGTTCCGAGCCGTCCGATAGGTTCACGACAGACTCGAGCGGAGCGGAGCGGAGCCGGAAGAGCGATGGATTTCGATCTCTCGGAGGACCAGGTCGCGCTGCGGGACGGCGCGCGGGAGGTGCTCGACGGCATGGCCTCGCCCACGCAGGTACGCATCGTGGTGGAAGCGGGCGGCGGCTTCGACGCGAGGCTCTGGGACGCGATGTGCGAGCAGGGCTGGCCGGTCGTCGGGCAGCCCGAAGCGGACGGCGGCCTGGGTCTGGGTGCGGTCGAGATCGCCGTGCTGCTCGAGGCGGTGGGTGGCCACGCTGCGCCCGCGCCCTTCGCCAGCACGGTGCTGGCCCTGGACGCACTCGCCGGTGGTGGGGCCACCGACCTGGCGGCCCGTCTGCTCGAGGGTGGGATCGGCTGCGTGGCGTGGAGCCGGGACTCGGGCGCCGTACGGGCCGAGCAGTCCGGGAGCGCCTGGATCCTCACCGGTCGCCCCGATCCGACGCCGTACGCGCCGAGTGCTTCTGCCGCCGTCGTCGTCGCGGCGGGCGACGACGGGCTCGGGCTCTTCGCCGTCGATCTCGACGCGCTCGGGCGTCCCGAGCGGGAGTCGGCGATGGACCGCACCCGCGAGGTCGGCTGGCTGCACCTCGACGGCGCCGCTGCGGTGCGACTCGGTGGCGTCGAGGCCGTGGAGCGCGTGGTCGACCTCGGGTCGGCCGCTGCATGCGCCGAGATGCTCGGAGGCGCACTCCGCGTCGCTCGACCTGTCGGTCGAGTACGCGAAGGATCGTGTGCAGTTCGGTCGGCCGATCGGCAGCTTCCAGGCCGTCAAGCACCGCTGCGCCGACATGCTCGTCGATGTCGAGGGCATGCGTTCGACGACCTACTGGGCGGCGTGGTGCCTCGCGGCCGGCGACCCCGAGGCATCGATCGCCGCGTCCACCGCGAAGGTGTGGTGTGCCGACGCGTCGAAGCGCGTGATGGCGTCCGCGCTCCAGGTGCACGGCGGGATCGGCTTCACCTGGGAGCACGACCTGCACCTGTTCCTCAAGCGTGCCCAGCTCGACCAGCTGTCGTTCGGCGACGCGTCGTTCCATCGTGAGCGGTTGGCGGCGATGCTCCGTCCGCGCGTCGAGGCGGGCGAGAGCGTGATCTGATGGCGGCGCCACCAGACGAAGCATCGGCAGATCCGGAACCGGAGTTCGGGGAGTGGGGCTCGTCGGTGCGCGTTCGCATCGACGCGGTGCCGGTCGCGCTGTTCGCCCGCGCGGTCAAGGACCGGAACCCCGTCTTCTCGTCCGAGCGCGCTGCCCGCGATGCAGGATTCGACGCGGTGCCGGTGCCGCCGACGTTCACGTTCGTGATGACGCACGGGGGAGCGCTCCCCGATCTCCAGCCCGAGGGCAGCTCGGGCTCGATGGTGCCGCCCGACTCGGGTCTGCCGTCGGACGGCACGTCGGAGGCCGGCCTCTACCTCCACGGCGAGCAGCACTTCGAGTACCACCGCCAGCCAGTCGTTGGCGACGTGCTCGAGGGGCGCATGCGTGTCTCGAAGCCGTTCCTCAAGCAGGGACGGCGAGGCGAGATGCAGATGACGATCCTGCAGACGCAGTGGTGCGACGCCGGTTCCGGTGATCCCGTGGTGACAGAGCAGATCGTCTCGGTGTACCTACCGGACGGCTAGCCGGTCTCGGCCGCTCGGGCCTTGAGCGCGGCGCGGTCGGCCTTCCCGGCCGCCAGCAGCGGGAGCTCGTCGAGCTGCACCACGCGCTCGGGCGTCTTGAAGCGGGCGACGCCCTGCTCGGCGAACCACGCACGGCAGGTCTCGAGATCAAACGGGTGCGACGCGACGACGAACGCGCACACCCGCTCGCCGAGGCGGTCGTCGGGCTGGCCGACCGCGACGGCGGCTCGGACGTCGGGGTGGGCCTCGAGGATCCCCTCGACCTCGGCGGCTGCGATGTTCTCGCCCCCGCGGATGATGATGTCCTTGATGCGGCCGACGATGGTGAGCCACCCGTCGTCGTCGACGGTCGCGAGGTCGCCCGTGCGGAACCAGCCGCGCGAGATCGACGCTCGCGTCTGCTCGGCATCGGCGTAACCCGCGAACAGCTCGGGTCCGCGCAACCAGAGCTCGCCGATCTCGCCAGGCGGTCGCTCCCGCCCGGTCGCCGGGTCGCTGACGCGCAGACGGGCGGCCCCGGTCGCCCGTCCGTCGGTCTCCCGGGCTCGGGTGGCGCTGTCGCCGGGCGTGCTGGTGGTGATCGTCGGCGCCTCCGTCGAGCCGTACGTGCGCTTCACGCGGCAGTCGAGCCGCGTCGGCGGCCTCCTCGACGAACGCCGGTGTCACACCGGCGCCTCCGCTCGACACGAGGCGGAGCGAGTCGACCCTTCCGGTGCGGAAGTCCGGTGTGCCCATCAGCGCGACGAAGAACGTCGGTGGTCCGATCATGAACGTGATGCGCTCCCGCTCGATCGTGGCGAGCGCGTCTTCGGGGTCCCACTTCGCCATGACCTCGGCCCGCATCGGGACCACCCCGGGGACCAGGATGGCGTTGAGCAATCCCGAGATGTGCGCGAGCGGCGCGGGCATCAGCACCGAGTCGTTCGGCGTGAGCTCGTGAGCGGCGGCCATGACGCGCGCCTTGTAGGCGAGGCCACGTTGGGTGTGCAGCGCTGCCTTCGGTCCGCCAGTCGACCCTGAGGTGAAGAGCACGACCGCAAGGTCGCTCGGGCGCGCGGCCGAGTCGGCGACCGGGGCCGAGGCCTCGAGCAAGTTCGTGAGGCGGGCTCCGGGACCACGGACGTCGATCGGGCTCAGGTAGCAGCTTCGGGTCGAGGATCGCAACGCATGTGCTCGACGTCGGCTCGGCCCGGCGAGGTGGTGGATGGGGCCGGCGATCGCGCCGAGGCGCCAGCACGCCCGGTACAGGACGACCACCTCCCACCAGTTCGGCGCCTGCCACGCGACGACGTCGCCGCGCCGGACCCCCGCGGCCCGCAGGCCACCCGCGAGCGCTGTCGACCTGCGCCGCGAGCCCAGGCACCGTCGAGCCGGACTCCGGCGACTCGCGTCGACGACCAGGTCGCCGCTGGCGCGGTGCGACGCGTCGGTGCAGAGGGAGTCCAGCGACGGGAGATCCCACGCGCCGCCCGGCGCCAGGTAGGAGGACGCTTCGGGACTGCGGTACGTGGCGTGGAGTCGCGGCATCGCGCTCAGACGAGCGGGTTGCGCCAACCCGTGCTCGACGACGTCGCGCCCCGCAGCACCTGAGACCCGATGAAGTTCCGCTGGATCTCGATGGTGCCGGCGCCGATGCACAGGCCGCGGATGTCGCGGTACGCGCGCTCGACGGGGAACTCGCGGCGAGTAGCCGTACCCGCCCAGGAGCTGGATCGCCTCGTCGCACACGAACTTCGCCGCGAGGTTCGCGGCGGACTTCGCCATGGCGGTCTCGAGGGCGGGCGGCGTGCCGTGCGGGCCGGCGAGGCGGAGCGCTCGCTGGAGCAGCATCCGAGCGCCCTCGAGCTGCGTCGCCATGTCGGCGATCTTCCACTGGAGCCCTTGGAGCTTGGCGAGCGGCTGCCCGCCGATCGTCCGCTCGTTCATGTACCGGACGGCGTACTCGAGCGCGCCCTGCGCAGCACCGATGCACATGGCCGCGTTTCCGCAGCGCTCGTGGTTGATGTGCGAGATCAGCGTCTTGAACGACTCGCTGTCGGATGCATCGCCCGGCGAGGAGCACGTCCTCGGGCTCGATGCGCACGTCGTCGAACGCGAGCTCCGCCTCGCTCGTGCCGCGGAGTCCCATCTTCACGTGCGTCCCTGCACGGTCGCGCCTTCGTCCTCGAGGTCGACGAGCACCGCGCCGATGCCCTTCGCGCCCTCGCTGTCCGGGAACCGGCACCACACCAGGCAGCAGCGCGCCTTGTGGCCGCCGGTGACGTAGTTCTTGTAGCCGTTGAGCCGGTACGCCTGCCCGCTCGGGACCGGGCGGTCCGTCGGGCGTGAGGCGGGCGCGCATGTGCGTGACCGCGGAGCCGGCCTCGGTCTCGCTGATCCCGATGCTGAACAGCGCTTCGCCGGTCGCGGCCAGCGGGAGCCAGCGCTCCTTCATCGCGTCGCTCCCCAGGTGCTGGATCGCTCGTGGGCGGGCCGTTGAACGTGAGCTGGGCGAGGATCGCGCTCGACACGTCGTAGCGGGCGAGCTCCTCGAGGACGATCGCCGCCTCGATGTCGCCCATCCCCATGCCGCCGTACCGCTCCTCGACGGTGATGCCGAACAGGTCGGCCTTCCGGAGCGCGTCCCAGGAGCCCTGCGGGAACTCCTCGGTCTCGTCCCAGTGCCGCGCGTTCGGCGCGAGCTCCCGCTCGGCGACGTCGCGCGCGAGGGCGCGCAGCGCCTGCTGGTCCTCGGTCTCCGCGAACGGGTCGGCACCCTCGGTGGTCACGGGGCGAGAGGCTAGCGGCACCTCGCGGAACCTGACTACCGTGTCAGCAAACGCCTCGACGAGCGGCCGGTCCCGGTGGTCGGTGCCGGTGCCGCCGCAGCCTCGACAGGGGAGCACCGGAGTGACCCAGGACGCGCCCGTCTTCGAGTACGAGGAGATCGACTTCGTCACCGGGCAGCCCTACGAGCAGTGGGGCCGCGCCCGCGAGGTCTGTCCGGTCATCAAGACCGACGGCTCGATGATGGGGACCCCCGAACGGTCGTCGTACCAGATCACCCGCTGGGACGACGTCGAGAGCGTGCTGCGCGACGGCGCAGACGTTCTCGTCGACGATCAACGCCGAGCACATCGGCAGTTCATGGGCGAGCTCATCCTCGCCATGGACGGCAAGGAGCACCGCTCGTACCGCAACCTCGTGGCCCACGCGTTCCGCGCGTCGCAGCTCGAGCAGTGGGGCGAGACGGCCATCGAGCCCGCGATCAACGAGAGCATCGACGCGATCGCTGCCGCTCGGTCGCGCCGACCTGGTCCGCGACATCACGAGTCGGTACCCGGTGCGCGTGATCTGCGCGATCGTCGGCGTCCCGATCGAGGACAGCCAGCAGTTCCACCAATGGTCCGAGCAGATCAACACCGGTCCGCTCAACCCCGAGGTCGGCATGGCGGCGTCGCGTGCGATGCGGGAATACCTCGAGCCCCTCGTTGCCGACCGCGCCGCGACAACCCACAGGGCGACTTGCTCAGCGACCTCGTCCACGCCGAGATCGACGGTCAGCGTCTCACCGACGAGAAGATCTATGGCTTCCTGCGCCTCCTCCTGCCGGCGGGCGCCGAGACGACCTTTCGTGTCATGGGAAACGCGCTCACCGCGTTGCTCACGCAGCTCCGGCGTGATGGAGCGTGTGCTTGCGGATCGTGAGCTGATCCCCGCGCTGATCGAGGAGACGCTCCGCTGGGAGTCGTCGGTCACCCAGGTGAGCCGCGTCGCGGCGACCGACACCGAAGTCGCAGGATGCCCGATCCCGGCCGGGTCACCGATCGGCGTGATCACGGCGTCGGCGAACCACGATGACACCCGCTATGAGCACGCCGAGGAGTTCGACCTCGACCGTCCGGCGCAGAACCACATGGCGTTCGGGACGGGCCAGCACCAGTGCCTCGGGATGCACCTCGCTGCGGCTCGAGCTGCGCGTCGGGCTCAACACGATCCTCGACCGGCTCCCGAACTTGCGGCTCGACCCAGATGCCGAGCCGCCGCGGATCGAGGGCCTCGCCTTCCGCGGCCCCGTCGAGCTCCGGGTGCTGTTCGATCCCTCCTAGCCCTGGCGCTCACAAGGTCTTCGTGAAGCAGCGCGAGTGGGGTCGTCGGTCGGCGCTCAGTCGACGCCCATCAACGTGCGCCACTGGTCGAGGCTCCGGATCCGATACACGTAGTTGTTCCGGCGGGTGTCGCCCATGCTCGCGGATGGGGTCGGCGGTGAGTAGAAGTGCCCCGGATAGAGGACGGTGTCGTCGGGGACCGTGGCCAGGCGCTGCGTGAGGCTCTCGTACATCTGGTCGGGGTCCGACCCCGGGAAGTCGGTGCGGCCGCACCCGTCGAGGAACAACGTGTCGCCGGCGACGAGCTTGTCGTCGACGAGGAAGCACTGGCTGCCGGGGGTGTGGCCGGGCGTGTGCATCAGGGTGACCGGGATGTCGCCGACCGTCACCGTGTCGCCGCTGTCGTGGAGCGTCAGGTCGGAGTCGGACACGCCGATCGAGCGCTTCACCCACTCGGCCTCGTCCCGGTGCACGTGCACGGGCGCGTGGACGTCGGCCATTCCCGCGAGCTCCTGGATGCCCTCGATGCCGTACCCCATCAGGTCGCCGCCGATGTGGTCCGGATGCCAGTGGGTCGCCAGCACGCCGGTCAGGCGGAGTCCGTCGGCGGCGAGCAGCTCGACGAGCTCGCCGACGCCGTAGGCGGGATCGACCGCGACGGCTTCACCCGTCTTCCGATCGCCGATGAGGTAGACGAAGTTGACCATCTGGCGCGCGATCGGGTCCGAGACCGCGAAGTCGCGGCCCGCGAGGAGTTGGCGGAAGTAGAGGCGCTCGGTCATCGGCCCTGTCGTCTGCGCTCGGGAGGGGTGGGGGACTCGGTCAGTCGGTGAGCAGGTTCCTCTTGAGGGCGGCGAGGTCGGCCTTCGACATGCCGAGTCCCTTCGTGAGGTACTTCTCGAAGGTGCCGTACCTCTTCTTGACGGCGTCGAACGAGCCGGCGAGGTACTCGGGCTGCACCTCGAGGAGCGGCCTGAGGAGCGCGGGGTCGATCAGCGTCGCCGTGCTCTCGAGCGTCTGCGCGTTCTTCTCCTTCGTGTAGTCGTTCGTCAGCAGGTAGTCGTCGATCACTGTCTGCTTCGGGACGCCGAGCGCGCTCAGGATGATCGCGGTGGACCACCCGGTGCGGTCCTTGCCGGCGGTGCAGTGGGTGAGCGTGGGAAGGTCGGCCGGGTCCGCGAGGCGCCCGAGCAGCGTCGCGAAGTTGTCGCGCGCCGACGCGTCCTCGACGAAGAACGTGCCGGCGTCGGTGAGGATCTTGGCGCCCTTGCCGTCGCCGAGGAGGGCCTCCTGCGCGGCCGTGTCGCCGCTCGTGATCGCAGCCCGGATCTTCGCGTTGCTGTCGTCGGACTCGTCGAGGATCGGGAGGTTGAGCTGCTCCGCGCCGGCGACCGGCTGGTCCGCGCCGTCGACGGCGACCTCGCCCGGTCCGCGGAAGTCGCAGATGAGCTTGATGCCGAGCGCGTCGAGCTTCGCGAGGTCCGCCGTGTCGGCCTCGGCGATCGCGTCGGACCGGTAGACCTGGCCCCACTTCACGTGGTGTCCGTCCTTGGTCTCGTAGCCGCCGATGTCGCGCGCGTTCGGCGCCGACGTGAGATGGAGGCTGCGATCCGCGACGACCGTGCCGTGCTTCGCGTCTCCGACCTTCAGCTCGAAGAAGGAGCGCTGGTCGGGATCGAGGCCATCGACCGTCGCGGACTTCGTGTCCGACGTGGTCACCTCGGTGTCGATCGCATCGGGATCGGTGCCCTGGAACACCGTCACCGTCCCGGACGGTGCGGTCCAGGTGATGGTGCACGACGTGCCGGCCGAGCAGTCGGCGACCGCGCCCTCGACCTGTGCCGCGGCCTTGGCGCCCGCCGGCGCGAGGGGGACCAGTGAGATCGTGGTCACCGTGGCCGCGAGCAGCAGTGCGGTTCGCTTCATCGTGCATCCCCCGGTTTGACCTGACACCATACGCGGCGACGCGAGCCGGGGCGTACCCTCCAGGGCATGACGAAGAGGGTCGAGTACCGCACGTGCCCGTTCTGCGAGGCGACCTGCGGGCTGGAGCTCCACCTCGACGGGCGTGAGATCACGCTCGTGCGTGGCGATCGTGACGACGTGTTCAGCCGTGGCTACCTCTGCCCGAAGGGCACCGCGATCAAGGCGCTCGAAGCCGACGCGGACCGGCTGCGCAGGCCACAGGTCCGTCGCGGTCCGGACGAGTGGGAAGCGGTCGAGTGGGACGAGGCGTTCCGGACGATCGAGGCCGGGCATCACCCCGATCCTCGAGACCCACGGGCGCGACGCCGTCGCCGTCTACCTGGGCAACCCCAACGCGCACAACCTCGCGAGCCTGATCTACAACCGGGCGCTGCTCCAGGCCATGGGCACCGCGAACGTGTTCTCGGCGAGCACCGTCGACCAGATGCCCAAGCAGGTCTCGGCCGCGCTCATGTTCGGGACCGCGCTGTCCGTGCCCCTGGCCGACGTCGACCGCACCGATCACCTGCTCATGCTCGGTGCGAACCCGTTCGAGTCGAACGGCAGCCTCTGGACCGCGCCGGACCTCCCGGGGCGGCTCCGAGCCCTGCGCGCGCGTGGCGGAAAGCTCGTCGTCGTCGACCCCCGCCGCACGAAGACGGCGGAGGCGGCCGACGAGCATCTCTTCATCCGCCCCGGCACCGACGCTCACTTCCTGTTCGCGCTCGTCAATGTGCTCGTCGACGAAGGACTGGTGACGGTCGGGGAACTCGCGGAGCACGTGGTCGGCGTCGACGAGGTCGCGACGCTGGCACACGACTTCACGCCCGAGCTCGTCGCACCGGTGTGCGGCATCGACGCCGGGACGATCCGACGCACGGCCCGCGAGCTCGCCGGAGCCCCGCATGCCGCGGTGTACGGCCGCATCGGCACGTGCACGCAGGAGTTCGGCACGCTGGCGTCGTGGCTCGTCGACGTGCTCAACGTGCTCACCGGCAACCTCGACCGCGCAGGCGGCGCGATGTTCGCCAACGCGGCCGCCGGCAGCTCGAACACGGGCGGTCCACCGGCTGGTGGCGGGCGGGGCGTGCGCTTCGGGCGCCGGAGCAGCCGCGTGCGCGGCGCTCCCGGAGATGTTCGGCGAGCTCCCGGTGGCGTGCCTCGCGGAGGAGATCGAGACCCCGGGTGACGGTCAGATCCGGGCGCTGTTGACGGTCGCGGGCAACCCGGTCGCCTCGACGCCCGAGAGCGCGCGGCTCGGCGCGTGCGATCCCTTCGCTCGACTTCGTGGTCAGCGTCGACATCTACCGCAACGAGACGACGCGCCACGCGGACGTCATCCTCCCGGCACCCTCGCTCCTGGCGCGCGGCCACTATGACCTCGCCTTCTACCAGCTGTCGGTGCGCAACATCGCGAACTACTCGCCGCCGCTCGTCGAGCTCGGTCCCGGCGAGATGCACGAGTGGGAGATCCTGCTGCGGCTCGCGTGCATCTTCGCCGGGCAGGGAGCCGACGCGGATCCGCACGCGCTCGACGACTTCGTCGTGCACGGGCTCGTCGACAAGGCGCTGCGCCGATCGGGGTCCACCATCGAAGGTCGTGATCCGGCCGAAGTTCATGCGGCGCTCGCGCCGCGCCGCGGTCCGGAGCGCATCCTCGACCTGATGCTGCGCACCGGGCCGCTACGGCGACGGGTTCGGGCACGACGCGGACGGCCTGTCGCTCTCCGTGCTCGAGGCGAACCCGCACGGCATCGATCTGGGCCCGCTCGAGCCGCGGATCCCGGAGGTGCTGCGGACGGCCAGCGGCAAGGTCGAGCTCGCGCCGCCGCTGATCACGGCCGACGTCGACCGGCTGCGGTCGTCGCTGACCGCGGCGGGCTCGGCTGCCGCGGCGTCCGACGGCGAACCGATCGTGCTCGTCGGGCGCCGCGACCTGCGATCGAACAACTCGTGGATGCACAACCTCCAGGTCCTCGTGAAGGGGAAGGCCCGCTGCACGCTCCACGTGCACCCGGACGACGCCCGACGCCTCGGGCTCGCCGACGGCGCTTCGGCGCACGTGACCTCTCGGGTGGGCGTCGCTCGACGCGCCTGTGGAGATCACCGACGCGGTGATGCCCGGCGTCGTGAGCCTCCCGCACGGCTGGGGCCATGATGCCGTCGGTACCCAGCTCTCCGTCGCGGGCAAGCGCCCCGGTGTGAACAGCAACCTGCTCACCGACGGTGCCGCGCTCGACCCCCTCTCGGGCAACGCGATCCTCAACGGGATCCCGGTCGAGGTGGTACCGGCCGACCGCTGACGCCAGCCCGCCGAGACCGGAGATCAGCCGCGCGCCATCTGCCCCATGGCATCGATGAACGCGTCGGGGTTGGTTGTCTTGCCGATCACCACGTCGGCCTGCTTTCCGAGTCCGCCCGGGAAGTCCGGGGGCGCGTAGTACTCGAAGCCGTCGCCCTCGATCGCGTCGACGATGCTGCCGCGCGCATTCCGCCGCCGGGACGAACGGCCCGGCGTAGAGCGCCGCGTCATTCCCCGGGAGGTCCCAGATCTCCGTCTCGATCGGCCCGGGGAGGACGAGCTTCACCTCGACGTTGGTGTCGTGCAGGTCGATCGCCATCGATTCGCTCCAGCCGCACAACGCGAACTTCGACGCGCAGTACGCGGCTTCGTGCGCGATCCCGATGCGTCCGCCCATCGAGGAGACGTTGACGACACATCCGCCGTCACGCTCGAGCCAGCGGGGGAGCAACGCCATGGTCATGCGGACGGGCGACGTGAAGTTGACCCGCATCACCGTGTCGATCTCATCGTTGGTGAGCCGCGGGACGGGCATCCGCTTCGGGATGGCTGCGTTGTTCACGAGGGCGTCGAGCGCGCCGAACGCGTCCCAGGCCTCGAGCGCGACGCGCTCGGCGGCGTCGAGGTCGCCGAGGTCGACGCTCCAGAGCCGTGACTCGGGTGCGTGCTCAACGCAGCTGCGCGAGCACCTCCTCGAGTCGCTCCTTGCGGCGGGCGACGATGCCGACCGTCGCACCCTTGGCTGCCAGCATCGGCGCCAGCGCTGCGCCGATGCCGGAGGATGCGCCGGTCACCAGGATCTTCGAGCCTTCGATGCGCACCGCGTTCCCCCCTGCTTGTTCGCGTCGAGCTGCTGCCTCGGCTCAGGCGACGATGTCGACGGGCGTGCCCAACGGCAGGATCCCGGCGAGGCGCGTGATGCTGTCGTTGCTGATCCGGATGCACCCGTGGGTGACGTCCTTCCCGAGCACCGAGGCGTCGTTGTTGCCGTGGATGCCGATCTCGCCGTCACCGCCGTTGAAGGTGGTCAGCACGTCCGAGTGGGCGGACAGGCCGTAGGCATAGGGGCCGTACACCGTGTTCGGGTCGGGGGCCTTCAGCAGCACGCGCAGGAAGTACTCGCCGGGCGGCGTCGGGGTGTCGGCGGCACCGATCGCGACGGGCTCCTGGACGAGCACCTGGTCGCCGTCGTGCACCGTGATCTGACGACCGGACAGCGACACGTCGATGCTGTACCGGTTCGGCGTGAGGCGGACGTCCTGCTTGCGCACCCACCCGGTGGTGCCGTTCGGGCGGACCGGGAGCAGCACCTCGACCCAGTCGTCGCGCTCGGATTCGACCAGGAACACCTGCGGCACGACGTGGGCCGGATCGTCGTCGAGCTGCCAGGGGTTCGGGTATGTCTCAGCAGGGCTGGACGCCTCGGGCGCCTTGTGGACCGCGACCTCGTTGCCGACCGGCTGGGCGATGAGGCTCGAGTACGCGGGCAGCGCCGTCGTGCTCGTCGCCCCGCTCGGCTCCGGCCGGGTGCCGAGGGACGGGCGGTCGTCGCCCCCGCCACACCCGGCGAGGAGGATCGAGGTGGCAGCCGCGATGGCAGCGAGGCGGAGGAAGCGCTTGGGCATGGCAGGAATCTAGCGGCGGCACTGCCGACGCCCGGACGCGGGCCGCGCCCTGGGATCCCGTCGGATCAGACGCGTCGACGCAGCTCGGCAGTCAGGGTCGCGGTGTGCTCGGCGAGCGGTGGCAGTCCGACGCGACTCCGGCGCTCGTCGACGCGCTCGGGATCCTCGATCGGCCACGGGCGCACCGCGCCGTCGTCACCGGTGATCAGCTGCGACCCGTAGACCTGGGGCCGGCCGGTCGCCATGCGGACCCGATCGTGGAGGCAGGCGTAGTGCGCGGCGGGTACGTCGCCCGCCTCGACCGCGAGCTCGAGGTGCTCCAGTGCCCGGCGCTGCAGCCCGAGGTCGCCGAGCTGCGCGATGAGCCACGCGGCTTCGGCGCCGTCTTCGCCGACGAGCCGTCGGCCGGGCCAGGCCTCGTAGTCGTCGAGGATGCCCCAGAGGCGGTCGGCAGCCGCAGGATCGCCCGGCGTGGCCGCGAGCACGAGCAGCTCCGCGCGCAGCATCGGCTCCCGGATGTCGGGCATCACGCGGAGGATAGGCCACCGTCGAGGCGGGGGCGTTTCCACGTAGGGTCCGCCCCATGTCGACGCACGAGCCGGGTCCCGAGGACGCGACCGACGCGTTCGTCGACGGCGACCGCACGCTGGTCCGTGGCACGGCGCAAGCGGCGCTGCGCAACCGAGACTTCCGCGTCGTCTGGTCCGGGATGTTCGCGTCGAACATCGGGACCTGGATGCAGAACGTGCTGCTCGGCGCCTACGGGTTCACACTCACGCACTCGGAGACCTACGTCGCGATCCTCTTCTTCGCACAGCTCGGTCCGCTGCTGATCCTGTCGAACGTCGGCGGGGTCCTCGCCGACATCTTCGACCGGCGTCTGCTGCTGCTCGCGTGCCAGGTGCAGCAGCTCGTCTTCTCGATCGTGCTCGCAGTCATCGCGACGTCGTCCGACCCGAACGAGACGCTCATCGTCCTGTGCGTCCTGGTGATCGGGGTCGGCAACGCGCTCGGCGCGCCGGCCCTGAACTCCATCTTGCCGACGCTCGTGCCCAAGCCCGACCTCCCTGGTGCGGTCGCGCTGCAGTCGGTCCAGATGAACCTGTCGCGCGTGATCGGACCGGCCATCGGCGCCGCGATCTACGCGGCGAGCGGCGCAGCCCCCGTCTTCGTGCTCAACGCCGCGACCTACCTCTTCGCCATCGTGGCCTTGCTGCTCGTCCAGTACCCCCGCCATTTCGCGGGTCGTCCCGGGCAGGGCGTGTGGACGCGTCTCGCCGAGGGATTCCAGATCGCGCGCCACGACCCGTTGATCCGCCGGGTGCTCGTGACCCTCGTGCTCCTGTCCTTCTTCTCCCTCGCGTTCGTCGGGACTCATGCCGGTGATCGCGGCCGAGAACCTCTCCGTGAAGCCCCGCTCGGTGGACTACGGGATCTTCTATGCCGTGTTCGGGCTCGGCGCCGCGGTCGGCGCCATCAGCGTCGGTACGTGGTTCGCCGGCTACGCCAAGGCCCGGCTCGTCCGCCCCGCGCTCGTCGCGTTCGGGCTCCTGCTCGTGGTGTTCGCACTCGTCCGGTCCCCGGCTGCCGCGTTCGTGGTCGCACCCGTGCTCGGGTACGCCTACTTCGTGGTCATCACCTCCCTGTCGACTGTCCTCCAGGAGCACGTCGACGACGCCGTGCGCGGCCGCGTCATGGCGCTCTGGATCATGGGCTTCGGCGGGACGGTGCCCGTCGGCGTCCTGCTCGCCGGGCCCCTCGCGGCGGCAACGTCGATCACCTTCGTGCTGCTGGTGGGCGCGGCGGTCGCGATCGGGCTCGCGGGCTACGCCAACCTCGTCGAGGTCGGCGCGCCGGGCTGAGGCGCGGGTCGGGCGCCGTGGGTCGGGCGCCGCGGGTCAGGCGGAGGGCGACCAGGCGGTCTGCGGGTCGCGCCTGGAGCTCGCCGTCGAGGGTCACGTCCACCCGCTCGTCGAAGAAGCAGATGAGCCCGGCGATCTGTTCCACGCCGTTGATCGGGCGTTCGTAGGTCCACGCGAGGTCACGGTGCTCGGTGCCGTCCACGAGGAAGTGGAGGTACGACGCCTGGCCCTTGAACGGGCACGCGGTGGTGGTCGGGCTCTCGGTGGTCAGGTCGAGGCGGACGTCGTCGGGCGGGAGGTAGTGGCGCGGCGGAATGCCCGTCTCCTGCATGACGATCGCCCGGTCGGATGTGGCGAGCGCAACGCCGTCGACCGTGATCTCGACACGCTGGGGTTGGGGAGCGAGGTCGAGGGTGTGCCCTGCGGGATCCATCGCCCTCAACCGTAGACTCTGCGTCATCGGGCGACCGGCGACGCGGCGCTCGGAGGGGGGAACGATGCAGGCCGAGGGAACCGCGGTCGTCACCGGCGCGAGCCGAGGGATCGGTCGAGCCGTGGCGCTCGAGCTCGCCGATCGGGGCTTCGACGTCCTCGCCACGATGCGGAAGCCCGACATGGGTGCCGAGCTGGTCGAGGACGTCGCGGCCAAGGGCGGCGCGCTCCGCGTCGAACGCCTCGACGTGGCCGACCCCGACTCGATCCATCTCCCCGACGAGCTGCGCGTCCTCGTCAACAACGCGGCGGTCGAGCGCGAACATCCCGCGTTCGAGTCCACGCCGATGGAGCTGTGGCGCGACATGTTCGAGACGAACGTGTTCGGGCTCATCGAGGTGAGCCGTCGTGCTGTCCCCGCGCTCCGCAAGGCGGGTGGCGGCGTCCTCTGCAACATCTCGTCGTCGTCGGTCCTCGCCCCGGTGCCGTTCTACGCGCCGTACCGCTCGAGCAAAGCCGCGGTGAGCGCGATCGGGGAGAGCCTGCGCGCGGAGCTCGGACCGTTCGGCATCCGGGTGCTCGAGATCCTGCCAGGCCCGATCGACACCGACATGCTGGCCGGCTCCGCGAAGCCGCCGGAGGCGATCGGCGATCCCGACTACGAGGCCATGGCCCACCGGTACTTCGAGGGCCGCAGCGCGATCAACGACCAGATCACGTCGAGCGCCGACGCGGCCACCGCGATCGTCGACGCGATCCTCGACGACGAGGCGCCGTTGCGGGTCGGGTGCGACCCGATGGCCGTCGCCATGCTCGACGCGTGGCGCACGACGCCCGACGAGGACCTCATGCAGGCGATGCTCCCGGCCTGGATCGGCTGAGCGTCGGACTGCCGACTCAGACGCAGCGCCCACCCCAGGGGCCTGCGCCCCGCCACTGGTAGAGCGCCCACGCGACGTCGTCCTGGTCGTACTCGGACGCCGTGTTGGGCGGGACGCCGACGAGGTCCGCGACGGCCCGCGTGGTTCGCCGCGCCGTTCCAGGTCGACTGGAGGAACTGGTACGCGCCCATGTACGGGCCCGGCCGGGTTGTACGACGTGTAGCTCCCCTCGTGCGCACGGGTGCACACGAGGAACGGGTCGTCGTGGTGGGGGTGGACGCCCGGCGTCGGCTGGTAGTCGGGCGGCGCGACCGGTGGTGCGCTGCCGGCGCCCTTCGGGTTCACGGGCCGGGCCGTCTCCGGCTGCGGCCTGCGGCCTGCGCCGCCTCCGCGGCGAGCTGGCGGCTCCGGTCCTCGGCGGCCTGGAGCTTCGCGTCGATGTCGCGGCCGCGCGCCTCGAGCTCGGCGAGGGCGGCGGCTTGTGACGCCCGGGCGTCGCGGAGCTGCTGTCGCTGGCTCTCGAGCTGCGCGCTGACCTGCAGGAGCTCGTCGAACGCGTCGTTGTCCCGTTCGTTGAGCCGGTCGAGCCACCGCGCGCGGCGCGCGGCCGTGAGCACGTCACCGCTGGCGATGATCAATCCGAGCGCGTTCCCCGATCGCTTGTACGCGGCGACCGCCCGGTCCTCGGCCTGCCCGAGGAGCACGCGGCGGCGCGCCGCGAGCTTCGGGAGGCGGGCCTCGATGTCGGCCATCTGTGCGTCGAGCGTCTGCGACGCGGTCAGCGCGTCGAAGTAGTCGGCGGCCGCGCGATCTGCTTCGACCCGCAGCGCGTTCACCGTCGCGTCGGCGTCCTGGAGCGGATCGGCCGCGGCCGGGGTGCTCGTCCCGAGGACGCCCAGCAGCGCCAGCCCGACCAGCACGGGAACCAGGGCGCGGGCCACCCGGCGGATGGGAGCGGGATCGGCGGCAGTGGTCGGCATGGAGGGGAGCCCGGCCGAGGCGTTCGGTGAGGGCGCCGGCCGTGATCCGTCGAGGCTAGTGCCGGTCGGGGTCGAGGCCGCTCGGCCTCCGGCGGGCCCGGGTACCCTGGCCCGAGGCCGCTCGGAGCCGGTCGGTCGATGGGGGGAACACGATGCTCGCTCGCTGGCTCGCGGTGGGGCTCCTGGGGTTCATGATCGGTGCCGCGACGATCGTCCTCGCGGACTCGAACAGCGACACCCGCACGATCGTCGCGCCGGTCGCGGCGACGGGGAACGACGTCGGTCTCGCGTCGGAGCACGCCGGGCACACCAGCGGCGGACCGGTCGTGGAGAACGGCCAGGTCATCACCGGCGTCAAGGCCCAGGACGTCGCGGCCGAGAACCAGCCCGACGTGCCGCTCGACGTGCCGACGCGCGAGGCGCTCGCGTACCAGCTCGACCGCGGCCCGGGAGGCGGCGTTGCGCATGCCCACGGTCGCCGACGCGACCGCGGCCGGGTTCGTGCTCGCCGGCGGGTTCGCACCCGGGAGCGGTGCGCACTACGTCGGCGTCACCGGGAGGGGGCTGACCGGCACGGGTGGGGTCGACGCGGGGAACCCGGACACCTACATCTACGACGGCACCGACCCCGATTCCCGGGTCATCGGCCTCATGTACAACTCGCTCAGCCAGGAGGCGCCCGAGGGCTTCGCCGGGCCGAACGACCACTGGCACCGGCACAGCAACGTGTGCATCAAGTACTCGCCGAACGGGATCGAGGTGCCGTTCCCGGCCGACTCCGACGTCACCGAGCGGCAGTGCTCGTCCAAGGGCGGTCGCCTGATGACCATCACGACGTGGATGGTGCACGCGTGGGTCGTGCCGGGCTGGGAGAGCCCCGAGGGCGTGTTCTCGCACAACAACTCGAACGTCCGCTGTGCCGACGGCACGCTGAACACCGACGAGGTCGGCTTCTGCGCCGGTTCGTGACCCCGAGCGGGACGGCGCGGCCCTGACGGGGCGAGCGACCGGCTGGGTGTTCCCGGATCCGGCGGACGCGGAACCGGGCGAGGAGATCATCGGGATCGGCGCGGACCTCGCTCCCGCGACGCTGCTCGGTGCTTACGCGCGTGGGCTGTTCCCGATGCGCCTCGCTCCGGGTGGGCCGCTCGCCTGGTGGTCGCCCGATCCGCGGGGGATCGTGCCGCTCGACGGTGTGCACGTCAGTCGGTCGCTCCGCCGCTCGCGGAGCCGGTTCACGATCACGGTGGACCAAGCGTTCGAGACGGTGATGCGCGCGTGCGGGGATCCCGCTCGCCCACACGGCTGGATCGACGAGTCGTTCGTCGAGGCCTACGTCGCGCTCCACGGGCTCGGGGTCGCGCACAGCGTCGAGGCCTGGAGCGAGGATGCCGGAGGGGGCGTCGAGCTCGCAGGCGGGATCTACGGCGTCGCGCTCGGCGGGCTGTTCGCGGGCGAGTCCATGTTCCACCGACGCACCGACGCGTCGAAGGTCGCGTTCGTCGGGCTCGTGGAGCGCCTGCGCGACGGAGGGGGCGTCCTGTTCGACGTGCAGTGGAGCACCGCGCACCTCGCGTCGCTCGGCGCGATCGAGGTACCGCGGCCGCGCTACCTCGAGCTGCTCGCGGACGCGGTCACCCAACCGCAGATCGTGTTCGAGCGCCGCCTGACGTCAGGCGTTCGCGGCAGCGGCTTCGCGGTCCTGCGACACGGCGTCGAGCAGCGCGTACTCGACCTCGGTGTCCGGGGCGTCCTCGAACTCGATCACGCCGATCTCGGTGAACTTCTCGCGCAGCCAGCCGTCGCCGGCGTCGAGCAGGCCGAGCTTCTTGCAGTTCGGCACGATCTTCGAGAACAGCGCGGCCTGGAACGGGTTGACGCCGGGCTGCTTGATCTCGAACAGCATGCTCGTGATCGTCGCGCGGTCGATCCCGCATCTTCTCCCAGACGCGCCTGCATCATCAGCCGGTCGCGCATGCGCAGCGCGGCCTCGAAGGCGAACTCCTGGCGCTCGCGGATCTCGGCGCCGCCGAGCCCCTGGTAGTACTCCTGCAGCGAGAGGACGCCGAACGCCACGTGGCGGGCCTCGTCGCTCATCACGTAGCGGAGGAGCTGCTTGAGGAGCGGCTCCTGCGTGGTCGCGTGCATGAAGCCGAAGGCGGCGAGCGCGAGTCCCTCGATCATGATCTGCATGCCCATGTAGGTCATGTCCCAGCGGGAGTCGGCGATGATGTCGTCGATCAGCAGCTGCAGCGCCGGGTTGACGGCGTAGTGACCGTCGAGCTTGGTGTCGAGGTAGCGGGCGAACACCTCGACGTGGCGGGCCTCGTCCATCACCTGGGTCGACGCGTAGTACTTGGCGTCGATCCACGGGACGGTCTCGACGATCTTCGCGGTGCAGATCAGGGCGCCCTGCTCGCCGTGGAGGAACTGGCTCATACGCCAGTTGAACGCCTCGATCGCGAGCTGCGTCCACTGCTCGTCGCCCCAGCTCTTCAGGGGCGAGTTCGTGATGTTCACGAGACGGTCGCGGAGGTGGGCGATCGCGGCCTGCATCTCGATCGCGACCTTCTCGACGTCGACGTCGGTCGACCAGTCGAGGTCCGTCGAGCCGTTCCACTGCGACGTCTTCGCGCGCTCGTAGAGCTTGCCGAGTCCTTCGCGTGTGCGCTCGTAGTCCCAGGTGAAGATGGCGTCGCCGCCGACGTGCGTGGCGTGGACGGCGGTCCCGAAGTCGATGGCGTCGTCGGCGAGGATCGACTCGACGTCGTTCGCGTCCTCGCGTCCGAGGACCTTGAAGTCGCTCATCCCCACTCCTCTGCTCCTGGGAGCCGCGCCGGCTTGGCCGATACCCCGGCTGGGCCGCTCCGGTTACCCAACGGTAGCCTCCTGGGTGATGGATCCCGTCTCGGTCTTCCACAACCCGAAGTGCAGCAAGTCCCGGGGGGCGCTCGAGATCCTTCGGGACCGGGGCGTGGACGCCGAGGTCGTCGAGTACCTCACGACGCCGCCCGACCGCGCCACGCTCGAGCGCATCGTCGACGCCATCCCGGACGACCCCGGGGCGCTCGTCCGCCACGACAAGCGCTTCGGCGAGCTGGGGCTCGACGCCGATGCCTACACGACCCGCGACGCCGTCGTCGCCCTCCTCCTCGAGCACCCCGAGCTCATGGAGCGGCCCGTGGTCTTCGTCGGCGACCGCGCGGTCATCGCGCGCCCGTCGGAGAAGGTCCTCGAGCTGCTCGGCTGACTCGACGCCCGAACACCGCAGACCAGGAGTACGTCCCATGACCGAGGCAACCCCCCAAGCGGTCCGCGACGAGGTCAAGGCCTTCCTCGCCGAGGAGTGGGATCCCGACCTCACGCGTCGCGGAGTGGTGGCAGCGCCTCTCCGACGGCCGCTGGGCCGTCCCGACCTGGCCCGAGTCGGCGCTCGGTCGTGGCTTGCCGGGTGACCTCGCCCGCGTCGTCGCCGACGAGCTGCGCGCCGCCGGGGCGGTCGGGGGACCCGCCGGGCTCGGCATCCTCCTCGCCGGCCCCACGATCTACTACGCACGGCACGCCCGGAGCAGCAGGCGCGGTACCTCCCGCCGATCGTGAACGGCCAGGAAGCGTGGTGCCAGCTCTTCAGCGAGCCCGGTGCCGGCTCCGACCTCGCGAGCCTCCAGACCAAGGCCGAGCGCGACGGCGACGAGTGGGTCATCACCGGCCAGAAGGTGTGGACCTCGGGTGGCCAGGTCGCCGACCTGGGCATGTTGCTCGCGCGCACCGATCCCGATGCCCCGAAGCACCAGGGCATCAGCTACTTCGCCTTCCCGATGGACCAGCCCGGGGTCGAGGTGCGACCGCTGCGCGAGATGACCGGTCGCGCGCTCTTCAGTGAGGTGTTCCTCGACGGCGCGCGGGTCTCGAACGAAGCGCTCATCGGCGGGCTCAACAAGGGCTGGGCGGTCGCCAACACGACGCTCGCCTTCGAGCGTGCCGGGCTCGGCGGTGGCGGCAGCGGCGCCGGTGGCGCGGCCTTCCCGGGGCACAAGACGGGCGCGCTCGAGATGCGTGTCGGCGACATCGCGTCGGGGATCGGGAGCGGTCGGTCGGTGCAGCCGAGTGCGTTCGGTGGCTCGTACGGGATGTTCCGTGACCTCGCCGAGAAGGTCGGCTGTGGGCAGGATCCCGTGATCCGTCAGAAGCTGTCCGAGCTGTACACGTTGAACGAGATCGGGCGGATGACGTCGCTGCGGCTCAAGGCCGCGCGTGCGGCGGGCCGCGACCTCGGACCGGCCGGCAACCTCGCCAAGCTGCTCATGAGCCGGATCACCCGACTCACGCGCGACCTCGGCCCCGAGATCCTCGGTCCCGAGGGGATGCTCATGGGCGAGTCGACGACGGGAGGTGGCGTGGTGCAGGAGATGACGCTGTTCGCGCCGGCACCGTCGATCTACGGCGGCAGCGACGAGATCCAGAAGAACATCATCGGCGAGCGCGGCCTCGGGCTACCGAAGGAGCCGGGTCCCGACAAGAACACGCCGTTTCGCGAGCTCGAGGTCGGCACCCAGGCCTGACTCGTCGCAGGGAGGTCGTGGGCTACTCGATCGTGATCTTGGGGAGGATCCGCTCGAGCCACGTCGGGAACCACCAGTTGGCCTTCCCGAGGATCTCCATGAGCGACGGTACGAGCACCATGCGCACGATGGTCGAGTCGACCGCGACTGCGACCGCGAGCCCGAGGCCGAACATCTTGATCTCGGGCACCGGGCTGGCCACGAAGCTCAGGAACACCGCGATCATGATCAGCGCGGCGGACGTGATGACGCGCGCGGTGTGCGAGACGCCCTTCACGACGGCGGTGCGAGTGTCTCCCGACTGGTTGTACTCCTCGCGCACCCGCGTGAGCAGGAACACCTGGTAGTCCATCGAGAGCCCGAACAGGATCGCGAACATCATCATCGGGACGAACGAGATGATCGGGATGGTGCTCGACAGCCCGAAGAGCTCCTTGGCCCATCCCCATTGGAACACCGCGACCGTGACGCCGTACGCCGCGCCGATCGACAGCAGGTTCATGACCGCGGCGGTCGTGGGGATGGCGATCGAGTGGAACACGAGCAGGAGGAGCAAGAAGCTCAGGAGCACCACGAGCCCGATGAAGAACGGCAGCCGATCGGCGATCCGGTTCCCGACGTCGATGAAGGCCGCGGTCACGCCGCCGACGTACGCCTGCACGTCGGACCCGGCGAGGGCGGTCGGGATCGTGTTCGCGCGCAGGAGGTCGACGAGATCGGTCGTGGCCGCGGCGTCGGGTGCGGTCGTCGGGACGACGGTGATCACCGCGGTGTCCCCGGCGGCGTTCACCTGCGGGGGTGTGACGGTCGCGACTCCCGGAGCGGCCGCCAGCGCCTTGGTGAGCTGCGACGGGACCTGCTCCCCGTCGGGCAGGGTGACCACCACCGCGAGCGGACCGTTCGCGCCGGCGCCGAAGCTGTCGGCGATGAGGTCGAACGCGATGCGCTGGGTCGAGCCGGATGGCGCGGTGCCGTCGTCGGACTCGCCGTACCGGATCGAGAGGAACGGCAGCGCCAGGGTGAGCAGCACCAGGACGCTGACGATCGCGCACGGCCACTTGTGCTTGGCGACGCCGGTGGCCCACCGCTCCCAGAACGGAGGCTTCGCCGGCTCACCGGACGCGGCGGCTCGCTGCGCGGCCTCGTGGTGGTGGCGCCCGAGGTGCAGCCCGGGCACGCGGCCCTTGTCGATGCGCGGGCCGACCCAGCCGAGCAGGGCGGGGAGCAGCGTGAGCGCCGCGAGCATCATCACCGCGACGACGATCGCCGCCGTGAAGCCGAGCACCGCGACGTAGGGGATCCCGGCGACGAGCAGTCCGCAGATCGCGATCACCACGGTGGTGCCCGCGAACAGCACGGCCTGGCCGGCTGTGGACACCGCGTGGCCGATCGATGCCTCCATCTCCATGCCCGACGCCAGGTTCTCGCGATGGCGCGTGACGATGAAGAGCGAGTAGTCGATCCCGACGCCGAGGCCGATCATCGAGCCGAGCTCGGGGGCCGCGGTGCCGACGTCGGTCACGGACGCCAGGAGGAAGATCGACGAGATCCCGACCGCGAGCCCGAAGAGCGCGGTACCGATCGGCAGGCCCGCGGCCACCAGGGAGCCGAAGGCGAAGACGAGGATGATGATCGCGAACAGGAGCCCGACGAGGTCGGACGCCGAGCTCTTGGGCGACACCGCGTAGTCGGTGAGCGGTCCGCCGAACGCGACCTGGAGCCCCCCTTCCTTCGCCGGCGCGGTGGCCGCGGTGAGCGCGTCGTAGCCCTCCACCCCCACGTTCGGCGCCTGCTGCGTGTACTGGACGTCGACGATCGCCGTCGTCCCGTTCTTCGAGGGGAGCGGCGCCGACACGGTCGGTCCCTGCGGGAGCGCCTTGATGTTGCCGACGGTCTCCTCGATCGCCGCCTCCGCCGCAGACGTGTCGAGCGACCCCGACGGCGCGTGGAACACGACCGTCGCGCTCGCCCCCGACTGCGCGGGGAACTTGGTCTCGAGGAGGTCGATCGCGGTCTGCGACTGCGTGCCCGGGATGGTGAAGTTGTCGAACGTGTTCCCGCCGCTGGCAACCGCGGCCGCGGCGATGCCGATGGTGCCGAGCACCCAGATCAGGATGAACAGGCGGTGCTTGCGTGCCGCCGTGCGGCCAAGTCGATCGAGGAAGCCCGCCACCGGTCCGGAAGGCTAGGCGTGCGCGACGATGCGTGCGTGGATGACACCGTGGACGAGCTCGTCGCCTGCCCCGAGGACGGGCGTGAGTTCTCGCGCGACCGCGCGGTCCGGCTCGGAGACGTCTCGGCGTCCGGTCGGCTGCGCCTCGACTCGCTCGCGCGGTACCTGCAGGACGTGGCGGCGGACGACGGTGCGGAGTTCGGGCTGAGCGGAGCGGGCGCGTGGGTGCTGCGCCGATCGGTGCTGCGGTTCCACGGGCTGCCGCGGTTCCGCGACATGACGCGGCTCACGACGTGGTGCTCCGGTGCCGGTCCGCGATGGGCGGAGCGCCGCTCGACCGTCCGCGTCGGCGAGCGGATCGCCGCGGAGTCCGCCGCGGTCTGGGTGTTCGTCGACGACGCCGGGCGGCCCACACAACTCGAGCCCTGGTTCCACGAGCTCTACGGGCCATCGACAGCAGGCCGGCGGGTCAGTGGCCGGCTCCGGCTCCCCGGTCCGGCGGACGACGCGGCCGGCCGACCCTGGCCACTCCGCGCGACCGACCTCGACGTGCTGGGCCACGCCAACAACGCCATCGCGTGGGCCGCGGTCGAGGACGAGGCCGCACGGCACCTCGACGAGGACGACTTCGACCGTCGCCTCGTGGGTGCGACGCTCGAGTACCGAACGCCGATCGATCCGGGTGACCGGCCCGAGCTCGTGTCCGAGGTCGGGCCCGAGGGTGTGGCGGCCTGGTTGCGCTGCGACGGGGAGGTCCGGGTCGCCGCGAGGGTGGGGCTCTCGAGGAAGAGCGCACAGTAACGTGGCAGGCTTGGCTGGCACGGCGGCGTTCGCTCTTCGGGCCGTCCCGTTGTTCAGCGTGATCATCCCCATGTGGAACGAGGAGGAGTCCTTCGCGACCACGGTCGGGGTGCTGCTCGCGGCGTGCGACGCGCTGGTCGCCGACCGTTCCGTCGAGTCGTACGAGCTCGTGCTCGTCGACGACTGCTCCACCGACGCCACCGGAGCCCTCGGCGACGCCGCGGCCGCGGACGATCCCCGGATCCGCGTGGTGCACCACGGGCAGAACCAGGGGCTGGGCGGCTCCGTGCGGACCGGGCTCGGCGAAGCCCGCGGCGACCTCGTCCTGTACACCGACGCCGACCTGCCCTTCGACGTGTTCGAGCTGTCGCGACTGGTTCGGCTGGTGCAGGTCTACGACGCCGGCGTCCTCAGCGCCTGGCGTATGGATCGCCGGGCGGAGGGCTTCCTCCGCACGATCTACTCGCGTTCCTA
Source organism: uncultured Acidimicrobiia bacterium (assembly GCA_963809885.1). GTDB lineage: Bacteria > Actinomycetota > Acidimicrobiia > IMCC26256 > PALSA-555 > JALHSW01. Next base: position 1,405,397 of record CAWELA010000004.1, on the reverse strand, counting down.
CAGCGCGCTCGTCCGCCTGGTCCTCGGGTCGCGAATTCGAGACGTGAACTTCGCGTGCAAGCTGATCCGAAGGGAGGTGCTGGACGACCTCGAGCTGCGGAGCACGGGGTCGTTCATCGACGCCGAGCTGATCGCCCGAGCCGGTCGGCGGGGTCATCGGATCATCCAGGTCGGAGTCGACTACTTCCCGCGCACCGTCGGGCAGAGCACGCTCTCGTCGTGGCGGACCATCGGAGGCATCGTCCGCGAGATGTTCTCGATGGCGGGGGAGATCCGGAAGCTCCGCCCATCCTCGACGGAGGCGGTCGGCAGGTCGAGCTGAGCGCGGCGGCGTCAGTGCTGTGCGGCGCGGAACGTCTCGACCGTGAGCTCGGTGGTGGCTCCGGCGTGGACGCCGAGGGCTCCACCGCGGCACGGCTCGCGTCCGAGCTCGATCGACGCGCGGGAGAGAGCCGGGACCGTCAGCACGTTCTCGCCGTCGACGAACACGCCGAGGCGGTCGCCCTGGACGGTGAGCGTGATCTGGTGGCGCCCGTACAGCTCCGAGGGGTCGGTCATGGTCGCCTGCGCGATCGGGTGCCAGTGCGCCCGGTTGTCGTCCCAGTGCCGTACCAGGTAGCTGCCGCCTCCGGTGATCGGGTCGACGTCGAACGAGCAGCCGGTCACGCGCTCGTGTGCGTCGACGCCGGCTCGGAAGAGGATCCCGAAGCCGGTGCCGGCGCGGTAGTCGACGACCGCCTGCACGGTGAAGTCGCCCGGCGCGTCGAGGTCCGAGAGCGCCCAGCGAGTGTCGGCTCGTCGCAGCGCGAGGGCGCCGTCGTCGGCCATCGTCGTCGCAGGGAAGAGCCCCCCGACCTGCCAGCCGGTGCCGGCCGCCAGGAACTTGCCGGCGCCGGCAGGCACGAGGAGCTCGGGGGCGACGGGGCCGGGAGCCATGGCCTGCTCCGCATGCCACACGATCGGGGCCGCGTCGGGCGCCGGGTCCGGTTCCACCGAGACGGCGAGCCCGGACGCGGGGCCCTCCGCGGCATCCGGGAGGTCGGACGAGGGAGGGGTCGGGATGAGCGCGTCGGGCGTCAGGGCGTCGAGCGCGAGCGTGTCGGGTTCGGGCGGCTCGGTCAGCGGCAGGTCGGTCGTGCGCGCCGTGGGGGACGAGTCGTCGGTCTCCACGAGCTCCGGCAGCGGGTGCTCGGTCGGGGTGTCGGTCGTCGGGAGGTCCGTCGCGGTCTCGTCGGTCGCAGGTGCGCCCCATCCGTCGCCGAGCACGACCTCCGGCGGCGCATCCGCGACCGCCGCGGCATCGCGGAGGCCGACCCAGTCGGTCGGCGCACCGTCGTCGGCCTCGATCTCGAGGGCGTGCGGATCGCGGCGTCCGTTCGTCGGCGCGTCCTCGGGGCGGGGCGGGTCGAGGCGCGCCTCGTCGGTGCTGGTCGACATCTCGGCGAGTGGTCCCTCGGGGACGTCGACGACGAAGCCGTCGATGCCATCGTGCCCGTTCGTCGTCGGTTCGATCCCGAACGGGTCCGGACGCAGCGCGGGCATCGGCATGGAGAACGGGTCGAGCATCGCCTCGGACACGTCATCGCCGGTCCCGTTGCCGGTGGCCTCCGTGTCGAATGGGCTCATCGCGAAGGGGTCCGGCTCGGGCGGCGGCGGGACGGACGGGGCCGGGTCGAGTGGCGCGGGGTCGAACGCGACGGGGTCGAACGGGGCCGGGTCGAACGGGGCCGGGTCGAACGGGGCCGGGTCGAGCGGGGCCGGGTCGAGCGGGGCCGCGTCGAACGGGGCCGGGTCGAGCTGCGTCCCGTCGACCGCAGTCTGCTCGAGGGGCTGGGCGAACGGCGGCGCGTCGCGCAGGAACGGGGTGCCGGGATCGAACGGGTTGGCTCCCTCGCCGAAGGCCCGCGTCGGGGCACCGGGGACCGCGAACGGGTCGTGCGGGATCGACGAGATCGGATCGGTCCCGAGCGTGGTGCCGGGCGGTGGCTGGAGCACCGGGCCCTGGAGGTGGTCGGGTGCCGGGAGGTCGGGCGCCAGGAGATCGGGGACCGGCAGGTCCGGGGCGGGAGCGCCGACCGGCGGTGCGCTCGCCTCCAGGGATGGCAGCTGGGTCGAGAACGGGTCCTGCGCCCGCGGCGTCGAGAAGAAGTCGACGACGGGCGAGTGCTCGTCCGGCGTGCCGTACGCGGCGTACGGGTCGGTCGACGACGGCAGACCCGAGGAGAGCGACAGCGGGGGGAGGATCATGGCCCGGAGGCGGGCGGCTTCTTCGTGGCTCGCGCCGACCAGCTCGACGAGGCGCTCCTCGATCACGTCGGGCGTCCCGCCCAGGGCGTCGGCGAGGGTTGCCAGGTCGGACTCGCGGAGCGGGATGCGGCTCCCCGGCGGGAGGTTGCGCAGCTCGTAGATCATCGAGAGGTACTCGCGGAGGAGGCCGCTGGGCTGTCCGGGCTCGCGGAGGCGGCGGATGCTGTCGCCCATGGCCAGAGACGAGAGTCCGGAGCCGATTCGGAGCGGCGTGCGGTCCGGCAGGAGCTCGTTGACGTCCACGCCGCACGAGCCCGCGAGGCACCACAGGTCGCTCTCGGGGATGAGGATTCGGCCGCGCTCGTAGGCGGCCAGCTCACGGCGGGTCAGGCCGGCGGAGCGGGCGACCTCGGCGCGCGACAGGCCCTGCTTGCGCCGGACCTGGCGGAGCTGACGCCCCACGTCCTTCGAAGAGCGCCCGTCGGCTTCGGGTGGTTCCACCGTCTTGGTCACCCGCGACATATCGGCGTCCTGGCGGCGTCCCTGAAGGGGCAGAATGCGGGCCCTCGTCCGGCCGGGGTGTGCCGGCGGCCGGGGACCGTCATCAGCATCCAGCATCGGAGTGGGGTCGTGAGCGAGCAGCAGCGAGTCGGGATCGGGGCCCAAGGAGCGGGACTTCGCGGGGCGTGTCGCGCTCGTCACCGGCGGTGGATCGGGCCTCGGCCAGGCGGCCGCACGGATGCTGGCCGAGCGCGGCGCGAGGGTCCTCGTCGCCGACCTGAACGAGGCGGGAGGTGCCGACACCGTCCAGCAGTGCACCGATGCCGGGAGCGAGGCGGTGTTCCTCCGCACCGACGTGACCTCCGAGGCCGAGGTCGAGGCGATGGTCGGGACCGCGGTCGACCGCTGGGGTCGGCTCGACGCCGCGATCAACAACGCGGGCACGACCGGGCCGACGAAGCCGACGGCCGACTACACGCTCGAGGAGTGGAACCAGGTCGTCGCGCTGAACCTCAACGGCGTGTTCCTCGGGCTGAAGTACGAGATCCCGCAGATGGTCGCCCAGGGCGGTGGCGCCATCGTCAACACGTCGTCGGGTGCAGGACTGATGGGCTTCGCGGGGCTCCCCGGCTACGTGGCGACGAAGCACGGCGTGCTCGGCCTCACCAAGGCCGCCGCACTCGAGTACATCAAGGCGGGTGTCCGCATCAACGCCGTCTGCCCCGGGAGCACTCGCACGCCGATGCTCGAGGGTTGGATGGGCGGCAACCCCGAGATCGAGAAGGCGATGGCCAACTCCGCGCCCATCGGGAGGCTCGCCCGTCCCGAGGAGATCGCGGCGGGCATGGTGTGGCTCCTGTCGGACGCCGCATCGTTCATGGTCGGTCACGCGCTGGCCGTCGACGGCGGCGCGGTGATCATGTAGGCGCGTTGATCATGTAGTGGTCGCTACGTCCTCCCGAACACCGTCGCGTCACCGGCGCCGACGTTGGCGGACGAACCGTCGCCGAGCATCGCGACCGGGTCGCGCTTGTCGATGTGCCCGATGAGGCCGTGGTAGATGCCGTAGCCGATCGAGCTCGCGCAGGCGCGGCGAGAAGCCGGACGCGACCTCGCGTGGGATGCCGAGCTGCTGGTTCTCCTGTTGGCGGACGAAGCCGGCGCAGTAGTTCATCGCCACGCCGACCCGGCGCTCGTCGGTGGTGTTCGCGCCGCCGCCGTGCCAGAGGCTCCCGTGCCAGAGGAGGACGCTGCCCTTCGGCATCTCGGCCGCGATGCTCTCGTGCGGCGCACCGAAGTCCGGGCTGCGGTCGGAGAGGTGCGAGCCAGGGATGACGCGTGTCGCGCCGTTCGCCTCGGTGAAGTCGCTGAGTGCCCACATCGTGTTGCACACCAGAGGCTCGTGCGGCTTGGCGAGCGGGATCAGCTGATCATCGGCGTGGATCGGCTGCGCGTCCTCGCCGGGCATGATGCTGATCGAGGAGAGGGACGACACGAGGCACCCGTGGTCGAGCACGCCCTCGACGACCGGTAGCACCGCTGGGTGGACCGGGATCTGCTCGTAGACCGATCCGAGCGCGAGCAGGTTGTAGATGCGGACCGTGCGCGTCCCCTCGAACCCGTTGTCGGCTGGCTCGACGTCGTACCCCTCCTCGAGGCGGAGCAGATCGATCGTCAGCGCGTCGACGACCTCGGGATCGATCACGTCCTCGAGGATCGTGTACCCGTCGCGCTCGACGGCCTGCAGGTGCGCCGCGACGTCGATCACGACGCGAAGGCTACCGTCGGCGCCATGGCCGTCTACGCGCTCGGTGACCTCACGCCCACGATCGACCCCGACGCCTTCGTCCACCCGGACGCCACGGTGATCGGCAACGTCACGATCGGCCCCGAGTCGACGATCTGGCCCCAGGCCGTGCTGCGCGGCGACTACGGGTTCATCCGAGATCGGCGCGCGTACCTCGATCCAGGACGGCACGGTCGTGCACTGCACGGCCCAGCTCCCGACGGTGGTGGGTGACGATTGCGTCGTCGGGACATCTCGCGCACCTCGAGTGCTGCGAGGTCGAGGACGGTGCGCTCGTCGGTACGAACTCCGTCGTGCTGCACCGGGCGGTCGTGCGGTCGGGCGCGCTCGTCGGCGCGAGCGCGCTGGTGCCGAACGGGATGGAGGTCCCGTCCGGTGCGATGGCGCTCGGTGTGCCGGCGAAGCTCAGCTCGAGGCGGTGGAGCCGGGCATGATCGCGCGCCTCGCCCAGGGCTACGTGGAGAACGGCCACCGATTCCGCGCCGAGCTCCGCCGCCTCGACTGATGCGTGCGATGCCAGAGCACCTTCAGCCCTTCACGTAGGCGAGCTTCTCGGCGACGAGGCCGTCGCGGACCCGCAGCACGTCGACGCCGTGCAGGTGCTGCTCGGTGCCGTCCTCCTCCCAGGTGTAGATCCACCGGACCACGCACCGGTCGTCGGTCACGATGACGTCTTCGGTGTCGAAGTGCGCGCTCGGCGACGCGGCGAAGAATGCTTCCCAGGCGGCGCGAACGGCGGTGGCGCCTTCGAACCGCTCACCGGCGGGCGGCGACGTGCTCTCGAACACTGCATCGTCAGTCATGCATCCCATCACGGCACCGACGTCGTGGGCGTTGAACGCCTCGTTGAACGCGTCGACCGCAGCCCGGGTCGCGGCTTCGTCGCCCATCGGGAGCACCTCCGCCGGTCGTCCCGGCCGCTCGGTCAGGTTCCCGTTGGTGGACGGTACTCGTCGGGCTCGATGTAGATCACCCGGGCGGTCGGGACCGCGGCGCGCACCCGGACCTCGAGTGCGTCGATGGCGAGCGCGAGGTCGTGGCTCGATCGTTGACCGAGGTCGACCTTCGCCGCGACCAGCAGCTCCTCGGGGCCGAGGTGCAGGGTCCGGAGGTGCACGAGGCGCTCGACGTCGGGGTCGTCGAGGATCGCGGCTGCGATCGCCGCCTGCTCCTCGGGGACGGCGGCCTCGCCGATGAGCAGGCTCTTCATCTCGACCGCGAGCACGATCGGCGACGACGCCGAGCAGCAGGCCGATCGCGATGCTGCCGAGCGCGTCGAACGCGGGCTCGTCGGTGATCACGTTGAGCGTGATCCCGACGAACGCGAAGGTCAGTCCGAGGAGCGCCGCGAAGTCCTCGAGGAGGACGACCGGGAGCTCAGGGCTGCGCGCGGTGCGGATGAAGGCCCACCAGGAGCGGCCACGACGCCCCGGGCTCGCCTCCCGGACCGCCGTACGGAGCGAGATGCTCTCGAGGCACGATCGCGACGCCGAGCACGACGTACGCGACGGCAGGGTCCTCGAGGCCGTGCGGGTGGATGAGCTTGTCGACGCCCTTCGTAGATCGCGAACACCGCACCGAGGGAGAACAGCACGAGCGCGACGACGAACGCCCAGAAGTAGCGCTCGCTCCCGTGGCCGAACTGGTGCAGCTCGTCGGCGGGACGAGCCGACCGCTTCCCGCCCAGGAACAGCAGCCCCTGGTTGCCCGTGTCGGCGAAGGAGTGGATCGACTCCGCGAGCATCGACGAGGCGCCGGTCAGCACGAACGCGACGAACTTCGCGATCGCGATCCCGAGGTTCGCGAAGAACGCGGCGAAGATCGCCTTGCGGCTTCCCTCCTGCATGTCGGCGCAGGCTACCGGGCACCTCCTTCCGACGGCCCAGACGTCCTTCGTCGGCACGTGCACGGTCCCGGTGTCGCCGTCGAGCGCGAGTCGGTGTCCACCCGGTCCGGTGGTGACGCAGCACGCCCTCGGTCGATGCCGCGTCGTCGTCCGGGCTGCGGTAGCGCACCACCAGCACCCGGCCGCGACGAGACGCGGAGCCGCTCGTCCCAGCCGTAGCGTGGTCGACCGTCGGGTCCACGACGCGGCCGGTCGGCCGACGTGGACGCGCTCGGCGCGGTAGGCGGCCGCGAGGATCGCCGCGCGCTCGGACCCGAGGAACTCCTCGGTGATGTCGAGCAGCACGCGGGTGAACGTGCGGCCGTGGTGCGGGAGGTCGTGCTCGTGCCACAGCGCCCAGTGCACGAGCTCGTGGAGCACGACTCCCTTGGTGCGGTACCGGCGGGGCAGCGTGATCGTCGGTTCCTCGCCCGACGTCCTCGCCCGGTCGGAAGAACGCCTGGCGCGCGCCGTTGCCGGGCCGGAGGCGCGGGACGAGGTCGATCGAGTGCTCGGGGAACCGGGCCTGCCACCACAGCGTGCCGACGACGCGGTCGGCGAACGTGGCGCAGGCGTCGAGGCCCGGGAGTGGGCTCGACGGCATCGGCGTCTCGGCGCGGTAGACGCGCGAGCGCTGCGAGTCGCGCGGGCGCCCGCGGACGCACGGCCGGCGCGGCCTCGGGGATCGGCGTCCTGGTCGTGGTCAGCTCGGGAGCCGCATCGGGTTCTCGGTCAGCAGCCCGGCCGCCTGACGGTGCTCGACGCCGACTCGACTGGGCATGATCCCGTGCTCGGCCCGGAGCGCGGCCATGCCCGCGTTGTGCCCGGTGTAGGACGCGGGCCGGCCCAGCATCCAGAGGATGCCCTCCGCCGCGACCTCGCTCGGTTCCCAGTCGGAGTGGTCGACCCCGGGCGCGTTCGCGAGGAACCCCTCCGACGCGACCGGGATGTCGATGCGGAAGGTGTTGACGGCGATGCCGTCGCCCAGGAGCTGGGCCGCGAGCGGACACCGTCATGTGCTCCATCGCGATCTTCGACATCCCGTACGCCATCAGACCCGGGAAGTAGTTGAGCGCCGCGACCGACGACACGTTCAGGATCGACCCCTCGCCGCGCTCGCGCATCCCGGGCACGACGGCCTGGATCGCGAGCAGTCGGTGCCGCGCAGGTTCACCGCGAACACGAGGTCGTGGCGCTTCATCGGGAGCTCGAGGTCGCCGGGGAAGGTGATCGCCGCGTTGTTCACCAGGACGTCGACGCGACCGAACGACCTCGATCGTCGACGCCACCATCGCCTCGACCTCGCCGTCGACGGCGAGGTTCGTCGGAACGGCGAGCGCCGTGCCGCCCGCGTCGCTGATGCGTCGAACCGTCTCGTCGAGGGTGCCGGGCGTCGGCTGCGGCGACGCCTCCGTCGCGCGGGCCGCGCACGCCACGCGGCAGCCGGCCGCGGCGAGCGCCACCGCGGTGGCCGCGCCCACGCCGCGGCTCGCGCCGGTGACGATCGCGACCTTGCCGTCGAGCTCCATGCGCGTGAACCTACGCGAGCCCGGGGAGCTCCTGCTCCATCGTGAGGTTCGCCGCGTAGGGATCGCCGATCCGCTCGACCCGTTCGAGGACCGTGGCGGCGTCGAGCTCCAGGGCCTCCGGCGCCCCGCCGTCGAGCGCATCGGACACCTCGTCCCAGGTGAGCGGGGCCGAGACGGTGGGTCGGGGTCGGGCTCGGAGCGAGTACGCCGCGACCGTGGTCTTGTGACGGTCGTTCTGGCTCCAGTCGACGAAGATCCGTCCCGGCCGCTGGTCGCGGGCCATCGCGATCGTCACCCGCTCCGGGTCGCGGGTGGCGAGGAGCTGCCCGAGCGCCCGGGCGAAGTCCTTGGTGGCGTCGGCGGTCGTGCCGCGCACGGGGACCGCGAGGTGGATGCCCTTCGACCCCGAGGTCTTCACGACGGCTTCGAGCCCGAGCTGCCCGAGCATCTCGCGGACGTCGAGCGCGACGCGGCAGCAGTCGAGCACGTTCGCCGGAGCGCCCGGGTCGAGGTCGAGCACGAGGGACGTCGGGTGATCGGGATCGTCGACGGTCGCCTGGTGGGTGTGCAGCTCGAGGGCGGCGAGGTTGGCGACCCAGACGAGGGTCGGGAGGTCGTCGACGACGCACCCCACGAGGTCGCCCTCGGCGCGCGCGGTGGTGACCCAGTCCGGCGCGTGCGGTGGGCAGCGCTTCTCGAAGAACGAGTCGCCCTCCGACGCCGTTGGGCCAGCGCACCATGGTGACGGCGCGACGGGCGAGGTGCGGGAGCATCACCGGCGCGATCCGTGCGTAGTAGTCGACGACCGCGGCCTTGGTGAACCCGACCGCGGGGTACAGCACCTTCTCGAGGTTGCTCAGCGTCAGACGCCGGATCGTCCCGTCGACGCTCGGGAACCTCGATCGCCGTCTTGGACTCACCCGCCACGTTCTGCGAACCTAGTTGTCATGGCGCAGGCGATCTGGACGGGAACCGTGGGCTTCGGGCTGGTGACCGTGCCCGTGAAGCTGGTGTCCGCCACGAAGAGCAAGGACGTGCGGTTCAACCAGCTCGAGGAGGGCACGAACTCGCGCATCCGGTACCGGCGTGTCTCGGAGGCGAGCGGGGAAGAGGTCTCGAACGATCGCATCGTGAAGGGTCACGAGGTCGCTCCCGGGCAGTACGTCGTCGTCACCGACGACGAGATCAAGGGCCTCGCGCCGAAGTCGAGCCGCACCATCGAGATCGAGGACTTCGTCGATCTCGACCAGATCGACCCCATCTACTTCGAGAACCCCTACTACCTCGCGCCCGACAAGACGGCGCTCAAGGCGTACGAGCTGCTCGTCGAGGCGATGACCGAGCTGCGGAAGGTCGCGATCGGGCGGCTGGTGATGCGCTCGAAGGAGAGCCTGGTCGCGATCCGCCCGCTCGACGGCGTGCTGTGCGTCGAGACGATGCGCTTCGCCGACGAGGTGCTGCCGCCGACGCGCGATCCTCCCCGAGGGCGCCGAGGCCACGGTGCCCACCGAGCGCGAGCTCGAGATGGCCAAGCAGCTCGTGGCGGCGCTCGCCACCGACTTCGATCCCGAGAAGTATCACGACTCCTACCGAGAGCAGCTCCAGGGGCTCATCGACCGCAAGGCTGCCGGCGAGGAGATCGTCGCCGAGCCGGCGGTCGAGGACCAGGGCAAGGTGCTCGACCTGATGGCCGCGCTCGAGGCCAGCCTCTCGCGTGCGGGCAAGGAAGGCGAGGAAGAGGAGCTGCCTCCGGCGGCCGAGAAGAAGCCGGCGAAGACGAAGAAGCGCACCCGCAAGTCCGCCTGACGCGCCGAGGCCGCGTCCTCGGGCGCGGTCCTCGCCCGTCGCCCGCGCGCCGCCCACGAGGTGCTGCGCGGCTCGCCACGCTCGTCTCGGTGCGGACGGCTCGACGGAGCCCGGACCGCCGAACGAAGCCCTCGCGACGGCGACGAAGCGCTTCGTGGCGAGGCACCAGGTGCCGGTCTTCGCCCAGACCGAGATCGCCAAGGCGCTCCAGGCCGACGGCGTGGAGGACGTGACCTCGATCGATCCCGAGGTGGGTGCGGACGGCAACGTCGTCTACCTGAGCACGGCCGGTGTCGCCGAACAGATCGTGAGCAAGGCGCAGGCCGCCGGCATCGACCTCGGCACCGTGGGCGTGCTCGGGTTCGCTGATCACGTCGTGCGCAGCGTGCTCACGGCCGGCGCCGCGGGTCTGCACGCCGGCGTCCCGAAGGGAGTGCGGCTGCCGAAGACCTACGACGTCGAGTCGACGCAGCCGTGGACCCGTGACCGGGCGACGTACCTCGCCACCGATCTCGCCGGTCGGCTCGCCACGCTCTGACCCGCCCGTCCCGACCCGCGTGTGACGGCTACGTCGCCACCTGCACCGTGGCGCCGTCCTTCCACTCCCGCAGCACGAGGTACCGGCCCGTGAGCGCGGCGTGGTCGTAGTGGCCGAAGCCCATCGTGGTGCCGTCGACGCCGCAGGTCGCCGGCAGGAGCTTGATGCGCTCCAGCGCGTCGCGGAGCCCTGCTCGGGTGAGGTGCTCGGTGCGGGCGATCGCTTCGGCGATGAGACGGCCGATGTCGAACATCGCACAGCCCGACGGGGCCCGCGGCCGTGGGCGCGTCGAGCGTGGCGAGGCGGCGGCGCATCGTGTTGTCGTCGGCGACCCCGTCGAGGTACTCCCAGCCCCGCCAGCCGTCCCGCCAGTCGGCGCGGACGTACCCGAACATCAGCGCGGAGTTGGCGACGACCGGGACGTCCCAGCCGAGGGCGCCGAGCCCGGCCGCGGTCGGGCCCGGAGGTCAGCCCGAGTCCGAGGTACACGAGCGAGTCGGGCTCGGCCGGCCGGAGTCGACCGAGCGCGTCGGTCACGTCCTCGGCGACGGGCGAGATGGTGGAGCGGCCCGACGATCTCGAGTCCGAGGGGTCCCGCCGGCGTCGTCGAACCAGTCGGCGTATCGGCGGCCGATGGGCGAGCGATCGTGCACGACGACCGGACGGTGCAACCCGCGATCGTGGAGTCGGGCGGCCAGCACCGCGGGCTCCTCGTCGAGCGAGCCGACCTGGTACTGGAACGCCCAATCGCTGCGCGTCTGCTCGCCGCCGGTGTAGTTGATGGTCGACAGCTCGACGGCGTCGCCGAGCGGGCGTACGACGAGGCCGTTGTCGCTGATCGCGGGACCGACGACGAGCAGGCAGCCGGCGTCTGCGAGTGAGCGGAACCCCACCTCGACGTCGTGCTCGCTCCCCATCGGTAGGCCCGCGACGTCGCACTGCAACAGCTCGATCTCACGGTCGAGCCGACCGCTCGCCCGGACGTCGTCGAACCCGAGTCGCAGAGCGGTCTCGTTCGCCTGCCCGCCGTCGGCCGACGGGTAGTCGTTCAGCACGCCGATGCGAACGGGTGCGATGCCTGCCACTGGTCCCCCTCGAGACTCGTCTCGGGCGATGCTCCGAGCGAGCGCCCATCCTGCCACCGGTAGCCTCCCGGCGTGCTCACCGCTCTCGCACCGGTCGTGTCGTCGGAGGTGGCGTCCGTCGCACGGCTCGCGTCCGGGGACGGCCCGGGTGCGGGCCGGATCGATCCGACGTGGCCGCCCGTGCTCGTCGCGTTCGTCGTGGTGGCCGTCAGCGCGGTGGTGGTCTTGATCGTCGTGGTATTCCGAAGGCTGCGCATCGACGCGCGCCGGCAGGGAGGGACGCGGTGAAGCAGGGCCGTCAGACTCTTCAGGCGTTTCGCGGCGCAGCAGGGGATCACGACCTCGTCGGCGACGTCGTCGTCGTGACCGGTCTCCCTGAGTGAATCGTCGCCGAGAGAATCGCGGGGCGAGGTGAACTGGCTGCGCCGCCTCTTCGGCGGCGCGCTGCGCGGGACCTGGGACCACGCCGGCCACTGGGCGACGATCGGTCCCCGGACGCGACGCGGGCGGAAGTTCCGCGCCTTCGGCGCGAGCAGTGCGATCTGCTTCCCGGTGACCGCGCTCTTCGGCGAGCGCTACATCGGCATCGGCGCGGAGACGATCATCGGCCCGTACGTCAGTCTCTCCGCCGGGGTGTCGCCGTCCCATGTGCTCGAGGTCGAGGAGGTCATCACCATCGGTGACCGCTGCCTCATCGGGAAGGGAAGCGGCATCGTCGGTCACGAGCGCGTCGTGATCGGTGACGACGTGTTCACCGGGCACCACGTGTACGTCACCGACGCCAACCACGGGTACGAGGACATCGAGCTGCCGATCGGGCAGCAGTTCGCGCCGCCGCGCCCGGTCACGATCGGCGACGGCAGCTGGCTCGGCCACGGCACGATCGTGCTGCCGGGCGCGGCGGTCGGGCGCCACGTCGTGGTCGGCGCGGGGTCCGTGGTGACCGGGGAGCTCCCCGACTACTGCGTCGCGGTCGGGAACCCGGCGCGGGTGATCCGCCGCTACGAGCCCGGCACGGGCTGGGTCGACGTCGACCCTGCGGGCGACGGGTAGTCGGGCGGTCGGGCCGCCGGTGGGAGCTGCTCGAGGATCGTGACCGACCGGGCCCGGTCGAAGAGTCCGACGTGGCCGTCGGGCCAGGCGTCGGGCAGGTACCGGCGGCCCTCGAGCGCGTAGCGCCACAGCCCGCGTCCGTCGTTGCCGACCTCGTCGGTCCCGCGCGCGTTCGGGTCCCAGAAGACGACGGTCGCGTCGTCCCCGCCAGTGAGGTCGAGGCCCGGCCAGATGCGGTGTCGTCCCCACGAGAGGTGCAGGAACGGGCTGCTCGTCGGCCGCCCCGCCGGGAACCGGAACAAGCCGGCGCGGAACGACTCGGGCGTGAGGTCGGGGCCCGCGAGGTGGATGCCGGTGAAGAAGAGCAGCTGGGCCTGGACCAGCACGCGGAAGGTGCTCGCCTCGGGCAGCTGCCCGGTCTGCCAGACGACGATCTGCGCGAGCTCGTCGATGTCGTCGGCCTGGCGCGTCGGGAGCAGCGACACGCCGAACGCATGCGCCCACTGCCGTTGGTCGTACTGGCGACCGAACACCGCGGTGTCGGTGTATGCGTAGCCCATCACCACCCACTCGGGGAAGTAGCCCTGCGCGGTCGCCTCCTGCGTGAGGAAGACCGGGAAGACCGGGTCGCCGGCGATGATCACGCTGGTGACGCGGGCCTCGCGCAGTGCGGCGATCGTGGCGCGCGCGCCTTCCTGGGCGTCGGCGAGGTCGAGCTGGTACGGGACCTCCGTGGCGATGTCAACCCCCTGCTGCTGCAACAGGTCGGAGAAGCGGGCGAAGCTGCGATCGAAGGTGCCCGGCTCGTCGTCGTAGCGGACCACGCCGAACCGGCGAGTGTCGTTCCGGAGCGAGCGGTCGCCCGCGAAGCGCGCCTTCCCGCCGGCAAGCTCCTGACCCACGAACTGGGCCCAGTGCTCGGCCGCCTGATCGGGAGAGGCCAGCGTCGGCCACACGTACGGCGATCGTGACCGGAGGAACGACTCCGGCGCGGCGATCGTGCAGTCACCGACGCACAGGACGCCGCGCGACGCGAGCTCGTCGGCGTAGGCGGTCGTCTGACTCGGTCCGCCGAACGACGCGAATGCGCCGACCTCCGTGGCGACTCGGATCGCATCCGCCTTCGCGGCGACATCGTCGTCGGGTGGTCCGCTGCCGCGCACCGGCACGAGGCGCACGCGACGCCCGTACGTCTCGTAGTTCGACTGGAAGAAGTCGACGTACTGCTGGTTCGTGCGGAGCTCCGCGTCGAGGCTCTCGTCGCTGCCGCTGCGCTCGAGGAAGGTCTGCTCCAGCAGATCGGGCTGTTGCTGGTACACGGCGACGACGATCTCGTCGTGGGTGACCCCGGGCGCGGTCCGGCCGCCGTTGTCGCCGGTGAAGGGCTCGACGCAGGGCGGCGCGTACCAGAGCGGGACGGCAACCGTGCCACGCGTGGTGTCGCAGTGCGGTCCCCAGGCGACGTCGACCCCCCGGGCGCGTGCCTCGTCGAACGTGAGCGGGAGGTCGGTCCGGCCGGCGCTCGGACGGGCAGGGCGGGCGTCGTCGCCACCGCCGACCGCGACGCCGACCAGCACGACGATCACCAGCACGGCGACAGCCGGCACGTAGCGCAGCGCGACGTCGCCGAGCGAGGGGCGGCGGGTGCGGGTCATCGGCGCGGCGGTCTTCTCGGAGGTCCCGAGGTACGCCGCCACGACGGCAGGATCGCGCACCACGTCGGCGGGTGCACCCGCGGCGATGACCCGTCCGATGTCGAGGGCGACCAGCCGATCGGAGATCCGGGTCAGGAGCTCGAGGTCGTGCTCGATCACCACCAGGGTCGTCCCCAGATCGTCTCGGATCCCCCGGAGCAGCGGGCCGAGCTCGTCGGCCTCGGCCCGCGCGAGCCCGGCCGACGGCTCGTCGAGCAGCAGCACGTGCGGGTGCGCGGCCACGGCGCACGCGAGGTCCAGGATGCGTCGGGTGCCGGTCGACAGCTCGCGCACGAACGTGTCGCGGCGGTCCCCGAGCCCGAACTGCCCGAGCAGCACGTCGACACGTGCCTCGACCACACGCTCGGAGCGGCCGACCGCGGGGAGGTGCAGTGCGGCCGCGATCGGATCCCGCACCGGAACGAGGTCCTCGCACGCGACCGCGATCGCCTCGGCGACCGTGAGCGCGGGGAACAAGCGGGCGTCCTGGAAGGTGCGCCCCAGGCCGTCCTGGGCGCGCGCGGCGGGGCGGCGGTGGTCGAGCACGACGGTGCGCCCCGCGTCGACGAGCTCGGACGGTGCCGGCGTCGGCCGCGAGGAACCCGCTGACGACGTCGAAGAGCGTGGTCTTGCCGGCACCGTTGGGCCCGAGCACGCCCAGGATCTCGCGGTCGCGCACGTCGAAGGACACGTCGTCGAGCGCGTGCACCCCGCCGAACCGTTTGGTGACGCCCCGGATCTGGAGTCGGACAGGACCCGTCCCCCGGCCGGATCCCCGGGCCGCCGACGCGGCGGACCGCGGGCGAACGGCATCGCCCTCGTGCCCCGCGAGGAAGACGGCGCGCACGAGCTCGGGCCGGTCGAGCAGCTCCCGCGTTCGGACCGGCGAAGCGCACCACGCCCTTCTCCAGGAAGTACGCCCGAGCGGCGACCTCGAGCGCGATCGCCACGGACTGCTCGACGAGGAGCACGGTGGTGCCCGCGGTCGCGAGGTCGCGCACCACCCGGAGGAGCCGCGTGACGACGACCGGGGCCAGGCCGAGCGACAGCTCGTCGAGCAGCAGGATCCGCGGTCGCGCCACGAGCGCCATCGCGAGGTTCAGCATCTGCTGCTGCCCGCCGGACAGATCGCCGGCGCGCGCCGTGAGGCGGTCGTCGAGCTCGGGGAAGCGCCTGCACGCGTCGTCCGTCGCGCTGCGAACCGCGGCGGGGTCGTGACGCCGTGTCCAGCCGGCGAGTCGCAGGTGCTCGGCCACGGTCAGGGTCGGGAAGATGCCGACGCCGCCCGGGGCCGACGAGATCCCCAGCACCGCGCGCGCGTTCGCGCGGGTGTGCGTGATGTCGTCGCCGTCGACGAGCACGGACCCGCCGGTGACGGGCGCGAGCCCGGCGACGGCACGCAGGACGGTGGACTTGCCGGCGCCGTTCGTGCCGAGGAGTGCGACGATCTCGCCGGGTGCGACGTCGAGGTCGATCCCATGGAGCACGGGCACGCCGTCGTACGCGACGCGCAGGTCGTGGACGCGCAACCTCACCCCCGTGTCGCCGGTGTCGATCGGGACGTGCCGGGGCGGGGCGACCGCCGCGACGTCAGCGAACCCGGGCGCGGGCGGTGTGGCCTCGAACCCGGGTGCGCGCAGACCGTGCCGGTTGGCGACGCGGCGCAGGAACCAGTCGCGCGCGTCGGAGATCGCTCCGCCGAGGCCGCCCGGGAAGAGCATGAGGACGAGGAGGAGCCCGGCGCCGGTCGCCAGGATCTGCCACTCGGCGACGAGGTAGTAGTCGGCGCCTCGCACGTACAGCGCACCGAGGAGGGCGCCAGGCGCCGAACCGAGCCCGCCGATGACCGCCATCGTGAACACTTCGAGGCTCTGCTCGGGATGGTAGGGACCCGCGGTCAGCCCGCTCTGCTGGTGGACGAACAATGCGCCGGCGAACGCCGCGAGGAAGCCGGAGCACGCGAAGGCGAAGAGCGTGGTCCGATGGGCGTGCACGCCGGCCGCTTCGGCGGCGTGCACGTTGTCGCGGATCGCGACCAGCACGCGACCGGTCCGGGTCCGGCGCAGGCCTCGCACCACCGCGTAGGCGAGCGCGAGGCCGACGACGCACAGGTAGTAGAAGCGAGTCTCGCCGTGCAGGCCGATGTCGCCGAAGAGCGGGGTGCGGTCGATGCGGTCGGGGGGCAGCCAGTCGAGGGTCGCTCCCTCCCCGAAGAAGCCGCGGTTCAACAGGAACGCGGACGTCATGAGCGCGAATGCCAGACTGATGACCGCGAGCGTGAGTCCGCGGCGGCGGAGCGCCGGCAGGCCGATGAGCGCCGCGACGCCCGCACCGACGAGGGCGCCGAGCAGCAGACCGAGCGAGAGGTCCCAGTGCAGCCGGGCGGTGACGGCCCCGGCGACGGCGGCGCCGATCCCGGCGAACGCCATCTGCCCCAGGCTCACCTGTCCGGCCCAACCCGTGAGCACCACGAGCGACATGCCGATGATCGCGAAGATCACGATCGCGGCCGCGAGGTTGGTCGTGCTGGGGGACAGCACGAGCGGCGCCGCGAGGAGGCCGCCCACGACGAGCGCCGCGACCCCCAGCGCATCGCGCGCACCTCGGGGAGGCGCGCCAGCTCGCGCGGCACCGGGCGGACCTCACGTGCCGCCTGCCAGGTCGATGCCTCCGGACCGCGTCCGGCGCGCACGTGCGTGACCAGCAGGGCGACGACCACGACGACGAACAGCACGGGGTCGACGTAGTCGGGCTCGTGCCAGTGCCAGGACACGGCTTGCTCCACCACTCCCAGGAGCACCGCCGCGAGGGTGATCAGGGGGAGGCGCTCCATGCGGCCGATGACCGCCGCGGCCAGCGCCCGCAGGAGGATCGTCGGCCCGAGCACCTCCCCGAGAGGCAGCCCGACGACGCCGGCGCGCAGGTAGACCGCGAGGAACGCGAGGACCGTCGCCAGCACCCAGACGATCGTGTTGAGGCGGCGGATCGGGATCCCGAGCGTCGCCGCGCGATCCGAGCTCTCGGCGCCGGCGCGCACCGCGATGCCCAGGTCGCTCCGGGTCAGGAACAGCGCCAGGCCGGCGAGCACGAGGGGGATCACGACGACCGCCACCACGTCGGCGCCCCCGAAGGTGATGGGTGCGATCGTCACGTCGAGATCGAACGGCGCGGGCGGAGCCGAGGACGCCAGTGTGAACCCACGGGGGAGGAGGAGCGCGCCCGCCGCGAGCACCTGCGCGAGCCCGATCGTCGCGACGGACAGGACGAGGCGAGGCGAGCGCGTGAACCGTCTGACGATCAGGACCTCGACGACGACTCCGAGGACGATCGCGGCGACCAGCCCGATGCCCAGGCCGGCCCACCAGCTGAGGCCCAGGGTGCTCACGGTGAACAGCACTGCCAACGTCGCGGGCATCGCGCCCAGGTCGCCGGCCGCGAAGTTGATGATCCGGTTCGCTCGCCAGACGAGTGCGAGCCCGAGTGCGAGCAGTGACGTCAGGCCGCCGATGATCGCGCCCTGCACGAGTACGCCCGACGGCACCTCCCACGCGACACGCGGCGAACAGGACCACGGCGATCGCAACGCCGGTCGGGACGAGCGCGGGATGCAGGTGCCCGGTGTCGGAGCGATGGGTGCCGCGACGAGCCGCGGCGGGCAGGGTCACGCGCTCGTGGTCTCCACGAAGCTCGCGACGATCCGCGCCAGCTCGGGTCCTCGGTCCTCCTGGAGGAAGTGCCCGCCGCCCTCGATCGTCGTGTGCGGCTGCCCTGCGCAACCCGGGATCTCGGCGCGCAGGACTCGGTCGGCCCCGGCGGTGATCGGGTCGCGGTCGCTGAACGCGCAGAGAAACGGCTTGGTGAAGGCGTGCAGGCTCTCCCAGGCCTTGATGTTCGCAACGGACGCCGGGTCCTCGGTGCTCGTGGGCACGAGCATCGGGAACTGGCGCGCGCCGGCCTTGTAGCTGTCGTCGGGGAACGGCGCGTCGTACGCGGCGATCACCTCGGAGGAGAGCTCGGTCGTGCACCCGCCGTTGACGATCCTCCCGACCGTGAATTCGGGCGTCTCCTGGGAGAACTTCTGCCAGGCGAGGAAGGCGTCGCCCGCAGGACGCTCACCGGTGGGGAGGAACGTGTTGGCCGCGACGACGCGCGCGAAGCGGTCGGGTTGCTCGCCGACGAGGCGGAGACCGATCAGCCCACCCCAGTCCTGTCCGACGAAGGTGATGTCATCGATCGCCAGCTCGTCGAGGAACGAGCGCACCCAATCGACGTGGCGCTGGTACGTGTAGTCGGCCCGCTCCGTCGGCTTGTCGGACCGGCCGAACCCGATGAGGTCGGGTGCGATCGAGCGCAGCCCGGCGTCGACGAGGACCGGGATCATGTGCCGGTAGAGGTAGCACCACGAGGGCTCGCCGTGCATGAGCAGCACGACCGGAGCGTCCCGCGGTCCCTCGTCCACGTAGTGCATCCGCAACGTCAGGGCTCCCGTCACCGCTCGGCACCTCGACGTAGTGCGGCGCGAAGGGTTGGTCGGGGAGGTCGGTGAAGCGCTCGTCGGGCGTGCGAAGGGCGTCCATGGGGTGCCTCCGGCCGAGCCTCGGGGTTCTTGGCACGCTGAGTGTTGCTGAGCAACGACGAGCGTGCCAGGAACCCCCGCGGGTCCGTCGGCGGACTCGACCCGGGCGGACGGTCTAGGCGGTCTCCCAGATCAGGACCTCGGCGCCGTCGGGTCCCGCGGTCAGCGATCGGGTGCCGGCGGCGGTGCCGCGAACGGCGTCCCCGGTCGCGAGGTCGGTGGCGGCTCCGGCGCCGGGCGGCGCAACGTCGAGCGACGCCGTGCCCGCTGCGACGAAGACGTGGACGTGCGGCGCGTCGGGCACCGTCACGGTCTCGCCGGCCGCCGGCCCCCGCGGCCCAGAGCACGGCGTCGCGCTGGTGGATCGACACCGCGCCGTCGTGGCCGCGTCCCGAGGCGACGGCGACGAGTCCGCCGCCCGCCAGCGCATCGTTCAGGTCGCGCTGCTCGTAGCCCGGGTCGATCCCCGCGTGTCGGGGAGCACCCACATCTGGACGAGGTGCACGTCGGCGGTCGCGCTCGGCGTTCATCTCCGAGTGCCGGATGCCCGGTGCCCGCGCTCATGCGCTGGGCCAGGCCCGGGTAGATCACGCCGTCGGTGCCGATGCTGTCGCGGTGCTCGAGCTCGCCCTCGAGGACCCAGGTCACGATCTCCATGTCGGCATGCGGGTGCGTGCCGAACCCGGCGCCGGCCCGCACGACGTCGTCGTTGCTGACCAGCAGCAGACCATGGTGCGTGTTGTCGGGGTCGTAGTGGCCGCCGAAGCTGAACGAGTGCCACGAGTCGAGCCAGTCGATGGTGGTGTGGAACCGGCTGCCGGCTCGGCGGACGTCGATCTGCGGCGTGGCCCCGGGCGTCGTCGTGGTCATGCCCACAGAGTAGTTGCCTGAGCAATGATTGTCGAGCGAACGGGTTTGGGTAGGGTTGCCGCATGACCGGGCCTGCCGTCGCCCCGCGTCGGGTCGCGCCGTTCGTGATCCGGTCGGTCGCGATCGGATGGTGGCGTGGCGCGACTTCCTCCGGGCCCATGCGGTCGTCACCGCGGCGTTGTCCCGCGAGCTCGAGGAGGCACGCGACCTGCCGCTCGTGCAGTACGACGTGCTCGTGCAGCTCGACCAGGCGCCCGATCACCGTCTGCGGATGCAGGAGCTCGCGAGCCGCGTCCTCTTCAGCCGCAGTGGGCTGACGCGGCTCGTCGACCGTATGGTGCGGGACGGGCTCGTCGCCCGGGAGCGGTGCGAGGACGACCGGCGTGGCACCTACGCGGTGCTCACGACCGTCGGGCGGTCGGCGCCTGCGCGACGCCGCGGGTGTGCACCTGCGAGGGATCCAGGAGCACTTCACCCGTCACCTGACCGACGCCGATGTGCGCGCGCTCCGGCATGCGCTCGGCGGGGTGCTCGACGGCCGAGGACCGCGACACGCCCGACGACGCGATCGGGCGAGACATGAGCGGGATGCCCGACGGGCTGCTCACCGGGATGCGCGTGCTCGACTTCGGCCAGTGGCGGCCCGCGCCGTACGCGACGCAGCTGCTCGCCGATCTCGGTGCCGACGTGCTCAAGGTCGAGCCTCCCGCCGGGCGACCCGATGCGGGTGTTCCCCGACATCTTCGTGGGCGTCGCCGCCCACAAGCGCAGCGTGGTCCTGGACCTCAAGGACCCGGCGGGGCGGGCGCGTGCGCTCGAGCTCGCGGCCGACGCCGACGCTGTGGTCGAGGGCTGGCGGCCCGGAGTCGCGGCGCGACTCGGCGTCGGTCCCGATGACGTGCACGCGGTCAACCCGCAGGCGATCTACTGCTCCCTGTCGGGATACGGCGCGACGGGGCCGCTTGCGGCCGCGTCGGGTCACGACGTCAACTACCAGGCCCACGCCGGGTCGCTCGCGCCCGCAGGCGGGGCACCGGCGCCGGCTCCGGCACCCCGCGTGCCCTGGGCCGACCTCGGTGCGGGGCTCGCCGCGGCATTCGCCATCTGCGCGGCCTGGGTCGGACGCTCCCGGACCGGCGAGGGCGAGACGATCGACGTCTCCATGACCGATCTCCTCGCGACGTGGACCGGGACCGTGGGCGGCGGCGCGCTCGCCGGCGTCGAGGGTCCCGTCGACGGTCTCCCCGCCTACGGGACGTTCGCGGTCGCGGACGGCTGGGTCGCGCTCGGCGTGATCATCGAGCCGCACTTCTGGGACGCCACGTGCGGTGCGCTGGGGCTCGACGACCTCGTGGGTCTGCCCGTCGCCGACCAGGTCCGGCGGAGCTCGGAGCTCCGGGCGCGGATCGCGGACGCGCTCGCGCCGCTCCCGCGCGACGCCACGGTGGCCCGGTTGCTCGACGCCGGCGCGCCGATCTCGCCCGTGCTCTCCCGCGTGGAGATGCTCGCCGACGCCCATCTCCGCGAGCGAGGGACCGTGGTCGACGAAGCCGACGGTCGGACGTGGGTCGCGCACCCCGTCGGCTTCGCCCGTCGGCCCGCCCGCGGTCCCGGACCGGCGCCGGCACCCGGCCAGCACGGTGATGAGGGCTTCGCGTCGCGTGCCTGACGTTACGCTCGCGCCATGACCGCGGATCCTCCCGGACCTCCGTCCTCCGGGTCCCGGCTGCCCGGTGGCGATGCGAGCGGCGGCCACCCGGTTGGGGCTTCGGCGACCGGGGCTTCGGCGACCCGTGCCGATCGGCGCCGCCGGCAACGCCGCCGGTCCACCGCCATCGCGATCGGCGTGGGTTCGATCGTCGCAGTCGTCGCCGTCGTGGCCGTCGTGCTGGTCGTGACACGCACTGACGACCCCGACACCGAAGACCGCCGCGTCGCGGTCCACATCGTCGAGCACGACCGCGACATCGAGCGACCACGACGTCGACGGCGCCCCCGGTCGCGACCACCGTCGGTGCCGCGGTCGGCGAACCCGGTCGTCGCACTCGCGCAGCAGTACGACGGGCGATACGTCGGCACGTTCTCGAACACGACCGCCGACACGACCGGCCCGGCGTCCCTCGAGCTGCGGATCGACCCCGCGACTCGAACAACATGGCCATCGACGCGGACTTCGACGGCGACCTCTTCGGCGGCGGCGCCAAGGAGATCCGTCGGATCAGCGGCAGCGTCGCGCTCGAGCGACCCCAACGCCGCGGTCACGACCCAGACGAAGGCGTTCGGGCCCGTGACTGGTCAGCTCGACCCGACTCTCGCCCTCGTCCTCACCGCCGCCGAGGTGCCGGATCCCGAAGGTGAAGGGCTTCCAGCTCACCGGGCGCCTGCGGAGCGACAACACCGGCTTCGACGCCACGTTCACCGTCACGTACGAGAACGGGTCGAGCGGCTCCGGGACGGTGACGCTGAACTGTGACCCTGCCGGCACGCGCGGGAGCGAGGTCTCGACGATCTGCTCGCTCTCGGCGCCCGCTCCCTGAGCCCGGGTCGCGCCCGATCCGGCCGACGTGGTCACTAACCTCGTCCCATGCCGAGAACCGCTCGTCTGTTCGTCGCGTCGTCGTTCGCCGTCGCGTCGTTGCCGCGGCGCTTGACCGCCGGCCGCACCGGCCGGCGCAGGACGCGCGAGCACGACCGTCGGCACGAAGGGCTCCGATCTCTCGGCGCCCGACGAAGCCGTCGTCCGGACCCTCGCCCCGACCGAGGGCTGCCAGGTGCTCCTCGACGCCGGGAAGGGTGACTGCGCGGTGGTGCACACGGCACAGGGCGACCTCGTCGTCACGATCGAGTCCGGGCCGCGCTCCAGAAGGTGCTCGCGTCGCGGTCCGTGGACGGTGCGCGTGTATCGGCCGTCGAGCATGGTCCCCGACGGTTGGGAGATCGCGCTCACCACGCACGCCGACGGTCCCGATGCCGGACCGCTCTACGCGCAGGTCACCGCGAAGGCCGCTGACGTCACCAGCGACGGCCATGACGAGCTCGTGCTCGGGTACCGGTCCGAGGGCACCGGCCAGATCCTCGACGTCGACGTGGTCGGGACGGACGCCGTGGGCGCGCCGGTGCTCCTCGCGCACGACACCGTCTACAAGGGCAACGTGCGGGCGCGGAACGGGCACCTGATCGAGTACGAGCCGGTGTACCGGCAGGCGGACGCGAACTGTTGCCCGACCTGGATCCAGCGTGACGACCTCCGGTTCCGGGACGGCGCGTTCCACGTCGAGACGATCTGGAAGGTGCCGACGAAGCAGGCCGACATCCCGCCGTCCGACGTCGGCTGAGCGCCTCGGTACGATCCGCGGGTGACCAACCTCGTCTTCCTCTGCACGGGCAACGCGGCGCGCTCGGTCATGGGTGGCGCGATCGTTCGGGCCCGGCGTGACGACGTCGAGATCGTGACCGCCGGCACCCATGTCATCGAGGGGATGCCCATGAGCTGGCGCACGCGGGACGCGCTCGCCGCGCTCGATGTGCGGGCCGACGGGCACCGCAGCTACCAGCTGCGCGACGGTGACGTGGCCGTCGCCGACCTCGTGATCGCGATGGCAGGCGAGCACGTCTCGTACGTGCGGCGCGTCCACCCGACGGCTGCCGATCGGACGGTGACCTTGAAGCGGCTCGCCCGCGACCTCGACCCCGACGCCACGACGCTCGCGGCCCGCGTCGCCGCGCTCGACCTGGCCGCGGTCGACCTCGAGGCTTGGGAGGACGTCGAGGACCCCGCCGGCGGCGACCTTCCCGAGTTCGAGGCGTGCGCGCGGGAGATCCACGATCTGTTGGAGCAGGTGCTGCCCCGCATCTGAGGTGGGGATCGCGACGCCCCGACGCGACCGCAGCACCGGGACCTGATCTGATATACCGTCAGATTCTCGGGCCGGACGGCACCTGCCCGGCACGGCGTCCGGTTCGGCGAGCTGGATCGGCGAGCTTGGATCGACGAGTTTGGATCGGTGAGTGGATCGGGGGGTTCGCTGATGACGACGGTCGAGAGCACCGCGTCCGCTCCGACGCCCGACCCGTCCGTCGGCTCCTCGGGCCCGGTCCTCGAGCTCGCCGGCGTCACCGTCAGGTTCGGTGGCATCACCGCGCTCGACGAGGTGACCCTCTCCCTCGGTCGTAGCGAGGTCCTCGGGCTCATCGGCCCGAACGGCGCCGGCAAGACCACCCTCTTCGACGTCATCTCCGGGGTCAGATCGCCCGACGAAGGCAGCGTGCGCCTCGCCGGCGACGACGTGACGCGCCTCGGCGCGGTGGCGCGCTCTCGGCGGGGGCTGCGGCGCACGTTCCAGCGCGTCCAGACGTTCGGATGGTTGTCCGTCGAGGACAACGTGCTCGCGGCGGTCGAGTGGCGCGGCGGTGGGGGCGGCATCCTCGCCGACCTCGTCTCGTTCCCGACGCGCCGTCGACGCGAGCGCGAGCGGCGCGTCCGGGTGGCAGAGGTGCTCGAGCGCTGCGGGCTCGCTGCGGTCGCGAAGGAGCCGGCCGGGTCACTCCCGATCGGGCTCGCTCGGATGGCCGAGGTCGCGCGCGCGGTGATCGACCCGCCGAGCGTCCTCATGCTCGACGAACCGACTTCGGGGCTCGACGAGGCCGAAGCCGCGCGGCTCGGTGAGCTGATCCAGTCGATCCGGGCCACGGACGGCTGCGCCGTGATCCTCGTCGAGCACGACGTCGGCTTCGTGATGCGGCAGAGCGACCGGGTGGTGGTGCTCGACCTCGGTCGGGTGCTCGCGACCGGTCTGCCCGGCGAGATCCAGGCGAATCCCGCGGTGCGCGCCGCGTACCTCGGGGAACGCTGAGGAGAGCAAGCCAGTGACCAACAACCAGCAAGCACAAGGGGGGACTCCGTGAAGCGAAGGAGAGTGGTGGCCGTCGTGGTCGCTGCGGTGATGGTGGGGGCGTTCGTCGCGACCGGCGCAGCCGGCGCGCGCGTCCGCACCGACGCACGCGGCGTCACCAGCGACACGATCAAGGTGGGTGGCCTCACCGACGACCAGCAGCCCGAGGCGTCTGCCGGCGCGCAGGCCGCGCTCGATGCCGCGAACGACGCCGGCGGTGTGAACGGCCGGAAGTTCGACTACCAGGGTGGTGAGAACGACAAGGGCGACGCGTCGCAGTCGCTCGCACTCGGCAAGAAGCTCGTCCAGCAGGACGGGGTCTTCGCCGTGGTGCCCGTCGTGACGCCGAACGCCGCGAACGCGGAGGCCTTCTTCGAGCAGCAGAAGGTCCCGTTCTTCGGCTGGGGCATCAACACCGGCTTCTACGACAACTCGTACGGCTTCGGCTTCACGGGAGCGATCGTGCCGCCGCCACCGGTCACCACGGCGGGCTCGACGTGGGGCGACCTCGTGAACGAGCTGCTTCAAGAAGGACGGCAGCGCGAAGGGTGCGAAGGGCAAGACCGCAGCGGTCATCTCCGAGGACAACGACTCCGGGACCACCGGGGCCAAGGTCATCGGTGCGTCCGCCAAGGCTGCGGGCATGAAGGTCGTGTACCAGAAGGCGGCGCTCCCGGCGCCGCCGGCCACCGTCGGTGACTACTCGCCGTACGTGACCGACATCATGACGGCCGACAACGGGGAGCCGGTCGACGCGACCTTCGTGGTGACCTCGTTCAACAACGTGCTCGGTCTGTCGAAGGCGCTCCTGACCGCCGGCTTCGAGGGCATCCTCACGAACGCCGTCGCCTACGACCCGCGGATCACCGCCGCGGCGACCGGTCAGACGGTGTTCACGCAGTTCTCGCTGCCCGAGGCTGCTCCAGACAACGCCAACATGCAGAAGGTGGTCGACACGCTCGAGCAGTACCTCCCGAGCGACCAGGCGATCACCCAGGGCGTGCTCGCCGGCTACTTCTCGGCCGACTTCTTCGTGAAGGCCGTGAAGAAGGCGGGCAAGAACCTCACGCCCGAGAGCCTGCAGAAGGCAACGGCGAAGATGACCTACAAGATCAAGGACGTCGTCGGCCCGACGCCGTACCCGGATGCGTTCAAGTACGGCTCGCCGTGTGGTGCGCTCGCACAGAGTGACGGGTCCGTGTACACGGTCGCCGTGCCGTACGCGTGCTTCACGAACATCAACTTGAAGACGCTCAAGCCGATCCCGCAGAAGTAGGGACCGACAACACGGACACCGACGGCGGTCGGACCTCCGGGTCCGGCCGCCGTCACCGTCCCGTCCCGTTCCTCCGGCCGTCATCGCTCTCGAGCAACAGGGGTCCGCCCGCGGTGCAGAAGTTCTGGAACCTGGTCATCTCCGGCGCAGTGACCGGTGCCATCTACTCGATCATGGCGTCCGGGCTCGTCCTCACGTACCAGACGTCGGGCATCTTCAACTTCGCCCACGGCGCGGTCGCGTTCTCGACGGCGTTCTTCTACTACCAGCTCCACTCCGGTCAGGGCATCGCGATCGTGCCGTCGGCGATCCTCTCGATCCTCGTGTTCGCGCCACTGCTCGGGCTCGCGCTCGATCGGTTGCTCCTCCGTCGGCTCGCCACTGCGCCCGTGTACGCGCGCATCGTCGGCACCATCGGTCTCCTCGTGGCGCTGCCGGCCTTCATGCTCTGGATCGTCGAGGCCGTCGGCATCACCGTGCTCGGGCTCGACCTCCCCAAGGTCTCCGACACCGCGTCGCTCGGTGGGGCGGCGCCGGGGCTCGGTCCGCAGCCGCCCGAGGTGTTCCACCCCTTCAGTGGGATCAACCTCGACTCCGACCAGCTCGCAGTGTTCATCGCCGGCCTGTTCGCCGCGTTCATCCTGTGGTTCGTCATCCGCCGCACCCGCGTCGGTCTGCAGATGCGCGCGGTCGTCGACCGGGAGAGCCTGGCGTCACTGCGCGGCGTGAACCCGGGCCGCACCTCCGCGGTCGCGTGGGTGCTGACGATGGTCCTCGCCGGGCTCGGTGGCGTGCTCATCGCACCGCTGTTCCAGCTGAACGACACGCTGTTCACGCTCGTCGTCCTCGGATCGTTGGCCGCGGTGGCGGTGAGTGGGCTCCGGTCGATCCCGATCGCGTTCGCCGGAGGGCTGGTGCTGGGGATCCTCCAGAACCTCGTCGCCGGGTACGGCGACGACATCCTGCCCAGGTTCGTCAACGAGCTGAGCGGGTTCCGCTCGGCGATCCCGTTCATCCTGACCCTGCTGATCCTGGTGTTCGTGGGCCGCGAGCGCGGACGAGCCGCGGGGTCGGTCGCCGACGACGCGCCGGCGCTCGACCACCGCACCGGGCTGCCCGCTTGGCGCCGGCGCCTGCCGTGGGCCGTCTTCACGGTCGCCCTGCTCGCGTTCACCCTGCAGTGGATCGACGTCGGCTGGCTCCAGGCCGACGCGTACGAGCAGAGCCTGATCGCCCTCGGGATCGCGATGGGCCTCGTCTTCCTGTCGTTCGTCGTGGTGACGGGCCTCGGCGGCATGGTGAGCCTGGCGCAGGCGACGTTCGTGACGACGGGCGGGTTCGCCGCGGGCTGGGCACTCAACCGCGACTGGGGGATCGACTTCCCGTTCGTCGCGTCCCACGGCCAGATCAACTTCGCGCTCGGCAGCACTCATCGGGGCGCTGGCTGCGGGCGTGCTCGGCGCGATCGTCGCGATCCCGGTGCGTCGATTGGGCCCCGTTGCGCTCGCGCTCGGTACGTTCGCGCTCGCGTTCGTCGCCGATCTGATCGCGTTCGACTACGAGCCGATCGGGAAGGGCACGCTCGGCTGGGCGGTCCGTGCCCCGAGCCTCGACGTGCCGGTGCTCAACAGCGTCGTCGACTGGATCGTCCCGGGACAGCAGGACGCGATCGACCTCTCCCAGCCGCAGCTGCAGGCGATCCTCTTCCTCGTGCTGTTCGGGCTGCTGGTGCTCGTGCTGCACAGCCTCCAGCGCTCCGCGAGCGGGCGGGCGATGCTCGCGGTCCGGAGCACGGAGGTCGCGGCGCAGACGTCGGGCATCTCCCCGTCGCGGTCCAAGCTCTCCGTGTTCGCGCTCTCGGCGGCGATCGCCGGCTTCGGCGGCGTCCTGATCGGGATGGTGAACTTCTCGGTCGGACGTTCCACCGCGCCACCGCTGGTCGGCCTCGTCTGGCTGGCGGTCGCGGTGACGTTCGGTGTCCGTCGCCCGGGTGGCGCGCTGCTTGCAGGACTCTCGTTCACGTGCTCGGCCACGATCTTCACCTGGATCGGCGATGACTTCCTGCCCGGAGCGTTCAAGGACCTCACGACTGCCCCACAGTTCATCGCCATCCTGTTCGGCCTCGGGGCGATCAATCTCGCCAAGAACCCCGACGGGCTGCTCGCGTTCGTCGGGCACCAGCGCATCGAACGGCGCGTCGCGCGAGAGCGGAAGGCCCACATCGCCGCGGCCGAAGCCGCGGCGCACGAAGGCACCGTGCCCGAGCACGAGCGCGAGACGGCGCCGGTGACCACCGGGTCCGACGCGGCGGGCAGCGACGCGCCCGCCGCCGCGTCGACCGCCGCGACCGAAGGCCGCGCTCGCGCTCTCCGGCGTCGTCGCCGGGTACGGCGAGGTCGAGGTCCTCCACGGGGTCGAACTCGAGGTGCCCGAGGGCAAGGTCCTCGCGCTCCTCGGCGCGAACGGCGCGGGCAAGAGCACGCTGTGCGCGGTCGCGTCGGGGCTGCTCGCGCCCACGAGCGGCCAGCGTCTGGTTCGACGGCGCGGACATCACCGGGACGTCGGTGCACGAGCGTGCGCGGAGCGGTGTGCTCCTGATCCCGGAGGCTCGCGGGATCTTTCCCGGGTTGACGGTCGAGGAGAACCTCGCGGTCCTCCTCGCGAGCTCGGAGGACCGCGACAAGGCCTACGAGCGGTTTCCGATCCTCGGTGAGCGGCGCAAGCAGGCCGCGGGGCTCCTCTCCGGCGGTGAGCAGCAGATGTTGAGTCTCGCCCCGGCACTCGCGCGACCGCCCAAGGTGTTCGTGGCCGACGAGCCGACCCTCGGTCTCGCGCCGCTCGCGGCCGAGGAGGTCATCGACGCGATCCGTGAGCTGCGGGACATGGGATCGGCGGTCCTCCTGGTCGAGGAGAAGGCGCGCGAGGTGATGGAGCTCGCCGATACGGTCGCGTTCATGGAGCTCGGGAAGATCGTCTGGGTCGGGCCGCGCTCCGAGGCGGACGCCGACCGGCTCACGGCCGCGTACCTGGGTGGCCCGGTCATCTGAGCGCCGGCGGCACCGGCGCCCCCGGTGCCCCGGGTGCCCGCGGTGGTTCGCCGTCGCGGTCGCTGCGGTCGTGCTCGGGTCGTTCGGTCCCGGCGTTCCGTCGGCGCGCGCGGCCGATGCACCCGAGCCCTTCCGCGTCGGCGGCATCGTGGATTCGGAGCTCTACGGCGGCGCGACCGTCGGTGCGCAGGCTCGGTTCGCCTCGGTGAACGCCGAGGGCGGGGTGCGTGGTCGCACGATCGAGCTCGTCGGCGTGACCGACGACCATCGCATCCCCGGCGAGCACGCGACCGCGCTTCGACACCTGCTGGATGACGAGCACGTCGACGCGATCGTCCCGCTCATGAGCAGCGCGTTCGCCGGCATCCCGGACCTCGAGCGGGCCCGGGTCCCGGCGTTCGGATGGGGCATCTCGGGCGCGTACTGCGGCAGCCGGTGGGTGTTCACGATCACCGGATGCCTGACGCCGCTCCTGCCGGAGCGCGTTCCCGGCATCTGGGGTGTCGCGGTGGCCGACCTGCTGCGCGAGCGTCACGCGGCTTCACGAACCGCGGCGATCGTGGCGGATGCGGGCGGCTCCGACCGCGCCCTCCGCGAGGTCGGCGCCGTCGCACGCGCCGCGGGCTTGCGTGTGGTCGACCGCAGCGACGCACTCCCTGCCGTCGGCACGGTGGGTGTCGCGGTCGACGCCATCGCTCGCGAGGTGCTCGCAGCCGATGACGGGGACCCACCCGCCGTCGTGTTCACCGTCTCGAGCTACGCGAACGTCGCCGCGCTCCAGTCGTCGTTGCGCGCGCTGGGCTTCACCGGGGTCCTCACGAACCTCGTCCAGTACGCGCCCGCACTTGCGGGCCCCGCAACCGGGGTCGACGTCCTCACCCAGTTCGCCACGCCGGAGAGCGCACCCGACAACGCGGCGATGCGTCGGATCCTCGCCGAGATCGCCGCAGTCAGCGCTGAACCCGTCACTCCGGCGATGCTCGCGGGATGGTTCGCCGCCGACCTCTTCGTCGACGCAGCGCGGCGGGCCGGACCCGATGCCACCTCCAGGCGATCTCCAACGAGTCGCGCGCCGCTCGACCTACGCGGTCGCCGCGGACCATCGGACCGACCCGCTTCCCGGCCGCGTTCACGGCGGCGACGTCGTGCGGCCAGATGGTCGTCGGTGACGGCACCGCGTACTCGGTGGCCGTGCCGTTCCGCTGCTCTCCCTCGGTCCCGGTGCCGACCCCGGGCGCCTGGACGCGCGGCCGACGTCGCTCTACTTTCCCTCGAACTCCACCGGCCGCTTCTCCGCCTTGGCGCGGTATCCCTCGGTCATGTCGTCCGAGGTGAAGTTGGGTGCCGAGCTCGCGGCCACGAAGCGCATGGCCTCGGCCATGCCGCGTTCGGACCAGAAGTTGATCGTCCGCTTGATCGCCTGCACCGCGAGCGGCGCGTTCGCCGCGATCTCGTCGCACAACGCCCGGGCCTGAGCGACGAGATCGTCGACCGGAACGACCTCCTGAACGATGCCGATCCGCAGCGCGGTCTCGGCGTCGATGCGGCGGCCCGTGAGCGCGAGCAGGCCGGGTCCATCCTGCACCGATCTCCGTGACGAGTCGGAGGTCGCCGCCCGAGTCGATGCCGACGCCGACACCGGCCTCGGGGAGCGCGAACTTCGCGTCGTCACCGGCGACTCGGATGTCGCCCATCATCGCGACTTCGAGCCCCGCACCGAGGCAGTAGCCGTTGACTGCGACGACGACGGGCTGTGGCAGGTTGCCGAAGACGTTGAAGCGTTCGTGTACGTGGCGGAACCGCTCGTAGTAGTTGCGCGTCTTCTCGGCGGGGGAGCGGCCGGTGATCCGGTCCTCGGGCATGCCGAGGTCGACGCCCGCGCAGAACGCGCGCCCCTCGGCCTTCAGGAGCACGACGCGGATGTCGTCGTCGAATCGGATCTCGTCGGCGCGCGCTGCGAGCTGCCGGGCGGACTCCCACGACCACGCGTTGAGCTTCTCGGGGCGGTTGAGCGTGAGGATGCCGACCTTCCCGTCGACGTCGAGGTCGATGAAGGACTCGCGTTCGCTCATGCTGTGCTCACTCCAGGGTGAAGGGTTCTTTGCCGAGCTGCTCGCGGATCGGGGTGAACTCGGGCATGAGCAGGTGCCGCGCTGCCAGTTCGCACCGTCCACGACCATCGTGTGGCCCGTCACGTAGCTCGCCCACGGCGAGCACAGGAACACCGCGGCCCATCCCATCTCGCGGGGTGCCCGACGCGCCACGCGGGTGTGCGGCGGTCCTCGGCCTTCCCCCGGTCGGGCACGCCCCGGTGATGTGCGTCGCCTCGTCCTCGTGCGGGAACATGCCCGGCACCAGGCCGTTGACGCGGATCCCGTACGGTCCCCACTCCACCGCGAGCGTCTCGGTGAGGTTCTTCACGCCCGCCTTCGCTGCCGCTGAGTGCGCGAACGCCGGGCCCGCCGGTCCACGCGTACGCTGCTCCGATGTTCAGGATCGACGCCGGTCGCCCGGCCGCGATCGAACGACGCCCGAGCTCGCGCGAGCAGAAGAACGTGCCGTCCAGCACGATCGACGTGACCGCGCGCCAGGCGTTCGGCGAGAGGTCCTCCGCGGGTGCCGGGAAGTTCCCCGCCGCGTTGTTCACGAGCACGTCGACCGGACCGAGCTCGGCCTCCACTCGGTCGAACGCCGCCGCGACGCTCGCCGCGTCGCGGATGTCGAGCTCGACGTCGAGCGCGCGGCCGCCCGCCGGTCTCCTCGACCGCCGCGACACCGGCGGCGCGGTGCTCTGCATTTCGGCTGGCGACGGCCACGGCGGCCCCGAGGCGCGCGAACTCGACCGCGATCGCCTTGCCGAGCCCGGTGCCGCTCCCCGTGACGACCACGACCTGCCCGTCGTAGGTCCCCGGTGGCAGCGGCGTGGAGCCGATCGGCGGTGGGTCGGGCAGCGGCATGTCATCCCCCTTCGGATCGGTCACTCGAGCATGCTCGGCGTCGCCATGCTCGTCCGGACCGGATGCAGCGGGCACACTACCCACGTCGTATGCGTGGATTCGTCGCTGCCGTGCTGATCGCCCTGGGCCTCCTGCTCCTGCCCCTTGCGAACCTCGGCGTCTGGACCCAGCGCGAGGTGCTCTCGACGAGCGGCTTCAGCTCGCTCGCCACCGACGTCCTCGAGCAAGACGAAGTCAGCGCCGCGCTCGCGAACCGTCTCGCCGACGAGCTCGTCGCGCACGTGCCCGCAGCTCTCGTCGGGACGGATCATCCTCGTGCCCGTCCTCGGACCAGCTGATCCAGTCCGACCAGTTCGGCGCCGATCTTCGAACACGCGGTCGCCGACATGCACGGACCAGCTCGAGGACGGCGACGACCAGCTCACCTTGAACCTCGACGCGATCGCTGCCGCTCGTGAAGCAGCTCGTCGCCAACGTCGACAGTGGTCTCGCGTCGCGCATCCCCCAGCAGACCGGGCTCGCCGGCATCACCGTGGTCACCAAGGACAACGTCCCGCAGCTGTGGCTGGGGGTCGACATCGCGCGTGGCGCATCGTGGGTGTTCCCCGCCCTCGCACTGATCTTCCTCGTGCTCGGCGTCGCGATCGCCAACAACCGAGGGACTCACGCTCGTCATCGCCGGCCTCGGCCTTGCCGATGATCTCGCTGCTCATGGTGGTCGTGCTCAAGGCTGGACGAGGCCCGCTCTCGAACGTCGCGGGCCGGGAGGTCGACGTGAGCGCCTTCAACGCGGGCTACGACGTCGTGACGAAGTCGCTCGTCGTGCAGACGGCGGTGCTCGGCGTCATCGGGCTGGTCGCGGCGCTGATCGGGATCGTCGTCTCTGCTCCGCCGGACGTCGAAGCCCGAGCGAGTCGTGTGGGCGTAGCGGCGCACGCCCCGGCGACCTGACGCCTCGTCAGGCGTATGCTGCCGCCATGAAGGAGTTCCCGAAGATCATCTCCGTCGACGACCACGTCATCGAGCCGGCCGACGTCTGGACGAAGCGGCTACCCGCCAAGTACCAGGATGTCGGCCCCCGGGTGGTCCGTCAGAAGATCGCCGAGATGCAGTACATCGGCGGCGTCTTCTCGTACCGCGAAGCGGCTCCGAACGAGGACGGCGACTGGTGCGACTGGTGGTTCTGCGAGGACCTCCGGTACCCGATGACCCGCGTGATGGCTGCCGCGGGCTACCCCCGAGACGAGGTCACGATCTCTCCCATCACGATGGACGACATGCGCCCGGGCTGTCACGACCCGCAGGCGCGACTCGAGGACATGGACGCGAACTGGACCGAGGCGTCGCTCTGCTTCCCGACGTTCCCCCGGTTCTGCGGCCAGACGTTCCTGGAGCGCAACGACAAGGAGATGGCCGACCTCTGCGTCAAGGCCTACAACGACTGGATGTTCGACGAGTGGTGCGCCGGCACGAACGGCCGGCTCCTCCCGCTCCCGATCATCCAGCTCTGGGACGCGGAGCTCGCCGCCGCCGAGGTGCGTCGCAGCGCGGCGCGCGGCGGCCATGCGGTGTGCTTCACCGAGATCCCACCGTTCCTCGGCCTCCCGTCGATCCACGACGCCGACGGCTACTGGGACCCGTTCTTCCACGCGTGTGCGGAGACCGAGACGGTCGTCTGCATGCACATCGGGTCGTCGTCGAAGATGCCGTCGACGTCCGCCGACGCACCGCCGGCCGTCGGCAGCACGCTCACCTACATGAACGCCGCGATGTCGCTCACCGACTTCCTGATGTCGGGTGTGCTCGAGCGGATCCCCGGCGCTCGAGCTCGCGTACTCCGAGGGTCAGATCGGCTGGATCCCCTACGTGATCGAGCGCGCCGACAAGGTGTGGGAGGAGAACCGCGGCTGGGGCGGCGTCGCCGACAAGGTGAAGGTCCCGCCGAGCGAGACCTACTACCGCTCGGTGTACGGCTGCTACTTCGACGACGAGCACGGTCTCCTGAACCTGGAGGCCGTTGGCGTCGACAACGTCACGTTCGAGACCGACTACCCGCACAGCGACTCGACCTGGCCGGCGACGCGCGAGATCGCCGAGCGCCAGACGAAGCACCTCGACGACGAGACCATCTACAAGATCATCCGGGGCAACGCGATCCGGATGCTCCGCCTCCCGCTCGACCACTAACGGTTCGTCGTCGAGCGCGAGATGACCGACGTCGCCGAGCTCAAGCGCGCGGCGGCCGAGCGCGCCGTCGCCGACTACGTCCGCTCCGGGATGGTGGTCGGACTTGGCACCGGGAGCACCGCGATCTTCGCGACCCGACGTATCGGCGCCCTGCTGGCCGACGGGACGCTCGAGGGCATCGCCGGCGTGCCGACCGCGATCGAGACGGCCGACGAGGCGCGGAAGGTCGGCATCCCGCTCCTCGCCGACGACGTGCCGTGGGTGATCGACGTCACCATCGACGGGGCCGACGAGGTCGATCCCCGGCTCGACCTCATCAAGGGCGGGGGAGGGGCGCTCCTGCGCGAGAAGCTCGTCGCGCAGTCGAGCGCGACCGAGGTGATCGTCGTCGACGACTCGAAGCGCTCCGACCGGCTCGGGACGCTCTTCGCGCTGCCCGTCGAGGTCGTGCCGTTCGGGCTCGCGACGACCCAGCGGGCGATCGAGGAGCTCGGCGCAACGGTCGGTCTGCGGCGGTCGAAGGACGGCGACGTCGTGCACACCGACCAGGGCAACGTCGTGCTCGACTGCCACTTCGGCCCGATCGAAGATCTCTCGGCGCTCGCGGAGAGCCTCACGGCGCATGCGGGTGTCGCGGAGCACGGCTTGTTCCTGGGTCTCGCCGACGTGCTGATCGTCGCCGGCGAATCCGGCATCGAGGTGGTCCCGCGGCCGTCGGTGTCAGGGGCATCGTGATGGCAGCCGCGAACGAGCGTGTGCGAACCGTGGGGTGGTCCGAGCCCGCCGAGCACGTGGCGAGACGACGGTCGCGGTGCCGTCGGAGCTGGCGGGCACGATCACCCGTCGGACCGGGTCGAACATCGGTCGCCCGTCAGAGCAGCACGTCGGCGAGCGTCCGATACGCGCACATCACCTGCTCGATGTCGTCGCGTGGCAGCACCTGGACGCAGACGTGGTCGGCGCCGGCGTCATGGTGGGCCCGGACCCGCGCCGCGATCGTGTCGAGGTCACCCCACGCGACGATCGCGTCGACGACGCGGTCGCTCGGGCCGACGGTCACCTCGTCCTCGGTGAAGCCCAGCCGGATCAGGTTGTTCACGTAGTTCGGCAACGTGATGTACATCCCCATCGCGGCGCGGGCGATCTCGCGTGCTCGAGAGGGGTCGGTCTCGAGGACGACCATCTGCTCGGGAGCGAGGAGCGCGTCATCACCCAAGATCGTGCGTGCGATCTCGGTGTGCTCGGGCGGGACGAAGTAGGGGTGCGCGCCCCGGGTGCGATCGCGGGCGAGCTCGAGCATCTTCGGACCCAGCGCCGCGAGCACCCGCTCGGGCGCCTCGTCGGCCGGGGCGCGACGTACAGGCTCGCGTCCATCTGCTCGAGGTAGCCGCGCATCTTCGCGAGCGGCGGGAGGTACTCCTGACCGACGAGCCCCTCGACCATCGGCTGGTGGCTCACGCCGAGTCCGAGGAGGAACCGGCGCGGGTAGGCCTCGCTCAGCGTGCGCCACGCCGCGTTCATCGCGGTCGGTGCGCGCATGTAGACGTTCGCGATCCCGGTGGCGAGGGCGCTGCGCTCCGTGGCCCCGAGGAGCAGCCCGGCGTGCACGAACGGGTCACGACCGACGGCCTCGGGCAGCCAGATCGCACCCCACCCCATCGCTTCGAGCTCGGCCGCGAGCTCTCGCGCGCGCGACGCCGGCTCGGTGTCGAGCGACGACGTCCAGACGCCGAATCGGCCCAGCTCGACAGGCATCCCGGCAGACTAGATCCGGTTCGGGTGCGCCGCTGCCGGCCCCGGACCGGCACAATGGGGGGGTGCACGCCGCCGCGGTCCGCTTCGAGCTGTTCGTCCCGGAGAGCCATTCCCTCAAGGCCAAGCGCGCCGCGCTGCGTCCGATCGTCGAGGGGTTGCGACACCGGTTCCGCATCTCGGTTGCCGAGGTGGACCATCAGGACACGTGGCAGCGCGCGGCTGTCGCGGTGGCGGTCGTCGCCGAGAGCGACGGCCACCTGCGCGAGATCCTCACCAACGTCGAGCGCACGATCGCGAACGCACCGGACGTGGAGCTGCTCGAGGTCGAGACCGCCTGGCTCGAACCCGACGCGCTCCCGCTCGGCGGCGACTGACGTGGCCCGCCGTCCGACGCGGAAGTTCTCCCGCAGCCTCCGGGTCAACGAGGTCGTGCGCCAGGTGTTGGCCGACGAGCTGGAGCGCATGGCCGACCCCCGGCTCGAGATGGTGACGATCACCGGCGTGGAGGTCAGCCCCGACCTGCGCCACGCCACCGTCTTCTACGGCGCGCTCGACCAGCCGGACGTCCAGCA
The DNA here is from genome assembly GCA_963809885.1 of uncultured Acidimicrobiia bacterium. GTDB lineage: Bacteria > Actinomycetota > Acidimicrobiia > IMCC26256 > PALSA-555 > JALHSW01. The sequence goes on along the minus strand of CAWELA010000004.1, from coordinate 1,369,120 downwards.
CGCCCTGTCGTCGGCAGCGCCCCGGATGCGCTCGGCCCTGGGCCGCGAGGTCCGACTGAAGTACGTTCCTGCGCTGCACTTCCGCGAGGACCCGTCGATCGAGGCGGGCCAGCGCATCGAGCAGATCATCCGAGATCTGCACGAGCAGGAGCCTGGATGAACGCCGTACCCGAGAGTCCCGACGCCGCGCTCCAGGACGCCATCGACGCGATCGCGCATGCGGACCAGGTCGTGCTCGGCTGCCACGTCAACCCCGACGGTGACGCGCTCGGCTCGACGCTCGGGATGCTCCACACCCTCCGCGCCGCCGGTCGGGACGCGATCGCGACGTTCCCGAACCCGTTCGTCGTGGCACCCCACTACCGCGACCTCCCGGGCCTCGACCTGCTCACGCCTCCCGAGGCCGTTCCCGCCGAGCCCGAGCTCGATGATGACGTTCGACTGCGGCTCGCTCGACCGTCTCGGTGACCTCGAGCCGGTCGCAGGCGCGGCGCGGCAGCTCGTCGTGGTGGATCACCACATCTCGAACACCCGCTACGGCTCGATCAACGTGATCGAGCCGGAGGCGGCTGCGAGCAGCGTGATCGCGCTGGAGCTCATCGACGGGCTCGGGCTCCCGCTGACCCGCGACGCCGCGGTCTGCCTCTACGCCGCGTTGGTCTGCGACACCGGGCGGTTCCAGTACGACACGACCACACCGGCCGTGTTCGAGATGGCGCGACGACTCACCGAGTTCGACGTGCCGATCGCGACGCTCTCGCGCAGCCTGTTCGAGGAGCATCGGTTCGCGTACCTGCAGCTCCTCGCCGAGGCGCTCCAGCACGCGCAGCTGGTTCGCGAGCAGCGGTTGGTGTGGACCGCGGTCACGCAGGACATGTTGAAGCGCCACGACGTCGAGATCGAGGAGGTCGAGGGACTCATCGACATCCTGCGCCGCACCTCCGAGGCCGAGGTCACGTGCGTGCTGAAGGAGGAGCCCGACGGCACCATCCGCGTCAGCCTCCGCTCGCTCGGCGGGATCGACGTGCGGCGGGTGGCCGAGGCCCACGGCGGCGGCGGACACCAGTTCGCCGCCGGCTTCAGCTCGGAGCTCGACCTCGAGACGTGCGTCGCACGCGCATCCGCGCCGCGTTGTAGTGCCACGCGGACGCCCACGGGCGGGGTGTCCCCGTTCGCAGGGAGCGAGGCCGAGGTGATGCCGAGTGAACGCCCGCGGGCGGGGTGTCCCCGTTCGCAGGGAGCGAGGCCGAGGTGATGGACGGACTCGTCGTCGTGGACAAGCCGGCGGGCTGCACGTCGCACGACGTCGTGGCCAAGCTCAGGAAGATCTACGGCCAGCGGAAGGTCGGGCACGCGGGGACGCTCGACCCCGACGCGACCGGGGTCCTGCTCGTCGGGCTCGGCCGGGTCACGCGCCTCCTGCGGTTCCTGCAGGTCGCGGGCAAGACGTACCGTGGCACGGTGCGCCTCGGGGTTGCGACGAGCACGCTGGATGCCGCGGGCGAGGTCCTCGACCGGACGCCGATGCCCGTCTCGCGGGAGGACGTCGAAGCCGCGACGCTGCCACTTCGTGGGCGACATCGAGCAGATCCCCCCGATGGTCTCGGCGGTGAAGGTCGGCGGCCGGCGCCTCCACGAGCTCGCTCGCGCGGGAGAGGAGGTCGAGCGGGCGCCCCGACCGGTGACGGTGCACCGCTTCGACGTCGAGGCGCTCGAGCCGGGGCCGTACCCGCTCGCGACCGTGCTCGTCGAGTGCTCGTCGGGCACGTACATCCGGACCCTCGCCGCAGACCTCGGCGTCGTGCTCGGTGGGTGCGCGCACCTCGAGTCGCTGCGCCGACTCGCCGTCGGCACGTTCGGGGAGGGCGAGGCGCACACCCTCGAGGTGATCGCCGACGATCCTTCGGGTGCGCTGCTCCCGCCCGTGGTCGCGATGCGCGACCTCGAGCGCATCGAGGTCGACGCCGAGCAGGCCCGAGCCGTCGCGCACGGCGCGACGTTCACCGCGACCGCGCTCGACACCGGCGGGCGACGGCCCGTTCGCGGTCACCGATCCCGACGGTGCGCTGCTCGCGGTCTACGAGCGGCGGGGTGCCGGGGTGAAGCCGGCGGTGGTCGTCGTCGGCGGGGAGGGTCTGATGCGTGTCGTCACCGACCTCGTCGGGTACGAGCCGCCGCCGAGCGGGACGGTCGTCACGATCGGTGCCTACGACGGCGTGCACCTCGGCCACGTCGCGGTGCTCCGACTCGTCCACGATCTCGCGACCGCGCGTGGCCTCGAGGCCACCTGTCTGACGTTCGATCGGCATCCGGCGGAGGTCGTGCGCCCCGAGACGGCGCCGAAGCTGCTCACCACGCTGGAGCAGAAGCTCGAGCTGCTCGACGAGACGGGGTTCGTCGACACCACCTGCGTGCTCGACCTTCGACGAGGCCCGCAGTCACGAGCCGGCCGAGGAGTTCGTGCGCGACGTGCTCGTCCAGGGCCTCGGAGCACGCGTCGTGGTGGTCGGCGTGGACTTCCACTTCGGGTACCGCCGGCACGGCAACGTGAAGCTGCTCGAGCAGATGGGCGGCGAGCTCGGGTTCGAGGTGATCGGTCTCGGGCTGGTCCCGGTCGAGGGCGACGCCAGCGGGATGGCGTACTCGTCGACGCGGATCCGTGAGCTCCTGGCGGCAGGCGACGTCGCGACCGCGGCGCGCCTGCTCGGACGGCCGCCGCGTCCGCACGAGGTGCGCGGCACGGTCGAGACGGGTGACCGGCGGGGGAGGGAGCTGGGGTTCCCCACGGCGAACGTGGCCGTCCCCGGACGCACGTGCCTCCCGGCCGACGGCATCTACGCGGGCTGCTTCGTCGACGAGACCGGGATCGAACGACCCAGTGCGATCTCCCTCGGGCGTCGCCCCACCTTCCACGAGCACGCCGATGCTTCCCTCCTCGAGGCCTTCGTCCTCGACTTCGACGGTGACCTCTATGGGCAGGCCGTGAAGGTGCGGTTCGTCGACCGCATCCGTGGCGAGGAGCGGTTCGACTCGGTCGACGACCTCGTGGCGCAGATGCATCGCGACGTCGAGGTCGCGCGCACGATCCTCGCTGCCGGCTTCTCGTGACCGGCTCCCGGACGGGGCGCGCATGTGTGGCGTTGGCGATCGTGGCCTCCGCGATCATGTCGGTGGTGCCGATCACGCCCGCGGGTGCGGCGCGGGATCGACCGCAGCGGTGGGATCCCCGCGTCCGCGAGCTCGTCCGGTTCGTCGAGAAGACCCGCGGCCTCGAGTTCGACCACACGATCCCGGTCGAGCTCCTCGACGACGAGGCGTTCCAGAGGCAGGTCGTGGCCGACGACGAGGACCTGACGAACGAGGACCGCCAGCTCGGCAAGGAGATCTCGGGCGACCTGTACGCGGTCGGGCTCGTCGGTCCCGACTTCGACTACAACGCCGAGTCGAGCGCCCTGGATGCGGCGGGGGTCGTCGGCTACTACGACCAGGACACCAAGAAGATGGTCGTACGCGGGAAGGACCTCGACGACACCGATGTCCGCGTCACGATCGTTCACGAGCTCACCCACGCACTCCAGGACCAGAGGTTCGACATCACCGGGCTGGAAGATGCGACGAAATCGTCCGGCGAGGACCTCGCGCTCACCACGCTGATCGAAGGTGACGCGACGTGGGTAGAGGAGGAGTACCTCGCGTCCTTGTCACAAGAGGAGCAGGACGCGTACTCCCGAGATTCGGGAACGGCCGCCGAGGAGCCGGAGCTCGGTACCGCGTCCGAGCAGGCGTTCGTCCTCGACCTGCTGTTCTCCGCTCCCTACGAGCTCGGCTACTGGTTCGTCGACTTCCTGCGCCGCGGCCGCTCGACGACGGAGCTCGACGCGACCTTCCGGAAGCCGCCGCCGTCCGACGAGCAGATCCTGGATCCGGTCGCGTTCGTGGAGCACCAGCGACCGGACGCGCCGACCGTCCCGGAGCTCCGATCGGGGGAGACCAAGCGGGGGAGGCCCGACGAGCTCGGCGCGCTCGACCCTCGCGCTGGTGCTCGGGTCGCGTCTCGACGCGCGGACGGCGCTGGCAGCGGTCACGGGCTGGAAGGGCGATTCCTTCCGGGGCTTCACCCGGGACGGTACGCCGTGCATCCGAGCTGCCATCACGATGGACGACGCGGCCGAGGCCAAGGAGATGACCGCGGCCCTGGAGAGGTGGGCGGCGAAGGGTCCCGCAGGTGCGGCGACGGCGACGCGGACGAGGGCAGACATCGAGCTGGACGCCTGTGGCAGCGTGGCGGCGCCGCTCCCGACCCGGGATGCGCTCCTCGCGACGTTCGCCGCACTCGCGCAGCGGTACGCGAACTACGAGCAGTTCGCCGGGAACGACGCCATCGGGCCGCACGACATGCGCTGTCTCGCCGACCTGTACAGCACGGACCCCGAGCTGACGGCGATCTTCCAGAGCGGTGCGCCGGACCTCACTGCCGACCAGAAGCAGCTGCTCACGACCCGGACCCGCGCGTACGCGGACACCTGTGGTCTCGAGACCTCTGCGTGACCAACGGCCCGGCGCCCTCCCCGGGACGTCCCACCGTCCCGGCACGGACCCGAGGGGGGCTCGCCGAGACCGTTCTGATAGCCTGGATCGATCCCGACCGCCCGGTTGGGACGCCCCACCCCGCACATCGAAGCGAAACGAATGCCCGACACCGCTGCCACGATCACCGAGCATCGCCGTCACGAGACCGACACCGGCTCGCCGGAGGTCCAGATCGCGTTGCTCACCGAGCGGATCAATCACCTGACCGAGCACCTGAAGGTCCACAAGAAGGACCATCACTCTCGTCGGGGGCTGCTCATGCTCGTCGGTCAGCGGCGCCGGTTGCTCGACTACCTCCGACGCAACGACGTCGAGCGGTACCGAGCGCTCATCGCCAAGCTGGGACTGCGCCGGTAGGGAGATCACACACGAGGAGCGGCACCCGAGCGCGGGTGCGCTCCTCGATTCGCGTTTCGGGCAAACGTGCCCGAGAGCATCAGACGCGAGGGCGCCGGTTGTCAGTCGCCAGTGCCCGGGCCATGCGAAGCGGAGCGTCCAGCCGCTCGAGCATCGGTCCGGACCCTGACCACTGGGAATCGCCGCTCCTCGCCGTAGAGAGAGGAGCGTCCGATGGCGGACGCGATTCGCGTAGAAGGGCCGATCAACGCGGCCGGTACCACCCTGTCCTTCGAGACGGGCAAGCTCGCAAAGCTGGCCGACGGGGCCGTGTTCGTCCAGATCGGCAATACCACCCTGTTGTCGACGGTTGCGACGAGCAAGCCACGGGAGGGCATCGACTTCTTTCCGCTGACGGTCGACGTCGAGGAGCGGATGTACGCCGCGGGCAAGATCCCCGGCTCGTTCTTCCGTCGTGAGGGGCGTCCGGGCGAGCAGGCGATCCTGACCTGTCGACTCACCGACCGGCCGCTGCGCCCGTCGTTCCCGGCCGACTTCCGCAACGAGGTCCAGGTCATCGCGACCGTCATGGGCGCCGACATGGAGAACCCCCATGACATCGCTTCGATCAACGGCGCGTCGGCGGCCCTCATGGTCTCCGGCATCCCGTTCAGCGGCCCGATCGGCGCGGTGCGCATCGCTGCGCATCGACGATGAGTGGGTCGCGCACCCGACGTACCAGGAGGGTGCGGAGTCGGTGTTCGAGATGGTCGTCGCCGGGCGCAAGCTCCACGACGGTGACGTCGCCGTGATGATGGTCGAGGCGGGCGGCACGGCCGGCTCGTTCGAGAAGTACGCCGAGGGCACGCCCAAGGTGACCGAGGAGACCATCGCCGACGGCCTCGAGTGGTCGAAGCAGTGGATCCTCGCCGCGATCGAGCTCCAGCTCGAGCTCGTGAGGAAGGTGCAGGAGGCCAACGGCCCCATCGAGACCATCGAGTACTCGCCGAGCGTCGACTACCAGGACGACGTGTTCGACGCGATCGCCGACGAGGTGCGTGCTGCCGCCGGCGACGCACTGAAGATCGCGGACAAGAACGAGCGCAACAAGAAGCTCGACGAGATCCGCGACACGGCCGATCGCGACGCTGGTCGGCAGCGACGACGCCCCGGGGCCGTTCGCCGGTCGCGGTGGCGAGCTGAAGAAGGCGTTCCGCTCCTTGCAGAAGGAGATCGTGCGCGACCGCATCGTGAAGGAAGGCGTCCGCATCGACGGCCGCGGCGTCGCCGACCTCCGTCCGCTCGAGGCCGAGATCGGCGTGATCCCGACGGCGCACGGCACCGGCCTGTTCCAGCGTGGTGAGACGCAGGTGCTCAGCGTCACGACGCTCGGCATGCCCCGCATGGAGCAGATGGTCGACTCGATCGGCACCGAGGACCGCAAGCGCTACATGCACCACTACAACTTCCCGCCGTTCTCGACCGGTGAGACCGGGCCGTGTCGGCTCGCCGAAGCGTCGTGAGATCGGTCACGGCGTGCTCGCCGAGCGGGCGATCGTGCCGGTGCTCCCGAGCTCCGAGGACTGGCCGTACACGATCCGCGTCGTCTCTGACGTGCTCTCGTCGAACGGGTCGACGTCGATGGCGTCGGTGTGCGGTTCGAGCATGGCGCTGATGGACTCGGGAACGCCGCTGAAGGCGCCGGTCGCGGGCATCGCGATGGGCCTCGTGCTCCATGACGGCGAGTACGTGACGTTGACCGACATCCTCGGCCAGGAGGACGCGTTCGGCGACATGGACTTCAAGGTTGCCGGCACCAAGGACACCGTGACCGCGCTGCAGCTCGACACCAAGATCGACGGCATCCCGGCCGACGTGCTCGCCAAGGCGCTGCTCCAGGCCCGCGACGCCCGGCTGCAGATCCTGGACGTGATGCAGGGCGCGATCGACGGTCCTCGTGACGACGTGCGTCCGACGGCGCCGAAGATCATCAGCATCCAGATCCCGATCGACAAGATCGGTGAGGTCATCGGCCCGAAGGGCAAGGTCATCAACACGATCACCCAGGAGACGGGTGCCGACGTGTCGGTGTCCGACGACGGTGTGGTCGGGCACCGTGTCGATCGGCTCGAAGGAGTCCGAGGCCGTCAACGAGGCCCGTCGTCGGATCGAGCTCATCCTCGACCCGCCGACCGCGGAGCTCGGGGCCACGTACACCGGCAAGGTGGTCAACATCACCAAGTTCGGTGCGTTCGTGAACGTGCTTCCCGGCCGCGACGGACTGCTGCACATCTCGAAGCTCGGCGGTGGCAAGCGCATCGACCGGGTCGAGGACGTGCTCAACCTCGGTGACGAGGTGGAGGTCCGGGTCGACGACATCGACAACTCCGGCAAGCTCTCGCTGAGCATGCTCGGCGAGGACGGTGAGGTGCAGGCGGCGCAGCCGCAACGCGAGTCGGGCCCGCGTGATCGTGACCGCAGCGGCGATCGTGGTGGTGACCGCGACCGCGACCGTGACCGTGACCGTGACCGTGACGGTGGTGGCCGCGACGGGGTGGCAGACGGCGGCAGGGCGAGTCGACCGGCGCCGCGAAGGCGGCCCCCTCGTTCGAGGACACCTGGGAAGAGCAGGCCAAGGAGGAGTTCGGTGATCTCGGACCCGCCGAGGCCGGCCGCTCCGGCGGCCCGGGCGGTGGCGGTGGCGGTGGTCGTCGCGGCGGTGGCGGCGGCCGGCGTCGTCGCTGAGTCGTCGACGCAGCCGAACCGGATGAGCGGGCCCGAGTGAGCGAGGGGATCCGCAGGACCGAGCTCGACTCGGGTCTGCGGGTCGTCACCGAATCGCTGCCCGCGCTGCGCTCGGTCGCGGTCGGCTTCTGGGTCGGCACCGGCTCGCGCGACGAGGCCGACGAGATCTCCGGCGCGAGCCACTTCCTCGAGCACCTGCTGTTCAAGGGCACCGATCGGCGGAGCGCGGTCAGATCGCCGAGGCGATCGAGTCGGTCGGTGGCGACATGAACGCCTTCACCGCGCACGAGCTCACCACCTACTACGTGCGCGTCCCCGACGACCGACTTGGGCTCGCGCTCGAGATCCTCTCCGACATCGTCTGGGACCCGGCGTTCCGGCCCGACGAGGTCGACTCGGAGCGTCAGGTGATCCTCGAGGAGATCCGGATGCGCGACGACGCGCCCGAGGACCAGGTGCACGAGCTGTTCGGAAACGCGATCTTCCCGGAGCATCCCGATCGGCCGCGACGTCATCGGCACCCCCGAGACGATCACCGCGATGGGGCCGGCCGAGATCGGCGCGTTCCACGGCGAGCACTACCACCCGAGCAACGTCGTGGTCGCGGCAGCCGGCAACCTGAGCACGACGAGGTGGTCGCGCTCGTCGAGGCCGGGCTGGTCCGCTACCGGCGGTCGGCGCCCGGCAACGCCTGCCGTGGGACGGCGGTCCGCCGGCGCGGCCCGCTCGCCGTGCTCGAACGCGACACCGAGCAGGCGCACGTGGTGCTCGGCATGCGCGCCATCGGCCGCGACGATCCCGACCGCTACGCGCTCACCGTGCTGAACCAGGTGCTCGGCGGCGGGATGTCGTCCCGGCTCTTCCAGGAGGTCCGCGAGAAGCGCGGGACTCGCGTACTCGGTGTACTCGTTACCGCAGCGCGTACGAGGAGACCGGATCGCTCGCCGTCGCCGCGGGCACCGCACCCGAGCGGCTCGACGAGCTGCTCGAGACGCTCGAGCGCCGAGCTCGCCCGGATCACGACCGAGCGCGGCGTCACGGAGCGGGAGCTCGCCGCGGCAAAGGGTCACCTCACGGGTTCGTTGGCGTTGTCGCTCGAGAGTTCCAGCTCGCGCATGCACCGTCTCGGTCGGAGCGAGCTGACCCTGGGCGAGATCCCGTCCCTCGACGAGCTCGTCGAGGAGGTCGGCAAGGTCGAGGCGGGCGACGTGACCCGCGTCGTCGATCGGGTGCTCGGCGGCCCCGATCGTTCGCTCGCCGTCGTCGGCCCCGTCGATGCCGCGAAGCTCGCGCGTCCGGCGTCCTGACGCCGAGGACTGGCATCGTCCACCCCGGATTCGAGGCGGCGCTCCGGCCGCAGCACCCTCTAGCCTCGGCAGCGTGATCCGCGTGGGGGTGTTCGGTGCCGGCGGCAAGATGGGTTCGACCGTGTGCGCGGCCGTCGCCGCAGCCGCCGGGGCTCGACCTCGTCGCCGTGGTCGACCCGCTCCACGCCGGCATCGACCTCCAGCAGCTCGGGCGTGTCCGGCACGGGCCTGACCGTCGCCCGCACCGCCAACGCCTTCTCGGACGCAGGCGTCGATGTCGCCGTCGACTTCACCGTCCTCGACGCCGCCCGCGAGAACCTCCGCTGGTGCGCGGCCAACGGCATCCACGCCGTCGTCGGCACGACCGGGTTCTCCGACGCCGACCTCGACGACCTCCGGGCGCGGTTCGACGCCAGCGAAGCGAACGCGGTCATCGCACCGAACTTCGCGATCGGCGCCGTCCTCATGATGCGCTTCGCCGAGATGGCGGCGCCGTACTTCGAGACCGCCGAGGTCATCGAGCTGCACCACGACCAGAAGGTGGATGCACCCTCGGGCACTGCGATGCTGACCGCGTCGAGGATGGCCGAGGCGTCGTCGGAGTGGGCCGACGACCCCACCGAGAAGCTGGTCCTCGAAGGGGCGCGGGGGAGCGAGGGACCCGGCCGGCATCCGCGTGCACTCCGTTCGCCTGCGTGGGCTGGTCGCGCACCAGGAGGTGCTGCTCGGGACGACCGGCCAGTCCCTCTCGCTCCGCCACGACTCGTACGACCGCACCTCCTTCATGCCCGGCGTGCTGCTCGCCATCCGTGCCGTGGAGCATCGACCCGGTCTCACCGTCGGGCTCGACGCGATCATCGACTGACGGGGCCGCCAGTGCGGATGGCGCATTGCCCATCTGAGCCAGCGGCCGTAGCGTCACGCTCGTGGAGGTTGCTGGGCCGTCACTCACCGTCAGCAACCTCGAGGTGGTCTACGGCGGAGCGGTGCGCGCGCTCCGCGGGGTCAGTCTCGAGGTGGGAGCGGGCGAGATCGTCGCGCTGCTCGGGGCCAACGGTGCGGGGAAGACGACCCTCCTGCGTGCGGTCTCGGGGCTCCTCCCCGAGCACTCCGGTCGGGTCGTGCGCGGCGACGTCGTGCTCGACGGCAGCTCCATCCTCGGCCTCGGTGCGCCGGCGATCGTCCGGCGGGGTCTCGCTCAGGTGATGGAAGGCCGCCGCGTGTTCGCCGAGCTGACGGTCGACGACAACCTTCGGGCCGGCAGCTTCACCCGACGCGATCGCGCCGCGACGCGCCAGGCCTACGAGCGGGTGCTCGAGATGTTCCCCGTCCTCGAGACGCGCCGGAAGTCCATTGCGGGGTACCTCTCCGGTGGCGAGCAGCAGATGCTCGCGATCGGTCGTGCGCTGATGGCCGAGCCGCGACTGCTCCTGCTCGACGAGCCCTCGCTCGGCCTCGCGCCGTTGGTCCGGGAGCAGATCCGCGACACGATCGTGGCGATCGCCGAGACCGGGACCGGCGTCCTGCTCGTCGAGCAGAACGCGATGATGGCGCTCTCGATCGCGCGCCGGGCGTCGGTGCTCGAGAACGGGCACATCGTGCGGGAAGGCCTCGGCTCCGAGCTCCTCGGTGACGAGGAGATTCGCGAGGCCTACCTCGGGATGGGTGAGCGTGGACGGCGCTCCTTCCGGGATCTGAAGACCTACCGGCGCCGACGGCGGTGGACCGCATGAGCGAGCCGCTGCTGGAGTTCACAGGCGTGACGTTGGAGTTCGGCGGCGTCACCGCGCTGCGCGACGTCAGCTTCACCGTCGATCCCGGCGAGCTCTTCGCCGTCATCGGTCCGAACGGCGCCGGGAAGACGTCGACGTTCAACTGCCTCAACGGTGTGTACCGGCCGAAGCAGGGAAGCATCAAGTTCGAGGGCAGGGAGCTCGTCGGGCTCAAGCCGCCCGCGATCGCCGCGCTCGGGATCGCACGGACCTTCCAGAACCTCGGACTGTTCGTGAACCTCGACGTCATCGACAACCTCATGCTCGGTCGCCACGTGCGCATGCGCACGGGGCTGTTCGCCGGGATGTTGTGGGTCGGGCGGGCCCGGCGCGAGGAGGTCGCGAATCGCCGGAAGGTCGAGGAGGTCATGGAGCTCCTCGCGCTCGAGCCCTACCGGTACGAGCCGGTCGGCACGCTGCCCTACGGCATCCAGAAGAAGATCGAGCTCGGGCGGGCCCTGGCCATGGAGCCCCGACTGCTGTTGCTCGACGAGCCGGTCGCGGGGATGAACCGCGAGGAGACCGAGGACATGGCCCGCCTCATCCTCGAGATCCGACGCGAGCTGGACCTCAGCATGCTGCTCGTCGAGCACGACCTGCAGATGGTGATGGACCTCGCAGATCGTCTGCTCGTCCTCGACTTCGGCGAGCCGATCGCGCTCGGATCTCCCGCCGAGGTCCAGGCGAACCCGCGGGTGATCGAGGCGTACCTGGGACAGGAGGAGCACGCGTGAGCGCAACCGTGGCGCCCCAGCGGCCGGCGTCCGGCACGACCGCCGAACCTTCGACGCTGCCGGGCTGGTTGCTGCGCCACGCCGCGACGCGACCGTGTGGTGTCGCGATGCGCGTGAAGGAGCTGGGTCGCTGGCGCGAGATCACCTGGGAGGGCCATGAGGCCCGCGTGGCCTCGGTCGGCCGGGCCCTCGCGCATCACGGCATCGGGCCTTCGGACCGAGTGCTGCTCGTCAGCGAGAACCGACCCGAGTGGGTGGTGACCGACCTCGCCGTTCAGGGCCTCGGCGCCGCGACCATCGGCGTGTTCCCCACGACCCCGACCGACGAGATGGGCGAGCTGCTGCGCCGGAGTGGCGCACGCGTCGCGATCGTCGAGGACGAGGAGCAGCTGGACAAGCTGCTCGAGGTCCGTGGCGACACCGCGCTCGAACGGATCTTCGTCATCGATCCTCGCGGGATGCGCAGCCTCGTCGCTCCCGCAGCGAGCTTCGAGGAGCTGGAGACACTCGGAAGCCTCGACGCGGTTGCGCTGCGATCGGGCGATCCCGATCTCTGGCGGCGAGCGGTCGACGCGCTCGAGCCCGACGGGATCGCGACCGTCGTGTTCACGCCGGGCACCACCGGCGTGCCCAAGGGCGCGCTGCTCACGCACCGGAACCTCGCGGCTGCGGCTCGAGTGGGCGTGAGCGAGTATCGCCTCGGCGCGAACGACCAGATCGTTTCGTGCATCCCGCTGTGTGAGATCTCCGAACGGGTGCTCGTGGTCGCGCAGGCCACCCGCGCGGCGGCCACCGTGCACTTCGGTGAGGGCGGCGACGCCATCGAGAACGACCTTCGCGAGGTGGAACCGACCGTGTTCCTGGCGTCGCCCCGACTCTGGGCTCGGCTCCGCGCGCGCATCGAGGAGGGACTCCGCAACGCCGGGCGCCTCAAGCGCGGCGCTTTTCGCGTCGCCACGTCCACGTCCATGTCGAAGGGCCGGTTGCGCAGGGGCATCGCATCGTTGCTCGTGGCGCGGCCGGCCCGTCGTCGGGTGGGATTGCGCCGGGTACGCGTGGCCATCGTCGCGGGGGCGCCGGCTCCGGACGACCTGCTCACTTGGTGGGCGACCCTCGGGGCCGACGCGCGCGCGGTCTACGGACTGGTCGAGAGCACCGGCGTCGCGACGGTCTGTCCCGCCGGCGGCGGCCGTCCGGGAACCGTCGGACACGGGGTCCCGGGGACCGAGGTGACCATCGATGCCGCGGACCCGAGCCACGAGGTTCGGATCCGCGGCGACGTGGTCTTCGCCGGCTACCTGGACGATCCGACCGCGACTGCCGCGGCACTCGACGGGGGCTGGCTGCACACGGGCGACGTGGGTGCCCTCGAGGCCGACGGAACGCTGAGCATCGTCGGGCGGATCAAGGACGTGGTCGTCACCTCGGGTGGCCACACGGTCGCACCGGGACCGATCGAACGACGGTTGGACTCGTCGCCGTACATCCGCGCTGCGGTCGTCTTGGGTGACGAGCGCCCGAGCCTCGGAGCGCTCGTCGCCATCGACGCGGACGCCGTCGGCGACTGGGCCGCCGAGGAAGGCGTGCCCTTCACGACGACCCGCACCCTCGTGGTCCGACCCGAGGTGCGCGACCTCATCGGAGGCGCGATCGACGAGGTCAACGCGACGCTGGCAGGCGGAGATCGCGTCGAGCGCTTCGCGCTCCTGCCGACCGAGCTCAGTCACGACGACGGTGTGCTCACGGCGACGTTCAAGGTCCGCCGGGGCGCGATCGCCGAGCAGTTCGCAGACCTCGTCGAGGAGATGTACGCGTGACGAAGTTCTTCCAGCTCGTCGCTTCGGGGGCCGCGCTCGGTGCGGTGTACGCGCTCGTGGGACTCGGGTTCGTGGTCATCTACCGCGCGACCGGGGTCATCAACCTCGCGCAGGCCGGCATGGTGGCGCTCGGGGCGTTCCTCGTCTACAACGCGACGACCACGTGGGATCTCCCGTTCTGGCTCGCGGTGATCGTGTCGATGGGGCTCGGGGCACTGCTCGGCATCGCCCTCGAGCGATTCATCCTGCGGCGCATGATCGGGCGACCGGTGTACGCGGTCATCCTCGTGACCGTCGGGGTGCTCCTGCTCATCGAACCGATCGTGACGACGGACATCACTCCGTTCGGCATCGACCTCTTCGTTGGCACAACCCGGCTTCGAACGTCGAGACGCCCTGGGGCCTCGCCAAGGTGACCGTCGGGGACGTGAGCATCCTCCAGGTCGACGTCGCGACGATCCTGCTCGCCGCGGTCATCCTGGGCGCCTTCTTCGCGTTCTTCCGGTACACGAAGTACGGCGTCGCGATGCGGGCGACCGCGGTCGACTCGGAGGCCGCGCTCGCCCAAGGCATCAACGTGCGGCGGATCGTCGCGCTCTCGTGGGCGATCGCCGGCGTGGTCGCCGTCCTGGCCGGCACGATGCTCGCCGCCGGCGCCGGTCCGGGCACCGGGCTCGGCGTCGGCATCACGGTCATCTCCCTCAAGGCCCTGCCGGCCGTGGTCCTCGGCGGCCTGGACTCGCCCGCCGGGGCCGTGGTCGGGGGCGCGATCATCGGAATCCTCGAGGTGCTCACCGCGGGCTATCAGTCCGACGTCCTGCCGTTCCTCCCGGACGGCTTCGCCGCGGTGATGCCCTGGGTCGTGATGCTCGTCATCCTGGTCGTGCGACCGTACGGGCTCTTCGGCACCCGTGACGTGCGGAGGGTCTGATGGCGCGCGCCGGCCGGAACCTCCTCCGCGACTACGGGCAGGACTTGCGGCTCATGCCGTCGCGACGTGGCCGCGTGCTGCTCGTCGCGCTGCTCGCGCTGTACCTGTGGCTGCCCTTCCAGCTCGACGACTTCTGGGCCAGTGTGCTCACGCTCGCGGGCATCACCGCGATCGGTGCCCTGGGCCTCAACCTGCTCACCGGGTACACCGGCCAGCCGTCGCTCGGAACGGCCGCGTTCATCGGGCTCGGTGCGTTCACCGCGAGCTATCTCGGACGGTCGGCCGACTACGGCGGGCTCGAGTGGGGCTTTCCTGCGTACCTCGGGGTGGCCATCGTGCTCGGCGCCGGCGTCGGTTACCTCGTCGGCGTCCCCGCACTGCGACTGCGTGGGAACTACCTGATCATCGCGACGCTCGGACTCGTCTTCGTCGCGATCTACGTCTTCCGGAGCTGGGAGGAGGTGACCGGCGGCAACTCGGGTGTCCCGATGCCGATCAACGTCGAGATCCTCGGTGTCGACTTCACGAGCCTCGACCTGTTCGGCGAGACGCTGGGCCGCAACCAGAGCCTCTCCTATCTCGTCTGGGGTGTCGTCGCCTTCGTCGCGTTGCTCTGCAAGAACCTCGTGCGCTCCCGACCGGGGCGTGCCTTCCAGGCGGTGCGAGACCGTGACGTCGCCGCCGAGGTGGTCGGCGTGAGCCTGTTCCGGACCAAGGTCGGCGCCTTCGTGCTCTCGAGCGCCATCGCCACCGTGGGGGGCGTCTTCTACGGGATCTGGATCCAGTACCTCGTCCCCGACGACTCCTCGCTCGGCCTCAACCTGTCGATCAGCTATCTCGCGATCATCATCGTCGGCGGGGTCGGCACGATCTACGGCCCGATCATCGGCGCCCTGCTCATCGGCGCGCTCCCAGCGCTCATCGACGAGTTCGCGGGCCAGCTGCCGTTCGTCTCGGAGTCGGCGACGGACTCGGGCATCTCGAAGCCCGCACTCCAGGCGCTGCTGTACGCGATCCTCATCATCGTCTTCCTCGTCGCGGAACCCAACGGGCTCGCCGGGATCTGGCGGCGCGTCCGCGACTACGTTGCGACGTGGCCACTCGCCAAACATGCGTCATGATGGAGGCGGTGCCGGATCGAATTCCGGCGACTTCGACGAACCGAGGAGACGCCATGCGGGCACGAGGATTTCGGGTGTTCTTGACGGTCGCGGTCGCGGCAGGGCTCGTGGTGGCCATGACCGCGCCCGTGGCCGCGCGCGTGCGGGCGAAGACCCCGCCCTCGACCGACGGGTTCGACGGCAAGACGATCAAGCTGGGCGTGATCACCCCGCTCACCGGGACCGTGAGCCTCATCGGGACGCCGCTCACCGCGGGCAACCAGATGTGGTGGGACTACGTCAACGAGGAGCTCGGCGGTGTCGCCGGCAAGTACAAGGTCGAGCTCGTCGAGGAGGACAGCCAGTACCAGCCGGCGACCGCGATCCAGGCCTACGACAAGATCAAGGGCGACGTCGTCGACTTCCAGCAGATCCTCGGTACGCAGGTGACGAAGGCGCTGCTGCCCAAGATGCAGGTCGACCAGACGGCCGGCGCGCCCGGCCACGCTCGACGCCGAGTGGGTGAAGAACCCGAACCTGTTCCCGATCGGTTCGCCGTACCAGATCGAGACGATCAACGGGCTCGACTACTACACGAAGAACGGCGGCAAGGGGAAGAAGGTCTGTGCGCTCGCGCAGGACGACGAGTTCGGTCAGGCCGGCCTCGACGGGCTCGCGTACGCGAAGAAGGCGCTCAAGCTCAAGACCGGCCCGACCGAGCGCTTCAAGAGCGGTGAGGACCTCACGGCCCAGATCCAGTCGCTCTCGGACGCCAAGTGCGCAGCGGTGCTCGTGGTCGCCACCGCCGTCGACGCGACCTCGATCGTGACCAAGTCGATCGCGCTCGACTTCAACCCGCAGATGATCGCGTTGGCACCGTTCTGGCTCCAGGTGTTCTCGGAGTCCCCGAACCTGCAGCAGTTCCTCGTGGATCACGTCTGGGTGTCGGCCGAGCAGGCTGTCGCCTGGGGCGACACGAGCGTCCCGGGCATGAGCACGTTCATCGAGCGGCAGCAGAAGTACGCGCCGGACCAGAAGCCGGATCCGTACTTCGCGTTCGGGTACCTGCAGGGTCAGGCGATGTACCAGATCCTGCAGAAGGCGGTGAAGAACGGCGACCTCTCCCGTGAGGGAGTGCTCAAGGCGTCCAACCAGGTCGGGAAGCTGAAGTTCGACGGGCTCACGGGCAACTACCTCTACGGCAAGTCCGCCGAGGACCGGAACCCGCCGAGAACGACCGCGCTCTTCCAGGTCGACCCTGCGCAGCCGGTCGGGCTCGCGCTGCTCGCACCGCAGGCCGCGTCTGCGGCGGCGAAGAAGTACCCCATCCCCGGCTGAGCCGAGCGGCGCAGGGGCCCGGGCAGGGCGTGGGGGAGCGGCTCCGGTCGCCCCCTACGCTCGGGGCGTGGCCGCGCCGACACACGCCCAGCGGGACCGCGTGCACGCCGGGACCTACGAGTGCGTCGCCCGCTTCGGGCTCGCCAAGACGACCGATCGACGACGTCGCTCGGGCGTCGGGCGTCTCGCGGGCGACCGTGTACCGGCTGTTCCCCGGTGGGCGCGATCAGATCCTGCGAGAGACCGTCGGCTGGGAGATGAACCGGTTCTTCAGCCCGCCTCGCCGCCGAGGTGGAGGACGCCCCGGACCTCGAGACCCGGCTCGAGCGGGGCCTCGCGTTCGCCCGCCGCTCGGTGCTCGAGCACGAGGTGCTCCAGAAGGTGCTGGCGACCGAGCCCGATGCCCTCCTCCCGCTGATGACCGTCGAGCAGCACCGGGTCCTGCGGTACATCACCGCCTACCTGGGGCCCGTCATCGAGGCCGAGCGGGCCGCGGGTCGCCTCCGCGAGGGCGTCGACGTCGACCTCGCCGCCGACTACGTCGCCCGGATGCTCCTCTCGCTGATCGCCAGTCCCGGGCGCTGGGACCTGAGCGATCCCGAGGCGGTGCGGGATCTCGTGACCCGCGAGGTCCTCGGCGGCATCGTCCGCCCCGCCTGATCCAGGAACGCCCCGGGCTCGCGGGGTCACCGGCCCGATTCCGGCCGGACTCCCGATCCGGGATTTGAGTAGGCGCTACTCAGGTCGGGATCGTCCTCTCCTTGCGACACTGCACGAGTCAGGGCGCCCCCGGCGTCAGGAGCAGCCGAGCAAGGGTCGGACCAGGACCGGCCCACGAAGGAGACATGACCATGGGCATGTTCAAGGACCTCAAGAAGCTCTCGCGACCAGGGCAAGGAGATCGGCAAGCAGTCCGGGCGACCCACGTCGATGATGGGGATGCTCAAGGACACGCCGAACATGATCAACCAGGCCACCGGCGCCATCGACGACGCCATGGCGATGCAGGCCGACATGCAGGCCCAGAACCAGCTCCTCACCACCGGCACGCCGGGCACCGCCACCATCAAGGGCCTCACCGACACCGGCACCCTCGTGAACTTCAACCCGCAGGTCGTCCTCGACCTCGAGGTCGCGGTGGAGGGCAAGGACGCCTACACGACGCAGCTCACGACCGCGGTCCCGCAGATGCAGATCCCGCTCGTGCAGCCCGGCAACAAGGTCGGCGTACGCGTCGACCCGGCCGACCCGTCGTCGATCGCGATCGACTGGACCCGCCCGCAGGGCTGAGTCCCGTCCACGACGGAACGAGACGGACGTCCGAGGGGCGGCGCCTGCACGCGCAGGGCCGCCCCTTCGGCGTCCCGCGTTCGGACCCCGGTCCCTTCGGATGAGGAAGTCATGGCGTTCGTGAGCAGCAGCGGTGGGGCGTGAACAACCTCGGTGGCGACGGGATGATGCCGTCCGACCGACGCCGGCATCGCTACGGCGAGACCGGCAAGGCCGGCTGGTACTTCTGGTTCCCCTTCCTGATGGGGTTGATGTTCCTGATCCTCGGTGTGCCGATGCTCATCGGCGCTGCCGTGGTCCCGGCCGGGGCCTCGGGTCTGGTCGTCTCGGGCGTGCTCTTCCTGGTGCTCGGCGCCGGCTTCGTCTACTGGGCGTTCCGGGCGATGCGCGACATCCGTTCGGTCGAGCCCGACGCACCGCTCCCGGGGTCGCTCTCGCCGCAGACGGCCACCGAGCTGGTGACGACCGGCCTCGCCCGCGCAGGGCACGATCACCGGGTTCACGTACGTCGCCGGCAGCACGGAGGAGGGCACCACCCTCGTCGAGCTCGAGCTCGACGTCTCGACCGGGCGGGGCGAGACCGTCCACATGACGCACCGGTCCCGCATGCCCCTGCAGCTCAACGAGCGCCTGGCAAAGGCGCGACCGTCCCGGTGAAGGTGAGCACCACGGACGCCTCGAAGCTCCTCGTGGAGTGGGACGGCCTCGTGGCGCCCAACGTCTGACCCACCGATCGCGCGGGTGACGTGCGACAGGTTGACGGTGAGACGATCTGAGGCTTATTGTCTCAGTGGTGACCGCTGCGCTCGACGCCGAACCGCTCGTCTCGGAGCGCATCGAAGCGCGCGCGCGTCGAGGCCACCTTGCCTGCATCGCCCGCCACGGTCTGAGCAAGACCACGATCGATGACATCGCTCGGGAGGCCGGTTGCTCGCGGGCCACCCTGTACCGCTACTTCGGGTCGCGGCGTGAGCTGGTGACCGTCGACGGTGCAGCACGAGGCGTTCCGGGTCGCGACGCTGGCGCACGAGGGCGCCGCCGCAGCCGGGACACCTCGAGGACGCCGTCGTCGCCGTGCTCGTCGTGGCCGGCACCGAGCTGGGGGAGCACCCGGCGCTGCGCTTCGTCGCCGAGGTCGAGCCCGAGCAGGTGCTGCCGTACCTCACGTTCGCGGGCGGCGACCAGTTCCTCCGCGACGCGGGCGACACGCTCGCTCCCTGCTTCGAGCGCTTCCTCGGCGCCGACGCCACCCGAGGCGCCGAGTGGGTCGCGCGCATCGGGCTCGGCGCTCTGGCTCTCACCGACCGCCCCCGTCTCCCTCACCGACCCCGACGAGCTGCGCGGGTACGTCCGTGCGTTCGTGCTGCCCGCCCTCCTCACCCCCGCACTCGAGAAGAGGTAACCGTCATGGCGATCTCGAACGAAGAGCTCATCGGCCGCACCGACCTCGACGACGTCGAGGCGATCCTCGCGATCTCGAACGCCGACGACGACGCGACCGCGCACGCCGTCACCGCCAACAGCGACGCACTGTTCACGTGGGACTACGAGCGCACCCGCGCTCCGCTGGCGAAGCTCTACGAGAAGGCCAAGACGTCGCAGTGGAACGCCAACGACCTGCCCTGGGACACCGACGTCGACCAGGAGAAGGTGGTCGAGGCGAACCAGGCCGCGAACGCCTACCTCCGCGAGGGCGTCGAGACGAAGGGCACGCCCTTCGAGAGCTGGGGCGACAAGGAGTGGATCGCCTTCGGCGTGCAGTCCCAGAACTGGACGCTGTCGCAGTTCCTCCACGGCGAGCAGGGCGCGCTGATCTGCACCGCGCAGATCGTCGAGACCGTCCCGTGGATCGACGCCAAGTACTACGCGTCGACGCAGGTGATGGACGAGGCCCGCCACGTCGAGGTGTTCTCTCGCTACCTCGACACCAAGCTGTCGGGGCACTACCCGATCAACGCGCACCTCGGCGCGCTCCTCGACGACATCATCTCCGACAACCGCTGGGACATGACCTACCTCGGCATGCAGATCATGGTCGAGGGCCTCGCGCTCGCGTCGTTCGGGTACATGCACCAGATGTCCACCGAGCCCCTGCTGAAGCAGCTCCTGCGGTACGTGATGAGCGACGAGGCCCGCCACGTGGCGTTCGGCGTCCTCTCGCTGCAGGAGTACTACGAGCAGCTGAGCGCCAGCGGAGATCCGCGAGCGCCAGGAGTTCGCCTACGAGGCCGCGGTGCGCATGCGCGACCGGTTCCTCCAGCAGGAGGTCTGGGAGCGGATGGGCGTCGACGTGAAGGAGGCGGTCAAGTTCGTGCTGCAGGCACCCGACCGTCCGATCTTCACCGGTCTGCTGTTCTCCAAGATCGTCCCGAACTGCCGGAAGCTCGGGCTCCTCGACGCCGGCGACGGCTGGCTGCGCGACCGGTTCACCGAGCTCGGCGTGATCGAGTACGAGCACTGGACCGACACCGGCGAGGAGTACGGGGACCTCGACGCGGTGGCGCCAGGACCGGGAAGCCGCCGTCTCCTCGTAAGTACGCGAGCGCCACCCGTTCGTCTCTTTCGTCGAGACAGGGGATTCGGGCACACTGAGCCCGAACGCCGGACGAGGGTCATGACCGAGGAGACGATGCGCGATGGGACTGTTCAAGGACGCGAAGAAGCAGGCTGACGACGCCATGCAGCAGGCCATGCAGACAGGCCGGGGCACAGGGCGGCGCCGGCTGGGCGAACCAGCAGATGGCCGCAGCCCAGGCCGAGACCAACGCGGTGAAGTCGCAGGCCGCGGCGATCGACGTCGACAACGACCCGGCGTTCGCGCCGATCGAGGGCGTCGCCTACAAGGACTACGTCGCCCTCTGCATCAAGATGCAGCCGGCGGGCACCGACGAGGCGAAGCAGCTCGAGATCGCCAAGGCGAACGGGTACGACGAGGCGAAGTGGAAGGCCGTCAGCGGCGGGCTACACGCAGCGCTGCATGGAGAACCAGCAGTTCGCGCGTCGCCTCGGCATGGACGTGATGGCGGGCGACCAGTAGTCCGCATCGACCGGACAGCAACGCAGCTGCGCCCCGGACCGATGTCCCCGGGGCGCACTACGTTGGGATCGCGATGACCGCTCCCGTTCGCATCGTCTTCCTGGGCGGGCTCGGCGAGATCGGCCGGAACTGCTTCTGCATCGAGATCGAGGGCCGCATCGTCGTCGTCGACTGCGGTCTGATGTTCCCCGATGCCGACATGCCGGGCGTCGACCTCGTGCTGCCGGACTTCAGCTACCTGCGCGAGAACGCGGAGCGGGTCGACGGCATCGTGCTCACGCACGGCCACGAGGACCACGTCGGCGGCCTCTCGTACCTGCTGCGCGACGTGCCCGCACCGATCTACGGCTCCGCACTCTGCCTCGGGTTCGCGCGCAAGCGTCTCGAGGAGGCGCGGGTGCTCGACCAGACCGAGCTCATCCCGGTGCAGGACGGCGACGTCCGACAGATCGGGCTTGCTCGAGGCAGAGTTCATCCCGGTCACCCACTCGGTGCCGCACGCGTTCGCGGTCGCCTACACGACGCCCGATCGGCACCATCCTGCACACCGGCGACTTCAAGCTCGACCTCACCCCGGTCGACGGTCGCCGTACCGACCTCTCGCGCCTCGGGGCGATCGGGCAGCGGGGCGTGAAGCTGCTGCTCTCGGACTCCACGAACGCCGAGCGGCCCGGGCAGACGGAGTCGGAGTCGAGCGTCGGCCCCGGCCATCCGTGACCTGCTGCGCGACTTCCCGGACCGCCGGTTCGTCATCGCCTCGTTCGCGTCGCACCTGCACCGCGTCGAGCAGGTCGCGCACGAGGCGATCGCGGCCGGACCGGCGCGTCGCGTTCCTCGGCCGCTCGATGGTGCACAACACCGCGCTCGCTCGGGAGATGGGCCTGCTCGACGTGCAGGCCGACCGTGATCATCGACATCGAGGACGCCGCGCGGTACCGCCCCGGTGAGGTCTGCATCATCTGCACCGGGTCCCAGGGCGAGCCGATGAGCGCGCTCTCGCTCATGGCTGCGCACGAGCACAAGCACGTGAAGATCAGCGCCGACGACATCGTGGTCATCTCCGCGCACGCGATCCCGGGCAACGAGTCGAACGTCGGGCGGGTGATCGACGCGCTGCATCGTGCCGGTGCCGAGGTGCTGCACGGTGGTGCCGCGCACGTGCACGTGTCCGGGCACGCGTCGCAGGAAGAGCTCAAGTACATGATCGACCTCGTGCAGCCGGAGTGGTTCGTGCCGGTGCACGGCGAGTACCGGCACATGGTGCACCACATGCGCCTCGCCGAGGACGTCGGCGTCCCCGCCGACCGGATCTTCGTGTGCGAGGACGGCGACGCGCTCACCGTCGGTGACACAGCAGGTGGACGTCGAACGACGGGCGGTGCCCGGCCGGCTACCAGTACGTCGACGGGATCACCGGCGACGTCGACCAGGGCGTCCTGCGGGACCGGCGCACGCTCGCCGAAGAGGGGTTCGTGGTCGTCATCGTGACCGTCGACTCCAAGAGCGGCGAGGTCGTCACCGGACCGGAGATCGTGACCCGGGGCTGGATCCACGCCGACGAGGCCGAGGAGCTGCTCGAGGACGCCCGCGCCGCCGTGCTGGCCGTCCCTCGCGGATGCGGCGGGGGAGGGCGCGACCGACTTCGAGACGCTGCGTCGCCACACGCGGAAGGCGGTCGGTCGGCTGATCAGCCAGCGGACGCGAGCGTCGCCCGGCGATCATCCCGGTCGTCATGGAGGTCTGAGATGCCCCCCATCCGGGACTGGTCGAACTTCATCGGCGGACGCACCGCGGTGGTGACGGGCTCGGGCGCCGGCGTGGGTCGCGCGATCGCGATGCACATGGCGCGCGCCGGTGCCGAGGTCTGGATCAACGACCTCGACCTGGCCAAGGCCGAGTCGGTCGTCGCCGAGATCGAGGCCGAGGGTGGCAAGGCGCACCCGGTCGTCGCCGACGTGTGCGATGTCGCGTCGGTGCACGAGATGGTCGCGACGACCGGGCCGATCGACATCCTGGTGAACAACGCCGGGAGCGGCGTGCTCGCGTGGGCCGGTGGCGGCACGCGCCTCGTCCCGTTCGCGGAGACCGAGGCGAGCGAGTGGGAACCGGTGATGCGGGTCAACCTGACCGGCGTGCTGCACGTCACGCACGCGTACCTGCCCGACATGATCGAGCGCGGGTGGGGGCGGATCCTCACGATCGTCTCCGACGCCGGCCGCAAGGGTGAGCGGCTCCAGGTCGTCTACGGCGCGGCGAAGGCCGCGGCCATGGGCTTCTCGCGCGGCCTCGCCGCCGAGGTCGGGCGGCAGGGCGTCACGGTGAACTGCATCTCGCTCGGCTCGATGGTGCACGGCGCGATGGCGGATGCCGCCGAGGCCGATCCCACCTTCGAGGCCAAGCAGGCCCGCGCCTACCCGGTCGGGCGCCTGGGCCGCGTCGACGACCCCGCGCCCCTCGCCGTGCTGCTGTGCAGCGACGCCGCCGAGTGGATCACCGGCCAGGTGTACCCCGTCGACGGAGGCTACGCCCCGGCCCTCTAGGCCCACTGCCCCGGTGGCTGGGGTATCCGACTGTGGCGAGTGTGGCCGGTGTTACCGTGGCTCGCATGGCCACCCGTACCGCTTCGCGCGCCTCGACACGCTCCCCGGCAGGAAGAAATCGTCCTCCCGCGGCGGGGCCAAGAAGCGCGCACCGGCGAAGCGCTCGGCGTCGCGGACGCCCACGCGCGGCGAGCGGGCCCGTGAGGCCGCCCGCCGGGAGCTCGGTGGCCACGGCCCCGACGCGCTCGCCGTCGGGCTCCTCGTCCTCGCCGCGCTCACCGTCCTCGGGTCTGGTCTCCGACCTCGCCGGGCCGGTCGGGAGCGGGCTGAACGACGGGTTCGGGTCGCTGTTCGGGCGCGCCCGCTACGCCGTGCCGGTCGTCTGCATCGTGTTCGCCATCGTCCTGTTCGGCCGCCGGCCGGCGGCGCGTCGCGCGGCCGAGGCAGAGGCGGCCGACGAGGAGGCGCCGCCGCGAGCCCGCGCCGGTGCGTGTCGCCGTCGGCTTCGCGCTCCTGGGGATCGCCGCGGTCGGGCACCCTCCACCTCGTGTTCGACAGCCCGGCCATCGACGGTCCGCAGCACGCGCTGCGCGCCGCCGGCGGGTTCTTCGGCGCCGCCGTCGGCGGGCCGTTGTCCGCCGCCGCCGGCACCGTGGGTGCGGCGATCGTCCTCGGCGGACGTCGCGGTGCTCGGTGCGCTCCTCGCGCCGGGCATCCCGATGAGCGACGTCGTCTCCGGGTTCGGTCGCGGGGTGAAGGTCGCCGGGTCGCACGTCGGCACGCACGCGCGCCGCTTCAGCGACCTCGCCGGACCGGCCGAAGAGGAGCTGGTCGACGACCCGCCCTTCGACGAGGAGGCCCTCGACCACGCACCGTTCGACACCGCACCGGTGGACCTCGACCTCACCGACCCGGGTGCCGCGTCGGCCGAGCTCGACGGGGTCCCGATCGCGCCCGTGTTCGACCCGACGCTCCCGCCGGAGGACGCGCAGGCGCTCGCGCCGCCCGTCGATGCCGACATCACGCTGCCCGAGGTGTCGCTCTACGACATCGAGCGCGACGAGACCCAGGCGCGCGCCGCGGATGCCGAAGAACCCACGCTGACCGACGTGCCACCCGTCGTCGTCGAGGACGACGGGCAGACGGCGCTCGCGCTCGGCCCCAAGGCCGGCGCCAAGCGCGGTCGCAAGGGCTCGTGGAAGCTCCCGCCCAAGACCATCCTGAAGAAGGGCGACGCGAAGCAGGCCGACCAGCGCCTCGTCGAGGAGGGCGGCCGCGTCCTCCAGGCTGCGCTTCAGCAGCACGGGGTCGACGCCAAGCTCATCGGCATGACCGTCGGTCCGACGGTGACCCGGTACGAGCTCGAGCTCGCGCCCGGCGTGAAGGTGAACCGGGTCACGGGGCTGAGCCACGACATCGCCTACGCGATGGCGTCGGCCGACGTACGGATCCTCGCCCCCATCCCCGGGCGCTCCGCGATCGGCGTCGAGGTGCCCAACAAGGCCCGCCAGCTGGTGACGCTCGGCGACATCCTGATGTCACCGGAGGCCAAGGCGGCGACGCATCCGCTCGAGGTCGGGCTCGGCCGCGACATCGCCGGTCGCTCCGTCATGCTCAACCTCGCGACGCTCCCGCACGTGCTGATCGCGGGCGCCACCGGTGCGGGGAAGTCGAGCTGCATCAACTCGCTCGTCACCTCGCTGCTCATGCGCTGCACGCCCGAACAGGTACGTCTCATCCTGGTCGACCCCAAGCGCGTCGAGCTCGGCGCGTACAACGACCTCCCGCACCTCCTCACGCCCGTCGTCACGAACCCGAAGAAGGCCGCGAACGCGCTCGACTGGGCCGTGCGCGAGATGGACATGCGCTACGAGGCCCTTGCCGAGGTCGGCGTCCGTGACATCGCCGGCTACAACGCGATGGTCGACCGCGGCGAGGTGCCGACGCCCGAGGAGCCCGACGTCGTCTCGGGCAAGGGCTACGAGCGACTGCCGTTCATCGTGATCGTCGTCGACGAGCTCAACGACCTCATGATGGTGGCGGCACGCGACGTCGAGGCGAGCGTGTGCCGCATCGCGCAGATGGCCCGCGCCGTCGGCATCCACCTCGTCATCGCGACCCAGCGCCCGTCGGTCGACGTGATCACCGGGGTGATCAAGGCCAACGTGCCGAGCCGGCTCGCGTTCAGCGTGTCGAGCCTCGCGGACTCACGCGTCATCCTCGACCAGGCCGGCGCCGAGAAGCTGATCGGCCAGGGCGACCTGCTCGCGCTCACCGCGAGCTCGAGTCGGGCGCAGCGCATCCAGGGCGCGTGGGTCGACGAGGAGTGCGTGCGGAAGGTGGCGGCGCACTGGAAGCGCCAGGCCGCGGAGCCGATGTACGCCGAGGGCATCGTCGACGACTCCAGCGGCGGGAGTGGCAAGGGCGGTGCCGATGCCGACGACGACGATCCGCTCTTGGTGGACGCGATGGAGCTCGTGGTCCGCGGCGGGCTGGGCTCGACGTCGATGCTGCAGCGCAAGCTCCGGGTCGGGTTCGCCCGTGCCGGTCGACTGATGGACCTGCTCGAACGCAAGGGCGTGGTCGGCCCCGGGGCCGGCTCGAAGGCCCGGGACGTCCTCATGACCGTCGAGGAGTTCGAGGCCATGCAGGCCCGCGGCGCCGGCGACGACTGACCTCGCACGGCCCGTGGGGTGACCGAGGGGCCCACCCCGGGAGCAGGGAAGCAGGGGGTCAAGACCCGGCCGCTGGATGCCGAAGCCACCCTGTCGGGCAAGGTGCCCGCGCCCGCGGGGGACTCATGCTGGCGAAGCTGCCGTTCAGGTCGAAGCTCATCCTCGTTGTGAGCGTGCCGCTGGCGGTGCTGCTCGTCTTCGCCGGGTTCATCATGGTGGGGCGCTTCGACGCCCAGGGGGTGGCCTCGGACTACGGGAAGATCGTCCCGCCCTTCCGGGACCTCAACTCGCTGGCACGCGCCGCGGGCGACGAGTCCGTTGCTTCGGAGACCTTCGTCCGTGAGGGGACCTCGAACCCGGAGGCCAAGCAGTCCCTCGACGATGCCCGGGCCGCGAGCGACCGGGCTGTTGCCGCGCTGCAGGCGTCGGTCGGCAATCTCGACGGCCGGGTCTCGGACGCGACCGAGGGCCCAGGTGACCGACCTCGCCACCACGACCGACGCGCTCCTCACGCAGTACCGCGGTGCGGTCGACCTCGGGTCGGCATGGATCGGGTACTTCGAGCCGATCGCGCACGACGCCCTGGACGCCGCGGAGAACGTGGTCCGCGACCTCGAGGACCGCGACCTCGCGACCGGCCTGGGCGCGGTGCTCGACATCTCGGGGCAGCAGGTCGCGATCAGCGACCAGGCCGCCGTGCTCCTCTACGTCATCCGACACAGCGCAACGGGTGAGGTCAGCCCGGAGCTCGCTGACACGCTCGGGGGCGCGCGCATCGACGCAATCATCGCCGAGCGCGCTGCGAGCACGGGCTTCGCGTCGACCGCCAGCGCGGCGCAGAAGGCGGCGTTCGACCGTTCGGCAGCGCAGAGCCCCGGTCCGAGCCCGATCTCGTCGGACACCGCCGACGGTGCACTCCCGACGGCCCTGACCGCGACGCCCGACGAGTACCAGGACTGGTACGCACAGGAGCAGGCTCGCCTCGACACCGGCGCGGCCGCTGCGCTGCGCGTCGTGGACCGCACCGCGGCCGACACGGAGTCCCGGACGCGGAACGAGACGATCCTGGTCGCGCTGCTCACCGCGGTGGCGGTGCTCGTCGCGCTGCTGCTCGCCTATGCGCTCGTCCGTGCGGTGAACCGGCCGCTCCGTGCACTCACCCGCGCCGCGCGAGACATGTCGGAGCGCCGCCTGCCCCTCCTGGTCGACACGCTCAATCGCGGTGGTGAGCTCACTCCCGACCAGCTCGAGGAGCTGACGCCCATCAAGGTCGAGTCCAACGACGAGATCGGCGAGCTCGCCAAGGCCTTCAGCACCATCCAGGAGGTGACCGTCTCCGTCGCGCAGGAGCAGTCCGAGCTGCTGCAGAAGGGCATCGGCGACCTCTACGTGAACCTGGCCCGACGGAACCAGAGTCTCCTCGATCGTCAGATCTCGATGCTCGACGAGATGGAGGGGCGGGTCGACGACCCGCGCGAGCTGGCGTCGCTCTTCGAGCTCGACCACCTCGCGACCCGCATGCGTCGCAACGCAGAGAGCCTGCTCGTGCTCTCCGGCGCCGAGCAGCCCCGCCAGTGGGGATCCGCCATCCCGGTGATCGACGTCGTGCGCGCGGCGGCGGCCGAGATCGCGGACTTCGCCCGGGTCACCTACTTCGGGTTCGAGGACGAGATCGCGGTCGCGGGCAACGCGGTCGCCGACGTGACCCACCTCATCGCCGAGCTCCTCGAGAACGCCGCCGCGTTCTCGCCGCCAACCGCACCGGTGGTGGTCGCGGGTCGGCGGATCGAACGCCGCTTCGTGATCACGGTGACCGACGAGGGCATCGGCATGGAGGACGAGCGCGTCGCGTCCGCGAACGCGCTGCTCGCCCGTCCGCCGGCGCCCGGCCTCGCGCTCTCCCGCACGCTCGGCTTGTACGTGGTCGCCCACCTCGCGAGCCGGTACCAGATCCACGTGCAGCTCCGCAAGGCGCCGGGAAGTGGCGTCACCGCGGTCATCGCGCTGCCCGCCACCGTGCTCGCCCGCCCGGACGCGCCGAACGCCACGAACGACGCCGTGACTCCCTCGCCGACGCCCGCGGTCGAGGCCGCGGCGGATCGGGTCGTGACGAGGGAGCCCACCGAGGCGCGGCCGGCACCCCGCCCGTCGCCGTCGCACCCGTCGAGTCCGACACCGATCGTCGCGGAGGCCGCGACTGCACCACGCCGCCCGCCCGCACCGCCCGCCGCGGCGGCACCGCCGCCCATCACCTGGTCGCACCCGGGCGCCGCGCCGCGCACCCCGGCGCGGCCTCGACCCCCCGCCGCGCCGACGTCCCCGCGCGGCGCCGCGCCCCGTGAGCCCGCGAACGGCGCGACCGAACCCCTCACGCGGCGGGCGCCCACGACCTCGCCTCCGGGCAACGGGGCGCCCGGCAGCAGGACCGGCGCCGGGACACCGACGAGCGGGGCGCCTGACCCGATCCCGACGCCGGACGGGCTGCAGGCCCGTGTTCCCGGGACCCACCTCTCGGGCCGTCCGGCCGCGGACGCGCCACTCGGCCCCCCCGATGTGCGTCCGCGACCGGAACGCGTGCACGACCTGCTGACGCGGCACGAGCGCGGCAAGCGCGACGGACGCGTCCGTGCGCCGGAGACCCCGGCCGGCGCCGAACCGACCACCACGAACGGTGAGCACGGCAACGGGGAGCCGTCGTGATCCGACTCTCGTCCGAGGCGCGGCAACCTCAACTGGCTCGTCTCGAACTTCGTCGCGGGCGTGCCGGGCGTCGGTCAGGCCGTCGTCGTGTCCTCGGACGGTCTCCTCGTCGCGATGTCGGAAGGAGTCGACCGCATCGCGGCCGACCGGCTCTCCGCAGTCGCCGCCGGGCTCCAGAGCATCTCCCGCGGTGCGGCGACGCCGCTCGGTGGCGGCGCGGTCCACGAGGTCATCGTCGAGTTCGAGCACGCGATCCTCTTCGTCATGAGCATCAGCGAGACGTCGGCGCTCGCCGTGGTGGCGACACGGCCGAGCGACGCGGGGCTCATCGGCTACGAGATGGCCGTCCTGGTCGAGCGCTGCGCCGCGGCGCTCACCCCGTCGCTGGTCGCCGAGCTCCAGACCAGCCTGCCGCGATGAGCACAGCCGGACGACCGGGGCGCCGAGCCGCCGCGGCTCGTCCGTCCCTACGTCGTCACCGGAGGTCGCACGACCGCTCGTGGCCCCGAGCTCAGGCTCGACGCGACCATCCGTGCGCTCATCGAGGGCCGCGAGCTGAACCTCACCACCGGCCCCGAGCCCCGTCGCATCATCGAGCTCTGCGCGAAGCCCGTGTCGGTGGCCGAGCTCGCCGCCCGGATGACCCTTCCCATCGGCGTGATCCGCGTCCTGGTCGGCGACCTCGACGCGATCGGCGCGGTCGACGTCATCGTCGCACCGATCGACACCGCGTCGGACCCACGACTCCTCGAGAGGCTGTTGGATGGCATCCGCGCTCTTTGAAGGCGCCGACGCGCGCACCGGTCGTGCCCGTCGCGATGAAGATCGTCGTCGCGGGCGGCTTCGCCGTGGGCAAGACGACCTTCGTGGGCTCGATCTCCGAGATCGAACCGCTGAAGACCGAGGCCGAGATGACCGTCGAGAGCCTCGGCGTCGACAACCCCGGCGCGGTCGACGGCAAGCGGGGTACGACCGTCGCCATGGACTTCGGTCGGATCACGATCGGCCCGGACATGGTGCTCTACCTCTTCGGCACGCCGGGTCAGGACCGCTTCTGGTTCCTGTGGGACGAGCTGATCCGCGGCGCCGTCGGCGGCGTCGTCCTGGTCGACACGCGCCGCATCGAGGACTGCTTCCCGGCGGTCGACTACTTCGAGGGCACCGGGGTCCCGTTCGTCGTGGCGGTCAACCTGTTCGACGGAGTCTCGACGCACCACCCGAAGGACGTACGCGACGCGCTCTCGATCCCGGCCAACGTCCCGATCGTGCTCTGCGACGCCCGTCGCCGCTCCCACGTGCAGGAGACCCTCGTGCTCCTGGTGGAATCCGCCCTCAGAAGGACCCAAGGCGTCGCGTCACCGAGCGAGCGAAGCGGGGGGCGCCCCCGCCCCCCGGCCTGACGGCTCCGGAGGCGCCCCACGTCCGCAGGGCAGCGACGTTGATGCCCACACGCGAGAACGACGACGTCTCCCCGGGAGTTCCCGCGCACAGGGCCGCCAGTAGCATCGATGGCATGCCGGGGGATTCGACGACCACTCGATTCTGGGTCGAGACGCTCGGCTGCCCGAAGAACGCCGTCGACTCCGACAAGGTCGTCGCCTCGCTGACGGCCGACGGGCTCGAGCCGGCCGACCGCGCGGAGGTCGCCGACCTCGTCGTCGTCAACACCTGCGCCTTCGTCGAGGCCGCCCGCAAGGAGTCCATCGACGCCGTCCTCGCGCTGGGCGAGTCCCGCAAGGACGGTGCCAAGCTGGTCGTCACCGGCTGCCTGGCCGAGCGCTACGGCGACGAGCTCGCCGCCGCGCTCCCCGAGGCCGACGCGGTGGTGGGATTCGCGGGCGAGGGCTCCCTCAGCAGCCACGTCGCCCCGGTCGCGTTCACGCCCCGTACCCGCCCGACGGGGGTCCGCGACCTCCTCGAGCTGCCCCGGGCCGCCCCACGGGCGCCGTGGGCCTACCTCAAGGTCGCCGAAGGCTGCGACCGGGCGTGCGCGTTCTGCGCGATCCCGTCGTTCCGGGGCAAGCAGCGCTCGCGGACGCCCGACGCCGTCCTCGACGAGGGCCGTGCGCTGGTGACCGGCGGGGTCGCCGAGCTCGTGCTCGTCGCCCAGGACCTCGCCTGGTACGGCCGAGACATCGGCATGCCCGGCGCGCTCGCCCCGTTGCTGCGCCGCCTCGACACCGAGCTCGCGCCGGAGGGGCTCCGGCGCGTCCGGCTCCTGTACCTGTACCCGAGCGAGGTCCACGACCCGCTCGTCGCCACGATGCTCGAGCTCGGCACCGTCGTGCCCTACTTCGACCTCTCGCTCCAGCACGCCGACCGTGCGCTGCTGCAGCGCATGAAGCGTTGGGGGAGCGGCGAGCGCTTCCTCGAGATCATCGAGGGCATCCGCGGGCAACAGGCCGACGCCACGTTCCGTTCGTCGTTCATCGTCGGGTTCCCCGGCGAGACCGAGGCCGCGCACGACGCGCTGCTGCGCTTCCTCGACCAGGCTCGGCTCGACTGGGCGGGCTTCTTCCCGTTCTCGCCCGAGGACGGGACGCCCGCCGCGACGCTCGACGGACGCGGTGCCCGACGCACTCATGGGCGAGTGGCTCCGTGAGTGCGACGAGCTGCAGGAGCCGATCACGCGAGGCGCGCGCGACGCCATCGTGCGCGCCGGCACCGAGGTCGAGGTGCTGGTCGAGGGCATCGACGAAGACACCGGGAACGCGACCGGACGCACCCACCGCGAGGCGCCGGAGATCGACGGGATCGTGCACCTCGACGGTGCCCACGCGCGCGCCGGCTCGATCGTGCGGGCGAAGGTGACCGGCGCGATCGGTCCCGATCTCGTCGCCACACCGATCGAGGTGCTGGTGTGAGCGCGCCCACGCCGGTGCCGCCCGACGCCTCGCCCGCAGCGCCGGGCCCGACGCCGCTGTCCGAGCGCGTCCGCCGGTTCGGCGAGACCGCGATCCTCACGCGCGCCAACATCGTCACCATCGCCCGGCTCGTCTTCACGGTCCCGGTCCTCGCGCTGATCCTCGACGAGGGCTCGTCGTGGCTCACGTTCTCGGGCTGGTTCGTGCTGTCGGTCACCGATGGGCTCGACGGCTGGATCGCGCGGCGCGACGGCACCACGCGCTCGGGTGCGTTCCTCGACCCGCTCGCCGACAAGGTCCTCGTGCTCGGTGGGTTCTTCGCGCTGGCGATCAACGGCGACTTCGCCTGGCTGCCCGTCGTGATCGTGGCGGTCCGTGAGCTCGGCATCTCGCTCTACCGGTCGGCCGCGGGACGCCGGGGCATCTCCCTGCCCGCCCGGCAGCTGGGCAAGTGGAAGGCCGTGTTCCAGTTCCTCGCGGTCGGCTTCGTGCTGCTGCCGTGGACCGCCGATCTCGAGTGGTTCCAAGCCTTCTGGCTCTGGGCCGCGGTCGTCATCTCGGTCGTCTCTGCGATCGACATCGTGCGCCAAGGGTGGGTGGAAGCACGTCATGAGGTGTGACGTCCTGGCGATCGGGACCGAGCTGCTCTTGGGTCAGATCGTCGACACCAACAGCTCCTGGATCGGCGAGCAGCTCGCGGCCGCCGGCATCGACACGTACGAGCACCGGAAGGTCGGGGACAACCTGCCGCGCATGGTCGGCGCGCTGCGCGAGATGCTGCGCGAGCGCGGACGCGGTCGTCGTGTGCGGCGGGCTCGGCCCCACCCAGGACGACGTGACCCGCGAAGCGGTCGCCCAGGTGATGGGCGTCCGGCTCGAGCGGCGCGAGGACCTCGTCGAGCACATCGCCGCGATGTTCGGCACCCGGGGCCGGGACATGCCGGAGAACAACCTGCGCCAGGCCGACGTCCCCGCCGGCGGGGGCGTGATCCCGAACCCCATGGGCACCGCCCCCGGTCTCGAGTGCGAGATCACCGGCGAGGACGGTCGTACCCGCGTCATCTACGCCGTACCGGGGGTGCCGTACGAGATGCAGGGAATGGTGCACGACCACGTCCTGCCCGACCTCCTCCAGCGGTCGGGGGAGCGGGCGGTGATCGTGTCGCGCTCACTCAAGACGTGGGGCACGAGTGAGTCCGGCCTCGCCGAGATGATCGCCCACCGCGTCGACGTGCAGGGCAACCCCACGATCGCCTTCCTCGCCCGGGGCATCGAGGGTCTCTACGTCCGCCTGACCGCCAAGGCGCCGAACGAGGCCGAAGCCCGTGAGCTGATCGCGGCGGAGGAGGCGCAGCTGCGCTCCATCCTGGGCGAGCTCATCTTCGCGGTCGACGACGAGACCATGGAGTCCAACGTGCTCGCCGCGTGCGAGGCGAAGGGCTGGACGCTCGGCGTCGCCGAGTCGCTCACCGGCGGCCTGGTCGGTGCCCGCATCACCAACATCGCCGGTGCGAGCCGTGCCTTCCGAGGTGGCATCGCGTCGTACGCCACCGACGTGAAGCGCGACGTGCTCGGCGTCACCGCGGAGCACGTGGTGAGCGCCGACTGCGCGATCGAGATGGCCGAGGGCGTCCAACGGCTGCTCGGCTGCGACGTCGCGATCTCGACGACCGGCGTCGCCGGCCCCGAGGAGCAGGACGACCAGCCCGTCGGCACCGTGTGGTTCGGCATCGCCGTCCCGGGCACGAGACCGAGGCCGTGTCGACCCGCCTGCCCGGCGACCGCGAGCGGATCCGGCAGTTCTCGACGATCTCCCTGCTCAACCTGCTCCGCCTGCGCCTCGCCTCCCTGGGCTGAGCGCTGCGCCCGGTCAGTCCGGCAGCACCGGCACCGAGATGCCCTGCGTCGCGGCCGAGCTGGACGGCCCGGCCGATCGCGTCGGCCCCGAAGCGCTCGCGGACGCCGTCGAGCACGTCGTCGAGCGCGCCGCCGGAGGAACGTTCGAACGGGCAGCCCGTGCTGCTCGGCCTCGTCGTCGAGGTTCCCGACCCCGACCCCGACGAGCGTGAGGCCGCGCTCGTCGAGCATCGGCTGCGCCTCGTGGAGCAGCGTCCCGCGCGACGCCGAGGATCGTCGCGGTGTGCGCGGTGGTGCTGTTCGACGGTCCGGGCACGGGTCATGCTGGTGAAGTCGCCGAACCGGATCCGCAGCGGTCACCGTGCGTCCGGTGCGGCCGGCGTCGCGCAGGCGCCGCGTCACCCGGTCGACGAGCTCGACGAGGGTCGCGTCGATCTCCGCGGCCGTGCGCCGACCCCGACCCAGGGCGCGCTGCGCGCCGACCGACTTGCGTCGGCGACCGGTCTGCACCGGCCGCGGATCGAGGTTGTGCGCGAGCGTGTGGAGGTGCCCGCCGGACGCCTTGCCGAGCCAGCGCACGAGCGTGTCGTGGGACTCCCGCGCGACCTCACCGACGGTGCGGATGCCCCGGGCGTGCAGCTTCTGCGCGGTGACCGGGCCGACGCCCCAGAGGCGCTCGACGGGAAGCGGGTGCAGGAACGCGAGCTCGCCGTCGGGCGCGCACGACGAGGAGCCCGTCGGGCTTGGCGACCGCGCTCGGCGACCTTCGCGAGGAACTTCGTGCGCGCGACGCCGACGGTGATCGGCAGTCCGACGCGCTCGGCCACTTCGCGGCGCAGCCGATGCCCGATCTGCTCGGGCGTGCCCGCGATGCGGCGCAGCCCTCCGACCTCCAGGAACGCCTCGTCGACCGAGAGCCCCTCGACGAGGGGCGTGGTGTCCTCGAAGACCTCGAACACCGCGCGACTGGCCTCCGAGTACGCCGACATGCGCGGGTCGACGACCACCGCGTCGGGGCAGAGCCGGAGCGCCTGCCGGCAGTTCATCGGCGTGCGGACGCCGCGCGCCTTCGCCTCGTAGCTCGCGGCGAGGACGACGCCGGAGCCGACGAGCACCGGGCGGCCGCGCAGGCTCGGGTCGTCGCGCTGCTCGACCGAGGCGTAGAAGGAGTCGAGGTCGGCGTGGAGGATCGTCGCCTCGTCGTGCACGAACACATGTTCGCACACTCGAAGGCGGGTGCCGGAACCGCAGGTCCCGGGGTCGGGGGTCCCAGAGCCTCGTGGGACCAGGGTCCTTGACCCCGAACGGGTGTTCGTCTACCGTCTGCTCACACGTGGAATTCCACGGGTGTGGTTCTCAGTGTGGCGCCAGAGGGTGATTCTTTCCAGAGGTGGTTCCTGGCCCGGGCCGTGAGGCGTGGGGCAGCAAGCCCAGATTCGAGGCAGGCGGCGGAGGCAGGCGAGGGCAGGCGAGCAGACGTAGCTGTCACACCCCCGTCGTAGGTTCCGAAGCACACGAGCACAGGCAACTTCCCCCAGCAGCGACGAAGCCCCCAGGAGGGTCCCGGTGGAACGTGAACAGGCACTCGACATGGCACTCGGTCAGATCGAGAAGCAGTACGGCAAGGGCGCGATCATGCGCCTCGGCGAGCAGGGCAACGTCGGGGTCGCCGCGATCCCCACGGGCGCCCTGGCCCTCGACCTCGCCCTCGGCATCGGGGGTCTGCCCCGGGGCCGGGTGGTGGAGATCTTCGGCCCCGAGTCCTCGGGGAAGTCGACGCTCGCCATGCACGTGGTGGCCGAGGCGCAGCGCAACGGCGGCACGTGTGCCTACATCGACGCCGAGCACGCGATGGACCCGGTCTACGCGGGCGCCATCGGGGTGAACGTCGACGAGCTCTACATCTCCCAGCCCGACACGGGGGAGCAGGCGCTCGAGATCACCGACATGCTGATCCGCTCGGGCGCGCTCGACGTGGTCGTCATCGACTCGGTCGCCGCGCTCGTGCCCCGCGCCGAGATCGAGGGCGAGATGGGCGCCGTCCCACGTCGGCCTCCAGGCCCGGCTCATGAGCCAGGCGCTGCGGAAGCTCACGGCGAACCTCAACCGCTCCCGCACGATCTGCATCTTCATCAACCAGCTGCGGGAGAAGATCGGCGTGATGTTCGGCTCGCCCGAGACGACGCCGGGTGGTCGGGCGCTGAAGTTCTACTCGTCGGTCCGCCTCGACATCCGTCGGGTCGAGACGATCAAGGACGGCGCCGAGATGATCGGCAACCGGACACGCGTGAAGGTGGTGAAGAACAAGGTCTCGCCGCCGTTCAAGCAGGCCGAGTTCGACATCATGTACGGCCAGGGCATCAGCCGTGAGGGCTCGCTGCTCGACGTCGGCGTCGAGCTGGGGATCATCAACAAGGCCGGCGCGTGGTTCACCTACGAGGGCGAGCAGCTCGGGCAGGGTCGGGAGAACGTCAAGCAGTTCTTCAAGGACAACGTCGACATGATGGTCGAGATCATGGAGAAGATCCGGGTCCAGGCCGGCATCGGGGACGGCGACGAGGCCGACCTCGACGTCACGGCCGACGCGGTCGGCGGCCCGAACGACGGCGCCGACGGCTTCGGTCCCGACGCCGATCTGCCGATCGACCTGCAGACGACCGGCCCGGCCGATGCCAAGCCGGCGGCGAAGTCGAAGGCGAACAGCAAGGCGCCGAAGGCCGACGCCAAGGCGTAGGTCCGCGTCCTCCGACGAGCAGGTGACGCTCAGGCGTCGTGTCGCGGCCCGGGCGTCACCTGCTCCGGCGAGGATCAGCCGAGACCGCTCACCAACGCAGCGGTGCCCGCCACCGCCGAAAGGGCGAGCACCCCGGGGCGCAGCCAGCCGCCGTCGACGAACGGATGGAGGTGCTTGCTCAGCCAGAAGCCGAGCACCATCGCCGGGAGCAGGGCGAGCGCGAACAGGACCTGGTCGGTGTGCATCGTTCCCGCGGTGGCGTAGCCGACGAGGGACAGGAGTGCGCTGACGGCGAAGAACGTCGAGATCGTGGATCGGGCCACCGTGCCGCGGTGGTGCTGGAAGAGGAGGCCGATCGGCGGGCCACCGATCGCGGCGGCCGTCCCGAAGACGTTGGAGAGGAAGCCGGCGATCCCGCTGGTGATCCGGTTCATCGGTACGGGCGGTGAGAAGATGCTCAGTGCGACGCCGATGAGCGTGATCGCGCCGATCACGGCGGCGAGCTGGCTGCTCGTGATCTCGGAGACGATCCACAGTCCGAGGAGCGTTCCGGGGATCGCCCCGATCAGGAGCCACGGGATCGCTTGGCGGTCGATGTGGTGGTGCTCCCGGCACGCGACGCTCACGGTGAGCGGGAACGCCACGAGCACGAGGCTCGTGGGCAGCGCCTCCGGCACGACCAGCGCGACGAACGGCGCGGCGACCATGTTCAGTCCGAACCCGATCGAGCCCTGGACGATCGAGCCGACGAGGATCGCGGTCAGGGCGACGAGCAGCGCACCGACCCCGACGTCCACGGGAGAGATCCTGCCAGGGCGGCCCGTAGACTCGGCAGTCGTGACCCGCCGCTTCCACCTCCGCACCTTCGGCTGCCAGATGAACGAGCACGACTCGGAGCGCCTCGCGGGCCTGCTCGTCGCGCAGGGCCTGGAGCCCACCGACGACCCCGAGGCCGCCGACGTCGTCGTCCTCAACACCTGCTGCATCCGGGAGAACGCCGACAACAGGCTCTACGGCACTCTCGGGCACCTGAAGTCCCTGAAGGACCGCCACCCGGGCATGCAGATCGCAGTCGGTGGCTGCCTCGCCCAGAAGGACCGCGAGCGGATCGTCGAACGTGCCGGGCACGTCGACGTCGTCTTCGGCACGCACAACCTCCACCGGGCCGGCGCGCTCCTCGACCAGGCGCGGGCGCTCGACGCGTCCGGTCGTCGAGATCGTCGAGGAGCATCAAGCCGACGCGGCGGCCCAGCTCGGGACCATCGCGGCGCGGCGCGAATCGGTCCACTCCGCCTGGGTCACCATCCAGGTCGGCTGCGACAACTCGTGCACGTTCTGCATCGTGCCGATCGTGCGTGGCGCCGAGGTGAGCCGACGGTTGGGCGACATCGTCCACGAGGTCGAGGAGCTCGCGGCCGACGGGGTGAGCGAGCTCACGCTGCTCGGCCAGAACGTCAACTCCTACGGTCGCGACCTCGGTGCCGGGTCAGTACCGCCCGCAGTTCGCCGACCTGCTCCGCGCGATCGACGCGGTCGAGGGCATCGAGCGCATCCGCTACACGTCGCCGCACCCGAAGGATCTCCGCCCCGAGACCATCGAGGCGATGGCCGAGTGCGACTCGGTCTGCGAGCACCTGCACCTCCCGCTCCAGTCCGGGAGCGACCGCACGCTCGCCCGCATGCACCGTGGGTACACCGCCGAGCGCTACCTGGCCCGTCTCGCCGACGCGCGGGCCGCGATCCCCGACCTCGCGGTCACCACCGACCTCATCATCGGCTTCCCCGGGGAGACCGAGGACGACTTCGTCGCGCACGCTCGAGGTCGCCGAGGAGGCCCGGTACGACGCCGCCTACACGTTCCTGTTCTCCCCGCGTCCCGGCACGCCGGCCGCCGACATGGCCGAGGAGCTTCGTCCCGCCCGACGTGGTCCAGGAGCGGATGGCGCGCCTCACCGAGGTCGTCGAGCGCTCCGCGCTCGAGCAACACGAGGCGCGGGTCGGTCGCGTCGAAGAGGTCCTGGTCGAGGGACCGTCGAAGAAGGACCCGTCGCGTCTGTCGGGTCGGACGCGCCAGTCGAAGCTCGTGCACTTCGTGGCCGACGCCCATGCGCTGCCCGCCGGCTCCTACGCCGACCGTGCAGGTCACCACGGCTGCGCCGCACTGGCTCGCCGGTGAGCTCGTCGACGTCCTGCGCGTGACCGAAGCACCACGCACGCCGCCGCCGGCGCGGATCCCGGTGCCCATCCCGGTCAGGGCCGGTTGACGCCTCCCTGCCCGCACCTCGCGCTGGTCGGCCCGACCGCGTCGGGGAAGTCGATGCTCGCGCTGCCACGTCGGCGCGGCAGCTCGGCGACATCGAGATCGTTTCGATCGACTCGATGCAGGTGTACCGCGGGCTGGACATCGGCACCGCGAAGGCCACGGCAGCCGAGCGGGCGTCCGTGCCGCACCACATGATCGACGTGGCCGACGCCGACGAGGACTTCTCCGTCGCCCGCTTCCAGGCTCGAGGCCCGCGCCGCGGTGGCCGCCATCGAGGCTCGGGGCCGCCGAGCGCTGCTCGTCGGTGGCACCGGGCTCTACGTGCAGGCGGTCGTCGACGACCTGCGCTTCCCCGGCGAGGACCTCGCGCTCCGCGCGGAGCTCGAGGCCGCGTACCGCCGCTCCGGGCGGCGTGGCCGAGGCCTACGCGGAGCTCGAGCGCCGCGACCCGGCTGCCGCCGCGAAGATCGACCCCCACAACGCCCGTCGCATCGTCGCGCGCGCTGGAGGTCGATCCGCCTCACCGGTGAGCCGTTCTCGTCGTTCGGCGCCGGGTCGACCGCGTTCGGGACGACGGCCTTCCCGGTGCACCTGGTCGGGGTCTGGTTGCCCCGGAGCGTCCTCGCCGAGCGGATCGAGGCTCGGGTCGCGGCGATGCGACGGGCCGGTCTGGTCGACGAGGTGGCGGCGCTGGCGGATGAGTCCGGCCTGTCGCGCAACGCCAGCCAGGCCATCGGCTACCGGGAGATGCTCGAGCACCTGCGGCGGCTCCAGGAGCCTCGACGACGCGTTCGGCGCCATGAGCCGGCGCACGCGGTCCTTCGCCCGCCGCCAACGCATGTGGTTCCGGCGGGATCCGAGGGTCACGTGGCTGGCCGCAGCCGACAATCCCTGCGCCGTCGCCCCCTCCCTGCTGGCATTGTGGAGGCGATGACGGTCCGGCTCAGCAAGCTCCACGCCACGGGGAACGACTTCCTCGTCACTGGCCGCGCTCGACGGTGCTCCGGCGCCCGGCGCTGGGTTCGCGCGCGCGGTCTGCGACCGCCACCGGGGCATCGGGGCCGATGGGCTCATCACGCTCCTCCCCGGTACCGACGGGGCCGACTGCACCATGGAGCTGCGCAACGCCGACGGCGGCATCGCGGAGATGAGCGGGAACGGTGCCCGGTGCCTCGCCTGGGTCGCGGTCCGCGAGGGGCTGGGTGACCACGGGTCGCTCGTCGTCGACACTGGTGGCGGTCGACGTTCGCTCGCACTCGACGTGCAGGGCGGCACGCTGCGTTCGGCGACTGCCGACATGGGAGCGGTCACCTTCGTGCCGTCCGAGATCCCGGTCCTGCGCCGACGACCCGTTCGACCTCGAGGCGACCTTCCACGGCACGACGTACCACGGCGACGCGGCCGGGATGGGCAACCCGCACCTCGTGCTTCTCGTCGACGACCCCGCCACCGCCCGGGTCACGCAGCACGGCCCCCACCTCGAGGTCGACGAGCGCTTCCCGAACCGCACCAACGTCGAGTTCATCGCGCCGAGCGCCGAGGGCGGCATCACGATGCGCGTGTGGGAGCGCGGCGTCGGCGAGACGCTGTCCTGTGGCACCGGTGCCTGCGCCTCGGCCGCGGTGGCACACCGCCGGGGTCTCGTCGGCACCGACACCGTCGTCCATGTGCCGGGCGGGCGACCTCACGGTCACCCTCGGTGAGACCGTGCTGCTGGGCGGCCCGGTGGTGCACGTCTTCGACACCGACGTCGACGAGGCTGCGATCATCGCGGGGACCGCGTGAGCCGGGCCGTCGGACGGGGCCGCCGACGGCTCACCGCGACCGAGATCGACCTCGAGGTCCTCAAGCAGCGAGCCCTGCTGGTCGGGACCGGGTTCGGATCCCACGACGCGGAGGAGGCCGAGCGTCCGCTCGCGGAGCTGGCGCTCCTCACCGACACCGCGGGTGCGCGAGCCGGTCGAGACCGTCCTGCAGCGCCGCGACCGCCCGGACCCGGCGACGTATGTCGGTCGGGGCAAGGCCGAGGAGCTGCGCGAGCTGACCGAAGCGCTCGACATCGACGTCGTGGTGTTCGACGACGAGCTCACGCCCGCCCAGCAGCGGAACCTCGAGCAGCTCCTCGCCGTCGACGTCGTCGACCGGGTCGCGCTGATCCTCGACATCTTCGCCCAGCACGCGACGAGCCAGGTCGGCATGTTGCAGGTCGAGCTCGCGCAGTACCGGTACCTGATGCCGCGTCTCCGCGGCCGAGGCGTGCAGCTGAGTCAGCAGGCCGGGGGCATCGGGACCCGGCGTGGTCCGGGTGAGACGAAGCTGGAGATCGACCGGCGGCGGATCCAGCAGCGGGTCAGCAAGCTCGAGCACGAGCTCGAGCGGGTCGCAGGGACCCGCGCCACGCAGCGCAAGGCGCGTCATCGCCGGGCCGTGCCGACGATCTCGCTTGTCGGGCTACACGAACGCCGGCAAGTCGACGTTGCTCAACCGGCTCACCGATGCCGACGTGCTGGTCGAGAACCGGCTGTTCTCGACGCTCGACCCCACCACCCGGCAAGCTGCGGCTCCCCGGCGGCGAGACCGTCCTCTGCTCCGACACGGTCGGCTTCGTGCAGCGCCTGCCGCACCAGCTCGTCGAGGCGTTCCAGTCGACACTCGAAGAGGTCCGGGAGGCCGACCTGCT
Organism: uncultured Acidimicrobiia bacterium; assembly: GCA_963809885.1. Classification (GTDB taxonomy): domain Bacteria; phylum Actinomycetota; class Acidimicrobiia; order IMCC26256; family PALSA-555; genus JALHSW01. Next base: position 1,327,810 of record CAWELA010000004.1, on the reverse strand, counting down.
GGTCCACGTCGTCGACGCGACCGCGCCCGACGCCGAGGCGCAGATCGCCGCGGTGCGTGCCGTGCTCGACGAGATCGACGCCGGCGACGTTCCGGAGCTGCTCGTCGTCAACAAGATCGACGCCGGCCGAGCACGGATCGGGTCGAGCGAGCTGAGCCGGGCGCCGGGGAGCGTGGCGGTGTCCGCCCGCACCGGAGCCGGCGTCGACGAGCTCGTCGCGGCGATCGGTGAACGGCTGCGGGCGCGGTCTGCTCCGGTCGAGCTCGTCGTGCCGTACGACCGCGGCGACGTGCTCGCCGCCCTCCACCGAGACGGTGAGGTGCTCGTGGAGGTGCACGCCGAGGACGGCACCCGGGTCCACGCCCGACTCGGCGCCCGCGGATACCGAGCGCTTCCGCGAGTACTGGGCGAGCTAGCCGAGCTCGATGCGCACTCGACGCGCGGGTCGCCGTCCCCTCCACACGGGCCAGTCCCGGCGCGGACCGGTGTCGCAGACCCTCGCCTTGCGCGACGGCCACCATGTCGGGCGCGGATGCACCCGGGTAGCCTCGCCCGCATGGCGAAGGCGCAGACGAGCCGGGGTTTCGTCCCGCCGCCGTACCCCCAGGACCGCCTCGCCGACCTGCGCGTGATCGCCGACGCGCTGCCCGGTGGCATCGTCGACTGCTCGGTCGGCACCCCGGTGGATCCGACCCCGCAGGTCGCACTCGACGCGGCACGAGACGCCGCCGGCTCCGCGATGGGGTATCCGCCGTCGATCGGCTCGTTGCCGTTGCGCGACCGCGGCAGCCGCATGGATCGGCCGTCGCTTCGGCGTCGACGTGGCCGCGGACGCGGTGACCGCGTGCGTCGGCACCAAGGAGGTCGTGGCGAGCCTCCCGCGCATGCTGTCGCTCCGCGACCCGAGCCGCGAAGTCGTGCTCTACCCGGCGATCTCGTACCCCACCTACGCGATGGGCGCTGAGCTGGCCGGCCTTCGAGCGGTGCCGGTCCCGGTCGATGCCGGGTGGCACCTCGATCTCGGGGCGGTCGACCCGGAGGATCGTGAGCGGGCCCTCGTGCTGTGGACGAACGATCCCGCCAACCCGACCGGGGTCACGGCTTCCCCCGCGGCGATGGCCGCGAACGTCGCCTGGGCCCGCGAGCGGGGGGTCGTCGTGGCGAGCGACGAGTGCTACGCGGAGTTCACCGCCGACGCCTCCGGTGCTCCGACCCCGCCCGTCACCGCGCTCGCCGGCGCCCGCGAGGGCGTGCTGGCGGTGCACTCGCTGTCGAAGCGCTCGAACATGGCGGGCTTCCGGGTGGGGTTCGTGGCCGGCGATCCGGCGCTCGTGCGGCTACCTGGGGGAGGTGCGGAAGCACGCGGGCCTCATCGTTCCGAGCCCGGCACAGGCCGCGGCCGCCGCGGCGCTCGGCGACGACGCGCACGTCGGCGGTGCAGCGCGCCCGATATGCACGCCGCCGAGCCCGGCTCGCGCCGGCACTCGATGCGATCGGCTTCGTGCACGACGGCGGGCCGTCGGGCTTCTACCTCTGGTTGCGCGACGCCGACGGAGCCGCCGACGGCTGGGCGATCGCCGCGCGGCTCGCCGAGGTCGGGCTGCTGGTGGCCCCGGGCGACCTCTACGGACCAGCCGGTGCGCGGCACGCGCGCCTGGCACTCAGCATCCCCGACGAGCGGCTCGAGCTGGCGGTGGAGCGCCTCGGCGCGGCACGCTGACGCATCGGCCCAACCGAAGGAGACCAGTGAGCGACCTCGAGCAGCGCATCGGAGAGCTCTGGGAGCACCGCGACGAGCTCGGCTCGTCCATCTCTGAGGACGACGCCCGCGCCAGCGTGCACGACGCGATCGACCTGCTGGACGGTGGCCAGGCGCGCATCGCCGAGATCGTGGACGGCGAGGTGGTGGTGCACCAGTGGCTGAAGCAGGCGATCCTGCTGCTCTTCCGCCTCTCCAAGATGGAGACGATCGAGCTCGGGCCGTTCGAGTACGCCGACAAGATCCCGCTGAAGCACGACTACGCAGCGGCGGGCGTACGGGCCGTCCCCGGGGCGAACGCCCGGTGGGGCTCGTATCTCGCACCCGGGGTCGTGCTGATGCCGAGCTACGTCAACATCGGCGCGCACGTCGGCGCGGACACCATGGTCGACACGTGGGCCACCGTCGGGTCCTGCGCACAGATCGGCGCCCGGGTGCACCTCTCCGGCGGGGTGGGGATCGGCGGGGTGCTCGAGCCGCAGCAGGCGTCGCCCGTGATGATCGGCGACGACACCATGATCGGGTCCCGCTGCATCATCGCCGACGGGGCTCGGGTCGGGCAGGGTGTCGTGCTCGGTGCCGGGTGCGTGATCACCAGCACGATCCCGGTGATCGACGCCGACTCCGGCGAGGAGCTGAGCCGGGGCGTCGTGCCCGACTGGTGCGTGGCCGTCTCCGCGACCCGGCCCCGGTCGTTCCCGGGGGGCGAGTTCGGGCTGCCGTGCGTCCTGGTCGTGAAGCGCCTCACCGAGGGTGAGCGGCACGAGAAGTCACGCCTGAACGACATCCTGCGGGACAACAACGTCGCGACCTGAGGTCGGTTCGGGCGAGGACGCCGGACGCGTCAGAGACGGCGCAGCAGTGTGACGACCTTGCCGTAGATCGCGACGTCGGCCGGCTCGAACACCATCTCGGCCATCGTCGGGTTCTCCGGTCGCAGCACGATCTTGCCGCGGCGGCGCAGGTAGGTCTTGACCGTCGCCTCGTCGCCGGGGATGCCGGCCACGACGATGTCGCCGGGCTCGGCGGTCGGTTGCTGGCGCACCACGACGTAGTCGCCGTCGAGGATGCCGACGTCGACCATCGACTCGCCGCGGACGCGGACCATGAAGAGCTGCCCGGCGCCGGTGAAGTCCTCGGGGACGGGGATCGACTCCTCGATGTTCTCGGCGGCGAGCACCCCGGTGCCCGCCGCGACGTTGCCGACCAGTGGGATGTGCCGGACGGGGCGGCGCTCGATCGCGGTGCCGGAGCCCGAGTCGTAGACCAGCTCCATGGCGCGGGGCTTCGTGGGGTCGCGCTTGAGGAAGCCCTTGTCCTGGAGCGCGGCCAGATGCGCGTGGACGGTCGAGCTCGACGAGAGGCCGACGGCCTCGCCGATCTCCCGCACACTCGGCGGGTAGCCGCGCTCGCGGACCTCGCCGTCGATGAACTCGAGCACCTGCCGTTGGCGTTCCGTCAGCTCCGTCATGCGCTCGAAGATACCACGATCAGGTGTTCGGGGCAAACACCTGTTCGTGGATCACGTGTTCGTGGGCCACGCGCCCGATCGAACGAATGTTCTTGACTCCGAACAGACGTTCTGCTTGGATGCGAACAGCTGTTCGGAGGCGTCAGCCGAGCCCGCAGGCGCGGGGAGCGAGCCCGCAGGCGCGGGAGACGGTGAGCACTCGGCGGGCAGACCGTGAGCAGACGGCGAGAACTCGGGCCCGGGTAGCTGTCACACCCCCCTGGTTCGATCTCCGGACGACGCAACATCGAGTCGAGAAAGCGAGGAGGAGCTCTCCACGATGGCTGCCGTGACGACCGTTCCTGGCTTCGGCGCACCGACGGGACCTGCGATCCCGCGGCGTGCGCTGCGTGGTGCCACCCCGCGCAGTCGCCGGGTCACTCCCAGCACGTATCGGCGCCGGCGTCTGGCCCTGGCCACGCTGGCGCTGGGGCTGGCGGTCGTGGCAGCGCAGGCGGGCGCTGCGCTCGGGGGCTTGCCCCTCGCTTCCCCCGAGCGCCGCTCGACCGTCTCCACCGCGACCCGCGTCGGCGCGGCGTCGGCCGCGAGCGACTCGGCCGACGCCGAGGGGACCACGGTCGTCGTCCGCGAGGGCGACTCCCTGTGGTCGATCGCGGCCCGGCTCGCGCCGACCGATGCTGACCTCCGCCCGATCGTCGACGAGCTCTCCGACGCGCGCGACGGCGCCCCGCTCGTCCCGGGTGAGACCATCCGGTTCTCCGACTGACCGGGCGGATCCCCACGACCGACGACGATTGTCGTGTCGTCCTCATCGTGTCGGGGTACCGTGCGCGGGTGCGCTGTCCGTACTGCGAGGCCGACGACGACAAGGTTGTCGACTCGCGTCCGCTCGACGAGGGTGCCGGGGTACGCCGGCGCCGGGAGTGCTTGAGCTGCGGGAGGCGTTACACCACCCACGAGCGCGCGGTGGAGCTGCCGCTCATGGTGATGAAGCGCTCGGGGCTCAAGGAGCCGTTCGAGCGGGAGAAGCTCGCCGACGGGATCCGCAAGGCCCTCGCCGGGGGCGGGGCGGTGTCTTCCGCGGTGGTCGAGGCGTTCGTCACCGAGATCGAGGAGGACGCCCGGGCGGCCGGGCCCGAGGTGCCGAGCGAGATGCTCGGGGTCGCGGTGCTCGAGCACCTGCGGGCGGTCGACCCGGTCTCGTACCTGCGCTTCGCGTCGGTCTACAAGGGGTTCGACGCCGTGGCCGACTTCGAGGCCGAGGTCGTGGAGCTCAACAAGACGACGGAACCCAAGCGACGCACCACCCGCTGAGCGGTCCGAGCGGTGGGGCGGGAGTTGCTGGAGTTCCCGATGTTGAGGGTTGACACGGGTGTAATTCAGGTGTTGTAATTCACCCCGCATCTCGCGTCCGGGGGGACATCAACCACAACATCTTGTGGTTTCTCGCTCCCTCGGAGCGCTCCAAGCACAGCCAGCAGGACAACGAGCTCGTCGGGGAGGCCCGGCGGGCAGGAAGGAAGCCACCTCATGGCGATGGCGCCGGAGCAGATCGGCATCGGGATCCGCCGGTACTTCACCCAGGCCGGGATCCACCCGTACGACACCGTGGAGTGGGAGCTGCGCGAGGCGCGGATCCAGAACTTCAAGGACGGGACCGACGCCTTCCACCAGCCCGACGTCGAGTTCCCCGTGGGGTGGTCCCAGAACGCCACCAACATCGTCGCCCAGAAGTACTTCCGCGGCACGCTCGGCACCGACGAGCGCGAGCACTCGCTGAAGCAGGTCATCGACCGCGTCGCCGACACCATCACCGCATGGGGAGTGCAGGACGGGTACTTCGTCGACGACCAGGAGGGTGCGGCCTTCCGCAACGAGCTGAAGTACGTGCTGCTCCACCAGCGCGCCGCGTTCAACTCGCCGGTGTGGTTCAACATCGGCGTGAAGGGCGTCCCCGCGCAGGCGAGCGCGTGCTTCATCCTCGCGGTCGAGGACACGATGGACGGGATCCTCAACTGGTACCGCGAAGAGGGCACGATCTTCAAGGGCGGCTCGGGTTCGGGCATCAACCTCTCGAACATCCGCTCGTCGCACGAGCACCTCGCCGGCGGCGGCACCGCGTCCGGTCCGGTGAGCTTCATGCGTGGCGCCGACGCGTCGGCGGGCACCATCAAGAGCGGTGGCAAGACGCGCCGCGCCGCCAAGATGGTGATCCTCAACGTCGACCACCCCGACGTCGAGGAGTTCATCTGGTGCAAGGCCCGTGAGGAGCGCAAGGCGCGCGTGTTGCGCGACGCCGGCTTCGACATGGAGCTCGACGGCCAGGACTTCCACTCGATCCAGTACCAGAACGCGAACAACTCGGTGCGCGTGAGCGACGAGTTCATGCAGGCCGTCGTCGACGACGCGGACTGGGATCTCCGCGCGGTGAAGAGCAGCACCTCGCTGAAGAAGCTGCGTGCCCGTGACCTGATGCGCCAGATCGCCGAAGCTGCGTGGGAGTGCGCCGACCCGGGCATGCAGTTCGACACCACGATCAACAGATGGCACACGGCGTCGAACACCGGCCCGATCAACGCGAGCAACCCGTGCTCGGAGTACATGCACCTCGACAACTCGGCATGCAACCTCGCGAGCATCAACCTGCTGCGCTACCTCCAGGACGACGGGTCCTTCGACGTCGAGGGCTTCAAGCACACGGTCGAGGTCGTGTTCACCGCCCAGGAGATCCTGGTCGGCAACGCCGACTACCCGACCCCGGCGATCGGCGACAACAGCCGCAAGTTCCGTCAGCTCGGCATCGGGTACGCCAACCTGGGCGCGCTGCTCATGGCGCAGGGCGTCGCGTACGACTCGGAGCCCGGGCGGGCGTGGGCCGGAGCGATCACCGCGCTGATGACGGGGCACTCCTACGCCACGAGCGCGCGCACTGCGGGGCGCATGGGTCCGTTCTCGGGTTTCGACGAGAACCGTGAGCCGATGCTGAACGTGCTGCGGATGCACCGGGGCGAGGTGGCCAAGATCGACGAGGAGCTCGTGCCCGTCGACCTGCTGGGTGCCGCCCAGCGCTCGTGGGACGAGGCGGTCGAGGTCGGCGAGATCCACGGCGTGCGGAACTCCCAAGCCAGCGTGCTCGCCCCGACCGGCACGATCGGTCTGATGATGGACTGCGACACCACCGGCATCGAGCCGGACCTCGCGCTCACCAAGGCGAAGAAGCTGGTGGGTGGCGGCACGATGCTGATCGTGAACCAGACGATCCCGCGTGCGCTCGGCAAGCTCGGCTACACCGAGGAGCAGACCGACGCGATCGTCGCGTACATCAACGACAAGAAGACGATCGTCGGTGCACCGGCGTTCAAGACCGAGCACCTGCCGGTGTTCGCCTGCTCGATGGGCGACAACACGATCCACTACATGGGCCACGTGCGGATGATGGCGGCGGCCCAGCCGTTCCTCAGCGGTGCGATCAGCAAGACCGTCAACATGCCCGAGGAGGCGACGGTCGAGGATGTCGAAGAGCTCTACGTCGAGTCGTGGAGGCTCGGCATCAAGGCCGTGGCGCTGTACCGCGACAACTGCAAGGTCGCGCAGCCGCTCTCGACCCAGAAGGAGAAGGGTCAGAGCATCGACGCCGCCGACGCGCTCACGCATGAGGTCGAGCGCATCGTGGAGACCGTCATCGTCCAGCAGCCCGTCCGGCAGAAGCTCGGACGCGTGCGCTCGTCGAAGACGTTCTCCTTCCGCGTCGCCGACTGTCACGGATACGCAACCGTCGGGGAGTTCGAGGACGGTCGACCGGGCGAGGTGTTCCTGAAGGTCGCGAAGCAGGGATCCACGCTCGCCGGCATCATGGATGCGTTCGCGATCTCGGTGAGCATGGGGCTGCAGTACGGCGTGCCACTGGCGGCGTTCGTGGAGAAGTTCACGAACATGCGCTTCGAGCCCGCGGGCATGACCGACGACCCCGACATCCGGTTCGCCACGAGCCTCGTCGACTACATCTTCAAGCGCCTCGCGGTCGAGTACATGAGCTTCGACGAGCGCAACGACCTCGGCGTGCTCACGGTCAACGAGCGTCTGGAGCCGACGCTGCCGGGTGTCGAGGAGGCGGCGACGCCCTCGAGCGCGGGGCAGGACCTGCTCCCCCTCGACGACCGCGCCCCGTCCGATGCACTGTTCCCCCCGGCCGAGCCGGGCGAGGAGGTCGCGCAGCCCCCGGCAGCCACGCCGCCGGCCCAGGCCCGCGAGGCGGAGGTGGTGCTCTGCTACGTCTGTGGCGACATCATGCAGCGAGCGGGCTCCTGCCATGCCTGCCCGTCCTGCGGCGCGACGAGCGGCTGCTCGTAGCCATCGCCCACCCCGCCCCGATCCCCGCCGATCCCCCCGGTTGGCGGGCTGAGCCACCTCGACGGTCGTTCAGCCCACCAACCCGTCGGGGGGCGTCAGCGTCCTCGCGACGGCCTTCTGCAAGGACGGTGCGAGGTCGCCACGGTCGACGACCACGACGTCGTCGAGCCCGAGCCAGCCGGCCATCAGTCCCAGCTCACCCGCGAGGGCCTCGGCGACCTCGACCGGGTCGACGGCCGGCTCGAGGAACGCCGACTGCACGAGCAGCTTGCCGTCGGCGCGATCGGCCTTGAGGTCGACGCGGGCGACGTAGCGGTCGCCGAGCAGGAACGGGAGCACGTAGTACCCGTACGTGCGCTTGGGCTTCGGGACGTAGATCTCGATCCGGTAGTTGAAGCCGAAGAGGTCCTCGATGCGCTCCCGGCCCCACATGACGGAGTCGAACGGTGAGACGAGGGCGCAGGCCTCCATCTTGCGCGGCACCCTCGCCGCGGGGTGGAGGAACGCCGGCGCCTTCCATCCCTCGACCTGCACGCGTTCGAGCAGCCCCTCGTCGGCCATCGCGTCGACGAGCGCGCGCGCTTCCTTGATGGGCAGGCGGAAGTAGTCGGCCAGGTCGCGCGCGGTGCCGACGCCGAAGGCGCGCGCGGAGCATTCGATGAGCGCAACCATCGCGTCACGCGGGTCGGGGGTCGGGTGGGCGAGCACGTCGGGCGGGACCACGAGCGCTGGGTCGCAGTACGCGCGCTCGAAGGTGTTGCGGCGAACCGCGCCGACCCGGCCGATGAAGAAGAGGTGCTCGAGCGTCCGTTTCGTGTCTCCCCAGCCCCACCAGGGCCCCTTCTTGCGGTCGGAGCCGTCGAGCTCGCCCGCGCTGATCGGGCCATCGGCGAGGACGGTCGCGAGCAGCGCGGCCGTCGCGTCGTGGTCCTGCGCCTGCGCCCACTCCCGCATGCCCTTCCACCGGTGGTCGCTGTCCATCCGCCAGCGCAGGTGCGGGTGGAGGTCGGCGCGGATCAGCGACGCCTCGTGTCCCCAGTACTCGAACACCTCGCGGTCGCGGTACGCGAGCCGGTCGAGCAGCGCCCGGTCGTACGGCCCGAGGCGCGAGAAGAAGGGGAGGTACTGGGTTCGCACCAGCACGTTGACCGAGTCCATCTGGATGAGCCCGAGGCGGTCGAACATCTTGCGGAGGTGTCGGCGGTCGACGCGCCCGGTCGGTCGCTGCTCACCGAAGCCCTGGGCCGCGAGCGCGATGCGCCGCGCCTGGTCGATGGAGAGGGTCTCGGGACGGGGCACGGGGGAACGGTACGACGTCAGTGCGCCCAGAGGCGCAGGGTCGCATACGCCCGCCACGGTCGCCACTCCTGCGAGCGAGCCTCGGTCTCCCGCGGTGTCGCACCGTCGAGTGCCTTGACGACCGCGAGGTCCGAGGCCGGGAACGCGTCCGTGTACCCGAGACGGAGCGCGAGGTACTGGGCCGTCCACGGGCCGACGCCCGGCAGCTCGCAGAGCCGGTCCTGGAGCTCGTCGAGGGGGACGGAACCGTCGAGCGGGAGCGATCCGTCGAGCACCGCAGCCGAGAACGCGTGCACGGCTGCGGCGCGCTTGGCGGGGACGGGGAGCGGGGCGTCGACGAGCGCGGCAGGCTCGGGGAACCGGTGGGTCAGCCCGAGCGGCTCGAGCCCGAGCGCCGGGGTGCCGCGCGCCGCGACGATCTTGCGGAGCGTGGTGGTCGCGCCGGTGACGCTGACCTGTTGGCCGATGATGGCGCGCACGCCCGTCTCGAAGGGGTCCCACGATCCGGGGACACGCAATCCTTCGGGCCAGGGGGAGAGTCGGGCGTCGTGCCCGAGCTCGGTGGCGACGCGGTTCGGGTCGTGGTCGAGGTCGAAGAGGTGGCGAACGCGCGCGACCTGGTGGATGAGCCCGTCCCACTTGGGGAGGTGGAAGCGCGCGACCAGGTGGTCGCCGTCGCATCGGACCTCGAGCGCACCGGTGTAGCCGTCGGTGTCGATGGTGCGGCGGTATGTGCCGTCGGCCACGGCCTCGACACCGGGGATCGCCCGTGCCGCGAGGAACTCGAGGAGCTCGTCCCACGCGAGCGGTGGCTGGAAGGTGAGGCGCGTGTCGAGGCCGCCGTCGGCGACGAGCCGGTCGGATCGTCGCCGCTTCGAGCGCAGGGCCGTCGGCGACGCGTGGAACACGTCCTGCATCACGCGCGTCATCTGGCGCACGGAGCCGAACCCGGCGGCGAACGCGACGTCGGCGATCGAGAGGTCGGTGTCGTCGAGCAATCGGCGGGCGAAGTGAGCCCGACGCGACCGAGCGAGCTGGTCCGGCGTCGCGCCGACGTGCTCGAGGAAGAGGCGCCGCAGGTGACGGGGGCTCACCCCCAAGCGGCGGGCGAGGTCCGCCTCGAGCCCGTCGTCGAGCGCACCGTCGAGGATGAGGCGCACCGCCCGGCACACCAGCTCCGGGCCCTCGACCCACGGATCGGCGTGATGGGTGCGGTAGGGGCGGCAGCGGAGGCACGCCCGGAAGCCGTCGGCCTCGGCGGCAGCTGCGCTCTCGTACTCGAGCACGTTCACGGCGTTCGGCGAGGCCGAGCAGCCCGGGTGGCAGTAGATGCCGGTGGTCTTCACCGCGGAGAGGGGCACGCACCGGTTGTACCCCACGGCGCGGCCCCGGTTCGGACACATCCGGACACGGGCAACGCATGTCCGGATCCGGCCGATGGCCGGGCGGGTCTCGCGGTACAACTGCTCGCATGGACCACACGATGAGCAGGGCAGCGATGGACACACCCACGGGGATCATCGAGGTCGGCGTCGACGGCGGCGCGCTCGTGTCCCTCCAGTTCGTGGAGATGAGCACCGCTCCACCCGATCACGTTGCCGCGGACCCGGGTGGCATCCGGGCCCGCCTCCGCGCGTACTACGACGGCGATCTCGGCGCGCTCGGCGGAGATCCCGGTCCGGTTCGACCGAGGCACGTTCTTCCAGCAGGAAGTGTGGCGCGCCCTCCAGGGGATCCCGGTGGGGGAGACGATCAGCTACGCCGAGCTCGCGTGTCGGGTGGGACGCCCGTCGGCCTTCCGGGCCGTGGGCTCGGCGAACGGGCAGAACCCTGTCGGCGTCGTGGTGCCGTGCCACCGCGTGATCGCGGCCGACGGGTCGCTCGGGGGGTACGCGGGTGGCCTCGACCGCAAGCGGTGGCTCCTCGTGCACGAGGGTGCGGTGGCTCCGCAGGAGCCGGCGTTCCCCGGCCTGTCCGCCTGAGCGGGGATGCTCACGACGAGGCGGGGCCGGTGCCGTCGAGCGTCATCACCTGGAGGCCGAGCTCGTCGATCAGGTCCAGGCTCACCCAGAGCCGTCCCGTCCGGTCGGCCGCGCAGTCGCAGAGTGCCACCGTCCCCTCGACCATCGCTTCCATCGACTCGACCATCTCCGGGGTGATCACGTCCCCGGCGACGGCCTCGGCGCCCTCGCTCATGACCGCGGCGCGGGGCTCGACCGTGTTCACCCGGATGCCGGTGCCCCAGAGCTCGACCGCGAGCCCGTTGGTGAGTCGGTTGAGCGCGGCCTTCGACGACCCGTAGATCGCCATCGTCGCGACGTGTGGACGCGTGTACGGCGGACCGGCAGCTGGGCGAGCCGTCGCGCTCGACAGGTTGACGATCCATCCTTCGCCCGCCGCGGCCATCCCGGGGATCACCGCTTGTGCGAGCTCGAGCGGTGCGAGGACGTTGATCTCGAAGGTGAGTCGGCTCCGCTTGAGCGGGTAGTCGACGAGTGGCCGGTACATCGCCGCGGCTGCGTTGTTGACCAGGATGTCGATCGGTCCACCGAGCCCGTCCTCGGCCTCGGGCACGATGCGCGCACGGTCGTCCGCGTCGGCGATGTCGGCGACGATCACCGCCGCCTGGCTGCCGTGCCGTGTGATGCGATCGGCCGTCTCCCGCAGCGAGCCGGCGAGGGTCGCGTGTCGGTCGAGCGTGCGCGCGGTGATCGCGACGGACGCACCCTCGGCCGCGAGGCGCTCGGCCACCGCGGCGCCGATCCCGCGACTCGAGCCCGTGACGAGAGCACGCCGACCTGCGAACCGTGTACCGGGCGCCGACACCATCAGCCCCGCCCTCCGAGGAAGGCCTCGGCGGTCTCGCACACGTAGTCGATGTCGTCGTCGTCGAGACCGTGGCTCGACGGGAGCACCAGACCCTGCTCCATCACCCGGTCCGCGTTCGGGAGCCCGCCGACCGCGACGCGGTGCTCGATTCCCTTGAACGCAGGTTGACGAAGCGCGTTGCCCGTCCACACCATGCGCGTGTCGACACCGTTGCTCTCCATGTGCTGCTGGAGCTCGGCACGACGGATCCCGGACTCCGGTCGGATGAGGATCGGGTACAGGTGCCACCCGGTGTCGAGGCCCTCGAGCGTGCGGGGGAGCACGATCGACTCGGGGTGCGTCGCGAAGTACTCCGTGAGGCGCTCGAAGTTGCGCTTCCGCTTCGCGAGGTTGTCGGGGAGCTTCTCGAGCTGGACGAGTCCGAACGCGGCGCTCACCTCGGACGGCTCGAAGTTCCAGCCCGGCCGGTCGAAGATGAAGAGGTTGTCGTACTCGAGGCCGTCGACGTCGGAGAAGAACCGCTTGTCGATGCCCTTCCGGGAGCCGAAGAGCTGGGGCTCCGATCGGCGCCCCCAGCGACGCAGCAGCAGGCACTCGTCGAGGAGCTCGTCGTCGTCGAGGAGCACCATGCCGCCGGTGCCCATCGCCGTGATGATGTGCGAGAGGGCGAAGCTGGTGACGCTGATGTCGGCACGCGTGCCCGTCGGGGTGCCGTGCAGCGTCGAGCCGAGCGCGTCGCAGGAGTCCTCGACCACCTGGAGGTCGCGCCGATCGGCGATCTCACGGATCGCATCCCAGTCGGGTGCGTTGCCGATGAGGTTCGGTGCGAGGATCGCCCTGGTCTTCGGACCGATCGTCTCCTCGATCGCGCCGACGTCGAGGTTGTAGGTGTCGGGCTCGACGTCCACGAACACCGGCACCAGGCCCGCGCGCATCATCGGTGCGAGGTCGGTCGAGAACGTGACCGGCGAGGTGATGATCTCGTCGCCCGGGCTCAGGTGCAGCAGCTCGACGGCGAGGTACAGCGCGGACGATCCCGAGTTGCACATCACCCCCCGGCGCTTGCCGAACAGCTCTGCAACCTGCTGCTCGAACGCACGCACGTTGCGCCCGATCCGCAGGGCGGTCGGGCCACCGCGGAGGACCTCGACGACGGCGTCGATCTCCGCCTCGTCGTGGACGCTGCCGGAGTACTCGATCCGACGCATGGGGGCAGATCCTTTCGTGTCGCAGGTGCCCTCGGGACGGGCGCGACCCGGGTGAGACGGTCAGGACAGTCTGTCGTGCCCGAGATGGGCCCGGAAGAAGCTCCGCGCACCCGCGGCGCTCCAGTTGTCGTGATCTTCGCCGAACGCGCCCACGCCGTCGAACGTCCACTCCGTGAGGCAGTTCACGGTGAAGAGGTTGGGGTTGAGGAACAGCCCGAGCCCGTTGAGGCAGCGTCCGTCGGCGTGCAGCTCGCGGCCGAGCTCGTCGACGCCGTCGATCGTCACCCGTTTCGGGTGTCCCGGTGCGCGGATCCCGCTCGACGACTTCGCGGTGACCGGTGGCCAGCTTCGCCCACTCACCGTCGCGCATCAGGTACCCGTGGATGTTGTTGCACCCGGTGCCGAAGTCGAGCGTGATCGAGTGGAAGCCGTCGGCCTCGGACGCCGTCGCGTAGCTGTACCCTCCGCGCGGCGCGGTCGAGCTGGTGAGGCCCTGCCCGAACTGTGAACGCACTCCCCACGAACGGTCGCGGAACCCGAACGCGTCGACCGGGATCGTCTCGCCCTGGAGGACGACCGTCCCGCGGTAGCGGCCGGGTTGGTCGAGGTGGGCGTCGCCGAGGTAGTGGGGCGGCGCGACGGCAGTGAAGACGAGGTCGACGTGGATCTCGTTCCCACCATCGGGATCGTCGTACCCGATCTCGTACGTCGTGAGCGGCTCGACGCAGCGGTAGTGGATGCCGTTCGGCAGGGTGATGTCGGAGAGCGGTTGGTCGGGCATCGGGAGGTGCCAGAAGTTCTTCCCGTAGCGGCAGTCGTGCACCTCGTGGCCGTGCTGGTCCCAGAAGTACGCGCCCCCCGCGGCGACGCGCTGGTTGGTCCGGAAGAACGGGTAGAGCTGCCCCGAGATCCGGCGCTCCGGGACCGTGAACGTGAACCAGCACGTCTCGGTCCAGAACGGGTCGTCGCTCGTCGGCGGGTGGAGCTCGTCGTCGGGATGGGGTGCGGCCATGGCGGGAGCGTAGGTCTGCCTAGGCTGGCGCATGGCTCCCGACGCCCCCATTCATGACGTCGCCCTCGCCCGCAAGCGCATCGCACAGCTCCTGGTGTTCGCGGCGGTCTGCCTCGTGCTGCTGGCGGTCGTCTATGTCGTGGCGGTGCACACCTCGTGGGGCCAACGGGTCGATGACGCGGCGCTCGAGGGCCGCACGCACCGCACCACGGTCCTGAACGCGACCCAAGATCTCCTCGACACGATCAGCATCGCGTCGCTCGCACTCGGGAGCATGGCGATCATGGTCGTGGCCGCCTTGCGCCGTCGCCCGCACCTCGCGGTCACCGCCGGCATCGTGATCCTCGGCGCCAACGTGACGACCCAGGTGCTCAAGAAGGTCGTGCTCGACCGACCGGACCTCGTCGGCCGGCCCGACGTCCTCGGGATGACCAACAGCTTCCCGAGCGGGCACTCGACGGTCGCGATGTCGCTCGCGGTGGCGCTCATCCTCGTGGTCCCGGTCCGGGCCCGGTGGGCGGCCGCGATCGGTGGGCTCGCCTACGCCACCCTGGTCGGCGCGGGAACGGTCACCGCCGGATGGCATCGCCCGAGCGACGTCATCGGGGCGTACCTCGTCGTGATGGTGTGGGCGGGCATCTCCGTCGCCCTCCTGATCGGCAACGAGGGCACGGTCCGGGCCCGGCCGGCGCGACTGCTGGCGAAGGTTCCTTCCTTGAGCCCGTTCTTCGGCGGGATCGGCGTCGGCTTGCTCCTCGGCGCCATGATCGGCGTCGGCGGCACGCTGGTCGCGGCGCGCGAGAACGATCTCGACCTGGTCAACCTCGGTCTGGCGTACGCCGCCGCGATCACGACGATCGCCGGAGTCGCGCTGGTCCTCCTGGTGCTCCTGCTCGGGATGTTGCGCGACCTGTCGCTCGACCAGCCGGGCGCCGGGGCCGACGACGTCTCCGCGCTCGCGCCGGCATGATCGGTCGCTGCAGCGGGTCAGCCCAGCATCACGCCGAGGAACAGCGCAGCGATCGAGAAGATCGCGCTCATGGCCCCGAACACCGCGAGTCCGGGCTTCGTGCGCACGATCGAGTGGAGGAACGCGCTGACGCCCGCGATCGCGACCACGACGATCTTGACCATGACGGTGCGTCCGTACTCGGTCGTCCAGTCCGGGTTCAGCGCGAGGATGTTCCAGATCCCGGTGGCGACGAGCACGAAGAACGCGGGCCAGGCGAGCTGGTTGAAGCGGCGGGCCGCCGTGCGCGGTGCGTCGGGTGAGATGGAGCGCAAGTTGGGGACGAGCCCGGCGAGCGTGAGCTGACCGCCGACCCAGACCGTCGCCGCGGTCACATGGAGGAACACGCGGATCGTCGCCCAGGTCACCGGCAGCATGCACGGAACCGTACGCCAGTGACGCTGCGGTAGCGTCGAACGTATGGCTGGTGACGACGAGACGGCGATCGAGCGCGTCCTGATGATCATGGCGCACCCCGACGACGTCGACTTCGGCTCCGCCGGGAGCGTCGCGTCCTGGACCGACGCCGGCATCGAGGTGTCCTACCTCCTGGTCACCGACGGTGACGCGGGTGGGTTCGACCGCTCGGTGCCCCGCCACGTCATGGCCGAGACGCGCCGAGCGGAGCAGACCGCGGCGGCGAAGGTCGTCGGCGTCACCGACCTGCACTGGCTCGCGTACCCCGACGGGAGGGTGGAGCCGTCGCTCGACCTACGGCGCGACATCTCGCGGGTCATCCGTCAGGTCCGTCCGCAGCGGGTCGTCGCCCAGTCTCCCGACCGCAACTACAGCCGGATCTATGCGAGCCACCCCGACCACCTCGCCGCCGGCGAGGCCGCGCTGTGCGCGGTGTATCCGGATGCCCGGAACCCCTTCGCGCACACAGAGCTGCTGGCGGAGGAGGGGCTCGAGCCGTGGTCCGTCGCCGAGGTGTGGCTCCAGGCGGCGGGCACGCCCGACCGGTTCGTCGACATCACGGACGTGATCGACCGGAAGCTCGAGGCGCTGCGGAGCCACGTGAGCCAGCACCCCGATCCCAACCGACTCGACGAGATGATCCGTGGCTGGGGCCAGATGATCGGCAAGGTCGCCGGGCTCGAGACCGGCCGCCTCGCCGAGGGCTACCTCGTCGTCGACACCGCCTGACGCATTCAGATCTTCTCGGTCAGTGGGCGCAGACGACGCTGCGGATCACTTCGCCTTCCTGCATGGCGCGCAGACCGTCGTTGATCTCGTCGAGGTCGAGGCGACGGCTCACCATGCCGCCGACGTCGAGCCGGCCCGTCTCGATGAGCTCGATCAGCTGACCGAAATGGCGACGCACCTGCGCCGAGCCGTACACGCAGCCCAGGATCCGCTTCTCCTGCAAGATGAGCGGGAAGCTCGGAATCGAGATCATCGCGTCCGAGCGCGGGACACCCACGGCGACCATCGCGCCACCGGGGCGCGTCACCATGAACGCTTGGGTGATGAGCTCGGGGTTGCCGATCACCTCGAACACGTAGTCGCCGCCGCGGCCGGCGGTGAGCTCGAGCACCTGCGCTGCCAGGTCGCCCGCAGTCGGGTCGATGACGTCAGTCGCACCGAGCTTGAGCGCGGTGTCGCGCTTCAGGGCGACGGGGTCCACCGCGATGATGCGAGCCGCGCCCGAGATGCGCGCACCCTGGATCACTCCCTGGCCGACGCCTCCACACCCGATGACGACGACGCTGGAACCCGGCTCGACCTGCGCGGTGTACATCGCGGCGCCGACGCCGGTGGTCACTCCGCAGCCGATGAGCGCGAGCTGGTCGTCAGGGAGGTCGGTCTCGACCTTGATGACCGAGATCTCCGAGCACGTCATCTGGTCGGCGAACGTCCCGAGGCCCGTCATGGACGGGAGCTGCGTGCCGTCGGTCCGCGTCGCACGCGGGTTCATCATCACCGTGTAGGTGTTCTCGCACAGGTTCGACTGGTCGTTGTTGCAGTACCAGCAGACCCCGCAGGCCGGGATGAACGATCCGATGATGCGGTCGCCTTCCTTCACCCGCGTGACCTCGGGGCCGGCCCACTCGACCACGCCGGTGCCCTCGTGCCCGAGGATGGCCGGTGGCGGCATCGGCAGCGTGCCGTTGATCACCGAGAGGTCCGAGTGGCACAGACCGCTGGCGGTGATCCGGACGACGACGTCGCCGGGACCGGGGTCCGTGGGGGTGACGTCCTCGACGGAGAGGGGTCCGTCCATCTCGGTGAAGATCGCGGCGCGCATCTGGTTCCCCTTGCGGTCTGGGTGCGGAGTCTCGGCTGTGGCTTCGGTGCTGCGGCGACGACGCTACCGCGCCACCGAGCCCGCCGGAGCGGCGGGGCGGTCGCCTCAGCGGGCTGTGGGCCACGGGTGGAGCCCGAGCCCGGGGCTCGGCAGGCCCTCCCAGGCGACGAGGTGGCCGGGGACCCCGTCGGTGGCGAAGAGGGTGCGCCCGTCGACCCCACCGAAGCAGCAGTTCGTGGTCACGCCCGGGCCCGGGATCGCCAGGAGCTCGACCTCGGTCCCGTCGGGATCGAACACCCGGATGCCATGGTCGGCCGTGACCGCCACGTAGACGCGGCCTTCGACGTCGACACAGCACCCGTCGCCGGCGGAGGCGCCGAGGCGCTCGACCAGCCACTCCTTCCGCAGCCCGCCGTCGGGTCCGTCGGGGACGAGGCGCAGGAGCCCGGGCCCCTCGATGACGAGTGGCGTGCCGGCCGGGTCCAGGGCGATCCCGTTGCAGTACGCGAACCCGTCGGCGACGACCCGGGTCGCGCCGTCGGGCGTCATCGTGTGGACCCGGCCCACGGGCTCGGCCGGCGGCGGAAAGTGCGGTGGGTCCGTGAACCAGAGCGTTCCGTCGGCGGCAACGACGAGGTCGTTGGGCGCCAGGAACGGCGCGCCAGCCGGGTCCGACGTCGCGACGTACGCGCCCGCGCCCGCGGCGTCGACGCGCTGGATGCCCGGCGTGACCGGCCGGTACGGCGGCGGCTCCTCGTAGATCGGTGCCTTCGTGAAGTCGATACCGCCGTTCTGGGTGACAACGAAACCTCCGTCGTCCGCGAGCTGCGCGGCGTTCGGGCCGCCGCCGAGATCCGCGATGCGCTCGACCCGGCCCGACGCGAGGTCGATCCGCTCGAGCGACCCGTCAGCGACCGCGGTGCAGACGAGGGTCGCTTCGAGCCCGTCGCGCGGCGGGCACCACACCGGGCCCTCCGGGAACTTGATCCCGGTCGCGACGATCTCGGGTGACGGCATGCGCAGCGCTGCTTCGGATCCCGGGCCTCAGGACCCGTAGTCCGGTCGTCCGGCCTGCTCCCACTGCTCGTAGAAGTCGAAGAAGTCCTGGCCGAACGGGTCCTTGCCGAGCACGGGCATCGAGCCGCGGTGGATCGTCCAGTCTGCCGGCGCGAGCTCCATGGCGGCTGCGAGGTGTCGCTCGCCCGCCTCGGTGCGCCCGGCACGGAGGAGGTACATCCCGAGGCGCCGCTCGGCGCGTGCCTGCTGCACCTCCGCGGTGGGTGCGTCGAGGCGTGCCCGGGCGTCGTCTCGGCCCAGGGGCAGGATGTCGTCGCGCACCCAGGCGAGGAGGGCGTCGTTGTGGACCGCGGCGTCGATCTTCGTGAACTCCTGGAACTTGTTGTCGGCCGGCGCGATCGAGGGTGGACGCGCGATGCGGCCTTCCTCATCGATCCAGATCGTGGTCGGCACATTCACGATCCCGTAGAGCTCTGCGACGAGGTGGTCGCGGTCGACGAGCACGGGATAGGTGAGTGGCTCCGGGACCTCGTCGGTCGCGCACGCGCGCACCGCGTCGACGTCCTCATCGAGCGCGATCGCCAGGATGACGAACCGTTCCGGGTCGAGCTCGTCGTACAGCGTCTGCCAGACCGGCAGATCCCAGCGACACCCTCACCAGGAGGACCAAGCGAAGAGCATCCGCTTCTTGCCCGCGTAGTCGTCGAGCTCGACCGTCCCGCCGTCGAGGTCGGGGAGCGCGAAGCCCGGTGCCCTACCGCTCGCGAGGGCGGCGCCGAGGTCGGTCGGCGCCTCGCCGAGCACCGCGACGGGCGGGTCCGCTTCGAACGCGACCGGACGTCCGAGCACCGCCGCGACGCCATGCAGCGAGATCGCCCCGCCCGCCTCGAGCGACGCGCGGTCGCGCACCGGGAAGCAGACGTCGCGTCGGCACAGCCCCTCGGGCTCGAGCGACCACCCCGTCGCCCGGGTGAGCTCGTCGGGGGAGAGGAACAGCGTCGTGCGGTCGACCCGGGCCGCCAGCTCGGTGGTGCGGTCGCCGTCGACGATGACAGCCGTGGTGGCGCCGCTGGCGGGAGGCATCGGTTGACGCTACCGCCCCGTAGGCTCGTCCCGATGGCGGGCGGGCAGCGGACGGACGGGCTCCTGGGCGGGCGGGTGGCGATCGTCACCGGAGGTGGGGCCGGCATCGGGCGGGGTGTCTCCGAGCGGTTTGCCGCGGAGGGCGCCCGCGTCGTCGTCGCCGAGATCGACCCCGAGCGGGCTGCGGTCACCGAGACCGCGATCCGCGCGTCGGGCGGCGATGTTCGTGCGGTGATCGCCGACGTGCGTGACCCGTCGGAGGTGAGCCGCCTGCTCGCCGCGACGCTCGAGGCGTACGGGACCGTCGACGTGCTCGTGAACAACGTGGGCCACTACGGCGGTCCGCGTCGGGCCTTCCACGAGCAGGACCGCGAGGAGTGGCACGACCTCTACCGGGTCAACCTCGAGCACGCCTTCCTCTGCTCGAAGGCCGTGCTTCCGACGATGATGGAGCAGCGCCGGGGAACGATCGTCAACGTCTCCACGATCGAGGCCTTCCGCGGCATCCCGAGCCGCGCGGCGTACGCCGCGTTCAAGGCCGGAGTCACCGGCTTCACGAAGAGCCTGGCGCTCGAGTACGCGCAGCACGGGATCCGGGTGAACGCGATCGCGCCCGACGTCACCGAGACGCCGCAAGTGCCCTACTCGCGGTGGGTGAAGCCCGAGGACGAGCACCTCGTCCCGGTATGGGTGCCGGTCGGGCGCTTCGGTACACCCGACGACCTCGCGGGCGTCGCACTCTTCCTCGCCTCGGACCTGTCGGGCTTCGTGACCGGCACCACCGTGCACGCCGACGGCGGCACGTTCGTCGCAGGGGGCTGGTTCCGCACCGAGGAGGGTGGTTGGACCAACCGCCCGCGTCGGCCGTGACGGGACGGGCGAAGACGGAGCGGGCGTGATGCGTGCCTGGCGCGTCCACGAGCTCGGTGAGCCCGCCGACGTGATGGTGCTCGACGACGTCGACGTGCCGACGGCGCGTGCCGGCGAGGTGCTGGTCGACGTCGGCGCCGCGTCGCTCAACTTCCCGGATGTCCTGATGTGCCGCGGGAAGTATCAGGAGAAGCCCGCGCTCCCGTTCATCGTCGGTGGCGAAGTCGCGGGGACCGTCGCGGCCCTCGGTGACGGTGTCGCCGGGCTCGAGGTCGGCCAACGCGTCCTCGCCCTGACGCGCACCGGCGGCTTGTGCGAGCGTACGGTCGCGCCCGCCGCCGTCACGTTCCCCATTCCCGACACGCTGGACGACGCCGCCGCAGCGGCGCTGCACATCGTGTACCAGACCAGCCACATCGCGCTGCACCGACGTGCCGCGATCCGGGAGGGTGAGACGCTCCTCGTGCACGCCGGCGCCGGTGGCGTGGGGTCGTCGGCGATCCAGCTCGGCGTCGCGGCCGGCGCGCGAGTGCTCGCGACCGCGGGCGGCGTCGACAAGGTCGCGGTGTGCCGCGAGCTCGGCGCCGAGATCGCGATCGACTACCGCGCCGACGACTTCGTCGCCGCCGTCAAGGACGCCACCGGCGGCCGCGGCGCCGACGTGATCTACGACCCGGTCGGCGGTGACGTGTTCGACCGCTCGCTGAAGTGCATCGCATGGGAGGGACGGTTGCTCGTCATCGGCTTCGCAAGTGGCCGCATCGCGGACCTCCCGACCAACCGCACCTTGCTCAAGAACTGCTCCGTCGTCGGCGTGAACTGGGGGATGTACAACCTCATGGAGCCCGACCTGATCCGCCGGACCCACGACGAGCTCATGGCGCTGCACGCGGCCGGGAAGATCGCGCCCCTCGTCTCCGAGGTGCTGGCGATGGCCGACGCACGCACCGCCACCCAGCGGCTCGCCGATCGCGGCACGGTCGGCAAGATCGTCGTCGACACGCGGGCGCCGGTCGATTGAGCGCACCGTTCACCCACGGGCTGCTCCTCGTCCGTCATGGGCAGTCGACGTGGAACGCCGAGCAGCGGTGGCAGGGCCAGGCCGACCCACCGCTCTCAGCGCTCGGCGAGCGTCAGGCGGTGGCTGCTGCGCCTGCGGTCGCGGCGCTCGGGATCACCCGGATCGTCGCCTCGGACCTCGAGCGGGCGCGCCGCACCGCCGAGCTGCTCGCACCGACGGACGTCGACGTCGAGCTCGAGTCCGCGCTGCGCGAGCGACACGCCGGGGACTGGACCGGGCTCACGCGTGCCGAGATCGACGAGCGGTATCCCGGTTGGATCGGAGCGCACCGCAGTCCGCCGGGGTTCGAGGGCGACGAGTCGCTGCTCGCGCGCGTCCTCCCGGTCGTCGACGCGATCTTCGCCGGGCTCGATGTGCCGACGGCCACCCTCGCGCTCACGCACGGCGGGGTGATCAGGACCCTGGAGCGCCACTTCGGCGCGCCGAGCGCGCCCGTCCCGAACCTCGGCGGTCGCTGGCTGCGTGTCGAGCGGCCCAGCTCGGGTGACGCTGCGGGCTCCGAGGTGCTCCTCGGGGACCGGGAGGTCCTGGTCGACCCCGACGCGATCGCGCTCACGGTGCCGGACCAGCTCTGAGAGCCCCTGGTCGGGTCTGGGTGCCCGGCCTTGTACGATGGACGGTTCCCTCGACTGGTGGAGACCGCACGTTGTCCGACGCGCACCCTGAGCTCAGCGCAGAGCAGCAGTACGTCGATGCGGCGTACGAGCGCCTCGACGAGATGCGCGAGGCGGCACGGCGGGTGGCTCGGGGCTACTCCGAGGTCGGTCGGGGCGGGACCCACCAGGCCCGGCTCGAGCGGGATGCGGCCGAGACCGTGACCCGGCGGCGACTGGCGGCGCTCGACATCGGGGATCTCCCGCTCTGCTTCGGTCGTCTGGATCTCGAGGCCGGCCCCACCCACTACGTCGGGCGGGTCTCGGTCACCGATGCGGAGCAGACCCCGCTCGTCGTCGACTGGCGGGCGCCGGTCGCCGAGCCGTTCTACCGGGCGACGGCGATCGAGCCGATGGGCGTCGTCCGCCGTCGGCACTTCCTGGCCCGCCCGGGTGAGGGCCGGGTGATCGCCGGCATCGACGACGAGGTTTTCGACCAGAGCGCGGCCGACCAGGCCGGGCTCTCGGTGATGGGTGAGGGCGCGCTCCTCGCGGCGCTCGATCGTGCCCGGACCGGTCGGATGGGTGACATCGTCGCGACGATCCAGGCCGAGCAGGACGAGGCGATCCGCGCGCCGCTCCCCGGGGTGCTCGTGGTCGCCGGCGGCGCCGGCACCGGCAAGACAGCTGTCGCGCTGCACCGCGCCGCGTATCTCCTCTATACGCACCGCAACCGGCTCGCGAACGGCGGAGTGCTGCTCGTAGGGCCGAACACGATCTTCCTCCGCTACATCGACCAGGTGCTGCCGTCTCTCGGCGAGGACGACGTGCAGCTCGCGACCGCGGCCGGTCTCAAGCCGCGCTTCTCGGTTCGGGCCGAGGACGTCCCCGAGGTCGCGCGTGTCAAGGGCGAAGCGCGTATGGCGACGGTCATCGAGCGCGCGCTGCACGACCGTGAGCATCCGCTCAAGCAGGACATGGTCGTCGCGATCGACGGCATCGTCGTGCGCCTGCGGCGCACTACCTCGGCGCGGATCATCGAGCGGGCCCGGCACCAGCGCGGGCTGCACAACGAGAAGCGGCCACGCGTCGTGCGGGCGGTCGTCGACCACCTCCGCGAGCAGTACCGGCGCGAGTACGGACCCACGGCGCCCGACGACCCGGAGTGGGACCAGGAGCTCAACGGCCGTCTCCGTCGGCTTCCCGAGGTACGGGCCGCGCTCGAGCGCATGTGGCCGGTGCTCTCGGGAGCGGAGCTCGTGCACGACCTGTTCTCGTTCCCGGGCCTGATCCGAAGCGCCGCTGGCGGGACGCTGAACCGCACCGACCAGGCCCGGCTGTACCGGCCCCGGTCGGGCGACGTGCGCGACGTCGCCTGGACCGAAGCCGACCTGGCACTGATCGACGAGGCCGACGCGCTCCTCGGCCCCCCGGAGTCAGCCCGTCCCCGTCGACGCCGCGCCGCGTCGGGAGGCGTCGACGAGGCCGCGACCCGCACCGTCGCCGAGCTCGGGGTCGGCGGATTCGTGACGGCCTCCGAGGTGGCGCGCCGCTATGGCAGCGACAGCGGTCCGGCGACGACAGACGGTGAGGAGCCCCGGACCTTCGGCCACGTGCTGGTCGACGAGGCCCAGGATCTCTCGCAGATGCAGTGGCGGATGTTGGCCCGTCGGTGCCCTTCCGGCTCCATGACGATCGTGGGTGACTTCGGTCAGGCGAGCAAGCCGGGCGCGGCGCGCGACTGGGATGACGTGCTTCGGCTCCTGCCTGACCGCGGCGCGCCGCACGTCGTGTCGCTGAGTGTCAACTACCGCACCCCGGCCGAGATCATGGACGTCGCGCACAGCGTGCTCGCCGCGGCCGCGCCGGGTATCGACGCGACCCGTGCAGTCCGCCGCACCGGCGAGTACCCGCACTTCGAACAGGTGGCCCCGGACGAGCTCATCGCGCGCGCCGCTGACGCGGCGCGTGCGGCGACCGGCGTCGAGGGCACCGTCGCGATCGTCGCTCCGGTCGACCTCCACGACGAGCTGGTCGCCACGCTGGCCGACGTCGGCGCGGTCGCCGGGACGGCCGACGCGCTGGATGCGGCGATCGCCGTGCTCGATGCCCGCGACGCGAAGGGCCTCGAGTTCGACCATGTCGTCGTGGTGGAGCCGGCCCGTCTCGTCACGCCCGATGCACGCGGGCTCCGCCTGCTCTACGTCGTGCTCACCCGTGCGACACGCCGGCTCGTGGTGCTGCACGCGGAGCCGCTGCCCGAGTCGCTCGGGGTCGCAGCGGGCGGGATTCCGGCCGGCGCCCCCGTGGCGGCGTCCTAGGCTCCGACTCGTGACGACGACTTCCCCTGCACGGGACGATCAGGACCGGAACGCCACCGACGTCGCCTGGGACATCGAGCCACTCGTCGACGGCAAGGGTGCCGCGGGTGTCGAGGAGCTCCTCGACGAGGCGCTCGCCCGCACCGAGGCCCTCACCTCCTACCGCGGGCGTATCGGCGAGCTCGACGCGGCCGAGCTCGCGACGCTCATGCACGAGGTCGGCACCATCAGCGAGCTCATCGGTCGGGCGGGGTCGTACGCGAGCCTGGCCTTCGCGGTCGACACGCAGGACCCACCGCGCGGCGCGTTGATGGCCCGCGCCGAGGAGCGTGCGACAGCGATCGCGAGCGAGCTGCTGTTCGTCGATCTGGAGTGGGCCGACCTCGCGGACGTCCAGGTCGAGCCGCTGCTCGCTGACGACCGCCTCGCGTTCTGTCGCCACCATCTGCGCGCGGCCCGGCGGTACCGACCGCACCTGCTCTCGGAGCCGGAGGAGCGCATCCTCGCCGACAAGTCCGTCACCGGCAGCAGCGCCTGGGCCCGCCTGTTCAGCGAGCTCACCTCGACGATCGAGGTGGAGGTCGCGGGCGAGACCATGCCCCTCGAGGAGGGGCTGTCACGGCTCCAGTCCCCGGACCGCGTGGTGCGGCAGGCGTCGGCCGAGGCGGTCACGACCGCGCTCGAGCCGGGGCTGCGGACCCGGGCGTTCGTGTTCAACACGCTCCTGGCCGACAAGGCGAGCGACGACCGCCTGCGCCACTACGACGGTTGGCTCGCGAGCCGCAACCTGAGCAACGAGGCGAGCGACGAGTCGGTGAAGGCACTCGTCGAGGCCGTGGTGCGCCGCTACGACATCCCGCAGCGCTGGTACACGCTCAAGGCGCGAGCTGCTCGGGATCGACCGGCTCGCCGACTACGACCGCATGGCGTCGGTCGCCTCGAGCGAGGACGTCTTCGGCTGGAGCCACGCCAGCCACCTGGTGCTCGACGCCTACGACTCGTTCTCGCCCGAGCTCGCGGGGATCGCCCGCAAGTTCATGGACGAGCGCTGGATCGACGCGCCCATGCGTCCGGGCAAGCGGCCCGGCGCGTTCTGCGCGTACACGGTCCCGTCGCACCACCCCTACGTGCTGCTCAACTGGACAGCCCGTCGGCGCGACGTGCTGACGCTCGCGCACGAGCTCGGCCACGGCCTGCACGCCTACCTCGCGCGCGACCAGGGTGTCTTCCACCAGACCACGCCCCTGACGCTCGCGGAGACGGCGTCGGTCTTCGGCGAGACGGTCACGTTCGGTCGGTTGCTGGCGGAGACCGACGATCCTGCCGATCGCTTGGCGCTGCTGGCCGAGAGCCTCGAGGGGCAGATCGCCACCGTGTTCCGTCAGATCGCGATGAACCGCTTCGAGGACGCGGTGCACACCGAACGGCGGGAGCAGGGGGAGCTGTCGGTCCAGCGCTTCGGCGAGCTGTGGGCCGAGAGCCAGGTCGAGCTGCTCGGCGACTCGGTGGAGGTGACCGAGGGCTACCGCACCTGGTGGTCCTACATCCCGCACTTCATCGCGACGCCCGGGTATGTGTACGCGTACGCCTACGGCCAGCTGCTCGCGCTGTCCGTGTACAAGGAGTACGAGGAGCGGGGTGCCGAGTTCGTCCCGTCGTACCTCGAGCTGCTGTCACGCGGCGGGTCGGCGTCGCCCGAAGAGCTCGGCGAGGTGGTCGGCGTCGACCTCGCCGACTCGGAGTTCTGGGTGGGTGGGCTCGGGATCGTCGACCAGCAGCTCGCCGCCGCCGAACAAGCCGCCAAGGACGCCGGCCGCGTCTAGCCGGCTCGGCGCGACATCGGTTCGGCGCGGCTACGCGAACTCGAGCGCCTCCAGCTCCTCCTCGAGCTGGTCGAGGCCGAGCGGCCCGAGCTCGAGGGCCTCGGTGTGGAAGCGCTTCAGATCGAACGCGCCGCCGGCGCGGGCACGGGCGGCTTCGCGGGCGCGCAGCCAGACCCGCTCGCCCACCTTGTAGCTGATGGCCTGGCCCGGCCAGCCGAGGTAGCGGTCGACCTCGCTCTTCATGAAGCTCTCGGGGTAGTAGCTGCGCTGGAGCACGAAGGGCAGCGCGAGCTCTGGGCTCCACACCTCGCCGGGGTGGTACCGCTCGGTCCGCGGGATCGGCTTCTGCAGGTGCAGTCCGATGTCGACGACGACGCGCATCGCGCGCATCGCCTGCGCGTGGAGCATGCCGAGCTCGAACGCCGGGTCCTCGAGGTAGCCGAGCTCGCCCATGAGGCGCTCGGCGTACAGCGCCCACCCCTCGCCGTAGCCGGAGTTCCATCCGATCGTGCGTTGGAACCGGTCGAGACGGTCGCGCAGATAGCGGGTGGTCGCGACCTGGAGGTGATGGCCGGGGACCGCCTCGTGGTAGCAGGTCGACACCTCGCCCCAGAGCGGGAAGGTGGTGCGACCCTGCGTCGGGTACCACGTGCGTCCGGGCCGGCTGAAGTCCTCCGACGGTCCTGTGTAGTACATCGCCGCGGCACCACCGGGCGGTGAGATCATCGCCTCGCAGCGCCGGATCGTGTCGGGGATGTCGAAGTGCGTGCCGTCGAGCTCGTCGAAGGTGCGGTCGATGAGCTCCTGGAGCCACGCCTTCAGCGCGTCCTCGCCTTCGACGACGCGCGTCGGGTCCTGCTCGAGGTGTGCGATGACGTCGGGCAGCGGCTGGTCCGGGAGG
Organism: uncultured Acidimicrobiia bacterium; assembly: GCA_963809885.1. Lineage (GTDB taxonomy): Bacteria > Actinomycetota > Acidimicrobiia > IMCC26256 > PALSA-555 > JALHSW01. The sequence continues at coordinate 1,300,936 of CAWELA010000004.1, read as the reverse complement.
ATGCGCTCGGCGACCTTCCCCATCGTGTGCTCGATGCGGTACAGCTCCTCCCATCCCCACGCGTAGGTCTCGTCGAGGTCGAGCACCGTGCCGGTGAACGCACGCGCGAACCGTCCGTACCGGTCGGCCCCCACGGCGTCGGGCGCAGTCGTGATCGGCAGGTACTCCTCGACGAGATGGCGACCGAGCGACGCGTACGCCTCTGTGGCGCGGGCGGCGTCGGCCGCGAGGCGCGCGTGCAGCGCGTCGAGCCCGAGCCCCGATGTCGCGAGCTCGTCGGCGAGCCCCTGGAAGAACGGCGGGGTGTCGCCGCTGCGTCCCGCGAAGGCGTCGGCCTGCTGGGCGCAGGCGGTGGCCTGCCGGGGAGCGGCGAACAGGCCCTCACGCGCACCCTCCTGGAGGCTCTCGATGAAGCCCGCGATGGCCTGGGGCACGAGCCCGACCCGGGCCGTGAGCGTCTCCCAGTCGTGCTCGGTCTCCCGGGGCATGAGGTCGAAGCACGCCCGGAGGTCCGAGACGGGGCTGCCGATCACGCGGAGCGCCCGGAGGTCTTCACCGGACTCGCCGAGATCCTCGTCGGTCTCCAGGAACCGGCGGAGCGCCTCGGCCGCGACGCGCTCGTGCTCGTCTGCCGGCGTGAGGGTGGCGAGCTCACGAAGTGTGGCTCGCGTGTGCGCGAGCCGCTCGTTGACGCCGGCGGGGGAGTAGTCGGTGAGCTCGTGGTCGTGCCCGGGGATGCCCTCGAACGTCGCGCCGATCGGGTCGAGGGCCGCGTAGCGCTCGACGTACTGCTCGGCGAGCGCGCGTCCGGGACGGGAGTCGTGGTCGGAACGGTCGGGAGTCATGAGGTGCCCTTCGGTTGGACGTAGTCCCGACACGGCTGGCCGCGGAGCGCGGGGCACGGTGGGAGCGGGGTGTTGACCGTGGCGCCGTCGACGATCGGGAGCACGATGCGCGATGGTCGCGCGGCGGTGCGGGCGATGGTGTTGGTGACCCTCCCGTCGGCCGGGAGATCCCGGAACGCCCACTGCGGTCGGTTGCCGCCCGGCGCCTGCACCGAGACGCGGATCCGGGAGCCGGCACGGAACGCGTGCCCGAAGGGGAACACGGGGACCCGGACCTCGACGAAGCCGTGGCGCGGCAGCCGTGCAGCATCGGCACGGGTGTAGGTGGGGACGGGCTCGATCGCAGTCGACCGCGTACCGGTCGAGCTTGCGGTGGCTCGCGCGGAGCCAGCCGCTCTGCACATAGGTCTCCTTGCCATCAGGCCGCACCTCGCTGATCACGACCTCGAGGTCCACGTCGCGAGCCGTGGACGCAAGCCACAGATCGGCACTGGCCGGTCCGAGCACCACCGCATCGCGCGCGAGGGGCTTCGTGACGTAGGAGGCGCCGAGTCCGTCGGGGAGCGGCTTCCAGTCGTAGGCGGGGAGGGCCGAGAAGTAGTCGTCCTCGCTCGACGGATGGTTCGTGGCGGGCATCGCCTGTGGCTCGTACCGGTACTCGTCGGAGCCGCGAGCGGTGGCCGGCCTCGTCGTGCCAAGTGAGCCGTCGGGCCCGAAGTAGTAGTCGGTCGCTTCGCCTGCCGGACCGGCCACTGGTCGTAGTCGGCTTCGAACCCGGGGACCGGGGCGCCGGGCGTGGCCGTGCCCGCGCCGTTGTCGAAGAGGACCCGGATCGGCGGGTCGGCCTGGTACCGGGCGAAGGCGGCATCGAAGTCCGTCTCGCCCGCGAACCGGTCGGGGGGCAGATCGATGGGCGTGCCGGCGAGTCGCAGGTACCCGAGCGCGGCGGTGGCGCGGACGTCAGCGGGGATGCGGGGGACGCGTCGGGCGACGTAGAAGTCGAGGAACTCCGCCCAGCGGGTGATCGACGTCGGGACCGAACGACTCCGAGTGCGTCCCGTTGGTCATCGTGACCCGCAACGGCACCCCGGGTGCGAAGTCGTCGATCATCGCCGGCCACTGCCCGCCGGTCTGCTCGTCCTGCCACGCGCCGGCGAGGAACGTCGGGACCTGGATCCGGTGGACGAAGCGCTCGGGCGCGAAGCTGCCGAGCGCTCCGGGGATCGTAGAAGCGGTCGTTCCGGATCTCCGCGAGCACGTCGCCGGTCTGGAGCCGCAGCGCCTGGTTCGCGGCACACGTGGTGTCGCCGGCGGCGACGCGGCGCTTCGCCCAGCCCTGACCGCCGTCCGGCGCCGGCGCGGCGTCGGACTGCCGGTCCTCGGCCCACGGGACGGCGAACCCGGTGTTCAGGATCCCGCCGGGGTACAGCACGCCGCGGTAGGTGTCGGCGATCACCGAGAGCGGCGTGATCGCGGCGAGGTGCGGTGGCCGGGTCTCGGCGACGTCCAGCTGCGTGATCCCGGAGTAGGAGATCCCGACCATTCCCGACCGTTGCCGTGGAGGACCCACGGCTGCGCGGCCACCGTCTCGACGACGTCGTAGCCGTCGAGGCCCTGGAGCGGCTCGAAGTAGTGCCACGAACCTCCGGAGCAGCCGGTGCCGCGGAGGTTGACCCCGACCGTCGCGTACCCGAGGGTCTGCGCGAGCCGACTCGCGGCCTGCGTGCCATCGGGGTTCGCAGGGTCGTAGCCGGAGTACTCGACGACGGTCGGGTACGGGCCGTCCTCGACCGGCCCGGGCAGCACGACGTTCGCCGCGAGCAGGGTCCCGTCGCGCGTGCTGCAGGTACTGGAAGCCGGGGACGAGCGACTGATCCTCGTACAGCGAGGCGTCGGGGCGGTCGTCCGGTGCCGTGCACGCGGACGGGCGGCGAGGTGGTGCTCGGCCGTCGCCGCCGGGCTCGACGGTGTACCCGCGGCCGCGGGGCGACGCCGCGGAACAGGAAGGAACCCGCGGCGTCGGCCGTGCCTCGGGCCGCGACCTTGCCCGCACCGTCGAGGAGGCGGAGTCGCGTGCGCGGGTTCGGCACCGACGACCCTCACCTGCTCGACGCTGCCGGAGACGCGGTAGCCCCCGGGCACCGGGGCGTCGGGACCCTTCGGGGTGGCGCCGGCCGGGACGCCGGGCAGCATCGCCGCTCCGAGGCTCACCATGACGACGCCCAGGGCGGCGAGGAGCGGGCCGCGGGATCGCACCGACGAACGGTACCGGACGGGGGAGTCGGCGCCGACGCGGGCTTCGTGGCAGCATCCGACCCATGACCGACCTGCGTGCCGCGCGACATGTGCTCATCACCGGTGGCTCACGCGGCATCGGGCTGGCGACGGCCCACCGGGCGCTCGAGCGCGGTGCCCGGGTGTCCCTCGTCGCGCGCGACGCCGAGCAGCTGGCGCGGGCCGAGGACGAGCTCGAGTCGGGTTCCGGAGCGCCGACGCGCGTCGCGGCCGAGCCGGCCGACGTGACTGACCGCGACAGCTTCGAGCGGGCGCTCGGCCTGCTCATCGCGCAGTTCGGGCCCGTCGACGTGCTGGTCACGAACGCCGGTGCCGCCCAACCGGGCCATTTCGAGGATCTCCCGGCGGAGGTGTTCGAGCAGCAGATGGCGTTGAACTACTTCGGCACGTTGCACCCGATCCGCGCGGTGCTGCCGTCGATGATCGAGCGGGGCCGCGGCCACCTCCTCCTCGTCTCGTCGGCCGCGGGGATCGTCGGGGTCTACGGCTACTCCGCGTACGCACCCACGAAGTTCGCGGTGCGGGGGCTCGCCGAGACGCTCCGGGCCGAGCTGAAGCCGCATGGGATCGTCGTGGGCTGCGCGTTCCCACCGAACACCGACACGCCGGGGTTGGAGGCCGAGAACCGTTCCAAGCCCCGGGCGACCGCCACGTTCGAGGGCACCATCAAGACCCGCTCGGCCGAGTCGGTGGCGCGCTCGATCGTGCGGGGCATCGAACGCGACCGCCTGGTCGTGACGTCCGACCCGTCGACGGCCATGCTCGCCCGGGCTTCCGGCCTGGTCGGGCCGTACGTGCGCCGGTCGATGGATCGCCACGTTCGCAAGGCTTCGCGAGCTCCGCAGTAGCGTTTTGGTCATGACCGAGACCGACGCACCGAGACCGACAGCATGGGCCCGATCGAGGTGCCGGCCGACCGCTACTGGGGTGCCCAGACCCAGCGGTCGCTCCACCACTTCTCGATCGGTGACGATCACATGCCGGAGGCCGTCGTCCGGGGCATGGCGGTCCTCAAGAAGGCAGCCGCGCTCACGAACCGTGACCTCGGGAAGATGGAGGGTGCGGACGCCGACCTCATCGTCCGTGCCGCCGACGAGATCATCGCCGGCGACCACGCCGCCGAGTTCCCACTGTTCGTCTGGCAGACCGGTAGTGGCACGCAGACCAACATGAACGTGAACGAGGTCATCTCGAACCGTGCCATCGAGCTGGCCGGTGGCGTGCGCGGATCGAAGGATCCGATCCATCCCAACGACCACGTGAACATGTCGCAGTCCTCGAACGACACCTTTCCCGGCGCGATGCACATCGCTGCCGCCGAGGAGATCGTGCAGCGGCTGATCCCTTCCGTGCGCGCGCTGCGCGACGCGCTGGCGGAGAAGTCCGCGGCCTTCGCCGACCTCGTGAAGATCGGCCGAACGCACCTCCAGGATGCGGTCCCGCTCACGCTGGGCCAGGAGTTCTCCGGCTACGTCGCCCAGCTCGACGACGACATCGAACGGATCGAGATGACGCTCCCGGGCCTGTACGAGCTCGCAGTGGGCGGGACGGCTGTCGGCACCGGACTCAACACGCACCCCGAGTTCGCCGAGCGTGTGGCGCAGCACATCGCCGAGATCACGGGGCTGCCGTTCGTGACTGCTCCGAACAAGTTCGCGGCGCTCGCTGCGCACGACGCGGTCGTGTTCACGAGCGGCTCCGTGCGCACGCTCGCGGTCTCGTTGATGAAGATCGCGAACGACATCCGGTGGCTGGCGTCGGGCCCCCGCGCCGGCTTCGGGGAGCTCTCGCTCCCGGAGAACGAGCCCGGGTCGTCGATCATGCCGGGGAAGGTGAACCCGACCCAGAGCGAGGCGATGACCATGGTCTGCGTCCAGGTGCTCGGGAACGACGCGGCGGTCGGCATCGCCGGGTCGCAGGGAAACTTCGAGCTCAACGTCTTCAAGCCCGTGATGATCTTCAACCTGCTGCACTCGGTCGATCTGCTCACGGACTCGTGCCGGAACTTCCGGGAGTTCGCCGTCGAGGGCCTCGAGGCCAACGAGGAGCGGATCGCCGAGCACGTCCAGAACTCCCTGATGCTGGTGACCGCGCTCAACCAGCACATCGGGTACGACAACGCGGCCGCCATCGCCAAGTACGCCCACCAGCAGCAGACGACCCTGCGGGATGCCGCGATGGTGCTCGGCCACCTCAGCGGCGACGAGTTCGACCGCCTGGTCCGCCCCGAGAAGATGACCGGTCCCAGATAGGGGGCCACAACCGGGGGCCGGACGGGAATGCCGACCCGGGAGGTCGGGGTTACAGCACCTACGTAATGGTGTAATTGCCAGATCGAGGTGCTGATGGCTGCAACCGAGTTCCCCGAGCACGTCTCTCCCGGAGACGGTGCCGCGCCCGAGGGTGGGTCCGGGTCCGAGCGCCTGACGCTGCCCCTCCTGCCCCTCAGCACCGGCGTCGTCCTCCCCCAGATGGTGGTCACGATCGCCCTCGAGACCGACGAGGCCCGGGTCGCGGCCGATGCCGCGAACGCCGGCGAAGGGCTGCTGCTGCTCGTGCCCAAGATCGACGAGCAGTTCGGCCGGGTCGGCACCGTGGCGCGGGTCGAGAGCGCCGGTGAGCTGCCCAACGGCGTGCGCGCCCTCGTGCTGCGCGGAGTCCACCGCGCCGTGGTGGGCGTCGGTGTCCCCGGGACCGCGCCGGGCCTGTGGGTCGAGGCAGACCCGGTCATCGACCCCGATCCGCCGACGGACCGCGCCCGCGAGCTGGCGCGTGAGTACCGGGCGATCGTCGGGGCGATCGCCGAGCGCCTCGGTGCGGGGCGGCTGCGCGACTCGCTGAACGGCGTGTCGGAGCCCGGCGCGCTCGCGGACACCGCGGGTTGGTGGCCCGACCTGTCGACCGAGCGCAAGGTCGAGCTGCTCGAGACGCTCGACGTCGAAGCGCGCCTCGAGCGCGTGGTGGCGTGGGCGCGAGACGCGCTGGGTGAGCTCGAGCTCAACGAGAAGATCCGCAACGAGGTGTCCTCGGGCATGGAACAGCAGCAGCGCGAGTTCCTGCTGCGCCAGCAGCTCGCCGCGATCCGCAAGGAGCTCGGCGAGGGTGGCGACGGCGACGACGCGATCGCCGAGTACCGCGGACGCATCGAGGAAGGTGCGCTGCCCGAGGCGGTGCGTGAGGCTGCGACGCGCGAGCTGGACCGGCTCGAGCGGATGGGTGAGCAGAGCCCTGAGCACGGCTGGGTGCGCACGTGGCTCGACACGATCCTCGACCTACCGTGGGGCGAGCGCTCCGACGACAACCTCGACGTCGTCTCCGCTCGCGCGACGCTCGACGCCGACCACTCCGGTCTCGACGACGTGAAGGACCGCATCGTGGAGTTCCTCGCGGTGCGCAAGCTGCGCGCCGAGCGGGGCTTCGTCGACGGTGCGGCCGCGGAGAACGCGAGCAAGCGTGGCGCCGGTGCGATCCTCGCGCTGGTGGGCCCGCCAGGAGTCGGGAAGACCTCTCTCGGGGAGTCGGTGGCCCGTGCCCTCGGGCGAGAGTTCGCCCGGGTGTCACTCGGCGGGGTGCGGGACGAGGCCGAGATCCGGGGCCACCGGCGAACGTACGTCGGCGCCCGGCCGGGCCGCATCGTGCGTGCGCTGACCGAGGCCGGCACGACCAACCCGGTGGTCCTGCTGGACGAGGTCGACAAGCTCGGTGCCGACTGGCGGGGCGACCCCTCGAGCGCGCTGCTCGAGGTGCTCGATCCCGCACAGAACCACACCTTCCGCGATCACTACCTGGAGGTCGACCTGGACCTGTCCGAGGTCCTGTTCCTCGCGACCGCCAACACCCTCGAGACGATCCCCGGCCCGCTGCTGGACCGCCTCGAGCTGATCCGGCTCGACGGGTACACGGAGGACGAGAAGGTCCTGATCGCGAACGACCACCTGCTGGAGCGGCAGCTCGAGCGCAACGGGCTGCGGCCCGACGACGTGGAGCTGGCCGACGACGCGGTTCGCACCGTCGTGACCGACTACACGCGCGAAGCCGGCGTCCGGAATCTCGAGCGCGAGCTGGGGAAGCTGCTGCGCAAGGTCGCGGCGAAGGTCGTCTCGAGCGACGTCACGCCGCCGGTCGTCGTCGACGAGGCGGTCGTGCGTGACGCGCTCGGACGGGCGAAGTTCCACCCCGAGTCCGCGGAGCGCACCGGGGCGCCCGGCGTCGCGACGGGTCTCGCGGTGACCGGCGCGGGCGGCGACGTGCTCGTGATCGAGGCGACGGCGATCGACGCCGGTGCGCCGGGTGGCGAGTCCGGCCTGACCTTGACCGGGCAGCTCGGCGACGTGATGAAGGAGTCGGCGCGCATCGCGCTCTCCTACGTCCAGGGCCACGCAGGTGCGCTCGGGATCGACTCCGCGGCGCTCCGGCAGCGGTTCCACCTGCACGTGCCGGCAGGAGCGATCCCGAAGGACGGGCCGTCGGCCGGGGTCACGATGACGACCGCGCTCGCGAGCCTGCTCACCGGGCGACCGGTGCGGGCCGAGGTGGGGATGACGGGCGAGGTCACGCTGCAGGGTCGGGTCCTCCCGATCGGCGGGGTCAAGCAGAAGGTGCTGGCCGCCCAGCGTGCGGGGCTGACGCACCGTGCTGCTCCCGCTGCGCAACGAGCCGGACCTCGACGATCTCCCCGACGCCGTCCGGGAGGCGATGACGATCCACCTCGTGGACGACGTCGCCGACGTGCTGGTCCTCGCGCTGGAGGGCTCGCCCGTGACCGTCGCGGCGTAGCGGTCGAAGGCCGAGGTCGGCGACCTAGAGGTCGTCGGCCTCGGCGTCGTCGATCCCGATGAAGGCGCCGGCCCCGGCCTTGTGGAAGTCGAGCACCTCGCCGGGCTCGAGCGGGAAGTGGCACGCCACGAAGTGGTTCGGCCCGACCTCGCGCATCTGCGGCTCGTCCTCGGCGCACTTCGCCTCGGCCTTCGGGCACCGGGTGCGGAAGCGGCAGCCGGTCGGCGGGCTCAGCGGCGACGGGATCTCCCCGCCGAGCACCTTCTCGGTGTCGGGCTGGATCTCCGGGTCCGGCGCCGGGATCGCGGCGAGCAGGGCGGCGGAGTAGGGGTGCGACGGTCGCCCGTAGAGATCGTCGGGGACCCCGACCTCGCACACCTTGCCGAGGTACATCACCATGACGCGGTCGCTGACGTTCTTCACGACCGCGAGGTCGTGCGCGATGAACACGAGGGTCAGCCCGTACCTGGTCTTCATGTCCTGCAGCAGGTTGATGATCTGGGCCTGCACGGACACGTCGAGCGCGGAGACGGGCTCGTCGCAGATGATGAGCTTCGGCTCGGTGACCATCGCTCGGGCGATCGAGATGCGCTGGCACTGACCGCCGGAGAACTCGTGCGGGCGACGGCTGGCATTCGCCGGGTCGATGCCGACCGCCTCGAGCACCTCGTCGACCTTCGCCTTGCGCGACGCCTTGTCGCCGATGCTCCAGATGTCGAGGCCCTCGGCCACGATGTCGCGCACCTTCCGGCGCGGGTTCAGTGACGAGATCGGGATCCTGGAAGATCATCTGCATGCGCGGGCCGCGTCTTGCGCAGCTCCTCGCCCTTGAGCTCGGTGAGCTCGTGCCGTCGAGGCGCACGCTCCCCGACGTCGGGCGGGGGAGCTGGACGATCGCGCGGCCGGTCGTCGACTTCCCGCAGCCGGACTCGCCGACGAGCCCGAGGGTCTCGCCCTCGAGGATGTCGAGGCTGATGCCCGAGACCGCGTGGACCGTCTGGCCGCCGTGCGCCGGGAACTCGACGACGAGGTCCTCGACGCGCAGCAGATCCTGCGTCGGCCGGTCGGAGATGTGCTCGACCGGTCCCCGCCATCAGTGCGTCGCTTCCGCGGCCGCGGCCGCGATCCGGTCGCCGTCGGGGTCGACGGAGTGGTGGGCGCGGCGGCCGCAGCCCGGTTCTCCTCGAGCGCCGCGGCGCCCTCGGGCGTGCCGACCGGGAACCAGCAGCGGTACTGGTGGCCGCCGCCGAGGTCGGTGAGCGGCGGCTCCTCCTCGCGGCACTTGTCCTGGACGTACTTGCAGCGGGGCGCGAACTTGCAGCCCTTCGGCGGGTGCACGAGGTCGGGGGGCCGCCCGGGGATGGTGGCCAGCCGGGTGTGGCTCTCTGTCGTCGAGCCTGGGGATCGACGACAGCAGCGCCTCCGTGTACGGCATCTTCATGTCGGCGAACAGGGTCTTGGTCGGTGCCTTCTCCACGATCCGCCCCGCGTACATGACCGCGATGTCGTCGGCCCGTCCGGCCACCACGCCGAGATCGTGCGTGACGAGCACGATCGCCATGAAGCGCTCTCGCTGCTGCGCGGCCATCAGGTCGAGCACCTGCGCCTGGACCGTCACGTCGAGCGCGGTGGTGGGCTCGTCGGCGAACAGCAGCTTGGGGCCGGCCGCGAGCGCGACCGCGATGCACACGCGCTGGCGCATCCCGCCGGACAGCTGGTGCGGGTACTCCTTGAGCCGCTTGGCGGGCTCGGGGATCCGCACCGACTCGAGCAGGTTCTCGGCGAGCTCGTCGGCGAAGCTCTTGGAGACGTCGAGGTGCTGGCGCAGCGACTCGGTGATCTGTTTGCCGATCTTCATCACCGGGTTCAGCGACGTCATCGGGTCCTGGAAGATCATCGACATCTGCGGATCCCCAGAACGCGCGCATGTCCTTGGGCTTCACGCCGATGAGCTCGCGGCCCTCGAACTTCACCGATCCGCTGCGCACGACGCCACGCTTGGGGAGCAGACCCATGATCGAGCGGGAGAGCACGGTCTTGCCCGAGCCCGACTCGCCGACGATGCCGATCGTCTTGCCCCGCTCGAGCGTGAGCGAGACGCCGTCGACGGAGCGCACGAGACCCCGATCGGTCTCGAACGCGGTCTTGACGTCGGTGACCTCGAGCAGCGACCCCTCGAACGGGGCGTCGGCGAAGCGTTCGTCACTCACAGGCCGCCCTCCTGGACGTCGAACCGGGCCCGCACCACGTCACCGAGGAAGTTCAGCGCCAGCACCGAGAAGAAGATGAGCAGCGACGCCTCGAACACGATGTGGGGCGACTTGAAGAGGTTGCCGCGGTCGAGCGCGATCATGTTCCCCCACGAGGGCGTCGGCGGCCGCACGCCGACGCCGAGGATCGCGAGTGCGCCTTCCGCCACGATGGCGATGCCGATGGAGAGCAGGGCGATCGAGAACATCGCCGGGAGCACGTTCGGGAGGACCTCGCGCACCATGATCCGTCGGCTCTTCGCGCCCTGCGCACGCGACGCGAGCACGAACTCACGTTGGGCCCAGCTCAACGCGCTGGCGCGCGTGATGCGACCGATGAGCGGGACGGCGACGACGCCGATCGCGATGATCAGGATCATCTCGGGCGAGAGCGCGCTGTCGCCGGTGTCGTTCGCGCCCTGGAGGAACGCGACGAGTGCCAGCGCCATGATGATGACGGGCACCGAGAGCAACACGTTGAAGATGCCGGTGAGGATCGTGTCGGTCTTGCCGCCGGTGAACCCCGCGATCAGGCCGAGCGTCCCGCCGATGATGAACCCGAACGCCACCGCGCCGGTGGCGACCAGGAGGCTGGTCCACGACGCCGAGCGCCAGACGCGGGATCATGTCGCGACCGTTGCTGTCGCACCCGAGCAGGAAGCCCTTGGCGCCGCCCTCGTCGGCCAGCGGGCCCTTGCGGGCACACGAGGCGAAGCTCTCGTTGGCGTCGCCCCACGTCAGGATGCCGGTCTTCGCGAGCACGGCGATCAGGACGATGAAGCCCATCCAGCCGATGGCGAGCCAGGCGCCGAAGCCGAGGCCCTTGCCCTTGTGGGTGGACTCGGGACCGGCCGCGATCGCCCCGACCTGCAGCAGCCCGGCGTCGCCCGCGACCGCCGCCGTGGCCCGACTCCTCGTCCGAGAGCAGGCCTCGCTCGGTGCGCCGATCGAGCCGATCTCCTCGGCCGCTCCGGTGTCAGGCAGCTCGGGCACGACGGATCCTCGGATCGAGCACGGTGTACAGGAAGTCGACGAAGAAGTTCACGAGCACGAAGAGCACCGCGATCACCACCACGTAGCTCTGGAGCTCGACGTACTCCTTGCTGAACACGGCTTGGTAGATCTTGAGGCCCATGCCCGGGATCCCGTAGATGACCTCGACGACCACCGCGCCACCGATCAGAGTGCCGACGTTGAGGCCCGCGACGGTGAGCAGCGTGAGGCTCGAAGGACGGAGCGCGTGGCGCCAGAGGATGCGCTGGTTGGAGATCCCCTTGGCCTTCGCCATCGTGATGAAGTTCTCCTGCAGCGTCGCGATCATGTCGCTGCGCAGCAGTCGCATGTAGACGGCGATCTGCCCGACGGCGAGTGTGACCGCCGGCAGGATCATGTAGCGCGTGTGCTCCCAGAGATCCGGGGAGCGCGAGGAGTCGAAGAACTGGTCCATCCAGCCGGGCGCGTAGCCGCCGGTCGGTAACCATTTGAGCTGCGCCCCCACGAAGTAGCTCAGGAACAGCGCGAGCACGAAGTTGGGGAGTGCGAGCAGGGCGAACGCGGTCGTGTTGATCGCCTTGTCGGACCGCGTGCCGGCGCGGTAGGCGGTGAGGATCCCGAGGGGGATCGCGAAGAACAACGCGATGAACTGCGCGTAGATCATCAGCTGGAGCGAGACCGGGAGCGACTGGCTGACCAGGTCGGCGACGGGCCGCCCGGAGTTGTACTGCTTGCCGAGGTCGCCCTGGAGCAGGTTCGTGAGGTAGTCCGCGTACTGCTCGTACAGGGGCTTGTTCGAGCCCGAGGTCCTGTCGGAGCGCGGCTCGCTGCGCGTCGGTCCCGAACGGGATGATCGTGGTGGTCGGATCACCCGGCAGGAGCCGGATCAGCAGGAAGGTGAACATCGTGACGAAGAGCAGCACGATGACGAGCTGAAGCACTCGTTTCGCGATCGTCTTCGTGAGTTCCACCTACGGCTCCTGTCGGGCTCCTTGCCGGGTGCTCCTTACTCCTCGGTCAGCCCGACGATGCTCAGCCCCTGCACGGGGATGCGGCCGTACACGAACAACGGCTTGCCGTTGCCGTCCGGCAGCGCCGGCAGATTCAGGTTGACGTTGGGCGAGTAGCCGATCGCCCAGTTCACGAACCACAGCGGCACGAGGTAGATCCCCTTCGCCATGGCCTTGTTGTAGTCCTTGTACGTGGTCTTCGCCGCGGCGAGGGTCGAGTCGGAGCGACCCTGGTCGAGGAGGGCCTGCGTCGTGGGGTCGTCGAAGTGACCGAAGTTCAGCAGGTTCTTCCCGCCTGAGGGCGTGTTGTAGTTGGAGAACCACGGGTAGTTGTCCTGGTCGGACGACTGCGAGTAGCCCCCGTGGAGGTTGCGCCAGCGGAGCACGTCGATCGAGCCGGCCAGGGCCTTGTTGATCAGCGTGGCCTGGTCCGACGTGGTGATCGTCGCGTTGATGCCGGCCTTGCCGAGCTGCTCGGCCGCGAGCTGGAGCTCGGCCGAGTTCTCGGCGTCAGTGGTGGTCCCCAGCACCACGTCGAACGACCCACCGCTCTCCGCCTTGTACTGCTCGACGAGCTTCTTGGCCTTCTTGAGGTTGTGCGCCGGGTACCCGGCGTTCTTGAGGTATCCCGGGGCCTTGACGTCCATCAGGCTGTTCGCGACGTCGAAGAGACCCTTGTTGCGGATCTGGTTGATCGTCGGGACGTCGATGGCGGTCGCGAACGCCTCACGCGCGGTCGGGTTGTTGAACGGTGGGGTGTCCGAGATCATGTAGTCGTATGTGATCTCCCGGTAGCCGGGCTGCTGCACGAGAGCCTTGAACTGGCCGCTCGTCTCCAGGTTGTCGATCTGCTGCGCGCTCGAGGTGTGCAGCATGTCGAGCTGGCCGCCCTGGAGCTGGGTGACGCGCACCGCGCCGTCCACCACCGGGACGAAGGTGATGGAGTCGGCCTTGGGGTAGCCCTTCTGCCAGTAGTCGGGGTTCTTGACGACGACGGTCTTCTCGTTCTGGGCGTAGGACTCGAGCTTGAAGGGCCCGCTCCCGATCATCTTCGTCGCGCAGTCTTCGCCGGCGTTGAGCTGGGCCGGGGCCATGATGCCCTGGCGACCCTCGAGGAAGAGGTAGTCGGGGAACGCCGAGACCGGCGTCTTGAGCGTGACCGTGACCGTCGATGCGTCGGTCGCCGTCACGTCCTGGATGATCGGTCCGAAGACGAGTGGCAGCAGGGAGCCGACGTTCGGAGCGCCGGGGGCACCCCGCCAGGCGTCGATGTTCAGCTTCACGGCATCCGCGTCGACCGGCGTGCCGTCGTGGAACGTGACGCCTTCGCGCAGCCCGATCGTCCAGACCGTGAAGTCTGCGTTCGGCTCGACCGACTTCGCGAGGTACGGGGTCGCCACACCCTTGGTGTTCGGGACCGTCAGCGTGTCGTAGACCGCGGCGACGACCTGGATGCCCGAGATCGCGAGCTGGGCGCTGCTCAGGCAATAGGTCGTCGTCTCGGCCTCGAGACCGAACGTGAGGTCGCCACCGCTCTTCGCCTGGTGGCTGCGGTCGCGCACGGAGGCGCCTCCGAGGCTGCTGAAGGCGACGGTGACGAGCCCGATCGCCACCGTGATCGCGCTCGATGCGCATCAGGTGGCGACGTGCTGCGTGCCGGTACGAGACGGCCACGTGATTCCCCCCGAGGATTGTGTGATTGCTGACCGGTCCTGTGACGCCGGTCACGGTGCGCACTCTAGAAGCCCCGGGGACCCTGTCAATCGCGGTCGTGGCGCGGACGGACCCTCAGCCGGCCTTGCTCAGTCCGAGCACGGGGATGCGCCCGCCGGCGAACTGGGGTGCGCCCCCGCCGTCGGGCAGCGGCGGGAGGTCGTAGTTCACCGACTTCTGATAGCCGATCGTCCAGACGTCCCACCACATCGGTGTGATGTAGTTCTCGGCCGCGAACGCCCGGTTGAAGTCGGTGGCCGCCTTCTTGGCATCCGCGACGTTCGTGGCGGCCCGGCTGGCGTCGAGGTCGGCCTGGATCTCCGCGTTGTCGTAGCGCGCGAAGTTGATCAGGTTCTTCCCGCCGGTGGGCGTGGTGAAGTTCGACCACCACGGGTAGGTGTCGGTGGCGGACGAGTCCGAGAACCCGCCGTGGAGGTTGCGCCAGATCAGCACGTCGATGTCGCCGGCCAGCGCCTTGTTGATGAGGGTGGCCTGGTCGAACTGCGCGATCGAGGCGTTGATACCGGCGGCGTCGAGCATCTCCTTGAGGAGCTGGGCCTCCGCTGAGTTCTCGGCATCGGTGGTGGTGCCGAGCACGACGTCGAACGCGCCGCCCGACGTGGTCTTGGCTTCGGCGACGAGCTTCTTGGCCTTCTTCAGGCTGAACGCGGGATACCCCGCGTTCTTGAGGTACCCGGGGGCCTTGCGGTCCATCATGCTGTTCGCGACCTCGAACTCGCCCTTGTTGCGGATCTGGTTGATCTTGGCGCGATCGATCGCGGTCGTGAACGCCTCGCGTGCGACCGGGTCGTCGAACGGCGGCGAGTCGGTCAGCATGATGTAGTAGCGGAGCTCGCGGTACCCGGGCTTCTGGACGAATGCCGTGAGCTGGCTGTTGCTCTTGATGTTGTCGGTCTGCTCGGCGCTCGTCGTGTGCAGCATGTCGAGCTGGCCGCCCTGGAGCTGGGTGACGCGCACCGCGGCGTCCACCACCGGGACGAAGGTGATGGAGTCGGCCTTGGGGTAGCCCTTCTGCCAGTAGTCGGGGTTCTTGACCACGACGGTCTTCTCGTTCTGGGCGTAGGACTCGAGCTTGAAGGGCCCGCTCCCGATCATCTTCGTCGCGCAGTCTTCGCCGGCGTTGAGCTGGGCCGGGGCCATGATGCCGAAGCGACCGTTGCCCCAGATCGCGTTCCGGAATGCCGGGACCGGCGTCTTGAGCGTGACGACGACCGTCGAGGCGTCGGGTGCCGTCACGTCCTGCACGAAGTTCAGGACGATCGGGAACAGGGAGCCGACGTTCGGCGTGCCCGGTGCGCCGCGCCACGAGTCGATGTTGAGCTTCACGGCATCCGGCGTCGACGGGGGTGCCGTCGTGGAACTTGACGCCGTCGCGCAGCTTGATGGTCCAGACGGTGTTGTCGGCGTTCGGCTCGACCGACTTCGCGAGGTACGGCACGGTCACGCCCTTGGAGTTCGGCGCGGTGAGGGTGTCGTACACCGCCGCGGTCACCTGGATGCCCGCGATGGCCATCTGCGCCCGGCTGAGGCAGTAGTTGGTGTTCTCGGCCTCCAGGCCGAAACGGATGTCGCCACCGCCCTTCTGCCGGTGGTGCCCGTGCGGGAGCCGAGGCGCCGGCGACGCCACCGAGCGCGGCGGCGCTCAGCCCGATCACCAGTGCGATCACGACGATGCGGGTGGTCCGCCGTGTGGTGGGTTCCTGCGAGTCAGCCACGGTGATCCCCCCGGTGTCGTCCCGTCGCCCCGGACTCTAGGAGCCCGCCGGCGACAATTGCTCGCGCCCCCGGCGTGTCCTCCTCCGAATGGGGGAAGATGGGGGATGGACGTGGTCGTCGACATCCTGCTCATCGCCGGCGGTGTCCTGGTCGTGCTCACGGTCCTCGATTCGGCGCTGCGGACGTTCGTCCTGCCCCGCGGCGCGTCGACCCCGCTCACCCGGTCCGTGTTCGTCTCGCTGCGCTGGTGCTTCAGCTTCATCGCCCGCGACTCCCACACCTACGAGCGTCGCGACCGGGTGATGGCGCTCTACGCGCCGATCGGGCTCCTCGCCCTCGTCGGCGTCTGGATGGCGCTGACCCTCGTCGGCTTCGCCATGATCTTCTTCACCCTGGTGCCCGCCCGTGACTGGAAGTCGGCGTTCGAGCTCAGCGGTTCGTCCCTCTTCACGCTCGGGTTCGTCCTGCCTCCCGACGACGTGCCCAGCTTCGTCCTCGCGTTCCTCGAGGCGGCGACGGGCCTCGCGCTCGCTCGCGCTGCTGATCGCGTACGTCCCGACGATCTACGGGGCCTTCTCCCGACGGGAGCTGACCGTGGCCCAGCTGGCGACGAGGGCGGGGACGCCTCCGAGCGCCGTCGAGCTGTTGCAGCGGTACCACGCGATCGGCTGGACGGAGCAGCTGTCGGAGCTCTGGGCGGAATGGGAGCTCTGGTTCGCGGAGATCTCGGAGACGCACACGTCGTTGGCGATCCTGACCTTCTTCCGCTCCCCGAGCCCGGAGCGTTCGTGGGTGACCGCGGCGGGAGCGGTGCTCGATGCCGCGTCGCTCGCACAGTCGACCCTCGCGATCCCGTGGAACCCGCAGGCGGGGCTCTGCATCCGCTCCGGGTATCTCGCGCTCCGCGAGATCTCGGACTACTTCGGGATCCCGTACGACCCCGACCCGGCCCCCGACGCGCCGATCAGCATCGCGAAGGCGGAGTTCCTCGAGGCGTACGAGCAGCTCGATGGCGAAGGCGTGCCGGTGCGTCCGGACCGCGACCGGGCGTGGCGAGAGTTCGCCGGCTGGCGGGTGAACTACGACGCGGTGCTGCTCGCGCTCGCCGGGCTCACGATGGCGCCGTACGCACGGTGGTCGTCGGATCGCTCGACTGCACTATCGCCGGCCGCGTGTCGTGCCGTGGGGTCGGTCCGGGCGCTCGCGTTCTGCCGCGAGCCCTCCGCCAGGACCCAGGTGAGGTAGCGGATCACACCGATCACGCTCGCGTCGGCCCAGGTCGAGTGGAAGACGTCGAAGGCGTGGGGCGCGCCCGCGAGCTCCACGTACGCGACCTCCACGTCGGCCGCGAGCAGCTCGCCGACGAGCCGTTCGGCCTGCTCGACGGGGACGAGGTTGTCGATCGAGCCGTGCACGACGAGGAACGGCGGTGCGCCCGGTGCCACGCGGTACATCGGGGACGCGTCGTGGTACGGCGCGGGGTCGTCGAGGCCACGTCCGAGCACCAGGCTCCCCATCCACGAGCCGAGTCGGCGACCGAGGCGCGAGGGCGCGCGGCCGAACACATCCTCGAGGTCGTACGCGCCGTACATCGAGACGCAGGCCTTGACCGAGGTGTCGATGTCAGCGAAGCCGGGTTGGAGGTCGGGTTCGTTCGGCGGTCAGCGCGACGAGTGTCGCGAGGTGCCCGCCCGCGGAGCCGCCGGTCACCACGATGCAGTCGGGGTCACCACCGTGCTCCGCGATGTGCTCACGGATCCAGCGGATCGCGAGCTTGCAGTCGAGCAGATGGTCGGGCCACTTCGCCCGCGGGCTGAGGCGGTAGTTGATGGCGACGCAGACCCACCCGGCATTGGCGAGCGCGTTCATCAGCGGGCGCCCCTGAGTGTCCTTGCTGCCGATCATCCACGCGCCGCCGTGGATCTGGAGCAGGACGGGCGCGCCATGCACCCCGGCGCGCGGCTTGTGGATGTCGAGGAGGTGTCGACGTCCTGCGCCCTCCGCGTAGCGGACGTCCTTCACGCGCTCGACGCGCTCGTCTCGCACCCAGAGGGGGAGCAGGATCGAGCGCGCGGTGCGTCGGGCCGCCCGGTACGGCATGCCGTCGAGCGGGTACAGGGCGGCGTCGAACGTCCGACCCGCGTGGCGGGCGACGAGCCACTGCCGGACGAGGCCGAGCCTCGGCAGACGCCACGAGCGCGAGCCCGATCCACCCGGGCGCGGCCTCGAGGCCCCCGAGCAGGGCGAGTCCTGTCGTCGTCCCGGCGAGCAGCAGCATCCACCAGCCCGCGAGCCCGGTGCCGAACCACGACGCGACGAACGCGGGGAACAGCAGCGTCCAGTGCTTGACGCGGACCACGCCGGGGATGGTGAAGACGACGACGAACAGGCCGATGGTGAACAGGACCCACGACACGGCCAGCTCGCTCATGCGTCGTCCGGGAACAATGAGTCCTCAAGGATGCCCGGTCCTGCGCCGCGACGGATGAACCACTCGGTCCCGAACGCCGCGCGGAAGGTGTCGACGGGCATCATCAGGAAGAAGTGCGACTCGTCGACCTGGCTTGCATGGGCCGCGAGTGCAGTGCGCTTGCGGTCGACCCACTCGGTGACGTCGACCTTCGTGGTGAGCAGCGCTTCGGGGCTGCCCATCGTGATCGCGTCCGGGTCCTCGATGCCCTCGGGGAGCTCCATGCCCGACTCGCGCGCCTCTTGCTGGCGCTCGCGGACGAACGCCGCGACCTGGTCGCGGTTCATCGTTGCCTCGTAGACGCGCGGCGTCCCGGCGCGCTCTGCCGCGCGCACGCCGACGCGATGTACCTGGACGTGGTCCGGGTGGCCGTACCCGCCGTGCTCGTCGTAGACGGTCAGGGCGTCGGCCTGCTCCTCCCGGAGGACCGCCGCGAGTCGTTCGGCGGCCACGTCGACGTCGGCCGACCAGAAGGATGCGGGGTCGTCGTTGTCGGCTGTGCCCTCCATGCCCGAGTCGCGGTAGCCGAGGTTGACCACCCGGGCGACGCCGAGGATCTCCGGCGGCACGCGCCGTCTCCGCCGGCGCGCCGGTCAGCGAGCGACTCGCCGGGTGCGAGGACGCCCTCCGCGACTTCACCGACCTCGCCGCCGGTGGCGACGACGAGCACGACGCGGTGCCCCTCGTCCGAGGCCTTCGCCATGACCCCGCCCGTGGTGATGCACTCGTCGTCGGGGTGGGCGTGGAAGGTGACGAGGGTCCCGGACACGGCGGCCATGCTCGCGCGCGACCGGTCGGAGCCGACACCGGGGCGCGCGGAGGAACCGGTTCCAGTTGCTGACGTGAGCGTCAGTGAAAACCTGGCTAGAGTGCGCGGCCAAGCGCCGGTCGAACGGGGGGAAGCCGATGCGTCGCGTCGTAGCAATCGCCATCACGGCGATGTTGGTGGCAGGGCTCATGGGGACGGTGGGCGCCACGTCCGCCGGCGCCCAGGGCAGTGGACGACCGGGGGTCACCGCCAAGGAGATCCAGGTTGGTGGGCTCGCCAGCCCCGTCAGCGTGCTCAACGTCCCGTACGTCGACGGGTTCGACGGCGTCCAGGCGTACTTCGACAAGATCAACGCCGATGGCGGCGTCTACGGCAAGAAGCTGAAGCTCGTCGCGCAGCTCGACGACCAGGGCGCACCGTCGGGGAACATCCGTGCCGTGCGCTCGCTCGTCGAGGAGAAGAAGGTCTTCGCGGTCATGCCCGTGATGACCAACTCGTTCGCCGGCGGGTCGTACCTCGCGAGCAAGAACATCCCGACGTTCGGCATCAACGTCGACGCAGGCTGGTGCGGGACGAACGCCGAGGGTCAGAAGATCCAGGATGACGTGATCCAGAACGGCATCTTCACCGACCAGTGCCCGCGCCAGAGCCTGTTCGGCGAGAAGGGCTCGTTCCTCTGCTTCAGCTGTCCGTCGATCGCACCGGCGTACATCGCGCAGCAGAACGAGGCCACCAAGGGTGCGATCTTCACCTACACCGCGCCGTCGTCGGTCGCCTGCTCCGTAGGGCACCGAGCAGGCCTTCAAGGAGTACGGGATCGATCTCGTCTACGAGGACAAGAGCCTCGAGTTCGGGTTCTCCGACGTGAGCGCAGACGTGCAGGCGATGAAGGACAAGGGCGTGCAGTTCGTCGCCACCTGCATGGACTTCGGCGGTGCGTTCAAGATCTCTCAGGGGCTGAAGCAGGCGGGCGTCGACGACGTCATCTTCTACGCCCCCGAGGGGTACCGCGACGACGTCATCAAGAAGTACGGCAAGCAGCTCAACAACTGGTTCTTCGGGCTGTCGTTCGCGGACTGGCAGAGCAAGAAGCTGCCGAAGGGCACCAAGGAGTACCTGGCCGCGATGAAGAAGCGCGGCGTCTCGCCGAGCGAGCAGTCCCAGGCCGGGTGGATCAACGCCGCCCTGTTCGTCGAGGGCCTCAAGAAGGCCGGCAAGGACTTCACCCAGCAGTCGGTCGTCGACGCGATCAACAGCATCACCGGACTTCACCGCTGACGGGATGCTCCCGCCGCAGGACTGGACGGCGACGGGTGACGGGCACGGTCCGGGCCACGCGGCCTGCACGGCGTACGTGGAAGCCGTGAACGGGAAGTTCGTGCCTCGGTACGGCAAGCCGGGTCAGCCCTTCGTGTGCTTCCCCGACAACCCGCGGCCGCCGAACCTCGACAACCCCTTCTACCTGCCGCTCAAGCCGGGGGAGACCATCCCGACCGCGAACGGGTAGTCGCACCGATCGATCAGGAGAGGACGAGTCCGAACGGCATAGAGGGAACGCAGTGGATCAACAGATCCAGTGGCTCATCGAGGGCGCGCCGATCGGCTGCGTGTACGCCCTCGTGGCCGTCGGGCTCGTCCTCACCTACAAGACGTCGGGTGTCTTCAACCTGGCGTTCAGCGCGCAGGCCTTCCTGAGCGGCTGGGTCTTCTACGACTGCGTCGAGAACCGGGGCTGGCCGCTGTGGCTGGGCTTCGTCATGGCGGTGGTCATCGTCTCGCCGCTCGTTGGGCTCCTCCTCGATCGATCGCTGTTCCGCTACATGCGAACCGCCTCCTGGCAGGTGAAGCTGGTCACGGCGTTAGGGCTGCTGCTGGCGATGCCCGAGATCGTCAAGGCGATCTTCGGGCAGCAGCCGGCGCAGGCCCCGCCGAGCGTCGCGTCGCTGCTCGGCCTCGAGCAGGGCGGCCTCGGCGTGTGGAAGCACCTCGGCTTCGAGTCGAACTTCGACCCGAACCTCAACTCGTTCCACTTCGGCGACTACATCGTGCAGGCCGACCGTGCCGCAACGGTGATCGTCACCGTGGTCGCGGTCGCGCTGCTCGGTCTGCTCTTCCGCTACACCGCGATCGGGCTGCAGATGCGAGCAGTCGTGGAGAGCCCGCGCATGGTGGAGCTCGCCGGCGTCGACTCCGACCGTGTGAGCATGGTCTCGTGGATGCTCTCGAGTGCCCTCGCCGGGCTCGCGGGCGTGCTGCTCGCTCCGCTCTACTTCGAGCTGAACGGGAACATCTACACGCTCCTGATCATCGCGGCGATCGCCGCCGCCGCGGTCGGTCGCTTCCAGAGCATCCCGATGACGCTCGTCGGCGGGCTCTTCATCGGGATCGCGGCGCGGGCACTGCCCGACATCCTCGGGGCCGACAGCGCGATCGCCGTCGACCTGCGCCCGTCGTTCCCGTTCCTCGTCCTGTTCCTGCTCCTGGTCTTCTGGCCCAGGCTGCGCGAGAGCCGCGACGTCGCAGACCCGCTCGCCGGAGTCGATCCTCCACCGCCGGCGTTGGCGCACGAGTACAAGGACGAGCAGATGCAGCGAATGACGCGCATCGCCTTCCCCGTGTTCGTCGGCGGCTTCCTCGTCGTGATGATGACGCTCGTGAGCCCGCTCTGGGTCACTCGGCTGACCGACGCGTTCGCGCTCGCGGTGGTGCTGCTCTCGATCACGATCTTCACCGGCCTCGGTGGCCAGATCTCCCTCGCGCAGGCGACCTTCGCGGGCTTCGGCGGGTTCGCGATGGCGAACATCATGCAGGAGCTGCACGTCCCGGGGCTCCTCGCGATCCTGGTCGGTGGCATCGTGGCTGCTGCGGCGGGCGCGCTGTTCGTCCTCCTGATCGACGGCGTACCCGCGCTCATCGGACGCTTCCGGCGCCGACCGACGGTCCGCCTGGCCGGGCTCTACCTCTCGCTGGCAACGCTCGCCTTCGCGCTGATGTCCGAGAACGTGATCTTCCGGCGCGAGGAGATCTCCGGCGGCGAGTTCGGCATCGAGGTCCGGCGGCCGGAGTTCGCCAACCTCTCGAACGATCCCGACGGGCGCCTCTGGTTCCTGGTCGTGTTCGCGATCTTCGCGATCGTCGGCATCATGGTGATCCTGATCCGCCAGGGCACTGTCGGCCGCTATCTCGGCGCGCTGCGCGGCAGTGAGACCGCGGCCGCGTCGATCGGCATCAACGCCACGTCGCTGCGGATCATCATGTTCTCGCTCGCGGCCGGCGTGGCGGGCATCGGTGGTGGGCTCATCGGCATGTCGCAGGGCCGGGTGGAGCCGATCGCGACCTACCCGGCGCTCTTCGGCGTCGTCTGGGTCGTGCTGGTGGTGACGCTGGGCGCGCGCACCGTCGACGGCGCGGTGAACGCGGCCCTCGGCCTCATCGTCACCCAATGGCTGCTGGAGACCCTCGGGTTCCCCACATCGATCGCGATCATCGGGTTCGGTCTCGGGGCCATCACCTACGCCCGCCACCCGGAGGGCATCGTCCAGTTCCAGACCCGCAAGAGCATCCTGGCCCAGCGCCGGCAGGCGGCGCTCAAGCAGCGCGCGGACGAGCTGGGGACCTCGGTCACGCGCCCGAAGGGGTACCGACCGGTCTGGCACGTCGTGCTGCCGGTCATCGCCGGGCCGGCGCTGTACCTCCTGTACATCCTCGTGCGCAGCCCGCTCCAGGGGCACTGGGTCACCGTGCACAGCGCCACGATGCTGTGGTTCATCGTCCCCAGCCTCCTCGTGGCGATCACGTGGATCTTCTGGACCGACGCGCGGCTCCGGAAGGGTGGCGGCGTGCCCGAGGGCCTGCTGCTCCTGGTCGGCGGTGCGCTCGTCGGGGCGGCGGTGGGCTGGTTCTTCCACGACCAGGCCTGGGTGCCGAAGGCCACGTTGCTCGACTGCGTCCTCGTGGGCATCCCCGCGGGGATCGGGTCGGTCGCGTTCTTCCTCCTCCCCGTCCACGTCGAACGGATCTCGAAGGCACGCGGCTGGCTGAGCAGCCCGATCACCTGGCATGCGGGGCGGGCGCCGTTCGGGTTCGTCCTCGCGGGCGCGTTCCTCTTCTTCCGCACCTCGGTGACCGATCAGAGCGCGTCGGAGGGCAGCTTCATCGACCACGGGTTCCCTCCGGCGGGCTGGCCGATCGCGTTTCTCACTGCGGTCTTCGTGATCGTCTGGACCCAGTGGATCGCTGGCGTGCAGGGCGCGTGCAACGAGCTCGCCATCGGCGGTGAAGGCTTCGAACCGCCACCGGAGCACGTGGTGTCGCTCGCCGGCAGCGCGCCTCCGGAGCCGCTGGTCGCCGCACCGGCAGGGGACGCGTCATGAGCACCCCGACCGTCGCGTCCGCCGAGCCCTCTTTCCGCGACCCGATCTCGCTGCTCGAAGCGAGCGGCATCACGAAGCACTTCGCGGGCATCACCGCGCTCAACGGCGTCGACCTCGACGTCAACCACGGCGAGATGGTCGGACTGATCGGTCCGAACGGCGCGGGCAAGACCACGCTGTTCAACTGCATGCTCGGCATGCTCCGACCCGACGCCGGTTCCGTGCACTTCGACGGGCGCGACGTGAGCGGTCTGCCCGTCTACAAGCGGGCACGGGCCGGGATCGGCCGCACGTTCCAGCGTCTCGAGCTCTTCTCGGGGATGACGGTGCGGGACCACTTCCTCGTCACCGAGCGCCGTCGCAACGGCAGCGGGCGCCTGTGGAAGGACCTGGTCAACCGCTCGAACCCGAGTGGGGACGAGGACATGCGGGTCGAGCGCATGCTCGATCTCCTGGGCCTGCAGGCCGAGGCCGACAAGCCGGTCGAATCGCTGAGTCTGGGCCGCGGTCGCCTCGTGGAGCTCGGGCGCGCCCTGATGTCGGAGCCCAAGCTCCTGCTGCTCGACGAGCCGTCCTCGGGCCTCGACGTGAAGGAGACGGCAGCACTCGCCGAGCGCCTCCGGACCGTGCAGCAGCAGCACGAGTTCGCGGTGCTGCTCGTCGAGCACGACGTCGAGATGGTGCAGAGCCTGGTGACCCGGCTGTACGTGCTCGACTTCGGCACGCTCATCGCCTCCGGGGCAACCGAAGACGTGCTCGGCGACGCCGCCGTGCGCAAGGCCTATCTCGGGGACGTCGTGTGAGCACCGCAACGCCCGACACCACCGCACCGAAACCCACCTCGGGGGCCGCACCGCTCCTCGAGCTGCGCGACGTCGAGGCCGGCTACGGGCCGTTCCGCTCGCTGTTCGGCGTCTCGTTCACGATCCGGGAGTCGTCGGTGATGGCGCTGCTCGGGTCCAACGGCTCGGGCAAGACGTCGGTCGTGCGTGTCTGCTGCGGTCTCATCGAGCCGACCTCGGGCAAGCTGCTCTACCAGGACGAGGACGTCACCGGGAGCCGGGCCTACAAGCTCACTCGCATGGGCATCGTGCACGCACCGGAGGGCCGCTCGGTGTTCGGGTCGCTGACCGTCGAGGAGAACCTCGCGCTCTCGTTCCGGCAGGTGTTCGGCCGCCGCGGTGCGAAGCGCGCGCTCGCCCAGGCCTACGAGATGTTCCCCCGACTCGGTGAGCGTCGGAAACAGGTCGCCGGGACGCTGTCCGGTGGCGAACAGCGGATGGTGTCGCTCGCCCGAGTGCTCGTCCACGCGCCGAAGCTGCTGATCACCGACGAGCTCTCGCTCGGACTCGCACCGGTCATCATCGACGAGGTGTACGAGACGCTCGCGACGATCCGCGACCACGGCACGTCGCTGCTCATCGTCGAGCAGCACGTCCGCCAAGCCCTGACGCTCGCCGACGATGTGGTCGTGATGGCCAAGGGCCGCGTGGCGCTCGCCGGTCGCGTCGACGAGCTCGGCGACCTCACCGATCGGATCATGCCGGCGGTGCAGGGCGAGATCCTGCCGAGCGCCTCAGCGAACGGCACCGCGAAGTCCTGATCTCCGTCACTCCTTCCCCGGCGTTGGAAGAGTCGGCGACCTCTGAGGTTGTTGAGCCTTCCAACTGACGGACAACATGATCGGTCCGTCAGCTTCGCGGGATGAGCGACGGTAGGAGTGGCTGAGCCCTCCATCTCATCTCGTCAGCTCGGTGACCACCGAGGACACGATGAGGTCGGCTGGAGTCTCCTCGGTGACGTGCAGGACGTTCCAGTTCTCCTGGCGGAGATGGAGGTCGCGCTCCCGGTCGCGGTGCCGGGACGAGTAGGTCCCGTGCCAGTAGCCGTCGACCTCGAGCGCGAGGCGGCGATCGGGCCAGGCGAAGTCGACCCGGTACTCGTGCCCGGCCGCGACGATCAGGAGCTGCTCGACGGGGCGGGGGATGTCCGCGTCCAGCAGGATCTTCAGCACGGTGCGCTCGAGCCAGCTCTCAGTCTTGCCCGAGCCGATCGCGAGGCGTTCGTCGACCAGCATCCGGACCACCGATGGTCGTCGCCCCGGCGCTCCCGGCAACCGGTCGACGGTTGCCCGGATCTCGCCGATGGTGGTCTGGTTGCGGCGCAACGAGTCGTCCATTGCCCGGGCGAGCCATCCGACCCCACGGACTGCGGTGAGGTCGACGAGGCAACGAGCGATCGTTGTGCAGGGGATGCCGGCGACCGACGCGACGTCGCGAGCGTCGAGATGGAGCGATCGGTGCACGCGCGCGATGCGCGTCTCCGGGAACCTGGCTCGTGGGCTGGTGATCTCGATCGGGCGCTCATTCGGTTGTTCTGGAAGGGACCACAGGGCAGCCGCCGTGCTGTGAGACGCGACCGCACGGCTGCCTCCTGCCAGGACTGCGGCCATCGACTCTTGCTGGAACGTGGCCGGGGCGCCGGCGATCGCGAACACGCCGACGTGGAGTCGTCGGAGCCTTCGGGAGCGAACGCGGCCGTCGATCTGTCGTTGCGAGAGCCCGGCGCTTCGAAGCTGCGGATGGGTGACGAGACCGAACTGCCGAGCGCCGTGTTGCGCGACGAGATCGTCGGGGGTCAGGGGCATCGCCACCGCGGACACGCACCGGGTCTTCAGCGTCACACCCCGCTGAGGCTGGCACGTCGAGCCACGTCGGCGGTCGCTCAGCCTGCCAACGCAACGGGAGGGGAGGGGAGGGGAGGGGAGGGAGGGTCCCGCGACCGGGGATCGGGGCGCGAGAAGGGGCCGCCCCGTAGGGCGGCCCCCGTCGCTCTCGCTCGCCGAGCTGCTTCGACTAGAGCGTCTCGTCGAGGACGATCGTCGCGCAGGGCTCCGTCTCGAGCACCGAGGGGTCACCGAGCGCCTGCAAGTTGCACAGGGTGAGGCCGGTCACCTTCCACGTCTTGCCCTCGAGCACCGCGCCACCCGGAGGTGCGAGACCCGGCGATGCTTCGCCACCGAGCACGAGGTCGAAGTCGACGACCGCGCCCTTCTTGCCCTTGCACGTCACCTTGTTCACCTGGACCGTCGTCGTGGCGGACGCCTCGGCGTTGGCCGCGGCGCTCTCCTGGAACTTGGTGAGCAGATCCTGGTTGAGCTTCTTCCCGCTCAGGTACTGGATGTACTCGGCCTTCTGGTCGGCGGTGTACCCCGCGCCCCCGTTGAGGAAGTAGTCGTAGGCGGTCTCGATGTTCTTGACCGCGGCCTTCTTGGTCTTCCCCGTGCACACCGGCTTCTTCGCCGAGCTCACCGACGCACCGGCGACCACTGATCCGCTGACCACCAGCGACGCAGCAGCAACGGCCGTGACGAGCAGTTTCGCCGCTCTGTTCTTCATGTTCCCCCCATGAGATCGCACTGGCGATGTGACAGTGACGTCAGGAATATATCCCCCTCGCCCGTTCCGACGGAAGGCAGGAGCCAGCATCACGGCCCGGGGCCACGCGAACCTGACGGAGCGTCAGGTCGTGGCGCGTGGCCCGTGCAGCGCGGCCATCGTGGCGAACGCCAGGGTCGGGAGCGCCTCGGCGCGGTCGACGGGCAGCTGGTGGGCCTCGACGAGGTACGTGAAGCGCTCGATCATCGAGATGAGCGCGAACGCGGTGACGCCGGCATCGAGATCGGGCGCGGCGGCGCGCACTCGGCGCGCGAGCTCGCGCGAGAACTGCATGACGAGGTCGTTCGCGATGTTCCCGATCTCGCTGTCGGCGATCTCGGCTTCGGTCCACGTGCGGATGAACGCGCCGTGGCGCTGGTAGAGCGTCGCGAAGCGGTCCAGCCAGTCACGGAGCGCGTCGTCCGCGGCCGCGCCGTCGGGATCGAGGGCG
Organism: uncultured Acidimicrobiia bacterium; assembly: GCA_963809885.1. Classification (GTDB taxonomy): domain Bacteria; phylum Actinomycetota; class Acidimicrobiia; order IMCC26256; family PALSA-555; genus JALHSW01. The sequence continues at coordinate 1,273,818 of CAWELA010000004.1, read as the reverse complement.
GGCATCTCGCGGGCCAGGTCGATCATCTCCGACGCCACGTCGACGGCCACGGCGTGGAAGAGGTCCTGCTTCGACGAGAAGTACAGGTAGAACGTGCCGTGGGACGTCTTCGCGGCCTTCACGATGTCGTCGACCCGGGCGGCGTGGTATCCACGCTCCGCGAAGACGGTGCCGCCGGCCACGAGGAGGCGGGCGAGCGTGCGCTTGCCCCGGGCCCGCAGCTCGCGTCCCTGGACCCGTCCTCCCGGCTTCTCTGGTGGCCGCTTCTCTGGTGGCCGCTTCTCTGGTGGCCTGGTTCTCTCGTGGCCGGGAGCTTGGTGGCCGGGACCTCGAGGCCGGACTCCCGAGGGCCGGGCGCGCGCGAGGCGGAGGTCATCGGCGTCAGGCTAGGAGCGCCTGACGCTCGTGTCACGTTTCCGTCGCCCGCGATACGCTCCGCGGCATGAGCCAAACCATCACCTACGACTCCGTCCAGGTCGGCGACGAGGCCCCGCCACTCGTCGTCGAGAACCTCAGCCGCACGAACTTCGTCCGCTACGCGGGCGCCTCCGGCGACTTCAACCCCATGCACCACGACGAGACGATCGCGACCCAGGTCGGGAACCCGTCGGTCTTCGGGCACGGGATGCTCACCGCCGGGCTGATGGCCCGGGTGGTGAAGGACTGGTTCGGCCCCGAGGCCATGCGCAGGTTCCAGGTGCGCTTCGCGAAGCAGGTGTGGCCCGGCGACACGATCACGTTCGCGGCCAAGGTCGCCGGCAAGCGCGAGGAGGACGGCAGCCGGCTCGTCGACCTCGAGTGCACGGCCACGAACCAGGACGGCGTCGAGGTGCTCACGGGCACCGCGACCGCCGCCTGCGGCTGACCCCATGGCTGGGGGAGCGGGAGACGCTTGCTCGAGGGCCGCACCGCGGTCGTCACCGGTTCGGGCCGCGGCATCGGTCGCGAGTTCGCGCTGTGCATGGCGAGCGAGGGTGCCAACCTCGTCATCAACGACGTCGGGGTCAGCCTCGACGGTCGGGGCGGCGAGGAGGACCCGGCGACCCAGGTCTGCAAGGAGATCGAGGCGCTCGGCGGGAAGGCCGTACCCAACTACGACTCCGTGACCGACTTCGCCGGCGCCGCCGACATCGTGCAGACCGCGGTCGACGCGTTCGGGACGATCGACATCCTGGTGAACAACGCCGGCATCGTGCGCGACAGCACGCTCGTCAAGATGACGGAGCAGGACTTCGACGATGTCGTCGCCGTCCACATGAAGGGCGCGTTCAACTGCACCCGCCACGCGGCTCCGATCATGAAGGAGCAGGGCTACGGGCGCATCATCAACATCACCTCCTCGGCCGGCCTGCGCGGGAACTTCGGCCAGACGAACTACGGCGGGGCCAAGGCCGCGCTCATGGGGATGACGTTCATCTGGGCGCTGGAGCTCGGGAAGTACGGCATCACCGCGAACGCGGTCGCGCCCGCCGGGCGCGACGCGCATGACCGGCGGCGCTGTTCGAGCGCTCGGGCACGCGGTCCGCCGCCGGAGCAGGACCCGTCGCTCAACGCGCCGCTCGTCGCATTCCTGGCGTCCGAGCAAGCGGGCCACGTGAACGGCCAGATCCTCGGGCGCAGCGACTTCGCGTTCACCCTCTTCCAGCACCCGAAGCAGGTTGCGTTCATGTGGCGTGACGGTGGCTGGACACCGCAGGCAGTCGCCGACAACTTCGACGTCATCCTCGGCCAGCACCTGCAGACCGTCGGCATGGTCATGCCCGGCGGGATGGAGTACTCGGGCGACAAGAAGAAGTAGCGAGAACCGCACCGTGGGGCGCTACCGGCTCGGTGTGGTCGACGTCGTCTTCTGGTCCGAGCCCGAGGAGCAGCGTGCGCAGCACGCGGCCGACCTCGGGTTCGAGCACATCGACGTCATGGTCGACATCGACCCGGCAACGCTCGCGCTCCCCGTCGGCTGTCCGACCGCCTACCCGAAGCCGGTGCCCGGCTGGTGCGCAACCCCCGCGCCGGCGATCGTCGCCGGTCCGGACATGTGGGATCGCTCCGTCCGGTGGTGGGGCCGTGCGCCCGGCGCCCTGCTCGAGCCGTGGGCGGGCGCGGTCGTGAACTCGTACGAGACCGCGCGGGCGATGATCGACGAGGTGCCCGGGCTCCGACTCCTCGTCGACACCGGCCACGTCGCCGACTGGGGCGGTGACCCGCTCGAGATGCTCGAGCTCGCGGATCACGTCCAGCTGCGGCAGGGCTGTCCCGGCTCGACCCAGGTGCACGTCGACGACCCCGCGTGGCGTCGTCGACTTCGCGGCGGTCCTCGCCCGCCTCGATGAGCTCGACTATCGGGGCTGTCTGTCCGTCGAGTACTTCGACATCCCCGAGCAGGGTTGGGGTCTCGACGATCCGATCACCTGGGCGGTCGACCTGCAACGCCGCGTACGCGCGCTGCTGGGCTGAGTCGTCGGCGATCAGGTCGCGAGCAAGGCCGCGGAGGTTGTCGCGCATGATCCGGCGAGTCGCGCCGTCGTCGAGCGACGCGAGCGCCTCGACGAAGTCGCGCGGCTCGGCGAGTCCTTCGGGGTGCGGGAAGTCGGACCCGAAGAGGACGCGGTCGTCGCCGATGAGTCCGGCCAACGCCGGCGATGTCCTCCTCGTGGTACGGCGACACGGAGACGTGCGCCCGGAAGATGTCGCTCGGGCGATCGGTGATGCGCCCTCCGAGCCAGGGCCCGTTGCGTCCCATCCCGTTCATCTTGTTCATCGCCTTGAGCAGGTACGGGACCCACAGCGATCCGTTCTCGACGCTCACGCACTGGACGTTCGGGAAGCGACCGAACAAGTTGTGCAGGATCAGGGCGGAGATCGTGTCCATGATCGGGCGGTCGCCGTAGAGGTTCGTCCACTGGAACGCCGACTGGTCGGTGCGACGACGGGTTCGCCGGCTCGCCCCAGTACGGGGCGAACATCTCGTTGTAGCCCGACTCGCCGATGTGGAAGCAGACGGGAACGCCGGCCTCGTCGACCCGGGCCCAGAACGGGTCGAAGTGCGGGTCGGCGGGCGAGCGGCCGAACGCCGGACCGGGGCGCAGCTCGATCGCTCGGGCACCGCGCTCGAGCACGAACTCGAGCTCGGCGACGGCGTCGGTCGAGATCGCGCAGCGACAGCAGCGGCACGGCGAGGATGCGCCCCTCGTGGTCGAAGCCCCAGTCCTCGTCGAGCCAGCGGTTGAAGGCGTGGAAGTTCGCGTAGAGCTGCTCGGTGTCGTCCTTCATGAAGTGCTCGACGCACAGCGCCAGCGTCGGGAAGAGCAGGATCGTCTCGACTCCCTGGCGGTCCATCTGCGCGAGGCGCGCGTCGCGGTCCAGGTACTCGGGCCGGATCGGTTCCATCACCGACGACTCGGTGAAGTCGCCCGAGCTGAGCGCACGCAGCATGTCGCGCAGCGATCCGGGCTTGGTGGTCGTCGTCGGGAACGGATCGGCGAGGAACGTGAACGGGCGCTCTCCGACCGATCGCACCGTTCGGGTCCGTCGGCGTCGGCGTCAGGCCGGATCGCCCGGTCGCGCATCGCAGGGTCGAGGTGGCGGGTGAAGCAGTCGGCCGGCTCGTAGTAGTGGTTGTCGGCGTCCCACAGCGCGAAGCCGAGTCGCGGATCCACTTCGAGTTCCATCGGCTGTCGGGATCGAGGGTCGTGTCGACCATCGTGGCCCCCTTGCCCGTTTGGCGGTCCGGTTGTGGCCGGGTCCATACTGCCGCAGATCGTCTCGATGCCCCCGGAGACCCGACGTGGCCCTACGCGTCCTGAACATGATGGGTGCCCCGGTCGTCGAGGCGATCGACGCGGCGGGACTCGACGTGGAGGTCGTCCCGGTCGAGTTCGGTGGCGAGCTCACCGAGGTGCCGACGGGCGACGTGCTGTTCGCGGCCTGGCAGGGGCACCCGCTCTTCGAGCACCTCGGGGAGACGGGCGTGCGATGGATGCACCTGCCCGGCACAGGCATCGATGCCTGGCCGCGGCATCTGCTCGAGGGACGGCTCGTCACCTGCTCCCGCGGGGCGTGAGCGCCATCCCGATCGCCGAGTACGTGCTCGCCGCGATGCTCGCGTTCGAGAAGGACTTCCCGGGGACCTGGCTCTCGGAACCACCCGAGCACTGGAACCTCGCGAACCTGGGTGAGCTCGCCGGCAAGACCGTGGGGCTCGTCGGGCTGGGCGGAATCGGTGCCGCGGTCGCGCAACGGTCCCTCGCGTTCGACATGCGGGTGCGCGCGGTTCGCCGCAACCCGGGTCGCGACCTGCCTCGCGGGCGTCGAGCTCGCGAAGGACCTCCCCGATCTGCTCGCGTCGGCGGACCACGTGGTCCTCGCGGCACCGGGCACGGCGTCCACGCACCACCTGCTCGACGCCGAAGCGTTCGCCGGGATGCGGCAGGGTGTCCACCTCGTGAACATCGCCCGCGGCAGCCTCGTCGACCAGGACGCTTTGCGCGTGGCGCTCGACGACGGCATCGTCGCTCGGGCGACGCTCGACACGGTCGATCCCGAGCCGCTGCCCGAGGGGCACTGGCTCTTCGACCCATCCGGCGGTGCGCCTGTCGGCCCACGTGTCATGGTCGTCGCCGCGTGCCTTCGAGCGGATCATCGCGTCGTTCGTCGACAACCTCCGCCACTTCATCGCCGACGAGCCGCTCGAGGGTGTCATCGACGTCGACGAGGGGTACTAGATGGTCGACGCACCGAAGGCAGCGGTCGTCGGCACCGGGTTCGGGTGCCGGGTCCACCTCCGGGCGCTGCGCGCCGCGGGGTTCGACGTGGTCGCGCTCGTCGGCCAGGACGCCGAGCGCACGCAGCGGCGAGCGGACCGGGTCGGGGTGGCGCGGGCCTGCACGTCGCTCGCAGACGCGCTGGCCGACGACGAGATCGTGGCGGTCACGATCGCGACGCCTCCGCCCACCCACGCGCCGCTCGCGATCGAGGTGGCGAACGCAGGTCGTCACGTCCTCTGCGAGAAGCCGTTCGCGATGGACGCGTCCGAGGCCGAGGCGATGCTCGCGGCGGCCGAGGCCGCGGGCGTGTGCCACCTCGTCGGCCACGAGTTCCGGTGGGCGCTCGAGCGATCGACCGTGCGGCCGCGCGATCAGCGACGGTCGGATCGGGGAACCTCGTCTGGCGACGTTCGTCTCGCATGTGCCGATGGTGGCCGATCCCGCTGCGAAGGCTCCGGTGTGGTGGTTCGACGCGGATGCCGGGGGCGGCTGGCTCGGTGCGTCCGGCTCGCACATCATCGACCAGATCCGCACGTGGCTCGGCGAGTTCGCCGAGGTGAGCGCTCGCCTCAACGTGGTGTCGCAGCGCGAGGGTGTCGCCGAGGACTCGTTCACGATCCGCTTTCGCCTCGAGTCCGGGGTCGAGGGCGTGCTCCAGCAGACCGCCGCGGCATGGGGCCCGATGACCGGCATGACCCGGGTCGCCGGCACGAAGGGCTCGGTGTGGATCGACGGGGACGAGCCGTGGCTCGCCGACGCGGACGGTGCAGCGAGGCTGGAGGTTCCCGACGATCTTGCGCTGCCCGTGCCGCCGGAGGCGAGCGACGACCCCCGCGACCGGTTCACCCACCTCGAGCTCGGTCCCTTCACGCGCCTGGCCGAGGTGCTGCGGGCCGGTGTCGAAGGCCGATCCTTGCCCGGCGCGGTGCCCGTGCCCACGTTCGTCGACGGCCTCGCGGAGATGCGTGTGATGGACGCGATCCGCGAGTCCGCGGCCTCCGGCGGCGCCACGACTGCGCTGTAGGGAGCGCGCCGCTCGCTACCAGGCGGTGCCGTAGCGCTCGCGGTGGGTGTGCTGGGCGAAGGGCTCGCGCCGTGGCGGCTGGAGTGGCTTCGCCGGGTACCCGAACGGGATGACGGCCTGGGGTGCGAGGTGCGCCGGGAGCGCGAGCAGCTCGCGGAGCTCGTCGGCGAACACGGTCGAGATCGTCGTGAGTGCGGACCCGAGCCCGAGCGCGGTCGCGGCGAGCAGCAGGTTCTGGGTCGCGGGGAAGATCGAGGACCCGACGGTCGCCGGGTGACCCCGCTCGGTGTCGGCGCACACGACGATCAGCACGGGCGCGGCGCGGTATCCACCACCGGCGATCCCGCGATCGACGTCGGCGAGGAGGTGGGCAGGGAGCCGCGTCGCGGAGAAGTCGCGTCCGCCGCTCTCCCACGCCCGGACCGCGAGCTCGTGGATCGTCGCGCGGGCGTCGTCGTCGCGCACGACGACGAACTGCCACGGCTGGCGGTTCTCGGCGCTCGGAGCGAAGGTGGCGGCGTCGAGCACACGTGCGATGTCGTCATCGCTCACGGCACGGTCGGAGAAGGCGCGGTGTGCACGCTGACGGTGGATGACCGCGAAGACGTCGGTGCTCGGATCGCCGATCGGGGCGGACGTGCCGCTCACGGCGTGCGCTCACCCACGAGTCGGAACGTGTTGACGTACATGATCCGCAACGAGTCGGTCCAGCCCCATGCCTTGAACGCGTCGGTGCCCCATTCGCCGATGCGTTCCTCGACGAGCGGGGTCATCTTCTTGAACGACACCTCGGGCTCGTCGGTGTCCATCTCGTAGAAGTGCATGAAGCGGGGGTCAGCGCCCGTGACGTTCTCGTAGGGCGTGATCATCGTGTACCCGGGTACGCCGACCTGCGCGATGTGGCGGATGTGCACGAAGTCGCCCCAGTCGCGCAGCTCCTGCGCGCGCTCGGGCTCGGTCGGGCTGATCAGCACGAGCGAGAGGCCGATGGTCTTCTCGTCCCGACAGGCTGCCCTGCCCGGGGCGTGGCGTCCGGCGGAAGTGGTGTCCGGTGATCCCGTCCGGAACGGTCGGCGCGACGAAGGTGTCGTCGATCTCGTAGACCGCGAGCCGATCGAACTCGGGCAGCACGCGGGGGAGGTCGACACGGTCACGCTTGACGTTCTCCCACCAGGTCGCGCGGGTCACGCCGGGGAGTGCAACGACCTCGGGCACTCGTGCGGTGGCGTATGCGTCCGCGGTCTGCTCGGTCATCTCGAGGTACAGGCCAGGGGTCAGTCGGTCTTCCACGCCGCGAGAGCCTAGGGCTGCCCGAACTGAGCGGTCGTGGCCCGTTGCGGGCGTTAGGGTTCCGCGATGGCGAAGAAGAACCGGCTGGTCCAGCCCCCGCACTGGTTCGCCTGGTTCTTCTCGTCGCTGCACCGTGGCGCGTACCGGATCAGTGGTGGGCGTCTCGGCACGAAGTTCCGCGGCGAACCTGCGATCCTGCTCACCACGACCGGCCGGAAGACGGGCGAGCCGCGGACGTGGCCGCTTGCTCGCGCTCCGCGAGGGCGACTCGTACGTCGTCGCGGCATCCAACGGTGGACATGACCGGCACCCGGCCTGGTACCTGAACCTCGAGGCGACCCCGACGTGACGATCCGCGACGGGAAGCGTGACCGTGCCGCGGTCGTGCCCGCAGCACGTCGGGCGCGGAGCGCGATGCCCTCTACGCCCGGTTCGTCGAGACCCTCGCGACCTACCGCGACTACCAGGAGGCCACGGACCGACCCATCCCGGTGGTCCGGATCGATCCGGCACCGAATGCCGCTCCAGAGGACGGACGCGGCGCGAGCCCCTCCGGGCCGTCCCGGGTAACCTGACGCCCGTGTCAGGGTCCCTCCGCAGCCGTGCCGTCCCCGCGCCGGGCGAGGCGCCCTTGCCCGCCCCGGATGCCGCGTCACTGCTGCGCCGCAACGCGTCCGACCCGGAGATCCAAGACCGCCCCGCAGTGAAGTTCGGCGACCGGGTGTGGACGCACGGCGAGTACGTCGCCGAGTGCCACCGGTTCGCGAACCTGTTCCTCGCGCGGCACGCAGCGCGCGGCGGGGATCGCGCGACGCACGTCGGTGTACTGCTCGACAACACGCCCGAGTACCTGTTCGCACTCGGTGGCGCCGCGCTCGCGGGCGCCGCAGTCGTCGGACTCAACCACACGCGTCGCGACGAGCACCTCCTGCGCGACGTCCGGCACACCGACTGCGACCTCGTCATCAGCGAGCCCCGGCACCTCCCGCTGCTCGAGCCGATCGCGAGGGTCTCCCCGAGCTGCTCGTGTCGCACCGCTACCCGGACGCCGAGGACCCGACGCTCAGGCTCGGCGCGGACCTCGACGACGTCGCTCGCGGAGCACGCCCCGACGACACCGGCATCGAGCCCGGCCCCGACACCCTGTGGGCACTGATCTTCACGTCGGGGACGTCGGACGCACCGAAGGCCGTGATCTGCTCGCAGCGGCGGCTCCTCGTCACGGGCAACCGTATGGGGATCATCATGGACCTCGGTCCCGACGACATCGGCTACATCTGCATGCCACTGTTCCACTCGAGCGCGCTCATGGTCGGCTGGGCACCGTCGATCGTGTACGGCGCGTCCGTCGGGCTCGCTCGCAAGTTCAGCGCCTCGCGCTGGCTCTCCGACATCCGTCGCTTCGGATCGACCTACTTCAACTACACCGGCAAGCCACTCGCATACATCCTCTCGACCCCCGAGCAGCCCGACGACACCGACAACTCGCTGCGAGTGGCGTTCGGCAACGAAGGGTCACCCGAGGTGGTCGACTCGTTCGCGCGCGCGCTTCGGCGTCGACGTGATCGATGCCTACGGCGCGACCGAGGGCGGTGTCGCAGTCAACCGCGACGCCGAGGAGCGCGCCGGTGCCCTCGGTCAGATCGGCGACAACGTGCAGGTTGTCGACGAGGACGGCAAGGAGCTGCCCCGAGCGCGGTTCGACGCCGATGGGCGGCTCCTGCAACGCGGAGGCGTGCGTGGGCGAGATCGTGAACACCGCCGGTGCGGGTCCGTTCGAGGGGTACTACAACAACGACGAGGCGAACGCCCGCACGTTGCGATTCGGGTGGTACTGGACCGGTGACCTCGGGTATCTCGACGACGACCGGTACCTCTACTTCGCCGGGCGCAACGCCGACTGGTTGCGGGTCGACGGCGAGAACTTCCCGACCCAGCCCATCGAGGCGGCGATCGGCCGGCACCCCGAGGTCGTGCTCGCCGCCGTGTACGGCGTCCCGGACGACCAGGCCGGCGACCAGGTGATGGTCGGCCTCGTGCTCCGCGAGGGCGCGACCTTCGATCCTGTCGAGTTCGCCGAGTGGCTCGACGCCGAGGAAGCGATCGGACCGAAGTGGCGTCCCCGCTACGTGCGCGTGATGCACGATCCGCCGACGACCGGCACCAACAAGATCGTCAAGCGCACGCTCGTCCACCAGAAGTGGCGAACCGATCGGGTGGACGGCGACGAGGTCTACGTGCGGGGTCGGGGCGAGGACGTCTACACGGACCTTCACGCCCGATGCCGAGGCCGCGTTCCGCGACTCGTTCGTCCGCTACCAGCGCGAGCGGTTCTGGGACCTTTGAGCAATGGACCTCTCCTACTCGCCCGAAGAGGAGGCGTTCGCGCAAGCGATCCGCACGTGGCTCGTCGAGCACCTCGAGCCCCCGCCGCCGTTCGCCACGCTCGACGACGAGGTGGCGTGGGGCCGGGAATGGCAGGCGAAGCTCGCCGCGGACCGCTGGGTCGGCATCCACTGGCCGCACGAGTACGGCGGGCGCGGCGCCTCACCCGTGCAGGTCGCGATCTACAACATGGAGTACGCCCGGGCCCGCGCGCCGCAGCCGGTGAACCGGGTCGGTGTCAACAACGTGGGGCCCACGATCCTCGCGTTCGGTACCGACGAGCAGAAGCGTCGCTGGGTGCCACCGATCCTCGACGCGAGCGAGATCTGGTGTCAGCTCTTCAGCGAGCCGGGCGCCGGCTCCGACCTCGCGGCGATCGCCACCAAGGCGACGCCCGTCGACGGGGGCTGGTTGCTCAACGGGCAGAAGGTCTGGACGAGCTACGCGCAGTGGGCACGCTGGGGGATCTGCCTCGCCCGCACCGATCCCGACGTGCCCCAGCACCAGGGCATCTCCTACCTGATCGTCGACATGGAGGCCGACGGCATCGAGATCAGGCCGCTCGTCCAGCTGACGGGTGAGGCGGAGTTCAACGAGGTCTTCTTCGACGACGTGTTCGTCCCGGAGGACCACCTCATCGGCGACCTCAACCGGGGGTGGTCGGTCGCGAGCACCACGCTCTCGCACGAGCGGGGCACGATCTTCGCGTTCAAGGAGCAGGTCGTGCACGAGGTGTTCCTCGACGAGATGTACGCGCTCGCCCACGAACGACACCTGCTCGACGACGTCGCTGCTTCGGACGCGCTCGCGCAGTCGTTCGTCGAGACTCGCGTGCTCCGGCTCCACAACACGCGCACGCTCTCACGGCTCGCGAAGGGCATCGAGCCGGGACCGGAGACGAGCTGGATCAAGCTCGCCTGGACCGACATGACGCAGGCACTCTCGGCCCGCGCCGTCGATCTCTGCGAGGAGGCCGGGCCCCTGTGGCGCGGCGCGCACGAGCTCCCAGCCGACGGGAAGTGGCAGCGCCAGTGGCTCTGGAGCAAGGCTGCCTCGATCGCCGGCGGCACGTCGGAGATCCAGAAGAACATCGTCGCCGAGCGGATCCTGGGATTGCCGCGCGGCTGAACGGACTGCCCGGCGCGACGGCGTCGCCCTCCGCTCCTGTCCGCCGCGTCGATGCGTTGACTCGTCCCGCCGGTGGGCTATGATACGAACATATGTTCGAGCAGAGCGGGACCGTGGAGCAGTGGAGGCCGAGGCCCGGCGAGGGGTCGCCGCGGGCGATCGCCGGCGATCCGGTCTCGAGGCTCGCGGAGGCGGTCGAGCGGGTCGCGCACGAGGACCGCACCGGCTGGTCGCCGCCGGCCCGGGCCGCGCACCTCCAGGAGCTCTTGGCGGCCCGGGAGCGGCTCGAGGCCGAGGTGGTGCGGGCGGTCGGGGAGTCGCAGGCGGCCGAGGCGTGGATCGACGACGACCTGCTGAGCCCGGTGTCGTGGCTCGCGGAGCACGGTCCGATGACGCGGCGCGACGCGAGCGATCTGCTTCGCACCGCACGGCTGGCGCACGGGCACGATCGCACCGGCGACGCGCTCGCGGTCGGCGACATTCCGGCCGCCGCCGCGATTCTGTTGGCGCGCGCCGCGCAGCATCGTGAACAGGTCCTCGAGGAGCAGGAATCCACGCTCGTTGCCGCGGCCGGCGAGCTCCGACCGGAGCAGCTCCGCAAGCTCCTGCGGACCTGGCAGTGCCTTGCGGACGACGCGCTCGATCGAGCGCCGGCCGAGGTCCAGGAGGCGCGCTGGCACCTGCACACGTCCACGACCTTCGGTGGCGCACTCGCGGTGCGCGGCCTGCTCGACCCGGAGGGCGGTGCGGTGCTGCTCGCGGCGTTGGACACGCTCGACGAGCCCGATCCCGTCGACGGGGTGCGGGCGCCGCGCTCTCTGCCACAGCGACGGGCCGACGCGCTGGTGCGCCTGGCCCAGGGAAACGGCCGGCGTCGAGTGAACGTGGACGTGATCGTCGACCTGGCTCGCCTTCAGGGCGCGCGGACCGGTGATCTCGAGGCGCTGCGCGGTGAGATCGTCGGTATCGGCCCGATCGGTCGCGAGGCACTCGAGATGCTCGCGTGCGACTGCAGCATCGGTCGGGTGGTCATGCGAGGCTCGTCGATGGTGCTCGATCTCGGTCGGCGCACGTCAACGGTCTCGGCGTCACAGCGCCGGGCGCTGGCCGCCCGAGACGGCGGCTGCGTGGTGCCCGGCTGCGACGCGCCGGCCCACTGGTGCGACGCTCACCACGCCGATCCGTGGTCGCGGGGTGGTCCGACCGATCTCGACCAGCTCGAGCTGCGATGCAGGCGCCACCACCGCGAGGTCCACGGCGCCCGCAGCCGACCTCCGCCGTACCGGCTCGCGGCCTGAGTCAGCGAAAGCTGCGACGCACGATGGGGCGCTGACCCCGGCGTGCGACCTCACGGAACTTCGCGTCGAGGAACATCTCCAGGGTCCCCGTGTAGAGGTCCGCGTTCGCCTTCGCGCGCGCGGTCGTGTCGATCGGGATCCCCTCCACCGCGTGGGCGCCGTGCGCCTTCGCGTACCGGACCGCGGCCGCGAGCAGGGTGGTCGCGACGCCCGTGCCGCGGTGGTGGCGGTCGATGTAGAAGCAGCTGATCACCCACACCGGGAGGTCGTCGACGGGCCCCAGGTTCCTCGATCGCTGGAGGAGCGTGTACTCGGCTCGTGGCGCGAGGGCGACCCAGCCGACGGGCTCGTCGCCTCGGTACGCGAGGAGTCCGGGCGCCGGGTCGCCGGCGCGCACCAGGGCGCGGAGCGAGCGCTTGTTCCCGGTTCCTGCGTCGCGCTCCCACTCCTTGCGCGTCTTGCGGAACCACATGCACCAGCAGCCGCTCGACGCACCGCGCTCGCCGAAGAGCCGCTCCACGTCGGGCCAACGGTCCGGTCCGACGGGTTCCACCACCAGGTCCCGAGGCACGGATGCGACAGTAGAGTCGCCGGATGGTCCGCGTCATCGGCCTCGATCACCTCGTGCTCCGAACACGTGACGTCGAGCGATCGCTCGCCTTCTACTGCGACCGGCTCGGACTCGAGCCCGAACGGGTGGAGGAGTGGCGTCGGGGCGAGGTGCTGTTCCCGTCCGTCCGGGTCGATGCGACCACGATCATCGACCTCTTCGCCGGTGAGCGGGACGGGACGAACCTCGACCACGTGTGTCTGGTCGTCGAGCCCACCGACTTGCAGGCGCTCGCCGAGTCCCTGGAGCCCGGACGGGAGGGGAACGCCGTCGTCGACGGGTTGTACGGCGCGCAGGGGTACGCGTCGTCGATCTACGTCCACGATCCTGACGGGAACGTCGTGGAGCTGCGCAGCTACTGAGCGCGTCGCCCTACTGGGCTCGGCGTCCGACCCAGAGGGTCAGGCGGGAGAGCGTGAGGTAGCCCATCCGCTCATAGGTCGGGCGGCCGAGATCGCTCGCGAACAGCATCGCCGGGAGCGTGGGCTCGGCGAGCGTGGCGGCCCAGGTGAGCGCCTCGCCGACCCGCTTGCCGCGATGTTCGGGCCGCAACGAGATCCACTCGACGTCGACGAAGATCTCGGTGACGTGGGCGGCCGCGGTGCCGATCGGGCGATCGCCCGCCATCGCGAGCCACATGTGCCAGCCGGGCGCGTCCACAACGCCGTCGCCGAAATGACGTCGTCCCACGCATCTCGGGGACCGGGTAGGCCTCGATGAGGGTCGTGTCGAAGGCCGCGAGGGTCGCGGCGTCCCGCACCGCGACGATCTCGACCCCCTCGGGGGTCGGAACGTCGGCGGGGCCCGCAGGGCGGAACATGAGCGGGGGGTGCCCCATCAGGGTCCATCCCCGCGCAGTGAGCGAGGGCGTCGGGGTCGCGCTCCAGACGAGGAATGGGGTGTCGTCCTCGTCCGTGGTGAAGAACGCGGTGATCTCGTCGAGCACCGGGTCGTCGGGGTCGTGCACGGGCCGGAGCAGTGCTGCTGCGTTGACGAAGGCGAACGGTGCCCTGCTGTCGAATGCGACGAAGTCCTTCGATCGCGTCGTGCGATGACCGCCCGCGCGGCCGATCGTCTCCGACAGGTCGGCCCACCCCTCGGCGTAGGCGCGGAACAACGAGTCGTCGCGGGGTGAGTCTTCACCCCAGCCGTCGGGAAGCCGTGCGGCCACAGTGATCGAGTGCTGCCCGTCGACTCCTACAGGAACCGCCGGGTCAGCTTCTCCTTGCGCTCCGTGTACGGGGGATATGCGAGATCGGGGTCGGGTCGCGTGGCTCGCTTGAGCACCGACTTGGCGTGGCTGAAGACGTCGAAGCTCGCCGCGCCGTGGTACGCGCCGATGCCGCTCTCGCCGACGCCGCCGAACGGCAGCTCCGCGACCGCGACCTGGAACAGCGTCGCGTTGATGCAGACACCGCCGCTGCTCGTGCCGTCGAGCACCTGGCGCTGGACCTCCGTGTCGCCGGCGAACACGTAGAGGGCCAGTGGCTTGTCGCGCCCGTTGACGAAGGCGATCGCCTCGGCCGTGTCGTCCACAGGGAGCACGGGGAGGATCGGGCCGAAGATCTCCTCCTGCATGGCGGGCGACTCGGGCAACACGTCACGAAGCACGGTGGGTGCGATGTAGCGGGTCGCCGCGTCGCGGTCGCCGCCGACGGCCGCGGTCCCCGAGTCGATCAGTCCCACGAGCCGATCGAAGTGAGCACCGTTGACGATGCGAGCAAAGTCGGGACTCTTCCTCGGATCCTGTCCGTAGAAGTCGAAGATGCACCGACGGACCTGCTCGACGAAGCGGTCCTGGAGACCGCGGGCAACGAGCACGTAGTCGGGCGCGATGCAGGTCTGCCCGGCGTTGAGGAACTTGCCCCACGCGATGCGGCGAGCGGCGACCTCGAGATTGGCCGATGCGTCCACGATCGCGGGGCTCTTGCCACCGAGCTCGAGCGTCACGGGCGTGAGGTGCTTCGCGGCAGCCTCCATGACCACGCGCCCGACGCGACCGTTGCCGGTGTAGAAGATGTGGTCCCACCGCTGCTCGAGCAGCGCCTGGCTCTCGGCGACTGCGCCCTCGACGAGCACGAAGGCTTCGGGGTCGAGGTACTCGGGGGCGAGCCGTGCGAGCGCGGCCGAGGTGGCCGGCGCCATTTCCGACGGCTTCACGACCGCGACGTTGCCCGCCGCGATCGCGCCGACGAGGGGCGAGAGGGCCAGCTGCACCGGGTAGTTCCACGGGGCGATGATCAGCACGGCGCCGCGCGGCTCGCGCACGATCCGGCCGCGAGAGGGCTTGGTGGCCAAGGACGTGCGGACCCGGGTGGGGCGCGTCCAACGCCGGAGGTGCTTGAGGGCGTGGTCGATGTCGCTCACGACGAAGCCGACATCGGTGGCCCATGCTTCCAGGCGGGGCTTGCCGAGGTCACTCGCCAGCGCGGCGAGGAGGTCGTCTTCGTGCTCCACGAGCAGCTTGCGGAGCTGTTGGAGCTGCTCGCGGCGCCACGCGACGGGGCGAGTGCGTCCCGACGCGAACGTCGCCCGGAGGCGCGCGACGAGCGCCGGCGCATCGAGCGGGGCCGGGGCCGATCGGTCCGGTGGTTCGTCGGTCGAGCGTGCAGGCGCAGTGGTCGTCACGGTGACTCCAGTCAGAGCAGTTCCAGGATGCGGCGGAGGTCCGGTGCCGTCTCGACGCGTTGGCCGGCGAGGTCACCAGGGGCGGTGCTGTCGGGCCAGTGGCCCTCGCGTTGGAGGTAGAGGGGGGTCATTCCCATCGAGCGCGGGCCGACGACATCGGGACCCCAGGTGTCACCCACGAAGAGGGTGTCGGCGGGCGCTACCCCGACCTTCTCGAGCGTGTGCTCGAAGATCCGGGGGTGTGGCTTGCGGGCCCCGGCCCACGCCGACGAGACGACGACGTCGACGGCGTCCGAGACGCCGGCCTCCTCGACCGCCTCGGCGAGGTCCCAGTCCCAGTTCGAGCAGATCGCCACCGGGTACCCACGCTCGTGCACGTCGTTCAGCACGTCGAGGGTCTCGTCGTACGCCTCCAGCACCCGGGCCTCGTTGCCCTTCGTCAGCTTCTCGAGGATGACGTCGTACTCACCGGGGTGCAGGTCCGTCTCCGACAGCATCGCCAGGAGGCGGCTCCGCTGCCAGGCGTCGTAGTGGTCGCGGCTCTCGGAGTGCTCGAGGTGCTCGATCCCGTCGATCCCGTCGTTCCAGAATCGGTCCCGCACGCTGTCGGCGAGCTCGACGCCGTGCTCGGCCAGCACCACATCCACCGAGACCCAGCTCGTGGCGCGGGCGAGGGTTCCGTAGAAGTCGACGAGGACGGCCCGGAAGCGCACGCCCCGATTCTCGCGCGGGCTCCGGGAGGCACCTGCGGGCGGTGGGCCGGTCGGCGTCGCCCCGGGCCCGACGGCCAGGATTTCCCGCCGGGTGGCCCACGAGGGGCCGCAGCGTGGTCTGATGGGACCGCAACCGCAGAGGAGCACGAGATGGACGACTCCGCGAGCGACCCCACGCGGCCCCCGCCGGCGCCCACGCCCGGTGCTGCCCCGAGGCCCGAGGACCGGGCCTGGTACCTCCGCCCGAAGGTCACGATCTGGCTCGGCCCGCTGCTGATCGTGCTGTGCCTCGTGCTGCGCTTCGGTTGGAACGGCATCGAGGGGCCCCCGTTCCCGTTCTGGGGCGTCGCCTACCTCCTGGGTGCAGCCGGCATCTTCCTCACGTACACGGGGTGGACCGAGCGACGCGGCTAGCGCCCCGTCCTCTTTCTTGTCTCAGCGGGCGTCTCTCGCCTCAGCGGGGGACCGCGACGGACTCGTCGACGATCACCTTGTAGAGGGGGACCGGCTCGTCCAGGCCCTTGAGCTGGACGCGACCCATCGACGCCGTCTCGGGCGGGTCGGTCAGCCGTTCCTTCATCGACTCGGGGATGACGATCTCACCCTTGCCGGCCTGCCCGCACAGACGGCTGGCCAGGTTCACCGTGTCGCCGACGATGTCGTACTGGCGGCGCTTGCCCCCGCCGACGTGGGCCGCGACGACCTCGCCGGAGTTCATGCCGATCCCGAACTGCATCGGCGGGATGTGCAGGTCCGCCGAGCGCGACGTCGAGCTCCGGGCCGCGGCGCTGGATCTCCATCGCGCACTCGAGCGCGACCTGCGGGTGGTTCTCGACCGGGAGGGGTGCGCCGAACACCGCGAAGACCTCGTCACCGACGAACTTCAGCACCGTGCCGCCACTGGCGAGGATGATCGTGGTCAGCAGCTCGTAGAACGCGTTGAGCATCGCCCGCACCTGCGGCGCTTCGAGCGTCGCCGACATCGAGGTGAAGCCACGGAGGTCGCAGAAGAACAGGCTCGTGTCGAGCCGCTCCCCGTCGAGCGTGGCGTCGAGGCGGCCGGACTCCTCGAGCTGGCGGGCCACCTCCTCGGGCACGTACTGCGCGAACAGCGCCGACACCTTTCGGCGTTGCCGGGTCTCGGTGGCGTACCGGAGCGCAAGCGCGGCGATGAAGGCGAGCACGATCGCACCGAGCACGTAGACGACGTTGAGGATCTGTCCGGCGTCGAAGCGGATGAAGGCGAGGAGCAGGTAGCCGCCTGCGACCAGCACCGTCACGATGGTCGAGAGCCACACCGGGAGGAAGAGGACTGCCAGCCCGACGATCGCCACGACCAGTGCGATCCAGAGCAGCGTCGTCGTGTTGCCGGCCGGCTCGAGGTACGAGGCGCTCAGCATCGTGTTGAGCCCGTTGGCGTGGATCATCACTCCCGGGATCCCGCCCGACTTGTCGACGGGGGCGAGCTGGTTGTCGCCGAGCGTCGGCTCGGTGGCGCCGACGAAGACGACCTTGCCCTGAGCCGCTCGGGGTCGATCGTCCCGTTGACGACGTCGACTGCCGAGATGACCGTGCGCTTGTCGTCACCGGCGGTGAGTCCGTCTGCCCAGTTGAGGCGCAGGGAGTGCCGAGCCTCGGTCGCGACGAACCGGTCACCGACCTGCACGCCGTCGGGACGGATCGTGATCGGCCCGGTGTCGCCCTGCATCGCCCGCAGGGCGGCGAGCGCGATGGACGGGACGAGCTTGCCGTCCTGCTCCACGACCAGGGCCAGAGAGCGCACCACGCCGTCGCTCGGGTCGGGCACGACCTGGGCGTGCGCCACCTGGGCGCCGGTGCCGTCGATCACCGTGCCGGCGGGTGGCTCGGCGGACGTGACCTGGCGGAGCGTCTCGTCGGTCTTCGACGGCCGGGTCTGGACGGGCTCGGCCAGCACGGCGGCCGGGAGACCCGCCGAGCGCGCTCGCCAGCTCGGCGTCGTCGTCGCTCGCGCCGATGAACGCGACGTCCCACACCCCGGCCTTGACACCGGCGGCGGCGAACTGGCGGGCGAGCCGGGCGTGGACGCTCCGCGGCCAGGGAAGCGGGCCCAGCGCCGCGAGCGACTTCGAGTCGATCCCGACGATCACGATCTCGGGGTCCCGGAGGGCCGACGGGAAGAGCGAGTCCGAAGCACGGCGCTCGAAGCCCGAGAAGACATTGGCGCCCAAGCCCACTGCTGCAAGCGCGGTGATCACGATCGTGACGATGGCCGCCTCGAGCAGCCGGCGGAGGGTGCGGCGACGCATGACGGCCGAGGCTACGGCACGAACAGGCGAAACCCGTGCGCAGCCGTTGCGTTGTACGCCGACAGTGGGAATGAGCGCGTCCGGGATCCCGGGTCCGCGGCGGCCCGCCCCGCCTGCTCGATGCGGGCGGTGACAGCAGGAGGCACCGATGTGGCGTGACGCTCTGGACCGGCTCGACCGGCACTTCCGTCGGCCGATGGGCGCCCATCCGCCCGCGCGGGAGCCGGACTTCGCGCCGAGCGGCGTGACCGTCGCCACCGACGAGCCGGGATTCCAACGCCGCGCCCAGGCACCCGACACCCGGGTCGCCCAGCACCTCGCTCGTTCCGCCGTGCGCATCCTCGAGCCGGAGGTCGTCGCGGTGCCGGCCGCGCCCGACGAGCCGGTCGACGGACAGGATGGCGTGTCGACGCTCCCGTCGAAGCGAGACTCCGTCGGTCTCCCGGCGACGCCGCGTGTCCTCGGCGTCAACATCTCCGACGGCACGGCCTACCTCGCGATCCTCGAGGCCTCCGGGAAGCCGCGCCTGGAGCTCGCAGACCGGGTCGTGGCCGAGCGCGAGCTCGACGACGCGGACCGGCTCGCCCGGTTCGCGGGCGACGTCGGGCGGGTGCTGGCGAGCACCCGGATCGGCGTCGTCGCGATCGCCCGGCCCGAGCGCTACACGGGCTGGACCTATCCGGAGGCCTTCGAGCGCGTCTCGCTCGAGACGTGCATCGTGCTCGCGGCGCAGACGCGTGGTATTCGCTACGAGTCGGTCGGGCAGAACCACGCGGCCAACGTGATCGGGCTTGCCGCTCACCCGGGTCAACGAACGGCTCTCGGGTCGCCTCGGCATCCCGAAGACGAAGGCATGGTCCGATCGTTGGCCCGCGTCTGCTCGGTCGCGCTGGCCACCGGCGTGGCGCGCTAGCCCTGCCCCCCGACTCAGGCGGGGCGCTGCGTGCGGAGCGGTGCCGAGCCCGGCGAGGGCCCGTGCGGCCCGGATCGCCAGCGTCACGATGGTGAGCGTCGGTCCGTAGCCGGTGCTCGTCGGAAAGACCGACGAGTCGGCGATCATCACGTTCTCGACGTCGTGCAGGCGCTGCCACCGGTCGCAGACGCTCGTGCGCGGATCGTCGCCCATCCGCGCGGTGCCCATGATGTGACGCGAGATCGGCGACGGGTTGCCGATGACCTTGCCGGGAGCGGGGTTCTCGATGGGCGGCGAGGTCACCCAGAAGGTGCTGTCGGCACCGGCGTCGCGCAGCACCGCCTCGAGGCGCGGCGCCCAGTGCTCGCGCGCACGCGATCTCGTGGCGGTGGGGCTGGAACGTGACACGCCCGGCCGGGAAGCCGAAGACGTCCTTCACCTTCGGATCGAGGTCGATGCGGTTCGTCGCCTGGGGCATGTCCTCGCCCTGCATGGTGAACGCGACCATGCGCTCGCGCATCAGCGAGTCGAGCATCAGGCGGGAGTGCGTCTCGCCGCGGGGGAGGTGGATGCCTTCCATGATCGGCGCGCCGGCGCCCCCGTGCTCGACGATGCCGCCGCGGAAGTAGGGGAGCCCCGCCTCGTGAGCGGCCGCGCGCGTCTCGTCATCGATGCTCATCGGGTCGTCCATGAGGTGGGTGACCGCACGACCTCGATGGGCATGCAGCTTGAAGGGGAACAGCCCGAGCACCAGCGTCTGGAAGTGGTACATCAGGAAGCGGCCGACGACGTCGGGGTTCCCGACCCCCGAGCGAAGGAGCAGGCGTGGGGTCTCGAACGCGCCGGCGCCGAGGACGACGTGCTCGGCGGTCACCTCGTGCGTCGTTCCCTCGGCGTCGAGGTAGCGCACGCCGCGCGCCCTGCGTCCGGTGCCGTCGAGCATGATCTCGCTCACGTACGACTCGGGACGGATCTCGCAGCGGCCCGTCTGCAACGCATGCCGCAGCGGCGCGACGGGGTCACCCTTTGCCTCGATCGGGCAGCCGTAGAAGGCACAGAAGCCGCAGTTGTTGCAGGCGGGCCGCCCGTCGTACTCGACGCTGTTCACCCCGGTCGGCGCGCGGTACGGGTGGTATCCGAGCCGCGCCGCGGCCTCGGACGTCAGCACCGCACAGAACATGTCGGGTCCCGGGGGCATCGGGTACGGGCCGGAACGCCACGCGGCGAACGGATTCCCTTCGGCGTCGCCGGCCACACCGACGATCCGCTCGGCCTCGGCGTAGTACGGCTCGAGCTCGTCGTAGTCGAGCGGCCAGTCGACGAGCTCGGCGCCGTCGATCGGCCCCAGCTCGGACGCGGCCCGGAAGTCGACCTCGCGGAAGCGGGGGAGCTTGCCGTCGGCGTGGAAGCCCCCGCCCCCGACCGTCGACGGGAGGTTGTTCACGTCGCCGGTGAAGATGCGATCGCCGTCGGTGTCGGAGTTCCGGTACGTGCGCGGCTCGAGCAGGGGGTCGGGGCCGAGGAAGTGCCGCGAGTTGAACTTCAGCTCGTCGTTGCTGACGTGCCCGAGTGGGCCGAACGGCGCGTCGAGCGCGAGCAGGTGGTTCCGACCCTTCTCGAGCATCAGGACGCTCTTGCCGGCCGCGGTGAGCACCTCGGCGACGGTCGCGCCGGCGGGCCCCGTGCCGACGATGACCGCCTCGACGTCGTGATCAGGCACGCCCGGTGACCTCCTCGTCGGTGAAGCCGCGGGGTTGGACGTCGCCCGGGAAGCCGATCGCCGCCCAGCCCCGCAGCTCCCGGTTGCCGCCGTACTCCGGTGCCGCGTAGCAACCCTCGACGCGTGTGCGTGTAGAGGAGCCGCGTGAACTCGGGCTGCTCGCCGAGGCGCGCCTCCCGGTCCTCCCGGCTCAGGTCGACGAAGTCGTCACCCAGCGCCGCCAGGGCGTCGCGGTACTGCTGCTGCCACCCGACGACGGTTCCGTTGAACTCGCGCTCGGGTCGTCCGAGCGATCCCTCGATGCGGGTGCGCCACGCCAGCTCTTCCTGCCGGCCGAGTGGGATGAACTGCTCGAAGCCCGCCTGGCCGCCCGCGCGCCCGGAGAACGGGCCACCCGCCCAGATCCGCGGGGGATCGAAGGTGAACGCGCCGAGGAGTGTGTCCACGTAGTCCGCCACACCGAGCGCGCCAGCACCGGGATGCCCCTCGAGCGGCGGGACGAGCACGTCGGCCGCGGCCGCGACCTTGGCGTGCTCCTCGTCGGTGAGGAAGCGGAGGCCCACCTACTGCTGGATGCCGGCCGCGGCGAGGGCGGCGGGTTCGCGGCTGCCGTCCGTGGCCGAGATGATCTCGTTCATGGTTCCCCCGGGTGGTGTGGCACGGACCGCGCGACCGGTCGTGACGACGAGACGCTAGGCCGTACCGAGCTCGAGGGAGTAGTTCCCCTGCTCGTCGAGACGGACCCGACTGTGCGGCGGGACGACGACGACGGTGAACGGCTCCTCGATGAGCGCCGGCCCCAAGATCTCGACGCCGGGCCCGAGGGCTGGGCCGTCGTAGACGGTCGCGTCGACGAAGCCGTCGCCGAAGTACGCCGGCCGGCTCCCGGTGCGGGCCGCGTCCGCGGTCGCGAGCTCACCGAGCTCCGCGAAGCGCGCGGGCTTGGGTGTCCGGCCTCGGGCGATGAGACGCATCCCGCGGAGCAGCGGTTGCTGGCTGCGGAACGCGAAGCCCCGTTCGGCCTCGTGCTGGTCGTGGAACCGTCCCGCGAGGTCGAGCAGGCCGGGCTCATCGAGCTCGGCACCCTCGATGACGGGGACGCTCATGTCGAAGTTCTGCCCCGGATAGCACATCTGCGCGTACAGGCCGAGGTCGATCTCGGCATCGCTGAGCCCGATCGGGCCGAGCTCCTTGGCGGCTTCGTCCCGGAGCTCGGCGCTCAGCGCGTGCACCCTTGCGAGGTCGACCTGCGAGAGCGGGACCACGTACGCGCGCAACAGGTCGACGACGTAGTCGGCGACGAGCACACCCAGCGCGGAGAAGGCCGGCGCCGCCTTCGGGATCAGCACGTGATCGATCCCGAGCTCGGCCGCGACCGCCCATGCGTGGACGGCGCCGTTGCCGCCGTAGGCGATCATCGACAGCGTGCGCGGGTCGGCACCGTGCGAGGCGAGTACACGCCGGGTCTCGTTCGCCATGTTGGCGTTCACGATGCGCTCGACGCCCCAGGCGGCCTCCACCGGATCGAGCCCGAGGGGTCCCGCCACGTCGCGCTGCGATCGCTGTGCGTGCGCTCTCGACGTCGAGCTCCATGCGACCGCTCGCGAAGCCCTGGTCGGGCAGGTAGCCGAGCACCGCGTCGGCATCGGTGACGGTCGGGCGGGAGCCGCCGCGGCCGTAGCAGACCGGACCGGGCGTGGAGCCAGCGCTCTCGGGGCCGACGAGGAGCGCGCCCTGCCGGACCCGAGCGATCGACCCGCCGCCGGCGCCGACGCTCTGCACGTTGACCATCGGCATGCCGATGTAGTACCGGTACCGCCAGTTCCAGTCGGTCTTGATCTCCGGACGCCCGCCACGCACGAGACACACGTCGAAGCTCGTGCCTCCCATGTCCATCGCGATGAAGTCGCGCACGCCGACGGTCGACGCTGCGACGGATGCGCCCATGACGCCACCCGTCGGGCCCGACGCGAGCAGCGAGACCGCGCGCTTGGCGACGTAGTCGGGGGGCATGACGCCACCCGTGGACTGCATGATCAGCACCGGGCCGCCGAAGCCCGCGCTTCGGAGCTTCTCCTGGAGCTGCGAGACGTATGCGGAGATCCGGGGTGCGACGTACGCGTTCACCAGGGTGGTCGACACGCGCTCGAACTCGGGACCGCGGGCCATGACCTCGTGGGACAGCGACACGTGCTCGACGTCGGGGAACTCCTCACGCACGATCTCGGCGGCGCGCCGCTCGTGTGCGGGGTTCACGTACGAGAACAGGAACATGATCGCGATCGACTGCACACCGAGGGCTTCGAGGCGCCGGACGCCGCGTCGCACCGCCTGCTCGTCGAGGGGGAGGAGCACGTCGCCTTCGAAGCTCAGGCGCTCGGGGATCGGGATCCGCGCCCGCCGCCGGGCGATCGGTGTCGGCGCCGGATACGACGGATCCCAGATCTGCTCCTTGTGGACCCGGCGCATCTCGATCTCGTCCCGGTGCCCCTCGGTGACGAGGAGCCCGGTGGGTGCGCCGTTCATCTCGATCATCGTGTTGTCGGCCGTGGTCGTGCCGTGGACGACGATCTCGAGGTCGGCGCAGAAGTCGGCAAGCGGCATGCCGAACCGCTCGGCCAGCTCACCCAGTCCGTTCATCACCCCGATCGACTGGTCCTCCGTCGTCGTGGGCGTCTTGTCGAGGACGACATCGCCCTCAGGGGTGATGCAGATGAGGTCGGTGAACGTGCCCCCGACGTCGGTCCCGACGCGGTAGGGGCTCACGCGGCGCGTTGCGCCCGCTGCTCGGCGCGGAGGCGCTCGGTGGCGTCCACCTCGATCGCGAGCGTCAGGTCTTCGAGCGATCCGGTGAGGACGACGCCGTAGTCCCGTTCGGCGCCCTCGACGCTCACGTACTCGTCGAGCACGTCGTCGAGGACGGCCTCGGGGTCACGGTCGAGGGGATCCCCCCAGCCACCGCCTCCGCCGTAGTCGTACAGCAGACGTTGGCCGGCGGTGATGGGCACCCAGTCGGCCGTGTGCCGGACCTTGTACGGGTCGTCGGACTCGTACCGGATGATCATCTCGTTCGGTGCGCCGGACTGACCTCCCCGGATGCCGGGCATCGGGTACTTCATGCCGACGACGTACGTGTAGACCTTCGCGTCGACGAGCACCTCCTTCACGTAGTGGCTGCCGCACAGACCGCGCCACTGTCCCGCGCCGCCCGAGTCCGTGCGGTAGTCACGGCCCCACTGGACGTGCGGGAAGAGGCTCTCGTTGATCTCGGCGGTCGCCTTCCAGAGGTTCCCGAAGCTCGCAGCCTGTGCACCCCACGCGTCCATGCCCTTCGCGGCGTTGCACCAGCCCGCGTAGACCTCGGCGGAGTGGTCGGTGAACGTCTCGCCGGTGCGGGGGTCGACACCGACGATGATCGTGGGGATCCCCGTCTTGTAGGTCTGCGGGACGGCCTTGTCGGGCAGGACGTCCTGCATCGCGACCGCGATCACCTCGCCGACGTCGGCGCCGGGGTGGTGCGTCCCCGCGCTCACGGGGCGACCGGGGTGCGGGTTGAGCACGCACCCCTGGGGCACGACGAGCTTGATCTGGTCGAAGAACCCTTCGTTCTTCGGGATCTCCGGATCCATCATCGCGGCGATCTGGCCGATCGTGTAGCCGCGCGTGTTGCCGTAGGTCGACCACGCCTGCAGCTCTTGGCGCGTGTCGCTCCCGGTGAAGTCGATGGTGAGGCTGTCGCCCTCGACGGTGATCTTCACGTGCAGGTGCACGTCGGGGTTGCCGAGCGGGTCGTGGTCGACGTACGCGTCGCCCTCGTAGATGCCGTCTTCCCAGGCACTGACCTCCTCGCGGAACCGCTTCGCCGCGTAGTCGATCATCGAGTCGACGCTCTCTTCGACGGTGACCGCACCGTAGCGGTCGATCACCTCGCCGAGCCGCTGCGTGGCCAGCTGCGCGGCACCGATCTGGGCGCGCAGGTCGCCGATGTAGCCGGGGATGCGGTTGTTGGTGGACAGTGCGTAGAGCACGTCGCGTCGCTCGACGCCCTCGTCGATGACCTTGACGACCGGCCAGCGGACGCCTTCCCCCCAGATGTCGCCGGCGGTGATGTTGTACCCACCGGGGACCCCGCCACCGGTGTCGCCGTGGTGGCACTGGATGCTCGCGATGAGCACCATGCGACGGGTGCCCTCGGGATCGGCGGCGAACACCGGTGCGAAGACGTTGTAGTCGGGCAGGTGCCCGCCACCGTGGTACGGATCGTTCGCGACGAAGACGTCGCCCTCGCGGAACTCTTCGACGCCGAGGAAGTCGAGCGCGAATCGCACCGGCAGCGTCGACGTGAGCATGAACTGGGGGATCCCGACCGACAGTGCGGCGAGGCGGCCGTTCGCGTCGAGGATCGTCGCGTTGCGCTCGTTGCTCTGGTTGAGGATGGGCGTGGTCGCAGTGCGCGACACGTAGTTCGCCATCTCGAAGCAGATGGTCTCCATCGCGCCTCGGATGACCTCGGCGGTGACCGGGTCGACGCTGGGGGACTCGGAGATGCGGCTGCGACTCCGGGCCAGCTCGACGAGATCGACGTTCATGGGACCCCCTACGGCCTGGCCGGCGTCGGGCGCCGGAACCTGACACCCGTGTCAGACACATCGTAACCGTGGCTTCCCCATGGGGACCATATCCACCAGACGCCTTTCCGCGCCTGAGTAGGGTCCGAGGCCATGACGACTCCGGCCCCTGCCGACCCACGTCGCGGCATCGCCGCGTGGGCCGGGGCCGAGCCCGACCGGCCCGCGCTCGTCCTCGACGGAGCCGTCCGCACCTACGGCACGCTCGTGGACCGCGCAACGCGACTCGCTCGCGCGCTCGCCGACGACGGCATCGGTCCGGCGGACCGGATCGCGATCATGCTGCCCAACGGCTTCGAGCTCTTCGAGACCTGGGCCGCAGCGACACAGCTGCAACGCGGCGGTGGTGTTGATCAACTGGCACCTCAAGGCCGACGAGCTCGCGTACATCCTCACGGACTCGGGCGCGAAGGTCCTCGTCGCCCACGCCGATCTCGCGGAGTTCTGTCAGGCGGCGCTCGATCTCGTGCCGGGCTGCCGCGCCCTGATGGTGGGTGGCGCGCGAGGTTCGGGCGAGGCCGACTACGAGGCCGCGATCGCGGCATCGGAGCCGACGTCGACGGGATCGAGGGGACCGCGGAGCTCGTTGGTCTCGGGTCACCGATCTTCTACACGTCCGGCACGACCGGACGGCCCAAGGGGGTCGTGCACGGTAGACCCGATCCCGGAGCGAGTGCCCGCAACATGGAGGGGCAGGCCGCGCTCTGGGGCTGGACGCAGGACGACACGTACATCCTGTCGGGTCCCGCGTACCACGCCGGCCCCGGTGGCTGGACGATGACCGCCCTGTACGTCGGGGCGCCGACCGTGATCCTCCGGGCGTTCGACCCGGTCGAGTGGTTGCGGCTGGTCGACACCCACCGGGTGACGTGCAGCTTCATGGTGCCGTCGCACTTCATCCGGATCCTCGAGGTCCCTGCTGGAGGAGCGAGCCGCGCTGGACCACTCGTCCCTGCGGCTGATCGCCCACGCCGGCGCACCGTGCCCGGTCGTCGTGAAGCGCCGGATCATCGAGGCGCTCGCGCCCTGTGAGATCGCCGAGCTGTACGGCATGAGCGAGGGCGGCGCGACGCGGATCTCGATGGCCGAGTGGCTCGAGCGGCCGGGCAGCGTCGGTACACCGTGGCCGGGCGTCGAGGTGCGGATCCTCGACGAGACCGGGCAGCCGGCGCCCGTGGGGGATACCGGGCTGATCTATGTGAAGCCCCCCGGGGGGATGCGCTTCGAGTACCACGACGACCCGGAGCAGACCGCGTCGGTGTGGGCGGATGACGCGTTCAGCGTCGGTGACGTCGGCCACCTCGACGCCGACGGGTACCTCTTCCTGACCGACCGCGCGGCGGACATGGTGATCCGCGGCGGCGTCAACATCTATCCCCGTGAGATCGAAGAAGTGCTGTACGAGCACCCGTCGGTGGTCGACTGCGCCGTGTTCGGCATCCCCGATGACCGGCTCGGTGAGCGGCTGCACGCGGTCGTCGAAGTGCGCGACATCGTCGATGTCGACGTGTTGCGCGACTACTGCCGGGAGCACCTCGCCGACTTCAAGGTGCCAGCGTCGATCGAGCTCGTGGGCAGGCTGCCGCGGCAGCCCAACGGGAAGGTGCTCAAGCGTCTGCTGCGCGAGCCGTTCTGGGAAGGCCGCGACAGCAAGCTCGTCTAGCCGTGCTGCTGTTTGCCTGCTCTGGCCAGCGACGAACACGGCTCAGCGCGCGAACAGGAGCTCCGCGAGGCGGTCGTGGTGCCAGGTCGTCGTGCCCATCCAGTGCGCAGAGCCGATGCCGTGACGGGTGAACAGGTGCAGGTCGCACTCCCACGTGTACCCGATGCCGCCGAAGACCTGCTGGGCGTCCTTGCCCGCCTTGGTCGCTGCGATGCCGGCGGCAGCCTTGGCCACGTGCACGGCACGGTGCCGCTCGCGGTCGTCCGCGTCGAGGGTCATCGCCGCGTACTGCACCGCCGCGGTGGCGCGCTCCACCGCGAGCGACGTGTCGGCGAGCTTGTGCTGGATCGCCTGGAACGAACCGATCGGGACGTCGAACTGGATCCGCTCCTTCGCGTACGCGAGGGCCATGTCGAAGAGACGACGCGCGGTCCCGACCATCTCCGCGGCGAGCGCGACCGTCGACCGCTCGAGGGCCGCGTCGAGGGCGTCCCCGCGCACCGACACCGCGGTTCCCCCCGACGCCTCGACCTCGAACACCCGCCGCGAGAAGTCCGCCGTGATGACCGCTCGGAGCCGGGCGTCGGCTCGGGGCACGACCCGGACGGTTGGTTCGCCCTCTTGGAGGGGGCGGTCGATCACGACGATCCAGTCCGCGCGGTCGGCCTCCGGGACGAACGTCTTGACCGGCTCCGCGTTGACCCGCCAGATCCCGTCCGCGCCGGCGAGCGCGACGGTCGCCGTGCACTCGCCGGCGAGGACCGCGTCGAGGCGGTCGTCACGCGCCGCGGCGAGGAACGGCGCCGCGAGCGCCACGGTGGGGAAGAAGGGCCCCGGCGCGGCGACGTACCCCGCCTCCTCGAGGAACAGGCACAGGTCCGAGCACGGACCGACGCCGAGCGCCGCGAAGTCGCGGAGGTGCTGCCAGAGCGGGTCGGCAGCGGCCGGGTCGTCGATGTGCGCGCGCAGCAGCGTGGTCGGGCACTCCTTCGCGAGCAGGTTCCGCGCGGTGTCGCGCAGCAGCTGCTGGTCGTCCGACAGCGAGAAGTCCATCTCTACTGCTCCGCTCCCGCTCCGCTCCTCCGGCTTCGCCTTGTCCGCTCTGCTCGTTCGGCATCCATAAGGGTGCTTCCCTGTCCTACTGCCTCGGAAGACCCAGCACGCGCTGGGCGATGATGTTGCGTTGGATCTCCGACGTACCGCCCGCCACGGTGTTCGCGAAGCTCAGGAAGAACATGTCGACCCAGCGGCCGCGTTGCTCACCCCGGTCGGGGTCGCGGACCGCGCCGTACGCGCCGAGCAGCTCCATGCCGAGCTCGTAGCTCGCCTTGCCGAGCTCGGATGTCGCCATCTTCATGTAGGAGTGCTCCGGCGCGGACGAGCCCTGCGCGAAGCTCGCGAACCCTCGGTACCCCATGGCCCGCAGCGATGCCGCTTGCTCGTACATCGCCGCGACCTGTCGACGGACGCCGGAGTCGTCGGCGAGTCCGTTGCGCTTCGCGAGGTCGACCAGCATGTCGACCGTGGACTCGAGGCGGGAAACCCCTTCCACCCAGAGCCCGGCGCGCTCGTGGGCGAGCGAGCCCTGCGTGAGGCGCCAGCCGCCGTTGAGCTCACCGACCAGGTTCTCGGCCGGTACCTCCACGTCGTCGAAGAAGACCTCGGCGAAGTGGGCGGCGCCACTGATGTGCCGGAGCGGGCGGACGTCGATGCCCGGAGTGTCCATGTCGACGATGAGGAGGCTGATGCCCTTGTGCTTCGGGACGTCGGGATCGGTCCGGACGTACACGAAGCACTTCTGCGCGACGTGCGCGTAGCTCGTCCACACCTTCTGCCCGTTCACGACGAACCGGTCGCCGTCGAGCACGGCGCGGGTCGACAACCCGGCGAGGTCGGAGCCGGCGTTGGGTTCGCTCATGCCGATGCACCACACCGTGTCCCCCCGGATCGCCGACGGGACAAGCGTGCGCTGCGCGTCGTTCCCGTACTCGAGGAGGCTGGGTGCCACGATCGCGTACCCGGGGAAGTGCAAGGAGCGCGGGATCCGGCGCCGTGCCATCTCCTCGAGGTACACGAGCGTCTGGATGGGCGTCGCGTCGCGACCGCCGAGCTCGGGTCCGTAGGCGGGGATCATCCAGCCGTGGTCGAACAGCGTCGCCTGCCAGTCGCGCGCCCACTGTGGGATGACCTCGTCGCGCTCGTCGGCGCCGCTGTCGGCCATCTCGAAGCCCGCCAGCGCCTCCGGTGGCGCGTGCTCTTCGAGGAACGCGACGAGCTCCTCGCGGAAGATCGTCTCCTCGGGTCCCCAGGCGAGGCGCACCGCGCCTAGCCCTCGAAGTTCAGAAGGAACGGGGGGATGCCGGGCTCGGACTTCGCGAAGAGCGCGTCGCGCCCGGCGGCGATGGCTTCCACGGTGAACGGTCCGTCGCTGGTGATCTGGCTCACCGGGTGCCAGCCCGCCACGATCTGGCAGACACCGCCACCGATCTTCACCACCTGGCCGGACACCCCTTCGGAGAGGTCCGACGCGAGCCAGCCGGCCGCTGCGGCGGCGTTGCCCGGGTCGAGCGAGGCCTTGGCCGCATCGTCGGCCGCCGCGCCGCCCATGAGGTCCTCGGTCAGCCGCGTGAGGGCAACGGGTGCGATGGCGTTGACGCGCACGCCGAAGCGCTCGAGCTCGCGTGCGAGGACGATCGTCATCGATGCGATCCCGGCCTTCGCGGCGGCGTAGTTGGCCTGGCCGGCGTTGCCGTAGAGGCCCGACTCCGACGCGGTGTTCACGATCTTGGCGTTGACCGACTCGCCGCTGTCCTTGGACTTCTGGCGCCAGTACGCCGCCGCGAAGTGGGCGGGGGCGAAGTGTCCCTTCAGGTGGACCTTGATGACCGCGTCCCATTCGTCCTCGGTCATGTTGAAGCTCATCTTGTCGCGGAGGATCCCGGCGTTGTTGATGAGGATGTCGAGGCCGCCGAAGGCGTCGATCGCCTGGTTCACGAACGCTTCGGCGCCGGCCCAGGTCGAGATGTCGTCGGTGTTCGCCACGGCCTTGCCGCCGGCGGCGGTGATCTCGTTCGCGACCTCCTGCGCCGGACCGGCGTCGGAGCCCTCACCCGAGCGGGCGCCGCCGAGGTCGTTGACGACGACCGACGCGCCTTGGCTGGCGAGCAGGAGCGCTTCCTCCCGTCCGATACCGCGACCGGCACCGGTGACGATCGCGACCTTGCTGTCGAAGAGACCCATCGTGTGCGCTCCGCTTCCCGCTCGCTGGACCTGACGTGGACGTCAGACTCTACCGACGTGGGGCGGCCGAGGAGCAAGTGACGCTCGAGCCGGCCTCCAGGCCCCGGCGTCGCAGGAGCCGCGGGCGCGATCGACCGGCTACCGGCCGGTGAAGTCGGGGTCGCGGCGGTCGCGGAAGGCGGCCATGCCCTCCGTGAGGTCCGTCGAGGTCGCCGCGAGGGACTGGAACGCCCCCTCGAGCTCGAGCGAGTGGGCCAGGTCGGTCTCGAAGCTCTCGTTGAGCAGGCGCTTCGACAGGCCGAGCGAGCGCGTCGGGCCGGCCGCGAGGCGCCGCGCGACCTCGTCGGCCGCGGCGACCAGCTCGTCTGCCGGCACACATCGGTACGCGAGTCCGAGGTCGACGGCCTCCTGCCCGGTGGCACCCTCACCGAGCATGACCATCGCCTTCGCCCGGGGCAGCCCGACGAGGCGGGGGAGCAGGTACGCACCGCCGGCATCGACGACGAGACCCCACTTCGCGAACGACCACAGGAACCGGGTGTGCTCGTGCACGAACACGAAGTCGCACGCGAGCGCCAGATGCGCACCCGGCCCGACCGCCGCACCGTTGACGACCGCGATGGTGGGCTTGTCGAGCTCCCAGAGCTCGCGGATGAATGCCTGTACGCCGACGCGCAGTGCCTCGGACGTGCTCCGGGTCTCGTAGTCCGGCTCCGACGCCTTCGCGACGGTCGATGCGGAGAGATCCATCCCGGCGCAGAAGGCATCCCCCGCGCCGGTGATGAGCAGGGCGCGCACATCGGCGTCGTCGCGTGCCGCGCGGACCGAGTCGACGATCGAGTCGCGCATCTCGATCGTGAGCGCGTTCTTCGCGTCGGGTCGATCCAGCGTGATGCGCCCGACCTGGTCCTGTCCGACCTCGTACCTGATCATGGCGCCCACCCTAGGAGGCCGACGGCGGATCAGGCCTTGTTGGTCAGGATGTTGATCACGGAGACGCCGGAGCCGCGGCCACCCACATTGTGTTGGAGCGCGTACCCGTTGGGCGTCTCGACCTGGCGCTCGGCGGCATCGCCGCGGAGCTGCCACCAGCACTCGACGATCTGCGCGACGCCGGTCGCACCGATCGGGTGGCCCTTCGCGAGGAGGCCGCCCGAGGTGTTGATCGGGATGCGCCCGGTCAGCGCCGTGTCGCCCTCGAGCGATGCGACACCGCCCTTGCCCTTGTCGACGAATCCGAGGTCCTCGATGTCGAGGATCTCGGTGATGGTGAAGCAGTCGTGCACCTCGGCGCAGTCGACTTGGTCGGGCTCGATGCCGGCCATCGCGTAGGCGCGCTCCGCGGCGATCTGCGTGGCCTTCATGCCGGTGAAGCTCGACTTCTCGTGGAGGTACGGATGGTCGGTCGCGACCCCGAAGCCGGCCACGTAGACGGGCTTCTTCGTGTACCGCTCGGCGAATTCCGCGCTGACCAGCAGCACGGCGGCCGCACCGTCGGTCTGTGGGCAGCAGTCGAGGAGGTGCAGCGGGGAGCAGACGGCCGGCGACTTCAAGACGTCGTCGACCGTGATCTCGTTCTGGAAGTGCGCGTACGGGTCGAGTGCGCCGTTGTGGTGGTTCTTGACCGCGACGGATGCGAGCATCTCGCGCGTCGTGCCGAACTCGTGCATGTGCCGGGTCGCGAACGGAGCGAACAGCACGGGAGCGGTCTCGCCCCGCGTGAAGATCGGGTGACCCGCGGCTGCCCGGGACAGCAAGCCCTCGTCGGCCGACTTGTCGCGCATCTTCTCGACGCCGATCACGAGCACGACGTCGTGGACGCCGCTGGCGACGGCCATCGCTCCGACGCGGAACGCGTCCGAGCCGGACGGACAGGCGTTCTCGATGCGGGTGCACGGGATGCCGGCGAGCCCGATGGCGGTCGGGATGGTGTTCCCGCCGATGCCCTCCTGGCCCCACAGCGTGCCGCGCTGCGTCGCGACGAATGCCGCCTCGACCTGTGTCGGCTCGAAGCCCTCGTCGACGCTGTCGACCGCCGCGGCGAACGCCCCGGCAGCCATCTGCTCGTAGCTCTGCTCGAACAGCTCACCGAACTTGATGATCCCGGCTCCGACGACGGCGACGCGGTTCCAGCTCATGACGTGGCTCCCCCCTTGGGGATGGCGCGGATCTTGTAGCCGTAGACGGGGACGCCGCGCTCCTGCGCGTAGCGCCGGAGCACCAGCTCCACCTCCACACCGACGGTGATGTCGCTCCCGTCGGCAACCCGATCGGTGACGCCCTGCAACATCACGCGCGCGCCGTCGTCCAGGTCGACGACGGCGATCGGCAGCGGTGCGACGAACGGCGGCGGCATCGTCTGGTTCACCACGAAGGTGTGGACGATGCCGTGGCGGGCGAGCGGCTCGAGCACGAACTTCGCGCTCCCGCACGAGATGCAGTGCGGGTGGATCGACGGCGGCGTGTTGATCGTGCCGCAGTCGACGCACCGGGCGCCGAGGAGCCCGAGCATCTCGTCGGCCCCGCGCACGAACTGCGCGCTCTGGGGCGGCACACCCATCTGCACGGTCTCACCCGACGGCACGAGCTGGCCGCGGGCTCGGAGGACGTCCGAGTAGCTCGCGGCGCGGCCGCCGGCGAGCCAGCCGGGGACCGACGATGCGCCGCGGACCGGGTCCTTGACGCTCACGGTGACGCCGGTGGTCCGTCCGCCGCCGGTGCCGACGATGGCGACGGTGCCGGCGGTGTCGAGCGCCGCGATGCCGCCGAGCAGCGCCGCGGCCGCGCCGGTGTCTCCGAGCGCCGCGTAGACGTCGGTCGACGGTGTGGCGGTGGCGCCGAGCTGCTTGGCGACGGTGCTGCCGAGGCGCCCGTCGGGGTCGGGGAGGGACCAGGCCCGAATGCCGTCGGCGCCGCCGGCCAGCCCGGTGAGGGCCTCGCCGAGCTCGCGCATCGACGGGAGGAACACCTCCTCGCGGAACAGCCGCGGGTCGTAGAGGTCGCGGGTGTCGACCTCCCCGTCGCCGCGGTAGCGGTCGAGGAACGGCTGGGTGCGCGTGACGCGGTCGACGAGCATCGCATTGCCGCCGTGCGACACCAGGACCACGGCGGCCGCGCCGGCTCCGGCGCGAGCCTCGAACGGGGTCCCGTTGCCGGGGACGAGCGCGTCGGACACGACGACGACCGCGACGCGGGCGCTGCCGGCGCCGATCGCGTCGGCGGCGCTCAGCAGCGCCTCCATGCCCGCGTGGGGGGAGCCGGAGCAGAGCGCCCCTCCGGAGCGGTGCGAGAGCCCGATCGCCCGTGCCAGCACGGCGTGGCTCGGGCCCTCGGCGAACGGCGGGCGGGTGCTGCCCCACCAGAGGCCGTCGACGATGTCGGTCTGGAGCCCCGACGCGGCGAGCGCCCGCCCGGCGGCCTCGGCCGCGAGCGTGAGTCACGTCCTCGTCGGGGGCGCAGACGGCGGCCTGGCCCCGTGCGCCGCGGTTCCAGGCCGCGCCCACTTCCTTGGCGTCGAGGCGCCACGCCGGCG
The DNA here is from genome assembly GCA_963809885.1 of uncultured Acidimicrobiia bacterium. Taxonomy (GTDB): domain Bacteria; phylum Actinomycetota; class Acidimicrobiia; order IMCC26256; family PALSA-555; genus JALHSW01. The sequence continues at coordinate 1,239,995 of CAWELA010000004.1, read as the reverse complement.
CGGCGGCACCGACGGCGAGCAGCTGCACACCGGGGTTCACACCCCAGATCGTACGTGCTACCCGCGCCGGGGGACGAAGACGCCGATGCCGTCGGGGAACGCGAGCCCGCTCGCCATGGTCTCGGGTGGCTGGGGCTCGTCGTCCTGGAAGGTGATGCGCCGGACCGTCCCGGTGCCGCTGCCCGGACCGATGCCCTTCGTGGAGACGACGAGTCCGATGTCCGCGTAGTAGAGGGTCCCGTCGGGCCCGATGCCGAGCCCCAGTGGGGTGCCGGTCGAGAACGGCTGCGCGCCGAGCGTCTCGCCGGCCGGCGGCCGGAGGATCGTGCGGACGTACACGCCGTCGGCGTCGTACTCGTTGATCACCCCGGTGAAGACGCTGGACACGTACCAGCCCGCCTTCCCGGCATTCCCGGCCGTGGAACCGGGCGACGGCACGATCGCGTTCGGGGTCCCCAGGTCGTGGTCGGGCGCGATGAACTGTGTGCGCGTGATGTTCGTCGCCATGGGAGCGCCGGTCGCGTCGGTCCCGTCGCAGCCACCCTCGGGCGTCGCGCTGGTCGGGAACGGGCCGGTGTACTTGTTCACACCGGTGGTCGCACCACGCGCCGAGGCGACGTAGATGTTGTCCTGGTCGTCGACCGCGATCCCACCCGCGGTCCCGATGCCGATGTCCAGCTTGCAGTACGGCACCTTGCCCACGGTGCCGTTGGGCAGTGTCTTGAAGCCCTTGGTGAACGGCGGGAACCAGACGATGAGCTGACCGTCGCCGTCACCTTCGGCCTGGTTCCCGATGTCGCTGGTCAGGAGCCGACCGTCGGAGAGCAGGCCGCAGCCGTAGTTCTCGGCGTTGTCGGTCGCGCCCTGGTAGGTGGGCTGGAGCTTGCCGACCTGCTTGGCGTGCAGGGAGCCGACCTTCGTGCCGCGCAGCCGGAAGATGCCCCAGCCCTGGATCGGGTCCGGCTGCCCGGTGTCCTCGCCGGCGATGAACGTGCGGTTTCCGGGCCCGAAGAAGCAGATCTGCGCGTTGATGTCGAAGCCCTTCGGGTCCTTCTCGCGCGTCGTGTACACGTTCTGCGTCTTGAACGGGGGGGTGGGTGCGTACGCGTCGAGGTCGTTTCCCTGGCCGTTGAAGACGATGGCGTGCTCGTCTTCGTTGTCCTCGTGGGCGGCCGCGACCGTCGGGACCGCGGCGAGAGTCGCGGCGACGAGCAGGGTTGCGAGCAGCGTGCGCTTCATCGATGTCTCCTCGTTGTTTCGAGCTACTTCTTGGACCGGACGGGAGTGAGCAGTGGGTCGAAGGACTTGGTGACGACGAGGCGGTTCACGCCTTCGGCGGGCGAGGGGAGCGCGTCGGAGTCGGTGATGGCGAGGAGGGTGACGCGGCTGTACGACCCGCCGGGCCGCGGGACGACGTCGGTGGAGCACGCGCCGTCGGCGTCGAGGACGCAGAGCAGGCCGCCCTGCGGATTGTCGTCGCTCTCGGAGATGAACAGGCCGTAGCGCGTCGCGCCGGTTCCTGCCGACACGCTGCCCGCGCGGATCCATGCCGACGGCGGTCCGAGCCCCTTCGTGTGTACGTCGACGTGCCACGGGTCGAGCGTGATGTCGAGGCGCATGCTCGGCGTGATGCCCGGCGGCGGCTGCACGAGGTTGAACGGGACGTCGCACGGCGAACCGACACAGGGCTGCGCAGCGACCGGTCCCGACGGCGCGGTCGCGCCCGGGCCGGCCTTCGCCGGGCGAGTCGTGCTCGTCACGGGTCGCGCGGACAGCGAGTACCGGTAGACGCCGCTGGTCTTGCTGCGCGTGTCGAGGCCGGGTTCGCGGATGCCTGCGACGGCGAAGACATCGTCACCGACGATCGCCGGCCCACCCGACACGGCGCCCGACACCTCGTCGTCCCAGAGCACGGTTCCGGTCGCGAGGTCGAGCGCTCGCAGCGTGAAGTCGGTGCCGCCGATCACGATCACGCCGGCGCCCTCAACGCCGGCGCGTGTCGCGACGGCCGGCGCGCCATAGGTGGGCGCAGCGATGGGCTGCTGCCAGACCACCGCGCCGGTGTCGGTGTCGAGGGCGTGCAGGTACGGCGCACCGCCGATCGCGGTGCCGCCCGTGATGATGCCGTTGGCGACCGCGCGTCGGGCCGATGAACCCTCCGGTGGAGAAGTTGCTGCCCGGTTCGGTGAGCCCCGGTGCGACGACCGGGGTCGACCACGCCAGCTCGCCGGTGTCGCGGTCGAGCGCGTAGTAGGTCCCGTCCTTGCCGCCCAGCCCGACCAGCTCCCCTGCCCTCGGAGACGAACAGGTTGGGCGCGCCGGCGAAGTCGAGATCGTCCCGGTTGGGCTGGTGTGGCTGGTAGGTCCACTCGACGGCACCGTCGTCAAGGTTCATCGCGATGACTGCCTCGGAGAAGCGGCCCCAGCCGCGCGGGCTGGTGACGCAGTTGCCCGTCCCGACGAACACGAGGCGGCGCTCGACGTCGACGGTGGGGGAGCTCCACACGTCGCCGCACCCCGCTCCCGTCGCACCGGGGCCGTCGGTCGGTGCCGTGATCGTCCGCCACTTCACCTTCCCGGTACGGGCGTCGAGGGCGAGGACGCCTGCGGGCTCGCCGGCCGGGCTGTTGTGGACGTCCCACCCGACGAGGACCGTGGTGCCGACCACGACGGGCGAGCTCTCGACCTCGGTCGGGTCGGCCCCGTCGCCCGTGCGTCCGAGCTCTCGCTGCCAGCGAACGCTGCCGTCCGCGGCGTTCAGGGCGTACACGGACTTGCCGCCCCCGAAGAACACGGTGCGGACGCCGCCGATCCGAGCGACCGCGGCGGACGAGACGATCTGCCCTGCGTACATGCGGGGGTGCGGCTTCGTCTTGGTGACCCAGCGCTTCGTGCCGTCGCTCCGCCGGAGTGCGTAGAACCGCCCGGACCAGTCACCCACGTACACGGTGTCGTCCACGACCGCAGGGGTCGCGGTCACGACGTCGTGCGTGTTGAAGAACCAGGTCCGTTGCAGTTCCCCGACGTTCGACGGGTCGATCGTCGTACACGCCGTCGCGAACGTGCGGGCGCGGTCCCGCCCCCACATCGGCCAGTCGCAACGTCGCTCCCCGGTGCGTTGCGGCACGTTCGCGTTCGCGGCAGGAGCAGGGGTCACGGCCGCGATGATCGGCGTGAGCGCGACGATGAAGAGGACGGCGCGCACGGATCCTGGTCGTTTGCCGGGCATGTCCCCCCACGACGCTCGACGCGCGTGATCGTAGGCGTGCGCTGCACTGCGGCGCGTGAGCCGTGGTCCTTCGTCACCTGGGATCAGCCGGTGTCGGGAGGGGACCGGCCCGGTCCGGCGACAGATGCTCCGATCCGGAACCCGTCCTGATGATCGCCGGCGATCGGATGGCCCTTGTGGTGCAGGTCGTGGTGGTACCCGCAGAGGCGGATCATCGATGCCATCGAGCTCTCGCCGCCCTGCGAGACCAGCACCCGATGGTGGGTCTCGAGGTAGTCGGAGCGGTCGCAGCCGGCGATCACGCATCGTGTGTCGCGCCACTCGATCGCGGCCTTGAGGAAGGTGTCCCCGGAGCGTCCGAGGTGCGCGATGCGGCTGACGTCTCGGCCCTTGGTGAGGACCGCGTCGACGAGCGGGTGCTCACTGGCGAGGCGCTCGATCACCGAGATCGGTACCGGCCCGACGCCCTCGATCTCGCACACCTCGCCCGGGATCGTGCACCCGCGGACGAGCGCGGCGTAGTCGACCCGGGCCCGCAGGATCACCCTGCCCGCGGCAGGCTCGGGGAGCGCATCGCCGGTGTCGGCTCGCGACCGGACCATGGCCACGAACGCGTCGGATGCGCAGTGCGCGTAGGTCTCCTCCATCCCGGCCTTGCGTGCCGCGCGCAGCTGGTGCTTCACGTACGGCGCGAGCGCGGACTTGATCTCGGCCAACGCGTCGGGCGCACCTCGCCACGCGAGCCGGCCCGAACCCTCGAGGTCGATCCAGGTCGAGAGGTCGCGCTGCTCGACCGCGGCCCGGTATCGAGCCTCGGTGCGCTCGGGCGATGCCGCCGCCTCGATCGCGCGAGCACGTTCCTGGAGCCCGCGCAGCGTCGAACGGGGCGCAGTGGTGAGGAGCTCCTGCTCCGCGTCGGGGTCGGCGGCCGCGGCCTGTGTCACGGCGCGTGCCTGTGCGGGGGAGAGGTGACCGGCGCGGAGCGCGGCGTCGGGTCGCCGGGAGCTCGGCGAGGCGCTCCGCCGTCTCGAGCATGCCGATGGCCTGCGCGATCGGTGCACCCGTCGCCGTCGCGACGTACTCCGCGGCGGTGCGGGCGCCGTCGTCGGCCCAGACCCTGGTCTCGGTGACGCGCGCCGCGAGCAGCGTCGTCGCGGCCTGGCACAGGCGCGTCGCCTCGGCGCAGTCCTCGAGCTCAGCCTTCGCCGCACGAGCGTCGATCAGCGCGGGGTCGAGGCCGGCGACGTACCCGCGCAGCAGCTCGACCGCGTCGGTCAGATCATCGCTGCGGCGGTGCTGCGGGTTGGGTGCGAGCACGGATCACCCCGTCGGTCGGACGCACGAAGGTGCGACGCGAAGTACTCGGAACGGGGGAAGTGTTCAGCTCGAAAAGGGAACTGGTGTTCGGTATTGTACGAACATCTGTTCGTGATGTCAAGGCGGAGGGCAGGATTTCTCGGGATTCTCCTCGGCGAACAGACCAGGTGCCGAGGGGAGCGCCCGGTACGATCGTCCTTCCCGTGCGCACCATGCGTGCCCGGCGGTGTAGCCGAGTGGCTCAGGCAAGGGTCTGCAAAACCCTGGACGCGGGTTCGATTCCCGCCACCGCCTCCCAGTGTTTGCCCTGCTCAGGCGGGGTTTCCCGAGCAAGTGACCGACCGGCCGGAGCCGTGTCGAGCCATTTGGCAATCAATTTGGCAATCACTTGTTGCCGATGACTCGGGAGACCACATGCGGGGACACATCAGGACGCGCCGCGGTCCGCGTGGCGTCTCGCACCAGATCGTCGTCTACGCCGGCGTCGACGAGCTCGGTCGGCGCCGGTACGTGCGCGAGACGATCGACGGCTCGAAGCGCGACGCGGAGCGCCGGCTCGCACAGCTCATGGCGGCCGTCGACACCGGCCAGGCCGGGGCGTCGAGCCACGCCCCGGTCTCGGAGCTCGTCGACGCCTGGTGGGAGGCCTCGACGGGGCACCTGAGCCCGAACACCCGGGTCGGATATCGCGGCATGCTCCGCCGGTACATCCTCCCGACCCTGGGGAAGCGTCGCATCGACAAGGTGAAGCCGCTCGACCTCGAGCGCTGGTACGCGCGGCTGGTCGCCGGCACGGACGCCACGTCGTCGCGGCCGCTCTCGCCGCTGACGGTGCGCAAGGTCCACGTGCTCCTCTCCGGGATCTTCTCGAGCGCCGTGCGCTGGGGCTGGCTCCCGGTGAACCCCGTGCAGCGGGCGCGAGCGCCACGGGTCGTGATGCAGCCCGTCCAGGCCCCCGAGCCCGAGGAGATCGCCCGCGCCCTGGATGCGGCCGAGGAGTCCGGCGACGACGAGCTGCACGTGTTCCTGCGCCTCTCCGCCGCCCTGGGGACCCGTCGCGGGGAGACGTCGGCGCTGCACTGGTGCGACGTCGACCTGGAGCACGGCGACGTGTTCGTCCACCGGTCGCTCGCCCCCGACGAGTTCGACCCGACGATCGTCCTCGAGAAGGACACCAAGACGCACGCGAGCGCGCGCCTCGCGATCGACGAGGAGACCGTCGCGATCATGAAGCGGTTCCGGACCGAGGCCCGCGAGGTCGCGCTCGCGTTCGGCATCTCGCTCGATGACGACTCGTACGTGTTCTCACCGCACCCGTCCAGGCTCGTGCCGTTCCATCCGGATCACTTCGGGCACAAGTGGGACCGACTCCGGAAGAAGATCGGGCTCGGGCACGTCCGCCTCCACGACTTCCGTCACTTTCACGGGACCGAGCTCGCCGCGGCCGGCGTGCCGATGACCGTCGTACGCGATCGACTGCGCCACTCGAACCTGCGCACGACATCGATGTACGCGCACCCGCGCCGCGCGCTCGACCGCGTCGCAGCCGACGCCATCGGCGACGCACTCCCTCGCGCTCGCCGTGCGACTCCCGGGTAGTCCGCGCGGACTCCCACTCGGTCCCACGTGGGACAGGGTCGTGTGTCCGACGCGGTGTCCCACGCGCGACCGCGCACCCAGGTGCAAGTGCGTCAGGTATCCATGCTCTTCATCATCGAGGTGCGAGTGGGAGTGGTGAGCGCGATCGGGAGGGGCACACCGACGACGATTCGGGGTGCGCTCGTCGATCGAGTCGAATGGGGTGCGCGCACCCACCCCACGCGTGGGACAATGGCGGGATGTTGATCGCACCCGGGCTCGACGCCGACAACGAGGCCCTCGCCGACTTCTGTCGGCGCAACGGCATCCGTCGCCTCGCGGTGTTCGGCTCCGCGCTGCGTGACGACTTCGGTCCCGAGAGCGACCTCGACCTCCTGGTGGAGTTCGAGCCGGGCCATACGCCGGGGATGATGGGCGTCAGTCGCCTGCAGCGTGAGCTCGAGGCGCTGCTCGGCGGGGGGCGGAGTGTCGATCTGCGGACCTACGGCGATCTGAGCCGCTACTTCCGGGACGAGGTCAGGGCGACGGCGAGGCCGGTCTTTGACGCTGCCGCCTGACGAGGTCCGCCTGCTGCACATCCGCGACGCCGCGGAGACCGCCGCCGGCTTCATCGCCGGCCGCACCCGCGAGGATCTCGAGTCGGACCAGATGCTCCGGCTGGCGCTGACCAAGCTCGTCGAGATCGTCGGCGAGGCGGCGAAGCAGCTCAGCGCCGCCGGACGCGCTCGCTACCCCGAGGTCGCCTGGGACGACGCGGCGCGGATGCGCGACCGGCTCGTACATCACTACTTCGACATCGACCTCGACGTCCTCTGGGCGACGGTCAGCGAAGATCTCCCCGCGTTGCTCGCAGCCATCGGACCTGATCGCGGCGCGCAACACTGAACTTGGCAATCAATTTGGCAATCAAACGTGGCGATACGCGTCGGACTGGGTGATACTGGCCGACAGCGAGACACGCTCTGACCTGCGGGAACGTGACTCGGGAGCACTGGGTGGACGGTTCGGGGCTCGCTGCAAAACCCTGGACGCGGGTTCGATTCCCGCCACCGCCTCCAAGGCTCTGCCCGAGGACGGCCACACAGGAGGGTGTGGACACCGTCACGACCGCTCCGATCGAGCCCTACCTGCGGACGCTCTGGGAGCACCACGGCAGCGACCTCCTCTTTGTCGCCGGCGCGCCGCCGACGGTGCGCCTGTGGTGCGCAGCTCCGTGCAGTCGACAACGTCCCGGTCGTCGGCTTCCTCGCCCGGCGCGGCCGGGCGAGGTGCTGCGGCCGTCCGATCCCGCGCCGGCTCTTCGTGGCGGAGGTGGCCGGTGCACTCGTCGGAGCGGCACTCGCGTTCGTGATCGTCGTTGATCGGAACGCTCCGTGCACCGCCGTCGGGCTGCCACGAAGTCGTCGTGGGTGAACCGATAGGTTCGCCGTCATGGTCATGGTCCGTGCCGCGTCATCGTCACGGCACTCGTCGCCGCGGTGACGCTCGCGGCCCCGTTCCGCGGGGGCGACCGGCACGCCAAGAAGCTCAAGGCGTGCTCGGTGGTCACACCGGCCGAGCTCGACCCGATCCTCACGGTGCCGTTCCGCAAGGGGATCGCTGATGACGCGGGCGCCTGCAACTTCCGCAAGAAGGCAGCTGGCGACGACCGACGACGTCGTAGTGTCGGTCATCCCTGAGCGGTTCTCGTCCGTGAAGGCCGCCAAGCGATCCTTCGCGAAGAAGCTGACCACGACGACCGAGCTGTCGGACGCACGACCCGAGGTCGTCCAGGCGGGCAACGACGCGTTCTACACGTGTTCATCGGGACGGACCTGCTCACGATGCGCGCGGGCTCGGGAGGTCGTCGAGATCCGGATCGAGAACAACGACGACGACGAGGCCGTGTACCACGACCAGATCATCGCGGTCGCGCAGGCGATCGCCCTGCGGTTGGCTGCGGCGAAGTAGCTCATTGAGCGAGCGCCGCGGACCGTCGCGCTGGTGGGTGGTCGCGGCGATGTCGGCGGCGAGCATCGCCCTCGCCATCGACCTGTTCGGGATCAACGTCGCGCTCCCGACGATCGCCGGCGACCTCGGGCTCTCGGAGACCGAGCTGCAGTGGGTCGTGAGCGTCTATTACCTGGCGCTCGCCGCGCCGCTGGTTGCGGCGGGGCGACTCGGCGACATCTTCGGTCGTCGGAAGGTGCTCGTCGTCGGCGCGGCGACCGCGGCCGCAGGCTCTCTGCTCGCCGCGCTCGCGACGAGCGGCGAGATGCTCATCGGTGCACGCGCGATCAGCGGGGTGGGCGCCGCGTTCGTGACCGCGCTCTCGCTCTCGATCGTGAGCGAGGCGTTCCCCGCCGCACGGCGCGGATTCGCGATCGGCCTCTGGTCCGGCGTCGGCGCCGTCGGTGCTGCGGCCGGACCACTCGTCGGCGGGATCGTCACCCAGGCGCTGGGTTGGCGGTGGCTCTTCGCCATCGACGTTCCGATCGCTCTCGGCGCGATCGTAGTGACCTTGCTCGTCGTCCAGGAGTCGCGCGACCCCCATGCCGGTCGCGTCGATCTCGCGGGCGTCGTCCTCGTCACCGCAGGGCTCGGGCTCGTGGCCTTCGGGCTGTTGCAGGGGCCCGACGTCGGCTGGGACCGGCCGGGGGTCGTGCTCGCGCTCGTCGGCGGTGTCGTCGCCCTGGCCGCGTTCGCCGTGCGTGAGCTGCGGGCCCGAGATCCGCTCGTCGACATGCGGTGGCTCCGTCGCCGACCGGCGCTCGGCACCGGGATCGTCGCGATGGCCGGCAACGCCGCGTTCGCCACGGTGATGCTCTACCTCACGCTCTACTTCCAGGGCCTGCAGGGGTTCGGCCCCATCGAGACAGGGATCGCGTTCCTGGCGTTCACCATCCCGCTCGGCTTCGGCAGCCCGGTCGCCGGCGCGCTCACCAACCGGGCCCCGGCGGCGCGTGTCATGGCGGGTGGGATGGTGCTGCTCGCGGCGGGCGCGGGCGTTCTCGCGATGCTGACCACCGACGCGCCGATCGCGTGGGCATACCTCGGGTTGGCACTGAGCGGCGTCGGGCAGGCCGCGGTGTTCAACGTGACCAACATCGAGGACGTGTCCTCGGTGTCGCTCGCCCGGACCGGCATGGCTGCCGGGGTCGTGTCGGGAGTGCGTCAGGTCGGCAGCCTGCTCGGCCTGGCGATCGCGGGCGCCGTGTTCGTCGCGGCGGGGGGCGTCAGCCTGGTGACCGGCGGGTTCGCCGGTACGCCGTCGGACTTCGCCGACGGCCTGCACGGCGCGATGCTCGCGACCGTGGTCTGGTGCGTGCTCGGCGCGCTCGCAACGCCGTGGGCGCGCGCGCCGCGCGCCGGGACCGTCAGCTCCCCGGCTTCCCGGGCGGGAACGGCAGCACCAGGTTGAACTCGTTGCCCTCCGGGTCGGCGAACACGCGGTGCTCTTCGCCGGGGCGGAAGTGCACGACGTCGAGGAGCGTCGCGCCGAGACCGACGACTCGCTCGGTGGGTGCATCGAGCTCGGGGACCTCGAGGTCGAGGCGGAGCGACACCTGCTTGGTGCCGTCCGGAGCGACGGGCTGGAACCCGAGCACGACGCCGCCGGGCCCTGCGGTCGTCTGATACCAGCCGGGAGGTTCGGACAGCCGGTCGTCGAGCTCGAGCTCGAGCACACCGCACCAGAATCGGGCGAGCCCGGGCGGATCGGCGGCGTCGAAGATGACGCCGCGGAGCCACGCGGGTCGAGGTGCACTCGGATTCCCGGTCGGGCTGCTCATCGCATGCAGCATGACATCTCGCACGTCGCGAACGGCACGACCGGGTCCGCGTACGCTCGGACGGATGCTCCGCGACCGCCGCTCCGTTGCGCGTCGGAGCGCGCTCGTCCTGCTCGCCGCGGCGGTCACGGCGACCGTTCCCGCGCTGGCGACCGCGCCCCGGCGGGTGCCCGAGCCGCGCAGCCCTGCGGTGATGCGGTCCGCCGTGTCTCGGGATCGGCCCGGGACGCACCCGTGCTGTTCGTCCACGGCTTCGCCGGCGCGCCGTCGAACTTCCGGGCCACGACGCGACGACCGGCCGAGCCTGCTGGAGACCGTGGGTGACCTGCCCGATGTGGCGACGTACACCTTCGACTACTCGGACCACTCGCTGGCGTGGGTCACGGACCCGGCGATCGGGCCGGCCCTCGCTGCCGCGATTGCCTGCATCGCCGGCGAGCACGACCGGAAGGTGGTGACCGTCGCCCACTCCATGGGTGGGCTCGCGGTCCAGTTCGCCCAGGGTCAGACCGTCGGCGGGCGCCCGGTCGCCGAGCGGCTGCGTGACGTCATCACCGTCGGCACCCCGTTCGACGGCGCGCAGCTGCTCGCCTTCGCGTCCGGGGCCGGCGGGGTCGTCTTCCATTGGATCTCGGACGCCGCGCGGGGGACCTGCGACGAGCAGGCCAGGCAGCGCCACGCACGCGACTTCTGTGGGTTGCTCGGCACGACCGAGACGCCCGCGGTGCGGGCGATGATCCCCGGCTCGGTCGAGCTCGACGCGCTCCCCGCGTGGCAGCCGGGGGTCGTGCGTCACCCGATCGCCGGTGACATCGACGTCACGGTCGGCGTGTTCGGGCTCGAACAGGTGCTCGGCCTCGGGGACCTCGCCGTCTCGGTCGACTCCGCGGTCGCCGGTGCGAGCCGAGGTGTCCAGCCCTTCGTGGCGGGGTGTCACTCGGGCCTGCTCGACGTCTTCGCGGCCATCGACGACTCGCCCTGTTCGCACACCAACCAGCTCGCCAACCGCCGGGTCGAGCGCCACGTCCGACGAGCTCGTGCGCGGCGCCGTCAAGCAGTCGGCGCGCTGAACCGAGTCCGCGAGGTCGTAGAAGCGCAGCGGTGTCTCCCAGAGGACCGCGGCACGATCGGCCCGTCCGACCGACCCGATCCCCGCGAGGAACTCGTCGACGGCTGTCGGGAACGCCGCGTCCGGGTGGGGGAAGTCGCTCGCCCAGATCACGTGGTCTGCCCCCACGTGCTCGATGACGGTCGCCGCCAGCGCGTCCTCGGGGTCCGACGAGATCACGCACTGGCGGGCGAAGTACTCGGTGGGGGACAGCGTGAGGTCGGAACACTCGGAGTCGAGCATCCACTCGCGGTGCTCGTCGAGGCGAGCCAACCAGTACGGCAGCCACCCGGTTCCCGACTCGAGGAACGCGACGCGGAGCTCGGGGTGGCGCTCGAGCACGCCGCCCAGCAGCAGCGCGACCATCGCCGTCATCTGCTCGAGCGGATGGGAGCACGCGTGGCGCGCGGTGAAGCTCGTGAAGCGGTCGGACCCGATGGTCGTGCCGGCACGCAGGCCGAGCGCCTCGTGCACGGCCAGCACGCCACCCGTCTCCTCGAGGGTGGCATAGAGGGGCGTCCACGAAGGGGCATCGAGGTAGTCGCCACCGAGGTGGTTGGGGCGGACGAGCACGCCGGGGAGGCCGAGGCCCGCGACCCGAGCAGCTTCGACCGCGGCGAGCGACGGGTCGCGCGGCACCACCGCGACGCCGGTCAGGCGGGTCGGCTCGGTCGCGCAGTACTCGGTGATCCAGTCGTTGTACGAACGACACGCCGCGGCGGACGCGTCCGCGTCGAGCTCGGGGAGGAAGGGGACGAACAGCCCCATGGACGGGAACAGCACTGCCGCGTCGATGCCCTGTGCGTCCATGGCTCGCAGGTACGACGGCGCGTCGAACCCCGCGTCGAGCTGGTCGCGTAGCAGCTCGACGTCCCCGCAGAGCTGGACCGGGGTGGTCGAGGGGAGGTCGAAGATCGCGGTTCCCGGTGGCGCGAAGTCAGCGAACACCTCGGTGGGTTCGACGACATGGGCGTCCGCGTCGAGGATCGCGAGGCCGTCACGCATCAGACGATGCGCCTCGCCGCGAGCCCGCCGTCGAGCGGGAGGATCGATCCGCTGATGTAGCGCGACCGGTCGGAGGCGAGGAACACGACCGCGTCGCAGACCTCGTCGGCGGTCCCGATCCGCTGCATCGGGTTCGTCGCGGAGATCTGCGCGCGGAGCTTCTCCGGGTCCGGGGCCATGGCACTGAACTTCATGAACAGTCCGGTATCGGTCGCCGAGGGCGCGAGCACGTTCGACGCGCACGCTGTCGGGCGCGTGCTCGATCGCGGCCTGCTTGCACAGGTTCACGAGGGCACCCTTGGCCGCGCAGTACGCCGGATGCCCGGGGGCGACGATCAGTCCGAGCGTCGAGCCCATCGCGATGACGGAGCCGCCACCGCCCGTCATCATGTGCGGGATCGCGGCACGCATGCAGAGGAACGGGCCCTTGAGGTCGACGTCGAGCACGTGTTGCCACTCGTCGTCGGTGAGGTCGATGACGGGGGTGAGGCTCTCGACGGCCGCCGACAGCACGAGCGTGCCGATGCGGCCGATTCGCGCGGCCTCGCCGACCATCGCGTCGACCTGGTCGGGCCGGGTGACGTCGCACGTCGCAGCCACCGCGTTGTGCCCGTGCGCCAGGATCGCGTCGGCGACGGTCTGTGCCCCGGGGGCGTCGACGTCGGCGACCACGACGGTCGCACCCTCGTCGGCGAGGCGGTGTGCGATGACCTCGCCGAGTCCGGAGGCACCGCCGGTGACGATCGCCACCTGGTCGCCCAGGAGCCGACTCATCGGTACGCCACCAGTCCGCCGTCGGCGGGGAGCACCGCGCCGGTGACGTACGACGACATGTCGCTCGCGAGGAACAGCGCGATCGCGGCGACGTCTTCCGCGGTCCCCAGGCGCCGCACCGGGATGTTCTTCTTGAGGCCCTCGACGAAGTCTGCCGCGCCGGGCGTCTTGTCGAGGACCTTCCGGAATCGGGGCGTGTCGATGGAGCCGGGGGCGATCACGTTGGCTCGCACGCTCGGCCCGTACTCGACGGCGATCTGCTGGGTGAGGAGCACGAGGCCGGCCTTCGCGGCGCCGTACGCCGCGTAGCCCTCGGATCCGATGAGCCCGAGCGTCGAGGCGGTGTTGATGATGCTGCCGCCCTCGCCCGCGAGGAGGTGGGGGAGCGCGGCACGGCACGCCCAGAAGATCGCCGAGAGGTTCGTCGCGATCGTGAGGTCCCAGTCCTCCTCGGAGCACTCGACGAGGCGTCCCGACATCTGGACCGCAGCGTTGTTGTAGAGCACGTCGAGGCGGCCGTACCGCTCGATCGCGGCGTCGACCATGGCGTCGACGTCGGTGCGCACCGACACGTCGGAGTGGATGGCGAGCCCCTCGGCGCCTTGTTCCTCCAGCATGCGCACGGTCTCCGCCGCGCCCTCGTCGTTGATGTCGGCGACCACCACCCGCGCGCCGTGCGCCCCGAACAGGCGGGCCGCGGCTCGACCCTGTCCGGACGCCGAACCGGTGACGAGTGCGACCTTGTCGGGGAGGAGCCGGGTGAAGTCGAGGCCTGCGGCCCGGTTCACGTCGCCCGCCGCGCTCATCGGGACCACGCCGCCACGACGTCGTCGGTCGTGACCCGCGTCGCGAGCGGTGCGAGCGTGTGCTCGATGACGGCTGCGGTGTATTCGCGTGGCACGCCGGCGACCGCGTCGGTGACGAGAGCAACTCGGTAGCCGCGGTCGACGGCGCCCATCACCATGCCGGTCACGCCGATGTTCACCGAGACACCGGTCGCGACGACGGTGCGGACGTCGAGGTTGCGCAGGATCTGGTCGAGGTCCGTGCCCGGGAACGGGGTCAGGCCGTGGGTGCGGGCCGCGATCACGTCGGACGGCTCGGGTCCGAGCTCCGGCACGACGGAGGCCTCGGGGCTCCCGATCAACAGGTGCGCGTCACTCTTGGCCAGCATCCGCAGCATCGGTGCGTTGTCACTGGACCCGGCGCGATCTGGTCGGAATTCGGCCGTGCAGTGCACGACGCGTGCACCCACGGCGCGCGCGGCACGCACGACGCGGGCGGTGTTGTCGACGACCCCGAGGGCCGCGACCTCGTCGGCGAGGGTGCGGATCACCGCCGAGTCGCCGACGACACCCCGCTGGAGCTCCATCGTGAGCACCGCGGCGTGCGCGGGGTCGAGCATCTCACTGAGGTCGACGGCCACACCGGGGCACGTTACGCGAGTCGTCGAGCGTCGGCCGACGAGCCGAAGCCGAGCCGGTGGCCGGGGCGCCGACACTCGCGTCGGCCCGGGACCGGGCGCAAGTTGACAATGGTGTCAGGGAACAGCAACGCTGCGACCGACGCCGAGCCCGCACCGGGACGCACCGGCCGGGACTCATCAGGAGGATTCGCCACGATGGGCGAGCAGAAGCTGTTCTTCGACGACGTGAACCAGGGCGATGCCGCTCCTGAGTTCACCCAGGAGCTGGGCCGGACCGATCTCGTGATGTACGCGGGAGCGTCGGGCGACTTCAACCCGATGCACCACGACGAGGTCGCGGCGAAGGACGCTGGCCTCCCGAGCGTGTTCGGGCACGGCATGTTCACCATGGGCCTGCTGGGCAAGGCGATCACCGACTATGTCGGTGTCGGCAACGTCAAGACCTACAAGGTCCGGTTCACCAAGCAGACCTGGCCGGGCGAGCAGCTCACGACCCACGTGAACGTCGCCAAGAAGTACGAGGCCGACGGCGAGCACCTGGTCGACCTCGAGTGTGAGGTCGTGAACCAGAACGGCGAAGCCAAGGTGTCCGGGCTCGCGGTCGCAGTGCTCCCGGCCCGCTGAACGAGCCGGACCCGGCCCGAGTGCGCTTCGATCTCCCGGCCCCCGAAGCCGAGACGCAGCCCTTCTGGGACGCGGCGCGCGAGCGACGACTGCTCATCAAGCGGTGCGCCGACTGCGGCGAGGCGCACTTCTACCCACGACCGTTCTGTCCGAAGTGCTGGGGCGAGCAGGTCACGTGGGAGGACGCGAGCGGTGCCGCGACCTTGTACACCTTCTCCACAGTGCACGTGAACGACCTCCCGCCGTTCCCCGAGCGCGTCCCCTACGTCGTGGCGATCGTCGAGCTGGCCGAGGGTCCGCGGATGATGACCAACGTGGTGGGCTGCGATCCGGACCGGGTCGAGGTCGGCATGGCGCTGCAGGTCACCTACCGTGACCTCGACGAGGAGTACACGATCCCGGTGTTCGCACCCGCATGAGCACGCCATGACCCCCGACGACCGCGGGCCGGTGGGCGCGGACGAAGGCGGCGGGGACTGGAGCTTCCCGTGGGAGGAGCCGGTCCACGATCTGTTCCCCTCGTTGCACGAGGCCCAGAGCGCGTGGATGAGCCAGATCGACTCCCTGCCCGCGCCCGACCGCAAGACGCACGAGCTCATCCGCCTCGCGTGCACCGTGATCGTGCGCAACGGCGACGGCGTGGCGCGCCATGCGAGCCTCGCCCGCGAGGTCGGTGCCTCGTGGGACGAGGTGATCGGCTCCATCATGTTGACGGTGCCGAGCTTCGGGCTGCTGCCCGCGGCAGAGGCGATCCCCGACGCGCGCCGCGGCTTCGCCGCCGCGGTGGCTCCCGATCCCGACGATGAGGACGAGGACCACGATGGCGACGACTGACGTTCCGTTCCGGATCCTGCCGCGGGTCTCGGCGCGGAACGAGCACTACTGGCGAGGTGGACGCGACGGCGAGCTCCGGTTCCAGCGCTGCAACTCGTGCAAGTACTTCATCCACCCGCCGGGCGTGCTCTGCCCCAAGTGCCATTCGAAGGACCTCGGCGTCGAAGCGATCTCCGGCCGGGGCACCGTGCTGACGTTCTCGATCAACTACCAGCCGTGGATGCCAGGACTCGAGCCGCCGTTCGTGCTCGCGGTGGTGAGCTTCCCCGAGCAGGACGATCTGCGCGTCACGACGAACATCGTGAACTGCGCACCCGAGGACGTGACGTTCGGTATGCCGGTCCGGGTGTTGTTCGAGGCGCACGTCGAGGAAGAGGTCTGGATCCCCGTGTTCGAGCCGGAGCTAGTCGAGATGACCGAGGCAACGGATCTTCTCGGTGAGCGGCGCGCGCTGATCAGCGGTGCGGGGCAGTCCGACGTCGGTCGGCGCCTGCACCGTGACCCGCTCGAGCTGACGCTCGACGCCTGCCTCGCCGCGATCGAGGACGCAGGGCCTCACGACCGCCGACATCGACGGGATCTCCACGTACCCCGGTGGGATGGAGTCGCCCATCGGGTTCTCGGGTGCCGGTGTCACCGACGTGCACGACGCGCTCGCGGCTCGACCTGAACTGGTGGACGGGTGCGCTCGAGCTCCCGTCGCAGCTGGGTTCGGTCATCAACGCCTGCCTGGCGGTCTCGGCCGGGCTCGCGACGCACGTGCTCTGCTTCCGGAGCGTCTTCGAGGGCAGCGCGCAGGGCGAGGGTGGCCGCGCCGCGGTGATGCCCGGCGGGGGCGGCGGTGGCTCGAGCTACCGCGCCAGCGGCTTCATGGAGTGGCTGCTGCCGTACTCGGTGCCGTCGGCCGCGACGTGGATCGCGATGATGTGCAACCTGCACTTCCACGAGTACGGGACGACGCGCGAGCAGCTCGCGCAGATCGCGCTCAACGCGCGCAAGAACGCCGCGCTGAACCCGAAAGGGATCTACCGCGAACCCGATGTCGATGGACGACTACCTGAGCGCGCGGATGATCTCGTCGCCGTTCTGCCTCTACGACTGCGATGTCCCGTGCGACGGTGGCACCGCGGTGATCGTCTCGCGCGCCGACACCGCACCCGACCTCAGGAAGCCCCCGATCCAGGTCGAGGCGGTCGGTACCGCGCTCCACGGCCGGCCCTCGTGGGACCAGTGGGAGCCGCTCACCACGATGGCGGTACGCGACGCGGGCGAGCAGCTGTGGAACCGCACCGACATCGAGCCGTCCGACGTGCAGCTCGCCGAGATGTACGACGGATTCTCCTTCATCACCATGTGCTGGCTCGAGGCGATGAAGTTCTGCGGCGTGGGTGAATCGGGTCCGTTCGTCGAGGGTGGCCAGCGCATCGCCCTCGACGGCGAGCTCCCGCTCAACACCAACGGCGGGCAGCTCTCGTCGGGTCGGCTGCACGGGTTC
The DNA here is from genome assembly GCA_963809885.1 of uncultured Acidimicrobiia bacterium. GTDB lineage: Bacteria > Actinomycetota > Acidimicrobiia > IMCC26256 > PALSA-555 > JALHSW01. Next base: position 1,222,814 of record CAWELA010000004.1, on the reverse strand, counting down.
GGCTTCATCCACGAGGCCTGCGTGCAGCTGTGGGGTGAGGCCGGCGACCGCCAGGTGCCCGGCGACCCCGAGGTCGGGGTGGCGTGCGCCGGCGGTGGTCCGATGGCCGGGGCGCTCCTGCTGACGCAGCGCAGGTAGGTTCCGGCGGTGCAACTTCGCTACGGAGACGCCGAGGAGGCCTTCCGCGCCGAGCTGACCGCATGGCTCGACGAGCACGCGCCGCCGCGCGACCTGATCGAGGGCCCACGACGGTCGAGCGCGGACCTGCAGGACTGGTCGCGCGCCTGGCAGCGCACGGAGTTCGACGCCGGATGGCTCGTGCCCGGATGGCCGCCGGAGCTGGGCGGTCGCAACGCCAGCCCGTCGGAGCAGATGATCTACTTCGAGGTGATGAAGGAGCGCGAGATCCCGCGCAGCCTGAACCCGCAGGCGCTCGGCATCATCGCGCCGTCGCTGCGAGACGCCGGCACGCCCGAGCAGCAGGAGCGCTGGCTCCTCCCGACGCTCCGAGCCGAGATCGCGTGGTGCCTCGGCATGAGCGAACCCGGCGCGGGGAGCGACCTCGCGAGCCTCAAGACGCGTGCGGTCGCCGACGGCGACAGCTTCGTCATCAACGGCCAGAAGGTGTGGACCTCCGGTGCACACCATGCCGATTGGTGCATGTGCTTCGTGCGGACTGACCCCGACGTGCCCAAGCACAAGGGGATCAGCGTCTTCATCGTCGACATGAAGTCGCCGGGCATCGAAGCGCGCCCGTTCCCCGAGCTCACCGAGCAGGACTACACCGACTTCAACGAGGTGTTCTTCACCGATGTCGTCGTGCCGAAGGAGAACCTGCTCGGCGAGCTCAACCAGGGATGGGCGCTGACGCAGGTGTCGCTCGGTCACGAGCGGGCGATGCTCTGGATCGAGTACGCGTACGACGTGCAGCGCGCGCTCGACGCGCTCGTCGCCATGGGATCCGAACCCGGACCCGACGGCCGGCCGCTGCGGGAGGACGACCGCTTCCGCGACGAGGTCGCGTCGTTCCACGTCGACGCGCAGGCATTGATGCTGATGGGCTACCGGGGCTTCTCGAAGTTCATGCGGGGGAAGGCCGCGCCCGAGCACTCGCTGCTGAAGCTCTACGGGAGCGAGGTGCTCCAGCGGTTGCTGCTCTTCGGTGCCGAGTCCGAGGGCGTCACGGCGCTCGACACGGAGCACCTCGGGCCGCGCATGTGGCGCCAGGGCTCCTGGATCACCCAGTATTTCCGGTCGTTCTCGGGCACCATCCCCGGAGGCACGAGCGAGATCCAGCGCAACATCATCGCCGAGCGCGTGCTGGGGCTCCCACGCGCCTAGATCCTGGGGCCGGGGTCCTCGCCGTCCGAGAGCGAGAGAGGCACGTCATGACCGATCGTCAGCTCAGCGATGCCGACATCGAACGCATGCAGACCCCGCTGTGGGAGCAGGCCAAGACCGCGCTCGGGGCCGGTGACATCGACGGCGGTATCGAGCTCATCGACCGCGCCGTCGCGCAGTGGTCGGGGCTGAAGGACTACTCGATCAACTGGATCACGACGCTGCTCACCTTCATCGGCGAGGAGCTGGGCGAGGAAGCCGTGGAGCGTGCGCTCCGGAAGACCGGCGAGGAGTTCGTGGCGCCCCGCCGGGACACCGGGACCGATTGGGGGACCCTCCCCGCGTCGGCGCGTGCCAAGCTGATCGCCCGGGCCATGCTCGGCAACATGGGCGAGGTCGAGGTGGAGGAGGACGACGAGAAGATCGTTCTCTCCTTCCGGTGTGGCAGCGGCGGCAAGCTGATCGAGGACGGCGCATACGAGGGCGAGCACCCGTACCTGAAGTTGCGCGAGCGGTCGGGACAGACGTTCATGCGCGACGAGCTCTGGGTGTACTGCGCGCACTGCTCGGTGAACAACGAGATCCAACCGGTCGAGTGGGGCGCAACACCGACGAGCATCGAGCACCCACCCGAGATGCCCGGCGAGCCGTGTGTGCACCACATCTACAAGGACGTCGCCGACATTCCGACCGAGGCGTACCGCCGGATCGGGAAGGAACCACCGATCCCATGACATGGCGGACCGGATGACCCGTCGCGAGCGGGTCATCGAGGCGGGCGCGGTCCTCGCCGGCGCGTTCGTCGCTGCGATCGCGTTCACGTGGCCGCTCGTCCTCCACCTCCAGACGCGCGCGCGCGACGGTATCGACGCGCTCTACTCGGCCTGGGCCGTCGACTGGGTGCAGCATGCCGTCGAGACGGGACGCAACGTCTACGACGCGAACATCTTCGCCCCGGAGAAGACGACGCTCGCGTACTCCGATTCGCTGCTCGGTGTCGCGATCCCCGCGCTGCCGCTGCGCTGGATCGGGATGACGCCGATCGGGGTCTTCAACGTCATCCTGATCCTGGGACTCGCTGCGTGCGCGGCGTCCGGCTACCTCTTCGTTCGGCTGGTGACGGGTTCCCGACTCGCAGGCGCGGTCGCCGGAGCCGTCTACGCGTTCGGACCCTTCGGCGCGCTCACGACGCGTCACCTCCACATCGCGGTCCGCCCTGGCGTCCCGCTCGCCGCGGCGGCCGCGTGGTGGCTCGCCGAGCGCGCCCGTACCGATGGCCGGCTCCGCGGGCCGGTGCTCGCCCTGATCGGCGTCGTCGCCTGGCAGGGATCGGTCTCGTTCTACCCCGCGACCTACGCGGTGGTCGCGGCGACGGTCGTCCTGGTCGTCCGGTTGCGGGTGCTCGGCCGCCGCGGCGTGGTCGCGGGCGTCGTCGCGCTCGGTGGCGCGGCACTCTGCCTCGCGCTCCTCGCGATCCCGAACCTGCAGGTGCAGGCCCGCGACCCCCACTACCAGTTCCCGCTGGAGACGTTCGGCCCTCTCGGCGCGAACTTCTCGCACGTCGACGGGTCGGTGATCTGGGGCGACCTGCTCGGCCTCGGACCGACCGACTCGCCGCGGATCCCCACCTTCCCCGGCCTGGTCGCGATGGTCGTCGCGGGGATCGGCGCGGTGCACGCGTTGCGGGCACGCGGACGGAAACGGACCCAGGCGATCACCGGGCTCGCACTGCTGGGCGTGGGTGTGGTGGTGGCGATCGGCACGTCCGCGAGCGGATGGCGTCAGTACGCGCCGTACCGCGTGCTCTACGAGCTCGTGCCGCCGTTCAACGCCCTGCGGGCGACGGGCCGCGCGTGGATGATCGGGTTGTGCGGCCTCGGGGTGCTGGCCGGGCTCGGGGCGGTCGCGATCGTCGGGTGGCTCCGGACGCGGGTTCGCTCACGTGGGCTCGTCGTCTCCGCCGTGGTCGCGGTGGTGCTGGTCTCGGTCGTCATGCTCGAGGGCTTCGACCCGTGGTTCGACAAGCCGAGCGTGGCGATCGCGCCGGTCGACGCCGAGCTCGCCCGGCGGACCGACGACGGTGGTGTGGTCTACCTGCCCATGAACCCGTCGGACCGGCTCGACGTCACGTACTTCTCCCAGGCGGCGAACCTCTACGGCTCCACGGCGCACCACCGGGTCATGCCGAACGGGTACTCGGGGTACCTGCCGCCGTCGTACCTGCGGAACTCGAAGGCGTTGCGCTCGCTCCCGGGCCCTGCTGCGCTCACCCGGCTGCGCCGGCTGGGGATCCGGTACGTGGTCGTGCACCCGGGGGTGGCGGGCACGCCGTGGGCACGCCTGCTCGACCCGGCCGATGCGGCGCCGCTCGAGCTGGTCGGCCGGTTCGGCGACGACCTGCTCTACGAGGTGCCCCGGGCCTGAGCGACGCCGCACCCCGTCAGTCGATGACGAGGTGGGCGAGCTCCTCGAGCGCCTCGACGCTGCCGCCACCCGTCTGCTGGAGCGTCAGCAGCCGCTTGTAGAACAGGTGGACGTCGTGTTCCCACGTGTAGCCGATGCCACCGTGCACCTGGATCGCCGACGCGCCGACGGCGTAGAGGTCGTCGGCCGCGAAGGCGAGTGCGATCGTCGCGGCCCGATGGCGCTCCTCCGGTGACGCGTCGTCCGCGGCCCAGCACGCGTAGTAGCCCGCGGCGCGGGCGAGCTCCACGGAGCGGAGCATGTCGGCGCAGAGGTGCTGGACGGCCTGGAACGAACCGATCGGTGCGTCGAACTGCCGTCGCTCGATCGCGTACGCCACGGTGATCTCGAGTGCGCGTCCGGCGGTGCCCACACCCTCGACCACGGCGGCGATCGCGGTGCGGTCTGCGCTCGTGGCGAGTGCGTCGCTCGCGTCGCCGCCGATGCGACGCGCGCGTGCAGCGGCGAAGGTGATCGTGGCCTCCTTGCGACTCCCGTCGATGGTGGGGTTCGGCTCGACGCCGACACCGGTCGCCGACGCGTCGAGCGCGAAGACACCGAGGCCACCGGTGTCGTCGCGAGCGCTGACCAGGAGCGTGGTCGCGGCGACGCCGTCCGGCACGTGGACCTTCGTGCCGTCGAGTGCCCAGCCGTCGCCCTCGCGCCGGGCCGTGGTGGTCGGGTCGGACCAGCTCGTCCGGCGTCCCGGTTCGAGGAGCGCCAACGTCGCAGTCGCACGGCCCTCGGCGAGGTCGGTGAGGAGCTCGCCTGCCGCGTCGACGTCGAGGTCGACGAGCACACCCGTCGCGCCGATCGCGCTCGACGCGAACGGGCCGGGGTGCACGGCTCGACCGAGCTCCTCGAGGACCACCGCGGCATCGACCATGCCCATGCCCGCGCCGCCGAGCTGTTCGGGCACGAGGAGCCCGAGCACGCCCAGATCCGCGAGTCCCTGCCAGACGTCGTCGGTCGTGCCGCGCGGGTCGTCGTAGTGCTCGCGGACCCAGGTGAGCGGCGCGCGGTCGTCCAGGAACCTCCGCACGCTGGCACGCAGCTGCTCCTGTTCGGGCGAGAACTCGAAGTCCATGAGGTCGGGGACCGTATCGCGTGCCGCGGGCGGGCTGGAGGGTCGGTCACCGGTAGTGTGCGCGCTTGGCGACGCTCGGCGTGACTCGGACTCCAGGGCCCACCACCACGATGCTGACCGCCATCGCGCGGCGATTCGGTCGCTGCCGTGGCCGTGGTCGCGCTGCTCGGCCTCGCGATCCGCGTCGGGTACATCTTGGTGATCGGTCCGAAGATCGTGTTCGGTGCCGATGCGCTCTGGTACCGCGTCCAGGCATCGACCCTCGCCGACGGCATCGGGTTCGTGAACGTCGGCGAGCTGGTCGGCACCGGTCGTGTCGTCCCGACCGCCGCCTTCCCACCGCTCTGGCCGGTGGTGCTCTCCGTGGTGGCGCGTCTGGGGGGAACCAGCGATTGGTCGTTCCAGCTCGCAGGGGCGCTGGCCGGGACGGCCACGATCGTGCTGACGGCGTTCGTCGGTCGAGCGCTCGCCGGCCGCGCGGTCGGTCTGGCCGCGGCAGCAGCGGTGGCCTGCAGCCCGAGCCTGATCGCGTCCGACGGGTCGCTCATGGCGGAGAGCTGGTTCGTCGCGCTCATGACCCTGGCAGTCCTCGTCGCGCTGCGCGCCGCGCGGTCGGATTCGGTCTGGTGGTGGGTCGCGCTGGGCGGCACGCTGGCGCTCGCAACGCTCACGAGATCCGACGCGCTCTTCCTGGCCCCGATCCTCGTCGGGGCCACGGTGCTGGGCGCGCCGTCGCTGACCACGACCCGGCGCTGGGTCGCGGTCGGCACCGCGATGCTCGTGCTCGTGGCCGGCCTCACGCCGTGGATCGTGTCGCGGAGCACCGCGCTCGACGCCCCGATCCTCGTGTCGAGCAACTCAGGAACCCTGCTGGAGGGCGCGAACTGTGGCCGCACGTACTCGGGCGCGCGGACTCGGGCTCTGGGACTTCCGGTGTCTCACCCCTCCCGATCCACGGGTCGGCGAGGCGAAGGCGGCTGCCGCCGGCCGGAACGCGGGTCTCGAGTACGCGGGCGAGCACCTCGAGCGCCTGCCCCTCGTCGGCGCGGTGCGGGCCCTGCGGCTCTGGGGGCTCTACGACCCCATCGACCAGGCGCGCGGTGAGGAGGCGGTGGAGAGCCGGCACGCGGACTGGCAGGTGGTCGCGTGGGCGTGCCTTCATCGTGATGCTCGGCTTCGCAGTCGTCAGGTTTCGTCAGGGTGCGAACGCGAAGTGCGGAGTTCGCGCCGCTGCTCGCGCTGATCGTGGGCGTCACCGTTCGTCGGGATCGTGTCCTGGGGGAACCAACGGTTCCGCCTCGCGGCAGAGCCCGCGATCGCGGTCTACGCGGCGGTCGCGGTGGTCGCACTGGTGCGGCGCATCACCCGTACCGACGTGCCGTCCCGAGCTCCCGCAGAGGTCGTGAACCACAGATCGCGCGGCGTCAGCCGACGTCGACGAGGACGTCCCCGTTCGCGAGCATCCGCGCCGAGTCGCCGACGCGCAGGAGCAGCGTCGTGAACGGGTACTGGAGTATGGCGGGACCGACTACCGCGGGCCCGGGCGCGAGGGTCGCGGCGTCGAACACCGGGACGTCGTCGTGCCACGCGTCACCGGTGTGGACGCGGCGACTGGTCTTCGGTGGCGGGAGCATGTCGACCGACTCGACGTGTACCTGTGCCGGGCGGTCGACGACGCCGGTCGCCGTGAGACGGATACCCCGGACCATCGGCTCCTGCGCCCGCGCCTCGATGAGCCGCGCTTCCTCGTTCTGGCGGTGGAACTCCTCGACGCACGCCTCGACGTCGGCCCTGCCCAGTGCGGCGGCCGACGAGTAGGCCACGGGGATGGCGTGGTCGAAGGTCTGCCCCGGGTACACGAGGTTGAGAGCCCAGCGTGAGCTGCCTGTCGATCACGGGGCACGTCGGCTCGGTCGAGCTCGGACCGTGCGTTGGTCTCCAGCTCCCGGGCGAGCGTGTCGAGTCGGTCGACGTCGACCTCGCGCCAGTCGGCGAGCAGCCCGCGCGTCGCGTCGACGACGTGGTCGGCGGAGACGAGCCCGAGCGCCGAGAACCCCGGTGCCGCCCGCGGGACGAGCGACCCGGCGCATGCCGAGCGCGGCGGCTTGGGTCGTCGCGTGGAGCGCGCCCATGCCGCCGAACGCGGCAGAGGTCGAGCGTGCGCGGGTCGACGCCGGCGAGCGAGAGGACCCGGCGCACCGCGTCGGTCATGTGCGCGTCGACGATGCGGACCGTCGCGAGCGCGGCCTCCTCGGCATCGAGGCCCGAGCGGCGTCCCGACCGACTCGAGCGCGGCGCGGGCCTTGGCCGGCATCGAGGGTGCTGCGGCCGCCCCAGAACGTGGTCGGGTCGAGCCGGCCGAGGATCAGGTCGGCGTCGGTGACCGTCGGGCGCGTACCGCCCCGGCTGTAGCAGGCGGGGCCCGGCTCCGAGCCGGCGGACTCCGGACCGACCCGCAGCGACGTCCCGTCGACCCTGGCGATCGAGCCACCTCCCGGCGCCGACGGCGTGGATGTCGACCATCGGGAGCGCGATGCAGTAGCGGTGCCGCCAGTTCCAGTCGCTGTTGAGCTCGGGCCGCCCATCCCGGATGAGGCAGACGTCGTAGCTCGTCCCACCCATGTCGACGCTCACGACGTCGCCGAGCTCGGCGTCGGTGCCCGCTCGGCTCGCGGCGACGACCCCGCCGGTCGGACCGGAACCGATGGTCGCGGCCGCGAGGCGGCCGATCGCGTCCGGGGTCGCGACGCCACCGGCCGAGGTGGCGATCAGCAGCTCGCGGTCGTAGCCCGCGTCGCGCAGGCGCTGCTCGAGCCGACCGAGGTACCGGACGATCGGTGGGCCCACGTACGCGTTCACGAGCGTCGTCGACGTGCGCTCGAACTCGGGAGGCTTCGGGTAGACCTCGTGCGACAGCGAGACGAGCTCGACGTCGGGGTACTCCTCGAGGACGATCTCGCGTGCCGCGCAGCTCGTGCGCCGGGTTCAGGTAGGAGTGCAGGAACACGATCGCGATCGATGTGACACCGAACGCTCGCAAGCGCCGGACCGCGGCACGCACTGCGTCCTCGTCGAGTGGGATGTCGACCTCACCCTCCGCGGTCATGCGCTCCGGGACCTCGAGGCGCACGCGGCGCTTCGCGATCGGTTCCGGCGGGCCGAGCGCCGGGTCCCAGATGTCTTCCTTGAAGCAGCGGCGGAGCTCGATCTCGTCGCGGAAGCCCTCCGTGACGATCAGACCCGTGGGTGCGCCCGACATCTGGATCATCGTGTTGTCGCCGGTCGTGGTGCCGTGGACGATCGAGGTGGTCGCCGCGAGCACCGCGTCGGTCGAGTCGAAGCCCTCGGCGGTCGCGATCCGGTTGATGCCGTCGAGCACGCCGTCGGACTGGTCGCGGGGTGTGGTCGGCGTCTTCTCGAGGACGACGACTCCGTCGGAGCGGATCGCGACGACGTCGGTGAAGGTGCCGCCGACGTCGATGCCGATGCGATAGGTCGGGGTGCTCATCGGGCGACCGTGCTCCGCCGCCCACTGATCTGGCGGCGCGCAGCGCGTCGGTTGCAGGCGGGTCGAGCGCGAGGTCCATGGCCTCGACGGACCCGGTGATCGACGACGGCGTACTCGTCACGCGCTGCCTCGATCGACACGTACTCGTCCCACACGTCTTCGAGGACCGCCGCGGGGTCGCGATCGAGGGGGTCGCCCCAACCGCCGCCGCCGCCGAAGTCGTACACGAGGCGGTCGCCGGTCTCCATCTGCGCCCCGGCGACGGTCGGCGCGACGACCTGCTCACGCTCGGTCCCCGCGCTGATGACACAGTGGTCGGGCGACCCGTCGTGACCGCCGGCGATGCCGGGGTGGAGGTGCCGCTGGTTCACGACGTACTGGTTGACCTGGGTGGGGGTGCGGACCTCCTTCACGAAGTGGCTGCCGCACCCGCCCCGCCACTGTCCGGCGCCACCGGAGTCGGTGAGGTAGTTGCGCCCACGCAGGATGTGCGGGAAGAGCGCCTCGTTGATCTCAGCTGATGCCTTGATGAGGTTGCCGTTCGACGCGACCAGCGCGCCCCATCCGTCGACGCCGCGGACAGCATTCACCCAGCCGGCGTTCACTTCGCCTCCGTGGTCGAAGAACGACTTGCCGGTGCGCGGGTCGAGGTCGCCCCACATCTGGCGCGGGCTGCCGTACTTGTAGGTCTGCGGCGCGCAACGGTCCGGGATGATCTGGCTCATCGCGATGGCGATGGCATCGCCCACCTCGACACCGGGATGATGTGTCCCCGCACTCACGGGCTTGCCCTCGCGCGGGTTGAGGCACGTCCCTTCGGGGACGCGCAGGTCGATGCAGTCGAAGAACCCTTCGTTCTTCGGGATGCTCGGATCGACGAGGCTGGCGAGCTGGGCGATCGTGTACCCGCGCGTGTTGCCGAAGGTCGACCACGCGTTGAGCTCGGGGCGCTCGTCGGATCCGGCGAAGTCGACGATGATCTTCTCGCCCTCGATGGTGATCGCCACGTGTACGTGGATGTCGGTGTTCCCTGCGGGGTCGCAGTCGACGTACACGTCGGCCTCGTACGTGCCATCGGGCCAGCCCGCGATCTCCTCGCGGAAGCGTCGTTGCGTGTCGTCGATGGTGCGGTCGACAGCGCCGGCGATCGCTTCGGCGCCGTACGCGTCGACCAGCTCACCGAGCCTCGCGGCACCGAGCTGCGCGGCACCGACTTGGGCCCGGAGGTCGCCGACGAACCCGGGGAGGCGATTGTTGGCGCGCATCGTGAGCACGACGTCCCGGCGCTCGCGGCCCTGCTCGACGATCTTCAGGAGCGGGTAGCGCGTGCCTTCGGACCAGATGTCCTTCGCGAAGACGTTGTACCCGCCGGCCAGCGCGCCGCCGGTGTCACCGTGGTGGCATTGGATCGAGGCAACCAGCAGCAGCTCGCCGTCCGGGGCGAACACCGGCGAGAAGACGTTGAAGTCGGGGAGGTGCCCACCCCCGGTGTACGGATCGTTCGCGACCAGCACGTCGCCGGGGTAGAGCTCGCCCTCGAGGAACTCGAGGCAGAAGCGCACCGGCAGCGTCGAGCTGAGCATGAACTGCGGGATGCCGACCGACAATGCGGCGAGGCGGCCGCGCCCGTCGAGGATGGTTGCGTTGCGCTCGTTCGACTGGTTGAGGATCGGCGTGGTCGCGGTGCGCGACACGAACGTCGCCATCTCGAAGCAGATGGTCTCCATGCCCGACCGGATCACCTCGGCGGTGACCGGGTCGAGTGCGGTGCCGTGCTGCGTGGTGGTCTTCACCACTGCCGGTGCGGCCATCCTCGGCCTCCTCCTCAACCCCGCAGGATGCGGCCGGGACGCGACTCGACCGCGTCCGGGACGGGAGCTCCGTCGACGCGGATCGGGGTGCCGTTCACGACCACGTGGTTGATGCCCGCGGGCTCGTCGGCCACGAGTCGCTCCCCGTCCGCGGGGAAGTCGCGCACGCGGTGCAGCCGTCCCGGGGCCACGGTGTCGAGATCGAACACCGCGACGTCGGCGGCCTTGCCCTCGGCCAGCTCGCCACGATCCGAGAACCCGAACACACCTGCGGGTTCGCCCGTGAGCTTGTGGACCGCGTGCTCGACCGTCAGCACCTCTCGCTCGCGGACCATGTTCCCGAGCAGGTCGGTGGGGAGGCACGCGTCGCACAGCTGGCTCACGTGCGCGCCGGCGTCGGAGAGACCGATGAGCATGCCCTCGCTGCGCATCAGCTGCTCGATCGCGTCCTCGTCGTTGTTGGCCAGGACCGTGCGGAACCGGGTCGCGAGCTGTTCCTCGAGGGCGAGGTCGATCATCGCCTCGAGCGGCGGGACGCCCCGCGAGGCCGCGAGCGCGGCGACGGTGGTGCCCTCGAGCTCGGGGTGGAGCGTGGAGTCGGCGATGTCCATCGTGTCCCAACGGGCGCGGAAGATCCGCCCGTGCTCGAGCTCGTCCTGGGCGACCCGGCGCCACTCGGGGTCACGGTACGCGGCGATCCGCTCGGCCTCGGGTCGGTCCATCGAGCCGTTGGAACGACGGCACCGTGTTGAACGTGAACGGGTCGGCCAGCGTGAGCTGGAACGTCAACGGGCGACAGGTGACCTGAGGCCAAACGTCGGCACCGCCGGCGCGCTCGCGCGCGTTGAGCTCGGCCATGTTCGCGGCGAACGGCGAGCCCTTGAACGCGAGGAGCGCGGTCCAGGTGAACGGCTGCCCGATGCGCCGCTGGAGGTCGTAGATCTCGGGGTGGGTCACACGTCTCGCCGGGCGTGAACGCGGCGACGCCCTTGTGCAGGTCGCGCAGAGGCGTGGTGAGTGCCTCCATCTCCGCGATGCCCGCGAGGCGTGACGGCACCGGCCGGCCGCCGTCGCCGTTGTGGGTCTGCGCCGAGCTGGACGCGAACCCGGCTGCGCCGGCGGCGACGGCCTCGCGCACGAGGTCGGCCATGTCGGGCCAGCTCGTCGTCGGTCGGCTGCTCACGCTCGTAGCCCGCGTCCCCCATCACGAACAGCCGCAGCGCGGTGTGGCCGATGTACGCGGTGTAGTTGAGGACGCTGCCGTGGCGGGCGACCGAGTCGAGGTACTCGGGGAACGTCTCGAAGTCCCACGGGATGCCCGCCTCGAGCGTCGGCAGGCTCATGTCCTCGACGTGCTGGAGCGTGCGGCCGATCAGGCCGCGATGCTCCTCCCGGCACGGCGCGATCGAGAACCCGCAGTTGCCCGCGACGACGCTGGTCACACCGTGCCACGACGACGGGGTGAGCGCGGGGTCCCAGAAGACCTGCGCGTCGTAGTGGGTGTGGATGTCGATGAACCCGGGCGCCACGATCTGGCCGGACGCATCGAGCTCGCGCGCGCCGTGCAGGTCGTCGCCGATCTCGGTGATGCGGTCGCCGTCGATCGCGACGTCGGCGCGCCGGCCGGGTGCGCCGGTGCCGTCGACGACCGTGCCGCCGCGGATGACGAGGTCGTGGGCCATGGGTTCAGTCCTTCGGTGCTCGGAGTGGGGACAGCCGGTGCTCATGCGTTCGCGCACCGGAGAACGGCGGAGACGCCGGTGTGGTCGGAGGTCCAGACGAGCCCGCCGGGTCCGTCGGTCGCCGGCGTGTTCTTCCACAGCCCGGTGCCGAGGGAGTCGCCGTCGTCGTCGCTGGCCGGATCGAAGGTGACATCGCAGCTCGCGGGCGGCTTCACGAAGATGAAGTCGATGCGCTCGGACTCCCGGGCGTTCGGGTCCTTGAGCGCGTCGACCGACTTGTCCTCCCGGCCGCTGGTGCAGTTCGCGCCCGTCGCCGGGTCGCACTCGGCATTGCCGGCGGCGAGGTGCGAGTCGATCCAGCCGGCCTGCGGTCAGGTAGCCGTAGCGGTCCGAGGTCGAGGTCACGTTGAAGTCGCCCATCAGGACGCGGACGGCCTTTGCGCCCGCCGGTCTCGTCGGCGAGCCCGGCGGCTGCGTCCGTCTGGCACGCGTAGACCGACCGGTCGTGCGAGCAGGGTGGCTTGCAGAGCTTGCAGCCGGGGACCGTCACCACGTCGGGGTTGCCGTCCTGGTGGGTGACGACGAGGACGAGCGGCCCGATCGGCGACTTCAGCGTGACGCGGGAGGCGCCCCGGAAGTTGCCGACGAGCTTGATCACCTTGGTGCCCCTGACGGGCAGCGTGGTGAGCACCTGCTCGCGTGTCGTTGTTGCGGGTCTTCTTCGTCGGGAACGACGAGCCGGTACTTGCCGTCGCAGACGCTCGTGTGCTGCTCGGCGAGCAGGTCGGAGAGGTTCTGGTTGATCTCCTGCAGCCCGACCACGTCGGGGCACGACGAGTCCTCGAGCTGCTGGAGGAGCAGCTCGACGCGGTCCGGTGCCTGGCAGCCGTCGGTCTCGGGTGGGCAGAACGCGCCGTGGAGGAGGTTGAGGTTCACGATGTGGACGTCGGCGGCCCTCGGCGCCGCGCCGGCCCCCGGCGCGAGCGCGACCGAGGCGGTGCCGAGCGCTCCCGCTGCGAACAGGGCCACCATGAGCACGCGGCTGGTCCGCTGTCCCCTCGCGTTCTCGTCGCATCGTCCCCCCTCGACGCCGGTCGCCCGACTCGCGACGACCCTATTACGCTCGCCGATCGGTGGTCAGCGTGCGTCGGACCGAACGACCGACTTCGCGCCGGCCGGCGACCGACACCGTCACCACGCACGAACACCGTCACCACGGTGCTGCACGACGACTCCGCCTGAGCGCGAACCGTCCGGGACCCGTCGCGATTGTTGACGGAGGCGTCAGGTTCCGGCCATGCTGCCGCGCATGACGGTCCAGCTGCCCACCACCATGCGAGCTGCGGTCTACCGCACCCCCGGTGAGCTCTCGGTCGAGGAACGCCCGGTCCCGGAGGTCGGCGCACACGACGTGCTGCTCGAGGTGAGCCACTGCGGGATCTGTGGCAGCGACATCCACTTCGTCCTCGAGGGGTGGGGGCGACCCGAGACGGTCGAGGGGCACGAGTACAGCGGGCCGCGTGGTCGCGGTCGGCGACGCGGTCACGACGTGGAAGGTCGGCGACGAGGTCATCGGCGGGCCCGACACCGCGGTGCGGCGAGTGCGAGCACTGCCGCGACGGGCGGCCGTCGCTGTGCCTCGGTCGGAGCACACCCGGCATGAGCGCCCACGCGGACGGCGCGTTCGCCGAGTACACGCTCGTCGACGAGCGCTCGCTCCTCCGGCTCCCCGACGGCATCGAGCTGCGGCACGCCGCGCTCGCCGAGCCGCTCGCGGTCGCGCTGCACGGCCTCACCCGCGGCGGCGTGCGCGCCGGTCAACGGCTCTTCATCACCGGCGCCGGCCCGATCGGCACGCTGAGCATCGCCGCCGCCCGCGCGCGTGGCGTCACCGAGATCGTCGTCAGCGAGCCGCACCCGGTGCGGCGCGCCCTCGCCGAGCGGCTCGGCGCCACCGCGGTCGATCCCGAGACGCTCGTCGGCGCCCCGCGACGCCCGGCGACGTCATCGACGACGCCGTTCGACGTCGCGCTCGAGTGCTCGGGCCACGACGCCGCGATGGAGATCGCGCTGACGCAGCTCAAGCGGGGCGGGACGCTCGTGCTCGTCGGAGCCGGGATCAAGTCGCCGCGCTTCGACGCCAACCGGATCCTCCTGAACGAGCTCGTGGTCACCGGGCGCGTTCGTCTACGACGCCGACGGCTTCGACCGGGCGCTCGAGCTCCTCGCCCGTCCCGACTTCCCGAGCGACGACCTCATCGAGTCCGAGGACGTGCCCGCTCGACGGGCTGCTCGGTGCGATCCAGGGTCTCGCCGGCGGCGAGCTGGCGGCGAAGGTCATGATCGTCCCGAGGCAGGGAGCAGCGACATGAGCACGCCACGAGACGTCACCAAGACCCGATCGCCGCGGTTCAACCACGTCGCGATGAGCCTCTCGCCCGACATGCTCGACGAGGAGCACCGGCGCCGACATCACCCGGTTCTACGACGAGGTCTTCGGCTGGAAGGAGCTCGACGTGATGACGGAGGACCGTCGTCGCCTCGTGCTCGGGTGCCACACCGTCGAGCAGTTCGTGTTCCTCATCGCCGAGGACGAGCCGATGACGTGCGCTCGCCTCGACCACTACGGCATGTCGGTCGAGACCGAGGCCGAGCTCGACGCGTGTCCTCGCCCGTGCGAAGGCGTTCCGCGACGCACGACGACCGCGTCGACATCGTCGACAAGCAGGTCGACGACCACGGGATGCTCGCGATCACCTCGATCTACATCGGGTACCTGCTGCCGATGATGGTCGAGATCCAGTGGTGGGACTTCAAGGAAGAGGCACGACGCCGCGACCGGCTTCATGACCGGACACGTCGTTGCGATGGGGTGCGTTCGCACCCCAGGGTTGGAAGCTCGAGTACACGGGTTGGTCGGGGCCGGACGCCTGGGCGCGCACGGTCGAGCTCTCCGTGCTCGCCGAGCAGCTCGGTTACGACCACCTCTGGGTCTACGACCACGTCGAGACCGTGCCGCGCCGCGAGCCGACGCACGTGTTCGAGGCGTTCACGATGCTGGCGGCGCTCTCGCAACGCACCGAGACGATCCGCCTCGGCCAGATGGTCACGTGCGCGTCGTACCGCAACGCCGGCCTGCTCGCGAAGGAGGCCGCGACCCTCGACGTGATGTCGCGGGGCCGGCTCATCCTCGGCCTGGGCGCCGGGTGGTACGAGCAGGAGTACCAGGCGTACGGCTTCGAGTTCCTCCCGCGGGCGACCGGCTCCGGATCCTCGAGGAGACCGTCGACGTGATCCGGCGCATGTGGACCGAGGAGACCGTCACGTTCGACGGCCGCTACCTGCAGTTCGACGGTGCCTACTGCGACCCGAAGCCCGTCCAGCAGCTCCCGGAGATCTGGATCGGCGGCGGTGGCGAGCAGGTCACGCTCGCGATCGCCGCGCGGCGGGCCGACAAGACGAACTGGCAGGTCGGCCTCGACGCCTTCGTGCACAAGTCCGAGGTCCTGCGCGGGCACTGCGAACGCATCGGTCGCGACTTCGACGACATCACACGTACCCACGCTCCCGACTGCCGGCTCTTCGACTCCGAGGCCGACCTCCGGCGCTGGCTCGACGAGCCCGACGGTGGACACCTCTGGGGCCGGGACGATCCGGAAGAGCTACGTCCGCGACAACTTCGTCGGTACGGTGGAGCAGGTCGCCGAGAAGGTGCAGGGCTTCGTCGATGCCGGGTGTCGTGAGTTCATCCTGTGGTTCCGGGACTACCCGTCGTCCGAGAGCCTCGAGCGCTTCGCCGGTGAGGTCGTTCCCCTCGTCGCACGGGTAGCGGATGAGCACCGCCCGATCGGTGGTGCGCCGAGCGACCGACAGCGCGTTCGTCAGGCGGGACCTGCGGGCGGCGATCGTGCCGTGGCTCGTGGCGCGGGTCCTGGTGGTCGCGGCGCTCGAGATGGCGCGCGTATCTCGTCGACCAGCTGCACCTGCAAGGGCATCGTCGCGGCGTCGCAAGGGCTCTTCGCGTGGGACGGCGCGTTCTATCGCGGCATCGCCGAGCACGGCTACGGCTCCGTGCCCCGGGCCGGGTTGCGGTTCTTCCCCGCGTACCCGCTCCTCGGGCGATGGCTCGGGTGGCTCTTCCTCGGGCACACCGCGGTCGGCCCTGCTGGTGCTCGCCAGTGGGGCAGCGCTCGTGGGCGGGGCGCTCCTGCACCGGCTCACGCTGCGCGAGACCGGTGACGCGGCGCTCGCAGGGCGCGCCGCGTGGTACGTGGCGGTGATCCCCGCGGGGATGGCGCTCGTGCTCGGGTACGCCGAAGCGCTGCTCCTCGTCTGTGCGGTCGCGATGTTCCTCGCGCTCCGCTCGCGGCGCTGGCTCCTCGTCGTGCCCGTTCGGCCTGGTCGCCGGGCTCACTCGTCCGGTCGGGCTCCTCCTCTTCGTGCCCGCGATCGTCGAGGTCCTGAGGGAGCGCAACAACGTGAGCACGCGCGAGTGGGGCGCGCGCCTCGCCGCGGTGGCATCGCCGATCGTGGGCACCGCGACCTACCTCGCGTGGGTGGGTGCCCGGTACGACGACCCGATGCTCCCGTTCAGCGTGCAGGACAAGCCCCGCCTGCGCGGCGGGACCGTCGACCCGGTCACGCACGTCGTGGACGCGATCCGGCACGCGATCGACGGCGACCGCTTCGGTGCGGGTCTGCACCTGCTCTGGATCGCCGTGGTCGTCGCGCTCGTCGTGGTGGTGGCCCGGAAGCTGCCGGCGTCGTATGCGGCATACGCCGGTGCAGCGGTGCTGCTCGCCCTCACGGCGCGGAACGTCGGCTCGTTCGAACGGTACGCGTTCACGACCTTCCCGCTCGTCCTGGGTGTCGCCCTGCTCACGAAGCGACGCGAGGTCGACCGAGTCGTCAGCACCCTGGCGGCCGCGGGGCTCGCGGCCTACTGCGTGCTCAGCTTCCTCGGTGAGTACGTGCCGTAACCTCGGCCCATGGCTGACGCACCGAAGTCGTTCTTCCTCGCTCCCGAGATGCACGACTACCTCCTCGGGCACACCGCACGCGGTCGACGAGGTCCAGCAGTGGCTCATCGACGAGACGCACGAGAAGGTCGCGGACCTCTCGATGATGCAGATCGCGCCCGAGCAGGGCTCGTTCATGACGATGCTCACGCGGCTGGTCGGCGCACGGCGTGCGGTCGAGGTCGGCACGTTCACCGGCTACTCGGCGCTGTGCATCGCCCGCGGGCTCGCCGACGGCGGATCGCTGCTGTGCTGCGACGTGAGCGAGGAGTGGACCGTCGATCGGACGCGAAGGGTGGAAGCGGGCCGGCGTCGACGACCGCATCGAGCTCGTGATCGCGCCCGCGATCGAGACGCTGCGCGCGCTACCGGAGGAGGAGCCGATCGACCTCGCCTTCATCGACGCCGACAAGCCGAGCTACGCCGGGTACTACGAGGAGCTGCTGCGCCGCCTGCGGCCGAACGGCGTGATCCTCGTCGACAACACGTTGTGGGGCGGCGCAGTGATCGACGCGGCCGCCACCGACGACGACGTTCGGGCGATCCGAGCGTTCAACGACCTGGTCGCCGCGGACGCGCGCGTCGAGTCGACGATCCTCACCATCGGCGACGGACTGACGCTGATCCGCAAGCGCTGAGTCAGAGACGCGCGTGATGTGCGACGAGCGTGCAGACCGAGTGGCATCGGCGCGGACGCTCCCGCGCACGCCCGTGCGGAACCGGTCGCTCGGGGTGAGGCGCTCGGCGACGTTCGTCACGAGCAGCTCCCCGTCGGGCGCGTCGACCGCCAGCGCGTGGCGTCGTACCGGAGCTCGCGCCTCGCCGCGGGCCGCCGACCGCGTTGAGCGGCCCGAGCCGCAGCCAGAGCTCCGGCCGTGACGCCGGCATCGACGAGTCGGCCTGCGCCGTCGTGCCGGACGCGACCACCGAGCGCACCGCCGCGAACACCTCGGCAGGGTCACGTTCGAGGTCGGCGAGCCCGTCGAGCACGGCGTCGTCGACGCCGAACACGACGCTCGGCTGCAGCTGACGCACGAGCGACGCGGTCCGGAAGGCGTCGAACCGGCTGGCGTCGGCCGACGAGTACAGCGCGCCGACCTTGCCCGCGGCCCGCTCGAACGGCGCGACGTGGATCGCCTGGGAGAGGTACGACACGAGGAGCACGAGCTCGTCCTCCCGGAGACCGAGCTCGCGGAGGATCGTCGGTCGCGACCTCGGTCTCGTCGTCGATGTCGGCCTCGCTGACCTCCCACGGGACGACCTCGTCGCCCACGACGACTCGGCCGACGCCCCAGGCGCGGGGCGGGTCCTCGTACGCGGCCGCGAACGTCATGCTCCGGTCCTCATGCTTTGGTCACCCTCGGGATCTTGTGGGGTGGGCCCTGGCGGAGCAGCACCTCACGCTCGACGAGGTCGATGTCGGGGCGGATGCCCACGGACTCCTCGACCGCGTCCTCGATGCGCGCCCGGAGCGCGGGCAGGCCACCCGGGCCCTCGGTCGAGTACCCGACGCGGAGCCGGAGCGTGTCGACCTCGCGAGCCGGCCGGATCATCTGGAACAGTCCGTTCGTCTCGTCGATGCTCTCGACCGCGTCCCAGACGTCGCCGGGGAGCACGGAGACGCCCTCCACGAGCAGCTCGTCGCCCTTGCGGCCGAGCGTGTGGACCCGACCGTGCGTCCGTCCGCAGCCACACGGCTCGCGCGTGACGCGCACGAGGTCGTCGGACCGGTACCGGACGAGGGGCGCGACCTTGTCGATGAGCGTCGTCGAGACCAGCTCGCCCCGCTCGCCGTCACCCACCGAGTCGGTGCCGTCGGGGTCGAGGGACTCGATGAACGCGGTGTCCTCCCACATGTGGCACCCGTCGTGTTCGCGGCATTCGGTCGCGGCGCCGACGTCGCCCAGGCTGGTCTGGATGAACAGCTCGAGGCCCCACTCCTCGACCCGCGCCGCGCGCGGGGGCCGATCGGCTCCCCCGCGAACACGACACCCCGGTAGCGAGGAGAACGCGTCCTGGAGGTCGACGCCGAGACGCGTCGCGGCCTCCTCGATCATCATGATGAGCGGGCCCGAGAGCGTGTACCAACCCGTCGGTCGGAAGTCGCGGCTGAAGCGGAGCAGCTCGCCGACGTCGTGGGGCTGGTGGTCGATGAACACCGGCGTCGCGCCGATGCCGCGGATCGTGTCGTGGATGCTCGGGCCACGGAACGTGAAGAGGCAGTGCAGGAAGTAGTCACCGGGTCGCGCGCCGAGCTCCCAGAACTCGCGGACGAGCATGCTCGGGCCACGCCCGGCGAAGGGGGCCGGCGTCGGATCGCCGGTCGTCCCCGACGTCGAGAAGATCGCGGAGAAGATCCCCTTCATGGTCGGGATCGGCGGGGTCGAGGCACAGCAGCCCGCCGTACGGATCGTCGTGGCGGTCGCGGTACGAGCGGATCGCGTCCTTGTCGATGAACGGGACCTTCTCGGGGAAGTCGTCCATCGTGCTGATGTCGGCGGGCTTCACGCCCGCGGCGTCCCAGGTCTCGCGGATGAGCCCGGAGCGCTTGTAGGCCCACGGCAGGAGATCGCCGAGGAGCTTCTCGTCGCGCTGCGTGTCGATGTCGGCGCGCGGCATCTGCTCGATCTCGGGCGAGAAGTAGCGGCGGTTCGGGTCGAGGCTCATGCGTCGGGTTCCACCTGGTCGCCGGGGGAGTCGGGTGAGGCTCCTGCGCGGGAGGCGACCGACGACACGGGGCGTCAGGCTATCGGGACGCGCCGAACGCGAGCGTCCGAGCGGACGGAGGCGTAGCG
The DNA here is from genome assembly GCA_963809885.1 of uncultured Acidimicrobiia bacterium. Taxonomy (GTDB): domain Bacteria; phylum Actinomycetota; class Acidimicrobiia; order IMCC26256; family PALSA-555; genus JALHSW01. The sequence continues at coordinate 1,203,109 of CAWELA010000004.1, read as the reverse complement.
TCACCGACGGCACCGGGTGCCGGATGAGGAGGAGCAGCAGGATGGCGCGAGACTGGGTCGCACAGATCAACCAGACCGCACAGGAGCACGTCCCCGAACCGGTGATCGCCGCCGGGATCCTGCAACCAGCGGGTTCCGTCGGCGCGATGGGCGTCGGGCAGCTCAGCGGGCTCGCCGGAAACATCATGCGCATGAGCAACAACAAGAAGGCGGGTGGGCTCGGGAAGCAAGGCGTGTTCAAGTTCCGTCAGGCGCTGCTCGCGGTCACGGCGGACAAGATCTACGCCTTCAACTCGAAGCAGTCCGGGTACAAGACGAAGGTGACCGAGCAGATCGGCGTCTGGAACCGCAGCGACCTCCGTGTCGCCATGGACGACAAGAAGATGACGAAGGCCGTCATCATCGAGATCGTCTCGACCGGCGAACGCTTCGAGCTCGAGGCGATGACCGTCGGCACCAAGGGATTCAACGATCCGTTGTTCGCGGAGCTCGCCAAGCACTCCTGACGTCGAGCGGCCGACCGGACGCTGATCAGAAGCTCCCGGTCCGTCCGTAGCGGTAGTAGCCCGAGAACTGCTCGTTCACCTCGTCGGGGAGCGGGACGATCGTGCCGAGCGCACGGGCGCCCCACACGATCTCCGCGGTGCGCTCCACGAGCGACGCGATGTGCAGGACGTCCTTCGGCGTCTTGCCCACTGCGAAGAGCCCGTGGTTCGCCATCAGCACGCACGCCTTGGTCGCGACCCGCCCGGCGATCTCCTCGGCGAGCTCGTCGGTCCCCGTGGTCCGGTACTCGGCGACCTCGACGTCACCGCCGACGAAGACGTCGAACTCCTCGATCACCGCCGGGATCGGCTCGCGGACGAGGGCGAACATCGTGGCGTGCTTCGCGTGGCAGTGCATCGTCGCGTCGATGTTGTCGTGGAGCCGCAGCGCGGAGAGGTGGAGTGCCTTCTCCGTCGTCGGACTCCGCTCGCCCTCGAGCACGTTGCCGTCGAGGTCGCAGACGACGAGGTCGTCGAGCGTCATCTCGAGGTAGTCGAGCGACGACGGGGTGAGGACGACGTTGCCGTCGGGGAGGCGCCCGGCGAGGTTCCCGGCCGTCCCCTCGACGAGCCCGGAGCGCAGCATCTCCTGTGCGGTCCACAGGACCTGCTCCTTGGTCTCCTGGGCGGTGAGCTTGGGGCTAGCCACGACGAGTGCCTCCGGGTTGACGAGGTTGTCGGGACGGCCGCCTGCGAGCAGCGTCGCGAGGCCGTCGGCGATGAGCCTGGAGTGATTGACCTCGGTGTCGAAGGTCGCGCCGCCGATGTGCGGTGTGAGGACGACGTTGCCCATCGAGCAGAGCGGGTGGTCGACCGGGAGGTTCTCGCCGACGAAGTGGTCGAGGCCCGCCCCGGCCAGGTGCCCCGACTCGAGCGCCACGGTGAGGGCGTCGACGTCGTGGAGCTGCGCACGCGCGGAGTTCACGAAGATCGCCCCCTCCTTCATGCGGGCGAACTGGTCCGCACCGATGAGGTTGTTGGTCTCCGGCGTGACCGCGGCATGCATCGACACGACGTCGGCCTCGGCGAGCAGGTCGTCGAGCGAGTGGGTCGCGTCGGGTGCGTACGGGTCGTACGCGATGACCCGCATGCCGAGGCCCTCGAGCCGCCACTTCGTGGCGCGCCCGACAGCGCCGAGCCCGACGATGCCGACCGTCCGTCCGGCGAGCTGCCAGGCCCGGAACCGCTGGTAGGGGATCGTGCCGTCCCGGTAGGACTTGCCCTCTCGCACGTCGCGGTCGGCGCGCACGAGACCGCGGTTGACCGCGAAGAGCAGGGCGATGGTCATCTCTGCCACGGCGTCGGCGTTGCGACCCGGGCGCGCGCAGCACCGGGATCCCCTTCGCGGTCGCGGCCTGCGACGTCGACGTTGTTGGGGTCGCCGCGACAGGAGCCGATGGCGAGGAGAGGGAGGTCGAACACCGGTCCGTTCACGAAGTCGGACTCGACGATCAGGATGTCGGCGCCCGCGTCCGCGGTGAGCTTCGCGAGCTGCTCGCCGTCGAGCAGGCGGAGGGGGACGTGGTCGATCCATGGGTCGAGCACGACGTCGCCGAGACCGCGCAGCGTGTCGAGCCCTTCGCCGCGGAACGGAGCGGTCACGAGGATCTTGTGTGTGGTCACGGCGGCGATCATCGCACGCGCCTGACGGCAGCGTCAGGTTCCGATGCGGCCCTCGAAGCCCGGCACGGTGGCCCTCGGGCCCTCGCGCGTTTGCTGACTATGGTGTCAGGTTCGTCGGGCCGGAGCAGGGGGGAAGCCGCGGATGCCGATCCACTACGAGCAGGATGACGAGCACATCGTCGTCATCACCATCGACCGCCCCGAAGCCCGCAACTCGGCCGACATGGAGCACTTCAAGCTCCTCCGGGAGGCCTGGGAGCGCTTCGGCGCCGACGACGACGCCTGGGTGGCGATCATCACCGGGGTCGAGACGTCCTTCTTCGCCGGCGCGGACCTGAAGAAGTACGTCCCGGAGATCACCAAGCTCCAGAAGCAGATCGCCGACGAGGGTCTCGACCGAGATCAACGGCTACCGCCTCGACGACGGCACCAAGGCCGTGCTCCGGAACGTCCCGCTCTACAAGCCGATCATCGCCGCGGTCAACGGGTCGTGCACCGCCGGCGGGATGGAGATGCTCGGCGGCACCGACCTGCGGATCGCGTGCCCCGAGGCGCGGTTCGCCGTCATGGAGCCCAAGCGTGGGCTCTTCGCAGGAGGTGGGACGACGGTGCGGCTGCCGCGCCAGATCCCGTGGCCCTACGCGATGGAGTTCCTGCTCTGCGCCGACCTCATTCCCGGCGGAGCGGGCGTTCGAGATGGGGCTGCTCAACACGGTCGTGCCGCGGGACCAGCTCATGGACACCGCGCGTGACTTCGCCCGCCGGATGATCGCGAACGCACCGTTGGCGGTGCAGGCCACCAAGCAGAGCGCGCTCCAGGGCCTCTACCACGACGAGGACGAGGTGAAGCGCGTCCGTCAGGCCGTGCGCGCGCTGCACCAGGTGCTCACCACGATCGCCGCCGACGACCCGGCGAGCGCGAAGGCGGCCATCGCTTCCTCCGCCGAGGTGCTCGAAGGCCTCGGGAAGGACCTTCGCACCGCGTTCGAGAAGGAGAGCAAGATCTCGAGCTGGATCTTCCAGACCCAGGACGCCAAGGAGGGCCCGAAGGCTTTCGCCGAGAAGCGACCCCCGGTCTGGCAGGCGAAGTAGTGCCGATCGATCCCCGGACGCCGTGCCTCATCGGCGTCGGCAAGCAGACCTGGCACCCCGACGAGGTCGGGGACGCAGGGCGCGCCCGAGCCGCTCGACATGTGGGAGCGGGTCGCACGCGTGGCGGGTGACGACACCGGGGCCGGCGCGTCGGTGCTCGCCGGGCTCGACGCCCTCGACGTCGTCTACTGCCAGACGTGGCAGTACGACGACCCGCCGACCCGGCTCGCCGAGCGCCTCGGCGCAACGCCGAACCGTCGCTACTACTCGGGGATCGGTGGCACGACGCCGCAGGTGCTGGTGCAGGACGCCGCGGCGCGCATCCTCTCCGGGGAGAGCGACCTCGCGATGGTCGCCGGCGCCGAGGCGCTCGCGACGCAACGCGTGTTCAAGAAGCGTGGCGAGCGTGCGACCTACTCCTACAAGCCGGACGAGCGGCGCCCGTTCCCGTGGGAAGCACCGTTCAACGACTCCGAACTCGCGCACGAGGTGCAGCAGGCATGGCTCACCTTCGCCATCTTCGAGAATGCCCGGCGCGCGCATCTCGGCGTCGGCATGGCCGAGTACCGCGAGCGGCTCGGCAAGCTGCTGTCGCCGATGACGCGGATCGCCGCGGCGAACCCCGACGCGTGGTTCCCGATCGAGCGTGGCGTCGACGAGCTCATCGACGCCCGGCCGGACAACCGGATGGTCGGCTACCCCTACACGAAGTACATGGTCTCGATCATGGACGTCGACATGGCGGCCGCCGTCATCCTCGCCAGTCACGAGCGTGCAGATGCGCTCGGGGTGCCCGCAGACCAGCGGGTCTACCTGCGCGGATGGTGCTACGCCACGGATCCCGTCTACGTGGCGGAGCACGACGAGATGTGGCGTTCGCCCGCGATGGCAGCCGCGAGCAGCGAGGCATTGCGCATCGCGGGTGTCGGCGTGGACGACGTCGCGCATCTCGACCTCTACAGCTGCTTCGCGAGCTCCGTGAACTTCGCGCGCGACGCGCTCGGCATCGGTGACGAGGATCCGCGGCCGCTCACGGTCACCGGCGGCCTCCCGTACCACGGGGGCGCCGGGAGCGACTACATGACACATTCGATCGCGACCATGGCCGAGCGTCTGCGCGAGGACGCGGGTTCGTACGGCATCGTGAGCGGCGTCGGGATGCACATGACGAAGCACGTGTACGGCGTGTACTCCACCGAGCCTGGTCCGGTGGAACCCCCCGCGCAGGCGGAGGTGCAGACGCGCCTCGACGCCGCGCCGAAGCGGGCGATCGTGGAGCGCTACGCGGGCGACGCGGCCGTGGCGGCCTATTCCATCGTGCACGGACGCGACGGCGAGCCCGAGTGGGGCGTCCTGGTGTGCGATCTCGAGGGGGTGGTCGACGGCGGACGTGCGTACGCGCGCCTGAGCGACGATGATGCCCTGCAGGAAGCGGAGACCGAGGAGCTCGTGGGCGCACGGGTTCGACTGGCTCCGACCGACATCGACCTGCCGACGGGTGGTACGGGCGTTCGCCACGTGGCCACCGTCATCGGCACCTGACCCGGGAGCACTTCGACATGGCGTGGGACTTCACGACCGACCCTGAATTCCAGGAGAAGCTGGACTGGATCGACCAGTTCGTGCGCGAGGAGATCGAGCCGCTCGACCTCGCGTTCAGCTCGCACCTGGTCTACGACCGGTCGCACCCGATCCACACGACGGTCATCCCGCCGCTCCAGGAGCAGGTGAAGGCCCAGGGGCTCTGGGCGTGCCACCTCGGTCCCGACCTCGGCGGCCTCGGGTACGGGCAGCTGAAGCTCGGGCTGATGAACGAGATCCTCGGCCGCTCGAACTTCGCGCCGATGGTCTTCGGCTGCCAGGCGCCCGACTCCGGGAACGCAGAGATCCTGGCGCACTACGGCACCGAAGAGCAGAAGGCGAAGTACCTCCAGCCGCTGCTCGACGGCAAGATCGTCTCCTGCTACTCGATGACCGAGCCGCAGGCCGGGTCAGACCCGGGCGAGTTCAAGTGCCGCGCCTGGAAGGACGGCGACGAGTGGGTCATCGAGGGTGAGAAGTGGTTCTCCTCGAACTTCCGCTACGCGACGTTCGCGATCGTCATGGCGGTGACCGACCCCGACGTGTCCGTCTACCAGGGGACGTCGATGTTCCTCGTCCCGACCGACGCGGCGGGCATCGAGATCATTCGCAACGTCGGCCTCGGCGGCGAGAAGCCCGACGAGGGCTCCCACGGATACATCCGGTACAACCAGGTACGCGTGCCCGCCGACCACGTGCTCGGCGGTGAGGGCCAGGCGTTCGCGATCGCGCAGACTCGTCTGGGCGGTGGGCGCATCCACCACGCGATGCGGACCGTCGGGATGGCGCAGCGGGCGTTCGACATGATGTGCGAGCGGGCCCTGTCGCGTGTCACCCAGGGCGAGGTGCTCGCCAAGAAGCAGATGGTGCAGGAGAAGATCGCCGATTCCTACATCGCAGCTCGAGTCGTTCCGGCTGCTGGTGATGAAGGCAGCCTGGACGATCGATCAGGTCGGTGGCCACACGGCGCGCACGCAGATCGCGATGGTGAAGGTGCTCACACCGAAGGTGCTCCACGACATCGTCTACAACGCACTGCACATCCACGGCTCCCTCGGGACCTCGAACGAGATGCCGCTCTCGGGGATGTGGTCGGCGGTGCCGGTCATGGGCATCGCCGACGGGCCGACCGAGGTGCACAAGGTGTCCATCGCTCGCAAGGTGCTCAAGGAGTACAGGCCCTCCGACGGCCTGTTCCCGAGCGCACACCTCCCACCGCGAGTGGAAGCGGCCCGCAAGAAGTTCGCAGATCTGCTCGAGCACGAGGTGGCGCAGCATTGACCCCCGATTCCGGACCGAAGGCCTGGGAGACCGTCGACGAGGCGGCCCGGACCGAGGGGCTCGTCGACACCGACGCCCTCGCTCGCTGGATGGACGACCAGGGCCTGCCCGGGAAGGGCGAGCCGCTCGAGGCGATCTTCATCAGCGGTGGCTCCTCGAACGAGATCTTCGAGATCCGACGCGGGGAGCACCACATGGCGCTGCGTCGACCGCCGCGCGTCGTTCCCGAGGGTCGCAACAAGACCATGCTGCGCGAGTACCGCGTGCTCGAGGCGTTGAACGGAACTGACGTCCCGCATCCCGAGGCGATCGCCGTGTGCGACGACGAGAGCGTCGTCGGTGCGTGCTTCTACCTGATGGGACACGTCGACGGTTGGTCCCCGATGGGGATGGGCGACACGTGGCCCGAACCGTTCAACAGCGACCTGGCTGCGCGCAGGGGTCTCGGCATCCAGCTCGTCGACGGGATCGCGCGCCTCGCGCGCGTCGACTGGGAGGCGAAGGGTCTGGAGGGCTTCGGGAAGCCCGACGGCTTCCTGGAGCGGCAGGCCGACCGGTGGATCTCGCAGTACGAGGCACTGAAGGTACGCGACCTGGAAGGCGTCGAGGTCGTCGCCGACTGGCTGCGCGCGAACAAGCCAAGCGTCTACGAGCCCGGGATCATCCACGGGGACTACCAGTTCGCCAACGTCATGTACCAGCACGGTGCGCCCGCGCGGCTCGCGGCGATCGTCGACTGGGAGATGGCCACGGTCGGCGACCCGCTCCTCGATCTCGGCTGGGTGATCCAGGGCTGGCCGGAGGAAGGTGCCGACATGCGCGGTGCCGGGTACGTGCCGATGGAGGGGATGCCGCAGCGCTCCGAGCTGCTCGCGCACTACACGGAGGTGAGCGGTCGGCCGACGAACGAGATCGCCTACTACGAGATCCTCGCCGGCTTCAAGCTCGCGATCGTGCTCGAGGGTCAGTACTCGCGCTTCAAGAGCGGCAAGCTCGACAACCCGAAGATCGAGGCGTTCGGCGAGATCGTCCCGGGCCTGATGCTCAAGGCAGCGGAGCTCACCCGCGCCGCGTAGCGGTGTGGCCCGACCTAGCGTGGGGCTCTCGTGGGGGTCGACGGCGGGGTGACCGAGGGCGACGCAGCTGGGGCGGGAGGTCTCCGGAAGTCGGCGTTCCTCGCCGTCCTCGCCGGACTCGCGATCGTCGTCGGGATCTCCCTTCGCTTCGTCGCGAGCTCGCCGCTCTGGTTCGACGAGGCGCTCTCGGTCAACATCGCGCGACTCCCGCTCTCCGAGCTCGCCGACGCATTGCGGCAGGACGGGGCACCGCCGCTGTTCTACGCGGTGCTTCACTTCTGGACGGACCTGTTCGGCACCGGCGACGTCGCGGTCCGCGCGCTGTCAGGGGCGGTGTCGGTCGCGACGCTGCCGCTCGCGTACCTCGCCGGACGGCGGCTGGGCGGGAAGGCGGTCGCGTGGGCCGCCGTGCTCGTGCTCGTCTCGTCGCCGTACGCGATCCGGTTCGCGACCGAATCGCGGATGTACGCGCTGGTCATGTTCCTCGTGCTCTGGGGCTACCTCGCGCTGCGTCGGGCGCTCGAGTCGCCGACGGTCGGGCGGCTCGCCGTCGTCGCGCTCGTCACGGCGCTGCTCCTGTACACCCAGTACTGGTCGTTCTACGTCATCGCCGCAACCGGAGTGGGGCTCGTGGTCGTGTCCTGGCGCGGGCCCCTCGACCTGCGTCGGTCCGCGCGCCGGATCATCGTGGCGATTGCGCTGGGCGGCCTCACGTTCCTCCCGTGGCTGCCGACCTTCCTCGATCAGGTGCGGCACACGGGGACGCCCTGGGGGGACCCGGTCGTTCCTTGGAGCGGGGCGGCCGATGCGATCGGTGCCTTCGTGGGGGGCGGCAATCACGCGGAGGCATTCCTGCTGCTGATCCCCTTCCTGCTGCTACCGCTCCTGGCGGTGTTCGGCCGGGCGCGGGATGCCCGTCGCATCGAGCTCGATCTGCACACCCGGCCCGAAGTTCGCTGGGAAGGGGCCGCAGCTCTCGGGATCCTCCTCTTGGGCCTCACTGCCTCCTGGGTGGGTGGGACGGCCTTCGAAGGGCGGTACGCCTCGGTTGTGTTCCCGCTCTTCGTGCTCCTGGTCGCGTTCGGCCTCACCGCGTTCATGAGCACCCGCGCCCGCATCGGGATCCTCATCGTGGTCGTGCTCCTCGGTTTCTGGGGCTCCACGCGCAACGTCGACGAGCTGCGGACGCAGGCTGCCGCATCGGCGGACATCATCAACGCTGAGGCGGCGCCTGGTGACCTCGTGGTGTACTGCCCCGATCAGATCGGACCCGACGTGAGCCGACTGCTCGCCGGCACCGACGTGCGGCAGGTGACCTTCCCTGACCTCGCGCCTCCGGAGCGGATCAACTGGACCGACTACCGCGACCGCATCGCGGCCGCCGACCCCGGAGCGTTCGCGCGCGGTCGTGCGGCGCGCCGAAGGCTCGACGATCTGGTATGTCGCGGCGCCCGGCTACAACAACGTCGCCGGGAAGTGCGAGGCGGTCGCGGGCGCGCTCGGCGAAGGCGCGCCCGGGCGACACCGCGTGTGCTCCCCGACGCGGACATCTTCGAGCCGCAGGGCTTGACCGTCTATCGCGCCGGATGACCGGTCCATGAGCGACGATGCGCCCCGTCTCCGGCGCCTCGACATCGTCGGGCTGGCGCTGCTCTCGTACGTCCCGTTCCTCCTCTCGTCCCCGGGACGCGTCAGCGCGGACACCAAGCCCTACCTCTACCTCGACCCCGGCCGGCTCCTCGCGCGCTCGGCGTACCTCTGGAGCGACCACCTCGGGACCGGCACCGTGCCGCACCAGGGGATCGGGTACCTGTTCCCCATGGGTCCGTACTTCTGGGCGATGGACCAGCTGGGTGTGCCCGACTGGGTCGCGCAGAGGCTGTGGATGGGGAGCATCTCGTTCGCAGCCGCGGTCGGGGCGCTCTGGCTCCTGACGATGCTCGGGACCGGACGCGCCGGCGCACTCGTCGGTGCGCTCGTGTACGTCCTCACGCCGTACCAGCTGGCGTTCACCGCGCGGATCTCGGTCCTGTTGCTGCCGTGGGCCGCGCTCCCGTGGCTGGTCGGTCTCACGGCGCGCGCGCTCGCCCGGCGCGGGTGGCGAGATCCGGCCCTGTTCGCGCTCGTCGCGCTCGCCGCCGGGAGCGTGAACGCGACCGCGCTCCTGCTCGTGGGCATCGCTCCGATCCTCTGGCTGGTGCTCGCGGTCGTGCAGCGGCGGGCATCCATCGGCGCGGCGGCAGCGACCGCGGGACGAATCGCGGTGCTGACAGTCGGCGTCTCGCTGTGGTGGGCGGTCGGCCTCGTATTGCAGTCGCGGTACGGCTTCTCCGTCCTCGACGCGACCGAGAGCCTCGCCCACGTCTCGGGATCCACACTGCCCGCCGACCTGCTGCGAGGGTTCGGCAACTGGTTCCTGTCCGGCTCGGACCGGCTCGGACCATGGCTCGTGCAGGCCGCCGACTACCGCACCGAGAAGCTGCTCACGATCGTCACCCTCGCCGTACCGGTCGGCGCGTTCGTCGCGGCTTCCGCGCTCCGATGGCGTCACCGCGCCTACTTCGTCGCGCTCGTCGTGGTCGGTGTCGTCGTGGGTGTCGGTGCCTGGCCCTACGGCGACCCGAGTCCGCTCGGGTCGGTGTTCAAGTCCTTCGCCAACGGCTCGGCGCTCGGCCTCGCCCTGCGCAACACGCCGCGTGTCGTGCCGGTGGTCGTCCTCGGGCTGGCCGGCCTGCTCGCTGCCGGCGTCAGCGCGCTGTCGGCGCGCCCGCGCCTCCGGGTCGCGGCGGCCGGCGCCGTCGTGCTGTGCGTGGTGGTCGCATTCCTCCCCGTGTGGCGCCACGGATACCTGTCGCCCGGCGTCGAGCGGCCCGAGGACGTGCCCCGCTACTGGGATGCAGCCGCCGCCGCGCTCGACGCCGGGGGCGACTCGACACGGGTCATCGAGATCCCCGGTTCGCTGTTCAGTGCCTACCGGTGGGGCAACACCGTGGAGCCCGTCACCCCGGGCCTCACCGACCGCCCCTACGTCGCCCGGGAGCTGCTCCCGTACGGTACGCCGCCGTCGGTGAACCTCCTCGCGGCCCTCGACCGTCGGATCCAGGACGGCACCCTCGACGCAGCCGCGTTGGCGCCGATGGCCCGCTTCCTACGCGCCGGGTACGGTCTCGCTGCGCTCCGACCTCCAGTACCGGCGGTACGACACGCCAGCGCCGGGCGTCCTGTGGCGCCTGGCTGACCGACCCCGCGGCGGCCGGCCTGGGCGCACCCGTCACCTTCGGCCCCACGGTGCCGAACCCGGCGGGGACGCCGGCCGCGGCGTCGCCCGCCGCGGCCGTCGCGCTGTTCCCGGTCCTCGACGCCCAACGGATCGTCGACGCGAAGCCGGCTCGCCGGCCGGTCGTCCTCTCGGGTGACGGCGACGGCCTCGTCGATGCCACGACGGCGGGGCTGCTCGATGGGCGCCAGCTCGTGCAGTACGCGGTCACGCTCGATGCCGACGAGCTCGGTCGGGCGATCGACCGGGGCGCCGACCTGGTCCTCACCGACAGCGCGCGCAAGCGCAGTCGTCACTGGGACGTGTTGCACGGGGACGTCGGACCCACGGAGCGGGCCGGTCGAGGGACGGTCGACGATCCCGAGGACCAGCGGCTCGACCAGATCCCGGGGACGACCGAAGCAGACCAGACGGTGATCGAAGGCTCCGGGTCGCGGCCCGTGGTGCGCGTGCCGGCGCGCCTGCTGCGTCGGGCCGGGACCTCCGGGCAGGCCCGACGCCTCGCGATCGTGCTGACGCGCCTGCGCGTCCCGGCCGAGCCCGCGCGCGCCGACGGCGAGGCCGAGCTGGTGCGCTCGGTCCGGTTGCCGATCGAGCGCTCGTTCGCGCTCTCGGGAACGGCGCGTGCGACCGGCGCGACGCCCACAACCCCCGGTGAGTGCCGATCCGACGTGCTGGCCGTCGACGGCGCCCCGGTACCGATCTCGGTGCAGGGGACCGGCGGACGACGGCTCGCGGTCGCGCCTTGTGGTGCGCCGCTCACGCTCACGGCCGGTCGTCACGAGCTGGTCGCCGCGCCCGGGACGGCGACGGGCATCGATCTCGACCAGCTCGTGCTCACGTCGGCTGCGGGAGGAACGGCTGCTGCTGACCCCGGCGCCCGCCTCGGCGCGCCGCCTCCCGAGGCCGGCGCCCGGGTGCGGGTCGTCGACTCGGGGCCGACGTCGTTCGACACGCGCGTCCGCACCGACGGCACCCCGTTCTGGCTCGTCCTCGGTCAGAGCCTGAGCGACGGATGGGAGCTGCGGACGGCTTCCGGGCACTCACTGGGTACCCCGCAGCTCGTCGACGGCTTCGCCAACGGGTGGCTCGTGACGCCGGACCACGCCGGCACCTTGCGGCTCGAGCTGCGCTGGACGCCCCAGCGGCTCGTGTGGTGGGGCCTGGGGCTCTCGATCGCCGCGGTGCTCGTCTGCCTGGCGCTGATCGTGGTGACGTGGCGACGTCGCCGGGTTGGGGTCGGCCTCGCCGCATCCACCTTCCTGTGCTCGCCACTGCGCTACCGGGGCGCGGCGCCGGCCCTCACGTGTCGCTGCTCGCCGCCCTCGGCGTGGGCGTCGTGGCCGGACTGGTGTCCCGGCCCGTCATCGGGGTCGGGGTCGGGGTCGCGACCCTGCTCGCGTCGCGGATCTCCTCCGGACGGGCGCTGCTCACGATCGGGGCACCCGTCGCGCTCCTCGCGGCGAAGGCGATCGACGTGCCCGAGCTCGGGTGGGTCGCGATCCTGCTGCTGGGGGCCGATCTCGTCGTCGGGCATGCATGGGCGACGAGCATCCCCGGCGGAGGCCCCGAGCGCGCGACCAGCGGTGACCTCGCGCGCCCGGCGCGACGGATGGCTAGCGGGGGAGTCCGAGGACCCTTCTCGCGATGATGTTCTTGTTCACCTGGGTCGTGCCGCCGGCGATCGTGTGGGAGCGCACCCCCACACGATCGTTCCCCCACGCTCCCGTCCCCGCGTCGGGCCCCAGCACTGCCGCCGCGACCTCCGCGAGGTGCTGCTCGGTCTCGCTCCACACGAGCTTCGCGATGCTCGACTCCGGGCCGAGTGTCCGACCGTGGAGCTCGCCCGAGATCGCCCGGTCCGACACGAGCTTCAGCAGCTCGGCCTCGAGGTAGACCCGCGCCAGCCGCTGTCGCAGCGCGGGGTCCTCCGCCGCGGTCCGACCATCGCCGAGTGGGGTCCGCTTCGCCTCGTCGAGGAGCCGCGCGACCTTGGCCCGTGTCCCGAGGTGCAGCTTCGCGACGCCGCCGCGCTCGTGTGAGAGGGTGGTCATCGCGACGCGCCAGCCCTCGTGCACCGGTCCGAGCGTCGACGAGACAGGCACCCGCACGTCGTCGAAGAACACCTCGTTGAAGTCGTGGGCGCCCGTGATCGTGACGAGCGGCCGCACCGTGATCCCCGGCAGGGTCATGTCGACGAGCAGGCACGTGATGCCCTGGTGCTTGGGCACGTCCGGATCGGTGCGGACCAGCAGCTCGCACCAGGTCGCGAGGTGCCCGAGCGACGTCCAGGTCTTCTGCCCGTTGATGACCCACACGTCGCCGTCGCGCACCGCCGTGGTTCGCAGCGACGCCAGGTCGGATCCGGCGTCGGGCTCGGAGAAGCCCTGGCACCAGATGTCGTCGCCGCGCAGCATCGGCGGCAGCAGGTCGCGCCGCTGCTCGTCGGTGCCGTAGGTCATGATCGCCGGCGCGACGTTGGGGATCCCGAGGACGTTGATCGGGCCGGGAGCTCCGGCACGGTGCATCTCCTCGGCCCACACGATCTGCTCCATGACGCCGGCGCCCCGGCCGCCGTACTCCGCGGGCCAGGCGATCGCGGCGTACCGCGCGTCGGCGAGCTCGCGGTTCCACTCGCGCAGTCGGGCGAGCTCGGGGCTGTCGGTCTCGGCTCCCATCGCCGGACCCCGCCCGCGGAGGTCGTCGGTCAGGTGCGCGTCGAGCCAGGCCCGGAACTCGACCCGGAACGCCTCCGCATCGGCCGGATAGGAGAAGTCCATGGCAGCTGACGCTATCCCGAGGGCGCGCAGCAGCCGGACGGATCCGGGGCTGCGCACCCGCATCGTCCAGTCGCCGACGGCCGGGACCGACGGCGCGTGGACGACCGCCGTGGTGCCCGGTGCGACGTCGCCGATCGGCTGGCTCGCGCGTCGGCGAACGCGCCCGCCGCGCAGCGAGGCGGTACCCGACACCGCGGTAAGGAGCACGTTCAGCTCCCGGCCCCGCACGTCGACGACCGCTGTCGCCCTCGGCATCGCCGGCTCGAACGACGGTGCAACCGTCGGCCTCGGTGCTCTCGACCCCTCTCCGCACCGTGATCGTGCCCGGCGGTGGAGCGGTGCCGGTGTCGGTGCTCGCCCGCGGTTCGACCTCGAGCCCGCGCACGAGCGTCTCGTCGGCCGCGACGCGTGCGGCAAGCGGCGCGGACAGCGCCTCCGCCGTCGTGTACGCGGGTGTCCCGTACGCCGCCTTCACCTCGCGGTACCGACCGTTAGTGAGGGTCTGCAGCAGCGGCCCGGGCTCGAAGCCGGGCGCGACGTCGACCTGGATCAGGTCCAGCGCAGCGAGCTGCGCAGCGCTCGGCGGCGCCGATGTCACGGAAGCCGTTGGTGATCCGGTCGAGCTCACCGATGTTCCACGCCACGGCCCAGACCGCGAGCACGACCACCACGCCGGTCACGAGCCGGCGTCGGGGCCTTCGCGTGCGAGAACAGCTCGCCCGCGGTGATCAGCAGCGATGCCAGCGACCGCGTACGAGTACCACGTCGTGAGTCCGGTACCCCCCCGTGCGATCGCCAGAGCGCTGCACAGCACCACGAGCGTCGTCGCGTTCCCGACGAGGCGAGGGGTCACCGGTCGTCCGAGGAGGAACCACGAGACCACCAGCCGCGATCACCGACGACGACGAGTGTGACGTCCGCGGCGGCGCCGCGGTCCTGGATCCCGAGGAACGTCCCGACGGTCTGCGCGAGCAGCTCCTCGCCGAAGGAGAGCGTCTGGCGGACGGTGCCGCCGGCGTCGGATCCTCCGCCGTACGCGAGGTACCAGACGCCGTACACGGCAAGGGGTGCGAGCGGCACCCACAGCCGTCGCCACGACCGGCGCACGACCATCTCCAGCCCCAGCCCGACGGCGAACGGCACCGCGATCGTGGTCGACGCCACGCCGAGCAGCAGGACGAACGCCGCGCCCGCGTCGGTCGCGGTGCTTCGCCGGTCGACGAGAAGCAGTGCGCCGACCCCGCAGAGCACCGCGAGCGCCCACCCGAGCGAGATCGGCCACACGGTGATCGCGGCGGTGTACCCGTAGAGCGCGAAGACCGCGGTCGCCGCCGAGCGCGATCCACGCCCGCACCCGCGTGCGCAGGTAGCAGAAGATCACGGCCGCGGCGCCGAGGTGCGCAGCGAGCAGCGCCAGTCGGTACGGGAGGTGCGACGCGATGCCGAAGACGCGGTAGAGCACCTGGTGGATCCCGACCGGGCACCGACATCCAGTGGTTGTTGAACGGCTCGAGCAGGCTCGCGACGCTCGGTGAGGTCCGACTCTGGATCCACTGCCACTCGTCGATCTGGAACGTGACGCCGCGGCCGGCGTGGATGGTGACGCCGGCGGCGACCGCGAGCACGATCCCGAGTGCGACCCACGCGCCGATCGGCGTGGCGACGGGCGGACGGTCGGGCGCCTCGGCGGCCCGGACTGTCGGCGTCGAGGTCGGGGTCCGTCACGTCGTACCGGGCGCACTCCGGATGAGCTGCGGCTTGCGGCCCCGGTGCAGGACCCGGTCGCGGAAGCCCCACCAGGTCACGAGGCCGAGCTCCTCCGCGGCGATCGACCACGTCATCTTCGACGTGCCCCGGACCCGGTCGGTGAACTCGATGGGGATCTCCTCGATCCGCCCACCGGCCCGCCAGACGCGGTACGCGGTCTCGATCTGGAACCCGTAGCCCTTCGACCGGGTCGACTCGAACCCGATCGCCTCGCAGCGCCTCCAGGCGGTGCGCCCGGAACCCCGAGGTCGCGTCCCGGACCCTGAGCCCGAGCACGAGGCCGGCGTACCGGTTGCCCCAGCGCGAGATCGAGCGGCGGAACCACGGCCAGTGGGGGATCGAGCCACCGGAGACGTAGCGCGAGCCGATCACCATGTCGGCGCCGTCGTCGAGGGTCGCGAGGAGGTGGGGCAGCACGGCGGGGTCGTGGGAGAGGTCGGCGTCGATCTGCACGAACGAGTCGTAGCCCCGCTCGATCCCGAGCGCGAACCCGGCGCGGTACGCCTCACCCAGTCCCTGCTTGGTGGGCCGATGCAGCACGTCGATCCGGCCGAGCTCGGCGCCGACCGCTTCGGCCAGCGCCGCGGTGCCGTCCGGGCTGCTGTCGTCGACCACGAGCACGTCGTGGTCGGGGACGGCGGCCCGCACGCGCCGGAGCATCTCGTCGATGTTGTCGGCCTCGTTGTAGGTGGGGACGACGATGAGCGTGCGCACGACGGGGGCTCCTGCGACCACGAGCGGGGTGTCCACGAGCGGGGATGTGAGGATAGGCGCCCATGGGGTCGAACTGCCTGTTCCTGGGGACGCGGCTCGCATCCTCTGTCTTCCGCGGCGGTGGACGCGACCTCCGCGACGCCCGCCCGCTCGTCGCCGTGGCCGTCGGTCGAGGCGACCTTCGACTAGGAATGTGGCCATGGCGAGCCCCGTGAGGCCCGACGCCGCACCGGAGACCGCCATCGATCATCCGGCCGACGTGCTGCAGCCGGGCGAGAGTCGCCACACCCACTTCCCCTGCTTCGACGGCCTGCGCGCGATCGCGGCCGGCGCCGTGCTCCTCCACCATGCGGGCTTCGCCACGGGGTTCAGCATCAACCAGCGGTTCGGGCAGCTCCTGGCTCACGGCGACGGTGGCGTCTCCGTCTTCTTCCTCATCTCGGGCTTCCTCCTGTACCGACCGTTCGTCGAGCGGCACCTGTCCGACCGGCCCGCGATGTCGGCCGACCGGTTCTGGTGGCGGCGCGGCCTGCGCATCTTCCCCGGCTACTGGGTGGCGTTGATCGGGATCTACGTGCTCTTCGGGTTCGCGAAGGGCTCGTTGAGCACGCCGGGTGACTTCCTGACGTACTTCGGGCTCACGCAGATCTACGACACGACGCGGTACTTCCACGGGGTGAACCAGGCCTGGACGCTGGCCACCGAGCTGAGCTTCTACGTCTTCCTGCCCTTCTACGCGTTCGCGGTCCGGGCGGTCGCTCGTCGGTTCCCGCTGCGCAAGCTCCGCATCGAGGTCCTCGGCCTCGCCTCCCTCGTCCTGATCTGCGTGGTCTGGCGCCTCGCGTGGTTCGCGTACGACCCGTTCTGGACCCGCTACGGCCCGGGGCAGCCTCGCGATCGGGACCGGCACCCGTTCTCGTCCCTGGCGACCCAGTACTGGCTCCCGAGCCACCTCGACCTGTTCGCGCTCGGGCATGGGCCTCGCCCTCGTGAGCGCTCTCGTCGTGCACCACCGCGAGCTCGTGCCCTCCCTCTCGAAGGTCGCGGCGTGGATCGGGGCGAAGCCGTGGCTGTGGTGGGGGCTCGCCGCGGTCGTCTACACGTTCGCCTGCTACGGCGCCGGCTTGCCGCGCAACCTCGTGCCGCTCACCGGTGGCCAGTTCTTCCTCCGGCAGGCGCTGTACGGGATCACCGCATTCCTGCTGCTGCTGCCGGCCGTGTTCGGCGACCAGGATCGGGGTCTCGTGCGCCGGTTCCTGCGTTGGACTCCGGTCGCGTACTTCGGCCTCGTGTCCTACGGCGTCTACCTGTGGCACCAGGCGTGGATCGGGTACGTGCGCGAGTCGTGGTTCGGGCAGCCACCGTTCTCCGGGCCGATCGTGCCGGTGATCGTGCTCGCGACCGTGTGCTCGGTCGCGACGGCCTCGCTCAGCTATTACCTCGTCGAGCGTCCGGTGCTGCAGCTGAAGGGCAACCCGCCGTGGCGTCGACGCCGCGCGATCGCATGACCACACCTGCGACGGCGCCACCGCGCGTCGCCGGGCGCGCGTTCTTCCCGACGCTCGACGGCTACCGCGGCAATCGCCGCGACCGCGGTGGTCGCGCTGCACGCGGCCGTGATCAGCGGCTTCGTCTTCCGCGAGCCCGGCGTCGGGGAGTACCTCTCCCGACTCGACATCGGCGTCTCGATCTTCTTCCTCATCTCCGGCTTCCTCATGTACCGGCCGTTCGTGCTCGCGCACTTCGAGGATCGTCCCGGACCGGGCCTGCGCGACTACTTCATCGGACGCTTCCTGCGCATCTACCCGGCGTACTGGGTTGCGCTGATCGCCGTCGTCTGGGTGTTCCAGCAACCGGGCCCGTTGCACCAGATCAATGACGTCGGCGACTTCATCGCGTACTTCGGGTTGCTCCAGCAGTACAGCGCGGCGCACGCGTACGGCGGGATCCAACAGGCATGGACGCTCTGCGTCGAGGTCGCGTTCTACGTCTTCCTCCCGCTCTGGGCCCTCGGCATCCGCGCGGTCGGTGCGTCGCGTCGGCTCTCGGCCGACCGGCTGCGGTGCGGGTCGAGCTGATCGGTCTCGCGCTGCTGTTCGCGACCGGCATCGCGTACCGGATGATCGTGCTGACGATCGAGCCCGCGAACTCCGTCGAGATCTCGTGGCTCCCCGCGTTCTTCGACCAGTTCGCGCTCGGCATGCTGCTCGCCGTGGTCAGTGCGGGCCGCGAGGCCGGCCGGATGCGGGTGTCCGTCGCCGACACCGTCGGCCGCCATCCCTGGGTCTGCTGGATCGTCGCCGCGGTGGGGTTCTGGCTGGTGGCGACCCAGCTCGGCCTGCCCATCGGGTACCCGACCTTCAGCCGCACGCAGTGGCTGACCTGGACCCTCGGCTACGGCTTCGTCGCGTTCGCGATGCTCCTGCCGGCGGTGTTCGGTGACCAGCGCCAGTCGCTCCTACGGCGGGCGCTCGTCCATCCGGTCTTCGTGTTCCTCGGTCTCGTGTCGTTCGGCGTCTACCTCTGGCACGAGCTGTGGCTCGACCGGTTCTTCCACTCGACCGGCCTGGTGCCCTTCGACCCCGGAGCGAACATCGTCGCCGTGTTCCTGTTCGCGATGTCGCTCAGCATCGTGGCCGGGTACTTCTCGTGGACCCTCGTCGAGCGCCCGGCGATGCGACTCCGTCCGGGCCGCCGTGGCGACCATGTCTCGCTCGATCGCCGCGCCGCGGACGAGGGACTCGCCGACGGGACCGAGGGATGACGACGGCGGGCGCGGAGCCCGGCGTCGACGCGTCCGCCCCGACGACGAGCGACCCGACCGGCGGGTCCACCACCGCGCCGGGTGACGGGACCCTCCTCTGGGTGCACCTCGCGACCCTCGCGGTCGCCGGCGTCGTCCTGCTGTGGTTCGGCCGGAACCAGTGGTTCGCGGCGGACGAGTGGGACCCGATCGGCCGCCGCGCCGTCTTCGGCAGCGGCGACCTCGGGCTCCTCGCGCCGCACAACGAGCACTGGTCGACGTTCGGGGTCGTCCTGTACCGCGCGCACCTCGCGATCTTCGGGCTGCGAACCTACTTCCCCCTGATGGTCGTGTTCGTCGGCAGCCAGCTGTTGGTGGCGCATCTCCTGTGGCGGGTCATGCGACGTGCGGGCGCCGACACGGTCGTCGCGACCGCGCTTGCCGCCGTCTTCGCGCTGCTCGGATCCGGCCGGCGTCGAGATGCTCTACGCCTGGAACGTCACGTTCAGTGGTGCCGTCGCCTGCGGTCTCGGCGCGCTGCTCGTGATGTCGACGCGGCCGGGCTGGTCGCGCCGCGACGGAGCGGTGTGGGCCCTGCTCGTGGCGTCCCTGATGTTCTCCGGGGTCGGGATCACGATGACGGTCGTCGTCGTGCTGTACGCATGGTGGTCGCGCGGCTGGCGCGACGGGTTGCGGGTCGCGTCCCTCCCGGCCGCGGTCTACGCGGTCTGGATCCTCGGTTGGGGGCGGGCGGGGGTCGACAGCGGAATCCGGACCGATGCGATCCGGAACCTCCCCGAGGTCCTGTGGAAGGCGCTGACCTTCGTCTTCGAGCTGACCACCGGTTGGGGCTTCGTCGGTGCGGTCGTCGTCCTCGTGCTGCTCGTCATCTTCTTGGCCCTCGACCGCACGGTCTGGCGTCGTCCCGCGATCCTGGCGATCGCATGCGCGATCGGTGCGCCGCTGTTCTTCGTACTCACGTCGCTCCGTCGCTACGGCACTTTCGGCGACGACTGGGTGAAGTTCCCGCGGTACTCATACGTCGCGTTCGCCCTGCTCCTGCCGTTGGTCGCGCTCGCCGTCAGCCGGGTCTTCACGCGCCGGCTCCCGCAGGTCCTCGTGCTGCTCTCCGTGGTCGCGTTCCTGCTCGGTCACCAGGTGCTCACCTTGGACGACGCGGAAGCCCGTGGCGCGCGCACCGACCAGGAGATTCGCACGCACGTCGTCGCGGTGGCCGACCTCCTACGAGCGGGTGTGCCACGCGCCACGGATCACCCGCTCGCGTACTGCTGCAACGAGCTCGACGTCGCGACGATCCGCAGGCTCGACCGGGAGGGGAAGCTCCCCGAGGTCACGGTGACTCGCGCGGCGCGCGACGCGGCACGGACGCATCTGCAGGTCGCCGTCGTCGGCCGGCGCGCACGGCCCGGACGGGCCGGCGCCGGCCCTGACCGCGATCGACGACGCGCTCGTCGCTGCGGGCCCGGGTGAGTGCGCCGAGGCCACGACCAGTCGCCCGCACCCGGTCGTGCGCCTCGACGTGTCCGGCCGGAGTCGCGTCGTGGTGACCGCGCCGGAAGGAGGGCTGGTCGCGCTCTGGTTCGTCCCGAGCTCGGACCGGCGCACCGACGACGTCCCGCCGACGACGTTCGTGCCCGGGCGGCACCTCGTTGCAGGCCGCGTTGGTGGCCGGTCGGCCGTCGACGATCAGGGTTGCCGCCGCGGGCCGTCTCCTCGTGCGGCTTCCGGCGGACGCGACCCTGCGTTTCTGCAACGCCGCCGTCGGGTGATCGTCGCACCGGTGACCCGGCCGTAGACTTCCCGGTTCGTGCGGCCTCTCGTGATCATCCCTGCGTACAACGAGGAGGCCGCGTTGCCCGCGGTGCTGGCGGAGGTCCGCACGGAGCTGCCCGACCTCGACGTCCTCGTCGTCGACGACGGTTCGACCGATGACACGTCCCGCGTGGCCCTCGACGCCGGCGCCCACGTGCTCACGCTTGCCCTTCAACCTCGGCGTCGGCGGTGCGCTGCGCACCGGATTCCGGTACGCGTGCGATCACGGGTATGAACGGGCCATCCAGCTCGACGCCGACGGCCAGCACGAAGCCGCCGCGGTGCGGCAGCTCCTCACCGGACTCGACGACGACGCCGATCTGGTCATCGGGAACCGTTTCGCCCCCGGGGTCACGCCCGTACTCGGTGGGCACCGCGCGTGGGGGCGCCATGGTGTTCCTCCGGGTGCTGGTCCGACTCGTCTCCGGGCGATGGTTCCAGGACACCACGTCGGGGTTCCGGGCGTTCGGTCCGCGCTCGCTCGACCTCTTCTCTCGCGAGCTGTCGGTCGAGTACATGGGGGACACGGTGGAGGCACTGCTCATCGCGCTCCGCGAGGGCCTGCGCGTGAAGGAGGTCCCGACCGGGATGCGGCAGCGGGCCGGCGGCCAGCCGTCGAACCGGAGCTTCCGGCTGATGTACCGCTACCTGCGTGCGCTGCTCGTCATCTTCGTGAACGCGGGTCGCACCACCGAGCGCGAGGCGGACCTATGAGCGTCGAGTCGCGGCGTCATCGTCGCGGTCGCACTCTTCGGACTGCTCGTCTGGCTGTTGCTCCTCGTGCGCCGTCGGCAGATGCGCGGCAAGTACGTCTTGTTCTGGTTCGGTGCCATCGTCGTCCTCGAGGTCCTCGTGCTCTGGCCCTCGGCGTCCGCGGCGGTGGTCGGTGGCGACGGCGAACAGTCGGCGTTCGACGGGTTCATCCTCGTCGCGGTGGGGTTCGCGATCCTCGCGCTCGTGCATGTCGCGTGGGAGCTGTCGCGCCTCGAGGAACGATCACGCATCCTCGCCGAAGAAGACGCGCTCCTCGGGGGCACGCGGGGCGATCCCCCCGCACGATCCGACGAGGAGTCCCGACTGATATCGTCGGCGCCGTGACGCGCCGTCGCTTCTTCATCCTGCTCGGCCTCATCACGGTTCTCGGCTTCGGGGTACGGATCGCGTACCTGCTGCTCGCGAAGTGGGATCAGCCCATCTGGGGTGACGCCTTCACGTACCACTACACCGCGAACGGCATCGCGGACGGTCTCGGGTTCCAGAGCTGGGTCCCCGATGTGTACACGCCGATCACCCGCGGCGTTCCGCAGACCCTGGGCCTCCATGCGCACGCGAACGGCATGGCCGCGGAGAACCCGCCGCTCTTCCCGCTGTATCTCTCCGCGTTCTCGTTCGTCGGGCTCGCGCTCGTTCCACGCGCACATGGTTGCGCAGACGATGCTCGGAGTCGCGTCGGTGTTCGTGATGGGTCTGGTCGGCCGCAAGATCTGGTCCCCCCGTGTCGGCTTGTGGGCCGCGCTGCTCGCGGCGGTGTACGCGAACTTCTGGACCTACGATCCGCTCGTCATCTCCGAGTCGATGGGAATCCTCGCGGGCGCGCTGATGGTGCTCATGGCGTACCGGGCGTGGGACGCACCGAACGTGAAGAACATGCTGTGGCTGGGTCTCACGTTCGGGCTTGCTGCGCTCGTGCGCTCCGAGTTCGTGCTGCTGATGCCCTTCGTCGTGATCCCGCTCGTGATTCGCGCGATGCCAGGGCGCGCGGTCAAGGACCGCATCGGGTACTGTGGCCTCGTCGGGGTCGATCGCGCTGCTGGTGGTGTCGCCGTGGGTCGATCCGCAACCTGACGACGTTCGACCGGCCGACCTTCCTCTCCCACGACGCCGGGCTGAGCCTCGCCTCGGGGAGCTGCGACGCAGACCTACTACGGCAAGGCGCTCGGTTGGTGGAGCCCGGAGTGCGTCATCCACAAGCAAGCCGCCGAAGGGCGATCCCTCGGTGAAGGACGACTTCTGGCGCCAGGAGGCGACCGACTACATCACTGATCACGCTCGACCGCGTGCCGGTCGTCGCGCTCGCCCGGCTCGGTCGGATGTGGGAAGTGTTCCGGCCCGGCACCCCGTGGGGCGACATCAAGAGCGGTCAGACGCTCGGGTACGTCATCGTCGAGGGGCGTTCGGAGTCCGCCGCGCGGCTCGCGCTCGCGCAGTTCTGGCTCATCGTCCCGATGTCGATCGCGGGTTTCGTGTTGCTCTGGCGACGCAAGCGCCCGATCGGACCACTGCTCGCGCTCCCGATCCTGGTCTCCATCACGGCGGTGTACGCGTTCGGCAACTTGCGATATCGGTCGATTGCCGAGGTCGCGCTCGTCGCGACGGCAGCGGTGACCCTCGACGCGCTGGTCACCCGGTTCTGGCCCAAACGCGCGCCGCGTGATCCCGATGCGGAGGCGACGGGTTCGGGTGGAGGCGACGGTGGACCTCCCGGGGGTGGGCAGCCGGAGCCCGACGCGCCGAGCGTCGGGCCGACGGGCGGTGCCCACGAGCCGGAACCCGAGCTCCAGTCGGTTCCGGGCTAGCGGTCGAACACGAACACCGCCGTGTCCGACCAGACGCGGCTGATCGCCGACATCCCGCCCCCCACGGCGCGGACCGGCGCGGCCTTCCAGCCGAGGTCGCGTCCGGTCATGCGCTCGGGCAGCTCGGTGCCCACGTCGGCGAGGCGCCGCCTCCAGACGAGCCGCCGCGGTGCTGCGACGCGCTCGAGGCCCTTCGGCGTGAAGAAGGCCCGGTGCGGGTTCGCCTCGCCGACGAGGACCAGCGACTCGAGCTGCTCGGGTCGTCCGGCCCGTGCGAGCGCCTCGGCCGCGCGCCCGGCGGGCCCGCTGAGGAGCGGCACTTTGATCACGACGCGTCCTGCCGGCAAGGACGCGAGGAACGCTCGGGGGTCGGCGTGGTGCTCGAGCACGTCGAGGAGCACGACGGTCCGCCAATCGCCCGGGGGGACCGTCCACGGCTCGTCGATCGGGACGAAGCGATCTGAGCCCCTCGCGCGGGAGTCCGCGGGAAGCGACAGGTCCGTCGCCCAGATGTCGAGCCCGGCGTGGCGGAGGCGGTCGAAGAAGATCGCCTGGCCGCAGCCGTAGTCGAGGATCGGCGCGGGGAGCTCCGGGAGGCAGCGCAACAACGCCCCGGCCTGTACGTCGCGCCGCTTCCCGAGGGCCGCGAGGAAGACCGGGGTGAGGTTGGGCTCCTGCCAGGTCGCGTCCGCGTCCTTCGGACCGATGTGGTCGATCCACAGGGTGCCGCACGCCGGGCAGCGCGTCGCCGCGATGCGTCCCGTCTCGACCAGGGGTCGTGGCGTCGCGCCGCAGCAGGGGGTCGGCGCCACACCCCATCCTGCCACTCCCGCGACCTGGCACGACGATGCTCGCGCTCCGGAGCACGACGCTCGAGCGGCGGATCGGTAGCATCGGGCGTCGTGGACGTCACCCGAACGGTCGTCGACGACGACCTCGTCGTGGATCTCGCGCGCCTCTCGGTGGCCGAGTACGGAGCGGACGCTGCGGTCGCCGACACCGCGCACCTGCGGTGGAAGTTCCTCCGCGACCCGGCGGGCGTGGCGTATGCCGACTCGCTGGTCGAGGGCGTGGGCAACGGGCGGGCCGAGATCGTCGGGCGCATCGTCTACGAGCCGCGCGTGATGCGCTCTGCGGCGGGCGAACGGCGAGCGGTGAACCCGATCGACCTCCTGATCCACCGCGACCACCGTTCGCCCCGCGCATTCCTCCAGCTCATGCGGGGGTTGCGCGAGCACGAGGGGATCGACCTCGTGTACCTGTCCCCGAACGACACCAGCGCACCCCTGTACGAGCGCGTCCTGAAGTTCACCGAGGTCGGCACCTTCGCGCTCACCGGGACGCCCCTCCGACCGGAGCAGGTGCTGGCGGACCGCCTACCGCGCTGGCTCCGTCCCGTGCTCGCCGCCGGCGGCGCAGGGTGGCGCGTCATCAACCGGGCCGGGCTCGCGGGTGCAGGTCGGGGGATCGTGCTCACCGACGAGATCCCCGGGGACGAGGAGCTGGACCGTCTCGCCGACACCGTGACGAACGAGGCCCGGTGGGTGGGCACCCGGGACCACCGGTTCCACGTGTGGCGGTTCCACGACGGACCGCGCTTCCGGTACCGGGTTCGATACGCGCGAGTGGGCGGTGCGCTCGCCGGTTACGTGGCCGCGCGCATCACCGACTTCGAAGGGCTGCATGCTTGCGTGATCGTGGACTGCATCACGTCGGGTCCCCAGGAGCGCCGCGTGGCCCGTGCGCTCGTTGCCGACACGCTCCGATGGGCGACGGGTGAGCGCGCCGACCTGCTCGCTGCCCTGACCTTCGGCGACGGTCGGCTCACGCGCGCGCTGCGTCGCTTTCCGCTGCTGCGCGTCCCACCGCGCTTCGTCCCGCAGCAGGCGCCGGTGCTGGCCGAGTGGACGGGCCGCGAAGCCGTCGACGGCGCGCCCGAGCTGTCGCTGACCCTCGCCGACATGGACGTGTTCTGACGATGCGGCTCCTCGTGCTCTCGAACGTCAACCTCGCGCCGATCGCGCGACGCGTGCCCGGCCACGAGGTTTCGCTGGGCACCCACGGCGACGTCCTCCGGGCGCTGGTGGATCCGACGTCTCCCGCCCACGACGAGGCGATCGACGTCGTGGTCGTGGTGCTCGACGTCGACGAGGCACTCGCGGCCGGAAGCCTGCTCGCGGAGGTACCACCAGCGCTCGGGGCGTTCGCGGCCGCGCGTCCCGAGGTCCTCGTGGTGGCCTCGACGATGCATCCGGCGTCCGCGAGCGTCGCGACCTACACCGCCGCGCAGGACCCCGACGGTCCGGCGGCACGCGCCGCGAGGTTCGACGCGGCACTGCGCGAGCTCGCGGCGTCAGGCCCGAACCTCGCGGTGCTCGACCTCGGCCTCGTGTTCGACCCGCACGGCCGCGACGCGCTCGTGTCGCGCGCGTTCTGGTACGCCGGAAGAATCCCGTACACGACCCTGTGGTTCGACGAGTGCGGCAAGCACCTGAGCGGCCTCCTCGGTGCGTACGCCGGTGCCGTGCGGAAGGTGCTCGTGTGCGACCTCGACGGCACCCTGTGGGGCGGTGTGCTGGGCGAGGAGGGCCCGGGCGGGATCGCGATCGGTGAGGACGGGGTCGGCAAGTGCTATCGAGACCTCCAGCGGGCCATCAAGGGCTTGCAGGAGACGGGTGTGCTGCTGGCGGTGGCGTCGAAGAACGATCACGCCGAGGTCGAGTCGGTCCTCGCCGAGCATCCGATGATGGTCCTGCGCCCCGACGACTTCGCCGCTTTCCGCGTCGACTGGACCGACAAGGTCACCAACGTCCGCGCGATCGCCGACGAGCTCGCGCTGGGGCTCGACAGCTTCGTGTTCCTCGACGACAACCCGGTCGAGCGGGCACTGGTGGCCGAGCACCTGCCCGAGGTCGTGGTTCCCCAAGTCCCGACGCGTCCCGAGCTGCTCCCCGACTGGTTCGTGCGGGAGGTCGCGTTCCCGCACTTCGCCCGCCTCAAGGTCCTCGAGGGTGATCGGGTGAAGACGTCCCAGTACCGGGCCCGTCGACTGCGGAACGAGGTCGCGGCGGAGGCGCTGGATCTCGGCGCGTTCCTGGAGGGTCTCGAGATCCGGCTGGACCTGCGCGTCGACGACGAGTTCCTCGTCGATCGCGCCGCGCAGATGACGCAGAAGACGAACCAGTTCAACCTCACGACGCTGCGGTGCACGCCCACCGAGATCGGTACCTGGATGCAGGACGACGACCACGCGGTGGTCACGCTCGGGTACGCGGACCGGCTCGGCGACGAAGGCGTCGTCGGACTCGCCGTCCTCGAACGGTCGACGGCGTCGATCCCCGTGTTCCTCCTGAGCTGTCGGGTGATCGGGCGTGGCGTCGAGGTCCGGCTGCTCGACGCGCGTCGAGGCGCTCGCTCGGGAGTCGGGGCTCACGGCGATCGAGTGCGGGTTCGTGCCGACCCCGCGCAACGATGTCGCGGCCGGCTTCCTCCCAGCGCAAGGATGGGCGTCGACGGCGGCCGGTGCCGACGACGCGATCCGGTACCGGAAGGAGCTCGCGTGACCGAGGACGACGTGGAGGTCCGGGTGATCGGCCTCATCGGCCGTGAGCTCGACGTCCCCGACGGGACGATCACGCCCGCGACCGTCAGCACCGACGTGGAGCGGTGGGACTCCCTCGGTCATCTCCAGGTCTGCATGGCGCTCGAGGCCGAGTTCGGCATCAACCCGGAGCTCGAAGAGCTGGCAGAGCTCGACTCGGTGGCGGCGATCGTCGACTACGTGCGCGCCGCGGGCTGACCGGAGCCGGGCCGGTCCGGAGGCACGAACGTGGGTAGCTGCCCGTCGGCGACGAGGCCCGGGATCTGTTCGCCGAGCGGCGGCGCGGCACCATCGGCGAGGAGCAGCTCGAGCCGCTCGGTCATGCGCCGCCGTCGCGCGAACAACATCCGACTCTCGATCCGACCGGTGCCCGGCAGGTGTCGGCGATCCTCGGCGGCGTCGAAGTCGTACGGGTGCACGTACACCCACGGTGCTCGGCGGGGGAGACCCCGGTGCATGCGGCGCACGAGCGGCCGTGGGAGCAGGCGGAGGTAGGCACCGCCGACCGGCGTCCGCGCGTACACACCTGCGGGCAGCTCGACCAGGCCGGAACGCCACCGGAACGGTTCGCGCGGGGCGCCGGGGAAGCCGGACTCCCCGCGCGACTGGCGCGCGGGCACGACGCTCGACGAGTACGTGAACCCGCTGTCGACGAGCGCGCCGGGCGCCCAGGGCACCGCCGGCGTCAGCGAGAAGATCGGGGCCCGGAAGCCGCGGACGTCGGCCCCGGAGAGATCCTCGAGGTGGGCCCGCGCATCCCGGCACCGCGCCACGAACTCGCTCGGGTCCCACTTCGAGAGCAGGCGATGGTCGGGCCCGTGCAGGCCGATCTCGTGCCCCGCCGCGCCGATGCGGCGGACGAGGTCGGGATGCTCGCGGGCGAGGTCGCCGATCACGAAGGCCGTGCACCGGATCTCCCGCTCGGCGAACCGGGCGAGCAGGTCGTCCATCAGCGCGTCGATGCGGCTCGGGGCGCCCCCGTACTCCTCGACGTCGATCGTGCAGGCGACGGCCATGACGCGCCGAATGTAGCGCCGGGATTCCGGGCTGCCGTGCGTGGCCGGGGTTCGGAGGAGGGCCGATGGTACGATTTTCCGTGCTCGCTCCCGACGCTGACGCCGAGGCAACCAAGCTCGGGGACATCGCAGCAGCCGCAGGGCTCGAGCGGGTCCACTTCCTCGCCTGGCGCGACCTCGACGATCCCGAAGCCGGTGGCTCCGAGGTGCACGCGCACGAGATCGCCCGACGCTGGGCGCGCGCCGGGATCGACATCACGTTCCGCACCTCGTACGCGCCCGGGCTCGCGCAGGTGGCCTGGCGCGACGGCTACCGCGTGGTCCGTCGAGCCGGCCGGTACGCGGTGTTCCCGCGCGCGGCGTTCAGCGAAGCGACCGGCCGGCACGGTGAGCGCGACGCGCTCGTCGAGATCTGGAACGGGATGCCGTTCTTCTCGCCGCTCTGGGCGAAGGGCCCGAGCATCACCTTCCTGCACCACGTCCACGCAGAGATGTGGGACATGACGCTGCCGCCGCACCTCGCGTGGGTCGGTCGCACGATCGAGTCGCGCCTGGCGCCGCCGCTCTACCGCCGGGAGCGGATCGTGACGCTCTCGGACTCGTCACGTGAAGAGCTCGTCCACGACCTGCACTTCCGTCCCGACCGGGTCTCGGTCGTGGAGCCGGGGATCGACGGACGGTTCTCACCCGGCGCCGACGGCGGACGCGACGCCGACCCGCTCGTCGTCGCGGTCGGTCGATTGGTCCCGGTGAAGCGCTTCGACCGGCTCATCGACAGTCTCGTCGGCCTCAAGGCGCGCCATCCGCGTCTGCGGGCGGTGATCGTCGGCGAGGGCTACGAGCGGGCCGCGCTCGAGTCGAAGCTCACGACCTACGGTGCCGACGAGTGGATCGACCTTCCCGGACGCATCGAGGACGCGGACCTCGTCGCGCTCTACCGACGCGCGTGGGTCGTCGCGAGCGCCTCGGCCCGGGAGGGATGGGGAATGACGCTCACCGAAGCTGCGGCCTGTGGCACCCCCGCGGTCGTCACCGACATCGCCGGTCACCGTGACGCCGTCGCGGATGGCGTCACCGGGCTCCTGGCCACCGATGCCGCGGGACTCGACGAGGGGCTCGACCGGATGCTGAGCGACGATGCGCTGCGCGCCCGGATGAGCGCGGCGGCCGCCGAGCAGGCGAGCCGGTTCACGTGGGACGCCACGGCGCGCCGGGTGCTCGAGGTCCTCGCCGACGAAGCCGGGCGCGTGCATTCGCGGTGACCGCCACAGCAACACGAGCCCGACCCCGTCTCCGATGGGGTTGGGTATACGCAGGGCTCGCGTTCGTCGCCTACGTGCCGTACCTGGTGTCGGCGCCGGGTCGGGTCAGCGTCGACACGAAGCTCTACCTCTTCCTCGACCCGTTGCGGCTGCTCGAACACGCGGCCTTCCTGTGGGATCCCAACTACGCGGCGGGGACGGTGACGCACCAGAACATCGGGTACCTGTTCCCGATGGGGCCGTTCTTCTGGGCGTTCGACGCGCTCGGCATCCCGGTGTGGGTCGCGCAACGTCTCTGGTTCGGTTCGATCGTCTTCGCCGCGGGCGCTGGCGTGGTGTTCCTGTGCCGCACCATCTCGCGTCGCGATCTCGGGACCGTGGCGGCGGCGTTGGTCTACATGCTCTCGCCCTACGTGCTCGCCTACACGGCTCGCCAGTCCGTCATCCTCCTGCCGTGGGCCGGCCTTCCGTGGCTCCTCGCGCTCACCGAGCGATCGCTGCGTCGCGGTGGCTGGCGAGATCCGGCGATGTTCGCCCTCGTGGTGTTCACGATCGGAGGCACCAACGCCACGTCGCTCGTCTTCGTGGGTGTCGCGCCCGTGCTCTGGATCGCGTTCCGTGTCGCGGCCGATCGCGAGATCTCCTGGCGCGTCGCGCTCGCGACCGTCGCGCGCATCGGGGTGCTGGTCCTCGCCACGTCCACCTGGTGGCTCGCGGGCCTGTTGGTGCAGAAGGACTTCGGCATCCCGGTCCTCAACTACACCGAGACGGTCCGGGCGGTCGCCGCGTCGTCTGCCGCGCTCGACGTGCTGCGCGGTCTCGGGAACTGGTTCTTCTACGGTCGCGACGGCGTCGGTCCGTGGATCATGCAGTCGCCGCAGTACCAGCAGTCGATCGGACTGCTCCTGACTGGCTTCACGGTCCCGATCCTCGCGGTGTTCGCCGCGATCCGGACCCGCTGGCGACACGCGGCATTCTTCGTCACGCTCGTCCTGCTCGGCACGGTCATCGCCGTCGGTGTCTACCCGTACGCGGATCCGTCACAGATCGGCCGAGCCTTCAAGGCGTTCGCCGAGGGCTCGACGCTCGGCCTCGCGCTCCGGAGCACCCCGCGTGCGGTGCCGCTCGTCGCCCTCGGGATCGCGATGCTCCTCGGCGCGTGGATCTCCGCACTGGTCGCGTCCCGACCCCGGTTCGCGATCGGCGCCGCCGGGATCGTCGTCGTGCTCGCCGTCGTGAACCTCGCACCGGCGTGGCAGGCAGACCTCGTCACCGACAACCTGTCCCGCCCCGAGGCGATCCCCCAGTACTGGCGGGACACCGCCACCTACCTCGACGCCCAGGGCGACGCGACCCGGATCCTCGAGGTGCCCGGGCAGGACTTCGCGAACTACCGCTGGGGCGCCACCATCGACCCCCTACTGCCGGCGCTCGTGGATCGTTCCTGGGTCGGGCGCGAGCTGGTGCCGTTCGGCTCCGAGCCCGCGGCCGACCTGCTGACCGCCTTCGACCGCCGCTTCCAGGAGGGCGTGCTCGATCCCGCCGCGATCGCGCCCGTGGCCCGGCTCTTCGCGGCCGGTGATGTCGTGGTGCGGAACGATCTCGAGTACGAGCGGTACCGCACGCCGCGCCCGAAGGTCCTGCAGGAACGGCTGGTCCCGACACCACCGGGCCTCCGGCCGCCGATCGACTTCGGCCCGAAGCAGGCCAATCGCGCGACCGCGGACCAGCCGATGATCGATCCCGAGGAGCTGGGCATCCCCGTGGACTCGAAGAACCCGCCCGCAGTGCAGGTGTTCCCGGTGAAGCGGGCGGTGCCCATCGTCCGGACCGCGCCGGCGAGGGACCCGGTCGTCCTCGCCGGCGACGGTGAAGGGATCGTCGACGCGGCCTCGGCCGGTGTGATCGACGGTCGTGCGCTCGTGTTCGAGTCCGGGACCTACGCCGAGCAGGTGCGAGCACTCCGCAAGCTCCTCGCCGCCGGCGCCGATCTGGTCGTGACCGACACCAACCGTCGCCGCGCCCGCACGTGGGGCGCCGCGCGCGACGTCACCGGGTACACGGAGATCGCCGGTGAGGAGCCGCTCGTCGCGAACGCCGGGGACGAACGCCTCACGCCGTTCCCGGATGCGAACGACGCCACGCGCACCGTCGCGATCCGCCGTGGCGTGAAGCGCGTGCGTGCGAGCACGTACGGCGACTCGATCCGGCTCACGCCGGAGGACCGCCCGTCGCTGGCGCTCGACGGCGACGTGTCGACCGCATGGCGCGAGGGTGCGGGGGTCGACCCCCTGGGAGCGCGTCTGGTCGTCGAGCTCGACGCGCCGGTCACGACCGACCACCTCACGCTGGTCCAGCCGCAGAACGGCCTCCGCACGCGATCGGTCAGCGAGGTGGGCCTCCGTTTCGACGGCGGTGACCTGGAGCGATTCCCGCTCGGCCCGGCGTCGCTGACGCCCGATGGTGAGCGCATCGACTTCGGTTCCCGCACCTTCCACGAAGTGGAGGTGTCGGTCGAGGGCACCGACGGTGGGGGTGCGAGTGCGGTCGGCTTCGCGGAGCTCGGCATCCCCGGCGTCCGGGTACGCGAGACCATCCGACTGCCGAAGGACCTGCTCGATGCGGCCGGCACCGGCTCGCTCGATCACAACCTGACGGTCCTGCTGTCGCGCCAGCGCGGCTCCCAGTCGGAGTACCTGCGAAGCGACGAGGAACCGACGATGGACCGGGAGTTCGACCTGCCCGAGGGTCGATCGTTCGCGCTGACCGGGACCGTCCGCCTCGACGCGACCGCGCCGGACGATGCGCTGGACGCGCTGCTCGGCCTGCCGGACGCGTCGGCCGGCGGCGTGACGGCGCGCTCCGCCTCGCACCTCGAGGGGAGCATCGCGTCGCGTGCCCGGGCCGCGATCGACGGGAACGACGCGACCGCGTGGTCGCCGGCGTTCGCCGCAGGCAATGTCGGGCAATGGGTCGACCTCACCTTCGCGTCGCCGACGACGATCGACGGCCTCGACCTGCGCCTCGTGGCCGACGGACGCCACTCGATCCCGACGCGACTCACGATCCAGGCGTCGGACGGCGTCCCGTTCACGGTCGACGTCCCCGCGGTGGCCCCGGGCGCGGCAATCGGCACGAAGGCCGGCACTGTGGTGACGGCGCCGGTGACGTTCCCCGCGCCGGTGACCACGTCCGGGCTCCGCGTCACGGTCGACGCGGTTCGGCCGGTGACGAGCACGGAGTACTTCAGCCTGCAGCCGATCGAGCTGCCGGTCGGCATCGCCGAGCTGGGCATCTCTGGTGTGGACGGCGGCGCCGCGAGCGGCGCCCTGACGACGGGGTGCCGCGACGACCTGGTGCGGGTCGACGGACGCCCGGTCAGTGTGCAGGTGTCCGGCGTCGCGCCGGCGGCCGAGGCCCGGCGCGCGCTCACGCTCGCGACCTGTGGAGCCGACGCAGGCGGGATCAGCCTCGATGCCGGTCGCACGACGGTGCACACGAGCCCCGGCCACGACACCGGTCTCGACGTCGATCGGCTGTCGTTCGCGTCGGCGGTGGGCGGCGCGCCGCGCGGCGAGGCGTTGGTGGGCGTCGAGGGCAGCCGTCCCGGACCCGCGGCGCGAGTCGACGCGCATGACGGTCGGTCCTACGACGTACGCGTGTCCGGGGCGGATCGGCCGTTCTGGCTGGTGCTCAGCCAGAGCCACAACGACGGCTGGGAAGCCGAGCTCGGGGACGGCACCTCGCTCGGCCCGCCCACCGTCGTGAACGGGATGGCGAACGGCTGGCTGGTCGACCCGAAGGGCGCGGGCGACCTCGTCGTGCACGTGCGCTGGACGCCGCAGACCCGCGTGTGGATCGGCCTCGGGGTGACCGCGCTCGGGGTGCTGCTGTGCCTGGTGCTCGCACTTCGGCGGCGGCGCGACCGGCGGGATCGGGAGGACGCTCGTGCTCCCGACGCGACACGGCGCAGCTGGCTCGATGTCGAGCGACCGCGACCGGCGCCCGGAGTGCTCGTTGCCGGACCGGTCATCCTCGGGATCGTGGGAGCGCTCGTCTCGGAGCCCTGGGTGGGGCTGGTGGTCGCGCTCGGGACCCTCGGCGCGCTCCTGGATCGCCGGGCGCGCACGGCGGTGCGGTGGGCTGCGGTCGGCGTGCTCGTGGTCGCGGCGTTGTTCGTGATCGGCCAGGAGCTCGTGCAGGGCTACCCGGCGGCGTACGACTGGCCGCAGCGGTTCCTGCGCGTGAACGCGTTGCCGTGGCTCGCGCTGCTACTGCTGACGGCGACCGTCGTGGTCGACCGAGTGCTCGACGTGCCCGGCGATCCGACCACAGCGCCCCTGCCCGACCCGGCTCAGTCCGAGCCGGACGGCGGGGAGCCCCAGCCCGGCTCGTAGCCGAACACCTCGCGCGCGGGGCGGGCGTCGAACCGGTCGCCGAGGACCTCGATCGCGTCGAGGGAGACGAGTGACGGATGGGGCTGCCCGCAGACGTGCGACAGCTGCAGCAGCTCCTCGCGCAGCCGCACGAGGTAGTCCGCGCAACGGACCGCCTTGAGCTCGGGGTCGAGTCCGCGCGTGAGCCAGCGGGAATGCGTCGTCACACCGGTGGGGCAGCGGTCGGTATGGCAGCGTTGCGCCTGGATGCAGCCGATCGCGAACATCGCCTCCCGTCCCACCGAGATCGCGTCGCAACCGAGCGCAAACGCGAGCAGTGCATTGCCCGGAAGACCGAGCCGGCCCCCGCCGACGAAGAGCACGCGGTCGGTGATGCCGGCCTCCGCGAAGATCCGGTAGACGCGGCTGAACCCGACCTTGAACGGCAGCGCGACGTGGTCGGTGAACACGAGCGGACCTGCCCCCGTCCCGCCCTCGCCCCCGTCGATGTTGACGAAGTCGACGCCGCGCTCGCCGGACTCCATCTGGCGCGCGAGGTCGAAGAAGAACGCCTCGTCGCCGACGGCGCTCTTGATCCCGACCGGGATGCCCGAGACGTCGGCGAGCTGCTCCACGAAGTCCAGCAGGGAGTCGGCGTCTCGGAACGCGGAGTGCCCGGGCGGGCTGAGGCAGTCGACCCCCGGCGGCACGCCCCGGAGCGCGGCGATCTCGGGCGTCACCTTCGCGGCGGGCAGGATCCCGCCCAGGCCGGGCTTCGCGCCCTGACTGAGCTTGATCTCGATCCCGCGCACCGCCGGTGTCGCGGCGACGACGTCGCGGAAGCGCTGGAGGTCGAAGCGACCCCCGTCGTCGCGACACCCGTAGTAGCCGGTGCCGATCTGCCAGACGAGCTGGCCACCGTGGCGGTGGTGTTCCGTGAGCCCGCCCTCACCGGTGCCCTGGAGGCACCCGGCGAGGTGCGCCCCTCTGTTGAGCGCCTCGACGGCCGGTGCGCTCAGCGAGCCGTAGCTCATGCTGGAGATGTTCACGACGGAGCGGAGCGGCGCGGCATGACGTCGGCCGCGCGGTCCGCCGGCCACCTTCAGCGACGGCAGCGCGTAGTCGGGGGGACCGCACGGTTCGCCGGTGCCGGGCGTCGCGAGGGGAACGCGACCTGCTTGACCACGACGAGCTGCGGCGTCCGTTCGAGGTCGTTGTCGGTGCCGAAGCCGAAGTAGGTGTTCTGTCGCTTGGCCGCGCTGTAGATCCAGCGTCGTTCGTCGCGGCTGAAGGGCTTCTCGGCGTCGTTGTCGGTGACGATGTACTGGCGAAGCTCGGGGCCGATCGCCTCGAGGAGGTAGCGGAGGTGGCCGACGAGCGGAAAGTTCCGCAGCAGTGCGTGCTTGCGCTGAACGAGGTCGTAGCTGCCGACGACGACGAGTCCGCCGCCCAGGACGACCAGCACCCACCCCCACCAGTGCACGTCCAGATGCTGGCACGCGCGAGTGAAGCCGGCGGCACCCAGCGGGGGTCAGGTGTCGAGCCCGCCGGCGGCGAGCTTGGCCTCGACCTCCTGCTGACGGGCGATGTTGTCTCGGTGGAGCTCCTCGGTCGTCGTGATCCGACCGTCGACCTTGAGCTCACCCATGACGTGGACCTCGGCCAGGGTCCGTTGCAGCTCACCGGGTCCCTCCGCCGTCGGGACGAACCAGCCGGTCGGGCACATCGTGAGCACCTCGACGAACGAGAACCCGGTCCCGCTCGTCTGGGTCTCGAACGCCCGACGGAACATGCGCTTCGTCCGGGCGACCGCACCCGCGTTGTGCACGGACCCCCGCGCGACGTACGCGGCGCCATCGAGCCGTGCGATCAGGTCGCCGATGAGGATCGGGTACCCGTGCTGGTCGGCCTGGCGCCCGTCGAGGGTGTTCTTGGTCCGCTGCCCGATGACGCTCGTCGACGTCATGTGGCCACCGGTCTCGCCGAACACCCCGTTGTTGAGCAGGATGCACGTGACGCGCTCACCGCGGGCGGCGGTGTGCAGCACCTCCTGCAGCCCTTCGTTCACCATGTCGCCGTCACCCTGGAGCGTGAACACCACCGAGTCCGGCAGCATCCGCTTGACGCCGGTCGCGACCGACGGTGCGCGACCGTGGAGCGCCTGTACGAGATCGACGTCCACGGTTCCGGAGAACGCCGTGTAGCAGCCGATCCCGGCGACGGCGATCGCCTGCCGGGTGAGCCCGAGCTCGGTGATCGCCTCGAGGAACACGCGCACGGCGAGCGGCTCGCCGCACCCCGGGCAGAGCATGTGCGTCTCGGTGAGCAGCAGGTCGGGCCTGTGCGCCTCCACGAGTCGCGCCCCGCCGGTCGGAGCCACGGTCGTGTCGAGGACCGGCCCGAGACCGGATCCGGTGCCAGGTGTCGTGGCGGCGCTCACGGTGTTGCCTCCTGCTGGTGGGGGGCGAGCTGGTAGGTCGACTCCTCGTACCCGGGCACCGGCGGCTGGGGTTCCCCGCGGTGCAGCGCGAGGATGCGCGTCGACACCTCGTCGACGTCGAGCAGTCGGCCGACGCCGAAGCCCGAGTGGTCCGACGAGACGCCGCCGAGGTGCTCGACCTGCGCCCGGCCGGCAGCGCCGATGCGGACGTCGTCGACGAGCTGACCCGTCGAGATCTCGAACGAGCCAACGACGCGCGCGCTGGCGGCCGCGTCGCGCACCGTGTCGTACGGGAACGGCCAGAGCGTGATCGGGCGGACGAACCCGATCCGGTGGCCGTCGGCTCGCAGCTGGTCGATCGCGTACTTGACGAACTTCGCCGGTGTTCCGAACGCCACGATGACCGTCTCGGCGTCGTCGAGGTGCCCGGTCTCGACGCGCACCTCGCGCTCGAGCAGCGGCAGCTTCGTCGCGATGTACTGCGCCTTGCCCTCCTGCCCGAACTGGCGCTGGCCCGTCTTGCCGACGCCGAGTGGCGTGACGTTCGCCGACCAGCCCGAACCGGTGCGCGAGCCGTCGACCGCCCACTCCTTGTCGGGGAGCGCACCGAAGTGGCGGGCTTCGACCGCGACCGCCTCCTGGGTGTGCGCGAGCAGGTAGTCGCCGAACACGAGCACGGGGTTGCGCCACTTGTCCGCGAGGTGGAACGCGAGCTGGGTGAGGTCGATCGCCTCGCGGACGTCCTGCGGCGCGAGCACGATGTGTCGGTAGTCCCCGTGGCCACCGCCCCGCGTGGCCTGGAAGTAGTCACCCTGGCTGCGCGACATGTTGAACACGACGAGGGGGACTTCGGCCATCGTCAGCTCGGAGAGCGACTCCTGCATCAGGGACAGCCCCTGGCCGGTGGAGCCCGTCGCGGCCCGGGCGCCGGTGGCGGCCGCACCCCAGGCCATCCCGACGGCCTCGAGCTCGGACTCGGCGTTCATGCACACGCCACCGACCTCGGGGAGCAAGCGGGCCGAGTGCTCGAGGACCTCGGTGAACGGCGTCATCGGGTACCCGGCGAAGAACCGGCAGCCGGCCGCGATGGCCGCCCGGACGATGGCCTCGCTGCCCTCCATGAGGGCGCGACCGGTGGCCGGCGTGGACACCTGGACGGTCGTCATGGCGCCACCTCCAGCTCGTGCTCGACCGGCTTCTCGAACCGGAAGACCTCGAACACGAAGTCGGGGCAGACGAGCAGGCAGGCCGCGCATCCGGTGCAGCCGGCGTGCAGCTCCGGGTACCGGTACCCCATGTGGTTCACCGGCATCGACATCGTGAGCACCGCCGGGGGACAGGCGGGGATGCAGAGCTCGCAGCCCTTGCACCGCTCGGCCTCGATCGTGACGGTGCCGCGGCTGCGCACCGTGCGCGTGTCGGTCATCGTCCGGCTCCTGTCGTTGCGGGCGTGCTCGCCCACGCGGGATGAGCGCCGCTCGGGACCGCGTCCCACCCGGCACGGATCGTGCGTTCGTTCGCGGCGATGTGCTGCTGGCGGTACGAGGGCACGGAGGTCCGCATCGCATCGACGAGCGCGTCGATGCCGACGATCCCGGTCAGGCTGCCGTAGGCACCGACCATCGCCATGGCGCCGCCGAGCGGGTTCCCGAGCTCGGCGGCCAACTCGGTCGCCCTCGACACGGTGCACGGTGACGGGAGCGTTGATGTCGTGCTCGAACGTCGATTCGTTCACCAGCACGAACCCGTGGGGTTGCAGCCGGGGCTCGATCGGTGCCCAGAACTCGTCGTGCATCGCGATCGCCGACCACGACCGTGCCACGACCGGCGGCGCCGTGATCGGTCCGTCGCCCACGACGACGGTGCTGTCGGTGTTCCCACCGCGCATCATCCCGCCGTAGATGCCGAAGAACATCACGTCACGACCCTCGAGGGTCGCAGCCTGCGCGATCACCTGCGCGGCGAGCTGCACCCCCTGCCCGCCGATCCCGGTGATGAGCAGCTCTCGCTCCATCACCCCTGCTCCGCGTCTGCTACGCCGCTTCGGCGCCGCCTCATCCGCTCTGCTTGCTTCGCATCGTCAGCGGGTCCGTTCGTTCCACAGACGCGCAATGCGGACCACACCGCGTGCTCGACATCGCCATCAGACGGTCGGACGCGGCGAACGAGC
Organism: uncultured Acidimicrobiia bacterium; assembly: GCA_963809885.1. Lineage (GTDB taxonomy): Bacteria > Actinomycetota > Acidimicrobiia > IMCC26256 > PALSA-555 > JALHSW01. Next base: position 1,165,356 of record CAWELA010000004.1, on the reverse strand, counting down.
GCGTCCTGCATCACACCGAAGGCGAGGTGGTACATGGCCTGTGCGCCGCGGTCGGCGTCGCCCCCCAGCGCGGCGATCTCTCTCCGCAATGGCGCGAGCAGCACGTCGCGCGAGCGCGACCACTCGAGGGGGAAGCGGTCGGCGAGGCGCAGGCCGTTGACCGCGAACGGCCGGGTGTTGTCGGCGGCCTCGGGCCGGCGGGCCTGCTCGAGCACGCCCTCCACCCAGGCGCGCACACGCGCAGCACCCGGCTCGGCACGCGCCATGCGCGTCTCGAGCGTCGTGAGCAGGAGGCGTTGGCCGTCGTCGAGCAGTGCCAGGAGGAGCTCGTCCTTGCTGCGGAAGTGCCGGTAGAAGGCCTGGTTCGAGAGGCCGGCCTCCCGGACGACGTCGCTGACGCGGGGCTCGAGCTCGCCGCTGCGGCGCAGGACGGCGTACGCGGCGTCGAGCAGCCGCCGGACCTCGTCCTCGGACGCCGCGGCGCGGGAGCGGACCGTGCGCTCGGCGATCTCGGTCGCGACGCTGCTGGGCGGAACAGTGTTCTGCACTTCGGGAACGATATTCCCACATGGGTCGGAGGGCAAGCACGGCCTTGTGCCACCAGGGATAGCGTCGGGAGCAACGATCGCCGTTCCGGGCGGTCCCGCGGACGCAGGGGGATGCATGCCGCTCGACTTCACGCCGCGCCGGACGACGGAGCCCGGGCGCGGCGGTACACGGCGGACGGCAGCTGGACCGATGAGACGCTGGGCTCGATCCTCGCCGACGGGTTCGTGGAGGCACCGGGGCAGGTGGTGTCGTTCCGCTCCGACGTCCGACCGTGGCGGGGGACCTACGCCGATGCCTCCGACATCGCCCGGCGCGTCGCCGGTGGGCTGCGCGCGGCCGGTGTCCAGCCCGGGGACCCGGTCGCGTTCCAGGCGCCGAACTGGCTCGAGACCGCGGCGACGTTCTGGGCGATCGCGTTCCTCGGCGCCGTACCCGTGCCGATCGTGCACTTCTACGGCGCGAAGGAGCTCGGGTTCATCCTGCGCCAGTCCGGCGCGCGGGTGCTCGTCATCGCCGACAAGTTCGGTCACATCGACTTCCTCGAAAACCTCGACGAGGTCCGTCCCACCGCGCCCGAGCTCGAGCAGGTCTTCGTCATCGGCGACGACGTCCCCGGCGACGCGGCGCCGTTCGCGACCCTGCTCGACGCGTCACCGATCGACGGCCCCGTGCCGACGGATCCGATGGCACCAGCACTCGTCGCGTACACCTCGGGGACGACCGCCGACCCCAAGGGCGTCGTCCACTCGCACCGCACCATCGGCTTCGAGGTCAAGCAGCTGACCGATCTCAACGCGAACGCCGGGCTCCCGATGCTCGTCGGCGCACCGGTCGGTCACGGCATCGGGATGCTCGCTGCGCTGCTGATCCCCGTCCGCAAGCGCGACGGCGTGTACCTGATCGACCAGTGGGACCCGGGCCGCGTGCTCGCTGCGATGCTCGAGGACCACATCTCGGCCGGGAGTGGGTCCACCTACTTCCTCACCAGCCTGTTCGACCATCCCGACTTCGATGCCGCGCACGCCGCCCTGATGACGTACATCGGGCTCGGGGGCTCGCCGGTGCCGGCCGCGGTGGGCGAGCGTGCGGCGTCGCTCGGCATCTCGACGGTTCGGAGCTTCGGCTCGACCGAGCACCCGTCGATCACCGGGTGCCTGCAGACCGACCCGTTCGACAAGCGCATCAACACCGACGGTCGGCCGATGCTGGGTGTCGAGATGCAGCTGCGCGACGACGACGGCGACCTCGTCACCGGGCCCGGTGAGCCGGGCGAGATCTGGAGCAAGGGCCCTGACTGCTTCATGGGTACACCGACCCCGTGGCGTCGAACGCGGCGTTCGACGCCGACGGGTGGTTCGGGACCGGTGACGTCGGTCTGGTCGATGAGGACGGGTACCTCACGATCGTCGACCGCAAGAAGGACATCATCATCCGTGGTGGGGAGAACGTGAGCGCGGCCGAGGTCGAGGAGCTGCTCATGCGCATGGACGGCGTCGCCGAGGTCGCGGTGGTCGCCGCACCGGACCCGCGCCTCGGCGAGCACGGGTGTGCGTTCGTGCGCATGCAGCCGGGAGCCCACGCTGGGCCGGACCTCGAGCGGATGCGTGCGCACCTCGCGGCGAGCGGGCTCGGCAAGCAGAAGTGGCCCGAGGAGCTGCGCCGGATCGAGGACTTCCCGCGCACGCCCTCGGGCAAGATCCAGAAGTTCGTGCTCCGGCAGCGCCTTCGCGACGAGTGACCCGGTCTACTTTCGAGACGTCGCCGAGGTACTCGCTGAGGAGCTCGGCCCGGGCGTCGCGCGCGACGCCCTGCCACGCGACGCGACCGCGGCTGAGGATCACGACGTCGTCGGCGATTGCGAGCGCCCGCTCGACGTACTGCTCGATCAGCACCACGGTCACGCCCTCGGCTCCGGGCCTCCGTGAGCGACTCGAACACGAGGTCCACCATCTTCGGGGCGAGGCCGAGGGACATCTCGTCCGCGATGAGCAGCCGGGGCGGCGCGGTGAGCACGCGCGCCAGGCTCAGCATCTGCTGCTCGCCGCCGGACAGGGTCCCGGCGTGCTGGCGCCGGCGCTCCTTGAGCACGGGGAACAGCTCGAACGCCCGCTCGAGCGCCGCTGACCGGTCCGAGCGCGGCACCGCGTGACGCAGGCGGAGCCGGAGGTTCTCCTGCACGGAGAGGTGCGGGAAGATCGCCCGCTCCTCGGGGACGTACGCGATGCCGAGTCGCCCGACCCGGTGCGCACGGAGGGGCGTGATGTCGCGGCCGTCGAAGCGGATGCGACCGGCCGCGACCGGGACGGCGCCGCCGATCGCGGCACCGAGCGAGCTCTTGCCGGCGCCGTTGCGTCCGAGGATCGCGAGCACGGCTCCGGGCTGCAAGCGTGAAGCTCACGCCGAAGAGCGCACGGGCGTCGCCGTACGCGACCTCGACGTCCTCGACCTCGAGCAGGGGGCGCAGGCTCGTGGTGCCGGGCGCACTCATGCCCCGTCCTCCTGCTCACCGGCGCCCGTCGCGCTCTCGGGCCCGCCGCCGAGGTAGGCCGCCTGCACCCTCTGATCGCTGCGGATCATCGCGGGGGGACCCTCGGCGATGACCTTCCCGAAGTCGAGCACGGTGACAGCGTCGGCGAGCGACAGCACGAGCTCGACGTCGTGCTCGACGAGGACGATCGCCACGTCGCGGTCGTCTCGCACGGCGCGCAGCGTCGTCGCGAGCTGGTCCGTCTCGTGCGACCCGAGCCCCGACGTCGGCTCGTCGAGCAACACGACGCGTGGTTCCGAAGCGAGCGCCCGTCCGACCTCGACGAGCCGGCCCGTCCCGAGCGGCAGCTGGATGATGGGCCGCTCGGCCACGTCGCCCAGCCCGAGCAGGTCGAGCAGCTCGTCCACGGCAGCATCCTCGCCCGGGCGAGGGCCCGCTGCCGAACCCGAACAGATCGCGCCAGAACTGGCGGTCCCGGCCCCGGCGGACCCGATGCGCGATCACGAGGTGCTCGCGCACGGTCAGCTCACCGAAGAGCTCCAGGCGCTGGAAGGTCCGGGCCAGCCCGAGGCGGGCCCGCTTCTGGGGGCTCGCCTTCGTGACGTCCACGCCGGCCAGGTGCACGCGCCCGGCGCGTGGCTGCACGAGGCCAGACAGCACCCCGAACATCGTGGTCTTGCCGGCGCCGTTCGGTCCGACGAGCCCGACGACGGAGCTCGGGCGCACCGTGAGGGAGACCGTGTCGAGCGCGACCACGCCGCCGAAGCGCACGGTCACGTCCTCGGCGAGCAGGAGGATCTCGGCCGCGGATGCGGGCGCCGCGGTGGCCGCGAGGTTGCTCGGGTGGCATCTCGGTCATGCCGCCACCTCCACGGGGTTCGCGGCGCGCGAGCTGCGCCTCTCGCTTCAGGACCCGGAGCCGGATCCTGTTCACAGCGTCGAAGATGATGCCGCGCGGCTGGCGCGCGAGCATGACGGCGCCGAGACCGAAGAGGAGCGTGGGAACGTCACCCCACTGTTCCTTGTCGACCTCGACGTCCGCGAGCGCCTTCATCCCGAACACCGCGATCACCGCGATGGCGACCGCGACGAGCGCGCCCCACCACTGCAGGATCTCGCGGGTCATCACGAGACGGGTGAGCAACCCGAGCGCAGTGAACAGGAGGATCATCACGAGCAGCAGGTTCAGCTGCTGCGGGAGCACGGTGACGAGCACTCCCGCCAGGAGCGCGCCGACGGCGGATCGCACACCCCACGTGACGAGGATTGCGAGCCAGACGATGCCGATCAGCACGTTGAACGATGTGACCGTCGCACGCCCGATCGTGATCGCGAAGAGTGCGCCGCCGATGCCGGCGACGAACGCGCTGGCCCCGAACAGGAGCAGCTTGGTTCGGACGATGCCGATGCCGGTGGTGGCGGCAGCGGTCTCGCTCGAGCGCATCGAGGCGAAGACCAGTCCGGAGGTTCCCCGGCGCAGCGTCACTACGAGCATCGCGAACACGCAGAACAGGAATGCCAGTGCGAGGTACCAGTTCGTCCGGTCGTTGAAGTCGATGCCGAGGAACACCGGTCGCGCGATCTCGACGCCGGAGCCGAAGTTCGTGAAGTCTTCACCGGCGAAGACGAGGTTCTCGACCAGGAGTGCGAACGCGAGGGTCGCGAGCGCGAGATAGACGTCACCGAGACGGAGGCTCAGCGCGGCCACGAGCATCCCGATCGGGACCGCGATCAGCGCGCCGACGAGCACGGCGAGCCCGACCGGCCAGCCATGGTCGAGCGCGAGCTGGGCGGCCGAGAACGCGCCGACGCCGGCCAGGGTCGCCTGGCAGAGCGAGAGCATCCCGCCTTCGCCGGTGACGAGCGTGAAGGTGAGGAACAGCACTGCGAGCGCGACGCCCTGGCTCACCACGCCGATCCAGAAGTCGTCGAGGAAGAGGGGGACCGAGAACAGCCCGATCGCGAGCAGACCGGGCCCGATCGCGGCGCGCCACCCTGTCGGGCGCTTGATCGCAGGAGCCTCCTCCTCGGCCGGTCCCGCGCGCAGGTCGATCTCGAAGCGCTCACGCCGCAGACCCTGGTATGCGAGCAGGCACCCGAGCATGACGATGAAGGGGATGCTGGGGCGCACGCCGGTGGAGAGCACCCCTTCGTCGGGGAGGAAGTCGACCGAGATCCCCTGGAGGAGCCCGATCAGCATCGCACCGGCGAACGTGAGCGGGAGGCTCGTCAGGCGACCGACGACGGCCGCCGCGAGCGAGGCCACGAGCAGGAACGTGAACTGCACCTCGGAGAGCCCGAGGATCGGGGTGAGCAGCACCCCGGCGAAGCCCGGCGAGCGCCGTACCGACCATCCAGGAGCCGGCGGTGATGGCCGAGGTGTTGATGCCGGACAACCGGGCCGTGCGCGGGGAGTCGACGGAGGCTCGGGTCGCGAGTCCGATCGGCGTGGCGCGCAGCACGACTGTGAGGGTGACGACGACCACGACCGCGGCGATCAGGACCGCGGCCTGGTTCTCGTTCACGCTCACGCCGATGACGTCGAAGATGTCGGGTGGGCTCTTGGTGAGTCCCTGGGCGTCGAAGATCTCGGCTTTGGAGAACGGGAAGAGGATCTTCGTGAGCGCGGGGAGCGCGACCCAGAGGCCGACCGTCGAGACGAAGCGCACTTCGGGCGGCGCGTGGGTGAGTCGGCGGAAGAGGACCGCCCAGAGGAACAGGCCGAGCAGTGGACACATGATCAGCACCGTCATGGCCCCTGCGGTCGGGATCGACCAACCCTCCTGGTGGTTGAGCCAGTAGTAGAAGATCGCCGCCGAGTACGCGATCGCGCCGTGCGCGAAGTTGAGGACGCGCGACGAGGTGTACGTGAGGACGAGACCGAGCGCGGAGATCGCGTAGATCGAGCCGAACACCAGCCCCGCGAGTACGTACGCTTCCAAAGAGACCTTCCCGAGTCGGAGCCACCCGAGCCGGATCGCGGGCCGGGTCCGAGGACCCGGCCCGCGCCGATGTACTGCTGTGCGGGACGACTAGCCCTCGGCTTGCTGGGCCTTCGTCAGCTTCTTCAGCTTGCCGTTGTCGATGACCGCCTTGGTGCAGAAGGGCTCGCCGTCGAACTGCGGCACGAACGCCCCATTCTCCACGTGCACGTAGAAGGTGCAGTAGAAGGGCCGACCGAAGATCTTGCTGAAGTCGACCGGCGTGAACGCACCGTTCGCGTCGTAGCCCTTCTCGAGACGCAGGTTGTTGATGAACGCCTCACGCGTCGGGCAGCTCACCCCGGCGGCCTTGATGCCCTCGATGAACGCGTCCGCTGCGAGCCACCCGATGTAGGGGATCTGGCCCTCGGCGAACTTGCCGTCCTTGTCCATCGCGGCCTTGTACTCGGTGAACGACGGCGGGTTGAGCTCGAACGGCTTGAACTCGATGCCGAAGTAGGCGCCCTCGATGCCGGGGAGGCCGAGCACGCGGGTGTCGTAGCCACCCGGGAAGATGATCGCCTTCGGGGTGACGCCGGCCTGCTTGAGCGCCTCGCTCAGGCCGGTGTTCTGCAGCGTGTCCATGCCCGTGTACACGCCGTCGGCGCCGGAGTCCTTGATCTTCTGCGCCTCGGCTGTGAAGTCCTTCTGGGTCTGTGGCACGTCGGTCGTCTTGTACACGACCTTCAGACCGTTCTTGGACTTCTTGACCGCGTTGTCGATCTGGTCGATGAACGTCGCGCTGTTCGCCACGTTGGTGCTGACGAGAGCGATCTTCTTCGCTCCGAGCTCCTTCATCACGTCGGCGGTTCGGGTCACGTACACGTTCGCCGGGTCGGGTGTCGTGCTGTTCCGCCAGCCGAACATGTTCGGGTAGGTGCCGAACTCCTTGAGCCCGAGGTGCCAGCCGACGACCGGGACGTCCTGCTCGTTGAGGTACTTCGCACTCGAGAAGCCGAACGGGCTGTTCTCGATGATGCCGAACACGTCCTGCTGCTCGACGAGGTCCTGCGCTGCGGTGAGGTTGCGAGCCGCGTCACCGGCGTCGTCGGCGTCCGCGAGCACGATCTTGCGCTTGCCGAGCTCGCCGTCGCTGTTGGCCTTCTCGATCCGGGCATTGATGCCGTCGAGCCCCGCGGCGAAGGACTGCGCGCTCGCGCCCGACGTGGGGAGCAGGGTCCCGACCTTGATCTCGGTGTCGCTCACGCCCGGCACGTCGGAGCACTTCTTCGGTGCCTTGATCGGCTTGAGGTTCTTGAACTGGTTGCCGTCGGTCCCGGCAGACACGCTCGCCGCCGTGCCGACGGTGACACCGAGTGCGAGCGTCAGTGCACAGAGCACGACGGTCAGTCGGCGATTCGCCATGGTGTTCCCCCCTGGGTCGATGACGGCGACAGCATCCCCCAGTGGGTTTGCTGACGCAAGCGTCAGGGAAGGGGAGTCGTGGTCACGGTCGCGCTCAGGAGGACGCGGTGAGGCGCTCGACCAGCAGGGTGCGCTGGATCTGCGCGGTGGCCGTGGTGCGCGGGAGCGCATCGACGACCTCGACGCGGCGCGGATGCTTGAACGGAGCGAGCCGACCGTCGCAGTGGGCGCGCAGCTCGTCGAGCGTCGGTGCCGTGGCGCCGTCGGTGAGCACGACGACGGCGCAGACGATCTCGCCCCAGTCGGGGTCAGGCATCCCGACGACCGCTACCTCGGCGACGGCAGCGTGGTCGCCGACGACGACCTCGACCTCGCCCGGCGCAACGGTCTCGCCGCCGGTGCGGAGCACGTCGCGCGCGCGCCCGACGATCGACAGGTAGCCCTCGTCGTCGAGCACGCCGAGATCTCCGGTGCGGTACCAGAGCGGGCCGCCGGGCTCCAGAGCGGCGAGCGCTCCCGCGGTCGCGTCGGGTTGCTCGAAGTAGCCGTCCATGAGGAACTCGCTGTGCACGCACACTTCGCCGTCGTCGAGCTGCACGTCGACCGTGACTGCGGGAAGGCCGACCGATCCCGGCTTGCGTACGAGGTCCGCGTCACCGAGCAGCGTGGCGGGTCCTGCCTCCGTCGAGCCGTAGTAGATCCGTGTCACCGTGCCAGGGAACGCCTCCTTGATCGCGGCGATGAGCTCCGGCGGCGTCGCGGAGGTGCCCGTGTCGCACTCGCGTACCGCGGCGAGGTCGTAGCCGGAGCGGTCGTGCGCGAGCACGCGGTTCCAGACCGCGGGGATGTGGTAGAGCCGGCTCGCGCGCCGACGTTCTGCGGTCGACAGGAGGGAGTGTGCGTCGGGTGTCGCGACGAGGTGGACCGGACACCGCTGTTGCCAGGCGTTCAGCGTCATCGACCAGCCCGCCATGTGGAACAGCGGGAACATGCAGACCGTCCCGCCCGAGTGGTCGGTGAGCAGGTTCGGGAAGGACCGCAGGAAGCTCGTGCGGTGCGAGAGCACCACACCCTTCGAACGGCCAGTGCTGCCGCTCGTGAAGAAGATGACGTGCGTGTCGTGCTCGCCGAGCGCCGGGGCGACGACATCGTCCACGCTCGCCGTGTCGGCTGCCGCGAAGAGCTCCGCGTGGGTGACCGTGGGGACGTCCCAAGCGTCGGCCAGCGGGGCGTGCTCACCATCGACGACGAGGAGGCGCGGTCGCGCGTAGCCGACGATCTCCTCGGCTTCGGCTCCTCCGAGGCGGGCGTTCACGGGCATGAAGACCGCACCCATCTTCGCCAACCCGGCGAAGATGGGCATCGCATCGACGCTCGTCTCGCTCCACCAGGCCACCCGGTCCTGGTGCCCCACACCGAGGCCGACGAGAGCACGCGCGACCTGGTTCGCCCGGACGTCGACCTGGGCGAAGGTCAGCTCGTCGTCACCGAGCGTCGCAGCGAGCCGGTGCGGGACGACCCGGGCGGCGTGGCGGATCACGTCCCCGACGAGCAGGCCCATGGCGGGGATCATCGACGCCCCGATCGCGAGACCGCAACCCGGGGGTCTCGTGAACGTCATCCGGTGCCGATAAGAATGATCGTGGTGCACGCAGATCGAACCAGTCGGAGGGTGCGCGCGGGTCGTCGAGCCTCGGTGCTGGCCGCGGTGCTCGGTGCCGGCGTTCTCCTCTCGGCGTGTGTGGTCGCGGCGCCACCGCCACCCCCGCCGCCGCCGCCCACCAGGGGCTCGACATTCCCGCCGGTCGTGGCACCGCCGCCCGGGGTGCTGGCGGAGGTCGCCCGGCCGCCCGGGGCCGCCACCGGCCCTGGCGCCGACCACTGGTATCGGTATGCCAGCGGTGGCGGGCGCAGCGTCGAGCTCGCCGTCTACTTGCCGGCGAGCACCTTGACGACCCCGCCGATCACGGTGCTCGTGCTGCACGGTGGCAACGGCCTGCACCGGTCCCTCGAGACCGTGGCCCGCGGCTACGCGCAGCAGGGCTTCATCGGCATCGCCGGATGTTGGTTCGACCAACCCGAAGCGGAGCTGACCGCTGATTCCGTGTCCTGCAGCAGCGGGCCCACGTTCCAGGGCACGCAGGCCGGCGCGACGGACAGCCTCGACGCGGTCGTCGCTGCGGTGAAGCTGGTCCCGGGCGGCGTCGATCCGAGCCGGATCGCCGTCGTGGGCCACTCGTACGGTGCGGGTGCCGCGCTCGATGCGCGCGGCCGACCGGGGCGCCACGGAACCGATCGTCAGCGTCAGCGGCGTCCTCGCCAAGGAACCGAACTGCTGTGGCACTCGTGCAGGCGATCGCTACCCCAACGATGCTGCCGCCGCGATCACCGGGCCGGTCTTCGTCGTCCACGCCTACGGTGATCCGATCACGCCGATCGGTCAGGCGGTCACGTTCCTCGACGCGCTCGATGGCTCGCGGGGCGGGCAAACGACACCCCACGTCTTCTACGGATCGCCGGCTGCGCACGAGCTCCCGTTCCAGACCCAGGCCTACGCGGGCTCGACGGTCGCGACGCAGTTCCTCGCCGACACCACGGCCTGGATCGTCTCGCAGTACCCGTAGCCCTCCTTTGAGACAATGGTCGCGATGGGCAGGGTCGGGAGTCGCGCAGGATCCTGCATGCGCGTCGTGATCCTCGCGCTCACGGTGATCGCCGCGCCGGGGCTGGTTGCGGGATGCGGCTCGGACCAGGAGACCGTGGCGACCCGCGGGCTCGACATTCCCGAAGGTGGCGCCCCCCGCGGTGTTCACCGAGATCCCGGCGCCTCCCGGCGCGTACCGGGAGCGCGGCGCGGACCACTGGTACCGGTCACCGGCAGCGGATGGCCATGCGGTCGAGCTCGGCGTCTACCTCCCCGAGAACCCGGGCAGCACGCCCACGCCGACCGTCCTGGTGCTCCACGGCGGCGACGGCTTGCGGCGCTCCCATGAGGACCTCGCGCGCGAGTACGCGGCAGCGGGTTTCATCGGCGTGGTGGGCTGCTGGTTCGACCAGCCGGAGGCGGAGCTCGGCGACGACGCGGTGTCGTGCAGTGGCGGTCCGACCTTCCGGGGCACGAGTGCGCCGGCAGTGCCGCGACGTCGACACCCTCGTCCAGGCGCTCGGTCACCTTCCCGAGGTCGACACCTCACGGGTCGCGATCGTCGGCCACTCCTACGGCGGCGCCGTCGCACTCATGCGTGCGAGTGACACCGGCTCGACCCAGCCGATCGTCGCGGCCAGCGCCCCCTTGGCGGCGAAGCCCGCGTGCTGCCCGCTGCGCAAGGGCGACCGGTACCCGCTGGACCACGCCGGGGCGATCACCGGCCCGGTGCTCCTCGTCCACGCCGAAGCCGACCCGATCGCGCTCATCGGTCAGGCCCAGGCGTTCGATGCGGCCAGGCCGGCGACGGTGGTGCGGTACTACCCGAAGCCGGCGGGGCATGCGTTCCCGTGGCAGACCGACCAGTACCCGGGTGCGCCGGCCGGTACGACCTTCGCGTCGCAGTTCGTGGCCGACACCGTCGCGTGGCTGTCCCTGCAGTTCTCGTAGCCGACGGGCGCGCTAGGCGTCGGGCGGTGCGGACGGCCCCGACCTCGCGATCATCTCGAAACCTGCAAACAGCATGACGACGAAGCACCCGATCGCCACGAAGTTCCAGCCCGACGACCCGTTGTTGGCGACGGCGACGACGTTGACGAACAAGCCGACCAACGCCGTGATCACGATGACGAACGCGCGAGTACGTTGCTGCATGGGCGAACGCTAATCGGTGACGGAGGGGAACCGGAACGATGGCAACGATCTACCACGACGTCGACGCCGACGTGGCCGCGATCGAGGGTTCGAGGATCGCGGTGGTCGGCTACGGGAACCAGGGTCGCTCCTGGGCGCTGAACCTGCGCGACTCGGGTTTCGACGTGCAGGTGTGCGTGCGGGCCGACGCGTCCCGTGAGCAGGCCGCGGCCGACGGCTTCACGCCCGGCGTGCTCGACGGACGCGAACGACGCGGATGTCGTGTGCGTGCTCGTGCCCGACGACGTCATCCCGTCGCTCCCCCTGACCGGGCGTGCCGACAGCCTGATCGTCGTCGCGAGCGGCTATACGCTCGCCTTCGACCGGTTCGCGCCCGACGGTGACATCGGCATGGTCGCGCCGCGCATGCTCGGACCGGAGGTGCGCTCCTGCTACGAGGAGGGGATCGGGTTCATCACCGCGGTCGGCGTGCACCGTGACCTCACCGGGACCGCACGAGCCCGGACCCTCGCAGTGGCAAAGGCCATCGGTGGCTTGCGCCAGGGTGCGATCGAGCTCTCACCTCGTCAGGAGGCCATCCTCGACCTCGCGGAGGAGCAGGTGCGCGCGCCGATCATGACGCAGCTCACCAGCACCTACATCCAGTGCCTGCTCGAGTACGACATCCCGCTCGAGGCGATCATCGTGGAGACGCTGCTCTCGGGGGAGATGGAGCGAACGATGCGGCTCGTGCGCGAGCACGGCTACGCGTACCAGTTCGGATTCCACTCGCCGACGAGCCAATACGGTCAGCTGTCGCGGCGGGAGGCGTTCGCCGAGGTCGACATGGGCACCCGCATGCGCGAGCTGCTCGACGACATCGCGTCGGGAAGGTTCGCCGACGAGTGGGATGCCGAGCGCGACGCCGGGTACCCGGTGCTGAACGAGCTCCGGGAGCGCCACGCCGGCGAGGCGGTCGCGGCGTTCGAGGCCGAGCTCCGCACCAAGCTCGGACAGGGCGCGATCGCGCCCTGAGGCGGACGACGGGCCGGCGCCGGGACCGGGCGGCCTTGCCGACATGGGTTGCTTTTCGACAACCGTTGTTGATAACGTGTGCTCGTGACCCCCGTCGACCAGCTCACCGCCGCCTTCCGAGAGCGCGGCCTGCGCGTCACCCCCCAGCGTCAGGCGATCTTTCGACTGCTCGACGGCAACGATGCCCACCCGACGGTCGAGTCCCTCTACGAGTCGGCCCGGCGGGAGATGCCCACCATCTCCCGCAAGACCGTGTACCAGACCGTCCACGACCTCGAGTCCATGGGCGAGGTCTCGCTGCTCGACCTCGGCACCGGCAGCGTCCGAGTCGACCCCAACGTCGAGGACCCGCACCAGCACCTGATCTGCGTGCGCTGCGGCAAGGTGCGCGACGTGATGGTCGATGTCGGGTCGATCGCGTTGCCGCCGAGCTCACGCGGCGGGTTCACGGTCGCCGACGTCGAGGTGCAGTTCCGCGGGACCTGCGACGAGTGCGCGGCCGAGACGTAGGTCCCGAAGCGCCAGATCTCCACACGAACATGCTCTGTCCGTACGACCACCCAGCAAGGAGCAACGAATGCCCGACCTCAAGGGAAGCAAGACCGAAGAGAACCTCAAGGAAGCGTTCGCTGGCGAGAGCCAGGCGAACCGCCGCTACCTGTACTTCGCCCAGAAGGCTGATGTCGAGGGCCACCCGGACGTCGCCGCGCTCTTCCGCTCGGTCGCCGAGGGGGAGACCGGGCACGCGTTCGGCCACTTCGACTTCCTCGCCGAAGTCGGTGACCCGGTGACCGGTGTCGCCGTCGGTGCGACGAGCGACAACCTCAACTCGGCCATCACGGGCGAGACCTACGAGTACACGGAGATGTACCCGGGGTTCGCCAAGACGGCGCGCGACGAGAACTTCGACGAGATCGCCGAATGGCTCGAGACGCTCGCTCGGGCCGAGAAGAGCCACGCCGGCCGCTTCACGCAGGGCCTCGAGTCGCTCTCGTAGGCGGTGCGCCAGCACCGAGCAACGGCCCCGGGGGATGTCCCCGGGGCCGTTGCCGCTCTTCGGGGTGACGACACCCCGCGGCGATACCTGCAAGAGGAGGGGACTGAACGGTGACCGCGACGGAGCACCTCTACGATCCGCTCGGCCCCGACTACTGGGACGAGCGCGACGCGCGGGCCGAGCGTGATCGCACGTTCCAGGTCTGTTCGGACTGTCGGGTCTGCGTTCGGTACTGCCCGTCGTTCAAGGATCTCTTCCGATTCATCGACGAGCGCGACGACGGCGCCCACGACGTGAGCTTCCTGTCCGACGCACAGCACCGACAGATCGTCGACGAGTGCTTCCAGTGCAAGCTCTGCTACATCGTCTGCCCGTACACGCCCGACCAGGAGCAGGAGTGGAAGATCGACTTCCCCCGGCTCATGCTTCGTTCGCTCGCCCAGCAGGGCAAACGCGGCGACGTCGAGCAAGGCGCGCGTCTCCTCGCGCAGACAGACCTCCAGGGCAGGATCGCGACGGCCGTCTCTGGGATCGTGAACCTCACGAACGACGTGGGCATCATGCGCGCGCTCATGGAGAAGACGACCGGGATCGCTCGGGACCGTCTGCTGCCGACCTTCGCCAAGGTGCGCTTCTCGAAGTGGTTCGCGAGCACGCACGGAGTCGACGTCGTGCGCGACGCCACAGGGCCGGTCGTCGCGCTGTTCCCGACCTGTCTCGTCGAGTACCAGGACCCGGAGATCGGCAAGGCCGTGGTTGGCGTGTGCGAGCACAACGCCATCGCGTGCGATCTGCCCGAGGGGCAGATCTGCTGCGGGATGCCGTGGCTCGATGCCGGCGACGTCGAGAAGTTCGGGGAGCACGCGGCGAAGAACGTCGCGGCCCTCGTGGACGCGGTGCGGGCCGGCCACGACGTGCTCGTGCCCCAGCCGACGTGTGCGTACGTGCTGAAGCAGGAGTACCCGGACTTCCTCGGGACGGACGACGCTCGACTCGTGGCCGAGCACACCTTCGACGTGTCGGAGTACCTCATGGAGCGGCATCGTGAGACGCCCCTCGACACCACGTTCACGGGCCCCACGTACGACACGATCACCTGGCAGGCGGCGTGCCACTACCGCGCCCAGCAGATGGGCCCGAAGAGCAAGCAGCTGATGGAGCTCACCGGTGCGAAGGTGACGATGGTCGAGCGGTGCTCGGCGATCGACGGCACGTGGGGTCTGCGGGCCGAGAACGTCGAGATGGCCCGAAGGATCGCCGAGCCGCTCATGGACGCGGTGACCAAGGCCGACACCGACCTCGTCGCCGGCGACTGCCACCTGTCGAACACGGCCATCCGGGAGGGAACCGGGACGGTGCCCGTCCACCCCGTCCAGGTGCTGGCCCGGGCCTACGGCCTCGGAGAGGAACGCTGATGCGCAAGCTCACCAACGCCGACATCAAGGACCTGCGCGAGTACGAGCGGGAACGCGAGCAGTTCCTCGCCGAGATCATCGCTCTCAAGAAGAAGCGGCGGATCCCGCTCGGCGACATGATGACCGTCGTCTTCGAGAACGCCGCGACGATGCGCTTCCAGATCCAGGAGATGGCACGAGCCGAGCGCATGCTGCGCGACGAGCAGATCGCGCACGAGATCGAGGTCTACAACGACCTCGTTCCCGGTGACGGCGAGCTGTCGGCGACGCTGTTCATCGAGATCAACGAGTCGGCGGCGCTGGAGTACTGGCTGCCGCGCCTGGTCGGCATCGAGGACTATGTGAAGTTCGTCGTGGGCGACGACGTCATCCCGGCCGAGGAGATCAACGCGGAGCGCCTCACGCGCGAGGACGTGACCTCGACGGTCCACTACCTCCGGTTCCGGTTCACCGAGCCCCAGCAGCGGGCGTTCGGGTCCGGTCCGGTCCGGCTCATCGTCGACCACCCGGAGTACCCGGTCGACGTGGCGCTGGCCGACGAGCAGCGCGACGAGATCGTCGGCGACTTCGCCGCCTGATCCACGATCTCCCCGTGCGCATCCCGCTCCGTCGCCTCGACCCCGACCTCGACGCTCCCGGTCCAGCAGCACGCGCACGACGCGGGCTACGACCTCGTGGCCCGCGAGGACGCGGCGCTGGCGGCGGGCGGCGGGCGGGCACTCGTGCCGACCGGCGTCGCCATCGCGATCCCTGCGGGCTGCGCGGGGCTGGTGATGCCACGCTCGGGCCTCGCGTTCAAGCACGGGGTCACGTGCCTGAACACGCCGGGGCTCATCGACCCGCAGTACCGGGGTGAGCTGAAGGTGCTCCTCGTGAACACCGACCCGTCGGAGGCGTACACCGTGCACCGAGGGGACCGGATCGCGCAGCTGGTGATCACCACGGTCGAGTCCGTCGTGGAGTGGGAGCTCGTCGACGAGCTCGACGAGACCGCACGCGACCAGTTCGGATTCGGCTCCACCGGTCGGTGACGAGACGCAGGTCCGTCGGCACTTCGGAACGGCCGAGCGTCCCGCGGGGCGACGCCCGGTACCCAGGCGTCGAGCGAGCGCGACCAGGCATTAGGTTTCGCGGCCATGGCACACGACAGGAAGTTCCGCTTCGGGGTCATGGCGCCGAAGGCAGACAGCGCCCGCGAGTACCGCGAGATCGCGCAGAAGGCGGAGGCCCTCGGCTACTCGACGCTGTACGTCCCCGACCACTTCGTCGACCACCCCTTCGGACCGTTCCCCGCGATGGCGATGGCCGCCGAGGCGACGACGACGCTGCGCGTCGGCTCGCTCGTGCTCGGGAACGACTACCGGCATCCCGTGGTGTTCGCCCGCGACGCCGCAACCCTCGACCTGCTCTCGGACGGCCGCCTCGAGCTCGGTGTCGGGGCAGGGTGGATGACCGTCGACTACGAGAAGGCCGGCATGTCGCTCGATCCGCCCGGAGTCCGCATCGCCCGCCTCGAGGAGTCGTTGCGGATCGTCAAGGGGCTCATGGGCGACGGTCCGTTCTCGTTCGCGGGCGAGCACTACACGATCACCGACCTCGACGGGATGCCCAAGCCGGTCCAGCGGCCCGTCCCGATCGTCGTCGGCGGCGGCGGCAAGAAGGTGCTGTCCCTGGCCGGTCGTGAGGCCGACATCATCGGCATCAACGCGAACCTCAAGGGCGGAACGCCCGACCACCCCGACAACGCCCCGTCGATGAACCCGGCCACGACCGACGACAAGCTGCGCTGGGTTCGAGCCGCTGCGGGTGACCGCTACCCCGACATCGAGATCCAGTCGTTCGCCGGGTTCGTGATGTTCACCGACGACTCGAAGGCCCTCGCCGACGCGATGGCTCCGGCGTTCGACACGTCGCCCGACGACGTGCTCGAGAGTCCGGTCGGGTTCGTCGGTACGGTGGACGAGATGATCGAGACGGCCCGACGCCGTCGGGACCGATGGGACATGAGCTACCACGTGGTCGGCGACCACGTCATGGAGCAGTTCGCGCCGGTGGTGGCCGAGCTCGCAGGGAAGTAGGGGCACAGCGATGGCACATGACAGAAAGTTCCGGTTCGCTGTCCAGGCCATGGGATCGAGCACCGCAGGCGAATGGCGCGACTTCGCCCGCAAGGTCGAGGACCTCGGCTACTCGACACTGTTCATGCCTGACCACTTCATCGACACGCAGCTCGCGCCGATGGTGGGAATCGCGTTCGCCGCGGAGGCGACGACCACTCTGCGCGTGGGTCACCTCGTGCTCGGCAACGACTACAAGCACCCGGCTGTCGTCGCGAAGGAAGCCGCGACCGTGGACGTCCTCTCGGACGGGCGTCTCGAGCTCGGTATCGGTGCCGGATGGATGAAGGTCGACTACGACGCGCTCGGCTGGGAGTACGACAAGCCCAGCGTACGGATCGCACGACTCGAGGAGGCGCTCGCCGTCATCAACGGCGCGTTCGGTGACGGGCCGTATTCGTTCGCCGGCGACCACTACACGATCAAGGACTACGACGCGATCCCCAAGCCCGTCCAGCAGCCGCGCCCGCCCATCCTGATCGGCGGTGGAGGGGAGAAGGTCCTGAAGCTCGCCGGTCGTGAGGCCGACATCGTCGGGATCAATCCCAACCTCCGCGCCGGCGCGGTCGGACCGGACGCGATCAAGAGTGCCCTCGCGGCGGAGACCACGCAGAAGGTCGAGTGGGTGCGCGAGGGTGCCGGCGATCGCTTCGACGATCTCGAGCTGCAGATCCGCTACTTCGTCGCCTCGATCACCGACGACGCGCACGGCTTCGCCGACGCGCTGGCACCGGGGTTCGGGATCACCGGCGACCAGGCGTTGGAGTCGGGGCTCGCGCTCGTCGGCACCGTGGACCAGTGCGTCGAGACGTTGCAGGAGCGGCGGGAGCGGTGGGGCGTCTCCTACGTGTCCTTCGGCCAGGACAACTTCGAGCAGTTCGCGCCCGTCGTGGCGGCGCTCGCCGGGACCTAGCGACGACTTCCAGTCGCCCTCGTCGACGGCGGGGTCGGGGCAGCCCTGCGGAGGATTTCGGCGGTCCTGGCACGCCGGAGCGCGCCGACTAATCTCGTTGGTTCACGCGGACGTGGCTCAGTTGGTAGAGCATCACCTTGCCAAGGTGAGGGTCGCGGGTTCGAATCCCGTCGTCCGCTCCAAGTCTTCGCAGGTCAGCGGCCTCTTTCGAGGCCGCTGTTGCGTTTCCGCTCCCGGTTGCCAATCACTTTGCCAATCATGGGGAACGGACCGCACGAGGTGCCTTGTGCTGGTGCGTCCACCGGGCTGGCCGGGGGAGCAGCCGTGCGAGGCCACATGCGCAAGCGGGGCAAGACCTGGGAGCTCGTCGCCTACGCCGGCGTCGACGCCTCGGGGAGGCGGAAGTACCTCCGGCGCTCGACCCAGGGCACCAAGCGGGAAGCCGAGCGAGAGCTGGCGCGCCTCGTCGTCGAGGCCGACGACCAGGGCAGCGAGACGGTCGGCGAGCTCCTCGAGCGGTGGTTCGAGATCGCCGCTCCTTCGTGGACGCCCTGGACCGTCGTGCAGCACCGCAGCGTCATCGACCGGTACCTGATCCCTCGCCTCGGGGCGACGCCCCTGCGCAGCCTCGGCGTGCACGACGTCGATCGCCTCTACGCCCAGCTGCGCAAGAGCGGCGGCCAGGGAGGAAGGCCGCTCACGCCGGCGACGGTCCGGCGCATCCATGCCGTGCTGCGACGAGCGCTCCAACAGGCGCTGCGCTGGGGCTGGCTGACCACGAACCCCGCGGCGCTCGCCACGCTGCCGAAGATCACCGCGGCCGAGATCGTCCCGCCGAGCTCAGCGGACGTCGCTCGCCTCCTTGTGCTCGCCGAGACCGAGGACCTCGACTTCCACTGCTACCTGAGACTTGCGGCGTCGACCGGCGCGCGGCGCAGCCAGATGTGCGGACTCCAGTGGCGCGACCTCGACCTCGTTGGCCGCTCGATCCTGTTCGCCCGCGGCGTCGTCGACGGCCCGGACGGCGTGGTGCTCAAAGACACGAAGAGCGGCCGCGCCTACCGAGCCGCGATCGACGACTCGCTCGTTGAGCTGCTCACCGAGCACCGTGCGCGATCTGAAGCGTGCGCGAGGCTGCTGGCGACGTCGAGATCGCCGCGAGCGGCTTCGTGTTCTCGTATGAGGCCGACGCGTCGCGCCCCTGGCGTCCCGATGGCGTGACGAACCGCTTCGGCCGTCTGCGGCGTGCTGCGGGGCTCGAGAGCGTCCGGCTGCACGACCTCCGCCACTACGTCGCGACGGCGCTCCTCGCGGCCGGCGTGCCGATCCCGACGGTCGCCGGGCGGCTCGGCCACGCACGCGCGTCGACGACGTTGAACGTCTACAGCCACTTCGTCGCCGCGACCGACCACCATGCCGCCGACGTCCTCAGCGCGCTCCTGACGACCGCGTCCGAGCCCGAGTCGGACTGAGCGTCATCACGACTCCCACGCTGTCCCACCGAGGAAGCCCTCCGCATACACCCTTGCAGGTCCCGCCTCCGGCGGAACCTGGCTGCGGGTGGGACTGCGCAGGTCGCGTCGGACTCGACTCGCGGCACGTGGGACAGCCGGCCGATGTCCCACGCGTCGACGCGTGTCCCACACGGGACGTCCCACCCGGTCGCGAGTTTCGCCGGAGGCGTGACTCGCAACGGTGTATGCGGAAGGTTCTCTCCGTCGGTGTCGGTGGGATGTTGTCGGGGGTCTTGCCTCGGCGAGGATGCGGGACAGACGCTCATGGGGGAAGTGCTCATGAATTGTCGTCGTGCCTCGATCACGGCAAGGTGCGCCTGTCCTCCAACGACACTTCGCCGTGTCGGCGGACGGGGGGCCTGGAGCCGTGCGAGAACGTGCCCATAGCGGTTCGTTGCACGGTGGGATCGCCTTCGGCTGCGGTCCCGTGAACGAGTTCCACCCGGTCAGTGTGCGCGTCGCTTCAGTAGTGTTCGCAACGGATGCTCGTACCGGATCTGGATGTCACTGAGCTCGCCACATCATGTGCGCTTCTACGCTGAGGTGTTCAAGTTCCGGATACTGTTCGAGCGGTCTGCGGAGCGCTTCGCGTATCTCGAGCGCGACGGTGTCGAGTTGATGATCCAGGAAGCTGCCGGACCGGGGCGCCGGTTCCGGCACAGCTCCGCTCGAGCTCCCGTGCGGTCGCGGCGTGCAACTTCCAGCTCCGCGTCGAGGACGTCGATGCGGTGCACGCCCGAGCCGTTGAGGCAAACGTAAACATCGTTGTGCCGATCGAGGAACGCTGGTACCGGGTCGACGTCACCGAGAGCGGAGGCCGCTGGCAGGTGAAAGGACCGAACCGAGGCTGGCAACCGCCAGTTCGTTCTCGCTGATCCCGATGGGTATTCTGTGGCGCCCCTTCCGCGACCTCGGCATGCGACCCAGCACGCATTGAGCCTGGGCGGCGGAACCCGGCGACGCGTCGTCTTCCTCTTCGGCAGGTCTTCGTCGAATCTCCGCGACGATGAAGTCGCTGTCGACTGGGGTCGACTCATCGTGGGAGGGCCTCTACGAACTGGAGCCGTTCGAAGAAGGCGAGCGGGTTTCGCCGCCACCTCCGAGCGGCCAGCCGCCCTTCTTCTCGAGGTTCGAGGGGTTGGGGGTGCTCGTAGACGGCCGAGGAGTCGTCACCGGTTGCCCGCTGGGCTTTTCGTCCGCCATCACTTTGCCTCCACTGCGATGTTAACCAGGAGCGCGACCACCTCGGCGCCGAAGAGCAGCAGGGCGATCGATTGCAGTCGCCAAAGCCGCTCGAGCGTCGTCTTGTTCACTCGGTGGTTGTCGGCCGCGTGGACTGCCAGCTCCCTCATGACGAAGTCCGAGTCGGGCTGAGGGTCGGGGTCCACGTACTCGGAGACGAGCTTGTAACCGTCGAAATCCAACAGGAAGTCGACCGGCCGATACACCAGGACCGTGACCAAGGCGAGCAGTGTGAATGCGCTGACCGCGGCCCAGAACCCCGGACCGCGCCCGTCGGCCTGGCTCCCGAGGAAGGCCGCGGCGATGCCCGCCGCGGACAGGGCGATGCTCACGTGCGAGCGCAGGCTCACGAGGTCCTGCGACTGTCCACTCGAGGGAGCGCATCGACTCCCGGTAGGCGATCTCGGCGGGCGAAGGCATTTCGGCAACCTACCGTCGCCCTGTGACATTCACGGGTGTGCCAACCTGTGCTTGCCAATCAACCGATCGCAATCGGGTCGGCGGGCGCGTGGGAGTGGCAAGCACGCAGAGGCGTGACCTGCACAGACGGACGAGACGGCACGGGGCGACACGAACCTGTGGCGATTGCCAAGGTGAGGGTCGCGGGTTCGAATCCCGTCGTCCGCTCCAAGTCTTCGCAGGTCGGCGGCCTCTTTCGAGGCCGCTGTTGCGTTTCCGCTCCCGGCAGCCGATCACGCCCTGTTCCTGCCTGCCCTGGGTGCGTGTGCCACGATCTTCCACCTCACGCGGTCCGGATGCGGGCAGGTGGCGGTGGGACCACGCGAGGTGACTGGATCCCGGGGAGCAGGCTTGGCGGTCGAGGCAACGCAGTCAGGTACCGAGTCGGACCGGCGCGGCTACTACGTCGAGATCTTCCTGGTCAGCTTCGCGGCGTTGCTGCTGGAGATCAGCTACACGCGCGTGATCTCGTTCAAGCTCTTCTACTACTACACCTACCTCGTCATCGGTCTCGCCCTCCTGGGCATCGGCACCGGTGGGGTGATGGTCGCGATCTCACGGCGTGTGCGGGAGGCCTCGACCGACACGATCCTGCTCTGGAGCTCGTTGCTCGCGGCGACGTCGGTGGGCGTCGGCTACGTCGTCGTCGCGGTCACCTCGCTCGACACGTTCGCGATCTGGGACTACGGGTCGAGGGCATCGTTTTCGAATGTCGCGCGCCTCGTGCTGATCTGCCTGATGCTCTTCCTTTCGTTCGTGGCCGTCGGGGTGGTCGTCGCGACGTTGTTCTCCCGCCGACCGGACCGGATCGGGCGGCTCTACTTCGCGGACCTGCTCGGCGCCGGGCTGGCGTGTGCACTGGTCGTCTCGCTCCTCGGGTGGATCGGTCCACCTGCGACGATCTTCCTGGCCGGCGTGTTGCTGGCCGGCGCGGGGCTGCGGATCGCGGTCCGCGTGCGCTCGCGGACGATGCCGGTGGCGGTCCTCCTCGTGGCGCTGTTCGCGGTCGCGGTCGTGAAGCCGGCCGTGTTGCCCGAACAGCGGCTCGAAGCCACGAAGCTCCAGATCGCGGACACCGACGTCCGGTACTCGTCGTGGAGCCCGCTCTTCCGCGTCGACGTCGTCGATCTCTTCGGCGTGCGCGCGCTGTTCCATGACGGCCTGCTCGGGTCCGAGATCGATCCGTACAACGGCAACGTGGCCTCGTTGGACCGCTTCGACCGGGATCCACGTTCCTTCCCGTTCGCCGCGCTCGGGACACCACCCGGGAAGGAGCTGATCATCGGCGCGGCCGGTGGCCACGAGATCCTCGCGTCGCTGCGCTTCGACGCGAAGCACGTCGACGCGGTGGAGCTCAATCCCGTCACCCATGACCTGCTCTCCAACGTGTTCGCCGACTACGCAGGGCACATCGCGCAGGACCCGCGGGTCAACTACGTGAAGGACGAGGGACGGTCGTACCTCGCACGCCGTGACGGCAAGTACAACCTGATCTGGTACCCGGCACCCGACAGCTACTCGGCATCCAACGCCGCCTCGGCCGGCGCGTTCGTCCTCTCGGAGAGCTACCTCTACACGGCTGAGGCGGTGAAGGACAGCCTCGAGCACCTCCGCCAGGGCGGGATCGTCGCCGCGCAGTTCGGTGAGTACGACTACGCGAACCGGCCGAACCGCACGACCCGCTACGTGTCGACCGCCCGGCAGGCCCTCGAGGATCTCGGGGTCGAAGATCCGGCGAGCCACATGATCGTCGTGCGGACGCCCGACACGTTGGCCAACACGCTGTCGACGATCCTGGTGAAGCGGACGCCGTTCACGAAGGCGGAGGTCGACCGCGTGGTGCAGGGGGTAGAGGCCGTGCCGGGGTCGACGCTCGTGTACGCGCCCGGGCACGCGGGTGACGGCAGCGCACCGGCCCAGCTGCTCGAGACGCCGGGCCGGGACCTCGATGCCTGGTTCGACGCGTATCCGTACGACGTACGCCCCGTCACTGACGACCAGCCGTTCTTCTGGCACTTCACCAAGTTCGGCGAGGTCGCACGGGACTTCTCGGACCCCATCTCGCGCACCGATCGCGAGGTGCAGGTGGGTGAAAGGGTCCTCATCCTCCTGCTGCTCATCGCCTCGGTCCTCGCCGCGATCTTCCTGCTCCTGCCGTTCGTCACGATCCGCAGGATCTGGAGCGACCTTCGCCGGAAGCCGACCGCCGCGGTGTACTTCTCCGCCCTCGGGCTGGGCTTCATCTTCTTCGAGATCACGCTGATCCAGAGACTCACGCTCGTCCTCGGCTATCCGACGTACTCCTTGACCGTGACGCTCGGATCGCTCCTCGTCTTCACCGGGGTCGGCGCGTTGTTGAGCACCCGCTACGAGCACCATCGTCGTCGCGTGGTCGCGGTGCTGCTGGGGATCCTCGGCCTCTTGACGCTCTTCTACCTGTTCGCGCTGCCCCAGATGACCGACGGCCTGCTCGGACTCCCGCTCGCGGCGCGGATCGCCTTCGCGTTCGTCGCTGTCGCGCCCCTCGGCATCTGCCTCGGTGCGTTCATGCCGCTGGGGCTCGGGGCGGTCAGCGGGTTGAGTGAGCACCCACGGGAGTACGTCGCGTGGGGATGGGCGGTCAACGGATTCGCATCGGTGATCGGGTCGGTGCTGAGCACGATCCTCGCGATGACGTTCGGGTTCCGCGTCGTGCTGATCCTGGCCTTCGTGCTCTACCTCGTGGCGGTCGCCGCGTTGCGCGTGCTCCTGCGCCCCGCGCAGGTTGCGGTTGCCCCGTAGCCGGATCCCCGGAGCTCAGCGGCCCTTTCGCCGCGGCGAGCTCGCTGTCTCGGCCTCTTGATCAAGGATGCGCCAAGTCCCGAGGCGCTCCCCGTCGAGGTCGCCGGCCGCGACCGCCGCCAGCACCGCGCACCCGGGCTCCGTCCGATGCGCACAGTCGGTGAACCGGCACGCCAGGGCCAGCTCGTCGACGTCCGCGAACGTGTCGGCGACCGCAGCGGTGTCGGTCCAGATGCCGACGGACCGGATGCCGGGTGAGTCGATCAGCACACCGCCTGTGGGCACGACATGCAGCTCACGCGTCGTCGTGGTGTGGCGCCCCTTCGCGTCGCCGGCGCGGACCTTGCCGGTCGCGGCGGTGTCCTCGCCGAGGAGTGCGTTGACGAGACTCGATTTCCCGGCTCCCGACTCGCCGAGCATGGTCACGGTGTTCCCCCGCACGACCTCGCGCACCGCGTCCAGACCCTCGCCCTCGAGGGCCGAGGTGACGAGCACCTCGAGACCCGGGCTCCACTCCTCGATGAGCAGGGTCATGGAGTCGGGATCGCCGGTCGTCGCCTTGGTCAGGACGACGACCGGCCGGGCACCCGCGTCGCGCGCGACGGTCGCGCCGCGGTGGATCCGGCCGGCTCGGATCGGCCGGTCCACGCCGCAGACCAGCAGCACGACATCGACGTTCGCGGCGAGCACCTGCTCGGCGTCCCGACCCGACGAGCGGCGGCGCAGGACCGAGGAGCGTTCCAGGACGGCGACGACGTCGTCACCCGCGCTCGCGACCCAGTCGCCGACGGTGGGCGCCGGGTCGAGCCGTCGGGTGAGCTGGGCGGCTCGGGGGCCGTCCTCGGTTGCGAGCAGCAGCCCGGAGCCGTCGTGGCGCACGACGCGCGCGGCAGTGCAACCGGGGTGGACGGAGAGCCGCGTGGCCCAGAGGCCGCTCCATCCGTAGGGTTCGAGGGTGTGACGGGACACGATGAACGGACCGTGGAGTGGGGCTCGGCGCTACGTGCCGGGCTCGGCGTTCGTGGTTCGTGACACAGTCGCTCCTCGGACCCGTGGACATCCACGATGCTAGGGCCCGATCGGCCGAGGGGCGGGTACGCCCGGTGAGCGGAGACATCGCATGAACGAGCTCCTCGCGGCACTCGCGGACCAGCACGCCGAGCTGGGCCGGCTCCTGCGCGGCCTCGACGACGACGCGTGGCGCTCGCCGACTCCCTGCGCAGGCTGGGACGTCGCAGCAGTGGTGCTGCACCTGGCGCAGACCGACGAGCTCGCGATCGGGAGCGCGACCGATCGCTTCGACGAGGCACTCGAGGTGCTCGCGAGCGGACTGACGCCCGGACGTGACGTCGACGACGGCGCGGAGCAGATGGTCGAGCGCGAGCGCGCGCTCCCACCGCTCGAGATCCACGCGCGATGGGAGCGGGACGCGGCGGTGCTCCGCGGCGTGCTGGCCGCGGCCGACCCGCACCATCGGGCGCGATGGGTCGCCGGGATGCTGTCGGTCCACACGCTGGCCGCGACCCGACTCTCCGAGACCTGGATCCACACCACTGACGTCGCCGCGGCCATCGGTGTCGACATCGCTCCCACCGAACGGCTTCGATTCGTCGCCCGACTCGCCTGGCGGACGCTGCCCTACGCGTTCGCCCGATCAGGGCGTGAGATGACGGGGTCGGTCGCGTTCCACCTCGTCGGCCCGGACGGGCACGCCTGGGACTTCGTGCCGGACGGTGCGCCGAGCACCCTCATCAGCGGCGACGGTGTCGAGCTGTGCCTGGTCGCGGCGCGGCGTGTGCTCCCGAACGAGACGAGCCTGCGTGGCGAAGGACCCGACGCCGCAGCCGTCCTCGACCTCGTGCGGACCTACGCATGATCACCCTCCGCGGCGCGCGATGCTGTGCCCCGCGAGGCCATCGCCGATCAGGGAGACTCGCGCATGGCCGTGGACCACATCCTCAGCATCGACGGCGGCGGGATCCGCGGCATCGTCCCGACGATCGTCCTGCAGCGCCTCGCTGCCGAGCCGGGGCTCGAGGTGCTCGACCGCACCGACCTCTTCGCCGGGACGTCGACCGGCGGACTCGATCGCGCTGGCGCTCGCCGCCGGGATCGATCTCGCCCGGCTCCGCGAGCTCTACGAGGAGCGTGGCCGTGCGGTGTTCGCGGACAGCATCATCGACGACATCGCTGACGTCGGGAAGATCCTCGGCGCGGACTACGACATCTCCAACCTGCGTGTCGAGCTCCGCCATGTGTTCGAAGACCGGACGCTCGCCGAGCTGTCGAAGCGTGTCGTCGTGCCCGCGTTCGACCTCGACAACGAGGACCCGGCCGCCCGCAGCTGGAAGCCGAAGATCTTCCACAACTTCCCGGGACCCGACAGCGACGGTTTCCAGCTCGCCTACAAGGTCGGCACGTACACGAGTGCAGCTCCCACGTACTTCCAGAGCGAGGATGGTTTCATCGACGGAGGCGTGTTCGCCGCGAATCCCGAGCATGTGCGCGCTCGCGCAGGTGCTAGACGCGCGGGTGCCAGCCGACGAGCGCGCCGAGCTGGCCGACGTCCGGCTGCTGTCGCTGGGCACTGGCCGCTCGCTGGTGCACGTGGAGGGCGACTCGCTCGACTGGGGATACGTCGAGTGGATCCGACCCTTGCTGGGCATCCTGCTCGACGGGGTGAGCGGGATCGCCGACTACCAGTGCTCCCAGATGCTCGGTGATCGCTACTTCCGCCTCGCGCCGACCTTTCCCGACGGCACGGAGATCGCCATGGACGACGTCGACGACGTGCCCTACCTCGTGGAGTTCGCCGAACAGGTCGACCTCGAGCCCTTGACCGACTGGCTGGGGGAGCACTGGTGACCGGCACGGGTCGGGTCGAGGCCCCCGTAGGACCTCGACGAGCGTCCGACGCCGAGTACCGGCTCGGAGTATGCGTGACACAACGGGCAGGCGATTGATTACGTCCGGGTCGTTCGTGTCGGTGCGGTACCGACGCGCCACGAGTCGATGACGAGACGGTCGCCCGCAACGGTGACGATCGAGGCTTCGAGCACATCGACGCGGAACAGGTCGGCGCCTCCCGGCAACGACTCGACCGGTCTCCTCCTCGAACGCCCGGAGGTACTCGGCGACGAAGGCTTCGTCGGTCACCAGCTCGGCGCGACCGGACAGCTTCGCGTCGCCGTGTGCGAGCTCGAGGTCGACCGGCGCACTGTGGATCGAGAGCCGCGGGTCGCGCCGCAGGTCGGCGCTCTTGCGCGAGTCGGGCATCATCCCGAGCCAGAGCTCTCCCTCGGAGAAGTCGGTCTCGATACCGCTCAGTCGGGGGGAGCCGTCGCGCCGGATCGTCGCGATCAGTGCGTGCTTGTGCGCGCCGAAGCGCTCCTCGATCCGTGCCGCGAGCTCGGGCGCTGCTGCGGTGACCTCCCTCCAGGTGGCCATGCGATGATTCTCGCCCACCGAGCGGAGACGAGGCCATGGACCGAACGCAAGCTGGAGTCGTTGTTCGACCTGACCGGACGGGTCGCGATCGTCACCGGGGGGACCCGGGGGATCGGGCGCTCCGTGGCCGAAGGCTTCGCCGCGGCCGGCTCGAAGGTGGTCGTCGCGAGCCGGAAGGCCGACGCGTGCGCCGAGACCGAGGCGCACCTGGTGGGGATGGGCGCCGAGGCGATGGGTGTCCCGACCCACCTCGGGGAGCTCGACGACCTGGCACCGCTGGTGGCCAGGACGGTCGAGCGGTTCGGCAGGCTCGACATCGTGGTGAACAACGCGGCGACGGCGCTCACGATGCCGCTGGGCGCGCTCACGCCGGAGGCCTGGGCGAAGTCGTACGACGTGAACCTCCGCGGGCCGGTGTTCCTCGTCCAGGAGGCGCTCCCGCACCTCCGCGAGAGCCCGTGCGCCGCGGTGGTCAACGTGATCTCCGCCGGCGCCTTCCTCTTCTCGGCACCGGTCGCGATGTACGCGGGCGCGAAGTCGGCGCTGCATGTCCTTCACCCGCTCGATGGCCTCGGCGTTCGCACCCGACGGCATCCGAGTGAACGCGCTCGCGCCCGGGAGCATCGACACCGACATGATGCGGGCGAACACGCCCGAGGCCCAGGCGAGCATGGCCGCGTCGAGCCTCCAGGGGCGTGCCGCGCATCCGGACGAGATGGTCGGCCCGGCGCTCTTCCTGGCGTCCGACGCCGTCGAGCTTCGTGACGGGCCAGGTCGTGATCGCCGACGGGGGCCTCGTGCCGCACTGAGCAACGACGGCGCTAGAGCATGCCCTTGCGGATGAGGTCGTTCGTCGCGAACCACCCCGGGATCGCCGGGAGGTAGCTCACCGCGACCTGGTGCGAGAGCACGGCCGCGGACCCGACCGCCGCAGGGACGCCGAACGCCGTGAGCATGCCGGCGAGGCCGACGGCGGACACCGCGGTGCCGCCACCGGGGACCGGGACGAGCGATGCGATCGTCGAGATCCCGAGGTTGATCGCGAGGAGCGTCCAGAAGTCGACGCTCGATCCGAACGCGTGGAGGCACGCCAGGAGGGAGCACGCGTAGAGCATCTGGGCGACCACGTTGCCGACGATCAGGAGCGCGAGCCGGCTCGGTGACTTGATGGCACCCCAGATGCTGCGCGCGGCGCGGATCACGGGCGGCAGCACGGTCCTGCGGAGCCGTCGGATGCTGAAGACGATCGTCATCAGCACGGCGATCACGAACGCAGCGATGAGTGCGATGACCAGGATCTGGTCCGTGTCGATGCGGCCGAACTCGATCGAGTCCGGGGAGAGCCACAGCGCGACGACGAACAGCCCGGCCGTCACCGCGATCTCGGAGACGGTGCTGAGGATGCCGCCGGTCGCGACCGCCGAGGGCAGGTCGAGCCCGTTCCGCTGGAGGTAGCGCACCTGCATCGCCGTGTCGGCGGCCACCGGCACCGCGAGGTTCGAGAACGACAGCGCGGACTGCAGCTCGATGCTCGGCCAGATCCGGAGGCGGATCGGGACGTTGCCGAGGAAGGTGATGCCGAACGCGACGTCGGTGAGCATCCCGAAGACGAACGCGAGCCCGACGTACCACCAGTTCGCGGTCTTGATCGGTGTCCCAGAACACCTCCGGGTCCCCGACGCGGCTGAGCAGCATCCCGACACCCAGCAGCGCGGCGACGGCCATGATCAGGCTGCGCGGGTGGACCCGGTACAGGGAGCGCAGCTCCGGCGCGTCGCTGCACCGGCCGCGGCAGCCGCGACCGTCCGGAGCTCCTCGAGCGCCCGCGTCCGCGTCCTTGCGCCCGCCGAGGGCGTCGTGCGTCCAGCCGGAGACGGCCTGCGGGTTGCAGCAGCGGCAGGGCCCGGGCGAGCGCGTCGGGGCCGATGCCGCGGATCGCCGCGGCCACCGCGCGGTCGGGCCCGACGATCGACGAGGTCGAGGCGAGGAGCTGCGCGACGTCCCCGGCCTCCTGGCGGTCGCTCGCGCTGGTCGGACGAGTGCGAGAAGCCGACGATGGCGCCGACCGCCTCGTCGACGACGACGTGGTGCCCGTCGAGCTTGCCGTGCGCGATCCGTGACTCGTGCAGGGTCGCCACCTGCTGCCAGATGTCGTCGAGCAGCGGATCGGTGACGGCGGTTGGTTCGAGCAGCTGCAGCTGCTCGCCGGGCGCGACGCGCTCCACCAGCAGGGCGAGCGGCGCCCGCGGTTCCGGCGAACACGACCGCCGGGACACGGGTCCCGCCTTCGCGGGCGAGCAGCGCGACGTACGCCTCGTACTCCACCTGTTGCCGGCGGGTGGGGAAGAGGTTCGCGGTCGTGTCCTTGTAGGCGACGAAGCGCCAGACGCGGGAGATCAGCTGCGCATCGGCCTCGTCCCGGCCGATCGCGGTGATGCGGAGCGGTCCGGTGTGGTCGTTCGCGAGGAACACCGCCCGACCGACGGGTTGGTCGGGACCGAGACCGAGGTCGTCGGCCTCGATCCGGAGCTTCGGCGAGCGCGCCCTCGACCTGGGCCACGGTGGGACGGCCGGCGGGAGTGCCGAACGCGTAGTGCACCGCCGCGGCGACACCCCAGCCGAGGAGGATCGCCCCGAGCAGGTCCGTCGGATGCGCACGCCCGAGGTACATGGCGGTGAGCGCGAGGACGACGACGAGGCCCTGACCCGAATCGTCGGGTCGGGCGGGTGAGGTGGGGTGACGCGACGGTGACCATCGCGACCGCGACGCCGACGCGGACGAGCGGGTAGCGGGGCGCGTCGGTCAGGTCGAACGTGACGCGAAAGGCGTGCCACAGATCGGTGTCGCGGACGAAGAACCCGACGAGCCGGCCGAGGACCCACGCGGCGCAGCCCGCGACGAGGAGGTCTCGCGCGAGGCGCCACCGGCGGAGGAGCAGCACCGCCACCACGAGGAGGACCACGGCCCAGAGGGCCATGAGGTCGTAGATGATCAGGACCAGCGTGTCGGCGTCGCTCGGGAGCGAGGTGAACACTCGGGTGAACGACCGCTCGAACGCGGTCGGGTCGTCGGCGTGGAACGCGAGCGCCGTCAGCAAGAGGACCGCGACGACGACTCGCACGGCGTCGCTCGGTCGTCGGCGCGCGATCCCCTCGGGCATCGTGCGCACGGTCCGTCGACGCACCCGCGCGATGAGACTCACGGGGAAAGCCTGTCAGATCAGTCGCGTGGCGGGTCGCTCATCGGCGTTGGTCTCCCCGGCGAGGCGGGCATAGATGCGAAGGGCGGTGCAGCGCCCGGTCGCCGAGCAGCCACTCGAGCGTGGGTCGTGCGCAGCTCGACCGTCACTAGATGAACGTCGACTCGAACCGGAGCCCGAACTCCGGGAACGCCCCGATCGCGATCGTCTGCACCGAACCCCAGCCAATGCCGCCGCCGACCGGGTCCTCGACCCGCACGACGCAGTCACGGTGCTGGTGGATCTTGCGGGCGATCTCGATCGTGTTACACGCGTCGTAGTGGTCGCCGTCGACGTGGAGCTCACCCCGCCACTGCCCGTGGCGCATGCCGTCGAGTCCGAAGTAGAGGCCCGTGCCGAGGTGAAAGCCCGTGCCCGACGGGAACGTGTCGATCTTCACGGGCCGTTCGGTGCCGTCCATGGCCACGAAGGTGATCTCGCCGCCGACGAGCCGACGGTTGGCGTCGTCGAACTCCACGTCGAAGCGGGCGTCGACGAACGGCTCCTCGGTGCCGTCGGGGTGCTCGACTCCGCCGCGGATCCGTCGCCCCTGGTTGCCGGGCACGTTGGAGTCCATGAAGTAGTGGAACAGCGCGTACCGCGAGCCGTCGGGGCGCTCCATCAACCATGGTGCCCAGCTCGTGAACGAGCGCGGGTCGCGCGGGCGGGCGGATGGCTCGAGATCGGGGAGGGGGTCTCCCACCTGTGTGCGGATGCCCCAGGAGTGATCGCGGCTGCCGACCCACGAGTCGGCAACGGCGTCGACACGGATGCCGTCGACCTCGATCCATCCCTCGGCGACGCCCGTCTGGTGGTAGCGCACGACATCGTTGACGACGCGGTTCAGGTGTGGAGACCGGAGGATCTCGCGGTTCTCCATGCGGGCCGGCACGACGCCCCGTACGAGTAGGTCGAACGCGATCGGTTGGACGTCGGTGGCGTCGAGGCGCACGCGGACCGTGTCGAGCGGATCGATGATCTCGTAGTGCAGCGGGCCGACCGATGCGTGCAGGGGGTCGGTGTGGAGCGCTCGACTGGAGCGCACGGTCCACTGCTCGGTGCCGCGCGACACGCCCCCGAACGCGTCGATCACGTTGCGGTTCGTGTACTTCCCCAGCCCGAAGAGGACCTGGAGCGACCCGTCACGCGCGCACGCCTGCAACCAGATCTTCTCGGTCCAGTTGACGTCATTGGTGGCGACGGACGCGAACGTGTCT
The DNA here is from genome assembly GCA_963809885.1 of uncultured Acidimicrobiia bacterium. Taxonomy (GTDB): domain Bacteria; phylum Actinomycetota; class Acidimicrobiia; order IMCC26256; family PALSA-555; genus JALHSW01. The sequence continues at coordinate 1,133,819 of CAWELA010000004.1, read as the reverse complement.
GCTGTCTGGTGTAGCAGGGTCTCGTCGGCCGCGACCAATGGGCCGATGCTTGCGTCGGTCATGTCGACTTTCGGTCGGGGAGGGGGCCGAGAGACGGCTACAAGCGCAACAGGAACTCGGCGTTGCGGTTGAAGAGGCCGCTCGAGTCGTCGGGGTCGCTGCCGGCGCGGCGGTAGTCCTCGAGCGGGTCCGCGGTGCCCTCGGAATGCGGGAAGTCGGAGCATGCCATGAAGAGGTCACCGGCCTGGTGCTCGAGCCGAGCGGGGGTCTCGTAGGCGAAGGCCGAGATGCGCACCTGTCGACGGAAGTACCCGCTGGGGCGCATCGACAGCGGTGCCGGCACCCGTCCATTGAGCTTGCTCGTGAACTCGTACCCACCGTCGAGCATCATCAGGAACTGCGGTACCCACATCGCGGACAGCTCGACGACACCAATGCGCAGGTCGTCGTGCCGTTCCATGACGCCGTTCACGATCAGGTCGGTGAGCGCGAGCGCGGCCGGGGTGTACAGGAACACCGACTCGACGACGTTGACGAAGTTGTTGCCGTCGTCGGTATACCAGGCGTCGTCGAACACGCGGGGCTGGTCGGCGACGTGGAAGACCGGCGTGATCCCGTGTTCGACGAACGATGCCCAGGCGCGGTCGAGGTCCGGGTGCGACAAAGGCTTCCCGTCGACCAGTGCGGGCGCCATCATCGCGAGGCGGACGCCGGCAGCCGAGAGTGCACCGAGCTGGCCGTCGAGCCAATCGAGGTCGCGCAACGTGACGTGGGCGACGGGGTGCACCGCGCCACCACCGTCGTGCGACGACGGTGGCACACCAGCGGTTCCACGCGCCCATGTTCGTGAGCAGCGCCGCGAGCGACTGGCCGACCCGGCGTTCCCAGAGCAGACCGAAGTTGGGGAAGCACACCGCGGCGTCGAGACCCATCGCGCGGATTCGTTCGGCACGGGCGGCGGCCTGCCAGAAGTCGTCGGGCAGGGCTTCGTCGTAGGAGTACTCGGCCGGCTCGCCCCGCTCGCGGCGGTTGCGACGGTCGCCGAGCTCGGTGGTTGCTCCCGGTGCCTGGACATCGGCGATGCCGAGGCGCTCGTCGCGCCACATCACCCAGGCGTAGCCGAGCTCGTCGTCCTCGATCCGGATCGCTTCGTCTCTGGCATCCGGATCGGCATGGTCGTGCCAGAGCCCACGGGGCTCGTAGAGGTGCTGGTCCGAATCGACGATCGTGGTCATCGCGTCCTCCCGCTGTCGATCTCACCGTAGAGGAACGCGTCGACGAGGCGCGTCGTCGCCGCGGTGACCCGTTGCTGCTCCTGGGTCGTGCGGGTCACGAGCGCCGTCGCGTCGGTGCCCGCTCGGGCCAGGGGCGCCGGGTCGTCTGCCGCCCACCGCCCGACGATCTCGGGCGTGACCTCGGGATGGAACTGCAGGGCGAGTGCGCTGCCGAAGCGGAATGCCTGGGGCCCGACGTCCGAGCGCGCCAGCAGCCGGGCACCGGGTGGGAGCGTGAAGGTGTCGGCGTGCCACTGGAACCACGGCCCGGCCTCGAGCCCACCCGCCGTCCCGTCGGCCAGCTCGATCGGGTGCCATCCCAGCTCCTGGTGGTCCGCCGGTCCCACCTCGCCGCCGAAGGCACTCGCGATGAGCTGCGCGCCGAAGCAGATGCCGAGCAGTGGGACGTCCTCGGCCACGACGGCCGCGACGAACGCCTGCTCACGCGTGACCGGGGCATCCGAAACGCCTCCCAGTACACGGACCACTCCGAACCGAGCACGACCACGAGGTCGACGTGCATCGGGTGCGGGCCAGGGGTCGTCCGACTCGCGGAGGACCGTCCGGAGGTCGAAGCCCGCGCTCGCGGAGCCGGAGCCCGACGAGCCCGGGGTCGTCGTCCCCCCGGTTGGCGATGACGCGCAGCGCTCGGCACGCGCCAGAGCGTAGGTGGGGACGGCGGCCGGTAGGCTGGAGACCCCATGACGACGCAGCTCTCTCATCTCGACGCGCTCGAAGCCGAGTCCATCCACATCTTCCGTGAGGTGGCGGCGGAGTTCGAGCACCCCGTCCTCCTCTTCTCGGGCGGCAAGGACTCGGCGGTCATGCTGCGGCTCGCCGAGAAGGCGTTCTGGCCCGCGCGCATCCCGTTCCCGGTCATGCACGTCGACACCGGCCACAACTTCCCCGAGGTCATCGACTACCGGGACCGCCGGGTCGCCGAGCTCGGCGTGCAGCTGATCGTGGCCTCGGTGCAGGCGGCGATCGACTCCGGTCGCTCGGTCGAGGAGACCGGTCCGCGGGCGAGCCGGAACCGGCTGCAGACCGCCACGTTGCTCGACGCGATCACCGAGCACGGCTTCGACTCGGTCTTCGGTGGTGGGCGGCGCGACGAGGAGAAGGCGCGCGCCAAGGAGCGGGTGTACTCCTTCCGTGACGACTTCGGGCAGTGGGACCCGAAGAACCAGCGGCCGGAGCTGTGGAACCTCTACAACGGGAAGCACCGCAAGGGCGAGCACATCCGAGTGTTCCCGTTGAGCAACTGGACCGAGCTCGACATCTGGCAGTACGTGCTCGAGGACGGCACCGAGCTCCCGAACATCTACTACGCGCACAAGCGCGAGGTGTTCGAGCGTGACGGCATGCTGCTCGCGGTCAGCCCCTTCGTCACCGTGATGGACGGCGAAGAGGTGGTCGAGAAGACCGTCCGCTTCCGCACGGTCGGCGACGCATCGTGCACCGGGGCGGTGGAGTCGAACGCGGCGAGCGTCGAGCAGGTGATCGCCGAGGTCGCAGCCGCAACGGTCACCGAGCGGGGCGCCACCCGTGCGGATGACCGGATCTCCGAGTCCGGCATGGAAGACCGCAAGCGCGAGGGCTACTTCTAGGCGATGGAACTCCTCAGGTTCGCCACCGCCGGATCGGTCGACGACGGCAAGAGCACGCTCATCGGGCGGCTGCTGGTCGAGACGAAGCAGATCTTCGAGGACCAGCTCGAGGCCGTGGAGCGCACGAGCCGCGACAAGGGGTTCGACTACACCAACCTCGCGCTGCTCACCGACGGGCTGAAGTCCGAGCGGGAGCAGGGGATCACGATCGACGTCGCGTACCGCTACTTCGCGACGCCCGAACGCAAGTTCATCATCGCCGACACCCCCGGCCACATCCAGTACACGCGCAACATGGTCACCGGCGCGTCCACGGCCGACCTCGCGCTGGTGCTCATCGACGCGCGCAAGGGCGTGCTCGAGCAGTCGCGACGCCACGCGGTGATCGCGAGCCTGCTGCAGGTGAAGCACCTCGTCCTCTGCGTCAACAAGATGGACCTCGTCGACTTCGACGAGGGCCGCTTCGACGAGATCTCCGAGGAGTTCTCCGACTTCGCCGGGAAGCTCGACGTCGACGACCTGTCGTTCATCCCGGTCTCGGCACTGCACGGCGACAACGTCGTGCAGCACTCGCCGAACACGCCGTGGTACGAGGGGCCGACGCTCCTGCACCACCTCGAGCACGTCTACATCGGCTCCGACCGCAACCTGATCGACGCCCGGTTCCCGGTCCAGTACGTCATCCGGCCGATGAGCCACGAGCACCACGACTACCGCGGGTACGCCGGGCAGGTGGCGAGCGGCGATGTTCCGCCCCGGCGACGAGGTCATGGTGCTGCCGAGTGGGTTCACGCACCACCGTCGCGGGCATCGACCGGCACGGCGGACCGGTCGAGGAGGCGTTCCCCCCGATGTCGGTGAGCATCCGCCTCGCCGACGAGCTCGACATCAGCCGCGGCGACATGCTCTGCCGGCCGAACAACGCACCGACCGTCACCCAGGACGTCGAGGCGATGGTGTGCTGGTTCAACGAGCGGCCGATGCGCGAGGGCGCGGTCTACGGCATCAAGCACACGACCCGCACGGCGCGGGCCAAGGTCTCCCAGATGCACTACCGGCTCGACGTGAACAGCCTGCACCGCGAGGACGACCAGCAGGCGCTCGCGATGAACGACATCGGCCGGGTCACGCTGCGCACGACCGTCCCGCTCTTCGTCGACGAGTACCGCCGCAACCGGGCCACCGGGAGCTTCATCCTGATCGACGAGGCGACGTTCGAGACCGTCGGCGCAGGGATGGTGCTGGGCTCCACCCCATGAGCCCCGATCCGGCAGGCGCGAGCGCGGCCAGCCCGAACGTCGTCTGGCACGAGCAGGGCACCCCGCGCTCGGAGCGATGGCGGGCGGCTGACGTCTTCGGCGCCACCGATCTGGCTGACGGGCCTCTCGGGCTCGGGCAAGTCCACCATCGCCTCCGCGGTGACCGACCTGCTCGCGGCGCAGGGCCGACTCACGCTACACGCTCGACGGCGACAACCTGCGGCACGGCCTCAACGGCGACCTCGGCTTCTCGGCCGACGACCGAGCCGAGAACGTGCGGCGGGTCGCGGAGGTGGCCCGGCTCTTCGCCGACGCCGGGGTGATCACCCTCGTCCCCGTCATCAGCCCCTACCGCGCCGGGCGTGAGCACGCCCGCGCGCTGCACGAGGCCGCCGGGCCTCACCTTCCTCGAGGTGTTCGTCGACGCCCCGATCGAGGTGTGCGAGTCACGCGACCCGAAGGGCCTCTACCAGAAGGCCCGAGCCGGGGAGCTCAAGGGCTTCACCGGCATCGACGACCCGTACGAGGCGCCGACCTCGCCGGAGCTCGTGGTCCTGACGGCAACGATCCCGGTCGCGGAGGCCGCGGCCGGGATCGTCGCTGTGCTCGATGCCGCTCGCCGTTGAGCGGCGGGGAGCCGGTGGGTCAGCCGCCGAAGTTCTCCGTGGCGAAGACCTGGCCGCCGCCGTAGGCGACGGCGAAGCCCATCGAGGTGAAGCCCGGGTTCACGAGGTTCGCGTAGTGGCCGGGTGAGGCGACCCACGCCGCTGTGCATCGCGTCGGCAGTCATGCCCTGCGGGCCGCGGAGGATGTTCTCGCCGAGGGTGCGGTAGCCGCGGTACGCCGGGTCCGCGGATCGTCGCCGAGAGGTCACGGTGGACCAGGGAGTTGATCCCGGCGATGTGGGTGCTCCAGGCGCTGGCGAGGCACCACAGCTGACCGTTCCAGGCCAGGGGGCCGCGGCCGACGCTGGCGCGCAGGCCGTTGGTCGAGTTCAGGATCGTGACGCTGGCGGCATCCGGCGGGCCGGCCGGGCCCGACGCAGGCCGGCGGGGGGGCGGCGGTGGCGGGGCGCAGGCTGCGACCCAGGATGCCCAGGGCGAGGACGGCGGCAGCGATGCCCGCCCCGATTCTCCCGTGTCGCCGGGTTCCCGTGTGGTGGTGCCCATGGTGTCCTCTCGTTCCCGTTTGCCTACAAGGGTGGGATCGGACACGTCAGAGCGCGATCTTGAGCCTCAGGGCCTGGAATCGGCCACGGAGGGTGAGATTGTTTCCGGGTGAGCCGGCTCGTCGGCCGCTGGGCCTATCCCAGGTGGGCCGAGAAGCGTTCGTAGAGGCCGTCGACGCCGGCGCCGTGGAGGGTCATCCCGCCGTCGATCACCAGGTTCTGGCCGGTGATGAAGCGGGACAGGTCCGAGCAGAGGAACACGACCACGTCGGCGATGTCCTCCGGGGTCCCGATCCGGCCGAGCGGGGTCTTGGCCTCCATGTGGGGGACGGTCCAGTCGAACCCCGTCAGCAGGATGTCGGTGAGTCCGGTGTGGATCATCCCGGGCGCGACGGCGTTCACCCGGATCTCGGGGCCGTACTCCAAGGCCGCGGTGGCAGTGAGGGCCGCGACCGCGGCCTTGGCCGCGGCGTAGGGCGCCTCCCCGGCCGCGGGACGGGTTCCGCTGATCGACGAGGTGGAGACGACGGCGCCGCCACCGGACTCGAGGATGAGCGGCACGCCCGCCCGGAGACCGTGGAAGACGCCGGTGAGGTTGAGGCGGACGATCTTGTCCCACTCGTCGAGATCCCACTGGTGGATCTGGGACATGTTGGATCCGCCGGCGTTGTTGAAGAGCGTGGTGAGGCCGCCGAGCCGGGCGGCTGCGTCCTCGACGCATGCCTCGAGCGCGGCGTAGTCGGTGACGTCGACCCCGTAGGCGATGCCACCGATGTCGGCCGCGACTGCCTCGGCCGATTCGCGGTCGAGGTCGACGACGGCGACCGACGCGCCCTCGGCCGCCATCCGCCGGCAGGTCGCGGCGCCGATGCCCGATCCACCGCCGGTCACCAGTGCCCGCCGTCCGTCGAGCAGTCCCATGGGATCTCCGATCCTCGCGGCCGTACCGGGCCGTGCGTCGAGCCAGCGCTTCGCTCGGGTTGTGACCCCGATGCCGCGGCCGGGGCGACCATGATGGTCCAGTGTGGAGGGCGACGATCCGAGGCATCTTCGCCCGGAAGGTCCGTCTTGCGCTCACCGCGGTGGCGGTCATCCTCGGCGTCAGCTTCGTCGCCGGCACCTACGTCCTGACCGACACGCTCGACCGGTCGTTCCAGGGGATCTTCGACGAGCAGGTGCAGGGCATCGATCTCGTCGTCCGGAACCGGGCGCCGTTCGGCGGGAGCGGTGAGCGGGAGCGCTTCCCCGAGTCGGTCACGCCGCAGGTCGCAGCGGTCCCGGGGTCCGCTCGGCGACCGGGTTCGTCCAGGGGTACGCGGAGTTCGTCGGCTCGGCCGGCGACGCGATCCAGACCGGGGGCGCGCCGACGTTCGGGATCTCCTGGGCCCAGCAGGGCCGCGACGGGCCGCTGCGCCTCGTCGACGACGGCACGACCCCGAGCCGGCCACCGCGCGGTCCCGGCGAGGTCGCGATGGACGCGGGCACCGCCCGACGCCACGGCTTCCACGTCGGCGACACCGTCGACGTGCTGCTCCAGGGTCCGAAGGAGCAGTTCACGATCGTCGGGCTGTTCGGGTTCGGCGACACCGCCGACCTCGGTGCGGTCACGTTCGCGGCCTTCGACCTCCAGACCGCGCAGCGCGTCGTCGGCGCGCCCGGGCTGCTCGACGCGATCAACGTCACCGTCGAGGCCGGGACGAGCGTTCGGTCCGTGCGAACCGCGATCGAGCGGTCGCTCGGGCCCCTCTACGAGGCGTTGCCTTCGCAGCAGGTCGCGGCCGATCGCGGCAAGACCGTCCTCGACTTCCTGGGACTGCTCACCCAGCTGTTGCTCGGGTTCGCGCTGATCGGCCTCGTGGTCGGCGCGTTCATCATCTTCAACACGTTCACGATCCTCGTGACCCAGCGGACGCGGGAGCTCGGGTTGCTCCGGGCGATGGGTGCGAGCGGGCGGCAGGTGGTCGCGTCGGTCGTCGCCGAGGCCGCGGTGATCGGCGTCGTCGCGTCCGCGATCGGTGTCGCCGTGGGCCTTGCGTTCGCCGCGGGGCTGCTGCAGCTGGCAGGGGAGACGGGGTTCGAGATCCCGGACGGACCGGTCGTGCTGCGCGAGCGCACGGTGATCGTCGCCCTGCTCGTCGGGATCGTGGTCACCGTCGCGTCGTCGATCTGGCCGGCGGTGCGCGCCTCTCGGGTGCCACCGGTCGCCGCGATCAACGACCTCGCGCCCGTGCGGAGCAGCGCTCGTTCCGCCGGCGCACGATCGCCGGGCTCCTCGTGACCGCGGCCGGGATCCCGTTCGTGGTGGTCGGCCTCGATCGGACCCGAGGACGCGACCAAGGCGGTCGACGAGATCTGGATCGTCGCGGTGGGTGCGCTGCTCGTGTTCTTCGGCGTGATCGTGCTGCTCGCCACGTTCGCCCGACCGCTCGCGGGCGCGCTCGCCGCACCGCTGCGGGTGTTCGGGGTGACCGGGGTGCTCGCGCGTGGGAACGCAACGCGCAACCCGCGCCGGACCGCGGCGACCGCATCGGCGCTCGTCATCGGCCTCGCCCTCGTCGGGCTGGTGGCGATCTTCGGGCAGTCCGCGAAGTCGTCGGTGCGGGCCGCCGTCGACCGAGGGATCCGAGCGGACTACGTGCTGAAGGCCCAGCAGTTCGCCGGGTTCTCTCCCCAGGTCGCGCAGCGGCTGCGGGAGCAGCCCGAGCTCGCCGCGGTCGCGGCGTTCCGGTTCGGCAACGTGCGCGTGGAGGGCGAGGAGGAGACCGTCACCGGCGTCGACCCCACGCAGCTGGGACCGGTCACCGACCTCCGGCTGACCTCGGGGAGCATCGACCGGATGGGCGACGCCGGCGTCCTGGTGCAGGCGGACGCCGCGGCCCGGTACGGCCTGCAGGTCGGCGATCCCGTGCTCGATCCAGTTCCCACTCGGGTTCGGATCGGTGAAGGTGGCGGGGATCTACGAGCAGTCAGACTTCACCGGCGGGTTCCCGGTCGACTGGGTGGTCTCGATGCCGGCCTACGCCGAAGGGCTTCGGGCTCGACGATCAGGACTCGCTCGTCTACGTGAAGGCCGCGCCCGGGCGAGGTGGACGCGGCGCGGACGGCGATCGAGTCGGTCGTGGCCGAGGACTTCCCGAACATCGACGTGTTCACGCGGATCGAGTACCGGGACGACCAGGAACGTGCGATCGACCGCTTCCTCGCGGTGACCGTCGCGCTGCTGTTCCTGTCCGAGATCATCGCGGTGCTGGGCATCGTGAACACGCTGGCGCTCTCGGTGTTCGAACGGACCCACGAGCTCGGGCTCCTGCGAGCCGTCGGGATGTCGCGGCGCCAGGTGCGCCGGATGATCCGCGGCGAGTCGGTGGTGATCGCCCTCGTCGGTGGGCTGGTGGGTACCGCGATCGGGGTGTTCTGGGGTTGGGCGTTCACGACTGCGCTCGAGTCGCAGGGGATCAGCGAGTTCGAGATCCCGTACGGGCTGCTCGCGGTCTTCGTGGTGCTGTCGATGCTGGCCGGCGTCGTGGCCGCGCTCCTCCCCGCGTGGCGTGCCAGCCGCCTGGACGTCCTCAGCGCCATCGCCACCGACTGACCGTGACTGGATGCGCCCACCCGCAGGGGCGAGAGACGCAGGTCCGTGGAGGCCGGGCGGAGGCTGCCAGGGCTGCTGCTACCCTCGTCGGCTCGTAGGGCGATTAGCTCAGGGGTAGAGCACTTCCTCGACACGGAAGGGGTCAGAGGTTCAAATCCTCTATCGCCCACCACGAAACCCCAGGTCAGAGGGATTTCGGTTGCGTCAGTCACCGTGATCTCGGTCGTCGGTCAAGAACCAGTCAAGAATCGACCGACCGGAGACCACATGGTGAAGACCACGCGGCGTGCGCCCGGGATCTACGAGGTTCAGCCCGGCGTGTTCAAGATCGTCGTGAGCCTCGGGCGACGCGGCGGATCCCGCTACCAGCAACAAGCCCGCATCGTGCGCGGCACGCTGCGCGACGCGAAGGCCGCCCGGGCCCGCCTCCTCACTGAGGCCGAGGAAGGCACGGTCGTCGGCTTCAGCTCCGCGACGTTCGGAGCCGTGCTCGACCGCTGGTTGGAGCACATCGAGGGCCTCGGCCGGAGCCCCACCACCGTCGCCGCCTACCGGGCCATCGCCCGGCACCACCTGAAGCCCGCTCTGGGAGAACGGTCAGTGTCGACGATCACCACGCTGGATCTCGACGCGGCTCTACTCGAAGATCTCGCGCGTCCGGACGCCGGCCACGGTCGCGAAGATCCACGTGGTCGCGCGCGGGGCGCTCACCCAGGCCGTGCGCTGGGGCATCCTCGGTCGCAACCCGGCCCTCGACGCGAGCGTCCCGGCAATCCGCCGTCCGGAGCCCGTTGGTGCGACTCCTGACGAGCTCCGTCGCCTCCTCGACGCCGCCGAGGACGACTTCGCCACGATGCTGCTGGTCGCCGCGACGACGGGCATGCGGCGGGGAGAGCTCTGTGGTCTCACCTGGGATGCTCTCGACCTGCCGAAGAGCGGCAACGGGATCGCCGCGATCCGCCAGGTCGTGGTCCACGGACCCGACGACCGCGCGCTCGTGCGGCCCTCGACCAAGACCGGGCGGTCGCGGAGGATCTCGTTGGACCCTGCGACCGTCGTGGAGCTTCGCGCGCATCGGGCGCGGTGCACTGCGGCGGTGGAGGAATGGGGTGGTGTCGCTCCGGACGCGTTCGTCTTCTCGCCGGTTCCAGGCAACCGCCAGCCGTACCAGCCGCACACTGTCACGCAGCGCTTCGCTCGGCTCTGCCGACGGGTGGGCATCGAGGGCTTGAGCTTCCATCGAGCGACGCGCCACTTCGCGGCGACGCAGCTCATCGCCAGCGGCGTCGACATCCGTACGGTCGCCGGCCGGCTCGGCCACAGCCGCGCCAGCGTGACGCTCGACGTCTATGCGCACCTGTTGACCGAGCGCGACGAGGGTGCGGCCGAGCTCCTGGGCTCGATCATCGCGAAGCGGGCGTAACCGAGCGTCGCCGCCCGGTCGACGGCGGATCGACCTCGGTGTCGTCTCGTGCCGGTGGGTCCGCCTGGCCTCGGGCTCGGGTGGGCGCGGCTGAGGGCCGTGGTGTTGGTTTCGCGGTGGTTCGTGTGCGTTGTGGGGCATCGAGTTGTTTCTGCGTGTGCGACGGGATGTTTCGATGCCGGCTTCGAGTTCTCCGGATTTCTTCACGGTGGTGGAGGCGGCGCGGGTGTTGCGGATCGGTCGGACTGCGGCGTATGAGCTGGCGCGTCGGTGGCGGGAGACGGGTGGTGAGGAGGGCCTGCCGGTGGTGGCGTTCGGGCGGGTGCTCGCGCGTCCCGCGCGCTGCGTTGGAGAATCTGAGCGGCGGCCCTGTCGTGTTGCCGCGCCCCGCGGCTCTCAAGTCACCCGTGGCAGGGGGTGGCCCGGCGGTGGATCCGGTGCTGGTGGCGCGGGGGAGCCCGGCACGCTCCTCTGCTCGTCGTCACCGTCGAGTCCGTGCCGTCTCTTCCGATCAGGCGTCTCTCCCGTTCGAGTAGGAGTCCCCGTGCAGTGTTCTGCCGTGTTGAGGCTTCATGGTTCGACTGACGAACTTGCACCTGGGGTGCGGGGAGTCGCGTCGCGCACGTGTGGGAGGTCCCCCCGGTGTTGAGTTTGGGGAAGCTGGCTCCGGGGCAGCAGGGGTATTACTTGGAGACGGTGGCGGGGGGCGCGGAGGAGTACTACGCGGGGGTGGGGGAGGCGCCGGGCGAGTGGGTCGGCGCGGCGTCGGCGCGGTTGGGTTTGGTGGGGGAGGTCGACGCGGTGGCGTTGGGGGCGGTGTTGTCCTCGCGTGATCCAGCGTCGGGTGCCCGGTTGACGCGGGGCAGGGGGCGGCGCGGGTGGTGGGGTTCGACGCGACGTTCTGTGCGCCGAAGTCGGTGTCGTTGTTGTTCGCGTTGGGGGCGCCGGAGGTCTCGAACGAGGTCCGCAACGCGCATGATGTCGCGGTTCGCCGGACGTTGGATCGGCTGGAGGTGGAGGCGTCGTGGGCGCGGCGGGGGAAGGCCGGCCGGGAGCGGGTCAGGGGGGATGGGTTCGTGGGGGCGGCGTTTCGGCATCGGACGTCGCGGGCGGGGGATCCGCATCTGCATACCCATGTGGTGATCGCGAATCTGGTGCACGCGCCGGGGGATGGGCGGTGGTCGGCGTTGGATGCGCGGCCGTTGTATGGGTGGTCGAAGACGTGCGGGTACTTGTATGAGGCGGAGCTGCGGGTCGAGCTGACGCGCCGGTTGGGGGTGGCGTGGGGCCCGGTGGTGAACGGGATCGCGGACATCGTGGGTTTCGCGCCGGCAGTGTTGCGGGGGTTCTCGCGGCGTCGGCAGGAGATCGAGGCGCACCTCGCGGCGCGAGGCTTGACGGGTGGTCGGGCGGCGCAGGTGGCGGCGTACGCGACGCGGACAGCGAAGGACGAGACGGCACGAGACCTCCCCGCCGAGTGGCAGACCCGCGCTGCAGGTCCTGGGGCTTGACGCCAAGGTGCTGGTGGGGGTCCTGGGCCGGGCCGAGCTGGCCGAGGGGATCGTGGTGGGGAGCGACGAGGCCGACGTCCTGTTCGCCGGGTTGGCGAGCCCGGAGGGTCTGACCGCACGCCACGCGGCGTTCGGGCGTCGTGACGTGATCCGTGCGGTCGCGGAGGCCACGACCGGGGTGGGGGTCGAGGGGATCGTGGCGTTGAGCGACGCGTTCCTCGGGTCGCGTCACGTCGTGACCCTCGACGCGGCGGCCGGGTTGCGGACCAGTGATGTGATCCGTCGCCGCGACGGGCGGGTCGTCGCGTCCGGGTTGGACGATGCTCGCTGGACGACACCGGAGCTGTTGGCGACCGAACGCAGCCTCGTGAGGGGCGCGGCGAATCGCCGCCGCGCGGGTCGGGATCGCCGCTCCGGGCGCGCTCGACGCCGCGCTCGCAGCACGCCCGACCTTGAGCGTCGAGCAGGTTCGGGTGGTGCGGTGCTTGGGGGCTTCGGGTGCGGGGGTCGAGGTGGTGCAGGGGGTGGCGGGGTCGGGCAAGACGTTCGTGTTGGGTGCGTGTCGGGAGGCGTGGGAGGCGTCGGGGTATCGGGTGACGGGGTGCGCGTTGGCGGCCCGGGCCGCGGACGAGCTCGAGGAAGGGTCGGGGATCAGCTCGACGACGTTGCGTCGCCTGCTCGGGGTCCTGGATGACCCGCGGCGCGTGGCGTTGGGTGAGCGGGATGTGGTGGTGGTCGATGAGGCGGCGATGGTCGGGACCCGCCAGCTCGCCCGCCTCCTGGACCACGCGGCACGGGGGCGGGCCAAGGTGGTGCTGGTCGGGGATCATCATCAGCTGCCCGAGATCGACGCGGGCGGCGCGTTCGCCGGCCTCGCGGACCGGCTGGGTGCGCTGCGCTTGGATGCCAATCGCCGCCAACACGCCGAATGGGAACGCCAAGCCTTGCGCAGACTTCGGGTCGGCGTCACGGATCGGGCGTTGGCCGACTACGAGGAGCACGGCCGGATACGCATCGATCGGGATGTGGACCAGGCCCGACGGCGCCTGGTCGACGACTGGCTCGCCGCGCATGGTCCTGGTGGGAGGCCGAGTGGCACGCGGGTGATGCTCGCGCTGCGCCACCGCGACGTCGAGGAGCTCAACCGCCTCGCCCGCCGTGCCCTCCAGGCGACGGGCCGGCTCGAGCCCGACCAGGCCCAGATCGGCGGTCGGGGCTTCGCGGTGGGTGATCAGGTGTTGGCGACCCGCAACGACCAGGAGATCGGGGTCCGCAACGGCACCCGGGCCACCATCGTGTCGATCGACCCCACCAGCCGCAGCATCCAGGCACGCACCACCGCCGGCCGTGTGGTGGTGTTCCCCGAACGCTACGTCGAGTCGGGCGAGTTGGTGCACGGGTACACGATGACGATCCACAAGGCCCAAGGCTCGACCGTGCGCGAGACGTTCGTCCTCGCCCCCGAACCACTCGATCATGAGTTCGCCTACTCCGCCCTCTCACGCGGTACGGACACCAACTCGCTGTACCTCGTTCAGGAACCCGACCGCGCGACCGAGCAGCACGGACCCAGCGTCGAGACGGACGCGATAGCGCGCCTCCAAATTGGATTGCGACGCTCGAGCGCGCAGGCGATGGCCATCGATCTCGCCCGCGACGCGGCGGATCTCGCGATCGGATGGTGATCTCCCTGCGATGGTGATCGCCCTGCGGGGTGGTTCTCCCCACTCGGGGCCGCCGGTGATGTCGCGTACGGGGTGGCGGCGGGGTGGAGACGGTTGACTCTCGTTGTGGGGAGGCGTAGGTACGTGGGCGGGGTGTTCTTCGGAGGAGGACGCGCCGGCGGGGGGAGCGTTGACGCTCGAGGGTGGGGGTCGTCGAGCGCGTCGGTTGGCGCGGTCGTCGGGTTGCGCAGCGGTCGGTCGCGTTCGGGGTCGTGGTCGCGTTGGCGGTGGGTGGCTGGCTGGTCGTTGCGCGTGGGGGTGGCGACGAGCCGGCATCGAAGGCGGCGCCGGGGGGTGTGGGGGTTCCGGTGCAGCGGGCCGACGCGGGGGCGCCGGACGCGCCAGGCCCGGCGGAGGCGGCCGCGGAAGGATGTGCAGGTGTCCTCGAGGCCGGCGGGTCCGGTGCGGCTCTCGGATCTGGAGCGGTTGACGACGCCCACGCGGCGGGTGCGCCGCAACCCCGATGGCACGGTGACGATGGAGGCGAGCGCGGCGCCGGTGCGGGTCAAGCGCCACGGGCAGTGGGTCGAGTTCGACAAGACGCTGGTTCGAGACCGTGACGGACGTATCGGCGCCAAGGTGGGGTGGACCGAGGTGTCGGTCGCGGCGATGACTCGGGGCCGTTCCGGCCTCGGGCCGGCGCGGGGTAAGTCGGTGGCGTTGCGCTCGGTGGGTCAGGCCGACGCGAGCGACGCTCCGTTGGTGTCGGTCCAGACCCCCTCGGGTGAGTTGGGGTTGACGCATCCCTCGGTGCGCAGTGTCGATGGTGAGATCAACGGCCAGCAGGTCGTCTTCGCCGACGCGCTCTCGCACGGCCGCGACTTGATCGAGGCGATCCTCCCGGCGGGCGTCGAGGAGTCCGTCGTGTTGCCCGACGCGGCGGCACCCAACGCGTACGAGGTGGTGTTGTCGCTCCCGGCGGGAACGCACGCGACCAGCGACCCGCGTGGGATCGTGGTCGTCGACGATCACGACAAGGTCGTCGCAACCTATGGCAACGGCGTCGCGTACGACTCGACGTCACCGTCGTCAACGCAGTGGCGCGCAGAGGCACCAGTAGAGCTGGAACTGATCGATCAGGACGCAGACAGCGCGCGAATCAGGGTGAGCGTCGCTTCGGACTGGCTCGCGGATCCGGGATTGGTGTTCCCTGTCACGATCGACCCGTCGATCGCGGTCAACACGCTGGACACAGCCAACAGCGGTGATACCTGGATCGGGACGACGTGCCCAGGCTGCAACTACTGGTCTGAGACTTACCTCAACGCGGGCGTGTCCTGGTACTACAACTTCTATTACTTCCGCTCCTATCTCCTGTTTCCCGTCTTCTTTGACGCCAGGAACGACGTCCTTCCGGGCGGTGGCGTGCTGCAGATGTACCAGAGTGGGGGGACTTGTGATGTAACGACGACGTTCGCGACGCGGTTATCAGCTTGGTACGGGCCGTATGCAAGTTGGTACAACCCGATGCCGACCTGGGGTCCGTCGATGTCCCAGCTCTTTGGCTGCCCGAACCAGATGACCTACATGGACATCACCCCAGCGGCGCAGTCCTGGATGGGAACGCCGCTGGGCTACGCGGGGGCGAACTACGGGTTGGCGCTGTGGTCGTACGAATGCGGATGCACGCCCTTGTCCATCAAGCAGTTCTTCTCGGGCAACAACTGGATCCCCCCCACCCTCAACATCGTCTACACGGTCCAAAACGCCAGCTACACCACAACTCGACCCACCGGCTCAACGCAATGGAATCGGGTAGAAGGTCAGGCGTCCGAGATCCCCGTGAACATCGCGAACACCGGTTCGGAGAACTGGCCCGCAAACGGGGACTACGAACTGGGCTGTCACCTCTACAAGCCCGACAACACCTACGTCGGCGACTGTGCCCATACCAAACTCGACACTGCGATCAACGTCGGCCAATCCCGCACGATCAACGCGTCAGTCCCAGGCCTGGATGCAGGTACCTACACCATCAAGTGGGACATGTATCGGGTCAGCCGCAACTGGTTCTACGGCGACCACGGTGTCACCCCTCTGAGCGAGTCGATCAACTACATCTCCAACAACCCGTTCGCTCGGGGCGACAACCCCTACGTCGAATTCGTCGGTGGAGTGAATACCGCCACAGGCACCTACTTCCACGACACAACCGACGTCGCGCCAACCACGCACGGTCCAGCTTTGGCGGTGACTCGCTCCTACAACCATCGCGACTCACGCAACGGCTGGTTCGGAAAGGGCTGGTCGTCGACCTACGAGATGTCTGCGACCAGCGACGCGAACGGCGACTACACCGTTGCGTATCCCGACGGCCGATTCGAGGCATACACCAAGCGTGCAGACGGCACCTACGCGCCTCCGACCGGCTTCTACGCCACGTTCACCAAGAACGCGGACGGGACCACGAGATTGGTGGACAAGGACCAAACTGCCTACGACTTCGCGTCGGCGAGCACCAACAACCCAGGCCGGTTGACCAAGATCACCGACACCAACGGTGAGACGTTGACCTTGAACTACGACCCTGGTTCCGGGGAACTCGGCACCGTCACAGCTCAACCGGAGACTCGAACGCTTACCTATGTCTGGGCCGGATCATCCGGTCACCGCCATGTCGTAAGCGTGACAACCGATCCGGTCTCACGCAACGGCCAAGCAGCAGCAGCACCGTTGGTGTGGCACTACACCTATGGCGGTACCAGTGGCGATCAGCTCGCAACCGTCTGCGACCCAAGGTTCGGGGTCGGCGCCAACCCGAAGTGCGAGTCATTCACCTACGACACGAACGACCCGCCTCGCATCATCAAGACCAGACGGCCGCTCACCAACACCGCCATCGAACTCACCTACACACCCGGCTCCGACAACCGAGTCGCGACCACCAAGGACGGAGTTGGCAACCAAACCGGGTACGCCTACACGGCGAGCGGTGCTTGCCCAAACGCAACGGTCAAGACGAAGACCACGATCACCGACCCGCGTGGGGGTGTGACCGTCGCGCAGTACGACGCGGCACAACACCTCGTATGCCACGACAACGAGCTGAGTCAGCGACACATCTATGAATATGACGCCGTCCGCGGCTTCCTCGTTAAGGACACTGATGAAGCGGGCGCGATATCGACGTTCGAGTACGACAACAACAACTCAGATATCGCGCAGCGTCGAGGAAACGTCACTAAACGCGTCGATGCCAACGGAAAGTCCTGGTACTACTCCTACGACGCCAAAGACCACGTGCTGACGACCCGCGATGGCCGCTCGAGCTCTGGAACTGACGACACCTACAAGACGACCTACGGATACGACGCAGAGGGCAACCTGACCTCGACCCAGCCACCCACGGCGACGGGTGCAGCCCTGGGTGCGACAACCTGGTCGTACACCGACGGGACGAGTACGTCGGCGTCCTACAACGGAACTGACATTCCACCCAAGGGGTTGGTCGCGACCGAGCAGAAGCCCGGGCAAAACCCGACTCGATACTTCTATGACGCCAAGGGCGACCTGCGGCGACGCGAGGATCCGACAGGGCTCTCGACATCGTTCGAAGTCGATGCCCTCGGTTTGGCGACGCGTGAGACCAAGACGTGGACCAACCCCGATCAGAGCACCGGCCAAGCCGCTACCGACACGGTGTATGACGAACTGGGCCAGGTCACCGTCCTGACCGAACCCGCAGTCACCGATCCCGTCACGAACCTGGTGCACCAGCGCAAGGTGAGCACCACATACGACGCCAACGGAAACGCTATCGACGTCCTTGAGCATGACAACGGTGGGTCGAGCGCTCCTGATCCAGACCGCAGAACCAGTTACGACTTCGACGCCGCAGACCGAGAATTCAAGACGACTTACGCGTCCGATCAGAATCCCAACGGCGGATCAATGACTCGCGAATTCGATACCGCCGGGAATGTCGTGGCAGCAACTGACCAATTGGGGCGTCGGTTCGAGACCAGCTACACGCCCACCAACCGACCTGACACGGTAACGCTGAAGGCCGCAGACGCAAACGCCCAGCCGAACCTCGCCCAGAACCTCGTGTTGAAGCACACCACCTACGACTCCGCTGGTCGGGTCGCCAGTGAGTTTGACGCCGAAGGCCGGGAACGTCGCTTCGCCTACGACCCCGTCGGCCAGCTGCTCTCCGTCACTCTCTATGCGCCCGGCGGCAGCCAAGTCGTGACACTTGAGGAGCACGTCTACGACGCAGCCGGTAACCCGACGAGTGACAAGGCCGGGAACGCCGCCCGCGTCGTGACGACTGACTACTACCCGAACAATCTGGTCAAGAAGGTCACCCTTTCCGGCGTCAACCGAGTAGCTGACATCGTCTACGACACCGCGGGCCATCCAACCAGCGTCAAGCGCACCATCGGTGGAGCGGGCACCACCGAGGAGATTCGTTCGGCGTACGACCCCGCCACCGGTCTCCTCCTCAATGAGACCGTAGAGAACGGTGCTACCGATCTGACCACCACCTACGGCTATGACACTCGTGGCCTGAAGACTGCAGTCACCGACCCCAGAGGAAACACAACCAATTTCACTTATGACACCGTCGGTCGACAGACCCAGGCAACGCTTCCTGCCGTGGCGATCGACGGAGGTGGGTCTGATCGTCCCACCTCAGTCGTGGGCTTCAACACCTTCGGGGAGACGGCGCAAGTCAAGAATCCCAACGGCAACATCACGATGACCACTTATGACGCACTGGGACGTCGCGTCAGAATCGAGCACCCCGCCTACACCCCGCCGGGCGGATCCGCTCTCAGCCCCACGGAGACGTACAGCTACGACCTCGTCGGCAACACGACCAGCAGTACCGACCGCCGCGGCCAGACAACGAACTACGCGTTCGACATGCTGAACCGAGTCACCACGAAGACTGACCCCCAGGTCACCGGTGCACCAAGTCGCGGAGTCACGACCTACGCCTATGACAAGGTCGGCAATCAGACCAGCGTCACCGACCAAACGAGTCGAACGACAACGACGGTCTACGACACGCGCAACCGACCCTCGAGCCAAACAGCAGGTGGCTACACAACGACTTACGGCTACGACAACCTCGACAACCAGACATCCATTCAACCCCCGGGTCTCGCTGCGACCACCGCCGCCTTCAACGCAGCCAGTGAACAGACTTCGATCACCAAGCCAGGGGCTCCCGCCACCACCATCATCTATGACCTCGCTGGCAGACCACTGATCGTCACCGACCCCCTCGGGCGGACGACCACCAACACATACGATCTCGCAGGCCGGCGAACTCGAACCGTGCAGACGGGCGGAACCGACACTGCCACAACCAACTACGGATACGACCCGAGCGGAAACCAGACCTCGGTTACTTCACCGAATGGTGCTACCACCACGCTTGCCTACGACGCAGCCAACCGACTCACCGGCGTAACCCAACCCGTCGCCGTCGGGCAGAACATCTCCACCTCCTACGGATACGACCGAGCGGGCAACACCACTCGCCTGACCGACGGCAACGGCAACACCACCACGGCCACATACAACCCCTGGAACCTGCCCGAGACGCGCAGCGAGCCCAACACCCCGGGTCAAGCCGACGCCGCGTCCCGGGACTACGTCACCGTCTATGACGCGGCAGGCCTTCCACTCGAAGATCGCCAACCCGGTGGCGTCACCGTGGCGCGAACGTTCGACGAGCTCGGCCGAGTTACGCAAGAGAGCGGCTCGGGACCAGGGACGCCCTCCGCGTCACGGACATTCGGATATGACCTTGCCGGGCGTCGCACCAGCGCTTCGCATCCTGCTGGAACCATGACGTTTTCCTACGACGGCCGCGGACTGCTCACCACAACAAGTGGCGGTGCCGGAACCTCCACCTACGGCTACGACGGCGCCGGACGCGTTACCAGCCGTCAAGACCAAGCTGGCACCGCGACCTTCACCTGGAACGCCCGCAACGACCTGACCACTGCGACAGATCCGCTCACAAACGTCACCCGCACCAACACCTGGGACAACGCTGACCAACTCACCCAGGTCACCTATGGCACGACTGCCCCTATCCCAACGCGGACTCTCACCTACGACGGCCTCGGCCGTCTCAAGTCCGACACCCTCAATGTCAACTCAGTCAACCAGTACTCAACCTCATACACCTACGACGCAGACTCCAACGTCAAGACTCAAACGATTGCCCCAGCCAGTGTCGCCGGTGCCGGGACCAATACCTACAACTACGACCAAGCTGACCGCCTAACAAGCTGGACCAAGCCCGACACCACCAACATCAGCTACGAGTACGACGGCGCTGGTAACCGCACGCGCGCCGGTGGCACAACTTTCAGCTACGACGCGAGAAACCGTCTCACAGCTGCTTCCGACAACCGCAGCTGGACCTGGACGCCCCGCGGCACTCTCGCAAGCGCCACCACGCCCCAAGGCACCACCAACTTCACCCATGACGCACTGGGGCGTCTGACCCAACAAGGAACCACGACATACACCTACGACAGTCTCGACCGGGTCGCCACGCGGAACACAACCCCGTTCACCTATGCCGGAACCGAACTCGACCCCACAAGCGACGGCACATGGACCTACGCGCGCTCACCATCGGGCGATCTCCTCGCCCTCGACGACACCACCACGCCGACGGTGCCGGCCGAACTCGCAGGTCGGAACCGCCACGGCGACCTCACCGACATGTTCACGCCCACAGGTCAAGTCACCGACACGATGGCCTACGACCCGTTCGGAGCTGAAACCGCTGACATCGGCGCACTCGAACCAACCGTCGGATATCAATCCGACTTCACCGACCCAAGCACCGGCCAAACCTGGATGGGCGCCCGCTGGTACGACCCGGCCATCGACACGTTCACTGCGCGCGACACCACCGCCGGGCAACTCAAGACGCCGATCAGCCTCAATCGCTACACCTACGCCAACGACAACCCGCTCGCCTACTCCGACCCCGATGGCTTCAAAGCCCAACCGCTCCAGCACAACACCCAGATCCTTGCCTGGCAGAAGAACATCCAATTCTTCTCCGCCCTGTACAAGTTCCTGGTTGGCATCGCCACGTCCAAAGGCCCACGCAGCGCACCCTCAGCCCCAATCATCCAAGTCAAGTTCATGCCCAAGACGAGCTCCTTCACCGTCTACGTCCGCCCCGAATACGTCAACACCGTCAACTACATAAGGGCCCTCACGAAGCCCACCGCGACCACAGTCAAAGCCGCTCAATGGGTGAAGACGGTACGCGCACCCGGTGCGGGTGTAACCAAGAATCCCAACTCGCTGACGGGCTACTCCGACAACAACGCGGGGCACCCAAGATTCAGAACCGCGTGGACACCTGTCACCAACGCGGCCGAATTCATGAAGGTCGTCAATCGCTCCGCTGGTGCGTGCACTAGCGGACTGGCCACCGGAAAGACAGGCCGAGTCGCCCAACTGTGCAAGGCCCATCTCCGCCTCGCTGCGTCATGGTCCCCGAGCCTGGACGGCGTCCTCGCCAGCATCGCTGCGGGCGCAATCGTCGGCGGGGGCTGCGAACTCCTGACCGCCGGAGAAACCTTCGGCTCATCGACGCCCGGCTGTCTCGCCGCCGGTGGTTTCGCGGCCGGTGCCGCTGCTCCCGCAGCAACAGGACAGTCGTGGAAGGAGATCCTCAAGGGCGGACTAATTGGCGCCGCTCTCGGCCTCGTGCTCGGCACCTCAATCGCGCGACTCCGCGGCCTTGGTGCTGGTTCGGCCACAGAGGCCGAAGGCGCGACGATCAAGGCTGGTTCGGCTGGTGGCGAGACGGCGGGGAAGGAGTTCCCGCACAGCGTGCGGGGCGCGGCGCTTGAGGAGAATCCGAGTACGTGCGTCTACTGCCATATGGAGACGGATGCTCCACAGGTCGACCACGCGATCCCGACGAGCGCGGGGTGGCAACGCGACGATTGAAAATGCGCAGACGACGTGCCAATGGTGCAACGGGTCGAAGGGCGCCCGGGACTTCCCCGTCAACCCGCCCGGTGGCTACGAAGGGCCGTGGCCGCCGCCGTGGTGGAACCTATTCCGGTGATGGCCGCCGAGAACGAGTTCGTCGTTCATGAGGACCCGGTATGGCGAGACCGTTCGAACTTCATCATCAGCGCTGAGCTTCCCGAGAAGGATCGTCCTCGGCGATTCGAGCAGCTCTTCGCCAAGCAGGTCGGCGACGATCGGTTCGAGGTCTGCTGCATCCCGTTTTTTGTTTACGACATCGCTCTCGGCGACACGGTGGGCACGTCGCCGAAGGGCGATCGCCAGTACGTCGTGGAGAAGGTTGTCGAATCGTCTGGTCGCTTCGTGTTCCGAGTGTGGTTCGGTGCATCGTTCCACCCACGTCAGGAGATCGCCGAAGATCTGAAGAGGCTCGGTTCGTTGGTCGAGTGGTCGTCACGCAACCTACTGGCAGTCGATGCCGTTGATCACGAGCACGCTCAACTCGTCGCCGACTACTTGGCCGAGCGTGAGCACGCCGGTCAGCTCATCTACGAGACGGGCCGCTCTTGAGCAGTTGACGCCGTCGGCGAGGCGCTTGAGGCGGGTCTTGGTGACGAGCGCGTCAATGTCGCTAGCCATAGGGAGGCCCGGCCACGACATGAACCGCCCCGGGAAGTTGCAGGCTCCAGTCCTTGAGAGGATGGAGTCATGGGAGATCTGAAGCCCTGCCGCCGGGGGAGGTATCCGACCGAGTTGCGTGAACGCGCGGTGCGGATGGTTATCGACGCTGGGGTAGGTGGCGGCGGACTCTGACGACGACGCGAACCATCTCTTCGGCGAGTTCGTCGGTGGGGACGCGTGGGTTGTTGTAGACGACGTATTCCTTGGCGACGAGGGTGGCGAGGTAGTCGAGGAGTGAGGATTCGTTGTCTTTGACGAGTAGGTAGTCGCCGTGGCGGTCATTGTACAGGACGATGTTGGCGTCGGGGTCGAACCGGCTGCGGCTCTGGCCGGGTGTGGGGTCGACCTGGAGCAGGGGGAGTGCGCGGGTTCGGTTTCGGTCTGGCGTGCCGGTCGCGGGTGCCGTGTCGGGGAGAGGTTCTGGGCTGTCGGAGGGTGGGGGAGCGTCGAACTCGTTCAAGGTCGGCGGGTCGGCGCGACCACCCCCGTCGTTTCCGTTGGTGTGGGTTTCGAGTGGCTCGAGTAGTGCGCCTTCGCCGGGGAGGTGCCCGAGTGGGGTGCGCATCGGGTTGTCGAGGTCGTCGAGTTCACCGAGGACTCGTTTGAAGATCTTCTGGATGGTGTCGGCGAGGCGGTCGGCCTGTTGCACGTCGACGTCGCGGTTGATGCGTTCCAGCGTTCGCGCCACGGTCGACTCGACGGCGCGTATCGCGTCGGCGAAGATGGTGTAGGCGTCGTCCATGAGGAGCCCGCGCCGCCCAGACGACTGCTGAAGTGCTTCGAAGACGACGTAACCCGAGATCTGGTCACTCGACCAGGGTTGGTGTTCGAAGTCGTCGAGCTCGCTGAGGTCGTCCAGGATGGTGGTGCCGGCACGTCCGACGACGGCGACGCGTCGTTTGCGTTCGTCGCGAGGAGCGACGTAGAGCGCGAATTCGATGCGGCCCCAGAGAGTGTTCTGGGCGGGGATCGCGACCCGGACACCATCGGGTTCCTCAGGGGTGACGAGCTCGCTGTGGCGACCCTCGACGACCTCGATCGTGTACTCCCCGCGGGAGAGCGCGGCGCCGCGACGGCGACGGAGATAGTCCATGACCTTGCGCTGGGTGAGCACACGGAGGACCTCGGGATCGAGGTCGGTCAGGTACACGGTCGTGCCCGGCACCTCACGGACTCGGCGTCGCTCACGTTCGAGCGTCGCGGTGGCACGGCCTCGCTCGAGCCGTAGGACGTGCGTCTCGTCCTCGCCGACCGCGCGAGACACGATGTCGCAACGTGCCGCGAGTTGCTGGAACGCGAGGATCCCGATCGCCTTCTCGCCCAACGTTCGGTCGTCGCCCACCTTCGCTGAGGAGAAGAGATTGCGGGCGATCTCGCGGAGACGATCCGGGGTCATTCCCCGGCCGATGTCATCGATCGCGATCACGGGGCGCTTGGTCTTGCGGCGCAACACGATCCGGATCCGCTCACCGCGTTGGCCGCTCTGTGCATAGTCGTCGGCCGCGTTCGAGACGAACTCGTTCAGCGCGTCCTTGGGGTCCCGGTAGAGCTGGCCGGTGACCAGCACCGCCTTGGCCAAGTTCCCGATCCGTAGCCGTACCTGCTCCGCCGGCATCGGCGAATCCTACGCGGCGACTGACATGCGCCGACACGACACGCGCCGCCGACAGGCGAACACCGCCGAAGCGCCATGCGGTCAGCCTCGGCTACGGTAGCCCTGTCGGGTCGCTCCGGCAGTCAAGAATCCAGTCAAGAAACACCCCGATACAGGACGGACGCACCGACACCAGGCAGACCGAACACCGCAGGTCACAGCACTGCGCAGCACGCGGCGAACACCCCTGAGCACGTCGACACGGAAGGGGTCAGAGGTTCAAATCCTCTATCGCCCACCACGAAGGAACAGTCCACGGTCAGAGCGACGGGCGTCGCCGGCGGGGTGCTGAGCCGTCACCAGCGCATGGCGATCACCGTCGGCGGGAAGCGCCGAGTCCCTGCCGGTCTGCGGTTGCCGCGATCGCCTGTTCCGCCGGATCCGCGTTGGCCCCTCGTACGATCGCGTCCAGCATCTCGAGCTGGGCGTCGACCGCCGGCCGCCGGGACTGCGGCACCACCGCGCGGAGATCCTCGAGGAGCGCTCGAAGCCTACGTGTGACCTGCGCCGAGGTCGCGCCGAAGGAGCGCGCCTCGTCGAGCGAGATGCTCAGCAGGTCTTCCCAGGTCTGCGCTGGATAGCAGTAGCGAAGGTTCCCCGCGTCGTCGCAGGCCTCGCCGGGCGTCAGGCGTCGACTCCCGAGCAATCGGAGCAGGATCTCGATCTGGTCGATGGCCTGCACTGAGGTCGTGGGGTCGTTGACGCCCGGGGAGAGCGCCTTGGAGGAGATGTCTGCGAGCAGGCGGAGCACGAACGCAGGATCTTGACGCATCGTGCGCTCGTCGCCGATCGCGACCGAACGTCGCAGGCGTTCGTCCTCAACGTCGCCCTGACCGTGGACTCGGAACAGCGGCGCGTCCGGAAGGATGGGATCGCCGACTGCGGGGAGCAGCTCCAGCACGACGTCGGCATCTCGCGCGATCCGCACCAGTCCGTTGGTGTCGACGCTCTGCAGCACACCCGGCCGACCGATGTAGGTCACCACCTTCGACGGCGCGGCGAGCGGTCCGGCGGGAGGGTCGACCGACGCGTCGTCGATCGCAAGGTCCGGGTACGAGCGCAGGATCACCGTCGCGCCGTCTCGACCGAGCTCCCGGACGACTGCTGCCACGCGCAGCCCCTGCGTCGTTCGGCTGATCAGGCGGAGGAACATGATCATGCTGAGCAGGAGCCACAACAACGCGATGCTGATCGAGATGTCAGGAACGAACTTCGGGTCGTTGGAGAGCCCGATCGTCCGCAACACCATGAGCGCATAGATGAAGGTCGCCATGAACACGCCGAGCGAGATCTTCGTGGTCGGATCTCTCAGGAACCGGCGCAACATCCGTGGGGAGAACTGGCTCGATCCGAACTGCACGGCGAGCAGCAGGATGGAGAACACGAAGCCGGTGAAGGTGATCATCCCGCCGGCCATCGCCCCGAGCACCGACTGGGCTGCGCCGGAACCGAACGAGAGCCCGATCCTGGTGGTGGTTCGTTCGTCCAGCTCCGGAAGGAGGATCCCCATCACGATCGCGAGGGTGACGAACAGCGCGGGCACGATCCAGAGGCTGTTGCGAACGTACTCGTAGATCTGCCAGCGCGATCGCCATGACATCTTCGCAGCCAAACCTCACACGCGGCGGACGGAGGGCCAACGACACTACTGGACGGCTCGACGAGGTCACCGATTTCGCTCGTCGCCGGCCCGCGGCCGAGCGGCCGTGGCTAGATTCCTCCTCGTGCGGCGCCCCCGGATCCTCGTCACCATGCTCTGCGCGGCGGCGATCGGCGCGTCGGCGGCGACCGTCTCTGCGCCCGCAGCCGGGGCAGCCCGCGACCCGTGGAAGGCGTTGCTCGCCCGCGTGCCCGCCTCCGGGTCGTTCGGCCACCAGGTGATCCTCAACGACTATGACGCCGCCCGCGCTGCCGCAGACCTCGAGCGCGATCCCGACCGGGTGCACGACCTCTTCACCCTGGAGCAGGCCACGGGCATCGCGCCGTCCGAGCTCCTGCGGACGCGGGGTCCCGATCCGCTCGACCGTGAGCTGGGGATCAAGAGCAGCCGCGTCCGCGGTGACGTCACGGCGGGCGATCCGCCCGACGACCTCACCATCCTCGAGGGGTCGATCGATCCCGATCGGGTGCAGCAGACTGTCGAGGACGACAAGGTCTGGGGCGACCTCCTCGAGACGAAGTCGCATGCCGGCTCCGAGTTGTACATGTGGGGTCCGCGAAAGGTGCAGGTGAAGCGGATCACCCCGTTGCGCCGCTTCGGCATCGGCGGGAACCTTGCGATCGATCCCCCGTACGCGACGTGGAGTGACAGCGCCAAGTCCGTCGAGCAGTCCATCGAGGCTGCCGCCGGCGACGTCGACTCGCTCGGCGATGACGCCGACGTCATGGCCGTCACGGCAGCCGTCCACGATGCGGGCGCGTACGCGGCGTTCCTCTCGACCGACGTCGTCGCACCCGGCGCCGAGACCGGTGGTCCGACGCCGCTCGCGCCCTATGTGGCGGTCGCGACCGCGCCGGGACTGGACGGCAATGCGCACTCGTCTTCGTCGCGCTCGCCTATGACGACGCCGCGACGGCCAGGGCCCAGGCGCCGGTGCTTCGCGCGATCGCCGAGGACGGCACGAGTGCGACCGGTGCTCCGTGGTCCTCACTGGTGACCGTCGACAACATCACGACGAAGGGCCGGGTCGTGCTCGGCACGTTCACCACCGAGCACGCGCGCCTCTGGCTCGACCTGGTCTTCCGCCGCGACTCGCTCGTCGCCACTGCCTGAGCAAGCGACGGCGAACGCCTCGTCGCTATTTCTGGAGCAGGCGACCCTTCGGCACCGCGGCGAGGATCTGGGGCGCGAGCCACGCGCCTGCGAGATCCGACGCCTCGGGCGTGAGGTGCACGCCGTCGGTGCGGGCCTGCACCCCGTCGATGGTGTCCGCGAACTTCCCGCCCGGGTCGAGACGCTCGTTCAGGTCGACGAGCTGCACCGTCTTCTGGTGGTAGGACGCGACCTGTCGGGCGATGGCGTTCCACTCGTCGATCCACGCGGGGTTGAAGCCCGAGCGGTCGAGGTCGATCTGTGCGGTGTACTGGTACTTCCCGTAGAGCGCGGTCACGCAGGATGACCTTGGCGCCGCGCGACGCTCAGCGACTTCACCGCGCTGTCGAGCTCCTCGCGAGCGAGGGCGATGCCTTCGGGCGAATCGAAGAGGGTGACCGCCTCGCCGAAGCGCCGGTCGTAGGTCACCTGTCCCCCCGGAGCCAACACGACGACGTCGGGGTTCCACTGCGACAGCTGCTGGGGCCAGCGCGTGCGCCACGACGGTTGACATCGATCGACCGGTCGCTCCCACACCGTGCCGGCGAGGTGTTCGCCTTCCTCGGTCGCGAAGCCACACCCCGGGAGTGAGGCGTTCCAGAACTGGAAGCCCTGTTGCGCTGCCTGGTTGGCGAGGCCCGGCGCGATGCTGTTCGCCACGGAGTCGCCGACGAGCATCACCGAGCCGGGCGTCGCGCTCGACGGCGGGCGTCGTCGCCTTGGTCGTCGGGGGACGCAGGTCGCGGGCCGAGAGCTCGGGACCGGCGGAGATCGCCCCCGCGGTGCTCCACAGGAGCACGCCGGCGACGCCGATCACTACCGCCGGCGTGACGACGCGGGCGCGCCATCCTTTCCAGGACGCAGTGCGGATCGGTCGTTCGACCAGGTAGTACGAGAGGGTCGCGACGATGAAGGTCGCGGCGACCCGGACGCCGAAGAGCGCCCAGTCGTCGAGGTTCGTGCGCGCCGGGCTGAGGAACACGTAGATCGGCCAGTGCCACAGGTAGAGCCCGTACGAGATGGCACCGATCCAGCGCAGTGGACGGAGCGCCATGAGCTTGCCGACGGGCCCGAGCTGCTCCTGGCTGACGTCGGCGATGACCACGGCCACGAGGAGCGCGGCGAGGAGGAAGCCTCCGAGGTAGAGCCAGCTCGGGCCGTCGGTCGTGGTGGACCACATGTAGCCCAGGACGGCGAACGCGAGTACGCCCGCGACGTGGAGCGACGCGACGCTCGACGACGGACTTCCCGAACGTGTGCTTTGTCGCGAGCATCGCGAGCAGTGCTCCGACGACCAGCGACGAGGCCCGCGTATCGGTGCCGTAGTACGACGCGCGACGGGTCCCGTCCGGGCTCGTACAGCGTGACCATCAGCACCACCGATGCGATGCCGATCGCCCCGGCGACCGCGGCGAGGGCGCCGACGGACCCGCGGCGCCACCGCAGCACGCCGTACACGATCATCGGCCACACCAGGTAGAACTGCTCTTCGATCGCGAGCGACCACATGTGTCGCAGCGGCGAGGGCACGCCGAACTGTTCGAAGTACGACTGGTGCGAGAAGACGAACCGCCAGTTCGACACGTAGAACAGGGACGCGAGACCGTCGGAGCGGATGCGGTCGAGCTCCGTCGGCGCCGCGGCGAACGCCGCGTAGAGCGCGACGCCGCCGAGCACGAGGAACAGTGCGGGGAGGAGGCGCCGGGCCCGTCGGATCCAGAACGCGCTGAGCGCGATCCCACCGGTGCCCCGCCATTCGACGAGCAGCAGGCTCGTGATCAGGAAGCCGCTCAGGACGAAGAACGCGTCGACGCCGAGGAAGCCCCCGATCGCCCACGACATCCCGCCGTGGTAACAGAGGACGGCGAGCACCGCGAACGCCCGGAGGCCGTCGAGGGCCGGCAGATAGCGGAAACGCCCACCGCTCATGAGTGTTCGAGGCTAACCGTGGCCGGTGCCCGTACCCTGTCGCCTCTCCGCCGGGGCGCGAAAGTGACCGCTGAGTACGGGCGTACGCTCGGGTGCGATGTTCTTCGACGGATTCGTGCACCAGCTGCCCGACATCGACCCGGCCGAGACCGAGGAGTGGCTCGACTCGCTCGACTCCGTGGTCGGAGCGCGGGGCCAGAGTCGGGCGCGCTACCTCCTGGCGCGCCTGATGGAGCGGGCACGCGAGCAGGGTGTCGGCGTCCCCGCGATGGTCACGTCCGACTACATCAACACGATCCCGGCCGAGCAGGAGCCCTGGTTCCCCGGCGACGAGGCCGTCGAGAAGCGCATCCGCGCGTCGATCCGCTGGAACGCGATGGCGATGGTCGACCGCGCGAATCATCGCTTCGACGGCCTGGGCGGTCACCTCTCGACGTTCGCGTCGGCCGCCGCGCTCTACGACGTCGGCTTCAACCACTTCTGGCACGGCAAGTCCGACGGGGGCCACGGCGACCAGGTGTTCATCCAGGGCCATGCGGCACCGGGCATCTACGCGCGCGCGTTCCTCGAAGGGCGCCTCACCGAGGACCACCTCGACCGGTTCCGTCGCGAGGTGTTTGGTGGGGGGTTGCCCAGCTACCCGCACCCGCGGCGCATGCCCGAGTTCTGGGAGTTCCCGACCGTCTCGATGGGTCTCGGACCCCTCAACGCGGTGTACCAGGCCCGCTTCAACCGGTACCTGCTCCACCAGGAGATGGTCGACACGAGCGGTTCGAGGGTCTGGTGCTTCGTCGGTGACGGCGAGATGGACGAGCCCGAGGCCACGGCCGGGCTCTCGATCGCCGCGCGGGAGCAGCTCGACAACCTGATCTTCGTCGTGAACTGCAACCTGCAGCGCCTCGACGGGCCCGTGCGCGGCAACGGGAAGATCATCCAGGAGCTCGAGGCGACGTTCCGCGGGGCGGGGTGGAATGTCATCAAGGTGATCTGGGGCCGCGGTTGGGACGACCTGCTCGCCCGCGACGTCGACGGCGTGCTCGTGAACAAGATGAACACGACGGTCGACGGGGAGTTCCAGAAGTACACGGTCGAGTCGGGGAAGTACATCCGCGACCACTTCTTCGGGCCCGACCTGCGGCTCGGCAGGATGGTCGAGCACCTCAGCGACGGAGACCTGCAGCGTCTGCCCCGGGGTGGCCACGACTACCGCAAGCTGTACGCGGCCTACAAGATGGCGGTCGAGCACAAGGGCAGCCCGACCGTCATCCTGGCCAAGACCGTCAAGGGGTGGACGCTCGGCGCCGGGCTCGAGGCCCGCAACTCCACCCACCAGATCAAGAAGCTCGACGCCGACGCGCTGAAGGTGTTCCGCGACCGTCTCGGGCTCCCGATCGCGGACGCCGAGCTCGATGACGGCGATCCGCCCTACTACCACCCGGGCGCCGAGCTCCGCGGAGTACGAGTACCTGGTGGCGCGCCGGCGCGCCCTCGACGGCCCGATGCCCGAGCGCGTCGTGCGCCCGAAGCACATCACGCTCCCGCCACCGCGCGACGCCTTCGACGAGTTCCTCGCCGGCACCGGAGCGAAGGTGCAGGCCAGCACCACCACGGCGTTCGCGCGGATGCTCCGCACCCTGCTGCGCGATCCCGGCCTCGGCCACCGCGTCGTGCCGATCATCCCCGACGAGGCCCGCACCTTCGGGATGGACGGGCTCTTCCGCGAGGTGAAGATCTACGCGCCGTTCGGGCAGCAGTACGACCCGGTCGACTCCGACCTGTTGCTCTCGTACCAGGAGGCGAGCAGCGGACGGATCCTCGAAGAGGGGATCACCGAAGCCGGCGCGATGGCGAGCTTCACGGCGGCCGGCACGTCGTACGCCACGATGGGCGAGCCCGTGATCCCGTTCTTCATCTTCTATTCGATGTTCGGGTTTCAACGCGTCGGTGATCTCATCTGGGCATTCGGTGACGCCCGCGGTCGGGGCTTCCTGCTCGGCGCGACCGCGGGCCGCACGACGCTCACCGGTGAGGGCCTGCAGCACTGTGACGGGCAGAGCCACGTGCTCGCGTCGACCGTGCCGAACTGTCGGGCGTACGACCCGGCCTTCGCGTACGAGGTTGCGGTGCTCGTCCGCGAAGGCATCGATCGCATGTACGGCGAGCACCCCGAGGACGTCTTCTACTACCTCACCCTCTACAACGAGAACTATGTGATGCCTCCCATCCCGCCGGACCCGGCGGGGGAGAGCATCGAGGAGGGGATCGTCCGAGGTCTCTATCGGTACCGCACCGCGTCCGGTCCGAGGAAGCACCGCATGCAGCTCCTCGCGAGCGGTACGGCGATGCGCGCCGCGCTCGACGCGCAGGAGGTGCTCGGAGAGGAGTTCGACATCGCAGCCGACGTTTGGTCGGCGACGAGCTACAAGCTGCTGCGCGAGGATGCCTTGAGCGTCGAGCGGTGGAACCGTCTGCACCCGACGGAGGCGCCCCGCTCGTCCTACGTCGCAGACTGCCTGGCCGACGCGGAGGGGCCGGTCGTCGCGGTGACCGACTTCATGAAGTCGGTGCCCGACCAGGTCTCGCGGTTCGTGCCCGGGCCGTTCTTCCCGCTCGGCACCGACGGCTATGGCTTCTCCGACACGCGCGCGGCGTTGCGGCGGCACTTCGAGGTCGACGTCGCGAACATCGTGGTCGCCGCGCTCGATGCACTCGCGCGTGTGGGCGACGTCAAGGCCGAGGTCGTCGCCGAAGCGATCCGTCGCTTCGACCTCGATCCCGAGCGTCCGGATCCGCGCACGGCCTGACCGACGGTGTCGGACCCGGTCGCGGGTTCCGCGCCTACGACGCCTGGCGGCCACCCTCGTCGATGCGCAGCGGGTCGTCCTCGTCCCAGTCCTTCGGACGCTCGTCGAACTCGTCGCGCCAGGTGGGCTCGTCTTCGGTGTCGGCATCGGCGAGCGTGCGTTCGCCTTCTGCGAACAAGCCGTCGTCGAAGCCCTGCTTCAGCTCACGCGCCTCGCGGAACCGGCGGGCTCGTCCCTTCCTCGCCACGGCGTCACCTCTGTCTTTCGGCCTCAGGCATCCAAGGGCTCCATTCTCCCACGCGCGAAGGGGTGCGTGCGGGCGCTGCCGATCTGCCCGAATTGGGGGATTCCACCGGGTCGGTGCCGGTCAGACCCCGCCGTCGGCGAGGAGGCCGGTGAAGACCTCCGTGCCGTGGTCGGCCACGAGGAAGTGCCCGGCGTCGGGCACCAGCTCGAGCGCGGCCCCCGGGATCGCATCCGCGACCCGCCGGCCGACGGCCACGGGGACCGCCGCGTCCTCCTCGCCCTGCCAGCAGCGGACCGGGCCCGGGATTCGGCCGATCTCGAAGCCCCACTCCGGGGCGCCGAACGCCCGGTAGTCGTCCACGAGCCCCACCGTGCCGGCGGCGGCTTGCCTGGATGGTGGAGCCCACGACCTCCTCGGCGGGGAGCGGTGCGAGCACCCTGCGGTCCGCGTCCGAGAGCGCATGCAGCAACACCCGCTTCTGGTGCTCGCGGGCTCAGCCGTGCGGACGCGGCCAGCACCGCGTGGGCGAGCCACGGCGCGTGACGCGCGAGGGGGATGAGGATGCGGTCGAGGCGCAGGCCGAGCGCTCGCCGCGTCGCGCGGTCGCGGACCGGCTCCATGCCCCCGATCGTGGCCGTCGCGACCACGCGGTCGGGGAGGCGGGCGGCGCACGACAGCGCGTGCGGGCCGCCGGCGGACCAGCCGACGACGGAGAACCGATCGATGCCGAGCGCGTCGGTGAGACCGGCGACGTCGTCGGCCCACCCGGCCACCGTTCGCCCCTTCGCTCGGGTCGATTCGCCGATCCCGGGGCGGTCGATCGTGATCATTCGGATGCCCGCCGCGATCGCCCCGGCCACGGCGAACGACGCGTCGGTGCGGCCGCTGAGCCCGCCGTGGCACCAGATCACCGGCGGGCCGGACCGATCACCGAGCTCCGACCACGCGAGGGTGCGCCCGTCCGCAACCTCGACGAACCTCGGTTCCACACGGCCTCCGTTCACCCGGTCGGGCGGACGGTATCGGGGAGCGCTCGGATAATGTCGTGCGTTCGGGCGATTAGCTCAGCGGGAGAGCGCTGCCTTCACACGGCAGAGGTCACTGGTTCGAAACCAGTATCGCCCACCGACGACGGTGCAGGTCACGGGGACTGTCAGATGTCACCTCCCCGTGCAGCAGACTCCTACACTGATCGTCTTGCGTGAATGGACACGCGCCGCGAGGGAGCCGGCCCGGCGACGCGGGTGGGCCGACGACTCGTGCGTCTCGGGACTCGGCGCGCTCACATTCCTGACAGGAGTGAGCTGCGCCCAGGCGAACGAGGTCGTCGAGGCGTTCGGAACCGATCCGGACACCTTCCTCCCCGCCTGCGACAACCAGGTCACGGTGCTCGACAGCCTCTGGTGGTGCTACGCGTCCGATTACCCCACGTTCGTCTACAGCGACACGAACGCCGATCGCGCCTTCCACCTGCAGTGGGGACAATCCTGACGAACGAGACAAGAACGTGTTCGACGTCAACGAGGCGGGTACGAGCAGCCACTTCGGACGAGGTGAACTTCGAGAGACGAGCTTGAACCGGTGTCCGACGAGTCCGAAGTTGCGGCCGTCGATACCAGCGGTGCGACCTGCCTGGCTGAGGTCTTGGCATGCTCTGCTTGACACCGCGGCTCGGGCGCGGCAACCGTCGGTGACCCGTTCGGCCGACGTGATGTTCGCCGAGCGAACCATCGTCCGGCGGAATCGGGAGGTTGCCACATCCGCGTCGTGATCTCAGGTGGAGGGATCGCGGGGCTCACGCTGGCCGCGAAGCTCCGTCAGCAGGGGCGGGAGCCGATCGTCATCGAGCGGGCCGACGCGTACGACGCAGCGGGGTACGCGATCGGGCTGTGGCCGCTCGGGAGCTGCGTGTTCCACGGGCTCGGCTGCTACGACGAGTTGTTGGCGCGCAGCGGCCAGCCTGAGATCTACGAGTTCGGCGATCACAGAGGTCGGGTGCTGCAGCGTGTACAGCTGAGCGATGTCACCAGCGGCGCGGGCGCCCCGATCCTGCAGGTCGCCCGTTCCGACATCCTCGACATCCTCGTCGGCGCATGCGGTGACGTCGACCTCCGCATGGGGACGACGATCGCTGGGATCGAGGAGCGGGACGAGATCGTCGCCGTGAGCTTGTCGAGCGGTGAGACGGTCGAAGCGGACCTGCTCGTCCTCGCCGAAGGTCAGCACTCAGCGACGCGGGAGATGGTGTTCGGGTCCGTCGAGACTTTCGACACGCATTGGGTGATCTGGACCTGGTGGGGCGAGGGTGGTCGTCTGCCCGAGACGACGCTCCGGGAGTTCTGGGGGCCGGGCCGGCTCTTCGGCATGTACCCGTGCCCGGGGCGAACGGCGGTCGGTGCCGGCTTTCCGGCCGATCACATCCCCTCGGACGCTTCGCCGGAGACGATCCGCGCCCGGATTCAGAAGCCAACGCGGAGCTCTTCGAGGCGGACGATGCGGCCGCGGGATTCATCGATGACGCCGATGAGTTCTTTCCGTGGCCGATGACCGACCTCAGGACCAACCACTGGTCGAAAGGGCGCGTCGCCGTGTGCGGCGACGCCGGGATCGCGTTCCTGCCCACTGCCGGTGTCGGTGCATCGAACGCGCTGCGGGCGGCCGCGTCGCTTGCCGATGAGCTCTCGCGGGCTGACGCCACGAGCGTCCGCCTCGCGCTCGAGCTGTACGAGAAGCGATGTCGTCACATCATCGAAGGGAACCAGCACGACTCGAGGTCGCTCGCCCGCTACATGTTCATCGAGAACCGGGCCTTGTCCTGGGCTCGCGACCAGATGCTGCGCCACTATCCCCCGTCGAAGATGGTCGACCAGATCGTCGACAGCATGCACACGCCTTTTTGAGCATCTGTCGTCTGCTGCGGCAACGATCATGATGCAGCTGCTCCGCGGCGCCCAGCGTCGGATCGAACGTCCGCGTGCACGCAGGGTGCTCAGCGCTCGGGGGTCCCCAACGCGTCGTCGACCCAGCGCTCGAGCTCGTCTGGCCCGCGCGCGCCGACGAGCCGGTCGATCAGCATCCCGTCGCGGAACAGCAAGAGGGTGGGGATGCCCTGCACCCCGAAGCGCGCCGACACGCCGGGATGGTCGTCGACGTTCACCTTCACGAGCTTGAGGTGCCCGCGCTTGCGCCGGGCCACCTCTTCGAGCGCCGGCGAGATCATCCGGCACGGTCCGCACCACGGTGCCCAGAGGTCGACGACCACGGGAAGGCGAGCCTGCTCGACCACCTCGGTGAAGTCGGCATCACCGGCCTCGACCATCCAGGGCAGGTTCTGCTTGCAGCTCCCACACCGCGGGCGCCCCCGCGGCGGAGGGGACGCGACTCCGGCGCCCGCACCCGGGGCACTCCACGACGGCCGACGGCACCCCTCGAGTATGACAACTGAGGTCGAGGGTTCGAAACCAGCATCGTCCACCGACGAGAACGCAGATCAGGCAGGAGACGCGCTGCGAGACCCTCGCGGACGGCCTGGCGACGATCACGGGTCCCAACCTGAAGGACGGGGCGCACGAGATCGTCGCCGACTACGCCGGTGACGACAACTTCGACGCTGCGAAGTCGGCACCCGTGGAGCAGCAGGTCCGGAACCTGGCGAAGATCACGGTGACCCCTGCGCAGGTCACTGCGCTCGCACAGGGCGCAACCGTCCAGCTGCAGGCCGTGGCCACGTACGACGACAAGACGACCGAAGACGTGACCAACCAGGTGCAGTGGTCGTCGTCCGACGACGGCGTCGCGAGCGTGTCTCCGACGGGGACCGTGACGATCGCGCTCGACGCGCCGAAGGGCAACGTCACCATTGTCGCGAAGCTCGCGCAGCAGCAGGACAAGACGCTGCTCGTGGTGGGCCTCCCCGGACCCACGTCGAAGACTCCGCCGACGACGACGCCGAGCTCACAGTCGACGATGCGCGCACCGACGGTATCGGCGAGATCTGCCGCCCGGGCGCGAGCTCCATCACGGTTCGCGCGCGTCTGATCCGCCCCGATCCCCGCTGAGTCGCGCGGCCCGCATGCTCGGGCCGGCCTGCAGTGCGGTGGGCGAGACATGGGCCCTCGCTCTACGCTCCGCGGCGTGGACGACGCGAATCCATATCCGCAGGAGTGGGAGTCGGACGTCGTCCTTCGGGACGGGGGGACAGTTCGTCTGCGCCCGATGCGACGCGACGACGGCGATCACCTCTTGGGGCTCTACTCGCGCCTCTCGGACGAGTCGCTCTACCTCCGCTTCTTCTCGCCCGTCCCGACGCCGACCGCGCACGACCTCGAGCTCCTGACGGCGA
The DNA here is from genome assembly GCA_963809885.1 of uncultured Acidimicrobiia bacterium. Taxonomy (GTDB): domain Bacteria; phylum Actinomycetota; class Acidimicrobiia; order IMCC26256; family PALSA-555; genus JALHSW01. The sequence continues at coordinate 1,097,824 of CAWELA010000004.1, read as the reverse complement.
CCGACTACGACCGGAGGTTCGCGATCGTGGCCGAGCTCGGCGACCACGTGGTCGCGGTCGCTCGCTACATCCAGCTCACCCGACCCTCCGAGAGCGCAGAGATCGCGTTCACCGTCGAGGACGGGCAGCAGGGTCGAGGACTCGGTACGGTGATGCTCGAGCATCTCGCCGCGATCGCCCGTGAGAAGGGCATCCGACGGTTCGTCGCCAGCACGATGGTGGGCAACAGGCGGATGCTCGGTGTGTTCGCCGATGCCGGGTTCGACGTCCACCGGACGATCGAGGGCGGTGTCGTCGAGGTCTCGTTCGAGATCGAGCCCACCGACGCGTCGCGGCTCGCGCAACGCCGGCGCGAACAGGTCTCCGAGGCGCGGTCCGTCGCGCGCATCCTCGCGCCGTCGTCCGTCGCGGTGGTGGGCGCGAGTCGTCGCTCGGGCACGATCGGTCACGGAGTGCTCACGAACCTTCTCAATGGGGGGTTCCACGGTCCCGTCTACCCGATCAACCCCAACGCCACGTCGATCGCGGACACGCCGGCGTTCCCGACGGTCGACGCGGTTCCGGGGTTCGTGGACCTCGCCGTCGTCTGCATCCCGGCCGCGAATGTGCCCGCGGTCATCGACGACTGTGTCCGCAAGGGCGTGCACGGACTGGTCGTCATCTCGGCGGGGTTCGCCGAGGTCGACGCGCGCCACGGCCACGCCGAACGCGACCTCGTCGAGCACGCGCGTCGCAACGGGATGCGGATGATCGGCCCGAACTGCATGGGGGTGGTCAACACCAGCCCCGGCGTCGCGATGAACGCGACCTTCGCGCCGTTCCTGCCGGTGGCGGGCCGAGTCGGCTTCGCGTCGCAGTCCGGCGGTCTCGGCATCGCCCTGCTGGCGCGTTCGGCCGAGCTCGGCCTCGGCATCTCGACGTTCGTGTCGCTCGGGAACAAGGCCGACGTGAGCGGCAACGATCTCCTCCAGTACTGGGAGGAGGATCCCGAGACCGACGTGATCCTCCTCTACCTCGAGTCGTTCGGGAACCCGCGCAAGTTCGCGCGGCTGCGCGCGGCGCGTGGCCCGACACAAGCCGATCATCGCCGTGAAGAGCGGTCGGAGTCCCGCCGGTGCTCGCGGTACGTCGTCGCACACTGCAGCCCTGGCCGCCCCGGATGCCGCGGTCGATGCGCTCTTCGCGCAGGCCGGAGTGATTCGCGTCGACACGCTCGAGGAGCTCTACGACACCGCGGCTGTCGTGCTGCACCAGCCGCTCCCTGCCGGTCGACGCGTGGCGATCGTGACGAACGGTGGCGGGCCGGGGATCCTGGCGGCAGACGCGTGCGCGGCGGCCGGGCTCGAGGTCCCCGAGCTGTCGGAGGTGACCCAGGCGCGGCTCCGCGCCTTCGTCTCGCCGGACGCAGGGGTCCGCAACCCGGTCGACCTGATCGCGTCGGCGAGCGCGGCGATCTATGGGCGCACCCTGGACGTCCTGATCAAGGATCCCGAGATCGACGCGCTGCTCGTGATCTTCGTGCCACCCCTCGTCACGCAGGCGGAGGAGGTCGTCGCGGTGATCAATGCCGCAGCCGAGCACGCGGGCGACAAGCCGGTGCTCTCCTGCTTCCTCGGCCGTCAGGGGATGCTCGAGATGCTCGGTCACGACACGGGCAGTGATGCCCGCGGCGGTGCACCGCGGCGGGTGCCGTCCTTCGCCTTCCCCGAGGCTGCAGCGGCGGCGCTCGGGCGTGCCGCCGCCCACCAGGAGTGGCGTGAGCGTCCCGAAGGCATCGTGCCGACGTTCTCGGACGCGCGGGTCGACCTGGCGCGTCGCATGGTCGCCGACCGGTTGGCGACGACGCCGACCGGGGAATGGCTCGATGCGGCAGCGGCGACCGGGCTCATGCACGCGATCGGGATCCCGGTCGCGGACACGGCTGTCGCGCCGGACGTCGAGGCAGCCGTCGCGCGGGCCGAGGAGCTCGGGTTCCCGATCGTGCTGAAGGCGGCGTCCCCGACGATCGTGCACAAGACCGAACGAGGCGCGGTCCGACTCGGCCTCACGGACTCGGTGGCCGTGCGCCAGGCGTTCTTGGCGATGCACGAAGCCCTGGGCGAGGAGATGGGGGGCGCGATCCTCCAACGGATGGTGGGTCCCGGTGTCGAGACGATCGTGGGCGTCACGCGGGACCCGTCGTTCGGATCGCTCGTGCTCTTCGGCATGGGTGGCGTACAGGCCGAGCTGCTCCGCGACACATCGCTACGGATCGTCCCACTGACCGACGTCGACGCCGCCGAGATGATCCGGTCACTCCGCTCGTCGGCGTTGCTGTTCGGGTTCCGCGGTGAAGAACCGGTCGACGCGGACGCGCTCGAGGACGTGCTGTTGCGGATCGGGCTGCTCGCCGACCACGTACCCGAGATCGCCGAGCTCGACTGCAACCCGCTCGTGGTGTCGCCCCACGGCGCGGTGGCGGTGGACGTGAAGGTGCGTCTCGCCGCGGTGCCTGCCGGGCCACCTCCGGGCGTTCGCCGCATGCGCGACGCCTGAGGAAGCGGCTCGGGACGGCTCAGGCCTTCTGGACCGGTGCGGATTCGGGCGCACGTCCGTTCTCTGCCGCGGGCTCCTCGGTCCAGGCCGCGCTGAGGACGCGGTCGCGGCCCGCTTCCTTGGCCTCGAGCAGTGCGCCGTCGGCCCGGGCGATGGTGTCGGCGAGCGGCTCGGGAGGCTCCCAGGCCGCGAGGCCGACGCTCACCGTGAACGCGGGCACGGTCGCGGCACGGAGGGCGCCGGCCAGCCGCGAGCGCACCCGGTCGGCGACGATGCGGGCATCCGACAGGGAGCAGTCGGGGAGCAGGACGACGAACTCCTCACCGCCGTACCGGGCCGGGATGTCGGCCGGGCGGACGCTGTCACGCAGCACGCGGCCGAAGAGACGGAGCGCCCGATCGCCGAGCTCGTGCCCGTGCTGGTCGTTGAGCTCCTTGAAGTGGTCGAGGTCGGCGAACGCGACGACGAGGGGGTCGCCCCGGTCCAGGACCTCGCGGCTCTGCTGCTCGAGGCTGCGCCGATTGAACAGACCGGTGAGGACGTCGACGCGCGCCTGGGTCTCGGTGCGGGCGAGGACGCGCAGGTAGCCGATGCGGTCGCCGGCTTTGCGGGCGACGAGCTCCAACTCGATCACTTCGTCGGAGTTCGAAAGGTCGCCGTCAGGCCCGGTGGTGTGGATCATCCCCGTGTTGGTGCCTGCGATGCTGACGGGGATGCACGTCGCCGACTGCGCCGGCTCGTCGCGGGACCGCAGGAAGGGGCACGCGTCGAGGCGGATGCTGCTCGGGAAGGCACGCGTCTGGCCGGTGCTCGCGGCGGGACATTCCGACGGGGAGGGGACCGGGCACCCGGGCCCCTGTCCGTCGGGATCCGTCGACAGCACCTGGCGGAAGTGTGCGCGGGTCGATTCGGCGACGAGCAGCTCGACCGGGTGCCCGGGGCGCACCAGCTCGAGGGCCTCGCCGATGATGGCGTACGTCGATTCCTCCGTCGGCTCCATCTCGAGGCCCCGCTGGAGCTGGGTCTCGATGTCCGATCGGTGCTGGTCACGCGCGCGGTCCGCCTGCGCTCCCGGCGAGGATCCGTTCGTCGCGGTACGCGCCCCGGAGCTGCACGGCGGCGTTGGTCAGTCCGACCACGAGCACGAGCGCGAACGCGAGCAGCACCCAGATCCAAGCGCGGTCGAGCGATGCGGTTGCGTCGCTGACCGAGCGCTGCACACGGCTCGAGTAGAAGCGTTGGCTGATGGCGTTGACGGTCGCGAGGTTCTTGGTCGAGAGCACCTCCTCGGCCGTGAGCGCCGCATCGAAGGCGGCTCGGTCGGGGGAGTCGACGAGGCCGAACGCGTCGGCTCCTGCCGCCTGGCCCTCGGCGATGCCGTCGACGTAGCTCTGCTGCAGTCGACGCTCCGCGGGCGAGTCGAACGAGAGGCGGCGATAGTCCTTCCAGGCTGAGGCAGCACGGCTCGAGGCGGCCTGGGACTCGGCGATGATCGGACCGCGCGCGTCGGGTGGGCTCGCCAGGGCCTGCCTGAACAGCTCCTGGGTGTCCCGGTTGCCGTTCTCGACGCGGGTCAGGGCGGTGCTGGCCGGGATGACGCGGCGATCGAGCTCCGAGATGCTGTCCCGGGGACTGATGAGGCTGAGGAGCGCGACGACCACGATCACGGCCCCGCAGAGGAGCGCGATCAGGGTGAGCTCGATGACCCGACGAGACGGCCTCGTCAACTGCTGGGGTGGCACTTGGGTCTTCGATGAGGGAGAGGTCATACGACCTCGGGTTGCAGGGGTGTGGCGGTCGAGCCCAAGGTTACGGGATCTGACGGCCGTCTGGCGGGGAGTGCTCCGGAGCCGTCAATCGCAGTCGTGCAGCGCTGCCGCAATCGTCTCGCGGCCGACGCGCTGCGAACGTGGGGTTGTCGGCCGAGCTCGCGAGGTACGCGAGACCGAGCGAGAGTGCCCAGCCGCGCGCCCGCGCCCACGTGGCGTCGTCGGGTTCGCCTGCCGCGGTACGGAACGTCGGGCGCACCTCGCTGGGGAACAGCATCCATGCCACCGAGAGATCGGTGGCGGGATCGCCGGCGGTGATGTCGCCGAAGTCGATCACCGCCGCGAGGCGGCCGCCGGTCACCAGCAGGTTCGCGGGGTGCAGATCACCGTGGAGCCAGATCGGTGGCCCCGACCACTCCGGCGCCCGCAGCGCCTCGTTCCAGCACGCCCGCACCGCCGGCCCGTCGAGCGTGTCGCCCAGCTGGAGGATGCGTTGCTCCGTGCTCGCCGCTCGGTCGGCGAGCGGGACGCCCCGATACGGGTTCGCCGGTGCGTCGTCCGCGCCCGGCTGGTGCAGCGCGACGAGGAAGCGCCCGAGGATCGCCGCGGCACCCGCGAGGTCGCCGATCGGGTGCTCGGCGGCCGGGTCACCGTCGAGCCACGGACAGATGCTCCACGACCACGGGAAGCCACCGCCCGGAACGCCGAACCGGACCGGCGCCGGGACCGGCAGCGGCAACCCCGCCGCCAGCTCGGGGAGCCAGCGCTGCTCGTGGTCGACGAGCGCTGCGGCGGCGGCCCGCCGGGGGAGTCGCACGACGAGCTCGTCACCGAGCCGGTAGATGACGTTGTCCCAGCCCCACGCCAGCTCGGTCAACGGGAGGTGCTGCAGGTCGGGCTGCTGCTCGGCCAGCAGCGCGCGCACGAGGCCCACGTCGATGTCGACCTCGGCAGCCGGCATGTCGTGGGCAGGCACGTTTCGCATGCTCCCGGTCGGTCGGAGGGGTCGGAGGTTCGCAATACTGTGCCCGATGGTCGATCGCCGGCGCGTCCTGATCGCGGTCCTGGCGGTCGCGACCGTCGTCGGGATCATCGCCCTGCAGGCGACCGACGACGCCGAGTCACGGACGCCGATCAGCGGCTCGACCACGACCACGACCAGGTCGAGGCCGGGTGCCGGCACGTTCGCGCCCCGCGTCCATGACCCGGCCCCTCGGGTAAGCGAGGCTCCCTCATGGACCTGCGATCGGCTCTGGAGCCGGCGTTGGGCACGGCCGTGGTGTCGATGGCGCGAGTACGTGGCGGCGACGTCGCGGAGGCATACCGCGTCGAGCTCGCCGACGGCCGCACGGTGTTCGCCAAGACGCATCACAGTGCGCCGCACGGCTTCTTCACGACCGAGGCGACCGGACTCGAGTGGCTGCGGGCGCCGGGTGTCGTCGGCGTGCCGGAGGTGCTCGCGGTCTCGGACGGTGCGGACGACGGACGTACACCGAACCATCTCGTCCTCGAGTGGATCGACGAGGGCAGCGCGCGGGCCGAGACCGAGGCAGATCTCGGTCGCGCGCTGGCCGCGTTGCACGCCGCGGGTGCGCCGTCCTTCGGACGCGCGGACCGTCGCTCCACCGGGAGTCGCGGATTGCCCAACGAACCGTGCGGGACGTGGGCGGAGTTCTACGCGACGCAGCGTCTGCTCCCGCTCGCCGGACTCGCCCGCGACGGCGGCACGTTGCCCGACGTCGTCGTCGCGGATCTCGAGCGCGTGGCCACGCGCCTCGACGTGCTCGGTGGTCCTCCAGAGCCGCCGGCGCGCCTGCACGGCGACCTCTGGGCCGGCAACCGCCTCGTCGACACGGCCGGTTGCAGCTGGTTGATCGACCCCGCCGCGCACGGCGGGCACCGCGAGTTCGACCTGGCGATGATGCGGCTGTTCGGCGGGTTCGGCGGTGCGTGCTTCACGGCGTATGCCGAGCAGGCACCGTTGGCCGACGGGTGGGAGGAGCGCGTCGCCCTGCACCAGCTCGCGCCGCTGGTCGTGCACGCGATCAAGTTCGGCGGTGGGTACGTCGACGCCGCGACGGCTGCGATCGCGCGCTGCCGGTGAACCGATGCCGATCCACGCTGCCCCGACGTCCAGGGGGTGGTCGGTGAGGAGGGGCAGGGGCGCGGCGCTCGCATGCGTGTGCCTGTTGGGCTGGGTGCCGGCGGTCGCGCCGGCATCAGGAGCGGTCGTGAGCCGTGGCCGGGAGGCGCCCGCCGGGTTCGTCTCCGGCTCAGCGCACGAAGTCCGGATCCGCCCGGTCATCGGGGAGGTCGCGGCCGCGCCGACGATCGCGGCTCGGTCGGCCGCGGGTGCGACGATCGCCCGGTTCGGCGCCGCGGCGGTCGCGACCTGCGATCTCACCAGGGTCACGGCGAACGCGGTGATCCCCAGCACCCGTGTCGCCGACGACGAGGCGGCCGGCTGTGTCGTGAACGGCGCAGGTGCTGGCCGGCCGGCGGAGCGGTTGCTCCTGGGTGCCGCGCGTGACTCACGGGCAGCGACATCGCGTCGGTCCGCTCACGGAGGTTCGTGACCTCGGAGCACAAGCCCCCGCAGTACGGGATCGAGATGGCGCTGACGCTCCGGGGCTCGGCCGCGTTCGATGCGGACCCGAACCCGGCCGTGCTCGCGACCGTCGTCGACGGCGAAGTGGTGCGGGGTGAGCTGACCCCGACGAAGTCCGAAACGGTCGACGGCCCGCGCGATCACCCTCACGCTCGACCCCGACCGGGCGCTGTCGCGTGCGGGGGCCGAACGGGTGGTGGGCGCGATCGAGCAGGCGCGGAGCGAAGAGGTCATCGGGTTCGCCGACCTGCTCACCATGACGGATCGCGCGCGAGCGCTGTTCGCCTCCAATGCGCCGGAGATCGTCGACAAGCCCGACTTCCAGGACGACTGTCCGCCTGCAGCACGACGAGTTCACCTACGTCCTCGGGCTGCCAGGGCGACAGCCGGATCTACCTCCTCCGGGTGGACCGGCCGGACCTCGCTGCGATCATGCCCGTCACGGCGGCGCACGAGATGCTGCACGCGGCGTACGCGGAGCTCGCCCCGGGTCAACGGCGCCGGGTCGACCAGCTCCTCGACCAGGCGTTCGAAGCCTCGGCCGACCAGCGCCTGCGCGACACGCTCGCCGAGTACGCCGACGCCGAGCCCGGCCAGCGCCACAACGAGCTGCACTCGATCCTCCCCACCGAAGTTGCCGAGCTGAGCCCGCCACTGGAGCGCTACTACCAGCGCTACTTCGAGGACCGGGGCGCCGATCGTCGCCGGCGTTCGACGGCTATCAGAGCGTCTTCGACACGCTCCAGGCGCAGCACGACCAGCTGAACGCCGAGGTCGCAGCACTTGCGGCCCGGCTCACCGAGCTGGAGCCGCGCGCCGAGGCGGCGGGAGCCGAAGCCGACCGCATCGGCGCCGAGATCGACGCGCTGCGACGCCAGGATCGGATCGACGAGTCGAACCGGCTGGTGGGTCCGCAGAACGCCGCGGTCGACGAGGCGAACGCGCTGGCCGCCCAGTACAACGACCTGGTCGCGCAGTACAACGTCAAGGTCGACGCGCTGAACGCGCTCGCGATCAGTGCCCGGGAGATCGATGCCGCGCTCGGGGTGGATCCGACCCGGACCTGATGTGGACGAGCGGTCCGCGACATCGTCTCCGCATGGGCGGGATCGGGGTGTCCGAGCCGTGCGGCCCCGACCCGCGTAGGCTGCGGGCATGGCAGAGAAGATCCAGAAGTCCGGCAAGAACAAAAAGGTCGGCAAGTCCCTCAAGGAGAAGCGCGCGGCCAAGAACGCCAAGCGGGCAGAGCGCGCCACGATCCACAAGGACTAGCGCCGGCCTCAGGCCAGATGATCGAAGGCGAGCGCGTAGAGGATCCCCGTGAGCGAGAGCCCGTCGAGGATCTCCTCGGTGCTCGCGAGCCGGCGGACCGCGGTCGATCGCGACCCACTCGACGCGCTCGGCCTCACCCGGATCGGTGGGGTCACCCAGATGGGTGGCGCCGTCGGCGAGGAAGATGTGGAACACCTGGTCGCTGAGACCCGTTGTGCGGCTGGTACCGCACGAGCGGGGTCAGCGGGCCGGGTTGCCAGCCCGTCTCCTCGAGCGTCTCGCGCGCAGCAGCCGCGTCCATCGGGGTCTCGCCGGGGTCGATGCGCCCCGCGGGGATCTCCCAACCCCAGGTATCGGTCACGAACCGGTGCCGCCACAGGAGCAGGAGCCCGCGGTCAGGGTCGAACACGACTGCGCCGGCGGCCTGCTGGGGCATCCGCACCACGTGGTGCTCGAAACGCTCCGCGCCCGGGATCTCGATGTCGGTGAGCACGAGGCGGATCCACTCGCTCTCGTAGATCGCGCGCTCACCGTGGACCGTCCATCGCATCGAGGTCAGCGCTCCACTCAGACGAGTCCGAGCTGGGCCAGCATCGTCGTCGCGTCGAAGTCGAGGTCGTTCTCGTGCTGCATGTGCGCACGCACGACTGCCTCGCGACGATCGGCGAGCTCCGTGTCGGCGCTCACCCGGCGCGGGCCCGGCTCGGCACGGCGAAGTCGTCGACCCCAGTACCTTCGGGGACGCCGTCCACGTACACGACCTCGCGCGTCCTGATGGAGGAGATCGTCGGGCCGGGGACGATGACGCCGGCCAGGTTCAACGGATCTGTCGCGTTGACGACGACGCGCTCGCCGGTGCGGGGCTGCTTGCGGACCTGCGCGAGCTGTTCGACGGCGGCCGGGAGCGCGTACTGCTCGCCGCTGACCCCGGTCACGAAGCGTCCTCCGCGCACGAGCCCGCGATCCTCCAGGCGCCGCAACGCCCATTGCAGGTCTCGCCACGGGAACCGGATCGAGTCGTGGACGGCGAGATCGCGGAACACCACACCCCAACGGTTGAGGAGGAGCTCGGCGACGGCTTCGGCGAGGTCGTCAGGGTCGATGCCCTCGGCCCCGAGCGCGGCGTTCGAGGGAACGAGGGACCAGCGGCCTGCCGCGGCGCCGCCGCCCACGCGCGCGCCCCGCATCAGTCGGGACAGTCGCCGGTGCTCCACGCCACGGGGGCCGCCCTGCATCCGCGCCCGGATCGCCGCGAAACCGTCGGAGGTGACGAGTCCGCGCGCGACACCATCCCAGAGGCCGCGTTCGATGTCGTCGGGGAGACGGTGGGTCGCCTCGGCGAGCTCGGACGCGAAGCACGCGCCGCGTGCCCGCAGCACCTCGAGGATCTCGGCGGTCGCCCCGACATCGGGCTCGGCGTGCTCGGTGCCGATCCGGGCGGCGGCGAGGAGCCAGGGGAGATCGTCGCGGAACACGACCGAGATCGGTGTGGCCTTCGACGGCGCGCCGGCCGGAGCGTTGACGTCGTCCCGGACGCGGGGTGTGAGCCGCAGCCAGCTCACCTGCCCGTCGTGGCCGAGACGGTCGAGCCATGACGGCTGGTAGCCGCGGAGTCGACGGCCGAGGAGCTCCGGTTCCCACGCCACGGCCGCACTCTCGTAGCCCTGGAGCTGGTCGAGCACCGACACGAGTCCCGCCTCGCCGTGCAGCTGCGTGCCGGGTGCGACGTGCTGCCACCGCAGGAGGAAGCGCAGGAAGTCCTGCGCCGTCGCGGCGGTGACGCCCTCGCGTCGGTTGCGGCGGGAGTACGAGTGCATGCGGGCGAGCAGCCGTGCGCGCGACCCACTCGACCTCCGTGGAGCCCGCGGTGTAACGACCCTGGAGCGCGACGCCCTCTTGCTCGAGCACCGCGAGCGCGGTCGCGACGCGGGGTGCGGGCAGCGTCGTGGCGTGGGCGAGCGCGGCGGTGGTCGTGACCCCGGCGATCTCGAGGTGACCGCGCACGGCCCCGACCACGGCGTCGCCGTCGCCTCCGAGCGCCTGCACCGCGTGCTCGTGGGCTTCGGTGGTGCACCAGAGGTCGGTGCCCTCGGCGCTGACGACACGGCCGCGGCCACGTTCCACCAGCCGGTCCCAGACGTCCTGCCACCCCGCGTTCGGACGGACGAGCACGAGCGACGCGAGGAGGTCGTGCAGGTCATCGGGTGTGGTCGGTTCGGGCGCGATCTCTGCCTGGACCCGCTCGATCGCGGCCGGGTCGAGGGCCCCGATCGACGCGAGGTCGACCGCGAGGCCACGCCGGAGCGACACCGCGTTCGTGCGGCGGTTCTGGAGCTCTTCGTCGTCGAGGAACGCGTAGGGCCTCGCCGTGAGGATCTCGTGGGCGAGCACGGACGCCTCCGTGGTGTCGCAGCAGTGCACCTCGACGTCGCCGGACTCCATCCGGACGAGCAGGGCCCGCACCCCGCCGATGTCGAGGGCCTCGTTGAGCGTGTCGGCGATCGTCTGACGCACGAGCACGTGGTCGGGGATCTCGATCGGGCCGGTGACGTTCTCCTGGCAGGCCGCGGCCTGTGGGAACACTGCGGCCATGAGGTCGTCCGCCTCCATGCGCTGGATCGGGCGGCGGGTTCTTCCGGCCGCCGCGGAACCGCAGCACCATCAGCGAGCGGTTGAGGTTCCAGCGCCACCGCGACAGGAACATGGGCGAGTCGAGGATGGCCTGGCGGAGGGTCTCTTCGATGTTGCGACTCGAGATGTACCGCGGCACCTCCTCGAGCGGGAAGCTGTGGTGCGGGCCGAGCGAGAGCACCACCGCGTCGTCGTTGGCCGCGGCCTGCAGCTCGAAGTTGAAGGTGCGGCAGAACTTCTTGCGCAATGCCAACCCGAGGGACCGGTTGATCCGCCCCCCGTAGGGCGAGTGGAGCACGAGCTGCATCCCGCCGGTGTCGTCGAAGAAGCGCTCGAGCACGAGGCGTTCCTGTGTCGGCGTTGCGCCGAGCGCGGCGCGGCCGACGGCCACGTAGTCCACGATCATGGTGGCCGCGACCGTCTCGACGCCGGTCGCCGCGACGAGCCAGGCGCGCGCGCCGTCGGGGTCACCGGCGGCCAGCAGCTCGTCGATCCTCGCTGCGCAGCGCGGACACCTCGGCGGAGAGCTCGGCGGTTCGTGCCGGTGCCTCGCCCATCCAGAACGGCACCGTCGGCGCCGCGCCGCCCGCGTCGCGGACGCGGACGATGCCGGGCTCGACCCGCCGGATCTGCCAGGCGTGCGTGCCGAGCAGGAAGATGTCGCCGGCCATCGACTCGACGGCCCAGTCCTCGTTGACAGTGCCGACGAACGTGTCGTCGGGCTCCATCACGACCCGGTAGTCGCCGGTCTCCGGGATGGAGCCACCGGACGTGAGCGCGGCGAGGCGGGCACCCTTGCGCCCGCGCAGCTCGCCGTTGATCGCGTCGTGGTGCACGTAGGCGCCGCGCTTCCCGCGACCGGTCTGGATCCCCTCGGCGACGAGCTCGACGACCTCGTCGAACTGCGCGCGAGTGAGCTCGGTGTACGGAGCGGCGCGGCGCACGAGGGCGAACAGGTCGTCGGTGCGCCACTCGTCGGCACCGAGCTCGGCGACCACGTGCTGAGCGAGGATGTCGAGCGGGAGGCGGGCCGGGACGATCGCGTCGAGGCGCCCAGCGTGCACCGCGCGCAGCAGCGCGGCGCACTCGACGAGCTCGTCGCGGGTGAGCGGGTAGAGCCGCCCCTTCGGCGTCCCCGCGCGGCTGTGGTTGGACCGGCCGACCCGCTGCAGGAACGTGGCGATGCTCCGGGGCGAACCGATCTGGCACACGAGCTCCACCGGGCCGATGTCGATACCGAGCTCCAGCGACGCGGTGGCGACGAGCGCCTTGAGCTCGCCGGCTCGCAGCCGCGTCTCGACGCGGTGCCGTCGGTCCTTGGAGAGGCTGCCGTGGTGCGCGGCGACGACGTCATCGCCGAGCCGCTCGCCGAGCTGGTGGGCGAGGCGCTCGGCCATCCGCCGGGTGTTGACGAACACGAGCGTCGTGCGGTGCTCGGTGACGAGCGCGGCGATGCGCTCGAGCACGTCGGACATCTGCTCGCCCGACGTGACCGCCTCGAGCTCGCCGTCGGGCAGCTCGAGCGCGAGATCGAGGTCGCGCTGATGGCCGGCGTCGACGATCGCGGGAAGCGGGCGATCGCCGACGAGCAACCGGGCGACGGTCTCGATCGGACGCTGGGTGGCGGACAGACCGACGCGCGCCGGCCGGGTCTCACAGATGGCTTCGAGTCGCTCGAGCGTGAGCGTCAGGTGCGACCCGCGCTTGTCACGCGCCACCGCGTGGATCTCGTCGACGATCACCGTGTCGACCGTGCGGAGCATGTCGCGGCCCTTCCCGCTCGTGACGAGCAGGTAGAGCGACTCGGGGGTGGTCACGACGAACGCCGGAGGGTTCCGCAGCATCCCGGCGCGCTGGGACGAGGTCGTGTCTCCGGTGCGGACCCCGACGCGGATGTCGGGGACCGCGTACCCGAGGTCGGTGCCGATCGCCGCGATCTCGGCGAGCGGTGCCTGGAGGTTCTCGGCGATGTCGACGGCGAGGGCCTTCAGCGGCGAGACGTAGACGACGCGGGTGACGCCGTCGACCCCTTCGCCGGCCTCGTGGGCCCGGTAGAGGCGGTCGATGCACACCAGGAACCCGGCGAGCGTCTTGCCCGAGCCGGTGGGTGCGGCGATGAGCGTGTCGCGGCCCGCGGCGATCTCGGGCCAGCCGCCCGACTGGGGCGCGGTGGGCCCGTCGGGGAACCGGCGGCGGAACCACTCGGCGACCGCGGGGTGGAACCCGTCGACGAGACCCGGTGGGCCGAGGTGGAGCTGCGTCATCCCGGCCATCATCGCTCATGGGTACGACAGCGACGACCGGGCGCCGTCGCCGGGCGCTCGCCACGTTCGGCTAGGCACTCTCCAGGAGCTGGGCGGCGGTCCCGGGTCGGAGGCCGCGGGCGACGATCCCGTCGAGGATCCCGGGCAGGGCATCGATCGTCCCGGGGTGGTCGAAGTGCAGGCTCACGATCGACCCCGGGGCCACGGTCGCGAGGACGCGCTCGGTGATCGCGGTCGCGCCAGGGTCCTGGTAGTCGAGGGGGTCCACGTCGAAGCCGAGGACCGTCCGGTAGCCCGCCGCGCCGGCGGCGGCGAGCACGTCGGGGCTCGGGGTCGTGGTGCCGTCGGCCGTGCCCGACGGGCGGAAGTACTGCCCCCCCGAGCCGGAGAGGCGGACGAGCGTGTCCCGGCAGCGCGTGATCTCGTCGGTCATCGCCGTGGGCGACAACGAGCCGAAGGTGGGATGGGTGGAGGTGTGGTTGGCCAGCTCGTGACCGGCTCCGGTCAGCGTCGCCGCCCAGGTGGGGTTCGCGTCGAGCCACTCGCCGACGATGAACGCCGTCATGACGACGTCGCGCGCCACGAGGACGTCCTGCAGGCGGGTGGCGAGCCCGGGGTCGCCGCTCGTGTGGAACGTGAGGGCCACCCGGTTCGTGGTGGTCGGGCCGGTCGTCACGAAGGCGGCCGGACCGGTCGGCGCCGTGGTCGTCGTCGGCGGCAGCGTCGTGGTGGTCGGCGGGAGCGTGCTCGTGGTGCTCGTGGTGGGCCCTGCCTCGTCGCCCCCACCGTCGGAGCACGCCGCGGCCAGGACCACGGCCGCGGCACCCGCGAGGAACTGTCGGCGGCTCGTCATCCGGCGGCGAACACTACCGGTGGGGCATGTCCCACCAGGTGGTGGTTCGCTACGCCGTGGCGGGGCGACGGCGACGCTTCGTGAACCAGGCGACCATGGCCCCACCCAGCACGATCACTGCAGCGGCCGCGCCGATCAGCACGACGGCCTGTGGGCTGTCGATCCCGATCGGGACCGGGTCTTCCTTGCACCGATCGGAATCGTTGTTCGCAGCGCCCTGTTCGCCCGTGAGGTTCCACGTCAGGGTGCTGCCGTCGAACGTGGTCGTGAACACACCCTTGTTCCGACCGGGCAGGAACGAGGTCGGCTGGCCGCGGTTGGCCGCGCCGGGCGAGAACGCGTTGTCGGTCCCGAGCGGGACGTCGACGTTCGTCCCCCGGTTCTGGTAGCCCCAGAGCGCGACGTACTGCCCGCCGTCGAGCGGGAACACGCACTCGAGGATCGGGGTGATGTCCGCCGGCTTGCTCGGCTGCGCTCGGGCCGGTGTGGCCGAGACGGCGGCGAGCGCCGCAGCCGCCATCAGGACGGCGACGACCACCTTGCGGATGCTGATGCTGCGCACGTCCTTGCCTTCCCAGGCCACCGGGTCTGCTCCGGGAGACTTCACTCCCGGAGCATCGGCAGGGCCCGAGGCGGCGTTGAGGGGAATCTCCGGCAGGATGCAGCCGTGGTCGGAACCGGGTTTCGGATGCCCGCCGAGTGGGAGCCCCACGCGGGGACCTGGATGGCGTGGCCCGAGCGACCGGACACCTGGCGAGACGGGGCGCGGCCGGCCCGCACCGCGTTCGCGGCGGTCGCCCGCGCGATCGCGGCGAGCGAGCCGGTCACGATCGCCGCGTCGCCCGCGGGGCTCGCGTCGGCCCGCGCCGCCGTCGGCGACTCCTGCCGCGTCGTCGAGCTCGCGACGGACGACGCGTGGATGCGCGACATCGGCCCGACGTTCGTCGTCGATGACGCCGGACGTCGCGGCGGGGTCGACTGGGTGTTCAACGCGTGGGGCGGGCGCGCGGGTGGCCTCTATGAGCCGTGGGCCCACGACGACGCCGCGGCGGCAGCGATCCTCGACCTCGAGGGGTCGGTGCGCTTCCGCGCGCCGTTGACCCTCGAAGGCGGTGCCATCCACACCGATGGCGCGGGCACCTTCCTCACGACGGAGGAGTGCGTGCTGAACCCGAACCGGAACCCCGGGCGGACGCGCGCCGAGGTCGAAGCCGTCCTGGGCGAGCTCCTCGGCGCCGAACGGGTGATCTGGCTGGCCCAGGGCGTCTACCTCGACGAGACCGACGGCCACGTCGACAACCTGGCCTGCTTCGTCCGCCCCGGCGTCGTCGCGCTCACCTGGACCGGCGACCGCGACGATCCGCAGTACGAACGCTCGCTCGACGCCCGCCGTCGGCTCGAGGTCGCGACCGACGCGGCAGGCCGCGCGCTCGAGGTGCATCTCGTGCACCAACCCGGGCCACTCACCATGACGACCGAGGAGGCCCGTGGCCTCGCCGTCGAGCCGGGCTCGAAGCCACGACGCGCGGGGAACCGGCTCGCCGCGTCGTACGTCAACTTCTACGTCGCGAACACGTGCGTGGTGCTCCCGCTGCTCGACGAGCGGTTCGACGACGGGGCACGCGAGCAGGTCGCGGCATGGTTCCCCGACCGGGATGTCGTCGGTGTGCCGGCCCGCGAGATCCTGCTCGGCGGCGGCAACGTCCACTGCATCACCCAGCAGGTCCCTGCGGTCCCCGGCGATGCGGCACCGTAGAGTTCGGACATGGCCACCACACCCACCACGGACCTGTCGGTCGACGAGATCGACTTCGGCAACATGGACCTCTGGTACCGCGACGACCTCCCGGGCATGTTCGCGAAGCTCCTTGCGGAGAAGCCCGTCTCCTGGCACTCGGAGCCGGAGATCGCCGGGCTCGGGAAGGGACCCGGGTACTGGCTCGTCGTGCGACACGAGGACGTGCAGTTCGCGAGCCGGCACCCCGAGGTCTTCATCTCCGGGAAGGGCACGAACATCCCCGACTTCCCGCCCGAGGTGAACGAGTTCCTCGGCTCGATGATCAACATGGACCCGCCGCAGCACACGCGGTTCCGACTGATCGTGAACCGCGGCTTCACGCCGCACCAGGTCGCGGCGCTGGAGCAGAGCGTGCACGACCGGGCCCGCACGATCGTCGACTCCGTCGCGGAGCAGGGCGAGTGCGACTTCGTCGACGAGGTGGCCGCGGCGCTGCCGCTGCAGATCATCTGCGAGATGATGGGTGTCCCGGAGGCCGACTACCGGCAGATCTACGACAACACGAACATCGTGCTGGGCGCGAGCGACCCGGAGTACGGCGGCGACATCGGCGCCGCGTTCACGGCGGCACACGAGATCTGGACGTACGCCCAGGAGCTGCGCGCCGACCGGATGCAGGCACCCCGCGACGACATCACCACGAAGATCGCGCAGGCCGAGGTCGACGGCCACAGCCTCACGCCCGAGGAGTTCGGTTCGTTCTTCGTGCTCCTCGTCGTGGCGGGCAACGAGACGACGCGGAACGCGATCAGCCATGGGATGCTCGCGCTCACGAAGCATCGTGACCAGCGCAAGATCTGGCTCGACGACCTCGCCGGGGTCGCGCCGACCGCGGTGGAGGAGATCATCCGCTGGTCGACTCCCGTCATCCACTTCCGGCGGACGTGCGTCACCGCCGATGCCGAACTCGGTGGCCAGGCGATCAAGGAGGGCGACAAGGTCGCGCTCTGGTACGGCGCGGCCAACCGGGATCCCCGCGCGTTCGACGACCCCTACGCCTTCGACGTGCGTCGTACCCCGAACGAACACCTCGGGTTCGGCGGTGGGGGACCGCACTTCTGCCTCGGTGCGCATCTCGCCCGGCGCGAGATCACCGTGATGTTCGACGAGCTGTTCACCCGGCTCCCCGACATCGAGGTCTCGGGTGAGCCCGAGTTCCTGCAGTCGAACTTCATCCACGGGATCAAGCGGATGCCCGCCTCGTTCACGCCCGTGCCCGCGTCCCGCTGACGTCGGCAATGCCGGGCATGCAGGTCGCCGGCCCGGCGTTGGACGGGACGTGACGCAGCACGTGCAGCGCCTGTCGGTCCTCGACGTGTCCCCGGTCCCCGCGGGCACGACGCCGACGCAGGCGCTGGCGAGCTCCGTCGACCTGGCCCGCCTCGCGGACGCGCTCGGCTACACGCGGTACTGGCTGGCGGAGCACCACAACACCGCGGGGATCGCCAGCTCGAGCCCCGAGGTGATGATCGCCCACATCGCGACGCAGACCGAACGGATCCGGGTGGGGTCGGGCGGCATCATGCTCCCGAACCACTCGGCGTTGAAGGTCGCGGAGACGTTCAAGGTGCTCGAGGCCCTCCATCCTGGCCGCATCGACCTCGGGATCGGCCGGGCCCCGGGGACCGACGCGCGGACGGCACTTGCGTTGCGACGGTCTCCCGACGTGCTGCGGGCCGACACGTTCCCAGCCCAGCTCGGAGAGCTGCTCGCGTTCCTCGGCGACGGCCCGCCCGAGGGTCACCCGTTGCACGGTGTGACCGCCGTCCCGCGCGACGGCGCCTCGCCCGAGCTCTGGATGCTCGGATCCAGCGACTACGGAGCGCAGGTCGCCGCGCAGCTCGGCATGGGCTTCGCCTTTGCGCACCACATCAACCCCGCGATGGCGATCGCCGCGCTGCGCTTGTACCGCGCCGGCTTCCGCGCGTCGGACGAGCTCACCGAGCCTGCACCGATCCTCGGGGTCGCAGTCGTGTGCGCCGACACGGAGGAGGAGGCGGAGCGCCTGGCCGCGACCGTCGACCTCGTGTGGCTGCGCATCGGGCAGGGCCGTACCGGGCTGCCGGTCCCGTCGCTCGAGGAAGCGCTCGCCTACGAGTACTCACCGGTCGAGGCTGCGCAGCGACGCGCCAACCGCGAGCGGTTCTGGATCGGCACAGCGGCACAGCTGGCGGAACGGCTCGATGAGCTCGCTCGCATCACCGACGTGGCCGAGCTCATGGTCATGACGATGGTGCACGATCACGGCGCGCGTCGGCACTCCTACGAGCTGTTGGCCGACGCGTTCGCACTGACGCCGGTTCCCGCCTAGGGCGGCGCGTCACCGAACGGCATGTAGGGCGGCACGATCACCTGCCCGGGGACCAGCGCGGCCTCCGGCAGCACCGACAGCTCGGTGGGCTCCGGCAGGGGAGTGACCTGCGGCGGATCGGGGATCGTCATCACCCGGCGTGGGGGTGGCGTGACGCCCCCGAGCCGTGCTGCCATCTGGATGATCGCGTCGACGTATCGGACGATGCCGGAGCTGTAGACGGCGCAGGGCACCTGTCCGGGCACCGGACACAGGTGTCCGCCATCGGGCGCGCGGAGGTTCACGTAGCCGGTGCACTCGCCGACGAGGCACGGGCCGTTCTGCTCGTACCTGTCCGTTGCCGGGTTCACGAACAGGTCGTCGAAGTCGATGACCGAGATCCCGCGCGCCGCGCCGACCGCGCGGTAGATGTTCGGGACGATGCGCTCCGCGGGGACGAGGCCCACACTTCCGGGGGTCGCGACGAAGGCGAGCGGGATGCCCCGCGACGTGTAGAAGTCCGCCGCCCAGTTCGCATCGTTCCGGTACGAGCCGGGGTACGGGCGGCTCGTCGCGCACGGGGTCCCGGCGTTCCCGACGAAGGCGAGGATCGCCACCCGGACGTGGTTGTGGTCGGCGTCCGACACCATGTCGGAGTGGAGGTCGCACTGCGCGAGGCCACCCCACGCGTGGATGATGACGTTCCACCCGGGGAACACCTGGTGCAGGC
This sequence comes from uncultured Acidimicrobiia bacterium, assembly GCA_963809885.1. GTDB lineage: Bacteria > Actinomycetota > Acidimicrobiia > IMCC26256 > PALSA-555 > JALHSW01. Next base: position 1,079,074 of record CAWELA010000004.1, on the reverse strand, counting down.
GATTCTCCAGCGCGGCCACCGACTCGTGCACGAGCGAATCGCCGTACACCGCGACGGTCGGTGGGGGTGGGGCCGCCGGGAGGCATCCGCTCGCCGCGACGCCGCCGGTCAGGGCGACGAGTGTGAGCAGCAGCGCGCGTCCGCGGCGATGACGTCGTTGCGGCGTACCGGGACGCATGCCCCACCTTCCGAAGGACCGGATTGCTCGAGCGTACCGGCTCCTCTCCGGCTCCCGGCCCTTCCGACGTCCTCGACGCCGAAGCCGGCGCATGTGAGACTCGCCGCGGCACACACTTTCGGGGGAGGTGCGCGTGCGCGGTTCCAAGGGTGGGGCAGTCGTCCTCGCGATCGTCGGGCTCTGGGCACTCGTCCTGGGTTCGTTCTGGATGTGGTCCGGGATGTCGATCACCACGGGAGCGATCAGCGCCGACTGCGAGACGATCGAGCTCCGCGCGTTCGGCGCCTTCCTCGGGCGCAACGGTGGGACCTGCCTCGCGCTCGAGGACAAGTCGTCGTGGGGGATGCCCGGCCTGCTCGCAGCGTTGATCGTGCTGCTCGTGGGGGCGGCGATCATCGCCGGCGCGCTGTGGCTGCTCTACAAGGCGGCCGACGTCTGGAACGCGGCGCACCGCACGGCGACCTGAGCCCTGATGGGCAGCGACCCTCCGCTCAGACGGTGATCGGGTCGAACTCGACCGCGATGGTGTCGTAGCCGACCGCGAACGCGGACGGCAGCCGTCGGGGTTCCGCGCCCGGTGTGAGGCGGAGCGCCGGGAGGCGACGGAGCAGCTCCTCGAACATCACGCGGATCTCGAGTCGGGCGAGCGACGCACCGAGGCAGAAGTGCGTCCCGAACCCGAACGCCACGTGGTGGTTGTGCCGGCGCGTGACGTCGAGCGTGTCCGGGTCGTCGAAGACGCGCTCGTCGCGGTTCGCGGAGGAGTACATCAGCAGGATCTCGTCGCCCGCATGGATCGTCTCGCCGTGCAGCTCGTGGTCCTCGGTCGCGGTGCGGCGCATGTTGAGGATCGGTGTGACCCAGCGGATGAACTCCTCGACGCCCGTGGTGCCGAGGAGGCCCGGGTCGGCGACGAGCGCGGCGCGTTGGTCGGGATGCCGGATGAGCTCGAGACACATCGTCCCGATGACGGTCCGAGTGGTCTCGGCCCCACCGTCGAGGAGCAGCAGGGCCTCGTGCACGATCTCGTCGTCGTCCATCAGGCGGCTCGTGCCGTCCGGGATCTGGACCTCGGTGTGGGCCCAGACCGAGAAGAGGTCGTCCTGAGGATCGCGTCGGCGCGCTTCGAGCAGCTCGGTCGCCGCGACCGCGAACTCGAGGACGGCACCGGCCGTGGTGTCACTGGTCTCCCGGTCCCTGCCGTCGATCGCGTACTGCCCACCCTCGAGCATCGTGACCTCGGACCACTCCTGGCACTTCGGGGCGAGTGACCGGTCGAAGCCGAGCAGCTCGCAGATCACGCGAGCCGGGAGCGGGGCGGCGAGGTCGTGAACGACGTCCGCGCTCCCGCGCGGTCCGATCGCGTCGATGAGCTCGGTGACGATGCCGCGCACGTGGTCCTCGTGTTGCTTCACCGAGCGCGGCGTGAAGCGACGCGCCACGAGGCGGCGCTGGTTCTGGTGCAGCGGGTCGTCGTGGTTGATCATCGAGTAGTCGGCGGGCACACGCGGCCGCGAGCCATGCGCGGACGTGTACCGCGCGGTGCGCTTCTCCACATCGACGACGTCCGCGTAGCGGCTGATGCCCCAGATCTGCTGGGCGGGATCCCAGTACGCCGGTGCTTCGTCGCGCAGCTGGCGGTAGGTCGGGTACGGGTCACCGGCGTAGAAGGTCCCGTCGAGCAGGTTCACATCGAGTGGCACGGCCGCAGATTAGGCATGTGCGTCGGTAGTCTGCCGCCCGTGACCTTCGAGTCGGTGACCGCGGGATGGGAACCACCCCCGGTCGTCGACACGCGCATGCGAGTGGTCTCGTGGAACCTGTGGTGGCGTTTCGGGCCGTGGGAGGCGCGCCAGCCCGCGATCATCGAGACGCTGCGGCGGATCGACGCCGACGTGATCTGCCTGCAGGAGGCGTGGGAGACGCGTGCCGGGGAGTCGCAGCCCGCGACGATCGCCGCCGCGCTGGGCTACCGGCACGTGCACGCCGCCGGGCTCGGTCTCGACGTCGCCGAGGAGAGCATGGGCAATGCGGTCCTGTCGCGTTGGCCGATCTCCAGCGCGCGCGGCGCCGCGCTTCCGGCACCCAAGGAGCTCGACGAGCTCCGCAGCGTGATCCGGGCGACGATCGACGGGCCGCGCGGGCCGTTCGAGGTGTTCAACACCCACCTCAACTGGCGGCTCGACCAGAGCGACATCCGTCAGCAGCAAGTCGCCTCGATCTGCCAGTTCGTGGCCGACACGGCGGAGGAGCGCCGGTTCCCGCCCATCCTGTGCGGCGACTTCAACGCGGAGGCCGATGCGGCGGAGATCCGTCAGCTCACCGGCCATGCGGCGGTCCCGACGCCGAAGCTGGTGTTCTTCGACGTGTGGCGTGTGGCCGGCAGCGGGGGGCCCGGTTGGACATGGTCGCGGCTCAACCCGTTCACGGCGTCCGCGCCCGAACCCGACCGTCGCATCGACTACGTGTTCGTGGGCTACCCGCAGGAGCTCGCACGGGGCGAGATCCTGTCGGCCACGGTCGAGGGCGTCGAGCCCGTCAATGGTGTGCTGCCGTCGGACCACTATGCGGTCTGCGCCGAGGTCAGGTACTGACATGACGGTGATGGGTGGTGGGCGATGAACGCACTGGTCGGGCGGTTGCGCGTCGCACCCGGCCACGCGGCCGGGCTCGGGGACCGCGACACGCGCGACACCCTCGGGATCGAGGGGAAGGATGCGTCGCGCGACGTCCTCGAGAACCTGCAGGAGGACCTCGACGAGCTCCACCAGCGGCTCTGGGCCGAGGGGTCGCGGTCGGTGCTGCTCGTCCTCCAGGGGATGGATGCGTCGGGCAAGGACGGGACGATTCGGCGTGTCCTGTCCGGGCTGAATCCGCAGGGGTGCCAGGTCGCGGCGTTCAAGGCGCCCAGCGACGGTGAGCTCTCGCACGACTACCTGTGGCGGGTGCACCAGGTGTGCCCCGACCGGGGCCACCTGGGCGCGTTCAACCGGTCGCACTACGAGGACGTCGTCGCGGCCCGGATGTTCGGCGCCGTCGACCACGATCAGTGCCGGCTCCGGTACCGGCACATCCGGGAGTTCGAGCGGATGCTCTCCGAGGAGGGCACGACGATCGTGAAGGTCTTCCTGCACATCTCGAAGGACGAGCAGCGCGAGCGGCTCCAGGCCCGGCTCGCCGAGCCGGACAAGAACTGGAAGTTCAAGGTGGCCGACCTCGACGTCCGCAGGCAGTGGGACGACTACCAGGGGGCGTACGAGGAGGCGCTCACCGAGACGTCGACGGACCCCGCGCCGTGGCACGTGGTGCCGGCGGACCGGAAGTGGGTGCGGGACGTTGCCGTCTGCACCCTGCTCGTGACCACGTTGCGGGACCTCGATCCGAAGGTCCCCGATCCAGATCCGAGCCTGCGCGGGATCACTGTGGAGTAGGAGCCCGGTGAGGCACGTGATGTCGACTGGCCGCAGGTGGGTCGGATCGGCAACAATGGTCCTCTCATGGCGGTCGAGTCCAGGGATTCAATCTCGCTCAAGCCGGCTGAGCTCGATGAGCTCGGCCAGTTCGTCCAGACGGTCGGCCTCCCACTGGCCGACTCGCACCTCGACACGGCGGTCGAGCAGTTCCCGCTCGTGACGATCTGCGCCCAGGACGAGGAGCTCCAGGGCTTCCTCTTCGGCTCCCTCGAGCGGGTCGGCGGCACCCCCTGCATCCTCTGGGGCCTGGGTGCCGTCCGGAAGGGCAAGAACGCCCGCGCCACTCTCGAGGGCCTTGTCGGCGAGCTGTACCGCCGGGCGGCGATCTCGTTCCCCGACGAGGACGTCCTCGTCGCCGGGCGCATCGCCCACCCCGCCGCGTACTCGCAGCTCACCGTCCTCGTCGACGTCTGCCCGCGTCCGAAGTACGACCCGAACGGTGAGGAACGGGCCTGGGGCCGGCGTCTCGCCCGTCGGTTCGGCTGCGACGCCCGCTACGACGACCGGGCGTTCCGCGTGAAGAAGGGCAAGGGGACCGAGCCGGTCTTCGATGCCCGCCACGTGAAGCTGGGCGGCAAGGCGGCCACCGAGCTCGTCGGCGAGGTCGACCCCGCCAAGGGCGAGGCGATGATCGCCTACGGCTGGGCCATGGCCGAGCACCTGGCCGAGGGGCTCCAGCCCACCAAGTAGCACCGCGACGCCCTGCGAGGGGTTCTGGCGTCGGCAACGTCCGTCCCGGACACCCGGTGCTTGACGCCAGAGCTGTGCTCAGGGGAGCTGGGCGGCGAGGGCCTCCGGCGTCGTGACCGGGTGACGGCACGCGTAGCGCTCACAGACGTACGCAGTCGGCAGACCGTCGACGAGCGGCCGGTCCGCGAGCAACGGTGAGCGGTCCGCGCCCGTCCCCGGCGGCGCGACGAGCTGCACCGCGTTGGGCAGGAACCGCCGCGTCGCCTCGGCGCGCAGCGCGGCGGTCGCCGGGTCGTCGGGTGCACCCACGATCGCGATCTCGAGCGGGGGTGTGAGCCACCGTTCGAGGGCCCCGAGCAGGTACGCGAACGCGCTCGGGTGCTCACCCACGAGCGGGGCCATGGCGCGCACCCAGCGCGCGGCCGGCTCCTCGTAGCGGGGCTCACCCGTGAGCGTGGCGAGCCGCAGCAGCCCGTTCGCAGCGAGCGAGTTCTCCGCCGGCGTCGCGTTGTCCTGCACGTCCTTCGGGCGGACGATGAGCGCCTCGGCGTCGGAGCCCGTGGTGAAGAAGCCGCCGTGCTCGTCGTCGGCGAACCCCGCGAGCAGCGCATCGGCGACACCTCGCGCCTCCGCGAGCCACTCGACGTCGTCGAGCTCGGCGAGCGTGAGCAGTGCCTCCAGCATGGCGCCATGGTCTTCGGCGTACGCGGGGATCGCGGCACGCCCGCCCTGCCACGAACGGAGCAGACGCCCGTCGTCACGACGGAGCTCCCGCAGCAGGAAGCCGGCGTTCGTGCGCGCCGCGTCCATCCAGTCCGCGCGGTCGAACACGGCCGCGGCCTGGGTGAGCGTGTGCAGGAACAGCGCGTTCCACGCGAGCAGCACCTTGTCGTCGAGGCCGGGACGGACGCGCGACTCCCGGGCCTCGAACAGCTTCGGGATCGCTCGCTCGACGGCTTCGGGTCGTTCCTCGTCCCGGTCGACGACGTGCAGGATCGTGCCGGAGTACCGCGTGTGTGGGTCGACGAAGTTGCCGCGCTCGGTGACCCCGAAGTGCCGGATCACCTCCGGGGCGTCGTCCCCACAGATCTCGGTGATCTCCTCGAGCGACCAGACGTAGAACTTCCCCTCGATGCCCTCGGAGTCGGCGTCCTCGGCCGAGAAGAAGCCACCGTCGGGATGGCGCAGGTCGCGCATCACGTAGCCGATCGTCTCCTCGACGATGCGCCGGTACCGCGGCACCCCGGTGACGAGCCACGCGTGCAGGTAGGTGGTCGTGAGCAGCGCCTGGTCGTAGAGCATCTTCTCGAAGTGCGGGACCAGCCAGAACGCGTCGACGGAGTAGCGGTGGAACCCGCCGCCGAGCTGGTCGTACATCCCGCCCGCGGCCATGGCATCCAGCGAGACGGTGACCATCTCGAGGACGTGGGAGTCTGGATCCCGGCGGCTCGCCCGCAGCAGGAAGTCCAGGGTCATCGCCTGGGGGAACTTCGGGGCACGCCCGAATCCGCCGTGCCGAGGGTCGAACTGGGCCGCGACGCTCTCGACCGCGCGCCCGAGGATCGCCGGGGTCGGGTCGGTCGTGCCACCACCGTCGAGCGTCGTGGTCTGCTCGATCGCGTCGCGCGAGCTTGCCGGCCTGCTCGAGCAGGTCGTCGCGCTGGGTGCGCCATGCCTCGTCGATCGCCTCCATGAGTCGGACGAAGCCGGGGCGACCGTGGCCGTCGGCCTTCGGGAAGTAGGTGCCGCCGTAGAACGGGCGGCCGTCGGGCGCCAGGAACACCGTCATGGGCCAGCCGCCCTGGCCGGTCATGGCCTGGACGGCCTGCATGTAGATGCCGTCGACGTCGGGACGCTCCTCGCGGTCGACCTTCACGTTCACGAAGCGTCGGTTCATCACCGCCGCGACGTCGGGGTCCTCGAAGCTCTCGTGCGCCATCACGTGGCACCAGTGGCACGAGGAGTACCCGACCGAGAGCAGGACGGGGACGTCGCGGCGACGCGCCTCGGCGAACGCCTCCTCGCCCCACGCGTACCAGTCGACCGGGTTGTCGGCGTGCTGGCGCAGGTACGGGCTGGTCTCGGTCGCCAGGCGGTTCACCCCCTCATCATGCCCACCGATGCGCGGGGTGACGACACCTTCGAGTACTATCGCTTGCGAAACTTCGCAAATATCAACATCGCGCGGATGTCAACCTCGCGGACGGGAGGCTCGAAGTGGGCAAGCAGGCGCAGGCGACAGCGGCGCTCAACGTGCCGATCTCGGAGCTGAAGGCCGAGCTCTTCAAGGCGCTCGCGCACCCGGCCCGGATCCGGGTCCTGGAGCTCCTCTCCGAGGGCGAGCGCTCGGTGGGGGAGATGCAGCCTCTCGTGGGCATCGAGCCGCCGCACCTGTCGCAGCAGCTCGGCGTGCTCCGCCACGCGGGCCTGGTGACGACGCGCAAGCAGGGTTCCTCCGTCTTCTACGCGATCCGGGACTCGCAGCTCGTCAAGCTGCTCGCCGCGGCCAAGCGCGTGCTCATCAACTCGCTTGCCGAGACCCAGGACCTGCTCGCCGACCTGCGCGCGGCCGGCGGCTCGCGTTGACCCGCCGCACATGGGTGGCCGGAGGCACCGGTCGCGTGACCGCGCTCCTGCCGCGGCGCGCCGACTACGCCGGGCTCTCGAGGTCTTGGCGAACCGACATCGTCGCCGGGGTCACCGTCGGCGTCGTCGCTCTGCCGCTTGCGCTCGCGTTCGGGATCACCACCGGCCTGGGAGCCGAGGCGGGTCTGATCACGGCGATCGTCGCCGGGCTGCTTGCCGGCATCTTCGGCGGTTCGAACGTGCAGGTGTCGGGCCCGACCGGCGCGATGACGGTCGTTCTCGTCCCGATCGTCGCCGAGTACGGCCGGGACGCGGTCTTCGTGGTGGGCCTGATGGCCGGTGTGCTGATCCTGTTCGGCGCCCTCGCGCGTCTCGGCGGCTACCTCGCGTACATCCCGTGGCCGGTCATCGAGGGGTTCACGATCGGCATCGCCGTGATCATCTTCCTCCAGCAGGTGCCCGCGGCGCTCGGCGTCCCGAAGCCCGAGGGCGACAAGACGATCCTCGTCGCGGGCCAAGCCGTGCTCGACGCGCTCGGTGCGGCAAACCTCGCGGCCATCGGCCTCGTGCTGCTCGTCGTGCTGATCATGGTGGCCGCGCCCCGGATCCACCGTTCGGTCCCGGGCTCGCTCGTCGCGGTGGTCGCCGCGACCGTGGTGGCCGAAGCGGCGGCGCTCGACGTCGGGGTCATCGGTGCTCTCCCCGGATCGCTCCCGCTGCCGTCGCTGCCCGCCTTCTCCGGAGCGGCGATCTCGGATCTGGCCGGGGCCGCCTTCGCCGTCGCCGCGCTCGCGGCAATCGAGAGCCTGCTCTCGGCGAAGGTCGCCGACGGGATGACCGATGCTGCACCCCACGACCCGAATCGGGAGCTCTTCGGCCAGGGTCTCGCCAACGTGGTCTCGCCGCTGTTCGGGGGGATGCCGGCGACCGGCGCGATCGCCCGTACCGCGGTGAACGCCCGCGCCGGAGCGCGCACCCGAGTCGCCGCGATCGTCCATGCGCTCGTACTGGTGCTGGTCGTCTTCGTCGGCGGGGGGCTGGTGTCCAAGATCCCGCTCGCCGCCCTGGCCGGCGTGCTCATGGTGACGGCCGTGCGGATGGTCGAGGTCGTGAACGTGCGCTCGGTGCTGCGGTCGACCCGGGGCGACGCCGCCGTCCTCGTGTTGACCGCTGGCGCCACGATCGTCTTCGACCTGATCGTGGCAGTGGAGATCGGGGTCGCGGTCGCCGCGGTGCTCGCACTCCGGAACGTGGCTCGCAACGCCACCGCGGTGTCCGAGGCGCTCCCGCCCGTGCACGAGATCGATCCGGAGACGGAGACCGCGTTGCTCCACGAGCGGATCCTCGTGTACCGGCTCGACGGAGCGCTCTTCTTCGGGGCCGCACAGCGCTTCCTGCACGAGCTGACGGCGATCAGCGACGTGCGTGTCGTCATCCTGCGACTTCCCAGTCTGCAGGTGCTCGACGCGACCGGCGCGCAGGCGCTCGGCGAGATCGTGCGCGAGCTCGAGAGCCGGGGGATCACCGTGCTCCTGAAGGGACCCCGACCCGAGCACCTCAAGGTGTTGCAGGCGGTGGGGGCGCTCGACGAGCTGGCCCACCAGAACCATCTGTTCACCGACTTCGACGCGGCGGTCGTCCACGCCCGCGTGCACGCGACGCGCGAACAGGGGTCGCTGTCGGTGGCCTGAGACGGTCAGGATCGGTCAGGGCGCCGGGACGTTGCTGGGATCGCCGGGGAGGAGGTGCTGCATCGCGGTGGTCTTCGCCCAGCGGTAGTCGGGCTTCCCCGACGGGGAGCGCACGATCGTATCCACGAACACGACATCGCGCGGGGCCTTGTACCCGGCGATCGCCGTCCGCACCCGGGCGTCGAGGTCCTCGAACGACGGCTGCTCGACACCGTCCCGCAGCTGCACGACCGCGACGACGCGCTCGCCCCAGCGGGCGTCGGGGACGCCGACCACGACGGCATCGAAGACTGCGTCGTGGCCCTTCAGGGCCCCCTCGACCTCCTCCGGGTACACCTTCTCGCCCCCGGTGTTGATCGAGACCGAGCCGCGTCCGAGGACGGTGATGGTGCCGTCGTGCTCGATGCGCGCGTGGTCGCCCGGGACCGACCACCGCTCGCCGTCGACGACGGGGAACGTCGCCGCCGTCTTCTCGGGGTCGTTGTAGTAGCCGAGCGGGATGTGCCCACGACGCGCGAGCTTCCCGACGACGCCGACCGCCGCGGGCTTGAGGTCGTCGTCGAGGACGGTGTTCTCCTCGGTCATCGCGAACCGCGGCTGCGACGAGATCTCGCCATCGGCCGCGACCTGCATCTGGCCCTGACCGCCGGTCTCCGAGGAGCCGATGCCGTCGATCACCATCGTGTTCGGCAGCCGGGCCGCAAGCTCGCGCTTGACCGACGGCGAGAGGATCGCGCCGCCCGAGAGCAGGATCGCGAGCCCGGAGATGTCCACACTCGGGTCGAGGTGCTCGATGGCCTCGACCAGTGGTCGCCCCATCGCGTCGCCGACGATGATCAGGAACGTGACGTGCTCGGTGGCCACGAGCTCCCAGATGTGCTCGGGGTCCATGTGCCGGTCGGTGTCGATGACGATGCAGCCACCGTTGAACAGCACCGAGAACGCCATCCAGTGCGCGGTGCCGTGCATGAACGGGCACGCCGGGAGGCAGCGGGTGTTCCCGGACACCGCGCGCTCGCCGATCTCGTCGGGCACCGAGATGGGGTTCCCGACCCCGCCTCCGCCGAGGGCGGCGAAGAAGATGTCCTCGTGGCGCCAGACGACACCCTTGGGCATCCCGGTCGTGCCGCCCGTGTAGAGGATGTAGTGGTCGTCGGCTGAACGGGGTGCGAAGTCCCGGGTCGGGGACGCGCTCGGCGAGGGCCGCTTCGTAGTCGGCCGCGTCGAGCTGCCCGAGCGACGCACCCGAGCCGTCGTCGACGGCGAGGTAGCCGGCGAGCTGCGGGAGGTCGGCCCGGATGGCGGTGAGCTTCGGCGCGAACTCGCGGTGGAACACGATGGCCTTCGCGTCGCTGTCGTCGAGCAGGTAGCGCAGCTCGTCCTCGACGTATCGGTAGTTGACGTTCACGGGGACGGCACGAAGCTTGAAGGCGGCGAGCATCGCCTCGAGGTACTCGTTGCCGTTGAACAGGTAGAGCGCGACGTGGTCGCCGGCCCCGACGCCGCGCGCCGCGAGTGCGTGGGCGAGGCGCGTGGCCCGATCGTCGGCCTCGGCGTAGGTGATCCGCCGATCGACGGTCACGAACGCCTCGCGCTCGGGCACCGTGTCGACGACCTTCTCCCACAGATCCGCGAGGTTGAACTCCATGTGCCTCACACTCCCAGAAGATCGAGGGCAGCGTCGATGCGTGGCCACGGGTCCGCTGCCTCGTCGGCCCAGAGCTCGGTCTCGAGGGGCGCGAGCACGGTGCGGATCCCGGCCAGGGCGCCGTCGTCGGCCTCGGCGCGGTCCCGCAGCTCCGCGAACCGCTGCCACGTCGACGAGGCCCCGAGCGGCGGGGGGACGCCGGCACCCAGGCCGTCGAAAGGCCGGATCGGGACGAAGACGCTCGCGCAGGGGGAGCCGAGCGCGACCCACGCACGCAAGGGCGTGGCGCGATCGAGGGGGAGCTCGGCGACCATCCCGGCGGTCGTCGACATGACGCCGCGGACGTGCCAGCAGACGCTCGCCCCCTCGGCCCCCTCGGGCGCGCCGTGGGGTGGCGGGTCGACGTCGCCGGGCTCGCTTCCGGGTGCACCCCACGGCCGGTGGCCATGGTGGCGCAGCGTGGCGACGAGGTCGGCGGGTGCGAGCGCGGGGGCACCGGTCGCCACGCAGGAACGCGTCGCTGCGAGGCGGACGTTCGCGCGCTCGATGTCGACGGTCGGGTCGATCCAGTCGGCGAGATCGGTCCCGGGCGCGACGTCGGCCGACGCGCGGGACCAGTCGCGGCCGAGCGTGAGCCGGTTGGAGATGGCCGCGCCGTCATGGACCGAGCGGGCGGCCCACCGTCGACCACTGGTCTCGACGATCCAGGCCTGGCGTGGGTCGGTGACGAGGAACGACGACCAGTAGGGATCGTCGTCGTCCTGCGCGCACTGACCGCCCTGGCCGTGCTCCTCGAGGAGCGCGGTCATGGCGTCGACGGCCTCGTCGGCGGTGGCGCCGCGCTCGAGACCGAGGCGGACGAGGTCCATGCCGTTGAGGGCCGGCGGTGCCGACCGCGGGTTGTCGATGGTGAAGACGCGCTCGTTCCCGATCGCCACCCGGTGCTCGTTGCATCCGTGCTCGAACCCCCAACCCCATGCGGGCCGCGAGCCGAGGACCGCGTGCGCACCCGGGTCGGGGAGGTCGAGGAAGGTGGTGCGGAGGCGTCCGCCGGGCGCGCGGGCGGCGTGGTGCTCGACGACCTGGGCCTCGTCGCGGGGGCGGTCCGAGTTCTTCGCGAAGAGCGTGCGCCCGGCCCCCAGTACGCACAGCGTGTCGCACACGTCGACGTCACCCCCGTGCTCGTGTTCGGATGCGTCCCTCACCCTGCTCGACGGGGGCGAGAGACGCCGGTCGGTGGAATCAGGCCGTGGCGGTCAGCTGCCGGGCCAGGTGCACCGCAGTCAGTGGCTCACCGGTCGCGCGCTCGACGAGGTGGTCCCAGCGCAGCGTCGCGCCCGGTGCGAAGAACTCGTCGAGGAGGAACCGGCCGACCTCGGGGCGATCCACGATGCCGCCGGCGCGCGAACGCAGCGTGGCGTCGAGCTGCGACGCGACGAGCTCTCCGTACAGGTAGTTCTGGTAGTAGACGGGCACCACCGCGAGGTGGATCTTCGACGCCCAGTCGGGTGCGCTCCGACCGTCGGGGCGGCGGACGAGCTGGTACCGCTCCACGAGATCCCACCAGAGCGTGTCGAGGTCGCGCTCGGGGTCGGCGTAGCACGCGTGCTCGAAGTGGGTGACGACGAGCACCCAGCGGGCGAACACCAACAGCGCGGCCCGCCGCGCCTCGGCGAGCTGCGGCGCGAGCGCGTCGAGCTCGGCGGCACCGAGTCCGACGACCTGACCGAGCCAGTCGGGGTCGCGCACGAGACGCCCGAACATCATCGCGATGCCTTCCGTGGTGAGCGGATGCGCCGCGCCGTGCAGGAGCCACGGCACGTCGGTGCGCACCTCACGGTCGTAGATCCCGTGGCCGAACTCGTGCAACATCGTGTCGGCCCAGCGCTCGTTCGGCTGCACGTTGCAGAGCACCCGCACGTCGCCCTTGCGGTCCATGTCGATGCAGAAGGCGTGCTGGCTCTTGCCCGGGCGAGCGAGGAGGTCGCTGTTCGCGAGGACCGTGCGGACGTCGAGGCCCAGGCCGTCGTAGGTGCGCAACGTGAGCGCCTCGAGGTCGCGCTCGGCGAACACCGGATCGAGGTCGATCGCGCTGGTCGCGGGTGGGTCCTGGAAGAACGGCTCGTCGAGGTGCCACGGCCGCAGCTCGTCGACCGTGCACCCGAAGCGCTCGGCCAGCAGCGCGTCGGTGCGGGCCTTCCATTCCGCGAACGGCGCCGCGGTGTGCCGGTCGACCTCGTCGAGGGTCGCGAGCAGGCGTTCCTCGTGGAGCTCCGTGGTCGCCAGCGCGAGGGCGAAGTGGTCGCGGTAGCCGAGGGCGCGCGCCGCCTCGTTGCGGACGCGGGCCAGCTCACGCACCTGGTCAGCGACCTCGGCGCCGATCTGCTTCGACGTCTCCCACGCCCGGCGTCGCAGCTCCGAGTCGTCACTCGTGCGGAGGATGCCGAGGATCGTGTTGTCATCCACGGCCTCGCCGTCGAGCGTGCCGCGGAAGGTGTTGAACGTCGCCTCGATCGCGGTCTCGCCCTCGACGAGCCGGCGCCGGAGGTCCTCCGGGAGCTGGTTCGGCGCGAACAGGTCGAACAGCACGTCGATCTGGCGCCGGAGCAGCGGGTCGAGACCCTCGGCCGCCTTGGCTGCCCGGAGCTCGGCAAAGACGTCGGGGTCCGAGAGTGCTGCGCGTCGGGCGAGGTCGGCGGCGGAGCGTCGGTCGTCAGCCGCCGGCGATGCCTCGGTGTTCGACTCCCACCACGCCTGGGCGAGCTCGAGCTCGAGCGGACGGAGGCGGACCTCGAGGTCGGCCACGAGCAGTTCGGGGGTGCGGGTCACGAGCGAGGAGCGTACCGGCGGAGGCCCCGCGGGCGGCCCGGGTCCGACGCCTGGGACAATGAGTACCGTTCGTGCTCGTCGATCGACGGCAGGGCGTACCGATCGGTCGCGCGACCCGAACGCGGGCCGGGAGGACGGTGGCGTGAGTATCAGGACGCTCGGCATCACGCTGCTCGCGCTCGGCCTGATCACGCTCGACGCCGAGCCCTGTCGGCGCGAGCCGGGGGCCCGAGAGGATCCCGGTGGATCCCGGCCTCGCGAACGCGGCCGAGGCCGCGGACCGCCTGGAGCAGACGCCGCCGATCCGTCCCGGTACCCGCGTGACGCTCGTCGGGGACTCGCTCGCCGACACGGTCTCCTGGGGGTTCGTCCCGGTCGCGCGGGCGCGTGGTGTCGACGCCGAGCGCGGTCGTCGTGCCTGGGTGCGGTCTGATCCGCGGTTCGGTGGTGACGCCCGACGGTGGCATCGTGCCGTGGTCACCCGGCTGCGACCAGCGGCTCACCTCGAGGACGATCCCCGAGATCGTGTCGCACGCTGCGAACGTCTATCTCTGGGTCTCGACGTGGGAGCCCTCGACGCACCTCGTCGACGGCATCACCTACGACGAGCGCGACGCCGGCCGGTCGATCCGGCCTCGCCGCCCTCGATCCGCGAGACGGCAGACCGGATCGCGCCACCCGGGTCCGGACGCCACGTGGTGTTCGCGGCACCCGCCTTGCCGGCGACGAGCGAGAACGGTGATCCGTCACCGAGGGCCGTCACCGCCGACGCCCGTGCGCTGCAGGCCATCCTCACCGAGGTCGTGCGCGGTGACCCGAGCCGGTTCTCGCTCCTGCGCTTCAACCGGATCCTGTGCCCGTCGGGCATCGCGCCGTGTCCGGCGACCTTCGCCGACGGGGCCGCGCCCCGCGTCCCGGCGACGGTGGGCACTTCGATCGCGCCGGCTCCGAGTGGTTCGCGCCGCACCTCCTCGAGCTGTTGGGAGTCCCGGCTTGACGATCCGAGACCCCGACCGCCCCGACGCGCGGCCGACCTCCCGACCTCGTTCAGGCTGAAGCCGGCGCTCGACGGGCTCGCGCGCGGTCGCGGTCCTCGCGGTCATCGCGTTCCACTTCGGCTCCGAGCAGATGCAGGGCGGCTTCCTCGGCGTCGACCTGTTCTTCGTCCTGTCGGGCTACCTCATCACGTCGTTGCTCGTCGTCGAGTGGGGTCGCTCGGGAAGGGTTGACTTCGTCGCGTTCTGGGCGCGCCGCGCACGTCGGCTACTCCCCGCGCTGGTCGTGGTCGTCGCCGTGGTCGCGACCTGGGCGGCGCTCGCGTCGTCGACCGACCGACTCGACGCGATCCGCACGGACGGGATCTGGACGCTCTTCTACGGCGCGAACTGGCACTTCATCATCTCGGGCCAGTCGTACTTCGACCTGACGAGCGAGGCGTCACCGTTCCGCCACATGTGGTCGCTCGCGATCGAGGAGCAGTTCTACTTGATCTGGCCCCTGGTGGCGTACGCCACGCTCCGCATCGCGCGGGGACGCACGTGGCTGTTCGCCGCGGTGTGCGGCGTCGGGCTCGTCGAGCTCGATCAGCATCATGGCGGCCCTCTATGACCCCGTCGATCCGTCGCGCGCGTACTACGGCACCGACTCGCGGGCCCAGGGCCTGCTCGTCGGCGCGCTGCTGGCCCTCTTGCTGGCCCGAGGGCGGGGAAGGCGCAGCACGTCGGGCTGGGTCCAGGTCGCCGGCATCGTCGCGGCCGTGATGGTCGTGGCCGCGTTCGCGACGATCCGGGATACGACGTCGTGGATGTACCCGGGTGGCTTCCTCGGGTTCGAGATCGCGGTGGCGATCCTGATCGCGGCCATGACCGCGCCGAGCACCTCGCCGCTGAAGTCACTGCTGTCGCTGCGGCCCATCCGTTGGATCGGTGCGATCTCGTACGGCCTCTACCTGTGGCACTGGCCGGTCACCATCGCGATCTCCGAGGGACGGACGCGTCTCGACGGGTGGGGGCTCGCCGGGATCCGGCTCGCGGTCACGTTCGCGATCGCGACGGCCTCGTACTACCTGGTCGAGATGCCGGTGCGGCAGCGCAAGTGGCCCCGCGGCCGCATGGCCTGGGTCGTCGCGCCGCGTGGGGATCGCGGTGGGGCTCGGTGTGCTCATCCTCGGCACGAGCGGCGCCACGCCACCACCGGACTACCTCGTTGCGACCCCCGACAAGGTGACGCACACGACCGCGCCCGTCGTCACGACGACGACGCCGACCGGGCAGCCCTCGGCAGCGCCGCCGACCCCCGACCCGATGGTCTTCATCGGGGACTCGGTGGCGAACACCCTGGCTCCGGCGTTGGCGGCGGAGGCCGGCCGGCACGGCGTCTCCCTCACCGCGGCCGTGCGTCCCGGCTGCGGGGTGCTGACGGGGTACCCCGTCGCGAACGGTGTGCGGGTCCCGTGGGGCATCGGTTGCTCGGACAACGCACCGGGCTACCAGAACCAGGTCATCGCGGACTTCGGACCGCAGGCCGTCGTGATGCTCAGCTCATGGGAGTCGGGGGACCGCGAGATCAACGGGGCGGTCGTGCCCCTCGATTCGCCGCAGGCCGAGCAGGTGTGGCGGGGGCTGCTCGACGAGGCGCGCGCACGCCTCACCGCGGGTGGTGCGCGCCTCGTGCTCACGTTGCTACCGCCGCCCGCCGACTTCAGCGACGCGGGTCCCGCGAACCAGGAGAACGTCCATCGGATCCAGCGCCTCAACGGCTTCTATCGCCGGTACGCGAAGATCCACCCCGACTCGGTGTCGCTCGTCGACCTCGCGAAGATCGTTTGTCCGGGCGGCCCACCGTGCCCGGAGACGATCGACGCGGTGGCGTTGCGGCCGCGCGACGGTGGGCACTTCTCGGAGGACGGCGCCCTGTGGGTCGCGCCCCGTTTCTACGACGCGATCGTGCAGGCGCTGATCCCGCCGCCAGCGGCCTGAAGTCGTCCCTCATGCTCCGCATGCAGGCGCGCGCCACACGTCGTCAGCACCTCCCGCGGTTTCCGCGGCGTCGCTACTTGAACCAGATCCGCTGGTACTCGCGGCTCTGGGGATGGAGGAGCAGCGCGACGAGGGCGCCGTCGAAGAACAGGTTGAGGATCAGCGGGAACTGCAGCACCTCGCCGCCGGCGACGATGATGAGCATCGCGAACTGGAGCACGGCAGCACCGACACCGAGGAAGTAGCCCCACTTCTTCTCGTTCGCGATCCCGAAGCCGCCGATCGCAAGACCGGCGATCGTCACCAGCGCCAGGATGAACGACGTCGAGACGACGCCGAACAGGAACCCGAAGACGGCGTCGATGTAGCAGAACATCGTGCCGATCACGAGGGTCTGCGGCTGGAACTGGTTCAACCACTTGTACTGGTTCACGGCGCCATTCTGGTCGACGGCGGGGTGTCGCCGGGGATCGCTCCCCGGGCACGGAGCTGGCCGCACGCCGCGTCGATGTCGACGCCACGGGTCCGCCGCACGGTCGCGTTGACGCCGCGAGCCGCCGAGCGCGGCGGCGAAGTCGCGCAGACGGGTCCGCGCCGAGGCGTGCCCGCCGTAGCCGGCGGTCGGGTTCAGCGGGATCAGGTTCACGTGCGCGCCGCCCACGCCCGGCCAGGAGCCGAGCAGCCGCCCCAGCGACTGGGCCTGGTGGACGCTGTCATTGATCCCCTCGATGCACGCGTACTCGAACGTCACCCGTCGGCCGCGGGCCCCGGCGACCTCGGCCGCGGCGTCGAGCACGTCGGCGATCGGGTACCGCCGGTTGAGCGGGACGAGGCTCGTGCGCAGATCGTCGTCGGCGCGCGTGCAGGGAGACGGCGAGCGTGACCGGCAGCGCTTCGGTCGCGAGGCGGCGCATCCCGGGGACGACGCCGACCGTGCTGATCGTGATCCGACGCGCGGAGAGCCCCAGGTCGCCGTGGAGGCGCTCGACCGACTCCCAGACCGCGCCGTAGTTCGCGAGCGGCTCGCCCATCCCCATGTAGACGACGTTCGACACGCGCTGTTCGGTGCTGTGCGCTGCCCGTACGACCTGCTCGACGATCTCGCCGCTCGTGAGGTGACGTTCGAGCCCGGCTTGACCCGTCGCGCAGAACGAGCAGGCCATCGCGCAGCCGGCCTGCGAGGAGACGCAGACGCTGGCGCGATCGCGCGACCGCATGAGCACCGTCTCGACCTGCGCCGCGTCCGGCCCCGCACCCCACAGCCACTTCGTGGTCATCCCGTCGGCCGCGTCGGCCTCGACGACGGGCAGCAGCTCGAGTGGCAGCGCCTCGGCGAGGCGCCCGCGGAGCGCGCGGGGGAGCGCGGTCGCGTCCTCGAGCGGAGCGGGGCGGTACAGCGCCTCCCACACCTGCTCGGCGCGATACCGGGGCTCGCCCCACTCGGCGAGCAGAGCCTCGACATCGGCGCGTGACGCGCCGTACCGCGTGCTCACGCGAGCGCGAGGCCGTAGGCGCGGTCGATGCGGACGACGTCGAACCCGAGGCTCCGATAGAGGCCGACGGCCGCCCGGTTGCTCGAGTCGACGAAGAGCATCCCGACGGCGATGCCACGCTGCGTGCAGCGACGCCAGCCCACCGACGGTGAGGGCCCGGCCCAGTCCGATGCCCTGGTGATCCGGGTCGACGCCGATGACGTAGATCTCGCCGAGGGGCTCGGGATCCATGGGCGGCGCGGCGGGGTGGACCTTGGTCCAGCAGAACCCGGCCAGGCCGCGTGCGTCGTGGGCGAGGAGGAACCCGGCCGGGTCGAACCACGGCTCGGCCTCGCGCGCTTCGAGCGTCGCTCGCGTCCAGGCGCCCTGGTCGGGATCGGCGGCGAAGGCACGGTTGTTCACCGTCAGCCACGCGTCCTCGTCTCGCCCGGGCTCGAAGGTGCGTACCTCGACGCCGTCGGGCCAGTTGATCGTCTCGGCGAGGGGGAGCGGGACGCGCATCTGCCACAGCTCTCGCTCGACCGCGAGTCCACCGGCGTTGGCCATCGTGTCGCTGTGCGCGTCGGCGCCGAAGACCCACAGCTCGAGGTGCTGCACCGAGCGTTGGTGCGCGTCGGCAACGAGCGCCTCGACCAGCGCCGTGCCGACGGGATCGACCTCGGCTGCGGGGTCGAGGGCGATGCCGGCGATCACCGCGCCGGCTTCGTCCGGTGCGGTGGCGTGCACGGCGCCCATGGGCGCGTCGCCGTCGCGGGCGAGGATCACGGTCGATCCGGGCGTTGGGTGCGCGAGGTCGCGCCAGACGGTGTCGCCGAGCGGTGGGTGACCCGTGGGTGCTCGTGGCGCGGGTAGCGAGGTCCTGGAGCACGGAGCGGTCCGCGGGCGCGACCGGACGCCGCACCTGCACGTCGAGCATGCGTCGAGGCTACCGCCGGGGTGTCGCTCCCCGGTCGGTCGACGCCCAATAGGGTGCGAGCGTGGCGAAGCCGAGGGGTGCGAGCGCGCGGGCCGAGATCGTCCGCGAGCGACTCGCGGCGGAGTACCCGGGGACGGCGTCCGAGCTCTGCGCCCTCCGTCACGACAACCCGTACCAGCTGCTCGCGGCGACGATCCTGTCGGCCCAGTCGACCGACGAGACCGTGAACAAGGTCACGCCCGAGCTCTTCGCGCGATACCCGACGCCGGCGGACCTCGCGGATGCCGACCCGGCGGAGCTCGAGGCGGTGATCCACTCGAGCGGGTTCTTTCGTTCGAAGACGAAGAGCCTGCTGGGCATGGCTCGTGCCGTCGAGGAGCGATTCGACGGTGAGGTGCCGTCGAACCTCGAGGACCTGGTCACGCTCCCCGGGGTCGGGCGCAAGACCGCGAACGTGGTCCGCTCGGTGGCGTTCGACCTGCCGGGCCTCCCGGTCGACACCCATGTCGGGCGTCTCGCGCTCCGGCTGAGGCTCACCACCGAGACCGACGCGGTGAAGGCCGAGCACGACCTCAACGCGCTGGTCCCGCCGGAGGAGCGCGGCGTCTTCTCGCTCCGCCTGATCCTCCATGGCCGGGCGGTGTGCACGGCCCGCAAGCCCCGGTGCGGGGACTGCCTGCTCGTCGACATCTGCCCGTCGGCGTTCAAGGCCGCGCCGAAGGCCACGAAGAAGGCCGCCAAGCAGCCGGCCGCGAAGTCGGTCAGGTCTCGGACGTGAGGTGGCCCATCGCGCGGTCGAGGGAGCGTCGAGTCGTGACGAGGGTCCGCTCGGCAGCGTAGAGATCGGCGGCGACGGAGGAGTCGGGGCTCGCGCCGTACTTGTCCGCGATCACGGTGACGCGCGTCGTGAGGTCCTCGACCTGGGTGCGGAGTGTCAAGAGCTCGGCCTTGTCCGATGCACTCATGGCTCGGAGCCTTGCGTGCCGGCCGGAGCCGGGCAATTCGGGCCGGATTTCGCCGATGCACGATTAGCATGAGCGCGCTTCCCATGCTCGCGCGACTCGACCTCCGCGGCTTCGACGGCGATCTCGCCGCGGCCCTCGCACGCCCCGCGTCCGACGACGCGGGGGTGCTCGACGCGGTACGAGCGATCCTCGCGGACGTCCGCGTCCGTGGCGACGCTGCGCTCCGCGAGTACACCGAGCGCTTCGACGGCTGCCGCGTCGACGAGCTGCGGGTCCCCGCCACCGAGATCGCGAAGGCGCTCGCCGATGCCCCGCCCGACCTGCGCGACGCACTCGAGTACGCCCACGGCGAGATCACCGCGTACCACGAGGCGCAGGCCGCACCCGAGGTCGCGCTCGACCGCGACGGGGTGCAGCTCCGCGAGCTGGTCCTCCCGGTGCAGCGTGCAGGCGCGTACGTGCCCGGTGGCCGGGCGAACTACCCGTCGACCGTCCTCATGACCGTGGTCCCGGCCCGCATCGCCGCGGTCCCGGAGGTCGTGCTCTGCGTCCCTCCCGACGCGAACGGCGCAGTGCCCGCCGCGACCCTCGCGGCCGCGGCGGTCGCGGGCGTCGACGAGGTGTACCGGGTCGGCGGCGCCCAGGCGATCGCGGCGATGGCGTTCGGCACCGACTCGATCCGTCCCGTCGACCTCGTCGTCGGTCCGGGGAACGCCTACGTGGCCGCCGCCAAGCGCGAGGTCGCAGGGACCGTCGGGATCGAGTCGCTCGCCGGGCCCTCCGAGATCGTCGTCGTCGCCGACGGCACCGCGGCGCCCGCCCACGTCGCCATCGACCTGCTGGCGCAGGCCGAGCACGGACCCGACGGCAGTGCCGACCTGATCACCTGGGACGAGGCCCTCGCCGACGCCGTCGACGCCGCCGTCGAGGAGCTCACCGCGGCCGCACCGCGCCGCACGGAGATCGAGACGAACCTCGCGGGCGGCGGTCGTATCCTGCTCGTCGACGACGCGGTGGCCGCGCTCGACGCCGCGAACGCGATCTCGCCCGAGCACCTCGAGCTCATGACCTCGGACCCCGAACGGCTCGTCGAGCTCGTCCGCAACGCGGGCGCGGTCTTCTGCGGGCCGTGGGCCCCGGCCGCAGTGGGCGACTATGTCGCCGGGGTGAACCACGTCCTCCCCACAGCGCGCACCGCTCGCTTCGCGAGTGCGCTCCGGGTCGATGACTTCCGTCGGCACATCCATGTCGTCACCCTCGACGAGGGCGCGCTCCGACGCGTCGGGCCCCACGTCCGGGCGCTCGCCGCGGTCGAGGGCCTCGCCGAGCACAGTCGCTCCGTCACACTGCGAACGGATCCCACATGAGTCTCCCGACCCCCCGCCCAGACCTCGTCGAGCTCGAGGGCTACCACTCGCCCCAGCTCGACGTCGACGTCCGGCTCAACACCAACGAGAGCCCGT
The DNA here is from genome assembly GCA_963809885.1 of uncultured Acidimicrobiia bacterium. Taxonomy (GTDB): domain Bacteria; phylum Actinomycetota; class Acidimicrobiia; order IMCC26256; family PALSA-555; genus JALHSW01. The sequence goes on along the minus strand of CAWELA010000004.1, from coordinate 1,058,164 downwards.
ACCCACCGCCGCCGGAGTTCGTCGACGCGTGGATCGAGGCACTGCGCACGGCGCCGCTGCACCGCTACCCCGACCGCGCCGCGGGTGGGCTGCGGAGCGCGGTCGGCGAGCGGCTCGACAAGCAGGCCGAGCAGGTCTTCTGCGCGAACGGCTCCAACGAAGTGCTCCAGACGCTCCTGCTCACCTACGGCGGCCCGGGTCGTCGGGCGCTCGTGTTCGAGCCGACGTACCCGTTGCACACGCACATCGCTCGACTGACCGGCACCGAGGTCGTCGTCGGCGAGCGCACGAGCGACTTCCAGGTCTCGCCGACCGAAGCCGGGATCCTCATCGCGAGCGAACGTCCCTCGGTGGTGTTCCTCTGCAGCCCCAACAACCCGTCCGGGACGGTCGAGACGCGGGCGACCGTCGAGGCGCTGCTCGCCGCGGTCGTCGACCACGGCCCCGGGCTGCTCGTCGTCGACGAGGCCTACGGCGAGTTCGCCGACTGGAGCGCGCTCGAGCTGGTCGGCTGACGACGTGCCGCTGGTCGTCACTCGGACCTACTCGAAGGTGTGGTCGCTCGCCGCGCTCCGGCTCGGCTTCGCCGTCGGGCCGCGAGCGATCGTCGCCGAGCTCGACAAGGTCGTGCTCCCGTACCACCTCTCGGAGGCGACCCAGCTCGCCGGGCTCGAATCATTGCGCTTCGATCACGAGATGCGGGAGCGCGTGGCGATGCTCGTCGCGGAGCGGACCCGGCTCGCGCACGAGCTCACCCTGCTGCCCGGCGTGACGCGTGCTCCCGTCGGGCGCGAACTTCGTGCTCGTCCGCATCGACGGTGACGCCCACGCGGTGTGGCAACGTCTCGTGCGTGCCGGTGTGCTCGTGCGGGACTTCTCACGCTGGCCGCGCCTCGAGGGCTGCCTGCGGATCACCGTCGGGACCACCGAGGAAGACGATCGGCTGCTCGGCGCGCTGCGCAGCGCGCTGGAGGACGACGTATCGGAGGAGGACGCCTGATGGCGGCACCACGGAGCGCAGAGCAGCACCGCGCCACGAAGGAGACGTCGGTCGACGTGGTGCTCGCGCTCGACGGCACCGGTGAGGCGTCCGCGACCACGGGCATCCCGTTCTTCGACCACATGCTGGAGCAGCTCGGCAAGCACGCTCGCTTCGACCTCTCGGTCGAGGCGAAGGGCGACCTCGAGGTCGACCTGCACCACACCGTCGAGGACGTCGGCATCGCGATCGGCACCTGCCTCGCGCGAGGCGCTCGGCGACAAGGCCGGCGTGCGGCGGTTCTCGTCCGCGCTCGTGCCGCTCGACGAGGCGCTCGTGCAGGTCGCGCTCGACCTGTCGGGGCGGCCGTTCCTCGTCTACGAGGTCGACCCGGTGGTCGAGTGGATCGGCACGTTCGACGTGCAGCTCTGCGAGGAGTTCTGGCGGGCGTTCACCGTCGCCGTCGAACGTCACGCTGCACGTGCGTTCGCTGACGGGGCGCAACGGGCACCACGTGATCGAGGCGTCGTTCAAGGCGGTTGCAGTGGCGCTCCGGGACGCGGTCCGCATCGAGGGTGCAGGCGGCGTGCCGAGCACCAAGGGCACGCTCTGACGTCGTGATCGTCTACCCGGCGATCGACCTCCGGGCCGGACGGGCGGTGCGGCTCGAGCAGGGCGACTTCACCCGTGAGACGGTCTACGACGACGATCCCGTCGCCGTCGCTCGCGGCGTTCGAGGTGGCCGGCGCCGAGTGGATCCACGTCGTCGATCTCGACGCCGCCCGCACCGGTGAGCCGGCGAACCTCGCGAAGATCGAGGCGATCGCCTCGGCGGTCTCCTGCCAGGTCCAGGTCGGGCGGAGGCGTGCGGTCCGACGTCGCGGCCGCGGCGCTGCTCGACGTCGGCGCCGCACGCGTGGTGGTCGGCACCGCTGCGGTCGAGCGTCCCGAGCTCGTCGACGAGCTGTGCGTGCGTCATCCCGGGCCGGATCGCGGTCGGGCTCGACGCACGGGGCCGCGAGCTCGCGGTGCGGGGCTGGGTCGAGGGGAGTGGCGCGGATCTCCTGGGGCTCGCGGCGCGCTTCGAGGACGCCGGCGTCGCCGCGCTCGTGGTCACCGAGATCGCGCGCGACGGCATGCTCGTCGGTCCCGATCTCGACCAGCTGCGCGCCGTGCTCGTCGCGACGCGGACCCCGGTGATCGCGAGCGGCGGGCGTCGGGGCCCTCGCTGACCTCGTCGCGCTGGATGCCCTGGCCGACGGCGACGCGACGGCTCGCTGGCGCGATCGTCGGCAAGGCGCTCTACGAGGGCCGCTTCTCCGTCGCCGAGGCGCTTGCTGCCGTCTCCGGTTAGCCCCTCGGGCCCGTGGCCGGCCCGGTGCGCGGCGTCCCGATCCGTCGGATACGGTCCCTGGTGCGACACCGATGCACCCGGATCGGCACGAGATCCACGAGATCTTGGAGGTGGCGATGAGTGAAGCCGGACACCTCGACGAGGGGTTCTTCAAGCGGTACCGCGCCCTGCTCGACGCGGAGGACACCGCTTTCGACGAGCTCGAGCACGCCTACGAAGACGGCGACCGGGCTCACTTCGAGCAGGACCTCACCACCTGGCGCGCCGAGCTCGAGCGGCGCAGCGCGTTCCTCGAGCGGCACGGGTTCAGCCCCGTCCCTGCGCCGTAGCCCCACCGCGAGAGCATCCGAGCGGCGGACCGCTCGAGCTCCTCCCCTGGATCCGTGGCCCACTCGGCTCCGCCGGGGGGGTGACGCCGGTCCGTGGTGCAGGGCTACCGGGCGCTCACGAGGTCGTCGACGAGCGTCGTTGCCACCGCGACCAGCCGGTCGGTTCGCCCGATGAAGAAGTGGCTGGCGCCCGGCACGATCTCGATCGTGGTGGCCTGCCAGTCGCCGACGGCCGCGACGATCTCCGACGGCGGACGGAACTCGTCGTGCTCGGCGAGCGCGAGGTGCTTCGGACGGGGATCGGTGGCCGCGGCAAGGTTCGGCGGCGAAGTGCAGCGGTGGAGCGATCGCGAGCCAGGCGTCGAGCGTCGGCTCGGTGACCGACAACGAGACGTCCGCGCCGAAGGACCAGCCCGTCAGGACGAACGGGAGCGCCGGATCCACGTCGGCCGCCAGCGCCGCGACCGCCGCCCGGACGTCGCGCTGCTCGGCGCGCCCCTCGTCGTGTGCGCCGGTGCTCCCCTCGACGCCCCGGAAGTTGAACCGAAGGCACGTGACGCCGGCAGCCGGCAGCGCCTCGAAGAGCGCCGAGATGACGATCGAGCGCATCGTCCCGCCGAACTGCGGATGCGGGTGGCACAGCACCATCGCGGCACGCGCCGACTCCGGTCGCCGGCGCGAGCTGCGCCTCCAGCGTCTCGCCGTCCGCCGTCGTCAGCACCCGTTCCTCGGTCACGCCGGGAGCGTAGAGGGCATTCGGCGCGGCGGTAGCGTCGGGCGCCATGGCCTCACGGTTCGAGCGCGACACCGCCATCGAGCGGCTGGACGCCCGGCGCTTCGGCGCCCGCGTCGACGCCGCATGGTGGGTGGCGCGCGGGCCGAACGGCGGGTACCTCGCGGGGATCATCACGCGGGCACTCGTGGCCACCGTCGACGACCCGGAACGCGCGCCCCGATCCCTGACGATCCACTTCGCCGCGCCGCCCGAGGAGGGTACGGTCGAGATCACGACGTGCTCGAGCGTCAGGGGCGCTCCCTGACGTCCTGCTCCGCCCGGATGACCCAGGGCGACCGTCTCATCGCGCTCGCGATGGCCGCGTTCTCGTCGCCCCGACCCGGGCCCGGAGTTCTGCGACCTGGTCGCACCCGACGTCCCGCCGCCCGACACGATCGAGCCGTTCGTCGCCGACGCGATGGCGCCACCGATCGCGCACCGGTGGGAGTCGCGCTGGGCGGTCGGTCGTCGCCCGTGGAGCGACGAGCCGCCTCGCCCACGAGGCGGTCGCCGGTGGGTGGATCCGGCTGGAGGAGCCCCAGGTGTTCGATGCACCCGTGCTGGCCGCGGTCACCGACGCGTGGCTCCCGCCGGTGTTCAGCCCGCTCGGACCAGCCCTACGTCGTCCCGACGATCGACCTCACCGTGCACTTCCGGCGCGGCGCTCCCGCACGCCGGCCTCACGCCCGACGACTTCCTGCTCGCGGTCTTCCGCACGAACGCGGCCGCCGAGGGGTTCCTCGAGGAGGACGGTGAGATCTGGGCCGCTGACGGCACGCTGCTCGCCCAGAGCCGCCAGCTCGCGCTCTTCATGCCCTTCGGCTGACCTACTTCGGCGATGCCCATCTGGTCGAGGACGAACGCGAGGACGAACGCCTCGTCCTTCCACGACTCGTAGCGGCCGCTCGGTCCGTGGTGGCCGGCACCCAGCTCGGTCTTGAGGTACAGAGCGGCGCGTCGCCGGTCGCGGTCTCGCGCAGCTTCGCCACCCACTTGGCCGGCTCCCAGTACTGCACCCGCGGGTCGTTGAGCCCGGCGGTCACGAGGAGCGCGGGGTAGTCGAGCGCCGCGACGTTGTCGTACGGCGCGTACGACTTGATGTAGTCGTAGATCGCCGGGTCGTGCGCCGGGTCGCCCCACTCCTCCCACTCGGTGATGGTGAGGGGCAGCGACTCGTCGAGCATCGTGGTGAGGCAGTCGACGAAGGGCACCTCGGCGACGATGGCCCGGAACAGATCCGGACGGAGGTTCGCGACCGCACCCATCAGCAGACCGCCCGGCGCTCCCGCCCCGGGCGACGAGCCGAGCGGGCGACGTGTAGCCCTCGGCGACGAGGTGCTCGGCGCACGCGACGAAGTCCGTGAACGTGTTCCGCTTGTGGTCGAGCTTGCCGTCCTCGTACCACGGGCGGCCGAGCTCGCCGCCACCCGCGCACGTGCGCGATCGCGAACACGACGCCGCGTTCGAGCAGCGAGACGCGCGAGGTCGAGAACGTCGGGTCGATCGACACCTCGTACGACCCGTAGCCGTAGAGCAGCAACGCCGCGTTGCCGTCGCGCCGGAGGTCCCTGCGGTGCACGATCGGAGATCGGGACGTGCGTGCCGTCAGGCGCCGTCGGCCCAGAGGCGGTGCGTCTCCAGGATCGACGGGTCGTAGCCGTGCACCGGCTGGGTCTTCACGACGGTGCGGGCGCCGTGGTGAGATCGATGTCGATGTCGGAGGTCGGCGCGACGAGGGACGTGTACCCGATCCTCACCGTCGACGACTCGAACTCGGGGTTCGGACCGACCCACGCGGAGTACACGTCGTCGGGCATCTCGAGCATGCGCTCGGACCCGTCCGCCGAGCGTCAACACCCGAAGACGCTCGAGCCCGGCCGAGCGCTCGGAGAGCACCAGGTGGCCGGCAAACGCATCGACGTCCGCCAGGCGGACGTCGGCGTCGGTGCGGTACCACCTCCGTCCAGGCAGCCCGACCGGTGTCCTCGAGGCCGACGACCATGAGGCAGAAGTTCTCGGCGCCGATCCGCGTTGGTCAGGACGAACAGCCGGTCGCCGTGCTCCGTGTCCACGTGGTGCTCGACGTGGTACTCGAGCCCCTGCTCCCGCGGCGTCACCAGGCGCAACGAGGCCGTGGGATCGTCGGCGTCGATCAGGTGTGCCTCGCTGGTCGTCTTCGACTCGCTCCCGACGACGATGAATCGCCCGGTCCGAGTGCGACCGATCCCGATCGCCGAAGCGCTCGTCGTCCTCCTGGTACACGAGGACGTCGGCCGACGTCGGCTCACCGAGCACGTGGCGCCACACCTGGTACGGACGGATCGCGTCGTCGGTCCGGACGTAGAAGAAGGTGCACTCGTCGTTCGCCCACGAGCAGGCCGTAGTACACGCCGTCGATCTCGTCCGGCAGGTCGGTCCCCGTCTCCAGGTCGCGGAAGCGCAACGTCGCGAGCTCGCCACCGCTGACGTCGACGGCGTACGCGAACAAGCGCTGCGCGGGAGAGAGCGCGAACCCGCGCAGCACGAAGTACTCCACGTCGGCGGCGAGCACGTTCTCGTCGAGCACGATCATCTCGCCGTCCGTGGTCGCCGGCGCGGCGACCGGATCCGGGGCTGCCGCGGTTCCGGCCGGTCGTCGGCAGTGCACCGCGTACTCGCGTCCTTCGATCGTGCGGGTGAAGTACTCCCAGTCGCCCCGTTGCACGACCGCGCTCGCGTCCGTCTCCTGGACGCGGGCCTTGATGTCGGCGAACACGCGCTGCTGCACCGGTTCCGTGTGCTCGAGTCCGGCCGTGGTGTACGCGTTCTCGGCTTCGAGGTACTCGCGCACGTCCGGGTCGTCGCGCTCTCGCAGCCAGAACCAGTCGTCGGTGCGCTCGTCGTCACCGTGCCGGAGGACGGTCGGGCGACGGGGCGCCCGGGGTGGCGCGGGAAGGCGATCGGCGGTGCTCATGGGGCGGAGAAGTCTCGACTCTGCACCTGCGCGCGTCAATCCCGGATGGGACGACGGAGGTCGACGGCTACGCTCGATCGGCGATGACCGCATCGTCTCCCACGCCGCCTCCTCCCGCGCCGGGTCCCGCGACACCGGTCGCGTACACACCCGAGGAGCTCGCCGGGGTGCGCTGGAACGAGGACGGGCTCGTCCCGGCCATCGTCCAGGAGCAGGGAACCGGCACGGTCCTGATGCTCGCGTGGATGAACGAGGAGTCGCTCCGTCGGACCCTCGACGAGGGCCGCACGGTGTTCTGGAGCCGCAGCCGCGAGGAGCTGTGGCGCAAGGGCGACACCTCGGGCGACCGGCAGTGGCTGCGCGACGCCCGCTACGACTGCGACGCCGACACCATCCTGCTCGTCGTCGAGCAGGAAGGTCGGGGGGCCTGCCACACGGGCGAGCACTCGTGCTTCTTCCGGGCATTCGGGAGCGGCGCCGAACCCGGTCCCCGGTGAGTGGCCCCTATGGCTGATCCCGGCGCGATCCGGCCGAGCCGGGAGGACTTCCGCGCGCTGGCGCGCGACCACACGGTGGTGCCGGTGTGGCGTGAGGTGCTCGCGGACCTGGAGACGCCGGTCTCGGCCTTCGTGAAGCTGGTCGGTGCGGACGCCGGCGACCCGCCGGGCTTCCTGCTCGAGTCGGTCGAGCACGGGCAGCGGTGGGGACGCTTCTCGTTCCTCGGTCGCGACCCGGCGTGCACCATGGTCGTGCGCGGCCGACAGATCGAGGTCGACGGCGTCCTCCCCGACGAGGTCCCGCGCGACCAGGGGGCGCTCGCCGCCCTCGAAGCGCTGCTCGCGCTCCACCGCGCGCCGCAGATCCCCGAGCTCCCACCCTTCCACGGCGGCGTCGTCGGGTACCTCGGCTACGACGTCGTGCGCGAGGTCGAGCACCTGCCGTCGATCCCCGCCGACGACCGCGGCCTCCCCGACGCGGTGCTCTCGCTCACCGGTCACGTCACGGCGTTCGATCACTTCCGCCAGCGACTCGCGCTGATCGAGAACGTCTTCCTTCTGCCAGGTGCCCTGTCCCAGCCCGAGGTCGATGCCGCGTACGACCGCGCGGTCGATCGCCTCGAGGACCTGGTCGACGAGCTGGCACGGCCGCTGCCATACGTCCCGTCGCGTCCGCCGGCCGACGATCTCGGCGAGCTCCCGGACGTGGTCTCGTCGATGGGCGGAGAGCACTACCGTCGAGCGGTCCAGGTCGCACGCGAGCACATCCTCGCAGGCGACATCTTCCAGGTCGTGCTCGCGCAACGCTTCGACATCGAAGGCGCGCTCGACCCGTTCGACGTGTACCGCGTCCTGCGGCAGGTGAACCCGTCGCCGTACATGTACGTGGTGCGCCATCCCGAGGCGACGCTCGTGGGCTCGTCCCCGGAACCGATGGTGCAGGTGCTCGACGGTCGCGTGATCATCCGACCCGTCGCGGGGACGCGCTTCCGGGGTCAGAACGACGAGCACGACCGCCGTCTCGGCGCCGAGCTCGCAGAGAACCCGAAAGAGCGGGCCGAGCACGTGATGCTCGTCGACCTCGCCCGCAACGACATCGGGCGCGTCGTGGAGTTCGGGACCGAGCAGGTCGACGAGCTCATGTCGCTCGAGCGCTACTCGCACGTGATGCACCTCACCAGCCAGGCCTCCGGCGATCTCGCGTCCGGGCGCAGCACGGTCGACGTACTGCGCGCGACCTTCCCGGCGGGCACGGTCAGCGGCGCGCCCAAGGTGCGGGCGATGGAGATCATCGACGAGCTCGAGCCGGTGAAGCGGGGCCCCTATGCCGGGCGTCGTCGGTTACCTCGACTTCTCGGGCAACCTCGACACGGCGATCGCGATCCGGACGATGGTGTTCCGCGGCGAGCAGGCGAGCGTGTCGGCCGGCGCGGGCATCGTCGCGGACTCCGACCCTGCCGACGAGGATCTCGAGTGCCGCAACAAGGCCAAGGCGCTCCTGACGGCGGCCGCTGCGGCTCGCCGGCTCACGCCGCTCACGTCCGGACGAGCGTGAGCACGCGGCTGGTCGAGCGTCCCGGGCACGGCGCGGTGCCTGGTCGCGCGGCTCCGACGCGACGTCGTTCCTGCAGAGCATCGTCTCCCAGGATCTCGACGCCGTGGCCGACGGTGCCGGCACCCACAGCCTGCTCCTCTCGCCCCAGGGGAAGCTGGAGGTCGACTTCCGGGCGTTGCGGGTCGGCGCCGACTGGTGGCTCGACTGCGAGACGGGATACGGCGCGGCGCTCGCCGAGCGGCTCACGCGCTACCGCATCCGGGTCGACGTCGAGATCGAGGACCGGTCCTCCGCCTGGGACCTGTTGGAGGTGCGAGGCGCGGACGCGCCGGCCCGCGTCGCGCGCGTCGACCGGCGTCGACGTCCCCGACACCGACTCGCGCCCACGTGCCGTGGCAGGCAGGGCGGGTGGTCCGCGCCGATTGGCCGACGGTGCATGGTGTCGACGTCCTCGGCCCGATCGCCGAGGTCCAGGCCCTCCGTGACTCGCTGGTCGGCGGCGGCGTCGAGCCGTTCGCGCCCGGCGCATACGAGGCCGTGCGCATCGAGGCCGGGATCCCGCGGCTCGGCGTCGATGTCGATGACCGCACCATCCCCCAGGAGGCCGCGCTCGAGCGGGACGCGGTCTCGTTCACGAAGGGCTGCTTCCTGGGCCAGGAGCTCGTGTGCCGCATCGACACCCGTGGTCACGTCAACCGGTTCCTCCGGCGGCTCGAGATCCCCGGTGCGCACGTGCCGGTGGTCGGTGCGTCCGTGACGGTCGACGGAAAGGTGGTGGGCGAGATCACCAGCGTCGCCGAGGTCCCGGGCGAAGGGCGCGCGGTCGCCCTCGCCATGGTCCGACGTGAGGTCGAAGCGCCGGCCGACGCGACCGTCGCGGGTCCGGTCGGCGACCTCACCGCGCGGCTCACCGACCTCCCTTGACCGCGGCCACGCCTCACGGTGCCGGGGCGTCCGGTGCTCGCGTGGCGCGCGGCACGGTGACGACGAAGCGTGTCCCCCCGCTCGGCAGGGGCTCGCAGCGCGGCATCCCCGCCCATCGCGGCCGCGAGCTCGTGCACGATCGCCAGCCCGATGCCGGTGCCGAGCGACCGGCTCGGCGCACCGCGGGCCGTGTAGAGGCGCTCGAACACGCGTTGCCGCTCGTCGTCGGGGATGCCAGGCCCGTCGTCGTCGACGTACACCGCGAGTTGCGCGTTGCTCGACGTGATGGCGACGAGCACACTCGAGTGGGCGTACTTCAGTGCGTTCTCGACGAGGTTCGCTACCACCTGTCCGAGTCGCTCGGGGTCGAGCGTGGCTTCGACGGGCTCGCCCGCTACGACCTCGAGCCGGAGCTCCCAGTCGCGAGCGGAGGGGAGGAAGCCCTCGACCGCGGCCTGGACGACGGCACGCGCGTCGACCAGCCGGGGGGCAAGAGAGAACTGTCGAGCGTCGAGCCGCGCGAGGTCGAGGAGGTCGGCGACCAGCCGCTCGAGTCGCTGCGACTCGCTCATGATCACCCGGGCGGCGCGCAGGCGTTCGGGGTCGGACTCGATCGTGCCGTCCGACATCGCCTCTGCGTAGCCCTTGATCGATGTCAGTGGTGTCCGGAGATCATGCGAGATGCTCAAGAGGAACGCGCGCTCGTGTCCCTGCGCGGCTCTCGAGCTCCTCCGCCATGGTGTCGATGCTGCGCGCCAGGCTCGCGAGCTCGTCGTCGGGCATCGACGAGGTGTCCACCCGCGCCGAGAGGTCTCCGGCGGCGATGCGTCCCGCGGTGGTCTGCATCGCGGCGATCGGTCGCGTCAGGCGGCGGGCCAGGATCGCGGCCACGACCCCGGCGACGAAGAGCGCGAACGCGCCGGTGCCGAGCAGGTAGTTGCCCGCTCGTCCGAGCGGCCTCGTCTCGACCTGTTGGGTGAGCACGAGCACCGGGGTCTGCCCGGCGACCGGCGAGAGGGGCTGCGCAACGAACGCGGTGCTGCCGTGGACACCTGTCTGCACCTCGCCGAGAGCAAGCCGTGTGGTGTCGAGGTCGTCGAGCCGGAGGTCGCGCGGGAGCTCGGGGGTCGACGCCCGCGAAGCGCAGGCCTCGCCCAGCAGCCCGCCGACGCCATCCTCGACGGTGTCGTCCTCGGCCACGACGACGACGCTTCCCCCGGAGAGCTTCACCGTCGAACCGATCAGGCGGCATGCGAACAGGAGGTTGGTGCGGCGGTTCGCGGCCTGCGTCGGCCCGAGGTCCTCGACCGTGCGGCGGGCGCTGCCGGAAGCGCGTGCCGAGGTCCTCGAGCTCGGCACCGACGGACGGCGCCTGGGCCTTGCAGGTCCTTGACGGCGGCGTCCTTTGCCGTCTCGCGGGCGAGACCCGCGGCACCGAGCGCGGCGACGACGAGCACGCCGAACGCGATGCCGACCATCGCGACGAGCAGCCGGGTCCGCAGACGCCGGCGCGGGCGGTTCACGAGCCCGGTTCGGCGCCACCCGATTCGAGCCGGTAGCCGACACCGCGGACGGTCGTGATCGTCACCGCGTCGCCGAGCTTCTTGCGGACCTGCGCGATGTGCACGTCGACGGTGCGCGCGTCGCCGAACCAGTCAGTGACCCCAGACCCCGTCGAGGATCTGCTGGCGTGACAGCGCGAGCCTTGGCCGCTCGGCGAGGAATCGGAGGAGCTCGAACTCCTTGGTGGTCAGCTCGACCGGCTGCTCGTCGACGCGGACCTCGCGACGACCGCCGTCGATGGTGACCCGGCCGGCCTGGACGAGCTCGGGAGGCGGCGCGCCGTCGGTGCGACGCAGCACGGCCTTGACCCGCGCGACCAGCTCGGCGGGGGAGAAGGGCTTCGTGAGATAGTCGTCGGCACCGAGCTCGAGACCCAGGACACGGTCGACCTCTCCGTCGCGCGCGGTCAGGAAGATCACCGGCACCTGGGACGTGCGGCGGATCCGCTTGCAGACCTCCAGCCCGTCGATGTCGGGGAGACCCACGTCGAGCACCACGAGCCGGGGCCGGTGCGTCTGGAAGGCCTCGAGCCCGGCGTCGCCGGTGGCGGCCTTCAGCACGCGGTAGCCGTCGCGCTCGAGATACATGCCCACGAGGTCGGCGATGTTCGCCTCGTCGTCGACCACGACGATGGTTCCCTTGCCGTCCACGGTCCTCATTCTGTCCGCCCACGTTCGAGTCGGGGAATCGAACGGGGACAGGGTCCCTCGGGAGTGTGAGGGATCGATGAGGCGCGTGTGAAGGCCCGGCCCGACGTCGGGCTAGCGGTCGAGGCGGTTGGCTCGCACGACGTCGCTCAGCCAGCGGGCGCTCGGCTTCACGGTCCGCTCCTGGGTGACCCGGTCGACAGCCGACGAGGCCGAAGCGCATCTGGTAGCCGAACGCCCACTCGAAGTTGTCGAGCAGCGACCAGTGGAAGAAGCCGCGGACGTCGATGCCGTCGGCGATCGTGCGCGCAACCCCCTCGAGCGAGTCGCGGAGGTAGCGCACCCGCTGCGTCGTCGTCGTCGGTGCCGATCCCGTTCTCGGTGACGTAGAGCGGGATGTCGACGATCTCAGCGGCGTGGCGGATCGCCGCCTCGGCCGCCGTCGGGCCAGTACTCGTAGCCCATCGGGAGCACCTCGACGCCGGGCTCCGGACCGAGCACGCCCTCGGCGCCGACGCGGGTCCGGGAGTACGCCTGCACGCCGAAGTAGTCGTCGCCGCGCGCGGCGTCCAGGTACACGTCCTCGTGGTGGGCCCGGTACTCGGCGATCTGGTCCTCGTGGCCGGGCTCGGCACCCCAGTCACTCATCGACAGCGTGAGCCCGACCGGGAAGTCGCCCGGGCCGGCCTTCAACGCCTCGAACGCGCGACCGTGCGCGGCGACGAGCGTCTCGGTGGCGCGCACGTAGCCGTCGAGGTCCTGGACCTTCCCCGGCGGGAACGCGCCGACCAGGTAGCCGATCGTGGAGACGACGTTTGGCTCGTTGATCGTGCACGCCATCCCGATGCGATCGCCGAGCCGGTCGACCGCGTGCTCGCAGAAGCGGGCGAACCGTTCGGCGGTCACGGGGTTCGTCCAGCCGCCGTCGGCCGCGGCCCAGCGCGGCGTCGTGAAGTGGTGGAACGTGACCACCGGCAGCAGCTCCCGCTCGACGCACGCATCGAGCATCCGGGAGTAGTGGTCGAGCTGCGCGAGCGACCATTCACCTTCCTCGGGCTCGATGCGCGACCACTCGAGCGAGAAGCGGTACGAGCGCGAAGCCGAGGTCGCGCAGGAGGTCGAGGTCCGAGGGATAGCGCCAGTAGTGGTCGCACGCGTCACCGGACACCTCGACGCACGCGGTGCCGTCGGCGTGTGCTCCCACGCCCACCAGTCGTTGTTCCAGTTCGCGCCTTCGACCTGGTGCGCGGCGGTCGCGGTGCCCCACAGGAACCCGTCAGGGAACGATCGTCGTCATGTTCGGATCGTAGGGCCGGCTCGGGAGCCGACGCCTCGAGCGGCTCGCGTCGGGTCGCGGGGGAAGCGGCGCGCCGTGAGCCAGGCGAAGCAGGCGACGACGACCATCAGCGTGAACACGACACCGAGCCCGTCGCGTCGGGCCCAGCCCGAGGAGATCGCGACCGCGACGATCGCGCCGCCGATGCCGGTGCCGAGCGCGGTGCCGAGCACGTCGCTGACCTGGAGCGCGGAGGTGGCGACGCCCTGGCCGCCGTCGTGCGCCTCGGACAGCACCACCAGCGACGTGGTGCTGTACGACATCCCCATCCCGAGGCCGGAGATGCCCCATGCGACGCCCGCGACCCAGATCGGGACACCCGGGATCAGCACCGTCGCGCCGAGTCGCGGTGCCGAGCGCGACGAGGCTCGCCGCCGATCGTCGCGAGCGTTCGACGGCTGGTGAGTCCGGCGCGGCGTGCCTGGAGCCACGAGCCGCACGTCCAGGTGAGCGTGGCGGGCGTCAAGCACGATGCCGACCTCGATCGGGGAGAGGCCGCGCACGCGCGCGAGCGCGAGGGCGAGGAACGCGTCGGCGCCGAAGAAGGCGAACGTCTGGAGGCCCCGACTCGGCGATCGCGGCGGGGAGCCCGGCGGCGGGCGCGGACCGTACCCGGCGGGAGTGAGCCGCATGAACGCGGGGATGCCCACGGCGAGACCGGCCACGACGAGGAGCCCGGCGACGACGATCGACGCCGCGCCGAGCCCGACGATCACGAGACCGGCGCCCGCGGCCAAGCGGAGCGCGGCGCCGACGGGGAGGGCGCCGGCGTCGTCGGTGCTCGCTCTTCGCCGAGCGTGCGCATCGCAGGGAAGCACAGCCAGCCCGCGATCACCGGCAGGCCGGCGAGACCGAGGAACACGAACCGCCACCCGAGCTGCTGGGCGATCACGCCTGCGAGTGCGGGCGCGACGAGGCCCGGGATGACCCACGCGGTCGAGAGGAGCGCGAACTGCCGCGGACGCTCGGACTCGGCGAACGCACGTCCGATCGCGACGTACGCCGTCGAGAGCAGCGCGCCGGCGCCGAGCCCCTGGACGGCGCGCGCGAGCACGAGGACCGGCATCGACGGCGCCAGCCCGCCGAGCACCAGCCCGGCGGTGAACAGGAGCAGGCCGACGGCGAAGGGCGGTGCGGGTCCGTAGCGGTCCGACGCGTGTCCCGCGATGACGACGCTGACGAGGTTCGCCAGCATGAACGCGGCGAAGAGCCAGCCGTAGAGCTCGATCCCGTCGAGGTCGCGTGCGACCCGGGGCGCGATCGTCGCGACCGCGAGGGCCTCGAAAGCGATCACCGCGATGTCGAGCATGAGCCCGATCGAGAGGCGGCGTCGGTCCATGCCGCATGCTCGCATCTCCGTGGGGGCGCGGCGTCCCATCTGTCAGACTGACGGCCGCCATGAGCGTGCTGGACGAGATCCTCGAGACCAAGCGCGACGAGGTCACGGTGTTGCACCAACCGCCGACGCGTACGGCGATCCGCTCGGCGGCGCTCGACGCCGGGCCGACCCGGGGGTTCGAGGACCGCCTCCGGGAGGTCTCCCGGATCGACGGGCGCCTCGGCGTCATCGCCGAGATCAAGCGGCGCTCGCCGTCGAAGGGCGATCTGGCCCCGGACCTCGACGCGTCGGCCACCGCCACCGCCTACGAGGCGGGGGGTGCGACGTGCCTCTCGGTCCTCACCGACGGCCCCTACTTCGGTGGCTCGGTCGCCGACCTGCAGGGGGCGCGCGTGGCGGCCGGTCGCACGCCGGTGCTGCGCAAGGACTTCACCATCGACGCCGACCAGGTCTACGAGACGCGCGGCATCGGGGCCGACGCGATCCTGCTGATCGTGGCCGCGCTCCCGGACGACGCGCACCTGCGCGACCTGCACGCGCTCGCGACCGAGCTCGGCCTGTCGGTGCTCGTGGAGGCGCACGACGAGCGCGAGATCGACCGCGCGCTCGCGGCGGACGCCACGATCGTCGGTGTCAACGCGCGCGACCTCGGGACGTTCGCCGAGGATCTGTCCGTCGGGGAGCGTCTGGTCGCGAAGCTGCCGCGTGGAGGTGTTGAGCGTCGCCGAGAGCGCGATCCGTTCGGTCGAGGACGCGCGGCGCATGGCCGAGGCCGGGTTCGACGCGGTGCTCGTGGGCGAGGCGCTCGTGCGCGCCGACGACCCGACCGCACTCGTCCGGGCGTTCACCGGGATCGAGACCAGCACCGCGAAACGGGAGGAGCACTGATGCGTTATCTGTTGTCCGAGGACCAGATCCCCACTGCCTGGTACAACGTCGCGCCCGCGATGCCCGAGCCGCTGCAGCCGCCACTGCATCCCGCCACGCGTGAGCCCGTCGGGCCCGACGACCTCGCGCCGCTGTTCCCGATGGCGCTCATCGCCCAGGAGATGGCGGCCGAACCGTGGATCGACATCCCCGGCGAGGTGCTCGACATCCTGCGCCTCTGGAGGCCGACGCCCGCTCGTGCGGGCGGAGCGCCTGGAGCGCGCGCTCGGGACACCCGCTCGGATCTACTACAAGGACGAGTCCGTCTCGCCCGCCGGCTCGCACAAGCCGAACACCGCGGTGCCGCAGGCCTTCTACAACAAGGCCGAGGGATCGACGCGGCTCGCCACCGAGACCGGCGCGGGTCAATGGGGGAGCGCGCTCGCGTTCGTGTGCCGCCAGTACGACCTCGAGTGCAAGGTGTACATGGTCCGCGCGTCGTACGACCAGAAGCCGTACCGCCGGATCCTCATGGAGACATGGGGCGGCGAGGTGGTGCCGTCACCGGTCGACGACCCGGACCACCCGGGATCGCTCGGGCGTCGCGATCAGCGACGCGGTGCGCGACGCCGTGTCGCGGGAGGATACGCACTACTCGCTGGGCAGCGTGCTCAACCACGTGCTGTTGCACCAGACGGTGATCGGGCTCGAGGCGAAGGAGCAGCTCGGACTCGCGGGCGAGACGCTCCCCGACGTGGTGATCGGCTCGTGCGGGGGTGGGAGCAACCTCGGTGGGATCGCGCTGCCGTTCGTACCGGATGCATCCGTGAGGCTCGTGGCCGTCGAGCCGTCGTCGTGCCCGACACTCACCGAGGGCACCTTCGAGTACGACTTCGGCGACACCGCGGGCATGACGCCCGCTGATGCCGATGTACACGCTGGGCCACGACTTCATCCCGCCGTCGATCCACGCCGGGGGACTCCGCTACCACGGTGACTCGCCGATCATCTCGTCGCTCGTGCGAGCAGGGCGGATGGAAGCCGTCGCGTACCCGCAGGGCAAGACCTTCGAGGCCGCGATCCAGTTCGCGAACGCCGAGGGGAAGATCGCGGCGCCCGAGACCGGGCACGCGATCCGGGCCGCGATCGACGAGGCGCTCGCGGCGAAGGAGTCGGGCGAGGAGCGCGTGATCCTGTTCAACTACAGCGGCCACGGGTTCCTCGACCTGTCCGCGTACGACGACTACCTCCACGGTCGCCTCGTCGACGCCTGACGACGCGGCCTAGTGGCCGGTCCAGCGCGGGGTCGCGCTCGCTCGGCTGCTGCCGCGAAGCCTTCACCGGCATCGTCGGTCGCGGCGACGACGCGGCGCATCGCCTCACCCATGCGAACGGCGTCCTCCCACGGGACGTGCCGGCCACGGTGGGCCATCTCGTTGACGGCGCGCACGGCCAGCGGTGCGCCCTGGCACAGCCGCTGTGCCAGCGCGCGGGCCTCGCCGAGCAGTGCGTCGCGCGGTACCACCTTCCACGCGAGACCGATCTCGTGGGCGCGCGCCGCGTCGATCCGGTCACCGGTGAGCAGCAGCTCGAGCGCGTCCTGCATCCGGATGCGGGTCGGGAGCCGGATCGCACCGACGATCGTCGGCACGCCGAGCCGCACCTCGGGCATCCCGAACTGCGCATCGTCGGCCGCGACGATGAAGTCGCACGCGCTTGCGAGGGTCAGCCCGTAGCCGAGGCAGTAGCCGTTCACGGCGGCGATGGTCGGCTTCCACACCTCCAGCCCGGACTCGAACGAGTTCACGGTCGGGATCTCCCAGAACGAGCCGGCCCAGGTGCCCGCCGAACCCGTGCCGTCCCGCAGGTCGGCACCGACGCAGAACGCACGCCCGGCGCCGGTGATGATTCCCACCCAGGCGTCCTCGTCGTCGCGGAAGCGCTCCCATGCCGCGTTGAGCTCGGTGCGGAGCGCTCCGGTGATCGCGTTGAGTCGGTCGGGTCGGTTGTACGTCAGGGTCGCGATGTGCCCGTCGCGCTCGTAGCGGACCAAGGGCTCGGTCACGGGAGTCCGATCACTGGTGCTTGCCGTCGACGTAGGTGGGCGTTCGCGGGTCCCACCAGGCGCGCCAGTCGGAGGTTGCCTTGCGGTCGCGGATGCGCCACCCCCCGTCGGTGCGCACCAGGAGGTCCGTGTAGCGGAGGCCTGCGACCGGAAGCCGTCCGTCGTTCTTCTCGGGGTCGAGGTACACGTGGTGGGCGACGATCGTCGCCTCGCTGTGCGCGAGGTCACCGTCGATGGTGACCTCGTGGTTCCCGACGTTGTGGACCGTGACCGCGTAGATCTCGATCGCCGCCGCGATGCGGTCGACGACGTCCTCCGCGGCGAGCGAGCTCTCGATGGGCATCAGGTCGGAGTAGTCGACGAGTGTTCCGGGACGAAGCACGACTTCACGGCGGGCCAGTCCCGACGGTCGACGTGCATCCAGTACCGGGTGATGACATCGTGGATCGCCCAGCGGTCCGCGGCGAAGCGGGCCAGCTCCGCCGCCGATGAGCCGCTCATGTCCTCGTCACCTCCACTCCCGTCAACGGCATCTCCGAGGCGGCGGCGCGCCGGTCCTCCTGCCGGTCGAGCAGCAGGCTCACGACGACGAACACGACGGTCGCGTACAACCAGCCCAGGAGGATGTCGCTCACGTAGTGCTCCGCGCCGTACACGAGCACGAGGATCATCGCCGCGTTGTACGCGACCAGCAGCCAGCGCCACGGTCCGACCTTGCGCCAGAGGAACAGCAAGGTGACGAACGGCCACGCGGCGTGGAGCGAAGGCAGCGCCGCGACCGGGTTCGCGAGCCGTGCGTCGCCGTTGAACACCTCGGCGGCACGCTCGAACCCGATGCTCTCCCAGACCGAGTGCACGACGCGGATCGTCGGCCCGAGGTTGCCCTGGCGGGTCGCGAGCCACGGCGGCACCGCGGGCGCGATCAGGTACGTGATGAACCCGCACACGCTCACCGTGAGGATCAGGATCGCGTAGCGGTGGAACCACACACGATGACGGAGGTAGAGCCAGATCGCGATGGCCGGCGTGACCACGAAGTGTGAGAGGTACATCAGCCACGCGGGGTAGTCCCACCAGTGCGGTGTGCCGCGGTCGACGAGCCACTCCTGCAGCCGCTCCGTCGGCGTCGTCCCTCCGAACAGCGCCTCGTCGAAGTCACGCTGCGGGGCGGTGATCGCACGCGGCTTCAGGCTCGGTGCCTGGCTGCGGACGAGGTCGTATCCCGCGGCGATCACCAGCACGGGGAGCCACTCCATCGCGAAGCGTGCCCACCGGTGCGGGTTGCACCATGAGACGATGACGACGAGCGCGAGGAGCCAGAAGAGCAGGTACGGGCGATCGGGGATGGACTCGCGGGTGGCGAGCAGGATCGCGGAGACGGCGATGAAGGCGATCAGGACGGGCATCCGCGCGCGGAGTGACCCATCGGGCGATGGGAGTCGGTGGTGCGTCGGGGGCGGTTCGTGTGACCCGGCTCATGAGCGGCGCTGAGCGTACCGGCCCGAACGCGGTTCGCGTTGCCCTCCGGACTCCGGTACCGTCGTACGCATGTTCGTGAAGATCTGCGGCATCACGAACGAGGAGGATGCGCTCCTGGCGGTCGCACTCGGCGCCGACGCCCTCGGGTTCGTCTTCGCCCCGGGGAGTCAGCGCCAGGTGACCCCGAACGCCGTGCGCGACATCCTGCGTCGGCTCCCGCCCGAGGCCCGCACGATCGGGATCTTCCGCGACGAGAAGCCGGCGCGCGTGGTCGAGATCGTGAACAGCCTCCGCCTCGGTGGGGCCCAGCTGCACGGCCGCGAGCCCGAGAGCGAGGTCCGGTGGATCCGTGAGCGGGTCCCGTTCGTGATCCAGGGCTTCCACGTCGGTGATCCGGCGCTCTCCACCGCCGCGGGCGGGCCGGCCGACGTCGTGCTCATCGACGCGCCCGAGCCCGGCTCGGGCAAGGTCTTCGACTGGGCGCTCGCGGAGGGCGCGCCCTCGGGTGTGCGCCTGCTGCTCGCGGGCGGGCTGACCGCGGAGAACGTGGGTGAGGCGATCCGGCGGGTCCGGCCCTGGGGCGTCGACGTGTCGACCGGGGTCGAGACGTCCCCGGGCTCGGGGCAGAAGGACGCCCGCCGCCTCCAGCGCTTCCTCGAGGAGGCGCGTGCCGCCGGCACCGAGGTCGAGGACGACGGGTGGGCGCCGGCCGAGGTACGCCCGTACGACTGGCAGGCCGACGAAGCCCGTTCCTGACGGGAATCCAACCGGAGTCGCCGGGACCGGGCGCTCGTATCATGCACGGCGAGCACCACGCCGGCCGTGCACTGGAGGCAGGACCAGCCCATGAACGCACCCGGACGTGGCGACCCCGTCCTCCTCGGGCCCCCCGGCGCGTCGCCCGAGGGTCTCGGCCGGTTCGGTGAGTTCGGGGGCCGGTTCGTCCCCGAGACGCTCGTTCCCGCGTTGCAGGAGCTCGAGGCCGAGTTCCGCGCCGCCTGGGAGTCCTCGGAGTTCCGGGACGAGCTCGCGTCGCTGCTGACGAGCTACGCCGGCCGGCCCACACCCGTCACCGAGTGCCACCGGCTCTCGGAACGGCTCGGGCTGCGGGTGCTGCTCAAGCGAGAGGACCTCACCCACACCGGCTCGCACAAGATCAACAATGTGCTCGGCCAGGCACTGCTCACCCGGCGCATGGGCAAGCAGCGCGTCATCGCGGAGACGGGCGCCGGACAGCACGGCGTGGCGACCGCGACCGCCGCGGCACTCTTCGGGCTCGACTGCACCGTCTTCATGGGCGCGGTCGACGTCGAGCGCCAGGCTCTCAACGTGTGGCGGATGCAGCTGCTCGGCGCGACCGTCATCCCCGCGGAGTCGGGCAGCGCGACCCTGAAGGACGCGATCAACGAGGCGCTGCGTGACTGGGTCTCGAGCGTCGAGACCACCCACTACTGCATCGGTTCGGTCGTCGGGCCGCACCCGTACCCGTGGATCGTCCGCGAGCTGCAGCGCGTCGTCGGCGACGAGGCACGCGAGCAGTCGCGGGCAGATCCTCGGCGGCGCCGATCCCGACTACGTCGTCGCGTGCGTCGGGGGCGGCTCGAACGCGATGGGTACGTTCGCCGGGTTCCTCGACACGGCCTCGCGAGCTCGATCGGCGTGGAGGCCGGTGGCCTCGGGCTCGAGACGGGGAAGCACGGTGCGTCCATGAGCCGAGGGACGCCCGGCGTGCTGCACGGCGCGCGGTCGCTCTTCCTCCAGGACGAGGACGGCCAGATCCTCGAGGCGCACTCGATCAGTGCCGGCCTCGACTACCCGGGCGTCGGCCCGGAGCACGCCGCGCTCGCGGCAGCCGGCCGGGCCGAGTACCCGTCGGCGACCGACGACGAGGCGATCGCCGGCTTCCAGCTGCTGTCGGTCACCGAGGGGATCGTCCCCGCGCTCGAGCCGTCGCACGCGATCGGCTGGCTCGCCCGAGAAGCCGGACGGTCGATCCCGTCGGGCTCGACGGTGCTCGTCACCCTCTCGGGCCGCGGCGACAAGGACGCGGCATACGTCGCCGAGCGTCTCACCGGCGAGCCTCTCGCGTGAACCTCGAGCCGCACCTGCGCGCCCGGCGCGAGACGGGGGCCAAGCTGCTCGTCCCGTATGTCACCGGTGGCCTCGGTCACGACTGGGTCGACGTCGTGCGCGCGGTCGTCGATGCCGGCGCGGACGCCGTCGAGATCGGCATCCCGTTCTCCGACCCGGTCATGGACGGACGCACGATCCAGGAGGCGTCGCAGCGCGCGCTCGACATCGGCGCGACCCCGGCGTCGATCGTCGCGGATGCCGCCCGCATCGACGTGAGCGTCCCGCTCGTCGTGATGACCTATTACAACCCCGTGCACCACGCCGGCCACCGGCGTTTCGCGTCATCGCTCGCGGAGGCCGGGATCGACGGGGCGATCGTGCCCGACCTCCCGCTCGATGAGCTCGACGGGTGGTCCGACGCGGCCGACGACGCAGGGGTCGAGACCGTGCTGCTCGCGGCCCCGACGACCACGCGAGGCGCGTCTGCGGGACATCTGTGCGCGGACGCGCGGCTTCGTCTACGGCGTGTCGCTGATGGGCGTGACCGGTGAGCGCGAGCGCCTGGCGTCGCAGGCCCGGGAGATGGGGTGCCGCTGCAAGGCCGCGACGGATGTTCCCGTGCTCCTCGGCGTGGGCATCTCGACACCCGTCCAGGCGGTCGAGGCCGCGGCGTCGGCCGACGGTGTCATCGTCGGGAGCGCGCTCGTGAGCCGGTTGCTCCGTGGCGGCGGCCCCGAGGAAGCCCACGCGTTCGTCCGTGAGCTGCGAGGAGCGCTCGACGCATGAGCGACCAGGATGCCCGACCCGATCGGGCCTTCTCGGACGACTGCGACCTCTGTGAGGCCGCGAGGATCACCGAGTGGTTCCACGAGGACGATGTGTGCTGGATCGCGGAGTGCGAGATCTGCGCGGTCCCGATGGTGGTGTGGCGAGGCCACGGCACCGAGCCGCCGGCCGACGAGCTCGAGCACATGCACGCGCGCCTCGCCGAGGTGATCGAGGTGCACTTCACGTTCGAGCACTACGTCGACGACAACATGCGCCAGATCCCTGACCACTACCACGCCCACGGCAGACCCAAGGGCGGCTTCTTCGGGCACGGGCTCCAACGCCGGAGCCCGGGTTCGGGCGCCTAGTACCCGTACGTTCTGCCGCTCGAGCCGCCGGTGCTCTTCGCCGCGGCGCCGCGCTTGCTGTAGAAGGCGCCCTGCATGCCGGAACCGACGTGGAAGCGGCAGTAGAACGCGGCGGACTTTCCCCTGGCCGGGATGACGACATCGACCTGGACGCTGTCGCCGGGTGCGAGCTGCTCGTCGATGTGCTGCTTGTCGATGGTGAAGGTGTGCTCCGCGTCTCCTTCGTTCTTCACGGTGACGTGCACGGTGCTCCCGGCCTTGCCCTTCAGGAACGTCGGTGTGAAGAAGTAGTCGCCCTGCTCGATGGTGACGGCGCCGCCCGAGACCTTGGTCTTGCCGTGATTGTCGACCTCGCCGCTGAGCTTCACCGGCGGCTTGGTCTTCGCTGCGGTGGTGGCGCCGGCCGGGCCGACGAGCCCCGCGACGGCGACCGTGGCGAGGAGGGTGGCGCCCAGCGTGGCGAGCAGCTTGTGCATCGGTTGCTCCCTCTCGGGTTCGGGCTTCCGGGTCGTGCGACGGTCGACGGAGGTCGTTGCCCGGTACTACGGACGGACCACCCGAACGGATTGCCCCGAGGACGGGGTTAGGTTGCGACCGGACCAATCCCTCGGCGGGTGTGGTCCGTATCACGTCATGTGGTCGGTTTCGGACGAGGCGCTCCTCGCAGGACTCGCAACGGGCGATCGCGATGCCGCCGCGGCCTTCGTCGCCCGGTTCCAGCGCAGGGTCTACGGACTCGCGCGCACGATCGTGCCGGACGACCGGGCGGCCGAGGACGTGGCCCAAGAGGCGTTGGTCCGGGCATGGCGCCACGCCGCGACCTACGACCCGCGCCGGGGCAGCGTCGTCACCTGGCTGCTCACGATCACCCGAAACCTCGCGATCGACGCGATCCGGGTCCGGCGCCCGACGGCGATCGATCCCGATCACGTCGCAGACCTGGCGCTGGCGAGCGCGGAGCGCGGCCCGGCCGAGACGGCCGAGGTGAACCAGGAGCTGGTGCGGCTGCGCGTCGCGCTCAGGGTGCTCCCACCGGAGCAGCGCCGCGCGATCGTGCTCGCGGGTGTGCTCGGGCTCAGCGCGCGGGAGATCGCCGAACGAGAGGGTGTGCCGCTCGGTACCGCGAAGACCCGCATCCGCGCGGCGATGCAACGCCTCCGCGTGCTGCTCGTGACCGAGGAGCGTGCCGAATGACGTGCTCCCGAGTGGCCGAGGAAGCACGGCCGTGAGCACCGCGGCATGCGACGTCGTACGCGAGCGGATCCCGGAGCTCGCGCTCGGACACCTCGACGGCGCAGACCGCGCCGAGGTCCTGCTCCACGTGCACGGATGCGCTCGCTGTCAGGCGGTCCTCGGCGACTCGAGCGGTGTGGCGGATCTCCTTCCCCAGCTCGCACCCGAAGCCGAGCCCCCTGCTGGGTTCGCACAGCGTGTCCTGCGCGAGATGCACGGCGGCCGCCCTCGGGACTGGCACAGCATCCGGCGTCGCGTCAGGCTCGTCGGCGGTGTCGCCGCCGCAGCCGCCATCCTGAGCATCGTCGTCGTGCGCGTCATCGACGCCGAGCGCACGACCCGACAGGCGGGCATGCCCACGACCGCGAGCCCGGCGCTGCAGACCGTCCCGATGGTCGGGAGCGGCGGACTGCCCGTGGGTCGCGTCGTCGTGTCCGACGGGTCGCCCGCATCGGTGGTCGTCACCGTCGACTATGCACTGCCCGACGGGAGCTACGGCCTCGAGCTGGAGACCGCCGAAGGACGGAGCGCCCACGAGATCGGACAGCTCGCGGTGACGAGCGGGCGCGGGACGTGGACGGGCGCCGTCGCCATCCCGGCTTCGGGGAGCGTGCTGCGGATGGTGGACGACACCGGCGGCGCCGTCTGCCACGCGCAGCTCGAGCCGAGCTAGCGCAGGCGCTCGTCGAAGAACGTCAGGACGCGCTCCATCGCCACATAGGTCGGATGCGCCGGGTCGTCGACGAAATCTTCCGAGAGCACCGAGTGCGCGCTCCGCTTCAAGCCGTGCTCGTTGCCCTTCGACGAGTCGATCTCGATGGCGATGAAGGAGTCGCCGAGTGCAGGTCCGGAGCGTGTCGAAGCGGTCGCCCGGCACCATCGGGTCGGCCGAGAACCGCAGCCCCATCACGCACGCGCCCTGGTCCGCCCGCGCCTTCACGGCCGCGAGATCTGCGTCGCTGATCCCGAGCGCGGCGCGCCGACGCTTGCCGACCGCGAAGGGGAGCGACGGTTGGCTGAGCACGGGAGCCTGGAGGCGTTCGTCGAGCATCATCCCGAGCGCGAACCCACCGGTGAAGCACATCCCGACTGCGCCCACTCCCGGACCGCCACAGTCCTCGTGGGCGTCCGCGGCGAGGGCGCGCAGCCAGGTGGTGATCGGGCTCGTACGATCGAGCGCCCATGTGGTGAAGTCACGCGACACGCATCCCGACGTGAGCGAGCCCAGCACGTAGGGAACGCTCACCGGTCGCCCGGGGGTGCCGAACAGCGACGGCATCCGCACGTGGAAGCCGCGGTCGACGACCCGTTGCCCGAAGCCGATGACGCCGGGATGGAGCCCGGGCATCTCACTGATGACGATGACGGCCGGGCCGGTGCCGGCGCTGAACACGGCTCGGGACCTGCCGTCGTGGGTGAAGGTCGACTCGGCGAAACCGTCGAGCGCGGCGCGGTGGTCGGACACGGGAACGCCCCCCATTCTCTCCTCGCGTCAGACCTCGGACGGGCTGACGTCGTCCAGCGTACGGGCTCGGGTCTCGGGGAGGAATCGGAGCAGCAGCACTGCCGCAACGATCGGCGCGATCCCGCAGAGGGCGATGGCGGGTCCGAGACCGCCCACGGCGTCGCGTAGCTGGGTGGCGAGCACCAGGCCGAACGCCGCGCCGGTGACTCCGCAGACGAGGATGAAGCCGTTCGACGTCCCGCGGACTTCGGTGGGGAACAGCTCGGTGTTGACCGCGCCGATCGCGAGCCCGGCGGAGGCCGCGGCCACGATCGCGAGTGTCGGTGCGAGCCAGAGCAGGGCGCCGTCACCGAGGAAGAACGCCGCCTGCGCGCCGGTGGCGACGAGCAGCCCGAAGATCGCGACGGGTCTCCGACCGCGGCTCTCGGCGAGCCGGCCCGCGAGCAGCACCCCGAAGATGCCGGGTGCACCGGCAGTGATCGATCGAAAGATCGCGACCTGCGAGTTCGAGAAGTCGTGCGCGCCGGTGAGGTACCGGTTGGTGAGCTGCGATGACGGTGCGGCGAAGAGGTTCGCGAGGAACGCCACCAGGCCGAGCACCACGAACCGCCGTCCGTAGCGGTCGTTGAAAGTCTCGCGGACGCGCCATCGTTCCTTCACCTGTTTCGCGACGCGCACGAAACGAGTGGTCTCGCGGAGATGGCGGGCGAGGGCCGGCACGAGGAACACGGTCAGCGCGCTCAACACGAACGCGATGCGCCACGACTCCACGCCCAGATCGGCAAGGGGGAGGAGCACGACCGAGAAGGCGAAGCCGAGCCCCAGCGCCAGCGCGAAGAGTGAGAGGGCGTAGGCACGCGCGCCCTCGGGCGCGTCCTCGATCGCCGCGACCGAGGCGACGACCGCGGTGGCGTTCAGCGCAGCGCGCGTCACGACCTGGGACGCCGTGAAGACTTCGAAGCTCGGCGCCAACGCCGCGAGGCCGTTGGCGAGCGCGGCGACCACGAGGCCCAGCAGGATCAGGCGCCGTCGGCCGACCCGGTCCGCCACGGCGCTCGCGACGAGCGCGAAGAGCACACCGACGCGGGCGAGCGCGAGCGCGAACCCGAGCGAAGCGTCCGACTCGTGGAACGAGCGGGCCACCGCGTCTCCGTTCTGGGTGAGCAGCGCACCGGCGAAGCTGGCGAGCGCGCCGACGGCCGCGAGCGCGGCGAGCCGACGGGCCTGCTCGGAGGTGAACGGGGCGGGAGGGAGCAACGCGTGACGTCGGTGCTCGGGTACGGGTTCGTCGGCAAGCGCGGCCTCGAGGGTCTCGACCGAGTGCCGGAGCGCCCGGCGCAGGCCCAGTCTCGTGAGTGGCCCGATGGCCCACCCGAAGAACGGGACGCGGAGCTCCGAGGTCCCGACGAGCTCGACCTCGGTCGTCGGGACCGTGCTCGGGCCCACCGCGTGGACCTCGATCGTGAGTCGGGCGGTGGCGTCGCCGGTGCTGTGGGCAAGGTCACCCACCAGCATCTGACCCGGCGAGCCACGGAGCGTGAGTGCGCGTGTCGCCACCGCGCGCACTCGATCGGGGGGTGCGTCGAGCCCGACCAGCACCCGACGCCGCACGTGCGGCATGCTACGGCGTTCGTAGGTGCAGGCGGCCGATCAGAGGGTGGGGCAGACAGTGACGGAGCTCGAGGTCGGGGCGAGGGCGCCTGCGTTCACGTTGACCGATCAGCGAGGCAAGAAGGTCCGGCTGTCCGACTTCAAGGGCAAGCGCGTCGTCATCTACTTCTATCCGAAGGCCGACACACCGGGCTGCACGACGCAGTCGTGCTCGCTGCGCGACGCGATGCCCGATCTCAAGAAGCTCAAGGCCGTCGTGCTCGGCATCAGCCCAGACGCGCCGGAGAAGCAGAAGCGCTTCGACGAGAAGCACTCACTGGGCTTCGAGCTGCTCGCAGACGAAGACCACAAGATCGCCGACAAGTTCGGGGTCTGGGGTGAGAAGTCCATGTACGGCAAGAAGTACATGGGCATCGTCCGCTCGGCGTTCGTGATCGACGAGCGGGGCAAGGTCGCGGCAACCTTCTACAAGGTGAGCCCGAAGGACACCGTGCCCAAGGTGAGCGCCGCGCTCAAGGGCGCCTGAACACGCGGCAGCGTCAGGCACCGACGGCGTGGAAGCCGCCGTCGACGTGGAGCATCTCGCCAGTCGTTGCCGAGAACAGATCGGTGAACAACGCGATGCACGCGTTCGCGACGGGCTCGGGGTCGCGGATGTCCCAGCCCAGCGGCGCGCGCTCGGCCCACACCTCCTCGAACTGCTCGAAGCCCGGGATGCTCTTGGCCGCCATGGTGCGGATCGGTCCCGGCCGCGACGAGGTTCACCCGGATGCCCTGTGGCCCGAGCTCCTTGGCGAGGTAGCGCGCGACCGACTCGAACGCCGACTTCGCGACACCCATCCAGTCGTACACCGGCCAGGCCTGGGTGTTGTCGAAGTCGAGGCCGACGATCGATCCACCGCGCTCCATGAGGGGGAGCGCGGCGACCGCGAGCGCCTTCAACGAGTACGCCGAGACCTGCAGCGCGACCGCGACGTCGTCCCACGGCGCGTCGAGGAATCCGCCGCCCAGGCACGACTCCGGCGCGAAGCCGATCGCGTGCATGACGCCGTCGAGCTTGCCCCCGACGCGCCCGGCGAGCGCCGCGAGGTCGTCCTCGTTGCCGACGTCGAGCTCGATCACCTCGGCCTCGACCGGGAGCCGCTTCGACGTGCGCTCGGTGAGACGCGTCACGCGACCGAAGCTGGTGAGCACGACCTCGGCGCCCTCTTCCTGGGCGCGTCGAGCGACCGAGAAGGCGATCGACGCGTCGTTCAGGACTCCCGTGACGAGGATCCGCTTGCCTTCGAGCAGCATGAGTCGTTCCGATCTACAGAGGTGTGTTGCCGTGCCGGCGGGGTGGGAGCTGCTCGCGCTTGGTGGCGAGCCGGTCGAGCGCGCCGGCGAGGATCCGCCGGGTGTCGGACGCGGCCAGCACATCGTCGACGAAGCCGCGCTCGGCCGCGACGTACGGGTTGGCGAAGCGTTCCTCGTACGCCAGTTCGAGCTCGGCCTGCTCGCGCAACCGCTCGGTGTCGTCGTCGTGGGCCTGCAGACGACGGCCGTGGAGGATCTGCACCGCACCGGGTGCGCCCATGACCGCGATCTCGGCCGAGGGCCAGGCGCCACACCAGTCGTTCCCGAGTCCCTTGGAGTCCATGACGATGTAGGCACCGCCGTACGCCTTGCGCACGACGACACAGAGGCGCGGCACCGTCGCGCCGGCGTAGGCGGCGACCAGCTCGGCGCCGTGTCGGATCATCCCGCGCCACTCGAGGTCCCGGCCCGGTTCGAACCCGGGGGTGTCGACGAACGTGAGGAGGGGCAGGTTGAAGCAGTCGCACCACTGCACGAAGCGAGCGGCCTTCTCCGACGCCTCGATGTCGATCGTCCCGGCGCGTTGCTGTGGTTGGTTCGCGACGACGCCGACTGCCCGCCCGTCGAGCCGGCCCAGACCCGTGACCAGGTTCGACGCGTGCACGGGTCGCAGCTCGATGAACGTGTCGGCATCGAGCACGTCCTCGATCACGACCCGGATGTCGTACGAGGCGTTGGGCCGGGCGGGCACGGCGCCGGCGGCGCGTGCGCAGTCGCGATCGACCGGGTCGGCGGTTGCGCACCGCGGCGGGTCCTGGAGGTGGTTCGACGGCAGCAGATCGAGGATCGCGCCCACGACGTCGCGCGCCGCGTGTTCGTCGGCGACGACCAGCGCGGCGACCCCGCTCCGGCGACCGTGCACGCCGGCTGCGCCGAGCGCACGGTGATCGACGTCGATGCCGGTGAACGAGCGCACCGTGTCGGGACCGGTGACGTAGGCGAACGCCTCCTCCGTCATGACGACGACGTCGGCGAGCCCGAGGAGCAGTGCCGGGCCGGAGACGCACGGGCCCACGACGACGAGCACGGTCGGGACGACGCCCGATGCGTTCGCCAGGGCCCGGGCCATCTCGCCCCATGCATGCAACGAGGGCATCCCCTCGGCGACGTCGGCGCCGGACGACGCGAGGGTGCCGACGAGCGGAACCCCGAGCTCGACCGCGAGGTCGATGATCCCGGTGATGGTCCGACCCTCCGGTGGGCCGATCGCCCCGACATGCCTGCCACCCCGGAGCTCGAACTCGGCGACGGCCCGGCCGTCGATCTCGGCGAGCTGTCCGCTCGCGGCTTCGCTACGGCGGGCCGCGAGGGGCGCGGGCGTGGGCGTGGGCGTCACGCGGTCGGCGTGAGCACCAACGAGGCGTTGTGGCCACCGAAGCCGAACGAGTTCGAGATGACGGGCAGCTTCTCGACCTCGCGCTCGGTGCCGATCACCACGTCGAGCGCGATCTCCTCGCCGATCTGCTCGGTGTTGGCCGTGGGCGGGACGACGCGTTCGGCGATCGAGCAGAGGGAGATCACGGCTTCGACCGCGCCGGCGGCGCCGATCATGTGTCCGGTGACGCCCTTGCTGCCGGTGACCGGAGGGCCCTCGTCACCGAACACCTTGTGGATCGCCTCGGCCTCGGTGGTGTCGTTCATCGGGGTCGAGGTGCCGTGGGCGTTGATCTGGCCGATGTCCGACGGGTCGAGCCCGGCGTCCTCCAGCGCCTGCTGCATGCAGGTCGCGGCGCCGACGCCGCCGGGCGAGGGTGCGGTGATGTGGAACGCATCGGCGTTGCGTCCGTACCCGGACACCTCGCCGTAGATCCGGGCACCGCGTGCCTGCGCGCGCTCGAGGGGTCTCCAACACCACGAACGCGGCACCTTCGCCGATCACGAACCCGTCGCGCTCGGCGTCGAACGGGCGCGACGCCAGCTCGGGCTGGTCGTTGCGGCTGCTGAGCGCACCCATCCGCGCGAACGCGGCGACGGTGACCGACGTGAACGCTTCGGTGCCTCCGGCGACGACGACGTCGGCGCTGGAGTCGCGGATCATCCTCGCTGCCTCGCCGATGCCGTTGGCACCCGCCGCGCACGCGGTCGAGATGCAGAGCGCCGGGCCGGTGAAACCGAAGTGGATCGAGATCGCACCGGCGGTCGCGTTCGGCATCATCATCGGGACGAAGAACGGGCTGACGCGCGACGGTCCCTTGTCGAGGAAGGTCGTGACGTTCTCCTGGAGCGTCGTGAGCCCACCGACGCCCGTGGCCGCGATCACCGCGCAGCGGCTGGGGTCGGCCCCGAGCTCGCCCGCGTCGTTGATCGCGTCGGAGGCCGCAGCGAAGCCGAAGTGCGTGACCCGGTCCTGACGACGGACCTCCTTGGGTCCGAAGTACTCGACCGGATCGAAGTCGCGCAGCTCGCACGCGAACCGCACGGGAAGCTCGGGATCGGTCGGGTCGAACTGCTCGATCGTCCGGGCCATGGACTTGCCCGCGCGCACGGTGGCCCAGAACGACTCCAGGTCGTTCCCGGCGGGGGCCTTCACCCCGATGCCGGTCACGGCGACCCGAGGGCGCCCGAGATGGTCGCGTGCGGCGTCGCTCATTGCTGCGGCTGTGACCTTGGCGAGCACGAGGTCGACGGCCTGGCCGACGGTGGCGACACCCTCGAGGTCCTCC
This sequence comes from uncultured Acidimicrobiia bacterium, assembly GCA_963809885.1. Classification (GTDB taxonomy): domain Bacteria; phylum Actinomycetota; class Acidimicrobiia; order IMCC26256; family PALSA-555; genus JALHSW01. The sequence continues at coordinate 1,027,965 of CAWELA010000004.1, read as the reverse complement.
TCGGGCACCGAGATGTCGAAGCGCTCCTCGAGGCCCATGACGAGCTCCACGAGGTCGAGGCTGTCGGCGTCGAGGTCTTCCTTGAAGCGGGCCTCGTAGGTGACGGTGTCGGGCTCGACGCTCAGGACCTCCACGGCCACTTCGCGCAGAGCGGCGAGTCCCTCGTCACGGTCCATCGATGTGCTCCTTCTGGGTTCAGGTCTTGGGGGATTGTCAGTCTGGTGGTCGTCGGCTCAGTGGCCCATACCGAGGCCCCCGTCGACCGGCACGATCGCTCCGGTGACGTAGGCCGCGGCCTCCGAGCAGAGGAAGCCGACGACGGCCGCCACCTCCTCGGGGGTCCCGAGACGTCCGAGGGGCACCGTGGCCTCCATGGCACCGTGCCATTCGGCCGGCATGCCCTGGGTCATGGCGGTCACGATAGGCCCCGGCGCCACGATGTTGCAGGTGACGTTGCGAGGAGCCAGTTCCCGGGCCACGGCCCGGGTGAGCCCGACGAGGCCCGCCTTGGCAGCAGAGTAGTTGGCCTGGCCGGGGGCACCGATGTGGCCGCTCACCGACGACACGTTGACGATCCGTCCCCAGCGGGCCCGCATCAGCTTCGGCGAGGCCCGCCGGATGGTGTGGAAGGCCCCGGTGAGGTTCGTCTCGACGACCTTGGACCAGGCCTCGTCGGTCATGCGGGCCACGAGCCCGTCGGCGGTCACCCCCGCGTTGTTCACCAGCACGGTGATCGGGTCGAAGGCGGCCTCGACCTCGCCGAACGCCGTGTCGACGGACTCGGCGTCGGTGACGTCGATGTGGACGGCGAGCGCCTCGCCGCCGGCCTCGCGCACCGCGGCGCAGGTCTCCTCGGCGCTCGCCTGGTCGCTGGAGTACCCGCACGCGACGCGGTGGCCCGTCGCACCGAGCGCGACGGCGATCGCGCGCCCGATCCCGCGGGACGCGCCGGTGACGAGGGCGGGGTGGGTCACCCGCGACCCCAGCGCACGACGACGCTGCCCCATGTCATCCCGGCACCGAACCCGCTGAGGAGCACGAGGTCGCCGTCGGTGATCCGACCGTCGTCGGCTGCTCCGGCGAGCGCGAGCGGGATCGACGCCGCCGAGGTGTTGCCGAAGCGATCGATGTTCACGACGGTCCGGTCCATCGGGATCTTCAGGCGGTTCGCGGCCGCCTCGATGATGCGGACGTTGGCCTGGTGGGGGACGAACCAGTCGATCTCGGTCGCGGCGACACCGGCGTGCTCGAGCGCCAGACCGGCCGAGTCCACGACGGCGCGCACCGGCGCGGCGGAAGACCTCCTGCCCCTGCATCTTGATGAACTGCTGGCCGGCCGCGATCGTCTCCGGGGTCGACGGGCAAGCCGGCTCCCACCGGCCTGGACCTCGAGCAGCCCGGCCGCGGAGCCGTCGCACCCGAGATCCCAGCCGAGGATGCCCGGTCCGTCGTCGGGGGTGGCCTCGAGCACGAGCGCGGCGGCGGCGTCGCCGAAGATGATGCAGGTGCCGCGGTCGGTCGGGTCGACGATGCGCGACAGCGTCTCGGCGCCGATGACGAGCACGTGGTCCAGCCCGCCGGCGGTGAGCATCGCGGCCCCGGCGACGAGCTCGTAGACGAACCCCGCGCATCCCGCCGCGAGGTCGAACGAGCCGCAACGCAGCCCGAGCCGCGTCGCCCACGAACGCACCGGTGTGCGGTATCGGCTGCTCGGGCGTCGCCGTCGCGACGATCAGCAGCTGGATGTCCTGCGGCGTGATACCGGCTTGCTTGATCGCGGCGGTACCGGCTTCGATCGCCAGGCTCGCGGTGGTCTCGCCGCTCGACGCGATGCGACGTTCGCGGATGCCGGTGCGCTCGACGATCCAGTCGTCGCTGGTCTCGACCAGCCGCTCGAGGTCGGCGTTCGTCAGCCGCTGCTCGGGGACGGCCGTACCCCAGCCTGCGATCGACGCGCGCATCTCAGGCGCTCGCCGCGACGAGGGAGGACCGGGGCACGAGGAGGTTCAGTGGACCCGCAGCCACGCGACGGGCTGCCCCTCACGCAGACGTTCCCCGGGGTGCACGAGCATCCCGACGAGCTGCCCGGTGAAGGGGCTCGCGACCGGTGTGGAGGTACCGGGACCGTCGACCATACCGACAGTCTGGCCCGTGCTGAGCTGGGCGCCGTCGCTCAGGCTGACGGAGCGGAACGTGCCGACGGCCGGGGCGACGATCATCCGCTCCGGGACCAGGAGGCCCTCACCACTGTCGAGCAGCCCTTCCATCAGCCGACCTCTTCCATCTGCAGCGCGGCGGCCTCGTCCGGGGTGGCGATGCCGCGCACGGGTGTGTCGGAGACGATCCGCTTCGCGAGCCCTGCGAGCATCGAGCCGCTCCCCACCTCGAGGAACGACGTGGCGCCGAGGTCGACCATCGTGAGCATCGACTCGCGCCAGCGGACCGGGACCGCGACGTGCTCGCTCGAACGCTCGACCCAGCCGTCGGGCCGGTCGTAGGCACGGGCGTCGAGGTTCGAGACCACCGGTGCTACCGGTGCAGCGAACGTGACGTCGGCGAGCACAGCGGGGAGTGCGTCGGCCGCGTCGCGCATCAGGGGCGTGTGGAACGCGCCGCCGACGTTGAGCGCGGTCGCGCGCTTGACGCCGAGCTCCTTGGCACGCGCGCTCCCGGCGTCGACCCCCTCCGGCGTGCCCGCGATGACCACCTGTCCGGGTGCGTTGTCGTTCGCGACCCAGCAGGCGTCGGGGGCCGCTTCGCACGCAGCCTCGGCCTGTTCGACCGTCGCGCCGAGGAGCGCGGCCATCCGGCCGGGATGGGCGTCGGCTGCTGCCTGGGTGAGCTCGGCGCGTCGAGCCGCGAACCGGACACCCGCGTCGAGCGGGAGCGCGCCGGAGGCGATCAGCGCGGTGACCTGTCCGAGGGAGTGCCCTGCGAACGCGACCGGTGCGGTGACCTGGTCGCGGATGGCCTCCCACACGACGAGCGAGGTGAGGAGCACTGCGAGCTGTGCGTCGCGGGTGCGGGCGAGCTGCTCGGTGGGCGCGTCGAGGACGAGTGATGCGAGCGGCTCCCCGAAGGCGGCTTCGGCGTGCTCGATGACGGACCACGCGGGGTGGTCGCGCCAGGGCAGGCCCATCCCCGGGGTCTGGGTTCCCTGACCGGGGAAGATGACGCCGATGCCCACGAACGATCCCTCTCCTGTGCCTCGAAACGTGCCGTAGATGGTCCGACCAGCCCCGGTTCGCCGGGGTTACACGTGACTCGCGGGTAACTTGCGCCCCATGACCAAGCTCGAGTCAGCGGACTTCATCGCCCTGCTGCCGCACCGTCCGCCGTTCCGGTTCATCGACGCGGTCGACGCCTGTGAGCCGGGTGTCTCGATCACCGCGCGGTACCGGGTCACCGGCGACGAGGACTTCCTCGGTGGCCACTTCCCCGGCTTCCCCGTGCTCCCGGGAGTGATCCAGCTCGAGGCCTTGGCGCAGGCCGGCGGCATCGCGCTGCTCGCCGACGAGCGCTACGCGGGCAAGCTCCCGCTCTTCGGGGGCGTCGAGAAGGTTCGGTGGCGTCGGCTGGTGCGACCCGGCGACGAGCTGACGCTCCAGGTCGAGATGGAGCGCTTGTCCGCGCGCGGCGGCTGGGCGCATGCGCTGTCGACGGTCGAAGGCGAGAAGTCGTGCGAAGGGCGGATCTTCTTCGCGCTCGCGGAGGCAACGCTCTAGAGCTGCTCAGGCTTCGTCGTCGGGACGATGCAGGTCCGTCACCTGCCCCCGGCGCTGCGCCTCGCGGGTCGCGAGGTCGCGGTCGATCTCGTCGGGGTCCTCACCGAGGAGCAGGCGCGCCTCCGCCTCGCTGTCGATCGGCGGCTCGCGGCGCACCCCACGCCAGGGTGCGACGATGATCAAGATCAGGATGACGACGGAGAGCACGCAGACCCCGAGGATCCACGGCACCCAGTCGGTCGCGAGCACGGGAAGCACGGCGCTCAGTGTACGGGCCGCCGTGTCAAGATCTGACTATCGCCCGAGTGGTGGAACGGCATACACGGCGGGCTCAAAATCCGCTGCTCGCAAGAGCATGAGGGTTCGAATCCCTCCTCGGGCACCCATCACACCCGTTGGGGCTGGCACAGCGCGCGCACGGTGGGGTACGGGTTGACCATCTCGCCCGACGGTGCACGGATCCCGAAGTGCAGGTGCGGCGGGCCGCCCTTGGCGTTCCCCGTGTCGCCCACGTAGCCGATCACCTCGCCGCGCGTGACGCGCCGCGGCGCGTCGCCCTCGTACCAGCTCAGGTGCGCGTAGTAGTAGCCGACGCCGTCGTCGCCGCGCAGCCAGATGCCGACCCCGCCGAGGTCGTCGAGGTTCCACTCGATCGTGCCGTTGGTGACCGCGACGAGCGGTGTGCCCATGGCGGCGAGCATGTCGGTGCCCCGATGGGTTCGGCCGCCGGAGCGCGGAGCGCCCCAGTCGTTCACGAACACGGTGACGCCCGCGACCGGGCAGACCGAGGCGCCGGTGCGGACTTGCCCCGCCGCGGCGCCGTCGAGGGTCGCGAACTCGGCTTGCGAGACACCGACGGCTTCGAGGTTCTGCACTGCGACGTCGGCCGCAGCGAGCGCGACCTCGAGCCCGGTCTTCTCGTCGGCGAGCTGGACGACCAGCGCGTCTTGCGCGGCCTTGCGCACCTTCAGCTCGGTCTCGTCCTTGGTGAGCTGCGCCGCGGTGCGGGTCAGCTCGGCTGCGAGATCGCGGTCGTGGTTCGCGGCGCTCGCGCTGAGCTGGATCGCGCGGGCTGCTTGCATGACGCTCCCCGCGTCGATCATCCGTGACAGTGGCATCGACGAACCCTGCTGGTACATGTCGATGGCGCGGTCGCGTACCTGGACCTGGAGCTCCGCCGAGCGGGCCTGCAGCTTCGGGATCTCGGCTTCGAGCCTCGCGATCTCCGCCTCCTGCGCCGCTTGCTCGGACAGGGCGTCGCTGTAGCGCTGCGCGGCATCGACCGCCGCGGCCCGCGTGCGGTCGCGCTCGGCGCGCAGCTCGCTCAGCGGGTCGCCGCCGGTGCCGAACGCCGACGTCGACGACGCCACGACGGCGACGATCAGCACGAGGAGCGTGGTGAGGAGGAGGGGAGGGGTCCGTCGCATCATCGGGGGTCCGACGCGCCCGGCGCGGCGGAGTGACCCTCTATCGGCAGCCCGGGCCCCGGTGTTGAGCGAACCGCGCGGGCCGAGCGCCGACCGTGCTCGGATGAGTCGTCGCGAGGGGTAGGTTGCTGGAGTCCGCATTCCGGTGCTGTGTGCGCACCTCGTCGATGTCGGAGGGACCCGGAATGCCGAGAAGTTCGCACCGCCTGCTCGTGGTCGGGATCCTCGCCGTCGCATCCGTGGTCGCTGCGGCACCGGGGGCGCCCGCGTCGGAGCGCGAGGGGTCCGGAGTGACCTTCAAGGGAGCGCTCCAGTTCGAGGGCCTCGCGGCGGTGGGGCCGAACAAGAACTGCCACGGCGAGGGGGCGTTCGGCGTCGCGAAGCGCGGCGCGAAGGTCACGGTCTCGCAGAGCGTCGACGGTGACTTCACCAAGCTCGGCACCGGCAAGATCGCCAAGGGCAAGGCCGCCAAGTTCCAGGGTGACGACGTCTGCCTGATGAAGTACAAGGTCAAGGTGCCGACCGCGCCGGCGGCCGGATCGCGCGTGTACGTCGAGTGGAAGGGTCTGACGTTCGACGTGAGCAACTCGGCCGAGAACCTGACCGACGGGGACATCGGCACCTACACGTGCGAGTACTCCGACACCACCTGCGCCACCGTCGTCGGCGGCTGAGCCGCCCCAGGGTGAACCCGCACCCACCGTTCGGCTGGCTCCGCGATCTCGCGTTCGAATAAGTCAGCCGAGAAGAGACCGCGAGGCCGAGACGCGCGGCGGTTCGGTTCGACCGGCCGGGGTCGCGGAGCTAGCCGGTGAAGGGGGGTGGCGCGACGACCGCTGCGGGTGCGGGCTCGGCGAAGACGTTGGTGAACGTGACCTCCGCCTCGAAGCTCTCCCCGTCGGGTGGCTTGAGGCTGACCGTGGCTGACGTCGGTCCGGTGACCTCGGCGGTACAGAACTCTGGTTCTGGGAGGCATGACGCGGCGGTCGAGGTCTGGGTCGCGCCACCCGCCTGGGTCTCGGTGAACGTGCAGACCGAGAAAACCTGGGGGTCGATGGAGGGGATCTCGACGATCGAAGATCCAGCCTCGGTGAACGTGACCTCGGTCGGGTCGGCCGCCCCGGACTCACAGGCGACGGTCACGACATAGGTCGCGCCCGGGGGCGCGTCGCCGGTCACGACCTTGGTGACCTGGACGGGCAACAACAAGGGAGGTCCAGGTCCAGCAGGCACCTCCGCGCCAACCGCCGAACCCAACACCACCACCAGCGACCCGGCCGCCAACGCCACAACACCAGCAAGCACTGCGAAACGTCGCATCCTCGGATCCCCTCGCGTCGGTCGAGAAACCCTAGCCGTGCCCGCCCCGGCCTTGCCGGTGATCGAGGTGGGCCCGAGCTTCACCGGCTGAGGCACCTGATCAGGGAGTGATCCCGAGGCGCTTGGCGATCACTTCGTTCATGATCTCATCGGTGCCGGCGCCGATGCGCTGCAGCCGCGCGTCGCGGAACGCTCGGCTGACCCGGGACTCGTGCATGTAGCCCATGCCGCCGTGCACCTGGAGGCAGGTGTCGACGAGTCGGTTGAACACCTGGGCCGAGTACTTCTTGGCCATCGAGATCTCGGCGACGGGGTAGTCGCCCTGGAGGATCCGCCATGCGGTGTCGTACACGAGGGCACGCGCCGCGGTGAGCTCGGTTGCCGCGTCGGCGAGCATGTGCGCGACGACCTGGTGCCCGGCGATCGGACGGCCGAACGCGTTGCGCTCCTTCGCGTACGCGATGGTCTCGTCGAGCACGCTCTCGGCGTAGCCGAGGCATGCGGCTGCGCCCGACATGCGTTCGTACTGGAGCTGCCACATCAGCTGCGCGAAACCGTGGCCCGGTTCGAGGCCGATGAGGTTCGCGGCCGGGACCGCGACGTCGTCGAGCGCGATCTCGGCGGTGTCGCTGGCCCACATGCCGAGCTTGCGCAGCTTGCGTGACACGGTCACGCCGGGAAGGTCTGTGTCGACGAGCAGCAGCGAGATGCCGGCGTGTCCGGCGGACCCGTCCGTCTTCACCACGCACGTGAGGAAGTCGGCGCGCGCCCCGTTCGTGATGTAGAGCTTCGTCCCGTTCACGCGCCAGACGTCGCCGTCGCGGGTCGCCCGGGTGCTGATCCCCGCGACGTCGGAGCCGGCGTCGGGCTCGGTGATGGCGATCGCCGCGATCTTGGTGCCGGCGATCGCGGGCCGCAGGTAGCGCTCCTTCTGGTCGTCGGTCCCGAACTCGCCGAGGGCCGGGGTGGCCATGTCGGTCTGGACCGACAGCGCCATCGCGATCGCCCCGCAGCCCGCCTTGGCGACCTCCTCGACGAACACGATCTCGGCGGCCAGGTCGCCGCCGGACCCACCCCAGGCCTCGGGGTAGTGGAGGCCGAGGAACCCGAGCTCCCCGGCCCGACGGAAGACCTCGTCGGGGAACGAGCCGGCGTCCTCCCACCCGTCGACGTGGGGGGCCAGCTCCGCCTCCACGAACCGGCGGACCGATGCCCGCAGCTCCTCGTGCTCGGCCGTGAAGATCGGATGGGGGGTCACCGGGGCACCACGCAGATACGGTGCCACAGACTCACTTCCCCCGTAGACTCTCCGGTCCATGACGCGGTCACTCCTGCAGCGGCGCCTCGTGGATGTGTCCGATCGGCTCAAGCGTCTCCGAGCCGAGCTGGCCGTCACCGAGGAACAGCTCCTCTTCCTGGAGGAGGAAGCCGAGGACGCGCGCCTGCGCGCCCTGGTGGCCGAGACCCCACTCACCGACGCGGAGGCCCGGGACGCCCGGCGCCATGCCGATGCGCTGAGCCGCCACCGCGACTCGCTCGTCCTCTCTACTGCGGGGCTCGAGCGCGAGCAGGACGCCTTGCTCGACCGCATGTCGGCCGAGCTCTCGGCCCGCTGAGCCCGGGCCCGACGCCGATGACTCCTGCCAGCACCAGTCCGCGTGTCGTGATCGCCGAGGACGAGGCGATCATCCGCCTCGACCTCAAGGAGCTCCTGGAAGAGGAGGGCTACGAGGTCGTGGGCGAGACCGGGCGCGGCGACGAGGCGATCGAGCTCGTGCGCGACCTCGTCCCCGACCTCGTCATCCTCGACGTGAAGATGCCGGGCCTCGACGGGCTCTCGGCCGCGCGCCAGATCACGAGCGAGCGGCTCGCCGCCGTCCTGATCCTCACCGCGTTCTCCCAGCGCGACCTCGTCGAGCAGGCCCGGGACGCCGGCGCGCTCGCGTACCTGGTCAAGCCGTTCCAGAAGAGCGACCTCATGCCGGCGATCGAGGTGGCGCTCGCGCGGCACACCGAGCTCACCTCCCTGGAACGCCACGTCGAGGACCTCGAGGAGCGGCTCGAGTCACGCAAGCTGATCGACCGGGCCAAGGGTCGGCTCATGGACGAGTACGGCTACGACGAGCACGCTGCGTGGCGGTTCATCCAGACGCAGGCGATGAGCAACCGGGTGAAGATCGGCGAGATCGCGCGTCGGGTCATCGACGGCGAGCTCGCTCCGCAGTAGGACCGCCTCGCCCGATCGCGCGTCCTACGATCGGCCGAATGGCCGAGAAGCTGCTCCTCCTCGACGGGCACTCGCTCGCGTACCGGGCGTTCTACGCGCTCCCCGCGGATCTCGCGACGCACGACGGGACGATCACGAACGCCGTCTTCGGCTTCACGTCGATGCTCACGAAGGTGCTGGCCGACGAGCAGCCCGAGCTGATCGGCGTCGCGTTCGACGCGCCGGTGAAGTCGTTTCGGCACGCGATGGACCCCGACTACAAGGCCGGGCGCAAGGCGACGCCCGATGTCTTCAAGGCCCAGCTCCCGCTGATCCGCGAGGTGTTGGAGGTCCTCGAGATCCCCACGATCGAGATCGAGGGCGTCGAGGCCGACGACGTGATCGCGACCCTCGCGACCCGGGCCGCCGACGCGGGCATGGACGTCGTGGTCGTCACCGGCGACCGCGACGCGTTCCAGCTCGTGCACGACCCGCACCTCAGAGTCCTCTACAACAAGCGGGGCGTCTCGGACTACGCGCTCTACGACGAGGCGGGGATCGTCGAGCGCACGGGGGGTGTCACCCCGAGCCAGTACGTCCAGTACGCCGCGCTGCGCGGCGACTCGAGCGACAACCTGCCCGGCGTCCCGGGGATCGGCGAGAAGACGGCCGCCAAGCTCGTCACCACCTACGGCGACATCGAAGGGATCCTCGCCCACGTCGACGAGCTCCCACCGAAGCAGCGCCAGAACCTCACTGAGATGGCCGACCGCGTGCGACTCAACCGCGACATGTCGGTCCTCCGACTCGACGTCGACACGGGCATCACTCCTGACGAGCTGCGCCAGGGCGCCTTCGACCAGGAGCGCGTGCGCGTGCTGTTCGACCAGCTCGCGTTCCGCACCCTGCTGCCGCGGATGATGGCCGCGGTCGGCGCGGTTGCCGCAGAACCCGACACCGAGTCCGAGACGCTCGAGACGGAGGTCGTCGTGCTCCGCGACGCGGCGGTCGGCGACGAAGCGCCTGCGGGCGATTGCGAAGGCGGGGAAGCGCTACGCGCTCGAGCCGCGCTGGGACGGCACGCCCGGGCGCAGCGGGCTGATCGGCCTCGCGATCGCGACCGACGACGGTGAGGTGTCGTACCTCGACGGCGGTCTGCTCGGGGACGCCGACGTGCTCGCGGCCGGCGGCGATCTCGTCGGACCTGGTGGCCCACCGCTCGTGGCGCATCGCGCCAAGGACCTCATGCACGGGCTCGGCGCCGACGTGCGCACCCTGCAGGGCGACACCGCGGTGATGGCGTACCTGCTCGATCCGGGTGCGGGGAAGTTCCTCCTCGAGGACCTCGCGCTGCGGTTCCTCTCCCTGGAGGTGCGCTCGCCCGACGTCGAGGAGGGCACGCTCGACCTCGAGGGGACGGCCGGCGCCGAGGAGACCGGGCGTCGCGCCGCGGTCGTGCTCCAGCTCGCCGACGTACTCGGTGAGGCGCTCGTCGCACGCGAGCTCTCCGATCTCTACGAGCGGTTCGAGCGCCCGCTCGTGCGTGTCCTCGCCAAGATGGAGCGCACCGGGATCCGCATGGACCGCGAGTTCCTGAGCGCGCTCGAGCGCGGAGCTCAACAAGGAGTGCGACCGGCTGATGCGCGCGATCTGGGCGCACGCCGGGGAGGAGTTCAACGTGAACTCCACGCCGCAGATGCGCGTGGTCCTCTTCGACAAGCTCGGGCTCACCCCGGTCAAGAAGACCAAGACCGGGCCGTCGACCGACGCCGACTCGCTCCAGAAGATGATCGACGACCACCCGATCGTCGCCGATCTCCTCCACTACCGGGAGGTGGAGAAGCTGCGGGGCACCTACGCCGACGCGCTGCCCGCCGCTCATCGGCCCTGACGGTCGGATCCACGCGACGTTCAAGCAGACCGACACGACGACCGGCCGCATCTCCAGCGAGGCGCCGAACCTGCAGAACATCCCGGTGCGCACCGCCGACGGGCGGGAGTTCCGCCGGGCGTTCATCGCCGAGGAAGGCTTCGGGTTGCTCACGGCCGACTACAGCCAGATCGAGCTGCGCGTGCTCGCGCACCTCGCAGAGGATCCGGGCCTCGTCGATGCGTTCGAGCGCGGTGTCGACATCCACACCGCGACCGCGGCGAAGGTGTTCCACAAGGACGAGGGGGACGTGAACGCCGAGGACCGGCGCTTCGCCAAGGTCGTGAACTACGGGCTCGCCTACGGCATGGAGGCGTACGGCCTGAGCCAGCGCATGGACGTCGCGGTCGACGAGGCGCGGGTCATCCTCGACGACTACTTCGAGGCGTTCCCCAACGTCGCCGCGTTCATGGAGCAGACGGTGCGAGGAGGCGAAGGGCCGCGGCTACACGACGACGATCTTCGGTCGGCGGCGCCAGATCGCCGAGCTGTCGTCCGACAACTTCCGCATCCGTCAGATGGGGGAGCGGATGGCGCAGAACGCGCCCATCCAGGGTTCGGCCGCCGACATCTTCAAGCTGGCGATGATCGACGTCGACGCCGCGCTCGACGCGGGCGGCTTCGCGACGCGCATGCTCCTGACCGTGCACGACGAGCTGGTCTTCGAGGTGCCCGTCGACGAGCGCGAACGGGTCGAGCCCGTCCTGCGCGAGACGATGGAGTCGGTCACCGAGCTCGACGTCCCGCTCGTCGTCGACATCGGGTTCGGACCCAATTGGGCGACGGCGAAGTAGCGCCCCCGGCCGACGCCTGGTTCAACCCGGTCGCGGCCTTCCTCGGCACTGCGTACCTGCGGAACGCGTTCACGAAGGGCACCGAGCAGGAGGTCGCGTTCGTCGTCGACGCGCTCGGGCTGGCGGCGGGCGATCGGGTGCTCGACGTGGGGTGTGGTCCCGGGCGGCACGCGCTCGCGCTCGCGGCACGTGGCATCGAGGTGCGTCGGCGTCGACCTGTCGCCGGACTTCGTCGAGCTCGCCCCGCGTCGGCCGCGGCGGCCGAGCGTGCCGGCCGACGTTCACGGTGCTCGACGTGCGGGAGCTCGCGTTCGACGCTGAGTTCGACGCGGCGATCTGCCTGTGCCAGGGCGGCTTCGGGCTGCTGGGCGGGCGGGACGAGGTCGACGTGTTCCAGCGGATCGTGCGGCGCGGTGCGCCCCGGAGGCGGGCTCGCGGTCTCGGCGTTCCACGCTCCGTTCGCGATCCGGCACCTCGAAGACGGCGAGGAGTTCGACCCGGCGACCGGCGTGCTCCACGAGGTGGCGACGGTGCGCAACGAGGCCGGGGAGGAGCGGCCCTTCGACCTCTGGACGACGTGCTTCACCGCGCGGGAGCTCGAGCTGCTCGCCCGGACCGCCGGCGTCGCGGTCGACGGGATCCACGGGGTCGCTCCCGGGGGCTACCGCGCCGCGCCACCCTCGCTCGACGCACCCGGAGCTGCTGCTGGTGGGGCGCTGCGGGAACTGACCGGATAGCCTGGATGCGCAGTCCCCGCCGGGGGCTGTGTCGTCCGTGTTCCGCGTCCTGACCCCGACCTTGGTGGGAGTCCCGTCGCCGTGCGGGCGACCAGGGTTCTCGAGGAGTCAGCAGTTGTCGGAGCAGGACGCGACGGTCGGCGGGAACGCCACCGTCCTGGAGCAGGAAGCGGGGGACGCAGGCGCGACGCCGGCCCCCGAGGCAGCAGCCGCCGAGATCAAGGCAGCCCGGCGCGCCCCGGAGGCAGACAGTGCCCGCCGGCCCCGCCGAGGTGGAGGACCGCCCCGAAGAAGATCGGGAGGTCGACATGGACGCCCCCGTGGTGTTCGACGACCTCGACGGCCAGTCGTTCTCGGACGCCGTCGACGCCACGATCGTGGCCTTCGACGACGGTGACATCGTCACCGGCATCGTCGTCAAGATCGACAGCGACGAGGTCCTGCTCGACATCGGCTACAAGTCCGAGGGCGTCATCCCCTCGCGCGAGCTCTCGATCCGCAACGACGTCGACCCGAACGAGGTCGTCACCCTCGAGCAGCAGCTCGAGGCCCTCGTCCTCACCAAGGAGGACAAGGACGGTCGCCTCATCCTCTCCAAGAAGCGCGCGCAGTACGAGCGCGCCTGGGGGACGATCGAGGAGATCAAGGAGAAGGAAGGCATCGTCGAGGGACCGGTCATCGAGGTGGTCAAGGGCGGCCTGATCCTCGACATCGGCCTCCGCGGCTTCCTGCCCGCGTCGCTCGTCGACCTGCGCCGCGTGCGCGACCTCGCGCCGTTCGTCGGCAAGACGCTCGAGTGCAAGATCATCGAGCTCGACAAGAACCGCAACAACGTCGTCCTCTCGCGGCGCGCGTACCTCGAGGAGACGCAGCGCGAGCAGCGCGACGAGTTCCTCACGAACCTCAAGCCGGGCGAGATCCGCAAGGGTGTCGTCTCGTCGGTCGTCAACTTCGGTGCGTTCGTCGACCTCGGCGGCATGGACGGACTCGTCCACGTGTCCGAGCTGTCGTGGAAGCACGTCGACCACCCGAGCTCCGTCGTGCAGGTGGGCGACGAGGTCACGGTGCAGGTGCTCGACGTCGACCTCGACCGCGAGCGGATCTCGCTCTCGCTCAAGGCGACGCAGCAGGACCCGTGGCAGGAGTTCGCCGACGGCCACCAGGTGGGCGAGCTCGTCTACGGACGCGTCACCAAGCTCGTGCCCTTCGGCGCGTTCGTCCAGGTCGGCGACGGGATCGAGGGCCTCGTCCACATCTCCGAGATGGCCGTGCACCACGTCGAGGCGCCCGAGCAGGTCGTCACCCCCGGCGAGGAGCTGTGGGTGAAGATCATCGACATCGACCTGGAACGTCGCCGCATCTCGCTCTCCATCAAGCAGGCGGCCGAGGGCGGCGTCGTGGCGGCCGAGTACCAGGACCAGTTCGGCGAGCACGCCTACGACGAGGCCGGCAACTACATCGGCCCCGAGATCGTCGCCGAGGAGCCCGAGGCGGCGGAGCGGCCCCGAAGCGGCGCCGGAGCGGGCCGAACCCGTGGTCGAGAGCCCAGAAGCGCCCGCACCGGTGGCGGAGGCCCCCGAAACGGCCCCGGAGGCCGGGAGTTCCGAGGAAGACTCGGCCATCTAACGCTCAAGGCGGGGCCACCCCAGGCCGACCAAAGAAGTCGGGAGGCAACCGACTTTCGAGGAGCGTGCCCGTGGGGAACCGACGGACTCTGATCGCGGTCGGCGCGGTCGTCTTGGCTGCTGTCGCCGGTCTGCTGGTATTCGTCTACGTATCCGGCGCCGACCAGCGCGCCGCCGACAAGGTCGACACGGTCCAGGCCTTCGTCGCGGTCGACGACATCCCCAAGGGGACGACCGGTGACGCCGCCATCGCCGACGGCCTGATCCAGGCCGAAGACGTGCTGCGGGGCTCGGTGCCCCCGGCCGCGGTCACCGACTCGTCGCTGCTCGGCGGCAAGGTCGCGGCCTCGACGATCCAGGCCAAGCAGTACATCACGGACGCCAGCTTCGTGGCGCCGTCCGAAGGCGGTGGCGGATCGCTCGCCGCAGCCATCGGCGACAAGGGACTCGTCGCAGTGACGATCTCGGTCGACGCCGAACGAGGTGTCGCGAACCAGATCGCACCCGGGGACCGCGTCGACATCGCGGTGGTGGCTGACGGCGCCGCCGGCTACATCCTCAAGGACGTGAAGGTGCTCTCCGTCGGCACCGAGACCGCGGCGAGCGCGTCGGGTGGCGACGGCCAGCCCTCGGCCACCGCGGCCACGAGCGGGCTCATCACCTTCGAGCTGAGTCCCGCCGACGCACTCGCAGTCGTCGCGGCGAACAAGACCGGGTCCGTCTACCTCACACTCCGTCCGATCGCGGCGGCGGGTGGTGGGGACTCAACGGCCGCGGCATCGAGCCGGTAGGAGCCATGGCTGTTGCGCACGACGACGCGATGGAGATGACCAGCGGCGCGCCGACGACTTCCCGCTACGACGTGGCGGTCGTCGAGCCCGAACCGCGGTATCGCATGCGTCTGGGAACCCAGCTCGCCGGCGCGGCCCAGTTCGAGTCGATCGAGGAGCTGGTCCAGCACCTGCGGCCCGGTCGTCCGGTCGTCGCGGTGTTCGGGCCGTCGGTCGCGGTGCCACTCGGGTTCCAGCAGGTGCAGCGGCTCGTCGCCGCGTATCCGGAGCTCGGCGCGGTCTTCGCGCTGGCCGAGGTCTCCGCGCCCGTGCTGCAGGCTGCACTTCGCGCCGGCGCCCGGGACACGGTCGCCGCCGGCGACGCCGCCACGATGGTGCAAGCCGTCGCGCGGGTCGGCGACATCCTCAGCGAGTCGACGACGTCGCGCGTCCCGGCGATCCCGGAGTCACGTGACAACCCCGGACGGCTCACCGTGGTCTTCTCCACCAAGGGCGGCGTTGGCAAGAGCACGATCGCGATCAACGTTGCGGTCGCGATGGTCCAGCGCACTGGCGAGCGTGTCGCGCTCGTCGACGCCGACCTCGACTTCGGTGATGTCGCGGTGATGCTCGGCATCCCACCGCAGACGACCATCGTCGATGCCGCGGCGTCGATCCAGTTCGCCGAGCCCGAGATGCTGAACCAGATGCTCACCCGGCACGCCAGCGGGGTGTACGTGCTCCCGGCGCCCAGTGAGGCGGTCCTCGGGACCGCGCTCCCGCCGGAGGAGCTCGTGGGCGTGTGCAGCGCGCTGCAGTCGTTCTGCGCCCACGTGATCGTCGACACGCCCACGGTGTTCGACGACGGGATCCTCGCCCTCATCGAGGCTGCCGACGACGTCCTCCTCGTCGGCGGGATGGACATCCCGAGCGTCAAGAACCTCAAGATCGGCATGCAGGCGCTGGATCTCGCCTCGATCGCCGGGCCGAAGCTGCATCTCGTCCTGAACCGGTCCAACACGCAGGTGAAGCTCGACGTACGGGAGATCGAGCAGGTACTCGGGCATGCGGGCCGAGTTCCCGATCCCGTCCGACATCGCGATCCCCATCTCGGTGAACGCCGGCCAACCGGTCGTCGACGTTCGACTCGAAGGCGCCCGCGGCACGCGCGATCGAGCACATCGCGGCCGCCCTGATCGGCGCCGGCGCTCCCGCGAAGAAGCGCTTCGGGCGCAAGCAGAAGTAGCGGCGGAGCTGACGATGACCGTGCAACAGACACCTCCCCAGCAGCCGAGCCGCCCCTGGCAGGACGCCAAGCCGCGCCCCTCCCAAGTCGCCTCGCGGGCCCACGCGCTCGAGGACCTCCGCCAGAAGATGCACTCCTACGTCATCCAGGAGCTCGGTCCGATCCTCTACGACCAGCGCATCTCGGAGGCGGATCTGCGCAAGCAGGTCGAGGAGCAGCTGCACAAGGCGCTCTCGCAGGAGCGACTCGCGATCGGGGCCGCAGACCGCCAGGCGCTCGTGCAGTCGGTGTTCGACGACGTGCTCGGGTACGGACCGATCGACCAGCTGCTGCGGAACCCGGGGATCAACGAGGTCATGGTGAACGGCCCGGACCAGGTCTTCATCGAGAAGGAAGGCAAGATCGTCCTGACGGACGCGAAGTTCGTCGATGAGGGTCACTTGCGCCGGATCATCGACAAGATCGTGAGTCAGGTCGGCCGACGCGTCGACGAAGCCACGCCGATGGTCGACGCCCGCCTCCCCGACGGTTCCCGAGTGAACGTCGTCGTCTCGCCGCTCGCGATCGGTGGGCCGTTCATGACGATCCGGCGCTTCGCAACGGACCCGTTCACGGTCGAGGACCTCGTCCAGATCGGGACGTTGAACCAGCAAGTGTCAACGTTCATGGACGCGTGCGTGCGCGGTCGCCTGAACGTCGTCGTGAGCGGCGGTACCGGTACCGGGAAGACGACCTTGCTGAACGTGCTGTCATCGTTCATCCCGAAGGACGAGCGCATCATCACCGTCGAGGACTCCAAGGAGCTCCAGCTCCAGCAGCCCCACGTGCTCGCGCTCGAGGGGCGGCCGCCCAACATCGAGAGCAAGGGCGAGGTCAAGATCCGTGACCTGGTCCGCAACTGCCTGCGGATGCGACCCGATCGCATCGTCGTGGGTGAGGTCCGTGGCGCCGAGGCACTCGACATGCTCCAGGCCATGAACACCGGTCACGATGGTTCCCTCACGACGGTCCACTCGAACTCGCCGCGCGACACGTTGTCGCGCATCGAGACCATGTCGCTCATGGCCGGCATGGACCTCCCGGTGCGCGTCATCCGGGAGCAGATGGCTTCGGCGCTCGACCTGATCATCCACCTGAGTCGCCTGCGCGACGGCACCCGGCGCGTCACCCACGTGACCGAGGTGATGGGCATGGAGGGAGACGTGATCGTGCTCCAGGACCTGTTCGTCTTCGACTACGGCATGGGCATGGACGCCGACGGCAAGTTCCTCGGCCACATGAAGAGCACCGGGATCCGCCCCAGCTTCAGCGACCGACTGGCGAACTACGGCATCTCGCTCGACTCGTCGCTCTTCGCGGCCGAGCAGTTCGCCCGACGTGCGGCGGTGAAGCGATGAGTGCGCTCCTGCTCGCGATCGACACCGGCAGCTCGACGTTGCGGCTCGTCATCGCGGTGCTGATGGCCGCGGCGATCCTTGTCCTGGTCCTCGCGTTCATGCTGATGACGGGCGACCGGCGCTCCGGCCTCGAGAAGCGGTTGACCGGGTTCGGCGATCCCCCGAGGAGACCCCGGAAGGCGATGTGCTGCCACGCGGCGAGCAGCAGATCGCCGAGACGCGACTCATGCAGGAGATGGTGGACATCACCGGGCGCATGGCCGAGCGGGTCGGGATCCTCAACCGGGTCGAGGACAAGCTCGAGCAGGCCGACGTTCCGCTCCGACCCCCCGAGGCGGTCTTCTTCTACGCCGTCGGGCTCTTCGTCGTGTTCGCAGCCTCCTTCCTGCTGCTCGCCCCGATTGCTGCGTTGATCCTCACCGCAGTCGCCGTGATCGCGCCCGTTCCTGTGGCTGGAGTTCCGGCGCAAGTCGCCGCCTGCGGAAGTTCGAACGTCAGCTGCCGGACACGCTCAACCTGCTCGCCGGCTCGATGCGCGCCGGCTTCTCGTTCGCGCAGGGCCTCGAAGCCGTCGCCGACGAAGCGACCGAACCGTCGCGACGTGAGCTCCAGCGCGTGTTCACCGAGAGCCGCCTCGGCCGTCCGATCGAGGACTCGCTCGAGGAGTCTGCCGACCGCATGCAGTCCGTCGACCTCATGTGGGCGGTCATGGCGATCCGCATCCAGCGCGAGGTCGGCGGGAACCTGGCCGAGCTCCTCGACACCGTCGCGAAGACCATGACGCAGCGCGAGCAGCTGAAGGGCGAGATCCTGTCGCTCACCGCCGAAGGTCGCATGTCGGCCTGGGTGCTCGGCATCTTCCCGCCCGCCTTCGCGGTCGTGCTCTACGTCATCCAGCCCGACTACATGAGCCTGCTGTTCTCCAGCGCGCTCGGGATCATGGCCGTCGGTGTGTCGACGGTGATGGCCGGCTTCGGGTTCTTCTGGCTCCGCAAGATCATGACGATCGAGGTCTGACGTGTCCCCGTTGGTCATTGCCGCCGTGGTGTCCGGAGCCGTCCTCTTCATCGGCCTGCTGACGACGTCGGTCGTCGTGGAGCGCTCCGAGGTGCGCGAGTCGCTCCGTCGGCTCGAGGGCTACCAGATCCAGGATGTGCGCGACCAGGAGATGTTGGCGCCGATCAGCGAGCGAGTGTTCTCGCCGGTCCTCGGTGGACTCTCGGGGATCGCACAGCGGTTCACACCGCACGGTTACCGAGAACAGGTCGCGCGGAAGCTCACCCTGGCCGGGAGCCCGAAGGACATGACGGTCGACCAGATCCTCGTGTTCAAGTTCCTCGGCCTGATGTCCGGGCTGCTGTGGGTCCCGCTGATCTTCGCCGGGCTCGGACTGGGTGGCGTGTTCGGCTTTGCCGTCGTGGTCGTGCTGTGGGGCGCATGCTTCATGGGTGCCGACGTGTTCCTTTCGCGTGCGATCGAGACCCGTCAGCACGACATCGCCGTGCAGCTGCCCGACGTCCTCGACCTGCTGACCATCTCGGTGGAGGCCGGGCTCGGGTTCGAGCAGGCGCTCGAACGCACGACGACTGCCGTGCCGGGCCCGCTGTCGGACGAGTTCCGCCGGATGCTCCGCGAGACGCGCTACGGCGCGAGCCGTGCCGAGGCGCTGCGGGCGATGGACGAGCGCTCCGACGTCCCGGAGCTGCGGACGTTCATCATGGCGATGCTCCAGGCCGACACCTTTGGTGTGTCGATCTCCCGCATGCTCCGCGCGCAGGCGGACGAGATGCGCATCCGACGTCGGCTCCGCGCGCAGGAGCAGGCGCAGAAGGCGCCGGTGAAGATGCTCTTCCCGCTCGTCTTCTGTATCTTCCCGTCGATCTTCGTCGTCATCCTGGGCCCGGCGATGATCTCGCTGATGGACAACTTCGCGAAGGTCTGATGGCCATGCTCACGCACTCGCCCGGGGCAACGGGTGCGTCGCTCACCGAAGCACGAGCGCAGGACGCGGCACCGCAGGCGGTGCGTCGGGGGCTGCGACCGCCGACCCTCGACACGCTCTTCACGCTCGTCTTCGCGGTGTTCGGTTGGGGCGTCGGCATCGAACGCCTGTCGGACAACTCGTTCTTCTGGCATCTCCGGACGGGCGGCTGGATCCTCGACCATGGCTTCCCGCACGCGGACCGATACTCGTTCGTCGCGAAGGGCACGCCCTGGGTGGTGCAGTCGTGGCTCGCCGAGGTGACCTACGGAGGTCTCGACCGGCTCGCCGGACCGTTCGCCATCCGGGTCTTCTGCGGGCTCGTGGGTCTGGCGATCACGGTGCTGGCGTTCCGGCTCGCGTTGCGCCTCGCGCACGACCGGACGCGTGCGGCGCTGGTCACGGTTGCCGCTCTGGGGGCGCTCTACACGCTGTGGTCGGAACGTCCGCTGCTGATCGGCGTGCTGTTCCTCGTGCTCCTGCTCTGGGTCGTCGAGGTACCCGACGGGCTCCTCGGTCGGCGCGAGCTCGTCGCTCTCCCGATCATCTTCTGGCTCTGGGCGAACGTGCACGGCACCTTCGCCCTCGGGTTCGCGTACCTCGGGCTGCATCTCCTCGGTCGATGGCTCGAGGGGCACCGCCCGTGGGAGGGACGCGAGCGCCGGCTCGTCCTCGGGGGGCTGCTCGGGTTCGCGGCGTGCTTCCTGAACCCCTACGGCGTCTCGCTCGTGACCTTCCCGGTCGACCTCCTGCGCCGCGGCGACGTGCTCAAGGACGTGATCGAGTGGATGTCACCGGACTTCCACTCGGTGCGCGGCATGGCGTTCGCGCTGTGGGTCGTGGTCTTCGTGGTCGTCATCGCCCGGGCCCGCCACCGCGTGACGATCCGTGATCTCGTCGTGACGCTGCCGTTCCTGTTGCTCGGCTTCTGGGCGCTCCGCAACATCGCGCTGGCACCGTTGGTGGGGCTGCCGGTCGTCGCCCGGGCCGTCGCGGTGCGACCGAAGGTGGACGACGAGCAGCGTCTCCCACTCGGTTGGGTGTTCGTCGCCGTGCTCGCGGTCATCGCCGTCGCCATGGGGCTCCGCGCGAGCGGGCAGCCCGACTTCGCGCTCGGTGGGTACCCGGTGCAGGCCATGAACGCGGTCGAGCGCCAGGGCCTCCTCGGACGCCGCGTGCTCACCGACGACGCCGATGCCGGCTACCTGATCCTGCGCTACGGGACCGACCAGCCGGTGTTCATGGACGACCGCTTCGACATGTACCCGCTGTCGGTCATCCACGACTTCACGACCATGAGCAGCGGCACTGCCGGCTGGGACCGCGTCCTGCGCAAGCACGACATCGAAGTCGTGGTCTGGGAGCGGGGGAGAGTCCTCAGCCAGCTCCTGCGGGAGAGCGGCGACTGGCGCGTGACCCACCGGGACAAGACCTACAGCACCTTCGTCCGCCAGGACGTCTCCGCGTAGCGCTCTCTGGTTGCGTCCCTGTCCCGAACCCCACCACGCGAGGCTCGGGTCACCACACGAGGCTCGGGTCGAGCACCGCACGCCCGAGGCGACGCACTGGCGACCGGCAGCGCGGGGAACGCGAAGAGGCCGCAGGCTTCGTTGCCTGCGGCCTCCCTCGCTGGTGTTCCTCGAGACGGCTTACGGGTTGGGAGCGTTCCCGACCTTGCTGCCGGCCTCGTTGAACTTGTCACTCACTTGGCCCCGCAAAAAGACCACGGCGGCGATGACCGCCAGGGCGATGAGGGCGACCAGGAGGATGTACTCCACCAGGTTGGCGCCTTGCTCGTCCTTCGTGAGCTTCGCCTGGAGCCAGGTCTTGAGCACGAACAGGTTCATGTGAACCCCTTTCGTTCCTGACTCTTCGGGTGCTAGCCGTTGCCGTTGGTGCTCAGCTTCGAGCCGGTCTCGTTGAACTTGTCGCTGACCTGACCACGCAGGAAGACGACAGCAGCGATGACGGCCAGGGCGATCAGGGCCACGAGGAGGATGTACTCCACCAGGTTGGCGCCCTGCTCGTCCTTCGTGAACTTGGCGGTGAGCCAGGTCTTCAGCACGAAGAGGTTCATTGGTTGGTGCCCCTTTCGGTGTCGGGTGACCGGAGCCCAGTCCGATCACTTGATCTATCGGCGCGCGAGCCCCGGAACCTTGAGCACTCTCCGTGGCAATTTGGGAGGGAACCTCAGGCCAGGCCTCGGGTTCCCCGCAGGGTCGCCGGCCACGGCCCGATACGCTCCCGCCCCGTGCTGCTGGTGGGCCTGACGGGCGGGATCGGATCCGGGAAGTCGACCGTGGCCGAGCTCCTGGTCGGCCGGGGGGCCGTGGTGGTCGACGCCGACGCCGTCGCCCGCTCGGTGGTCGAGCCCGGGACACCGGCCCTGGAAGCCCTGGTCGAGCGGTTCGGTCCCGGGGTCCTGGGCGCCGACGGGTCCCTCGACCGTCCGCAGCTCGCCGAGCTCGCGTTCGTGGACGAGCAGTCGCGCAAGGACCTCGAGGCGATCACCCACCCGGCGATCAACGCCGAGTTCCTCCGTCAGATGCAGGCCGCGCCGGCGACGGGATCGTCGTCTGCGACGTGCCGCTCCTCGCGGAGTCGCCGGCCGCGCAGGCCCGCGGCTACCCGGTGCTCGTCGTCGTGGAGGCGCCCCTCGAGCTGCGGTTGGAGCGGCTCGAGGGACGCGGCGTCCCACGGGACGACGCCCAGCGCCGCGTGGCGGCGCAGGCGAGCGACGAAGAGCGTCGGGCGATCGCCACGCACCTGATCGACAACTCCGGCGACCTCGCCGCGCTCGAGGCCCAGGTCGACGTCCTCTGGGCCGACCTCGAGCGGATCAAGGCAGAGCACGAGGCGAAGGCGGCCGCCGAGAAGTAGGTGTCACACCCCCGCGCGACAATCGGGGCCATGCCAACTTTCGAGCTGGTCTCCGACTTCGCGCCCGCGGGCGACCAGCCTGCGGCGATCGCCTCGCTCGCGGCCGGCATCGAGGCAGGGGAGCGGGCCGTCACCCTGCTCGGCATCACCGGCTCGGGGAAATCGTTCACGATCGCCGGGCTGATCGCGGAGACGCAGCGCCCGACGATCGTGCTCGCCCCGAACAAGAGCCTCGCCGCGCAGCTCGCGAGCGAGTTCCGTGAGTTCTTCCCGAAGAACCGGGTCGAGTACTTCGTCTCCTACTACGACTACTACCAGCCCGAGGCCTACCTCCCCTCCACCGACACGTACATCGAGAAGGACTCGTCGATCAACGACGAGATCGACCGGCTCCGCCACTCGGCGACGAGCGCCATCATGAGCCGCCGCGACGTGATCGTGGTCGCGTCGGTGTCGGCGATCTACGGCCTCGGCGCGCCCGACGAGTACGAGCGGCAATGTCTCATCCTCGACAAGGGTGAGGAGCGCGAGCAGCGCGCGATCCTCGGTCGGCTGGTGCATCTGGGGTACGAGCGGAACGACTTCGACTTCGCGCGGAACAAGTTCCGCGTCCGGGGCGACACGATCGAGATCTACCCCTCGTACGAGGAGCGCGCGCTCCGCGTCTCGCTGTTCGGCGACGAGGTCGAGCGGATCTCGTCGGTCGACCCGCTCACCGGCGAGGTCGTCGAGGAGCTCGACCGTCTGGTCCTCTTCCCGGCGTCCCACTACGTCACGTCCGAGGAGCGGATGCGGACGGCGATCGACGGGATCGAGGCCGAGCTGGCGGTCCGCCTCGCCGAGCTCGAGGGGCAGGACAAGCTGCTCGAGGCCCAGCGCCTCCGTATGCGCACGACCTACGACCTCGAGATGCTGCGCGAGGTCGGCGTGTGCTCGGGCATCGAGAACTACTCCCGCCATCTCGACGGCCGGCGCCCCGGCGAGATGCCGTACACGCTGCTCGACTACTTCCCCGACGACTACCTGGTGGTGCTCGACGAGTCGCACGCCACCGTGCCCCAGCTGCACGGTCAGTACGCGGGCGACAAGTCGCGCAAGGACGTGCTCGTCGAGCACGGCTTCCGGCTTCCCTCCGCCATGGACAACCGCCCGCTGCGTTTCGAGGAGTTCACCGAGAAGATCAACCAGATCGTCTACATGTCGGCGACACCCGGCCCGTACGAGATCGAGCAGTCGGCACGCGTGGTGGAGCAGATCGTGCGCCCGACGGGGCTCGTCGACCCCGAGGTCGTCGTCCGTCCGACCAAGGGCCAGATCGACGACCTCGTGGCAGAGATCCGTCTGCGCGAGGAGCGCGATCAGCGCGTGCTCGTGACGACGCTCACGAAGAAGATGTCCGAGGACCTCACCGACTACCTGCTCGAGCTCGGCGTGCGCGTGCGCTACCTGCACAGCGAGGTCGACACGCTCGAGCGCGTCGACATCCTGCGTGCTCTGCGGCTCGGCGAGTTCGACGTGCTCGTCGGCATCAACCTGCTCCGGGAAGGCCTTGACCTCCCCGAGGTCGCGCTCGTCGCGATCCTCGACGCCGACAAGGAGGGCTTCCTCCGCTCGTCGACGTCGCTGATCCAGACGATGGGTCGCGCCGCGCGCAACGTCGAGGGACAGGTCGTCATGTATGCCGACCAGGTGACGGACTCGATGAGGTTCGCGCCTCTCGGAGACGAACCGTCGGCGCAAGGCGCAGCTCGAGTACAACGCAGCGCATGGCATCGACCCGCAGACGGTCCGCAAGAACATCGTCGACATCATGGCGATGGTGCGCGCACGTGGTGACGACGGCAGCACGCCCGCGACGCGCGGACGCTCGCGGGGTCGCGGTCGGAGCACATCGCAGTCGGCGGTGTTCGACCTCTCCGGTGTGCCGCCGGAGGAGCTCGGGCGCCTCATCCTGACGCTGCAGGAGGAGATGCACGACGCCGCGACCGGGCTCCGCTTCGAGGAGGCCGCCCGCCTCCGCGACGAGATCACCGAGCTCAAGCGCGAGCTGAAGGCCGTCGGCTGACGGTGCACCTACGCCCGACCGGGGCGAACATCCGTTCGACCGGGGCGCCCGGTCGGTACAATGACGGCGTGGCGAAGTCAGGCGCTCCCGTGACGAAGACGGGCGCGACCGCCAAGCCTCGCCCTCGCAAGGCTCCCGCTCGGCCGCGCTGCGGAGCAGCAGGATCCGGAGATCCCCAAGCTCACGGTCCGGGGCGCTCGTGAGCACAACCTCAAGAACGTCGACCTCGATCTGCCGCGCGACCAGCTCATCGTCTTCACCGGTCTGTCCGGATCCGGCAAGTCGTCGCTCGCGTTCGACACCATCTACGCGGAGGGGCAGCGCCGATACGTCGAGTCGCTCTCGGCGTACGCGCGCCAGTTCCTCGGGCAGATGGACAAGCCCGACGTCGACTTCATCGAGGGGCTGTCGCCGGCGATCTCCATCGACCAGAAGTCGGCGTCGCGCAACCCGCGTTCGACCGTCGGCACGATCACCGAGGTCTCCGACTACCTGCGACTCCTCTACGCGCGGATCGGCGTGCAGCACGACCCCGAGACCGGCGAGGTGCTCGTCCGCCAGACACCGCAGGAGTTCGTGGATCGCGTGCTGGAGCTGGAGGAAGGCACACGCTTCCAGGTGCTCGCGCCGGTCGTGCGCGGCCGCAAGGGGGAGTACCACACCCTGCTCGCGGAGCTCGCGCAGGAGGGCTTCAGTCGCGCCCGGATCGACGGCGACGTGGTCGAGCTCTCGGACCTCTCGGGGACGGGCGGGGTCTCCGGTGCGGGCCTGCGCCTCGCCCGGTACGAGCAGCACACGATCGAGGTGATCGTCGACCGGCTCGTGCGCCGCGGCGGGATCGAGCGCCGACTGACCGACTCGGTCGAGACCGCGCTCCGGCTCGCGGAGGGCGTCTGCGTCGTCGAGCTCGTCGATGCCGACGGCAAGCCGACGGGTGATCCCCTCGAGCTCTCGCAGGGCGGTGAGGCCCTCGAGCCACGCAACTTCTCCTTCAACTCGCCGTACGGCGCCTGCTCGACCTGCGACGGTCTCGGATACCGGTTCCAGGTCGATGCCGAGCTCGTGGTGCCCGACGAGGACCTCTCGCTCGCGGAGGGCGCGATCGCACCGTGGTCCGGGTTCCGCAGCCGGTACTTCGACCGCGTGCTCGAGGCCGTCGCGACCGAGTTCAAGTTCTCCGTCGACACCCCGTGGAAGAAGCTCGGGAAGCGGGCGCGCACCGCCGTGCTCGAGGGCACGGGCAATCGCGAGGTGCACGTCGAGTACCGCAACCGGTACGGACGGCGGCGCTCGTACCACACGCCCTTCGAGGGTGTGGTGCCGTGGCTCGAGCGCCGTCAGGCCGATTCCGAGAGCGACCGCGCGCGTGAGCAGATCGAGGGGTACATGCGGGAGGTGCCGTGTCCCGCGTGCGGTGGGCGCCCGACTGAAGCCCACGACGCTGGCGGTGACGGTCGGCGGGAAGAACCTGTTCGAGGTTGGCGACGTCTCGATCCGCCGGGCCTCGGAGTTCTTCGACGCGATGACGCTGTCGAAGCGCGACCGCATCATCGCTGAGCCGATCCTCAAAGAGGTGCAGGAGCGCCTGCGGTTCCTCCTCGACGTCGGGCTCGACTACCTCAGCCTCAATCGGTCGTCGGCGACGTTGGCCGGTGGCGAGGCGCAGCGGATCCGGCTGGCCTCGCAGATCGGCAGTGGCCTCGTCGGCGTCCTCTACGTGCTCGACGAGCCGTCGATCGGCCTGCACCAGCGCGACAACCAACGCCTCATCGACACGCTCGTGCGCCTCCGCGAGCTCGGCAACACGGTGATCGTCGTCGAGCACGACGAGGAGACGATTCGGGTCGCGGACCACGTGGTCGACATCGGCCCGGGTGCGGGGGAGCACGGCGGCGAGATCGTGGTCGAGGGGACGCTCGACGTCGTGCTGCAGGAGCCGCGGTCGATCACCGGCCAATACCTCTCGGGTCAGCGGACGATCGCCGTGCCCGAGACTCGTCGAGCGCCCGGTGACAACGCACTCGTCGTGCGCGGCGCTCGCGAGCACAACCTGAAGGACATCGACGTCACGTTCCCGCTCGGGTGCTTCATCGCGATCACCGGGGTGAGCGGCAGCGGGAAGTCCACGCTGGTGAACGACATCCTGTACCGGTCGCTCATGCAGCGCGTGTACCGCTCGCGCGACGTCCCCGGCCGCCACAAGACGGTCGAGGGTGCCGATCACCTCGACAAGGTGATCAACATCGACCAGTCGCCGATCGGTCGCACGCCGCGCTCGAACCCCGCCACCTACACCGGCGTGTTCGACAAGATCCGGAGCCTCTTCGCGTCAACGCAGGAGGCGAAGGTGCGCGGCTACCTGCCGGGCCGGTTCTCGTTCAACGTGAAGGGCGGCCGCTGCGAGGCATGCTCGGGCGACGGGACCATCAAGATCGAGATGCACTTCCTCCCCGACGTCTACGTGCCGTGCGAGGTGTGCAAGGGCGCGCGCTACAACCGCGACACGCTCGACATCCAGTTCAAGGGCAAGAACATCGCCGACGTGCTCGCGCTCTCGATCGAGGAGGGCGCGGAGTTCTTCGAGAACCAGCCGACGATCGCCCGCCACCTGAAGACGCTGCAACGACGTCGGCCTGGGGTACGTGCGGCTCGGCCAACCCGCGCCGACCCTCTCCGGTGGCGAGGCGCAGCGGGTCAAGCTCGCCGCCGAGCTCGGCAAGCGCGCGACCGGTCGCACGATCTACCTCCTCGACGAGCCGACGACCGGCTTGCACTTCGAGGACGTCCGGCGGTTGCTCGGCGTCCTCGCCCGACTCGTCGAGTCCGGCAACACGGTGCTGGTGATCGAGCACAACCTCGACGTCATCAAGTCGGCCGACTGGGTGATCGACCTCGGTCCCGAGGGTGGCGATGGTGGCGGTCAGGTGATCGCCGAGGGTCCGCCCGAGCACGTTGCGAAGACGCCGGGCAGTCACACAGGTCGGTTCCTCGCACCGCTGCTCGGTCTCTGACCCGGCCTACGGTCGCGCCATGCCGGAGGCCCAGATCCCCGAGCCAGGCGTGGCGGGGAACGAGTGGGAGACGCATGCCGGGTGGTGGCAGGAGCACTTCACCGACGGCGCCGACCCGGAGTACGAGGAGCAGATCCTGCCGCTCGTCGACCTTCACCTCGCGGGCGCGTCGCTCCTCCTCGATGTCGGCTGCGGTGAGGGCCAGCTGTCCCGCCGCGCCGCGTGCGCGCTGGTGCTCGTGTCGTCGGGGTCGACCTGACCGAGAACCAGATCGTCGAGGCCAAGGCACGGGGTGGGGGCGTGACCTACGCCCGGAGCGCGGCGGAGCACCTGCCGTTCGCGTCTGGATCGTTCGACGCGCTGGTGATCTGCCTCAGCCTCGAGCACATGGAGCCCTTCGAGCCGGCAGTCGAGGAGGTCGGGCGAGTCCTCGCCCCGGGAGGGTGTTTCCTCCTGTTCCTCAACCACCCGCTGCTCCAAGCCCCGAACAGCGGCTGGATCGACGATCACATCCTCGAGGAGCAGTACTGGCGCGTCGGGCCCTACCTGCACGACGACGTCTCCATGGAGGAGGTGGCTCCCGGCATCAAACTCCCCTTCATGCACCGCCCGCTCGAGCCGATACATCAACGTGATGGCAACTTGCGGGCTGCTCGTCGAGCACATGGACGAACCGCCGCCTCCGCCGGGATTCCTCGACCAGGCACCCGAGTACGGCGAGGCGGCCTCGATCCCCAGACTGCTCGTCCTGCGCGCCCGCAAGCAGGGGTGAGCATCGCGACGGTGCCGCCGCGAGCGCCGTCGGAACCTGACCCGGTGGCGAACCCCTCGTTCACGACACGGTTGCGCGCCGCGCTCGCGCGGCCGCTGGTCGCGTGCGTCGTGCTCCTCGGCATCTACGGATGCCTGTCGCTCCTGAACGACCCTCGAGCGTTTCTCGGTACCGATACCGGCGCCAAGGTTGCGACGATCCGGGCGATGGACGAGCGGGGCGACCTCGACCCCGACGTCGGCTACTGGGCCGAGCGGTTCGACCGCAACGGCGTTGCGCACCCGCTCGCCCTCACGCGCCACGTCGGCGACCAGTGGCTGAACGTCACGACTCTCCCGATGCTGTACGCGGCAGTGCCGCTCTACGACGTCGGCGGCCTGCGCGGGATCCTCCTGCTCCCGATGCTCGGCGCAGTGCTCGCGGCACTCGCAGCCCGTGCACTCTCGCGACGGCTCGGTGGCGACGGGACGCTCGCGTTCTGGGCGGTGGGCCTCGCCACCCCGGTCGCGGTCTACGCGCTCGACTTCTGGGAGCACTCCCTCGGGTTGGCGGCGATGCTCTGGGGGGTCGTGCTGCTCATCGACGTCGCGCGTCGTGCCGCCGGCTGGAAGGCCACGCTCAGCGCCGGCGTCTTGTTCGGTCTGGCCGCGACCATGCGCACCGAGGCGCTCGTGTACGCCGTCGCAGCCATCGGGGTGACCGTCCTGGTCACCTGGTGGGGTGATCGAAAGCTCGGTGCCGCGTTCCGAACGGGCACGATCGCGGTCGCCGGCGTGGCAATACCGCTCGTGTGCAACAACGCTGTTCGAGCGGGCGGTGCTCGGCATCAGCTTCCGCGCGGCCCGCGGGTCGCGCGCCGCGCTGACGCCCGGCAGCGGAGGAGGAAGCCGCGTCACGCGACTCCGTGATCACGTCCGTCGGGCTCAACCGGTTCCGCCCCGGGCTCGACTGGACGCTCGGCGCGGCGATCGCGGTGCTGATCGGGGTGGCGATGCTGTGCTTCCTGGCACGCGACACCGAACGCCGTCGCTGGGGCTGGTACGCACTCGTTGGCGCGGTGGTGCTGTACGTGTTCCGGTTCGCTGACGGACTCGGTTTCCTGCCGGGCGTCCTGACCGCGTCGCCATTGGCGGCGGCCGGGCTCTTCGCGGCAACCCGTCGTCGCGAGCTGCGTTTCCCGCTGGCGATTGCGCTCGTGGCGCTCCCCGTCGTCTGGTTCTTTCAGTACTCGGGTGGAGCGAACCCGCAGTGGGGAGGCCGGTACGTGCTGCTGACCGGGACGTTGCTGGTGGTCGGCGCGGTCGCGGTGCTCGGCGCGGTGCCGCGGGCCGCACGTGTCGGGTTGCTCGTGCTCGCCGTCGCGATCACCGGTTGTGGCGTCGCGTGGCTGTCGGTCCGCTCGCACGCGATCGCCGACACGATGGAGACGATCGATCGTGTGCACGGGCCGGTGGTGACCACCGACCTGCCGCACTTCCTCCGCGAGGGCGGGGGCTTCTACGGCCCCTCGCGGCCGTGGCTGACCGCCGAGACGCCCGCTGAGATCACCCCGGCCGTCCGGATCGTCGACCGGGCCGGGTACCGGGGGATGACGGTGGTGGGCCTGCGGCGGGCCCCGCATCGGCTCGGTCCGTTCGAGCGCACCGGGAGCCGGCGGATCCACTACCTCGACGACACCGAGGTAGTGCTCACCGCCTACACCCGGGCCTGAGGCCCGAAACCGGGCCCCGGACGCCCGATGTCGCCGGAATCCCGCCGATTTCGCGCTCCACCGGCCGGGATTCCCTGTCGATACGGGGGGATGCGCCGCCTCGCCCGGATCGCCGTCGTCCTCGGGACCATCGGGGTCGTCGCCGGACTGAGCAAGGTCCATGCCGTCGTCAACGGGTACGACTACACGGATTCGGCGCGGTTCGGCTGGTCGGTCGCGCTCGTCCTGAGCTTCCTTGCCGCGGCGTACGGCTTCGGGCTGCCCGACGTCGCCCGGACGCGCCGGGCCGCCTGGATCGCGTCGGTGGGCGCGGCGATCACGGGCGCGCTCGTCGTCTCGGTGGTGCAGCTCGCGGTCGGCGACGCGCTCCTCCCGAGGACGGTGGTCCTCGGATCCGCGCTCGTGCTCGTCCCGTGGTACGTGCTCTGCGCGCACCTGGCCGATGACGCGCGGCACCGGGCGAGCGAACGCGACCGCGTCCTCCTGGTCGGCGACCTCGACGAGGCTGAGACGCTCCGTGGCGAGCTCGAGCGGTCAGCGGAGCGACCCGCGCTCGTCGTCGCGACCATGACCCCCGAGCAGGCGCGTCCGCACGACCCGCCGAGACGCCCGCTCGTCGACGCGGTGTACGCAGCGGGCGGTACCGTGGTCGTGCTCAACCGCGCGGCGCAGTCCGACGAGGAGGTCGTGCTCCAGGCGGCGTTGCTGCACGAGCGCGGCGTCCGGATCCGGACGCTGTCGCTCTTCTACGAGCAGTGGCTCGGGAAGCTTCCGCTCTCGGAGCTCGAGCGGGTCTCCCTGCTCTTCGACATCGGCGAGGTGCACGCCGCGCGCTACGCGCGACTGAAGCGGATGCTCGACGTCGCCGCCGCGAGCGTCGGGGTCGTCGCGCTGGCGTTCGTCACACCGCTCGTGGTCGCCGGCGACGTGATCGCAAATCGTGGGCCGCTGTTCTACCGGCAGGCTCGGATCGGTCGCGGTGGTGGCGTCTTCCGGATCTGGAAGTTCCGCACGATGCGCCCCGAGCATGGTGGGTCCGGCGGCGCCCCGAGCACCGATCCGACGCGCGAGTCGGACCCGCGCGTGACACCGTTCGGCAGGCTCCTCCGCCGCACGCATCTCGACGAGCTGCCGCAGGTGCTGAACATCCTCCGGGGTGAGCTCTCGATCGTCGGGCCCCGTCCGGAGCAGCCGCACCTGGTCGAGCGCCTGTCCGAGAAGATCCCGTTCTATGCACTGCGGCACCTGGTGCGCCCGGGGCTCACCGGTTGGGCGCAGGTGAAGTACCACTACGGCGCGGACGACCTCGATGCCATGGAGAAGCTCCAATATGAGTTCTTCTACCTGCGCCACCAGAGTCTGGGACTCGACGTCCGCGTGATGGCACGCACGACGCGCAGCATCATCGGGCAGGACGGGCGATGACCTGCCCGCACACCCTGCCGCTGGTCGACGTCGTCGTCCTCGCATGGAACGACGGCGCAGCGTTGGACGCGGCGGTTCAGTCCGCGCTCGGGTCCGAAGGCGTGGACGTGGCGGTGTGGATCGTGGACAACGGCTCCGACGTTCGCGGTGCCCACACCGACCGATCCGCGGGTGCGCGTGGTGCGCAACGAAGCGAACCGCGGAGTGGCGCCCGCACGTCGCCAAGGTGTGGCCCTCGGGCTCGCGCCGTTCGTCTGCCTGCTCGACAGCGACGCTCGACTTGCGCCCGACTGCCTGCGTGAGCTCCTCACGGCCACCACGCTCGGCGTCGGTCTCGCCGCGCCGGTGTTCACCGGCCAGCGCGCCGAGGCCAGCGCCGGGCGAGCTCCCACGTTCGCTCGCAAGGCGGCGCGGGCGCTCGGACTCGTCGAGCACTACGGCCCGATGCGCGTGCAGCCCGACGCCGGGGTCTGGGACGTCGACTTCGCAATCGGCGCGTGCCAGCTCTTCCGCCGGGAGGCGTACCTGATCGTGGGTGGTCTCGATGCGTCGATCTTCTACGGCCCCGAGGACGTGGACTTCTGCCTCCGACTTCGCTCCCGCGGCTGGCGCGTCGTGCAGGTGGGCTCGGCGCGCTGCGACCACCCCGCCCGACGACGGAACCGCCATCTGCTCACGCGGCCGCGGCGCGGCGCACGCTCGTGCGGTCCTCCGCCACCTCTGGCGGCACCGGCGGACGCGATCGGACGTCCGCCTGCCCGCTGCGGCAGGTCCGCCCGCATGAGCGCGAGCTCCACGCGTCGGATCGGGTGGGGAGTGGCCGACCAGGCGCTCTCGAGCGCCACGAACTTCCTCTTCCTGGTCGTCGCCGCCGGGACGGTGGGGCGCGCCGCGTTCGGTGCCCTCGGGATCGCGTTCGCCGCGTACGCGATGGCGATCGGCGTGGCACGCGCACTCGCGGGCGAACCACTCACGGTCCGCTTCTCGGTCGCGAGCGCGCACCGAGGCGAACCGGGCCGCCGACGCGGCGTTGGGCACCGCCGCCATCGTCGGCGCGCTCGCGGGGTTGCTCGTCGCCGCCGTCGGCATCGCAGTCGGAGGGGTGCTGGGTGACGCGCTCGTGCCGCTCGCCGTCGTCCTCCTCGGGCTGGTGCTCCAGGACTCCTGGCGTTTCGTGTTCATGGCCGGCGGCCGACCTGCCCTGGCCTGCGCGAACGACGGCCTGTGGCTCGCGATCCAGGTGCTGGCGTTCCTGGCCCTTGCTGTCGGTGGAGGCCTCTCGCTGACCACCATCGTGCTGGCCTGGGGTGTCGCCGCGAACCTCGCGGCGATCGTCGCTGTGCTCCAGAGCGGGCGGCGGCCGGACGTCGGCGCCGCTCGGGCGTGGCTCGGTGCCCACCGCGACCTCTGGCCCCGGTTCACCGGCGAGTTCGTGGCCCTCACGGGGTCCTGGCAGCTCGCACTGCTGGGCCTCGCGATCGTCGCGGGCCTCGACACCGTCGGCGCGCTCCGCGCCGCACAGCTCCTGGTGGGTCCGCTGAACGTCGCGTTCCTCGCCGTGCCGCTGGTCGCTGTTCCCGAGAGTCAGCGACTCTGGCACGGTGCGCGCGGTGAGCCCGTGCAACACGCGTTCGTGATCGCGGGACTGCTCGCCGCTCTGGCCGTCGTCTGGGGCGCCGTCGTGAGCCTGCTCCCGGACTCGCTGGGACGGGACCTCCTCGGCGCGACGTGGACCGACGCTCGTGCGCTGCTGCCCGCCGTGGCCGGTGTCATGGTGGGTGTCGGGGTGACCCTCGGCGCGTTGTGCGCATTGCGGGTGCTCGCCGCTGCTCGCGACAGCTTGGTCGCGAGGATGGCGAGCGCCTCACTCGTGGTCGCGGCCGTGCTCGGCGGCGGTGCGATCGCCGGCGCGTCCGGGGCCGCATGGGGATGGGCGATCGCCTCGCTCCTCGGTGCTGCGGTGTGGTGGCTGCGGCTGCGCGTGGCCTGGCACCGTCAGCAGGCACAGCCTTCTTCGGTGGTCAGGACCGCGCTCGCATGATCACCACGGTGGCGTCGTCGCATCCCGCACCGACTCGGCGTCGGCGCATCCGCCACCACGTGGGCCGGATCGTACGCCGCACGCAAGGCGACCTGCGCCGCGCCGGGGGCACGGCCCGTCGGACGGTACTCGCGTTCCGCGCTCCGGTGCGACGAGCACGCGGCCTGGCCGCGCGCTCGTCGGCCCTCGGAACGCGCACCTCCTGCTTCGTCGCCAACAGCTCGACCGACGACGCACCTGGGTGCCCGTCGAGCGGCTCCTCCTGGGCGGGGTGAACCGCCTGAGCGCGCACGAGTACGCGGATCGCTCCGGCGACCTGCTGTGGCCCTCGACGCGAATGCTCGACGGACCGCATGTCGACCTGCTGCGCCGCGCCGTCGAAGCCCCACCGCTCAGCGACGACGACCTGATGGACAGTGCATACGTCGCGCACGCACGCGCGTGCATCGCGCTCACGGGCGACTACTTCGGAGCGCGCACCGATGCGGAGGTGCTCGAGGTCGCGAGGGGATTCGTCGCGACGATCGCCGGCGCAGCTCCGACTCCGCGGCCTGGACGCACGGCGATCGGGGATCCGGTGCGGGTCAGGCGTGTCCGCCGGTCCGACTGCTACCAGGTCGTCGACGGGCACCACCGCGATCGCGCTCGCGATCGTTGGGGGTGCCACCGAGGTCGAGGTCGCGGTCGAACGGACGAGCGTGCGCACGCCGCTCCAGGAGATCGTCGAGCGGCTCACGTGGACCTCGGGTCGACGCGAGCTCTACCAGCCGGTCCCCGCACCGGAGCTCGAGCGCGACTGGACGCTCGTGCGGCGTTGCACCGACCGGCTGGCGATGATGGACGACGCCCTCGCGGTCCGCACCGACGTCGCACGCGGACGCGACATACCTCGATGTCGGCTCGTGCTATGGCTGGTACGTCGCCCGGATGCGTGACCGCGGTTTCGACGCCCACGGGATCGAGCTCGACCGCGACCGCGATCGGGCTCGGCGAGATCGCTTTCGGACTCGAGCCGGGTGCTGTCGACGAAGGTGAGTGCTCGGCCTTCCTGGCCGGGGCCGCCACCCGGTACGACGTGGTGTCGTGCTTCAGCGTGCTGCACCACTTCGCGCTCGGCAACGGACCTTGCTCGGCCGAGGAGCTGCTGGCCCGCCTCGACCGCGCGACCGGCCGGGTCTTGTTCTTCGACACCGGTGAGGCGCACGAGGCCTGGTTCCGCGACCTGCTGCCGCAGTGGACTCCGGCGTTCATCGGTTCGTGGCTCCGAGAGCACTCGACGTTCCGCGAGGTCGTCGCGCTCGGGACCGACGAAGACGCGGTCGCTCCGTTCGCCGACAACTACGGCCGCACGCTGTTCCTCTGCAGCCGCTGACGCCTTCGCTGCCGGGGCGTCAAGTGATGGCGAGCATCCGCTCGAGCGCGACCTTCGCCCACTCGGTCGTGTGATCGTCGACCTCGATCTGGTTCACGACCGTGCCCGCAACCAGGGACTCGAGGCACCACGCGAGGTGCGGCTCGTCGATTCGGAACATCGTGGCGCACGGGCAGACGAGGGGATCGAGCGACACCACAGTCTTGTCGGGGTTCTCGGTTGCGAGACGCTGCACCATGTGGATCTCGGTGCCGATCCCGAGGGTGGACCCTGCTGGTGCCGCGGTCACCCACTCGAGGATGCGCTCGGTCGAGCCGACCTTGTCGGCCAGGTCCACGACCTCGTGCATGCACTCGGGGTGCACGATGACCTGGCCGTCGGGGTGCTCGGCGCGGAACGCCTCGACGTGCTCGGTTCGGAATCGCTGGTGCACCGTGCAATGGCCCTTCCAGAGCAGGATCTTGGACTCCTTGACGTCGCGGTCCTCGAGGCCACCGAGATCCTTGTGCGGGTTCCACACGCGCATGTCCGACGCGGTGTACCCCATCTGGAAGGCGGTGTTGCGGCCGAGGTGCTGGTCGGGGAAGAAGAGGACCCGGTCACCCTTCGCGAACGCCCACTCGAGCGACGCCCGCGCGTTCGACGAGGTGCACACCGAACCGCCGTGCTCGCCGACGAACGCTTTCAATGCCGCCGAGGAGTTCATGTAGGTGATCGGGACCACTCGGTCGATGTCGGTGATCGCCGCGATCTCGGCTCCACGCCTCCTCCACCTGGTCGATGTCGGCCATGTCAGCCATGGAGCATCCTGCGTTCAGATCCGGCAGGATCACCCGCTGGTGGTCCGCGGTCAGGACATCGGCAGCCTCGGCCATGAAGTGGACGCCGCAGAAGACGATGGTGTCGGCCTCGTCGTGATCGGCGGCCCACTGGGCGAGCTTGAACGAGTCGCCCCTCAGGTCGGCCCACCGGATGACCTCGGGCCGTTGGTAGTGGTGGCCGAGGATCAGGAGTCGTTCGCCGAGGGTGCCCTTCGCGGTCTGGATCCACGACGACAGCTCGTCGGGCGACGCGAGCGTGTACCGGTCCGGCAGGGGAGCCTGGAGTCGCAGCATGGTGTGGCACCTCACGGTTGGTACCCGTTGTGCGAACCCGGTGATGGCCGGCGGGGACAGCCTGGTCGCCCACCGCGGGGTTGTCGGCCCCGGGCTCGAATTGTGATCGGGAACTACCAGGCCCGATCTCCGATGATCATAACGTCGAAGCGGCAGGACGGATTCCCAGCCGAACGACATCCGGCGGCGGTCTGGAGGCGGGGCTCGCGGGCGGACCCGGGTGGGAGACTGGGACGGTGCAGCGTCCCGAAGCCGGCTCGATCCCGCAGACCCCCGGCTCGTACCAGTTCAAGGACGAGCGCGGCCGGGTCATCTACGTCGGCAAGGCGAAGAACCTGCGCAGCCGCCTGTCCAACTACTTCGGCCCACCGGAGTCCCTCCTCCCGCGCACCCGCCAGATGGTCGCGGTCGCCGACACGGTCGAGTGGATCGAGGTCAGCAACGAGGTCGAGGCGCTCTTCCTCGAGTACAACCTCATCAAGACGCATCACCCCCGGTTCAACATCCGGTACAAGGACGACAAGTCGTACCCGTACCTGGCGGTCACCCTTGACGAGGAGTGGCCCCGCGCGATGGTCATGCGGGGCAAGAAGCGCAAGGGCGTGCGCTACTTCGGGCCCTACGCGCACGCCTACGCGATCCGGGAGACGCTCGACCTCCTCCTCCGCACGTTCCCGATCCGCACCTGCACGAACGCGAAGTTCGACCGCCACGAGCGCCTCGGGCGCCCGTGCCTCTACGCCCACATCGAGAAGTGCGCGGCGCCGTGCGTGGGCGACGTCGGCAAGGACGAGTACGACCGGCTCGTCGCCGACCTGATCGCCTTCCTCGACGGCGAGAGCGCTCCGGTCGTCGCTCGCCTCGAGCGGCAGATGCGCGAGGCGTCCGACGAGCTCGAGTTCGAGCGGGCCGCCCGCCTGCGCGACCAGCTCGACGTCGGTGCGCAAGGCGATCGAGCGCCAGCAGATGGTCGCCCCCAAGGAGGAGAACTTCGACGTGATCGGGATCGTCGAGGACGAGCTCGAGGCGTCGATCCAGCTGTTCTTCGTCCGGAAGGGCCGGGTCGTCGGTCGGCGCGGCCTCGTGGTCGACAAGGTCGAGGACCTCGACACGCCGGCGCTGGTCGAGCGGACCCTGGAGCAGCTCTACGCAGGCGCCGCGCCGGAGGACGTCCCGCGCGAGGTGCTGGTCCCGGTCGAGCCCGCAGACCCGAAGCTCGCGGAGGCGTTCCTCGCGGAGGTGCGGGGGGCACGGGTCGGGGTGCGGGTCCCGCAGCGGGGGGAGAAGCGCGAGCTGCTCGCGACGGTCACCCGCAACGCCGGCGAGGCGTTCGCGCAGCACAAGCTCAAGCGCGCGTCCGACCACAACGCGCGCGCCCGGGCGCTCACCGCGCTCCAGGACGCGCTGGGCCTGCCGGACGCGCCGCTGCGCATCGAGTGCTTCGACATCTCGAACCTCCAGGGCACCGAGATCGTCGGCTCGATGGTCGTCATGGAGGACGGACTCGCCAAGCGGTCCGACTACCGCCGGTTCAAGGTGCGCCACCAGGACGGCCAGGACGACTTCGCGTCGATGGAAGAGGTGCTCGACGCGCCGGTTCAAGCGCTACCTCGAGGAGCGCGACGAGGGCGCCCGGGCCGGCAAGCGGTTCGCGTACCCGCCCAACCTGCTCGTGGTGGACGGCGGGCGCGGGCAGCTCAACGTCGCGGTGCGCGTGCTCGAGGATCTCGGGCTCGAGGACATCCAGGTCGCGTCGCTCGCGAAGCGTCTGGAAGAGGTGTACCTGCCCGATCGCGCCGAGCCGGTGCGCATCGCCCGCGACTCCGAGGCGCTCTACCTGCTGCAGCAGGTGCGTGACGAGGCCCACCGGTTCGCCATCACGTACCACCGCAAGCTCCGCGACAAGCAGGCGACGCGGTCGGTGCTCGACGAGGTGGCCGGGCTCGGGCCGACCCGGCGCACGCGGCTCGCTGCGGGAGTTCGGCTCCGTCAAGAAGCTCCGCGAGCTCTCCGAGGACGACCTGCTGGCCCTCCCGTGGTTGCCCGACGCCGTCGGGCGCCGCTCTGTACGAGCGGCTGCACAGTGGCTCACCCGCGCCGGGTGGCCGGACATGATGCAGGCCGACATGATGCAGCGCTCACCATGCTTGACCTCACGATCGTCACCGGGATGTCCGGCGCCGGCCGGTCGTCCGCGGCCGACGTGCTCGAGGACCTCGGCTTCTTCGTGATCGACAACCTGCCGCCGGCGCTGATCCCCAAGGTCGCCGAGCTGGCGAGTGGTGGCGGACGGCCGTCGAGCTACGCGCTGGTCGTCGACGTCCGCTCGGGCGCGTTCATGCACGACCTCTCGGCCGCGCTCGCCGATCTCCGGGAGGCCGGTGCCCGCACGCGCATCCTCTTCCTCGACGCGGCCGACGAGGCGCTCGTGCGCCGGTTCGAGGCGTCGCGTCGCCCGCATCCGCTCGCCGACGCCGACGGCATCGCCGACGGCATCTCCCGCGAGCGGGTGCTCCTCGAGGAGCTGAAGGGGCAGGCCGATCTCGTCGTCGACACGACCAACCTGAACGTGCACGAGCTGCGGGACCGCCTGCGGGTGCAGTTCGGCGAGGGCGAGCCCGACGCGGGTGAGCTCCAGACGAGCGTGGTGTCGTTCGGCTACAAGCACGGCGTGCCCGTCGACGTCGACCTCCTGTTCGACTGTCGCTTCCTCCCGAACCCGCACTGGGTCGAGCGCCTCCGCCCCCTCGCCGGGCACGGACGCCGAGGTGCGCGACTACGTGCTCGCAGCAGGAGGAGTCCGGGCCGTTCCTCGAGGAGCTCCGGCGCCTCTTCGCGCTCCTGCTCCCGGCGTTCGTCCGCGAAGGCAAGGCGTACCTCTCGATCGGTGTCGGCTGCACCGGCGGTCGCCACCGCAGCGTCGTGATCGCGACCGAGCTCGCGCGCGATGCTCCGAGGAGCTGGGCTTCTCGACGCGGCTGCACCACCGGGACGTGGACCGTGGCGAAGCCTGACGCTCGCCGAGCGTTCGGGCCCGGCGGTCGTCGCGCTCGGCGGGGGTCACGGGCTCGCGGCGGCGCTGCGGGCGGTCCGCGAGTACGCGGGCTCGGTCACGGCGGTCGTCAGCGTCGCCGACGACGGCGGCTCGAGCGGGCGGCTCCGCCGCGACCTCGACGTCGTGCCGCCCGGGGACCTGCGCAAGTGCCTGGTCGCGCTCGCCGAGCCCGACAACGTGTGGAGCGAGGCGTTCGAGCACCGCTTCGGCGGCAGCGAGCTCGGCGGCCACGCGCTCGGGAACCTCGTGCTCGTCGGGCTCACCGAGTCGCTCGGCGACGTCGGTCGCGGCGCTCGACGAGGCCGGTCGCGTGCTCGGCGCCGTCGGGCGGGTCCGTCCCGCGACGAGGGACCGCGTCGTGCTCCAGGCCGAGGTCGACCCGGCCGGGCCCGGCGGCACGCCGGGCTCGGTCGAGGGGCAGGTCGCGGTCATGGAGCACCGCGGACGTATCCGGCGGGTCGGGATCGTGCCCGAGCGACGCTCGGGCGCACCCCGACGCGATCGCCGCGATCGCCGCCGCCGACCAGGTGGTGCTGGCCCCGGGCTCCCTCTACACGAGCCTGCTCCCGGTGCTGGTCGTTCCCGAGATCCGCGCCGCGGTCGCCGCGACCCGGGGCCAGGTGGTCCAGGTCTCGAACCTCGAACCCCAGCTGCCCGAGACCGAGGGGCTGGATGCCGTCGACCACCTCCGGGCCGTCCTGGAGCACGGCGGCCGGGTCGACGTGCTGCTCGCCCCCAGCGACGGCCGGCTCCCGGCCGACGAGGCCGAGGTCCGGACTCTCGGGGTCCGCCCGGTCTGTGCCGCACTGGCGGGACGCGAGCGGCCACCGACACGATCCCGCGAGATTGGCGAAGGCACTCGCCGATCTGCTGGAGTCCTGAGTACACGCGCATGCGGCAACAGGGTCATCACGAGTATCGGTCTTCACGAATGAGGGGCGCATGAGCGTTCGAGTGGGAATCAACGGCTTCGGGCGCATCGGGCGCTCGTTCACCCGGGCACTGATCGCTCGGGGCGCGTCCGCGGGCGTCGAGCTGGTGGCGGTGAACGACCCGATGGGCGACGCCCACACGGCGTCGTTCCTGCTCAAGCACGACTCCGTCGGCGGCACGCTCCACCACGACGTCAAGGCCACCGACCAGGGCTTCAGCGTCGACGGCAAGGAGATCCGCAAGCTCGACGTGATGGACCCGGCCGAGATCCCGTGGGCCGAGCACGGCGTCGAGGTCGTCATCGAGTCGACCGGGCTCTTCACGGCCCGCGAGAAGGCAGCCGGGCACCTCGCCGGCGGCGCCAAGCGCGTGATCATCTCCGCGCCGAGCGGCGACGCCGACGCGATGATCTGCATCGGCGTCAACGACAACGTGTTCGACCCGGCTGCGCACACCGTGATCTCCAACGCGTCGTGCACGACGAACTGCCTCGCGCCGATGGCGAAGGTGCTCAACGAGCGGTTCGGCATCGAGCGGGGGCTGATGATGACCGTCCACGCGTACACCAGCGACCAGTCGCTGCAGGATCTCGCGAAGCCGACGCGCTCCGGGCAAGCCCGACCTGCGCCGGATGCGCGCCGCCGCGCTCTCGATCATCCCCAGCACCACGGGCGCCGCGAAGGCGATCGGCAAGGTGCTCCCGGAGCTCGACGGACGGCTCGACGGCACGTCGCTGCGCGTCCCGACGGCGACCGGTTCGATCACCGACCTGACCGCAGAGCTGAAGGCGAGCGCGTCCGATCGACGAGCTCAACGCGGCGTTCCTGGAGGCCTCGAACGACGCGTCCTACCAGCGGGTGCTGGAGTACAGCGACGAGCCGCTGGTCTCGGCCGACATCGTCGGCAACCCGGCGTCGTGCATCTTCTCGTCCGTCGACACGATGGCGAACGGCCCGCTCGTGAAGGTGCTCGGCTGGTACGACAACGAGTGGGGCTACTCGAACCGCCTGGTCGACCTCGTCGCCTTCGTCGGCGGGCGCTGATCCCCCTGGGGACGATCCCTCGGCTCGAAGACCTCGCGATCGAGCGCGGCGCGCGCGTCCTGGTGCGCTTCGACTTCAACGCGCCGATCCATGACGGGCGTGTCGAGGACGACCTTCGCATCGCGACCGCGGTGCCGACGATCCAGTGGCTCCGCGACCGTGGTGCCGCCGTGATCACCTGCGGTCACCTCGGCCGTCCGAAGGGCGCGGTGGACCCGGCGTTCTCGATGGCGCCCGTCGCCGCGTCGTCTCGGTGAGCTGCTCGGGACGGAGGTGACCCTGATCCCCGCCGTCGTGGGGCCGGAGGTCGAGCCGCGCTCGCCGGGCTCGGGCCCGGCGATGTCGCGATCCTCGAGAACCTGCGCTTCGAGCCGGGCGAGACGGGGAACGACCCGGGGTTCGCGGACCGACCTCGTCCGCGGGTTCGACGCGTACGTCAACGACGCCTTCGGCGCGTCCCATCGGGAGCACGCGTCGATCGTCGGTCCGCCGGCCGTCGCTGCCGAGCGCCGGGGGACGGCTGCTCGAGCGGGAGGTCGAGGTGCTGACCCGGCTCCTCGAGCACCCGGAGCGACCCGTTCGTCGCGGTGCTGGGCGGAGCCAAGGTCAGCGACAAGCTCGGCGTGATCGAGGCGCTGCTCGACAAGTGCGACACGATCCTCGTCGGCGGCGCGATGGCGTTCACCTTCGTGGTGGCGCAGGGCGGCGAGATCGGTGACTCCCTCGTGGAACCCGACCGGGTCGAGGTGTGTCGTGAGCTGCTCGAGACGGGCCGCGTCCGCATCCCGATCGACGTCGTGGTCGCGCAGGAGATGGAAGCGGACGCGCCGACGCAGGTCGTGCCCGCAGATGCGATCCCCGCGGGCTGGAAGGGGCTCGACATCGGGCCCGAGACCGCAGACGCGTTCGTGGCCGAGGTCCGTGTCGCGCGCACCGTGCTCTGGAACGGCCCGATGGGTGTGTTCGAGCTCGCA
Organism: uncultured Acidimicrobiia bacterium; assembly: GCA_963809885.1. GTDB lineage: Bacteria > Actinomycetota > Acidimicrobiia > IMCC26256 > PALSA-555 > JALHSW01. Next base: position 986,410 of record CAWELA010000004.1, on the reverse strand, counting down.
CCGTTCGCGGAGGGCACCCGTCGAATCGCCGAGGCCGTGGCCGGGAACGAGCACTTCACGGTGGTCGGCGGCGGCGACAGCGCCGCGGCGATCCGTCAGATGGGTTTCGCCGACCGCGTCGGGCACGTGAGCACCGGCGGCGGCGCGTCGCTCGAGTTCATCGAGACAGGGCGACCTGCCCGGCCTCGCGGCACTCCGTGCCGCGCAGGTGCGCGGTAGCGCACCCAGACAGAAGGACGAACCATGGCCACGTCGGAACGTCAGCCGATCATCGCGGCGAACTGGAAGATGCACCACGACCATCTCGTCGCGATCCAGGTGGTGCAGAAGCTCTCGTACCGGCTCGAGCCCGAGGACTACGAGGCGTGCGACGTCGTCGTCTGCCCGCCGTTCACCGACCTCCGGACCCTCCAGACGCTGATCGAGAGCGACAAGATCCCGATCGCGCTCGGCGCCCAGAACTGTCACTGGGAGGACCAGGGCGCGTTCACCGGCGAGGTCAGCCCGCCGATGCTGAAGAAGCTCATCGTCGAGTACGTGATCGTCGGCCACTCCGAACGCCGCCAGCTCTTCGGCGAGACCGACCAGACGGTCAACCAGAAGCTGCGCGCGGTGTTGAAGCACGAGATGACACCGATCGTCTGCGTCGGGGAGACGCTCGAGGAGCGCGAGGCGGGGCGGACCGAGTCCCGGGTCGACGAGCAGACGCGCGCCGCGTTCCAGGGCGTGAAGCGCGACGCCGCGGCGCAGTGCGTCCTCGCCTACGAGCCGATCTGGGCCATCGGTACCGGGCGCAACGCCACGCCCGACGATGCCAACGAGACGATCGGTTCGATCCGGGGGGTCCTGCGTGATCTCTACGGTGAGACGGCCGAGGCCATCCGCATCCAGTACGGCGGGAGCGTGAAGCCGGGCAACATCGCGGAGCTGATGAAGATGCCCGAGATCGACGGCGCCCTCGTCGGGGGTGCGTCGCTCGACCCCGACGACTTCGCCCGGATCGTGCGCTACCGCGCCTGACGGTACAATCACCCCCGTGAACGTCTTCGACGCCGTGCTCATCTTCCTGTGCGTGGGCTCGGCCTTCGCCCTGATCTTCCTCGTCCTGCTCCACTCGGGGCGGGGGGGTGGCCTCTCCGACATGTTCGGCGGCGGCTCCCTGGGGGGCTCGTCGGCCGGCTCGACCGTGGTGGAGCGCAACCTCGACCGCCTCACCGTGGCCACCGCCGTCATCTTCGGCTTCTCCACCGTGATCCTGGCGCTGAGCCTCCAACCTGCCTGATCCGGCTCCCGAGCCCGTGCGGGCTGGTCCACCGCCGGTTCAACCTTGTGCAACGCCCGGTTCGACCCCGTCCTCTGCGCGTTTCCTGCGCGATCCCCGATCTTCGGGGTTTCGGTCCCGTACACTCGGCCCCTGCCGCTACCTGGGCAGAAACACTGAGGCTGATCGGACGGTTGTGACCGAGGGGGTTGGTGTGAGGGGTCGACTGCGAGGGCGCGGGCTCTTGACCGTGGTGGCACTGGTGAGCGTGGCGGCGATGTTGGCCGCCGGACCCGCCAGTGCGTCGTCACCGGGGAAGACACGTCAGCAGAGCAGTGGCACATTGCTGATCGGGGCCGAGCAGGAGCTCGCGACGGCGAACTGGATCAGCAGCTCGGCGGGCTCGTCGTGGGGCGTGTGGGAGCTCGGCGTGCACACGTTGCCGCAGGCCTTCACCGTGAACCCGGCCGGCGAGTACCTCCCGAGCCCGATCCTGGCCGGGGAGCCCGAGCTGGCCGAGGGCCCACCCCAGGTCGTGACCTACCACCTCAACCCCGAGGCGGTCTGGAGCGACGGCCAGCCGATCACCTCGGCCGACTTCGAGTACCTCTGGAAGCAGATCACGACGGGCAAGGACATCTACGACTCGACCGGCTACACGTCGATCGAGAGCGTCGACTCGCAGCGACCCGGCAACCGCGGTCGTGACGTTCAGTGAGCCGTACGCCGCGTGGAGGGACCTCTTCGGGGGCTTCTACTTCCTCGTGCCGAGCCACCTCCTCGAGGGCAAGAACCTCGACAAGGCGATGAAGGACGGGTACTCGTTCTCCGGCGGCCCGTGGCAGCTCGACGGCGGCAAGGCCGGGTGGAAGAAGGGCAAGAGCATCACGCTCGTGCCCAACGAGGCCTACTGGGGCACGAAGCCGTCGATCCAGAAGGTGACCTTCCAGTTCATCACCGACTCCGCGGCGGAGACGCAGGCCGTGAAGTCCGGTCAGGTGCTCGCCGCCTACCCGCAGCCGCAGGAGGGGATCCTCGACGAGTTCGACGAGAACTCCGACCTCTCCTACGTCGTGAGCTTCGGCAACGTCTACGAGGGCTTCTGGCTCAACTCGGACAAGTTCCCGCTCGACAGCCAGGCGGTGCGCCAGTCGCTGATGGCGGCCACCGACCGTCAGGCGATCGTCGACGGGATCATCAAGCCCGCGGTGCGCGAGGGGAAGGTGCTCCAGAGCTTCGTGATGCCGATCTTCCCGGAGTACTACACGCCCGCGTTCGAGGATGCCGGGTACGGCCCGACCGCCGACCTCGACAAGGTCGAGACGCTCATGACCGGGGACGGCTGGGCGAAGGGCAGCGACGGCATCTGGGCCAAGGACGGCAAGAAGGCCACGCTGCAGATCCAGACGACCGCGGGCAACGAGGCACGCGAGCTCACCGAGGAGCTGTGGCAGAGCCAGCTCCAGACGGCAGGCTTCGACCTGACGATCAAGAACCCGAGCGCGGATGTGCTGTTCGGGACCAACGGCCCGAAGGGCAAGTTCACGGTCGGCCTGTACGCCCAGGTCGGGACGCCTGACCCCGGCCTCTGCGTCGTGTTCTGCTCGCAGAACATCCCGACGAAGAAGAACGGGTTCGTGGGGCAGAACTGGACCCGCAACGTCGACTCGGCGATCGACGAGACGTGGGGCGCGGTGGACGTGACGCTCAACACCGACGAGCGCGCGACCGCGGCGAAGGAGGGCCAGGCGGCCCTTGCCGACTACCTGGTGTCGATCCCGCTGTACCAGAAGCCCAACGTGTTCGTCTGGGACAAGGCGAAGATCGGTGGCCCTCTCGAGGACAACCCCGTCCTCGGGCCCTTCTACAACATGAACCTCTGGACGCTGAACGGCTGAGGTCGTCGGACGTCCGAACGGAACGAGGGGGACCCGGTCGCGTGCGCGGCCGGGTCCTCTGATTCCACTCGGTTCCAACAGACCCGATCCAGGGGTGCGCCGTGACGACGACGTGGCGATGCTGAAGGCCTCATGCTGAAGTACGTCCTGCGCCGGGTGCTCTACTCGATCCCGGTGCTCGTCCTCGCGTCGATGCTCATCTTCGTGCTCGTGCGTGAGTTCGGCACCGACCCGGCCCGCGCTCGCTGTGGAGTCAGTCGCGACAAGCAGTGCATCCCACGAGTCGAGAAGCAGCTCGGCCTCGACCAGCCGCTGCCGGTGCAGTACGTCGACTACATGACCGACTTCGTGCAGGGGCACTGGGGCGACAGCCAACGTACGGGCCAGTCCGTCGCCGAGTCGATCCGTCGTGATCTGTGGGACACGAGTCAGCTCGCGTTCTGGGCCGTGCTGCTCTCGGGCGGCGTGGCGATCGCGGTGGGGGTGTACTCGGCGAGCAAGCCGTACTCGCCGGGTGACTACGCGTTCACGGGTCTTGCCTTCGCCGGGCTGGCGCTGCCGACGTTCTGGCTCGGCCTGCTGATGATCCAGTACCTCACCTACGAGCTCCAACAGTGGACGGGCTCGGGCGACGTGATCTTCCGGTCGATCCCGTTCGCCGAGGGTCCCCAGGGTCCGGTGCAGTACTTCCAGGAGCTCGCACTGCCGGTGTTCGTGCTCTCGGTCCAGCTCATCGCGGGGTGGAGCCGCTACCAGCGGTCGTCGATGCTCGAAGAGCTCAACAGCGACTACATCCGTACGGCACGCGCCAAGGGCCTGCCGCGAAGGCGGGTGATCTGGAAGCACGGGCTTCGCAACTCGTTGAGCGCGCTGGTGACCGTCATGGCTATCGACATCGGGGCGCTGTTCGGCGGGCTCATCATCACCGAACGAGTCTTCTCCCGACCGGGGATGGGCACGCTGCTGCTGAGCGCGCTCCAGAACGGTGACACGAACATCCTGCTCCCGTGGATGCTCGTGACCGGTGCGTTCATCATCGTGTTCAACCTGATCGCCGACGTGATGTACGGCGTGCTCGATCCACGGGTTCGAGTCGCATGACCAGCGAGTACCCGCGCTCGGGCCCGCGTGACCGGATGACGGAGCAGGAGCGCGTGCGCGAGACGGGCGCGACCGGAATCGCGACCTCGGGGAGCTCGGGCCTGCTCGGCACGAGCATCGAAGCCGACGACGCGTTCGCGACCGGGGAGCCGGTGCGCTCCCAGTGGCGGCTGGTCGTGCGGCGCTTCCTCCGCCACAAGCTCGCCGTCATCTCGATGATCGTCCTCCTGCTGCTCGGCGCGCTGGCAGTGTTCGCCGACGTCGTCTCGCCGTACGAGTTCAACCCGCAGCTGGATGCTGCGACGCTCCAGGGAGCGAGACAGGCGCCGTCATGGGAGCATCTCGCAGGTACGGACAAGCTCGGGCGCGACCAGTTCACCCGAGTGCTGTACGCGCTCCAGAAGTCCCTCCTCGTCGGCCTGGGTGTCGCGTTCATCTCGGTCGTCATCGGCGTCATCGTCGGTTCGCTCGCGGGCTATTACGGCGGCTGGATCGACCAGGCGATGATGCGCTTCACCGACCTCATCCTGGTGCTCCCCGCGCTCGCCGTCCTGCTGATCCTGGCCAGCAACCCGGATCCGACCTTCTTCGGCATCGTGGATCTGCCGCCGGCGACCGAGGTCAGTGGCATGATCGTCGTCATCAGCATCCTCGGGTGGATGCCGATGGCGCGCATCGTGCGCGGCGAGTACCTCTCGTTGCGGGAGAAGGAGTACGTCGAGGCCGCCGTCGCAGCCGGCGCGCCGGCGCGCCGGATCATCCTGCGCCACCTGCTCCCCAACACGCTCGGGGCCATTGTGGTGTTCGGCACGCTCGCCGTCGGGCTCGCCATCATCACCGAGGCGACGCTGTCCTTCCTGGGTGCCGGCATCCAGCTGCCCGACGTCTCGCTCGGCAACCTCATCTCGGATGCCGAGAGCACGGTGGGGACGGACCTCGCGTACCTGATCGTGTTCCCGGGACTCGTGCTGTTCCTCGTCGTGCTGTGTGTCAACTTCGTGGGCGACGGTCTGCGCGACGCTCTCGATCCGCGGGCAGTCAAGTGACCGACTTCCTCCTGGACGTGCGTGGCCTCGCGGTCGAGTTCACGACGGAAGACGGCGTCGTGGCCGCGGTCAACGGTGTCAGCTTTGCGGTCGCGCGGGGCGAGACGCTCGCGATCGTCGGTGAGTCGGGTTCGGGGAAGAGCGTGAGCGCGCTCTCGATCATGGGCCTCATCGAGAAGCCGGGCCGGATCGTCGAGGGCGAGATCGTCTTTCAGGGTCGTGACCTGCGCACGGTCTCCGAGCGCGACTACCGGCGCGTGCGCGGCGGCGACCTCGCGATGATCTTCCAGGATCCGCTGTCGTCGTTGAACCCCGCGTTCCGCGTCGGCGACCAGATCGCCGAGGCGCTCCTGACCCACTCCTACGAGAAAAAGGGTGCAGCCAGTCGGCAGGCCGCCACACTGCTCGACAAGGTCGGCATCCCCCAGGCGGGCGATCGAGCCCGTGACTACCCGCACCAGTTCTCGGGCGGGATGCGCCAGCGCGCGATGATCGCGATGGCGATCGCGAACCAGCCGAAGCTGTTGATCGCCGACGAGCCCACGACGGCGTTGGACGTGACGATCCAGGCGCAGGTGCTCGAGGTGCTCCGGCAGGCGCAACGGGATACGAACGCAGCCATGCTCCTCATCACCCACGACCTCGGGGTCGTGGCCGGCATGGCCGACCGGGTCGTCGTGATGTATGCGGGGCGCATCGTCGAGGAGGGCACGCTCGACGAGCTGTTCTACGAGCCGCGGCATCCCTACACGCTCGGTTTGCTCAGCTCCCTGCCGCGGCTCGACTCGGATCGGCGTGAACCGCTGCGGACCATCCCGGGGACCCCGCCGAGCGTGCTCCACCTGCCGAGCGGGTGCGCACTGGCCCCCCGCTGCCCGTACGTGCAGGACCACTGCCGCGCGGAGCGCCCCGAGCTCGTACCCGTCGGACCTCCGGGCCACCGCTCGGCGTGCTTCCGCTGGACGGAGCTCCCGACGCTCGCGGCTGCGCCGGCCGAGGTACCGACATGACCGGGCCGCTGCTCGAGGTCGAGCACCTCGTCAAGCACTTCGAGGTGAAACAGGGGTACTTCGGCGGCGCCGGGGGAGTGGTCCATGCCGTCGACGACGCGTCGTTCACGCTGGACCGCAACGAGACGCTCGGACTGGTGGGCGAGTCGGGCTGTGGCAAGTCGACGACAGGGCGGCTCGTGTTGCGCCTGCTCGATCCGACGACCGGGATCGATCCGGTTCGACGGCGCGGAGATCGCCTCGCTGCGTCGGCGGGATCTGCGCGACCTGCGCCGGCGGATGCAGATCGTCTTCCAGGACCCGTACGCGTCGCTCGAACCCGCGGATGCGTGTCCAGGAGATCCTCGCCGAGCCGTTGGTGATCCAAGGTCGCCGCAAGGAGGTGAAGCAGCGGATCCCGGAGCTGCTCGACATGGTCGGGCTCCACTCCGAGCACGCGACCCGGTACCCGCACGAGTTCTCCGGTGGCCAGCGGCAGCGGATCGGGATCGCACGTGCACTCGCCCTCGAGCCCGATCTCGTCGTGCTCGACGAGCCCGTCTCCGCGCTCGACGTGTCGATCCAGGCGCAGGTCCTGAACCTCCTCGCGAAGCTCCAGCAGGACTTGGGCTTGGCGTTCCTCTTCATCGCGCACGACCTCTCGGTGGTGCGCCACATCTCCGACCGGATCGCGGTGATGTACCTCGGCAAGATCGTGGAGACGGGCCCGGCCGCGGAGATCTACAGCGGCGCGGGGCACCCGTACACCCAGGCGCTGCTCTCGGCGGTGCCCGAGCCCGACCCACGCCGTGAGCGCGAACGTCGCCGGATCGTCCTCCAGGGTGATCTCCCGAGCCCGATCGATCCGCCGTCCGGGTGTCGCTTCCGCACGCGGTGCTGGAAGGCACAGGACATCTGCGCGACCGACGAGCCCGAGCTGATCGATCGCGGGCAGGGCCATCCCGTCGCGTGCCACTTCGCCGACGTGTCGGTGACCGCCGAGACGCCCGCCGGCGCCGGCTGACGGAGCCAGAGTTCCGGGAGCGCTTCGCTACACTCTCCGCTCCACGTCGGAGTGGCGGAATCGGCAGACGCGCTAGCTTGAGGGGCTAGTGCCCGAAAGGGCGTGGGGGTTCAAGTCCCCCCTCCGACACGTGCACGGTCAATTCAGGTTGTTGATGACCCGGACGTAACCCTCAAGCGCGGCTCCGCCAATGTCGTGACCTCCACTTCGGTCGCCGCGCGCTGAGAGAGCAACGGCCTCGCCGGCGACTCCGTTAGCCTGCCTGCGCAGCGAGCAGCGATGGAGCCCGAATGAGGCGCACGGAGGCAGGTACCAACCGGTTGCCGGTACGACCTACGGACCCCGAGTCGAACGCACACGTCGGCGACTCGGCCACGTCGGGGGACGACCGCGAGATCTCCCCGGGACCATCGGAGCGTGCCGACCTACTGGGTCGGATTACAGCGCTCGATCATCGCCTCAAGCACACCGTGACCGCCGAGCGCCATCGTGCGGAGCTTCGGGCTGATCGCGAGGCCCTCGACGACCTGCGGCACGCCCTCAGGGAGGTGCGTCGCTCCGAATCGTGGCGACTCGGCAACGGGATCGTCCGTGTGCTCCGGGTGCCCGTCGTCGCCCTCGGAACGCTGTTCGCGCCGGGTCTTCGGCGCTGGAGATCGAGCCGAACGAGCCGGGATCGGAGATACCGACGGGCGATCACCGTGGGCTCGCTGCTGGCTTCACTTGACGCTCGCGCGCTGGAGAACAGAAGCACTCCGGCGGAAGGGGCGATCGCATCGTTCGTCCAGCAGCTCCGCATGTCGAGGACGGACGGCCCCCGCGTGCTCGAGGCTGAGGAGCTCGCGGGCCTCCGGCGGGCACTGGCGGCGTCATCCTCGGAGCCGGAGCTCGCGGATCGCGCACGGGCGTGTGCTCGCGCCCAGCGAACGCTGGGATGTCGGACCCACCAGCAGCAGCGCGGGAACGTTGATCGTGGTGGACGCGCGCGCTCTCCAGCTAGCCGTCGAGTGCGGGACGAAGATCCATGCGGCGCACGTGGTACGAGCGCTGCGCGCGGCGTTGCCGCCAACGGCGCCGATGCTGATGTTGACGTCGCGTCGGCTGCCCGAGGTCGCTCCAGCGATTGCCGGACTCTTCGCCGGGCCCTTCGTGCCGGGTGCCACGCCGCTCGAGGATGTCGTGGGCTTCGTACAGCTGATGTTGTTCTCAAACGCGAAAGAGGACCACGATCTCGAGCTCCTTCGTGCTCCCTGGGTGCGACGACTGGCGGTCTGGCTCGACGCCATCATGGGCCGGTACCCGTCGGCCTTCCTCGGTAGCGACGAGGAGTTCCTCGAACATCAGCTCGGGATCGAGAAGCTCGGGCGGGCCGATCACGTGTTGGCGCTCTCGGAGAGCTCTCGGGCCGAGCTCCCACCCAATCTCGACCCGGCGATCCGGGTCACCATCTCGGGTGCACGCCCGGGCATCACGGATGCCGACGCTGATGCCGCCACGATCGACCTCCCCGAGCGGCCGTACTGCGTGCTTGTTGGCAACTCATTGCCACACAAGAACGTCGTGACGGGCGTTGCGGCATTCATTCGCTCGTCGTGTGCACGGCGTGAGCGAATGCTCTTGGTGGTGGTCGCCACCCTCGATGCCGACATTCGTGCGGCGCTCGATGACTTCGTGCGCGCAAGTGGCGGCGATGTCGATGACTTGCTCTTCGTGCAGGAGCTGCTCCACGGCAATCTGGCTCGGCTCATCAAGCACGCCGATGCTGTCATCCTGCCGTCGCGGGATGAGGGATTCTCCTTGCCGCTCGTCGAGGCGCTGGGGCTCGGCACGCCAGTGGTCGCGTCCGACATTGCGGCACACCGTGAGCTCCTCGGCCGCGACGAGCCTCTCGCCGACCCGCGCAACCCGAATGAGATGGCGCGAGTTCTCGACGACACCCTTGCGCACAGCAGCAGCACGCTTGCCCGCCAGAAGGAGGCTCTACGGGCGCGATATGACCCGTCCAGACTCGAGCGGGTGGCGAGCATCGTCGCGGCTGAGCTCATCGCGGCGGCTCGTCCCAGCACGCGACGTCTCGGGCACGCGGGATGGCGCACATCCGGACGCGCACGCTGCCGAGCGAAGAGCCCCTCCGGCGTCCAGCACTCGCACATTCGAAGATCTGCAACGTCGAAGACTTCTCGCATCCGGATCTGATGCCCGTCATGCGAGAGCACTTTGCCCACGAGACGAGCGCGATTCGGGCCGCAGTTCCCGAAGGGACGCGAGTGGCGGAAGTACTGGGAGATCGCGATGGCGCTCCGGACCTTCGCCGACGCAGGGTTGCTGGACGGTCAGCACGACTTCCTCGGGGTGGGCGCGGGCAACGAGCCCACGATCTTCCTCCTCACACGCCATGCTCGACGTGTCGTCGCGACCGACCTGTATCTCGACACCGGGTGGGCGGACACCGCGGACGCTTCGATGCTCACCGACCCTGGATGGCACTGGCCGTTCACGTGGCAGGCGGCACGGTTGCAGGTCGCGCACATGGACGCGCGTGCGCTCGAGCTCCCGGATCACTCGTTCCATGGCATCTTTTCGTCCAGCTCGATCGAGCACTTCGGTGACCGTGGTGCGATCACGGCCGCGCTCGACGAGATGTACCGGGTCCTCGCCCCAGGCGGTGTGCTTTCGATCGCGAGCGAGTTCCGTATCGCGGGTCCTGCGCCAGGGATTCCGGGCGTAGCCATGTTCGACGCGGACGAGATCGATGAGGTCTTCGTCGGAGATCGGGCGTGGAGTCTTGTCGACCCATTTGATGCCGCCATCTCCGCGACGACGCTCGCGACGAGCACCGACTTCGATGTCGCCGCGGCGGATCAACAACGGCAGGTAGAGGAGTTCGGCGGCTACTTCACGCATCTGATCGAGTTCGCGACGTATCCACACGTCGTCCTCGAGACCTCCTCGCACACGTTCACGAGCTTCCACCTCGCGCTCCGCAAGCACGAATGATGCGGCGGCCGCCGGCTTCCGTGGTCGTCCCCACTCGCGATCCCTGGCCTGCCGTGCGGCCGGTGGTCGACGCGCTGTCCGAACAGATCCGGGCAACCGGGGTCGAGCTCGTGATCGCCGACGGCACTGATCACGGCAACGCGCTCGACCGTCGCGCCGCGGCGCTGCCGGATCCGCTCGTGCGGGTATGCGCCCGAAGCGGAGCCGATGTGTTCGAGCTGCGTGCATTGGGTACGGCCGCGGCGCAGGGCGAGATCGTAGCGATCATGGAGGACCATTGCGTGCCCGACGCCGATTGCCTGGCCACGATCTTGTCCGCGCACGAGCGCCATCCGGAGCTTGCCGTTGCCGGTGCCGTCATCAACGGCTCGACGGATCGAGCCATCGATCGGGTCAACTTCCTGTTGGTGCACGCGCGCAACGTGCCGCCGCGCGACTCGCTCCCGGGTTCGGGCTGGATCCCGACTCCGAGCAACATCTCCTACAAGCGTCGATGCCTCCCAGCCGAGCGCCCAGCGCGGGGCTGGCTCGAAACCGTCCACAACGTGCGTCTGCTCCAAGACGCGCAGGTCGTCTTCGACGAACGGATCATCGTTCGGCACGTGCAGAGCACGGGGCGGGTCGGGACGTTTCGAAACCACTTTCATGCGGGCCGCACCATGGGCGGACTCGGCCGGGATGCAATCGTCGGCCGGCGGGCGCGCCTCCGGTGGGGTTTGAAATCGACCGCGTTCCTCCCCGGACGCCTCGTGCGCCCAGCATGGAGCGAGATGCGCCGTCACCCGAGCGGCGGCAGCGTGCTCCTCGCGCCACTCGCCGTCGCGGTCAGCATCGCCGATGCGATCGGCTTCCTCTGCGGCGTCGTGGCGGGATCCGGCCAGAGCGCCGACCGCGTGCAATGAAGAGTCTGGGTCGCTTCCTCAGCCGCGAGCAATACGGTCTTCGTCAGTGGAGGAGTTGCCTCAAGCGGTGTGTCAACCCTCCGACACCGGAGCTTGGTTGTCGAGCGAGAGTCGCCCGTCATGAAAGAGACGGATGCAGGCGTCGACGACAACGGGGTCGAAGGTGACGCCGCGACCCCGCTCCAGCTCTTGGAGAGCGCTGTCAAGGCTCGCCCTCTCCCCATAAGGGCGTCTGGTGGTCATTGCATCGATCGTGTCGGCAACCCCGATGACGCGCGCGCCAATCGCGGATCGCGTCGCCTTGGAGTCCGGCGGGGTATCCGGATCCGTCGAGACGCTCATGATGCTGGAGGATCATCTCGGCGATGGGCCGCTCGAAGGCGATCTCGACGGCGATGTCATGACCAACCTGGCTGTGGGTTTGGATCATCTGCCGCTCCAGCACGTTGAGGGGGGTCGGCTTGGTGAGGATCTCGGAGACGATTGCGATCTTGCCGATGTCATGGATATGGGCACCGAGTTCGATACCTTCAGCAGCCTCGGCGTCGAGACCCATCTCGATGGCCACGGCTGACGCGATAGTTGCGACCCGGCCTTGATGTCCCGCCGTGTACGGGTCGCGACTCTCGATTGCCGCGGAGAGGGCTGTGATGACCGAGCGCGAGAAGATATGTCGAGTGCGTTCGGCCTCCACTCGTGCGCTGACATCCCAATTGACGCCGGTTGCCCTCGTCGCGGATCCATCAGGTGCACGTACCACCTGCGCATGGGCCTCGATCGTGTGCACTTCGCCATTGGGCCACACGACGCGATACTCGACGTTGAACGGCGCGGCACCGTTCAACGCTGCCGTGGCTGCGAGAGCGACCCGAGCCCGGTCGTCCGGATGGAGACATGCCAGCCATACGCTGTACGAGCCGGGGAAGCCGCTTGCTTTGCCGTACAGCTCGCGCGTTCGATCGTCCCAGAGCATGACGTTGCTCACCACGTCCCAATCCCAGATCCCGATGCCCGCAGATTGCGTCGCGAGCGCGAGCCGCTCCTCGGTCTGGCTTCTGGCCTCTCCCGGTATCTGAGGACCCGATTGAGCATCAACTGCCAGCAGCTCGGTCCTCATGCCTGGGTCATCGGCACACTTCAGCCTTCTCTGGAGCGGGACAAATCGCTCACGAGGGGCTGCACGGAGGTGCGTCGCTCCGCCCCGCGAGAATCCCGCGTGTGGAGCAGACGACTACATCGTCAAGCCCTTCAGCCCCCGGGGGCTCGCGAGCCGTGTGGCAGCTGTCCTGGCACGCGCGGGGACGAGGGCGCCCGTTCCTATCGGGCCGATGCTCGATGAGATTCAGTGGGCAGCCTCACCGGTCTGACGATCGCCCTCGCCGGGCTCACGGTCGGGTTGGCGGCGCTGATCTTCGCCACGGCGGTGCGGAAGGGTTGGCGGACCACGACCACACGGCGCACGGCGAGCTCTTCCTCGCAGATGCGGTTGAGGTTGGTGATGGCCTGAGCCGATCGTGTCGTCTGTCGGGTGATGTAGAGGCGCAGTACCTACTTACCCATGGATCTTCCCTCGCATCGCTCCCGAACCAGGACCGGACCGAACGCGGCTCTGGAGCGGGTTCCACCCGTCAGGTGGCACGATCAGCTCGATCGCGTGGGCATGCTTGTCCACCACCGGTCTCCCGGGCACCCCGATTCCATGTTTCTCCTGTCGGCTGTGATCGCGACAAGCAAAAGCGGACTCCTCGAGGATGTCAGGTTTCCGTGCGACGGATCGTGCCACCGGCTGTTCCTCCGCGCAGCTCATCAGCGCGCGTAGCGTGCCAGGAAGGTGTCGATCGCTGACGACACTCGGGTCCGGATCTCGTCGTCGTCCGGCGGGCCGGTGACACCCATGGCGATCCTGAGCTGGAGGTGGCCCACGATGCCGGCCAGGAACTGCTCGGCCGCGAGCTGCAGGTCATCGACGTCGAGCTCGCCCCACGCGGACGCGGTCGGCGAGGAAGCCCCGGAAATTGTCGTAGGTCACGGCCGGACCGTGGTCCCACACCGTCCGGGCCAGCTCGGGGAACCGTCCCGCCTCGCCCAGGCAGAGGCGCAGGACCGTGATGGCCGTCGGGCTGAGCACGCCGCGCAAGGCGGCTTCACCGATCGCCGCGAGGGCGTCACGCAACGCCTCGTCGCCCTCGAGGTCATCCACCACGTTCTGGCTCACTGCGGAGGCAACGGCGTCCATGAGGCCGCTGACGAGCGACTCCTTGGAGGGGAAGTGCTTGTAGAGCGTCGCCTTCGACCCGCCGACCTCGGCGACGAGCATGTCCATCGAGGTGCCGACGTAGCCGTGGGCCACGAACAGCGTCTGCGCGGCAGCGAGGTATTGGGCGTGGCGGTCGGGGTCTCTGGCCCCGCTTGCTTGACGACCTGCCGGGTGAGCCATACGGTGTACTGTACCGTACCGTACACAGTCGATGGGTGCGGGCGGGCCTGGCTACGAGCGCGCGACGTAAGGGAGCAGTGAAGTGATGGCGATGTCAGAGAGGTCGACGAAACCCGAGGGGATCGACGTCGCGCCGAGGGTCGAACGGGTCGCCTCGACGTCGGTGATCGAATTCGGACCGACGAGCACGTTCCGGTTCATCGCTCCAGGTGGACCCGGGTTGCCGGACTTCTACGAGGAGCGAGACCAGCGAGGTGACAGTGCGCCGCTGCACAGCCACCCCTGGCCATCGTGGGAGCTCGTGATCGAGGGCGAGATCCGAGTTGTTGTGGGTGACGATGAGCACGTGCTCGGCACCGGCGATGCGATCTACGTCCCGCCCGACGTACCGCACACCTACGTGGTCGAGAGCGAGACCGCCCATCTGGTCGGCATGAACCTGTCGAGCGGCCGGTTCGAGAGCCTGCAACGGAAGGCCGGGTCGCTGTTCAACGAGGATCGCGTACCGGACATAGAGGCGGTGATGGCACTCGCCGCTGAGCACGACGTCGACGTGCTCGGTCCACCACTCTCGCCGAAGTCGCACTGACCAACTGGGACCGAGGCCGGGCGAGTTCCCATGTCGTCGAAACCGGGCGATCACCGATCAGCGATCGGGACCTCCATCGCGGAAGTCGCGCCGCGCACGCACGACCAGGATCCGCGGGATGGTCGCGGCCTCGACGTAGCCCCAGGTCTCGGCGATGAAGCGCGGGGGCGGAGCCGGCTCGTGGAGCGCTTCGATCAAGAGCCCCGCGTTGCTCATCGCGTTGACGTTCGGGGAACTCGCAGGCGCCAGTTCTTGACAACTCTCTCCCCAGGACTCGGAGCGAGTCAGTCGATGTCGAGCAGGGCTCGCTCGCGCAACACCTCGGAGTAGAGGTGACGTACGTTGGCCGTTCCGAACCCTGCCATACCCTCGCGCTGGATGATCTCGAGATAGGTCGTCGGCCGGTCGCCGAGTGGTTCGGTGAACGCCTGCAGGAGGTGGCCCCGAGCGTCGGTGTCGACGAGGACGCCGAGCTCGGCGAGCTCCTTCCACGGTACGTCGACGTCCCGGAGGCGCGTCGGAGCCTCGTCCCGGTAGGCGCCGGGGACGGTGAGCGTCTGGATGCCCCGGTCGCGCAGCTCGCGGGCCGTCGTACCGATGTCGTCCGTCGCGAACGCGATGTGATGGACGCCCGGACCACCGAACGACTCGAGAAACCCCGCGATCTGGCTCTTGCGTTGCGACGGTGTCGGCTCCGCGAACACGAAGGCGCCGCCGCTCGGGATGCGAACGGTGCTCATGCTGAAGGCGGAACCGTCGACGTTCAC
Organism: uncultured Acidimicrobiia bacterium; assembly: GCA_963809885.1. Lineage (GTDB taxonomy): Bacteria > Actinomycetota > Acidimicrobiia > IMCC26256 > PALSA-555 > JALHSW01. Next base: position 971,399 of record CAWELA010000004.1, on the reverse strand, counting down.
GTGCTCGTCGTCCGAATGCTCCATTCCAAGCGTCTCGCAGTAGTGACGCGTCCATCGCTCACGGTCACCGCCGGTGACGCTCACCGCGTAGTGATCGACGCAGGTGATGCCGACCGCGGGTGCCATCCGACGTGGTCCCGCGACCGGCTCATATCCGTCGATGACGTCACCGGCGTCGGCATCGGGACCCACCAGCGTGTGGGTGAGGTCACCGAACGCGCCGAGCACTGCAGTGGTGACGCCGCGGTCGTTCGTTGTGGGGCCCTGCAACGACCGCGCGCCTGCCGCGACCGCACGATCATGTGTGTCGGCGACGTCGCCGACGACCAGGGCGATGTCGCGGACCCCGTCTCCGTGCTTGCGGACGAAGTCAGCGGCCGACGAGGTTGCGTCGGCCGCTCCGGTGACGACGAGCCTCGCGTCCCCCTGCGCGAGCACGTAGGCGACTTCGTGTCGGCCGGATGCCCTTGGTCCTGCTGTACCGACCACCTCGAAGCCGTACATGGTCGAGAAGAAGGCCGCGGCCTGGCGTGCGTTGCCGACGCACAGCTCCAGAAAGCCAAATCCGCGGACACCCACGTCGGTGAGTCTCACACCGCAGTTCGCCAGCGTCGAATGACGCGCGGCGCAGCCGACGTTGCAAGCGCCGCCGCGTAGCACGGACCGACGTCGAGGTCGACGATCCAAGCGGGCGGACCGGGAGCCTCGCCCGGTTCCACGAGCCCCGTGCCCGCGCACTTGGCGTGGCTCTCGAGATGGGTCCACTCGCGGAAGAACTGCGTGGGCCGTTGATCCTCGGGGATGGTGGCCAACGACCGAACGATCCGATCGTCGAGGACTCGTCGGGCGACGGCGAGCAGCTCGGGGTGGGCGCGGACCGCTTCGACGTCGACGCCGACTTCGCAACCTCGGGCGACCGCGCAGATCGCGAGGTCGCCCGAGTGCGAGAGGTTGAAACGCAGGCGGCGGCCGCGCCACGGTCGCCGTAGCGTCGGCTTCTCACCGGGTCCGGCGTGCAGCCCGAGGCGCTCCGGGTCGCCGCAGACGTAGCGAGCAAGCACGGTTCGGAGCAGGACGCGTGACGCCACCCAGCGTGCGCGGTCGCGGTCGGAGCGGAAGCGGGCAGCCCGCTCCTGCTCGTCGATCGAGAGCACATCCGAGTGCTTCGTGCTCCCATCGAGACGTGCCAGCCACACGTGCACCTCGCGTGAGGTGAGCGTCGGCGACGCCGGAGGGGGAGCCCACTCGGGGGTGGGCGCACGCAACGACGAAGGTGCTGTGACTGCCGGTTCACCGACCGTCATGCGTCCCCCGTTCGGGATGCACGTCGCGCCTCGAGCGCGGCGGCGACGCTGGCGTCGACTGCCGCGGCCGTCGACGCCACTGCGGGTTCGCGCATCATCGACTCGTGTGTGCCCTCGACGAAGTACTCCTCGACGCCGCCGGTCACGACGCCGTGCCACCTCGCGAGCTGCGCGTCCGACCGGTACTCCTCCGACCGCAACAGCGCGATCGGAGCGCGCGTGGGCCCTGCGCGATACCGCAGCACCATCTGAGACGCCAGCTCGAGCAGTCGGCGGCCTCTGCGGCGCGAGAGCGAACGCACGCGGCCGCGTCCAATGACGTCGAGGGAGTCGACGACGCGGGCCGTGGCGCGACGCGCCGCGGAGCGGTGACGCGGGTCGACCGAGGGAGGAGCGGAGCGCGCGGCGGGTGCGGGTGGCAGGAGCTCGGGGTTCATGCCCATCTCAGGGATACCGCCGACCCGACCCCAGTGGACGAGCCCTGCGTGCTGCTTGGCTGCCAGCGGGTACGCGATCTGGAGGTCGGGACGCGCCCGGTAGGCGGCGTGGAGGTAGCGGTTGACCACGTGCTCGCCGTCGGCGGTGACCGCCTCGCCGAGCCAGTCCACGAACTGGTCCGCGGCGGCTGCGTCCGTGAAGATGCGGTCGTCCGCAGCCGCGGTCGGGTCGTGGACGCGCGCGAGGTTCATGACCTCGTCAAACGGCAGACCGTTGGCCAACCGTCGGGGTTCCCACAGCGGACCCACCGAGTCGAGCGCGATCTCCAGCGCCACCTCTTCGCCGGCCGCCTCGAGAAGTCTCGTGACCTCGTGGGCCACCAGCGTTCCGAAGCAGCGACCGCCGACGACGTATGGCCCGTGCGGCTGGACGGCGCGGATCTGATCCGCGTGGCGGCGAGCCATCGCCGTGACCGTGGTGTCCAACATCGCACGCCCGTCGAGGCCGCGCGGTTGCAGGGAGTAGAAGGGCTGGTCCGGACCGAGCCGGCGCGCGAGGGCGCCGAAGCCGACCGAGTTGCCGTCACCTGCGGTGATGAAGAAGAGCGGCGTTCGTGTGCCGGTCGCGGTCAGCGCGACACGCGACTGCGCTGGTGTCGACCAACCGTTCGAGCGCACGAGCTCGGTGAGTGCGCCGACCGTCGGCGCGTCGAAGATCGATGCCAGCGGTAGTCGGACTCCGGTGGTCGTCTCGATGCGGGCGAACAGCTCGACGGCAAGAAGGGAGTGTCCGCCGAGGTCGAAGAAGTCGTCCTGGGGCGAGATCGGCCGTACCCCGAGCACGTCTTGCCAGATCTCGATGAGGGCCTCCTCGAACGGGCTGGGAGCGGCCTCGCTGGCCGGTACGGTCGCTCGTGTCTCGGGGTCGGGAAGCGCGGCATGATCGACCTTGCCGTTCGGGTTCAGCGGTAGCTCGGCGAGCTCGACCCATGCGCTGGGGATCTCGTGCGGGGCCAGGCGATCGCCCAGGAACGCCCGTGCTCCCTCGATCGACCAATGGTCGTCGCGGGGAACCACGTAGGCAACGAGCCGCCGATCATCGGGGCCGAAGAGTCGCGGCGTCACCACGGCAGCACGCACGGCCGGGTGATCCAGCAGGGCGCGCTCGATGGCCGCTGCCTCGACCCGGAATCCGCGGATCTTGACCTGGCGGTCGACTCGGCCGACGAACTCGATGGTGCCGTCCGCTCGCCGGCGCACGCGATCACCGGAGCGGTACAACCGGGCACCAGGATCGGGACCGAAGCGGTCGGGGACGAAGCGCTCGGCCGTGAGCCGAGGCGCGCCGAGATAGCCCGCGGCCACGCCGTCACCACCGATCCAGAGCTCGCCGATGACGCCCGGCGGCACGAGCTCGCCGTTCGGGTCGACGATGTAGCAGCGGGTGTTCTCGATGGGTCGACCGATCGGCACGGGCTGTTCGACCATCGAGCCCGCCGGCATCCGATGACAGCAGGTGAACGTCGTGCCCTCGGTTGGTCCGTATCCGTTCACGAGCACACCGTCGGGAGGCAGGAGCGCGACGGCGCGCGCGCAGTGGTCGGGAGAGAGCACGTCACCGCCGGCCAACAGCTGGCGGAGGTGGGACACCGCCTCGGGGCAACGGTCGACGAACTGGTGGAACAGCCCGGCGGTGAGCCAGACCGTCGTGACCTCGAACCGATCGATGATCGTGCCGATCTCGACCGGTGAGAGCGGGCCGTCGGGGGCGACCGCGAGGCGTGCGCCGTTGAGCAACGCACCCCAGATCTCGAAGGTCGACGCGTCGAAGGCCAGTGGTGCGAGGAGGAGCAGCGTCTCGTGCTCGTCGAGGTCGACGTAGGTGGTCCCTCGTACCAGGCGCGCGACGGCGCGGTGCGGGACCGCGACACCCTTCGGCGCGCCGGTGGTTCCCGACGTGTATGCGATGTAGGCGAGATCGGTCGCGGCGATGCTGCGACCGGGGTCGGTGGCGGCCTCGCGGTCGAGTGTCGGATCATCGACCAGGACCGTGGGTACGTCGGCGGGGACCAGCCCACGGTGTTGCCGAGAGGTGCACACGGCGACCGCGTCGGCGTCGCGGACCACCTCGGCGATCCTCGACCGCGGAGCAGAGGAGTCGAGCGCGACGTACGCCGCACCAGACTTCAGGACTGCGAGGAGGGTCACGACTGCAGTCGGCGAGCGTTCGACGAGCACGCCGACGCGACTGTCCGGTCCAGCACCCATCGAGATCAGTCGATGGGCCAGACGGTTGGCTCGTCGATCGAGCTCGGCATACGTCAGCTCGCCGGCGCCGCCCACGACCGCCACTGCCTCGGGGCGGGCCTGCACCTGCGCAGCGAAGAGGTCGGGGATGGAGAGGTTGCGCTCGTACGACGCGCTACCACCCGCCTCGTCCACGATGAAGCGCCGCTCGTCGTCGGAGAGGAGCGGGAGCTCGGAGAGCCGTCGAGCCGGGTCTCCGGTCATCGCCTCGAGCACCCTGACGTAGGAGTCGAGGAGTCGTTGCGCGGTCGCGGCGTCGAACAGGTCGGTGCTGTACTCCCACACGACGGTGAGGCCATCGGCGGCTCCGCGTCGGTTGATGAGGATCACGTTGAGGTCGGCCTTCGTCGAACCGTTGCCCGTGGTGTCGTCGGGCGTAATGACGAGGCCGGGGACGTCGAGGTTCGGGCTGGGTGGGTCCTGGAACGAGAACAGCACTTGGTAGACGGGCATCATCCCGGGGCGGCGTTCCGGGGCGACGGCTTCGAGCACGTGCTCGAAGGGGATGTCCTGGTGGGCGAATGCGCCCAGGGTCGTCTCGCGAGCTCGACCGAGCAGCTCGGCGACGGTCGGATCACCGGTGAGGTCGAGGCGCAGGGCCACGGTGTTGAGGATCATCCCGATTATCCGCTCGGTCGAGGCGAAGCGGCGGTTGGCGACGCCAGAGCCGACGACGAGATCCTCCTGACCGCTGTACCGACCGAGGAGCGCGAAGAAGGCGGCCAGCGTCGTCATGAACACGGTCGCGTTCTGGTCGTTGCCGGCTGCACGCAAGCGATCGGTCAGCGATCGCGAGATCTCGACGCCCAGCTGCCCGCCGCGGTAGGTCTGTCGGCTGGGGCGGGGTCGATCGGTCGGCAGGGCCAGCGGTGCGGGCAGTGCCTCGAGCTCGCGCTGCCAATACGCGAGCTGTTCGCGCCCGATCGCCGAGTGGTGGAGGCCCTGCTGCCAGCGCGCGAAGTCGCGGAACTGCAGCCGCGGCGGAGGAAGCGGCGACGGTCGTCGCTCGACGAGCGCGCCATAGGTGCTCGCCAGCTCTTCGAGAAAGATGCCCCATGACCAGCCGTCATGAATGAGGTGGTGCTCGGCATGCAGCAGGACGACGTGATCGTCCGTGAGACGTGCGAGGCGCCAGCGCACCAGGGGCAGTCGCTCGACAGGGATCGGCTCGGCGAACGAGCGCACGGCGAGCTCTTCGAGCTCGCCGTCGGGATCGTCCGCGGATCGGAGGTCGATGACGGGCACTCGGACCTCGAACGGTGCCTCCACGATCTGGCGCCAGCCCTCCCCGCGGCGCACGAAGCGCGTACGCAGGATCTCGTGCCGTTGGACCAGCACGCCGAGCGCGCGCTCGAGCGTCGCGACGTCGAGACGACCTTCGAGGTGCACGAGCGCCTGGAACTGGTACGGCGAGCGCGCCCTCGGCCAGGTCCGTGGCCACCAACGCCTGCGCCTGCGTCGTGGTCACCGGCGCCGAGCGCCGACGCACCCGACGCCGTCGCGTCGGCTCCGGGATCACCGTCGAGTCACCGAGGGAGCCGACTCCGATGCGATTCGCCAGCACCGAGATGGTCCGGTCGGTGAAGACGGCATCGAGCGGGAGCTCGACCCCGAGTCGCTGCTTGACGAGAACGGTCAGCCGCACCGCGAGGAGCGAATCGCCGCCGAGCTCCAAGAAGTCCTCGTCGACCCCCACGTCGTCGACCCGGAGGACCTCGCCCCAGATGGCGGTGAGCTCGCTCTCGACGTCGTTGGCGGGGGCGCCGCGTTCCGAAGGTGGCCGCCGGGCGTCGAGCGGTGCCGGGAGCGCGGCGCGATCGATCTTTCCGCGCGACGTCAGGGGCAGCTCGCGGAGGGACACGATCGCCGAGGGAACCATGTGTGCGGGCAGGTGCTCGTCGAGGGCGCGCTGCAGATGTGCAGGGTCGGGACCACCCGGCGCGGTCACCACGTACGCCACCAGCCGGCGATGTCCGGGGAGGTCCTCGCGCGGTACGACCACTGCTTCGACGATTCCAGGCACGGTGCGGATGCCCGCCTCGACCTCGGCGGGTTCGATGCGATAGCCCCGGATCTTGACCTGGTGGTCGCGTCGCCCGATGAACTCGAGATCACCATCGGAGAGCACGCGCACCTGGTCGCCCGTGCGGTAGAGGCGGGTGCCAGCCGCCTCCGCGAACGGGTCCGCGACGAACGCGTCGGCGGTGGGCTGCGGGAGGTTCAGGTAGCCCCGCCCGACCGCGTCGCCGCCGATGAACAGCTCCCCGGGCACGCCATCCGCGACCGGTCGACCGTCCTCGTCGAGCACGTGCAGCTCGGTGTTCCCGAGCGCGCGCCCGATCGGCACTGAGCGACCGTCCGCCAGGCGCTCCACGCGATACCACGAGCAGCACACCGTCACCTCGGTGGGGCCGTAGAGGTTCACCAGTCGGGAGCGCGGGGAACGCGTCGACGAAGCGGCGCGCGTGCACGGGTGACATCACGTCGCCACCGACGAGGAGCAGCCGCAGTGATCCGAGGCCCGAGAGCTGCGTCTCGACCATCTGGCGGAACAGGCCCGGCGACAGGAGCGCGACGTCGACATTGCGTTCGGAGACGAGACGCGCGATGAGCGCCGGGTCGGGCTCGCCGGGCGGCACGATCTCGAGCCAGGCTCCGCTGTCCCACGCACCCCAGATCTCCCAGGTCTGGGCATCGAAGTCGAGCTTGCTGACCTGGAGCATCCCCTCGCCGCGGTGCGGCATCACGTGCCGCGCTCCTCGCACGCGGGCGGCGACGTTGCGGTGCTCGATCGCAACGCCCTTCGGGCGCCCGGTCGAACCCGACGTGTACATGACGTACGCGAGATCGGTGGGCAGCGACGGCACCAACGGCCGGCGGTCGTCCTCGGCGGAGAGCGCGTCCAGAGCCGGGTCGAGCGTCACGATCGGCCGATCCAGTGCTTGCACCGCCCCCACGAAGCGCTCCTGCGCGATCACCACCCGGGCGTCGGTGTCGTCGACGATGAACCGGAGGCGAGCCGGCGGATCCTCGGGATCGACGGGAACGTATGCCGCGCCCGCCTTCAGCACGCCGAGGAATGCAACGAGCGCCTCGATCGAACGGTGGCATGCCACCGCCACGAGATCCTCGCGTCGGACTCCGAGGCGTCCGAGCGCGTGGGCGACGCGATTGGCCGCTGCGTCCAGCTCGCCGTACGTCAGTGCGTGCTCTCCGGCCCGGACGGCCAGGCGGTCCGGTTGCGCGTCGACGTTGGCTTCGAAGAGCCGCGTGAGCTGGTCGCCGCCGCCGTCCACCGATCCCGATGGGGAGGCGGAGAGATCGCGCGTCGTCACGAAGCCTCCTCGAGTGCCCTGGCGCGAGCGAAGATCCTACTCCTCGCTCGCGCAGAGGAATCCCGGCGACAGGCCGGATAGCGTCCCGCCATTGGCTCGTCGTGATCTCCCGATCCCCCCACCGGAGCTGCGCCAACCGGCGAGCATCCTCCCCGCGCCCGAAGACGACCATGCGGGTTACCTCGAGCGCGGTGCGGAGACGAGGCGAGCGATCGAGCGCGTGCTCCCCGAATCATGGACATGGACCGGGGCGCGAGTCCTCGACTTCGGTTGCGGCTCGGGCCGGGTGCTTCGTCACTTCCTCGACGAGGCGCGGAGCGGCGACTTCTGGGGCGCCGAGATCGACGTGCGCAGCATCCAGTGGAACACGCAGCACCTCGACCCGCCGATGCGCTTCGTCGTGAACGGCGAGATCCCACCCCTTCCGTTCGCCGACGCGTCGTTCGACCTGGTCTACGCGATGTCGGTCTTCACGCACATCACCGAGCACTGGGCGGACTGGTTGCTCGAGCTCCACCGGATCCTCGATCGGGGTGGCCTGCTCGTCGCGACGTTCATGGGCGAGGGCATGGTCGAGGCGGTCGCAGGCGAGCGATGGGACGACGAGCTCGTCGGGATGAACGTGCACCAGCCGGGTCAGGGTTGGGACCTCGGCGGGCCGATGGTGCTCCACTCGCCTTGGTGGATCACCGCGCACTGGGGACGCCTCTTCGAGATCGAGCAGGTCGTGCCCCACGGCTTCGTGCGCCACGTCGCCGGTGATCAGGTCCAGGACCACGGCGCCGCGGTGCTCCGCAAGACCGGCAGGACCGCGACCCGGAGCGACCTCGAGCAGCTCGAACCCGGCGAGCCACGCGAAGTGAGGGCGCTTGCGCACGAAGTGCGACGTCTCCGGGCCGAGGCTGCTGCGTTGCGCGTCGACCGGGACGCCCGGGCCGCGGCTCGCCGGCCGGAGTGAGCAACCCCTCGGCACAGATGAACGTCACCAGGCGCACGGTGCGCGGCGCGGCGTGGCCGCCGGTGGCGATCCTTGCGTCCGCGATGGTTGTGCTCGTCGTCGTGCACCTCCTGTGGATCGAGCGGTTCCGCCGCGGACTTCCGATCGACATCGATGAAGCCGGGTATCTGGGCTTCGCGCTCGACGACCTTCGCGCGTTCACCCGCGGCGGCCTCGGCGGCCTCCACGACGCGGTGGTGGCCCAGCGCCAGTTCGGGCCGCTGGTGCCGCTCACGGCGGCGCCACTCCTCGGGATGTTCGGTGAGACGCCGCAGGTCGGGATGGCCGTCCAATCCGGGTTCCTCGCGGTGCTCGCCTTCGCGAGCTATGGCCTCGGGGCGCGCCTCGCCGGACGGGGCGCGGGCGTCCTCAGCGCGCTCGTCGTGCTCCTGGCGCCCGGGGTCTTCGACTTCAGCCGAACGTTCCACTTCGTGGTGGCGACGACCGCCATGCTCGCGCTGACCGTGTGGGCGCTCGTCGAGTCCGACCAGCTCGAGCGGCGCGGCTTCGTCGCCGCCGCCGGCGCGGCCGGCGGCCTGCTCCTGCTCTCGCGCACGTACAGCGTCGTCTTCGTCCCCGGGATCGGGATCGCGGCCCTCGTGCTTGTCTGCAGTCGGCCGCGTGGACGTCGGGTGCGCGCGGCACTGAACGTCGGCATCGCCGGCGTGGTCGCGGTCGTGGTGGCCGGGTGGTGGTACATCCCCAACGTCTCGACGGTGTGGCGGTATCTCACGGACTACGGGTACGGCGCACGAAGCAAGCAATACGTGCACACGACCAGCTCCCCGCTGCACGTCAGGTTCTGGACGTTCCGCCTGACACAGCTGATCTCCGACGGCCTGTATCTCATCCCGTTCCTGGTCCTGGTGGGGGCGATCGCGGCCTGGGTCGTCATGCGTGTGCGGTCACGTCGCGATCGCGACACCGCGCCCTCTGATCGCACACGGATGGATCGCGTGCTCGAGATGGGCGCGATGCCGGCAGGGTCGATCACGATCGTCCTCGTTGCCACCTACCTCGTGATGACGTCGAGCTCGAACGCCGGTACCGGCTTCATGGTCCCGCTGGTACCGCTCGTGGTCGTCCTCGGTGCTGCGGCGATCATGAAGCTTCCGTCGCCGGGCCGTGCAGTGCTCGTCGCCGTTCTGGCATGTGCGCTGCTCGTGATCGCCGTTGGCAAGACCACGGTGACCGGGCAAGTCGCGCAGGCGCGTTGCGTGACCATCCCGTTGCTCGACTGCGTGTCGCTGACCGATGGCAGGGGTCACATCCAACGCGTGGTCACCGCGGAGGGGCTGCACATGCGCGATCCTGACGCGGCCCGCCGAGGCCCACCGGGAGCCTGGGTCAGAGTGGCGAGGCGGGCAGCCGAAGCGCTGCACGAAGCCGCCGGACCCTCCGGTCTGCCGCCGGTCGTGTTCTTCGCGTCGCGCGACCCGCTCTTCAACACGAACACGGTTGGCCTCGACTGGCGAGAGCTGTACGGCGAGCTGCTCCCGGTGGGTCAGCTGCGCCCCGACGATGGAGGCGACTCGATTCGCAACTACCTCCGGAAGCTTGCGGACCCCGCGTACGGCCAACCCACCTTTCTGTTCGCCGCGGATCGCGGCCCGTACGAGTTCCCCCCCAAGGTCACCCAACCCCGCGCCGAGCGCGCCGCCGGGTGTCTCGGGTTCCACCTGCAGCGCACCTTCCGACTCCCCGACGGTCGAGGCGCGCGGTTGTACCAGCGACAGGTTCCGCTGCCGCCGGCGGTGACAGGAAGGGCGTGGCGGATGCTCGAGCGTTCGTGCGCCGCATAGGCGCGGCCGGGCAGCGACGTGGGAGACTGCTCGTCCTTCGGGCCGGCGCTTGAGCAAAGGACGATCGTGCGACGCACTGGAAGCGGACATCTGGCGGGCGCAGGAATACTCGTCGTGGGCGGCGGGTTCCTCGGCAGCCACATCGCCGCGGGCCTGGCCGCTGACGGTGCCAGAGTGACGGTGTTGACCCGGTCGCGGCCGATCGGCACCGCGGCCGATCGCATCGCGGGTGCACCGATCATGGTCGGCGACGCCGCCGATCCCGCGACCGCCGAGGCGGCGCTCGAGAATGTGGACCACGTCGTGTGGGCGGCAGGGGGACTCCTGCCTGCCGACTCGAACCTCGCGCCAATCGTCGACGTCGGGCGCTCGCTCCCACCGTTGCTGACGATGCTCGAAGCGCTGCGGCAGCACGACGGTGTCGACATCACGTTCCTGTCGTCCGGTGGCACCGTGTACGGCAACCCCACGCTGCTCCCCGTACCCGAGTCGCACCCCACCTCGCCCCTGACATCGCACGGCGTCCTCAAGGTCGCCGCCGAGCACTATCTCTCCCTCTACGAGGATGCGTATGGCGTGTCCGCGCAGATCCTGCGGTGCAGCAACATCTATGGCGAAGGCCAGCCTGCGGACCGGAGTCAGGGACTCGTCGCGGCCGCTGCTCGCCAGCGTGACGAGCGGTCGGGCGCTCCCGGTGTTCGGCGACGGCGCGGCAGAGCGCGACTATCTGTTCGTCGGCGATCTCGTGGACGTCGTCCGCGAGCTGCTGCCGCAACGCGACGTGCCACGCGTCCTCAACGTCGGATCCGGCCGCGGCGCGACGGTCAACGAGGTGGTCGCCACGGTCGAGTCGGTGACCGGCAGAAAGCTCCTGGTGGATCCAAGGGCGTCACGACCCGGGGACGTCTCCCGGGTGGTGCTCGACACCACCTTGTTGCGCTCCGTCGTCGACCTGGATCCGCTGTCCCTCATGGACGGGATCGCCCTGACCTGGGCCGCGCTCGTCGAGGCACAGACCGACCCTCGATGACCCAACCCGCGCGGGCGAGCCCGCGGGCACGATTCAGAGGCATCGCAAGCCGGTGGCGTCGACGTTTCGGGCGGGCCGCCGCGGCGGTGCGGCGCGCCGTTCCCGGCCGCGCGCTCGGTGCGATCGACGTGGTGCAGACCCCGGAGCCGGGCCTGCTGTCGGTCCAGGGATGGGCGATCTGTCCCGGCGGGCGAGTCATGGCCGTGATCGTGTCGCTCGGGGACCGGAGCGTGCTCGCGCAGCTGGGGGTGTCGCGTCCCGACGTCGTCGAGGTGTTCGGGAAGCGTGCCGGGGGTGAGTGCGCGGGATGGGAGGTCACGATCGATGTCCCGACGGGGATCGACCGGGAGATCCCGGTGACCGCGCTCGTCGTCAGCGACCGCGGCCTCGTCGAGTCGCTCGACCACCGCCCGGCGCCGAAGTCCGAACCGGCCCTGTTCGGCGACCTCGACCCGCCGCGAGGCACAGAAGCGCACGGCGTCGTGATCATCCAGGGATGGGCGATGCCGGCGGACCGCTTGGCGCGCGTCGAGATCAGCGTCGACGGGCACACCGCAGGACTGGCGCGTCCGCTTGCAGCATCGCGGGACGAGTCCGCGCTCTCGAGTGCGCCCGGTGCGACCTTGGCGGGCTTCGTGCACACCGTGCCCATCCCGAAGCACGAGGCGGGGGACCGACTTCGCATCACCGGCGAGATCGTCACGTGCCGGGGCGGACGCACGAGCCTGGGCCCGGTGGAGACCGTCGTCGCCGAAGGGACGCCGGTCGCCCACACGCTGCGAGCTGGAGCGTCTCGAGGCTCGGGTAGCTGAAGCGTGCGCCGGTGCCGCCGGGCGGTCGTCTCCCGAAGTCCGCCTGCTCGTCGTGACGCACCGCCTCGATCTCGGCGGCGGGCAGCTGTACCTGTCCGAGCTGTTGCAGCGGTTGCTCGTCGAGGCCGACACCTCGTGCCTCGTGGTGGCGGCCCACGACGGCCCGCTGCGGGACGAGCTCGAGGCGCTCGGTGCGACGGTGCACGTCCGCGGTGAGTTCCCGGCGAGGTCGCCAGACCTCTACGAGATCACGCTCTGCGAGCTCGCGGAGATGGCGCGCGCGGCACGGATGCAATGTGGCGATCGTCAACACGATGGGCGCGGCCATCGGCGCCGACCTCGCGCTCCGACTCGGGATACCGGCGGCATGGGCGATCCACGAGAGCTACGAGCTCGCGGAATACTGGGTCGCGGCGTACGGCCCCGGCGGTATCGACGCCTATGTCAAGGAACGCGCCACCGCTGCGCTGCGAGGCGTTGCCGCACTCGTGTTCGAGGCGGAGGCGACACGACGCGAGTACCTGGCGCACGGGGACGCGCAGCGTCTCATCACCGTGCCCTATGGGATCGCGATCGCCGAGGTCGACGCCTACCGGGAATCTGCGAACGTCGATCAGCTCCGCCGGGACGCCGGCATCCCCGCGGACACGAGGGTGCTCCTGTGCATGGGCACGGTCGAACCGAGGAAGGCCCAGGCCGCGCTCGTCACGTGCTTCGCCGAGGTCCTCGACGAATTTCCCGATGCGCTCCTGGTCCTGGTGGGGGACACCGGGTCGGCATATGCCGAGGGTGTGCACGAGCTGGTGCGCCGCTATGAGCTCGGCGGCCGGGTGCGCGTGTTGCCGGTCGTCGAGGACATCTACCGCTGGTACGCACTCTCCGACGTGCTCGTCAGTGCGTCGGACGTCGAGTCCCTGCCGCGTTCAGTCCTCGAGGCGATGGCGTTCCGCCTCCCGGTCCTTGCCGCGTCGGTGTTCGGGCTGCCGGAGCTGATCGAGGACGGGGTCACCGGGATGCTGTACGCGCCGCGTGATCTCGATGCGCTCGTCGGCGCGCTCCGCCGCGTGCTGTCCGCATCGCCCGAGGAGCTCGACCGGCAGGTCGATGCCGCGGAGAGCCTGGTCAGAAGTCGTTACGACGCATCCGGCTATGCCGCGGTCTATCGGAAGCTCGTGCGCGCGCTCGTCGACGATCCCGATGGTCTGCCCGCGGAGCTGCTCTCGGAGTAGGTGGGTCGGGGCCGCGGGCCCGACTGGTCGACGCGATGCGCTCCATGACCGCGCCGGTCTCGACCAGCGCGCGCGACAGGAACCTCGTCGAAACGGGGCCGGTCAGCGGTCGGGACCTCCATTGCGAACGTCGCGCCGCGTGCGACGCGACCAGGATGCGCGGGATGGTCGCGGCCTCGACGTAGTCCCAGGTCTCGGTGATGAAGCGCGAGGGCGGAGCCGGCTCGTGGAGCTCGTCGATCAGCAGGCCTGCGTCGCTCATCGCGTTGACGTAGCGGCTCAGCGGCCGGTGGATGAACCGGAACGCGACGCCGGGCGACACCTCGTCGACGACGACGTGCTCCTGCAGGTACGAACCGATCCGCCAGTAGTGCTCGTCGGCGACCCGGTCGTCGATCCAACCGCTGCCCGGGGCCTGCAGGAGCGGATGGCTGAGGACCAGCACGAAGCGTCCACCGGGTTCGAGCACTCGGGCGACCTCGTGGAACGTGGCCTCGAACGCGTCGACGTGCTCGAGCGCCAGGCACACGAGCACGGCATCGAACGCGGCGTCCCGGCACGGCAGGGCATCGGCCCGAGCCCTGCCGTAGGTGGGCCCTCCGGCGCGGGAACGGGCGACGTCGAGCTGGGACCAGGCCGGGTCGAGGCCGACGACCTGGGTGCCTTCGCGGCGAGGTGCCGGGCGCCCTGTCCCTCCCCGCAGCCGAGGTCGAGCACGCGGTGAGCACCCCGGAGATGGTGACCGACCAGGGGCAGGATCTGGTCCTCGTACTCCGGGTCGGTCCCGGCCGCGAACTCGGCCTGCCACCAGGAGGCGTGCCGTTCCCACAGTGCCTCGTTCAGCCCGTCGGGCCTCATCGCGTGACTGGGGGTTCCGGTGCTGCCCGGTGCCGTTGCGCTGACCCGCCCTGCATCCTTGTAGGGTCACCGGAACTCCGGTGGATGACAAGTCCGCCGGACGCTGGCCGCGACCGCGACACCGACGCGGGCGGAGATCCGACGGAGGAGCGAAGGCACATGAGTATCGGACCGGTCGAGATCCTGGTAGTCGGCTTCCCCGGGAGTCAGTTCACGGGTGACATCGCGCCAGCGCTGGCCGAGCTCGTCGAGGGCGGACTGATCCGGGTGATCGACATCGTGTTCGTCACGAAGAGCGCGGAGGGCGAAATCGTCGGCGTCGAGCTCTCGGAGCTCGACGACGCGACCAGCGCGGCTCTTCCACCCCCACGTCGAGGAGCCGAGCGGGATGCTCGCCGACGAGGACATCGAGGATCTCGGTGCCGAGCTGGCACCCGGTTCGTCGGCCGCGATCCTGCTGTTCGAGCACGTCTGGGCGACCCGGTTCCGCGACGCGGTCCTCGGACTCCGGTGGCGAGATCGTCGCCGAGATCCGGATCCCGAAAGAAGTGATCGACGAGGTCGTCGCCGCGAGCTGAAGCAGGCCTGGCACCCGACCGTCGGGCCAGGAACGGACACGACACGAACAGGGAGGCCATCGAGATGCTTCGACGAGGAAGGCCGATCATGCGCACCGCCGCCGTGGTGGGCACCGCAGCCGTGGTGTCGGGCAGCGTCCAGCACCGCCAGCAACAGAAGTACGCGGCGCAGGATGCCCAGGCGCAACAGGCGGCGGCTCCGCCGCCTGCACCCGCGGCGCCGGCCGAGCCCGACCTCAACGCACAGCTGACGCAGATCGCGCAGCTCCACGACCAGGGCATCCTGACCGACGAGGAGTTCGCGGCCAAGAAGGCGCAGATCCTCGGCATCTGAACCCGCCCGTCCCGCGTCCGCGGTGCTCGAGACCTCGCCAGCCGCCCTCGAGCGCCGCGCCATGCTCCGGTAGCGTCAGCGGCGATGAAGGCCGCGGTGTACTCCGAGACCGGTCCACCCGAGGTGCTCCGCTACGAGGAGGTGCCGGACCCGGTCTGCGGGCCCGGTGACGTGCTCATCGACGTCGAGGCGGTCAGCGTCGAGGGCGGCGACACGCTCAACCGTGGGAGCGGCGAGATGTCGGCATCGCCGCACATCGTCGGCTACCAGTGCGCCGGGGTCGTCGCCGAGGTCGGCGCCGACGTGACTGACCGGACCATCGGCCAGCGAGTCGTCGCGTCGTACCTCGACGGCTCGCACGCGTCGCGTCGCGCCGTCCCCTCCCTGGTGACGTGGCTCGTGCCCGACGGCCTCGACATCGGCGAAGCCGCGTGCGTCCCCATCGCGTTCGGGACCGCGGACGACTGCCTGTTCGAGTTCGGGCACCTGCAGGCTGGCGAGACCGTGCTCGTCCAGGCCGGCGCGAGCGGCGTCGGGCTCGCGGCCATCCAGCTCGCGAAGCGGGCCGGGGCGACGGTGCTCGCGACCGCGTCGAGCGACGCGAAGCTCGAACGGCTCGCCGACTTCGGGCTCGACCACGGGATCAACTACCAAACGGCAGACTTCGCCGCGATCGCGCGCGACCTCACCGGTGGCACGGGAGTGGATCTCGTCGTGGACTCGGTGGGTTCGACACTCGCGGGGAGCGTGGGCGCGCTCGCCTACCGGGGGCGATGCTGCCTCGTCGGCCAGGCCGGACGAGACCCCCGACCGTTCGACGCCGCGATGCTGATGCACGGGAACCAGACCCTCACCGGCGTGTTCTTCGGGGCCGAGATCATCACCGAGCGTGTGCAGGCGATGGTGGCGCCGCCACCTGGCCGATGTGGCCGTGGGAGAGCTCGCCGTCGTGATCGACCGAACGTTCCCGTTGGCGGAGGCTGCGGCGGCCCACGCGTACCTGGAGAGTCGTCAGGCCTTCGGTCGCGTCGTCCTCATCCCGTAGTCGAGACGCGATCGAGCCGCTGCCGCGGCCTAGCGTTGGTCTGTGGCCGACGCGACCGAAGGCATGAAGTCCGACGGGTTCTACGACGCGCACTCCGAGTACCAGCGAGTCGTCGCGGACCGCGGCGCGGCGCGGCTCCGTGCCGCGGTGGCGGGCGTGGGTCGGGTTCCGGGAGGCGTCTTCCGCGTCGTCGACTACGGGTGTGGGGAGGGCCGCAACTCGGCAGGCGCGCTGCGGACCGTCGTGGAGGCGCATCGCGAGCTCGAGCCCGACGCGACAATCGTCACGGTGCACAACGACCAGGTCGGTAACGATTGGAACGGTCTGTTCGGGAACAGCGTCGACGAGAGCCCCGATGCGACGCACCTGGTACCCATGGCCGCAGTCGGCAGCTTCTTCGATCAGGTCCTCGAACCGGGGTTCGTGCATCTCGGGATGTCGTTCAGCGCGGTGCACTGGCTCAGTGGTGCGGTAGAGCTCGACACCCCGGGCGCGCTCTGGTTCGCGCAGCTCGAGGGTGCGCCGCGGCGGCAGCTCGCGGACCTGGCCGATCTGGACTGGACGCGCTTCCTGCGGGCTCGGGTCCCCGAGCTGGCCCCCGGGGCCATGGTCGTGTTCGAGAGCATCGGCAGCGTGCCGGATCCAGACCGACCCGGCCACGAGGCCGCCACCGCGCCGCAAGCTGCTGGACCTGATGTTGAGCGTGGCCGAGGAGCAGGTGGACGCCGGCGTGCTCGATCGCCGGGCACTCGACCACTATGTCTTCCCGGTCTACGCGCGGTCCGTTGCCGAAGCGCGGGCGCCGCTGGAGCGCGAGCCGGACCTCGCGGCGGCGTTCGAGGTCCAGGAGATCTCGACCACCCCGGTCCCGTCGCCCTACGAAGCGCAGCTCGCGGGCGGTGCGACGCCCGCGGCGTATGCCTCGGCCTACGCGACGTTCGTGCGCGCCTTCTCGGAGTCAGCGCTCGTGCGCGGACTGTTCGAGCCCGGAGCACGGGGTGTCACGGCTGCGGAGCTCACCGATCGTTTCTTCGCCCGCCTGGAGGAGCGCATGCGCGCCGAGCCCGGTGCGCATGCCTTCGAGGACTGGACGCTGACCGTGTGGTTGCGCCGCAAGGCCGGCTGACCGGTCCGTGCTCCGGGGTGCGGTGCTATGCGCCGCCGGAGAGCGCCTGCATGATGACGAGCTCGTCGACGTCCGTCGACCGACGTCGCCAGGTCACGGACGGACTCCTCGGCGACGAAGACCTTCATGTGCTTGCGCAGCCGGCCCTGCTCGTCGACGACGCGGAAGCGGATGCCCGGGTAGCGACGGTCGAGATCGTCGAGCACCTCGGCGACGGTCCGTCCCTCACCGTCCACGACGGCGCGCTGGCCGGTGTAGGAGCGCAGCGGGGTCGGGATGCGCACCTTCATCGGAGAGCCTCGCCGGCGGGAGGAGCACCAGCGCACCCGGCGGTCAGGCGTCCGCGTCGGCGTCGCGGCTTCGACGGAGTAGATCTCGGGCAGGTGCTGGAGCACCGGGGCCCACGACGCGCCTTCGTCGCGGCTTGCCCAGACCTCGCCGCTCGTCGTCCCGAAGTAGACGCCGACGGGGTCGTGGCCGTCGACGGTCATCGCCTGGCGCTTCACCGTGAACCAGCCGAGTCGGGCAAGCCGTCGTCGCAGCGGCTCCAGGACGCGCCGGCGTCGCGCGTGACGTACGCCGCAGGCCTCCCGTCGGGGCTCGTGCGGGGCCACACGTCGGTGCCGTCCATCGGGAAGACCCAGGCCGTGTCGGGGTCGCGCGGGTGCAGCTCGATCGGGAACCCGATGTCGCCGACGTCGCGCGGCATGTTGTCGCCGATCCGGGTCCACTCGCGGCCGGGTCGATCCATGCGGTAGATCCCGCAGTGGTTCTGCTGGTACAGCCGGTCGGGCGCCGGCGGGTGCAGACGCACGCAGTGCGGGTCGTGCCCGTAGTCGGCGTCGGGAACGGGCAGGAACACCGCTTCGCAGCCGGCGTTGAGCGTCGTCCAGTCGGCGCCGCCGTCGACGCTCTCGAAGACGCCGCCGGCGGAGAGCCCCAGGTAGAGGTGCGCGGGGTCGCGCGGGTCGACGATCACCGAGTGCAGCATCGATCCGTCGGGCGTGTTCTCCTCCGGCCACTCGCACCAGGTCGTCCACATCGGGTGGTCGTTCCAGCCCGAGACCGGCGCCCAGGTGTCGCCGCCGTCCTCGCTGCGGAACAGCCCCTGCGGGCGAGCCGCCCGCGTACCAGACGCCGGGTTCGTCGGAGTGGCCCGGCGTCAGCCAGAACACCGAAGCGAGCGCCCGGCCCAGCTCCTCGCCGGCGGTGAAGGCCGGAGGGCTGCTGGCCTCCGTCCACGACGCTCCGAGGTCGGTCGAGCGGAAGACCGTCGGCCCGAGGTGCCCGGTGCGCGGTCGCGAGCAGCAGCGTGCGCCCGTCGCGCGGATCGAGGATCGCGTGCTGGACGACGTGGCCGAGGAAGTGGGGACCGTCGACCGTCCAGGAAGAGCGCGGTCGCATCCGACGACAGCAGCCAGGCTCCCTTGCGGGTCCCGACGACGAGCAGGGTCGCGTCACTCTGCGCCATGCCGGCGAATGCTACCGAGCCGAGCGATGGACCGGTGTCGGGTTGTACGCCGGGGCGGACTAGCCGTCGGGCAGTGTCGCGAGTGCCGCGGCGAACGTGTCGTCCTCCTGCAGCACTCGGACGACGTCGATGACGTCGTCCACGCTGATGGGTGCGCCACACGGGTGCTCCGCAGCGCGGTCGGGCAGGCTCCACCACTCGGTGTCGACGTCGGCGTCGAGCAAGGCGCTCGCGGCGGCAAGCCCGGCGACCTCGAGATGGACGACACCACAGGACGGACACCGGAACCGGTAGGCGGCGGAGAGATCGTCCTCGCAGAGGCGAAGCACGAGGTCGTCCAGGTCGATGTGGAGGTCGCCGCAACGGCGACAGGCCACCTCAACCCGTACCGACCTTCGGGTGCTTCCCTCTGCTCTCATGCTTTGGTTCTCGGCACCCCCCGGCGGATCCTGAAGTGCCAGGGAGGAACTCGGGACTTTCGGCCCGGGTCAGTGCCGGTGGCCCGCCGAGCGCACTTCGCGCACCTAGCGGGTGAGGTCGGTGATCACCGCCCGGCCGGTGTACTGCCCCGGCCTCGAGCTCGTCGAAGATCGTCGCCGAGCTCCGACAGGGCGCCGACCCGTGACACGTGGCTCGTCACCCGACCGGCCGCGGCGAGCTCGACCAGCTCGCGCATGTCCTGCACCGTGCCGACCGCCGAGTAGATGATCGTCGGGTCCATCAGGAAGAGCTCGAAGGGGTTGAGGTCGAGGGTGCCCTCGCTGGTCGGCGGGCAGGCCGACCGCGACGAACAGACCCGCCTTTCGCAGCAACCGGAGGCCGAGGCGGAAGCCGTCCATCCGCGCCGAGAACACCAGGCTCGCGTCGACGCCGCCGAGCTCGGCGCGCACGAGGTCGAGCGCCACCTCCGCGTCGTGGGCATGGTGCGCGCCGAGCGACCGGACGAATTCGAGGCGTTCCTCACCCAGGTCGATCCCGATCACCTCGTAGCCGAAGGCGAGCGCGATCTGCACGGCGTAGTGCCCGAGCCCGCCGGCCGCGCCGATGATCGCGACCGCGCGACCCGGGTCGTACCCCGTGGTCGTGCAGCTTCTTCACCGCGCCGTACGCGGTGAGCCCGCCGCACGCGAGGGGCGCCTCGTGATCGCCGATGGTGTCGGGCAAGAGCACGAGGGATGGTGCCCAGACCGTGAAGTGCTCGGCGAACGTGCCGATGATCCCCTTGCTCTGCGAGCAGTGGCGGGGGAGCCCGCGGAGGCAGTACTCGCACGCGCCGCACCAGTAGCCGCCACCGGTGCCACCGAGCCCGAGGATCACCCGGTCGCCCACGGCGACGAACTGGTCGGCGCCCGGGCCGAGTGCTTCGACGACCCCGATCGCCTCGTGGCCGATCGTCCCCGAGCGTGGGACGCCCTGCCAGTCCCCGCGTGCGAGGTGGAGATCCGAATGGCACACCCCGGACGGCGCTGATGCGGATCAAGGCCTCCTCGTCGCCCGGCACGGGGATCGGTACGTCGCGGATGTGGAGGGCGCCGTCTTCGAGCCGGGCCGCCTGCATCGTCGTCATCGGACGGATCATCGCGTGCCGCGAGCCCGCGGCGCCCGGCGTGTCGACCGCGGTTGCTCCGAGCGCTCGAGCGCGGCGGTGATCTCGTCGACCGACGGCGATGACGTCGCGCCGCCGGCGCGGTTCGAGATCGAGGTCGCGCTCCCAATCGTGGAGTGCCGCGTTGACCGTCACCGCGAGCTCGTGGCCGCGGTCGGTCAGCGTGAGGGAGACCTTGCGACGATCGCGTGGGGTCGGGGGAGCGGACCAGCCAGCCGGCCGCTTCCAGGCGGTCGAGGGTGAGGGTCATGCCGCCCGACGTGCGGTGCAGCACCTCACTGATCGCGCCGGGCGACGTGCGCCCGTCGGTGGAACGTCGGATCACTCCGAGCACGAGGTAGTCGGCCAGGGCGATCCCGTGCGGCTCCGTCACGGCGTCGAGCTGCGCGCTCACGAGGAGCTGCAGCCGCACGACGCCCGCCATGAGGCTGGGCTCGACGAGATCCGGTCGCCGTGTTCGACCTCGGTGCGTCACGCGGTGATGCCGAAGCGCTCGAGGCCGTAGACGTTGATCGCGTTGCCGCGCAGGAGCTTGTAGACCTCGCCGGCGTCGAGGCCCGCGGCGTTCGAGAGCTCCCATGCCCGTCGACGCGAGTGGGGGAACGAGCCGTTCGGGTGGGGGAAGTCGCACTCGAAGATGATCTGGTCCATGCCCACCTCGTCGCGGCTGCGCAGCCCGTGGAGATCGTCGAAGATGCACCCGAAGACGCGTCCCTTCAGGTAGGTCGACGGCGGGTTCGGGAGGTCGACGCCGCCCACGTCCTCGTGCCACACCGCGTCCATCCGCTCGTACTGGAACGGCATCCAACCGACCTGGCTCTCCGCGTACGCGAGCTTGAGCTTCGGGAAGCGCTCGAGGCTCCGGCTGTACACCCAGTCACAGACCGAACCCTGCGCGTTGTGCGCGTTGAGCGACATGGAGACCGCGAGCGGCGCTTCGTCGCACGTGGTCGGCATCGACGACGACGAGCCGATGTGCATCGACACCGTGGTGTCCGTCTCCTCGCACGCGGTCCAGAGCACGTCCCAGTTCCCGGAGTACAGCGAGTCGAAGCCGAGCTTCGCCGGGTTCTCGCTGAAGGCGATCGCGAAGCTGCCCTTCGCGGCGCACCGGCGCACCTCGGCCGCGGCGGCGACCGGATCCCACAGCGGCACGAGGGTGAGCGGGCACCAGGCGACCCTTGGCCGCGCCGCCGCACCACTCGTCGATCATCCAGTCGTTGTAGATGCGCAGACAGGTGAGCGCGAGGTCCTTGTCGTCCCGCTCGGCGAACCCCTGCCCCGCGAATCGCGGGAAGGTGTTGGGGTAGTTGATGCCGACCTCGACGTGGTTGGCGTCCATGTCGGCGAGCCGCGCGGCCTGGTCGTACGCGCCGGGGCGGAAGTCCTCGTAGATCGCGGGGACGTTCTCCTGCTCCTCGGGGGGCATCCCGCCGGCCGCGTGGAGGATGCCGGTGCCGAGCACGAGGTCCTCGTACAACCAGACGTCGCACCACTTGCCGTCGGGGGCGTCGCGCTCGAAGCCGAGGCTGCCGCCGTGGAAGTCGAGGCGAGCCTTCTCGCGCACGACGCGTGGCCCGCGGTCGCGCAACGCCGGCCGGCAGCTCGCGCTGCCACAGGTCTCGGGGCTCGAGGATGTGGTCGTCGACGGAGATGATGAGCGGGAGCTCCGTCTCGGCCGGGGTGACGCCGGAGGGTGCCGCTGCGGGGCCCGTCACGGTCATGGGGAAGCCCTTCGCGTTCGAGGAGCGAGCGAATCGCTATGTGCCAAGTTACTTGGCGCAGCGTAGTATGCGGCCCCATGGCCGACGAACCACGCTCCCACCTGCCGCCGAGCCCACCTCCGAGCCCACCCCCGAGCCCACGGATCGAGGGGCTCGAACCGACCTTCCGGCACCTCGACGACCCGGACGTCCCCTGGCAGGTCGTCAAGGAGCAGCGCAACGCCGACGGCACGGTCGCGCAGGTCCGCGAGAAGTGGCTCGCGTTCTCGCCCGACCCGCAGTACCTGTCGATCTACGCCCGGTACGACCCCGGCATGGTCGTGCGACGCCACGGGCACTTCAGCCCGCACCTCGTGTTCGTGCTCGAGGGGTCGGCAACCTTCGGCGGACGCGAGTGCCCGGCGGGCACGCACATCGAGCTGCCGCTCGGCGCCGCGTTCGGGCCGGTCGTCGCAGGGCCGGAGGGCGTGCTCTTCTTCGAGGTGATGATGGGGGACCCGAGGAGCTGGGGCGACGACCCGGCCGCGTTCGACGCGGCGCTCGCGGAGCAGGGCGCCGAGCAGCTCCCGGACCCGCCGCTGGAGTATCCCGAGTGGCTGAGCGACCTGCGGACGCACTGGGTGGCCGACGCGAAGGAGTGATGCGGCGCCGAGTGCCCGCACCGGGGCCGCTGACGCGAGTGCCTGCCCGTCGGTACGCTGGCGCGCATGTGCAGGAACATCACGGAGCTCAGAGGGCTGGAACCACCGGCGACGCAGGAAGAGATCGAGGCGGCGGCCCGCCAGTACGTGCGGAAGGTCACGGGCGTCGGCCGACCCGGCGCCGCGCTGGCCGAACGCATGGAGGAGGCTGCGCTCGAGATCGCCGGCATCACGGCCGACCTGCTCGACGGCCTGACGCGTCGTCAGCCGCCCAGGACGGTGCCGCCCCTGCGGCGACCGGAGGTGCGCGAGCGCCTCGGTCTCGCGCCGTTCACCGCCTAGATCTCGATCCGAGCGCGCACGTCGATCGCGCCCGGATCTCGGAGCGTTCCGAGCGTGCCAGCCCGCGTGGGGCCGGTGCGGGTCAACCCCGCGCCAGCTCCACGAGGCTCGTGAGCGTCTTCCAGCTCCGGGTCGTCGCCCGCGTACCGAGGCGGCGTTCGAAGAACGCGTTGTTGAGCTTGGTCTTCCCGTAGCCGCCGGGGCACGAGACGTAGATCTCGCGGCCGTGGAGCGCGCACGCATCCGGCGCGTACGAAGCGACGTCGATGTCGGCGAACACTGCGGGCGTCACGCGGTCCTCCAGGAACACCACGTGCAGGGCCTTGGGTTCCACGCGCGCCCGCGCGTACGGGTTGTCCGCCGCGATCGTCTCGAGCTCGGCCGGCGTGCGCACGAGCACTGCGACGTCCAGGCCGAGCGCGGACTCGATCCGGTGCTCGATGGCGCCGGCCAGGGCGCCGGTCCGCGCGCTCCGGGTCCGGAACACGACGTTCCCGCTCTGGAGGTACGTGGCCACGTCGGTGTGGCCCAGATCTTCGAACAGGCGTCGGAGATCGCCCATCGCGATGGTGTTGCGTCCCGTCACGTTGATCGCACGCAGGAGCGCGACGTACGTGCTCACGCCCACCCTCCGACCGCGCGCGCCCCTCCGACCGCGCGCGCCAACCCACGGGGGATCCGGTCCACCCGGTCCGGGCGCGCGACGAGCGCGGGTGCCAGGTGTCGAGGTCGGTGGTGGCGACGTCCTGGTCCACCAGGTCGAAGTCGAGGTCGATCCCGTTCAGCGCGACGCTGGCCATGGGGAGTCTCTAGCATGCGGCGAGCCGAGCCCCTCCGGGCTCTCCGAGCGCAGGAGCACACCGATGGCCGACCGAGCGAGGATCGTCGAGGTGTGCGACCGCTACATCGCCGCGGTGGCGGGGGGGATCCCGATGCCGTGCTCGACCTCTTCGGCGACCAGCCCGCGATCGAAGACCCGGTCGGCTCCGAGCCCCGGGTCGGCCGGGAGCTCGTGCGCGAGTTCTACGCCCAGAACGCCGGGGTCGAGCTCCGCCTGCGCCGGATCGGGCCGGTGACCGTCGTCGGGGACCGGGCGGCCTTCCAGTTCCGGATCGAGGTGCCCCTGGGTGAGGACGAGATGGTGATGGCCTCCACCGACGTGATGACCTTCGATGACGAGGGCCGGATCGTGACGATGACGGCCTACCCTGACGCGGAGGCCGACCCCGATCTCGACGAATCGGACGAATAGCCCGGAATACGGCGGAATATCACGGGTCGAAGGGGACGTTCCACCATTCGAGCGTCAGATGCGCTACACTCCCGAATCCACCTCGAGGCTGGCGTGAATGCGCCGCGATTCGTCCCGGCACGGCTTCCCCCGAACCGAACCGGAGGCGGGCGAGCACCCGCCTCGATGACGGTGCTCAGCACCCCACCGAGCGCCGCCGAACTCTAAGAAACGAGCACCCCATGACCAGTCCGCGAACCAAGTCCTCAGCGACCAGCCGGACGCGCCGTCCCAGCCCGGAACAAGACGACCAAGGCCGCCGGCTGCGTCATGCCGGCCTGCGGCGCCTCCCGCGTCCGCGGGAAGGTCTACTGCGCCACCCACGCACCTGTCGCCCGCGAGCGCATCCGCATCGCGGCCGGCGAGTCCGCCTGGGCCTAGGCCCCGAGCGCTCCCGAGCTCCCGAGTCGAGCAGCTCGATCGGGTCGCGCAGATCCACCATCCCGAGGTACCCACCGGCGAGGTGCATGGCGTCGTGGACCGCGTACCCGAGCACCTCCTGGCACTAGCGGCGGCAGGGTCGCAGCGATGGCCGGCGGGCACGGCCAGGTAGTTGTTCTCCTCCGTCCTGAGCCAACCCAGCGTGTAGCTGAGGTGCACGCCCGCGGCGCCACGTGTCGCCCGTCCGGTTCGCCCCACCGCCGTGGATCGTCGAGCCCAGGTAGATCGCGGCTGATCCCGCGGGCATCTCGGCGACGGCGATCTCCTGAGGTTCCGCGTCCCGGGCATGATCCCAACGGTGGCTGCCCGGGACGACCCGGGTCGCGCCGATGTCCTCCGTGAAGTCGACGAGCGCGACCATCGAGGCCACCTGGAGCTCGGGACGCGGCTCGGGGACGAGGTTCCAGACGAGCTCGTCGCGATGGAGGTACTGGTCGTCGGCGCCGGGACCGCGCGCCAGCAGGTGTGCCAGGTTCAGCTGCCAGCGTGCGCACGACGGGCCGAGGATCGCGTCGCACGTGCCCCGGAGCACCGGGTGCACCATGATCTCGGTTGCGAACGTTCGGGACTTTCCCGCGAGCCCGGAGACGTGCTTCGTGTACGGCCCGTGGAAGGCCCCGATGGCCGGGTTCAGGTGGCGCATCTCGGGGTCGGCCGCGGCGAGGTACGGCGCCGACCTCGTCCTCGACCGCCGCCGACGACGCCCGGGTCGATGAGCCCCTCGACGATCACCGCGCCGTCGGCTTCGAGCACCTCCAGGACCGAGGCGACCGTCGCCACGGGCTCCGTGCCGTTGGTGACCCGCTGGACCGTCGCTCCCATGCCCGCATGCTGTCATCCGGGCGCGACCGTTTGCGCCGGCCACCCTCGGGTACTCGATCAGTCGTCCTTGAGGGCCACCGCGTTGGGGGTCACGTTCATCTTGGGCTCGTAGCTCGGCCACCTCGACGGCGCGACCCTCGGCCGCGAACTTGGTGTGGAGCTCGTCGCGGCAGGCGGGACACAGGCCGTAGAACCGCATCAGCGCCCGCCCGCGGCACCGGATGCAGTCCATCTCGATCGGTGTGAGGTCGAGCTCTTCGGGCACTTGGTGCTCCTGGCTCCTCCGGTTCGGGTTCGAGAGCATGCCCCGTTCAGGCGCGGGGGTGGTGGATCCGGCCCTTCCGAGCCGGCGCGACGGGATCCGGGACTCGACTTGGGCAGCAGCCCGAGCCGGCCCCGAGCCTCCTCGAGCGAGACGTCGCGCATCGCGAAGTGGTCGACGTTCAGCACGTCTGCCGTGCACGCCGCGCCGCGTCGCATCGCGTCGGCCCACCGGGCCGGCGCTCCCGGGTCTGCCAGCGTGTCCGTGCGCGCGATCCGGACCCGCTTGCCCGCGACGTGGCGGATCGCACCGTTCTGGAAGAGCCCGAGCGTCATGGCGAACTGCGTGAACCCCTTCGGGTCGGGCATGGCTGCGGCGATCAGTGCGAACACGTCGATCTCGCCTTCGGGCGTGGGCGGGTACTCCGCGAGGACGTGCACGAAGTCGTGTCGCGCGCCCACCTCGGAGATGCCGTCGCGCTCGCCCGGGTACGGGAACCCGTGCTCGTGGTAGAAGTCGGCGACCGCACGACCCCACGATCCCTCGGGGCACGTGTCGAGCGCGCGCCAGCGCGTCGCGATCTCCTGATCGGCCACGAGCCCCTGGTACGCCAGCTTGTTGCGAAGGAGCCGCCACCACCGGCCCGCGAGCGCATCGCGTCGCGTCGTCTCCGTGAACTCGGAGTTGCGCTGGATGTCGAGGTACAGGAGCAGCGCTTGGTCGTCGGCGAAGTGCCGGGCCGCGCTGACCATCGGCTCGTCGACCTCGAGTGCGTCGGCGTACCGGGCGACCGACCTCGCGAGCCCGGGCGGCTCGGGGTGGCGCACGAACTCCAGGGTCACCATGAGGTGCACGGCCAGCAGACGGGCCCGGCCGGTGGGGAGCGCGTCGGCGAGCTGGTCGGGATCGAGGACCGGCACGGCACGCGGGTCGAGGTCGCTGTCGAAGACGTGGCGGACGACGGCCTCGAGCATGGTCCACTGCAGCGGGGTCGGTCCGTCAGGGACCGCGGCGAGCGCACCGACGATCCCGCCGACCGCCCGGGCGAGGTGCTCGTCGGGGACGTGCCACCAGACGCCGGACGTGTCGGATCCGCTCATGTGGCGGTCCTCACGGGCCGGTGCTCACCGTGCGGAGGTGCCGCCCGTCCCGGAAGGGAGCGGCAGCACGATCGAGAACTCGTTGCCCTCGGGATCGGCCATGAGGTGGTAGGGGACCTCGGCCTCGTCGACCACGTCGACGAGGCGCCCGCCGAGCGTCTCGATCCGCTTCGTGGCCCCGTCGAGGTTGTCGACCTCCACGTCGAGGCGCAGACGGGCGGGGGCGTCCGGCCCGCTGCCCTCGCGTGGCTGGAACGCGAGGTAGGCACCGCCGTGGGATGGGCTCAGCATGACCCAGTCCTCGAAGTGCTCGACGACGCTCACGCCGAGCACCGAACCCCAGAAGGCGGCGAGCAGCTCGATGTCGTCCGCATCCACCACGATCCCGCGGAACCATCCGACCGCACCGGTCGCGTCCTTGCCCCGCTGGGTCGCCATGCGGAGGAACCTAGTGCGACGTTCCCGGGAAGCGGGTCCAGCGGACCGCTCAGGCCGGGACGACCTCGACCGGGATGCCGTTCACCGCGGCGTTGCCGGAGACCTCGTCCACGAAGCGTCCGGGAGCGAGCAGGTTGTTGTTCACGCCTGCGTGCTCGCGTGCGGTCGCCATCCGGGTGCCCGCCTTGTCGTGGCCCCACCCGTGGGGCAGTGACACCACGCCGGGCATCATCTCGTCGGACACCTCGACAGGTACCTCGAGCGCGCCTGCCTCCGAGGAGACACGCGCGAGCCTGCCGTCGACCACCCCCGTGCGCTCGGCGTCGTCCGGGTGGATGAGCAACGTGCACCGATCCCTGCCCTGCACGAGCACCTTCACGTTGTGCATCCAGGAGTTGTTGGAGCGCACGTGCCGACGGCTCGTGAGCAGCAACCCCTCGTGGCGTCGCCCGAGCCGGGCCTGCAAGCGGCCGAGGTCGCGGACGATGTACTCCGGGGCGAGCTCGATCTTGCCCGACGGGGTGGAGACGACCTCACGGGCGCGGGGGACCATCGGTCCGAGATCGATGCCGTGCGGTGCGTCCTTGAAGGACTGGAGCGTGAGCCCGTCGGGCTCGCGCCCGTACCAGTCGCCCCACGGCCCCGTGCGGATCGTCAGGTCGAGGATCCGCTCGGGGCCGCCGGCGTCGTAGTGCGCGAGCACGTCGGCGGGGTCGAGGCCCTTCGCTTCGGCGAGCGCACCGACGAACCCGTCGTCGAGCGCTGCGACGTCGACCTGGTCGCCGCTGCAGCCCCGAGCACCACGCGCCGAGGCGGGCCAGGATCTCCCACTCGTGTGGCCGGTCGTCGCGCGGGAAGACGGCGGGGGAGTAGTTGCCCGCGCTGCGTGACGCCCAGGACCAGATCGTCTCGTCGTAGTGCGGTTGCTCGAGCGCGGCGAGGCCGGGCAGGATCACGTGCGCGTGGCGTGTCGTCTCGTTGAGCGAGTTGTCGAGGCTGATCATGCACTCGAGCAGGGGGAGCGCCTCGTCGAGGCGCCCCGCGTCGGGGGCGCTGATGACGGGGTTGCCGGCGACGGTGACGAGCGCCTTGAGCTGACCCTCACCAGGCGTCGCGATCTCCTCCGCAAGGCACGAGACCGCCACCTGACCGAGGACCTCGGGTGCGCCGCGCACCCGGCTCGTCCATCGACCGAAGGCGTAGCCGTCGGCCCACATCGGGTTGGGGAGCGTCGCGAGCGACCATGCGATGGGCTTGCCGAACATGGTGCCGCCCGGGCGGTCGAAGTTGCCCGAGAGGATCGAGACGATGTCGACCAGCCAGGTCGCGACGGTGCCGAACTCCTGGTTGCAGAGCCCGATGCGGCCGTAGATCGCGGCGCTCGGCGCGGTCAGCGAGGTCGTGGGCGATCTCGCGGATCTTCGTGGCGGGTACGCCGCAGGCGTCCGCGACCACCTCCGGGGTGAACGGACGGGCCGCGGCCTCGACCTTCTCGACACCGGCGACGAGGTCGGCGACGTCGCCCAGGTCGACGAGCCGGTCGGCGAAGAGCACGTTGACGATCGCGAGCAACAACGCCGCGTCGGTGCCAGGGACGATCGGGACCCATTCGTCGGCGCGGTCCGCGGTGCCGGTGCGGCGCGGGTCGACGACCACCGTGCGCCCGCCCCGCTCCCGGATCTTGTCGATCTCCCCGAGCACGTCGGGGCACGCGAGCAGGCTGCCCTGGGACGCGTGCGGGTTCGCGCCGAGCACGAGGAAGTAGTCGGTGCGCTGGAGGTCGGGTGCGGGGATGTCCCACATCCCGCCGTACATGAGGGCGCAGGCGACGTTCTTCGGCCACTGATCGACGGTGCCGGCCGAGTAGATCATCGGGAAGCCCGCGAGACCGATCAGGAGACCCACGTAACGGCTGAGCGAGAAGTTGTGGACGGTCGGGTTGCCGATGTAGGCGGTCATCGCCCCGATGCCGTGGCGCTCGCGGACTCCCAGGAGGAGCTCCTCGCAACGGGCGAACGCCTCGTCCCACGAGACCTCACGCCACTGGTCGCCCGCGCGGATCATCGGCTCCCGGATGCGGTCGGGATCCTCGTAGAGGTGGCCGAGCGTCGTGCCCTTGGGGCACAGGAATCCCTTGCTCCAGACGTCGTCGCGGTCGGCGCGGATGAGCGTGACGTGCTGTTCCTCGACGTGGAGCTCGAGCCCACACATGGCCTCGCAGAGCGGGCACGTCCGATGGTGGAGGTCGGTCATCGGCGTGAGCGTACGCTGCCCCGATGCCTCGCGACGTGCTGCTCCCCGCGGTCGCGGGTCGCTCCGGGTGAGCGCGGCGGCACGTTCCGCACCGGGAGATCCGCTCGAGGTCCTCGACCGTGCGGTCGCGGGACTCGGCGGCGACGACCGTCCCGGGCAGCACCGGCTCGCGTCCGCGGTCGCCGATGCCATCGCCGACGGGCACCACCTCCTGGCCGAGGCGCCGACCGGCTCGGGCAAGAGCCTGGCGTATCTCGCACCGATCGTCGCGGCGGGCGCACGCGCGGTGGTCGCGACCGCGACGCTCACCCTCCAGGACCAGCTCTGGCGCAACGACCTGCCCCTGCTGCGGGAGCACTCCGGGCGCCGGGTGTCGAGCGCGCTGCTCAAGGGGCGCTCGAACTACCTGTGTCTCGCGCGCCTCGACGGATCCGAGACCGACGCACTCTTCGACGAGCGTCCCGGCCCGACGTTCACCGCGGATCTCGTCGCGCTCCAGGAGTTCGCCGAGTCGAGCGACACCGGCGACGTTGCCGACCTCGGCGATGCCGTCGCGCCCGCGTCGTGGCGGGCGGTGACCTGTGGTCCGAACGAGTGCCCCGGCGCGACCCGCTGCGACCACGGGGTCGACTGCTTCGCCGAGCGAGCACGCTTCCGCGCCGAGTCGGTCGACATCGTGGTGGTGAACCACGCCCTGTACGCCGCACACCTCGCGGCAGGTGGCCGGTTGCTGCCGCCGCATGATGTCCTCGTGGTCGATGAGGCGCACGCGTTCGACCGCATCGCGACGAACGCGCTCGGCGCCGACGTGACCGCGGTCGGGCTCCGGCAGCTCGCGGGGCGCCTCCGGCGTGCCGGCGCACGCGCCGAGGTCACCGATGCGCTCAACGACGCAGCCGAACGGCTCGACACCGCACTCGGCGGCTTGGAAGGTCGCGTCGATCCGGCAGAGGCCGGTCTCGCGGCGGCGCTCGCGTCCGCGGCCGAGCGGGTCGCGACGGCGAGCGCCGGGGTCAAGGCCACCGAGAGCGCAGCGGCGGCACAAGCGGTCAAGCTGGCGAGCAGCCGGTTGGACGCGCTCCGGCGCCTGCAGACTCCCCGCGACGGTGAGGTCGCCTGGATCGAGGGCAAGGACCGGGCGACGTTGCGCCTCGCGCCCGTCGCGATCGGCGAGCGCCTCGCGCCGCTGCTCTTCGCCACGATCCCCGTCGTCATGGTCTCCGCGACGCTCGGCCCGGCGATCGCGGTTCGAGCCGCTCGCCCGTCGGCTGGGCCTCGATCCCGACGCGTCGGCGACTGATCCCGAGGCCAAGCCCCATCCACGACCGGCCGAGGACCGGGCGGACGACGCCGACGACGACGGTCTCGACGAGGCGGACCTGGGTCGCGTGCGCTCGGGTACGAGGCGTTGCACGTCGAGTCGCCGTTCGACCTGCGGGCTCAGGGCCTCCTCTACGTCCCGAAGCACCTGCCCGACGTACGCGACGCCGAGTGGACCGAGTCGGCATCGGAGGAGGTCTGCGAGCTCGTCGAGGCGGCGGGCGGTCGCACCCTGGTGCTGTGCACGTCGTGGCGCGGCGTGCGCACCTTCTCTGAGGTGCTGATCGAGCGGACCGAGCACACCGTGCTCACGCAGGGCGATGACACCACGGCCCGCCTGATCCAGCAGTTCGGGGAGGACGAGACCTCGTGCCTCGTCGCGCACGCGGGCGTTCTGGCAGGGGCTCGACGTCCCCGGGCCCGCATGCGTGCTCGTCATCATCGACCGACTCCCGTTCGCGCGACCCGACGACCCCCTGGAGCAGGCGCGACGCGAGGCGGTCGAGCGAACCGGCGGGGACGGGTTCCGGGAGGTCGACCTCCCGGCGGCTGCGCTCGTGCTCGCGCAGGGGACCGGCCGCCTGATCCGCTCGCACACCGATCACGGGGTCGTCGCCGTGCTGGACCGAAGGTTGGCGACCGCGGGCTACCGTTCGGTGTTGCTCGCGTCGATGCCGCCCCTCCGACGCGTCGTCGATCCCGCCGAAGCGCGGGCGTTCCTCGCTGCGGCGACCGGCTAGCCGTGCACGGCCATGTGGTCGGTGAGCTCGTCCACCTCGCCACGACGGCTCGCCGCCCGCGGTCGCCACGGCAGCCCGGACAGGCGGAGGTCCGGGCGGGGAGCCATGGACGCGCGGGCTAACCTGGCGCCGCTCGTGAGCGAAGGAGGACGGAGTGGCGCGGGGTTTCCGGGAGCGCGTCGTCGACATGTCCACGCGAATCGGCGAGCGCTTCATCCGGTGGCTCGACGGCTACTTCGGTCGCCACTCGCTCGTCGGTGACCACACGTTCTTCGCGCCGGAAGACTTCCCGTGGGTCGCGGAGATCGAGGCCAACGCTCCGGTCATCCGCGCCGAGCTCGACGAGGTGCTCCGGTACCAGGACGCGCTCCCGAACTTCCAGGACATCTCCACCGACCAGTACCAGATCACCGACGACGACCGCTGGAAGACCTTCTTCTTCTACGGGTACGGCTTCACCGCCGGCCACAACGTGGACCGGTGCCCCGAGACCGCGCGGCTCCTGCGGCAGATCCCGGGCATGACGACCGCGATGTTCTCGATCTTCGCCCCGCACAAGCGCATCCCGCCCCACGGCGGGCCCTACAAGGGCGTGCTGCGGTACCACCTGGGCCTGATGGTCCCCGAGCCCGCGGACGCGTGCGGGATCCGGGTCGGCGACGCGGTACGGCACTGGGAGGCAGGCAAGAGCCTGGTGTTCGACGACACGTTCGAGCACGAGGCGTGGAACGACACCGACGGGACGCGTGTCGTGCTCTTCGTCGACTTCAAGCGCCCGCTCGCGGGTCTGCCCCGGATCTTCAACGAGATCGTGCTGAAGGTCATCGGTTTCTCGCCGTTCATCCAGGACGCCAAGGCGCGCCACAACGCCTGGGAGAAGCGCTTCGAGCAGGTACGAAACCGGGCCGCCTGACGCCAGCTACTCGGGGAGCTGCTCGTGCTCCGCGAGGACCTTGGCGAGGGTGTCCGCCGCCTCTTCGAGCAGCAGCGGGTCGTGGTCGACCATCAGGCTGAGGCGGATCACGCCGACGTCGCGCGTGCTGGCCGGCGGGATCACCGGGTTCACGAAGACGCCCTTGTCGAGCAGGTCGATGGCCGCGAGCACGGTCGAGAGGTCGTCGTGCAGCCGCAGGGGGATCGTGACGATCGCACTCTCGACCGGGTTGGTCGGGATGCCGCGCTCGCGCGAGCATGGTCGAGGAACGACGCGACGTTCGCGCGGAGCCGCCGCGGCCGTTGGGGCTCGGCTCGGAGGATGCGGAGCGCAGCGAGTGCCGCCGCGACGGACCCCGGCGTGTTTGCGGCCGTGAAGATGAACGAGTCGGCGGAGACCGTGAGGAGCTCGATCGCGTCCGCGTCGCCGATGAGCGCCCCGCCGCACGATCCCAGCGTCTTCGAGAAGGTGATCGTGACGAGGTCGACGTCGTCGAGCACGCCGTACTGCTCCGCAGCACCGAGACCGCGCTCGCCGAGCACCCCGAAACCATGGGCCTCGTCGTCGAGGAGGAACGAGTTGGGAGTGCGCTGCGCGATCTCGACGATTCGGTCGAGGGGCGCGGTGTCGCCGCCCATCGAGTACACACCGTCGACGATGATCCCCTTGGCGGCGTCGGGGGCGAGGGCGGCGAGCGCCTTCTCGAGGTGCTGGAGATCGTTGTGGCGGAAGCGCTTCATCGACGCACCGCTCAGGCGGACGCCGCTGAGGAGCGAGTTGTGGATGTCCTTGTCGACGACGGCGTAGTCGCCGCGGCCCAGGAAGCCCGCGATCGACGCGAGGTTCGCGACGTACCCGGTCGTGAAGACCAGCGCGGCCTCTCGACCGTAGAAGTCGGCCAGCTCGGCCTCGAGCTCCCGGTGGAGGGTCAGCGTCCCGTTGAGGAGGCGGCTCCCGGTGACGCCGGTCCCGAAGTGGCGCGTGGCCTCGATCGCCGCCTCGATGACCTTCGGGTGGTACGAGAGGCTGAGGTAGTTGTTGGAGCCGAAGTTGATGAGCTCACGGCCCTCGACCGTGATGCGCGGCGTCGAGGCGCTCTCGACGCTCTTGTAGAACGGCCAGAAGCCCGCGTCCCGGGCGATCCGGTACGGCTCGATGCGCGGGAAGGCGTCGAGGCGCTCGGAGAAGAAGGTCACAGGCCCGATGCTACGAGACCGCGGCGTCGTCGACGGGGGTCGGCGCGTCCTCGATGCGGCCCGCTGGCACGGGCTCGGGCAGGAGACCTGCGGCCAGAGGGTCCTCGACGACCTGCTTGAACCGCCTGAGGCTGTACCAGGCAGCGAGGCCGTCGTCGACGCGCTCGTCGTAGGTCCAGCGCACGACCATCGAGCGGCGGCGCTCGGGACCGCTCGTGGGGCTCCCCGGGTCGGTCACCGGACGCCCGAGCGAGCAGAACACCCCGCAGGTGCCGTACTCGTAGAGGTGGTGGTACACGGGCGGCATCCCGAGGCTCGCCATGTTGGCGAAGAACGCGGAGGCGTACATCGGGTCGTGCTCGATGTAGCTGGGCGGGAGCATGCCGAGTCGGTCGAGGCCACTGATCGCCTTCATGATGATGCGGCGGATCCAGCCCGGGAAGACCATGAGCAGCCCGAGCTCGCGCTCGACCCGGTTCTCGTCACCGGACTTGAGGTCGGCCTGGGCCTCGGCCATGCCCTCGACCATCGCGGCGAACGTGCCGTCGGTGTCGAAGCGGCGCTTGATGACGACGAGTGGTGCACCGGTCTCGAGCTTCTGCTTCACGGCGTAGGAGAACCAGATCCCCTTGCGGTCGTAGAGGCGACCGCCGGCGACGAAGCGGTGAGTGCTCGGGGTGCGCTCGAACGCGGAGCGCAGGCCCCAGAGCGCGAGGTGGAAGACGTCGATGCGCAGCGCCGGGTTCTCCTGGTTCCAGGCCCGGATGAACGCGTCGGCCTTGGCGAGGTGGAGCTCCTGCTCGAAGTAGACGGCGGCCTCGTTGCGGCCCTTCATCAGGTAGGGCATGACGCGACGACTGCGGGGGAGGTCCCGCGACAGCGTCCCGTCGGATCGTCGCCACCACATGGCCTGTCAGACTACCCGTCGGTAACCCGGGCGCAGGGCTCGGTCACCCGTCCGTCCCCACCGGAGCGCCCGGGGGCTCGGCACCGGGCCCGACGAAGCCCGCGGGGAGCAGGAACACACCGTCGGTGGTCGCGACGAACACCTGCCACTCGTAGTAGCCCGCGAACGCGGCCGGGTCGGCGAGCAGGACCTTCGCGTACCGCTGCACGGCCGCGACATACCGGTCGTCGTTGTTGTACGAGAACAGGGCGCGGTCCATGTTCTCCGGGCCGCCACGCGACTTGCAGGTAGCGCCCGGCTGCCTGGATCGCGTCGTGGTTGCTGTTGATGTCCCCCTCGCCGTAGCTCGCCCAGGTCGCGGGAATGAACTGCATCGGCCCCTGCGCACCAGCGGTGCTCGGCCCACGGATCCGACCGAGTCGGGTCTCCACGAGGTGGATGGCCGCGAGGTACGCCCAGGGGATGCCGGTCGCGGCCTCGGCCTCGTCGTAGTAGGAGCGCAGCGCAGACGCGGGTTCCGGGGTCAGGACCCGCCACGGCGGGAACGTTGCCGGCGCGCCGCCACCGCTCGCGCCGAGCGCAGCGAGGGCCGCGCCCGCGTCCATGTTCGCCTGCACCGCGGCGCGCAGACGTGCGGGCACGCCCGCCACAACCCTCGACACCCACTCGGGGTGCGCGTCCGAGGGCACGGTAGGCCGCTTGCTGGCGCCGACCGAGCCCGGTGAGCCGGGGAGCCGAGGAGCCCGCCGAGCGGAGTCCGTCCTCGATCTCGGCGAGCGCTCGCGTCGTGGCCTTCGCGGACCGTGGCGTCGCGAGGTCTGCGGTCGGGGATCGGCGTGTGTCCCGGCCGCCGGGTGGTGGACGTGCTCGACCTGCCGCCGGCGAGCTGTCCGCCCCCACCACCGCACGCGCCGAGCAGGAGCGCACTCGCGGCCAGCGCGAGCCCGGCGTGATCGGACGGGGCGGCTCGGCATCGCGCCAGGATGCCAGCCGCGTGGCCGCCGCGTACGATCGCTCCGATGCCCGGGTTGACCGTCGTCGAAGTCGACCTCGAGGGGAGTCGGGTCGGCATCAGGGCGGTCGACGGGCTGATCGTGGGCGTGGGTGGCGACGTCGTCGCCGAACCCGACGACGAGATCCTCGACGGCGCCGGGCGCGTCGCTGTTGCCTGGCCTGGTCAACGGGCACACGCACGCCGCCATGACTCTTTTCCGGGGCTACGGCAGCGACCTGCGCTTGCTCGACTGGCTCGAGGGGCGCATCTGGCCCGCCGAGGCGCGCCTGACCGATGACGACGTGTACTGGGGCACCCGCCTCGCCTGTGTCGAGATGATCCGCAGCGGCACCGTCCGGTTCTGGGACATGTACTGGCAGCCGCAGGCCGTCGCGCCGCGCGGTCGAGGACGCGGGCATCCGGGCGACGATCGGTCTCCCGCTGGTCGACGGGCTCGATCCCGCGCGGGGTCGGGAGGTGCAGGCCGAGGCCGGCGGCGTGCTGGACTCGCTTGCCGACACCGGGCCGCGCGTCTCGCTGGCGCTGACGCCGCACGCGGTCTACACGGTGAGCGAGGAGACGCTCGCGTGGGTGGCAGAGCAGGCGCACGCTCGGTCGCTGCCGATCCACATCCACTTCCTGGAGATCGAGGGCGAGACGCCCGGCTGCATCGCACGCACGGGCGAGCGCGTGGGCGCCTATCTCGACCGCCTCGGCGCGCTGGGGCCGCACACCGTGCTCGCGCACGGAGTCTGGATGGAGGAGCCGGAGCTCGAGCTGGTCGCCGAGCGGGGCGCCGCCGTCGTCACCAACCCGGTCTCGAACCTGAAGCTCGCGGTCGGGCGCATCTTCCCGTACGCCGACCTGCGCGCCCACGGCATCCCGGTGGGCCTCGGGACCGACGGTGCGTCGTCGAACAACGGGCTCGACCTGCTGCAGGACGTCAAGGTGCTCGCCCTGCTGGAGAAGCATCGGCAGCACGATCCCGCGGCACTTCCCGCCGACGAGGCATGGGCGGTCGTGACCGGCGCGCTCGCGCCCGCGTTGGGCGGTTCTCCGCGGATCGAGGTCGGTGCGCCGGCCGATCTCGTCCTGGTCCGCGGTGATGCACCCGAGCTCGTGCCCGGCAACCTCCTCGCCAACCTCGTGTACGCGGCGTCCGGATCGGTCGT
This sequence comes from uncultured Acidimicrobiia bacterium, assembly GCA_963809885.1. GTDB lineage: Bacteria > Actinomycetota > Acidimicrobiia > IMCC26256 > PALSA-555 > JALHSW01. Next base: position 934,551 of record CAWELA010000004.1, on the reverse strand, counting down.
CGATGCGGTCGTCGTCGACGGACGCGTCCTGATGCGCGATCGTGTCGTGGCCGACGAGGAGGAGATCCGGGCCCGGACGGTCGAGTGCGCGCGCCGTCTGGGCGTGCTGGATAGATTCGGCGCCCTAGAGCGGCACGATCTCGAACGCGACGGCGTGCTCGACGCCGATCCGCGTGCCCGACCTGCTCCGCGGCGCCACGGAGGAACGCATCCGGGTCCATGTCGCCGCCGAGCCCGTCGAGGTAGACCCGGTGCTCCCGGAGCGACGCGATGCCTCGATCGAGGAAGCCGGTGACGTCGACGGCGTGGGTTGCGTCAGGCGACGCGTTGAACGCCGCGAGGCGGACGCCCGGCCAGGGCTCCAGGCGCATCGGCAAGATCCGTGAAGAGCCAGCGGTTGGCCGCGTCGCGTGCCGCGTCGAGGAGCGCTTCGCCGACGTGCCGATGGTCGGCGTGGTTGGGTGGGCTCCCGGGGCCCCAGGTCGCTCGATGGTTGAGCGAGACCAGCACGTCGGGCCGGTGGCGACGGATCGCCGCGGCGAGGTCGTGGCGAAGCGGCACCCCGTACTCGACGAGTCCGTCCGCGTGGCCCTCGAGGAACTCGACCTCCTTGACGCCGACGACGGCGGCGCTCGCGTGCTCCTCGGCGCTCCGCAGGGGTCCGACCTGGGCCGGATCCATACCGTCGATGCCGGCCTCGCCGCGGGTCACGAGCACGTAGGCGATCGTGCGGCCCTCGCTCGTCCAGCGCGCGATCGCGCTGGCCGCGCCGTACTCGAGGTCGTCGGGATGGGCCACGATCGCGAGCCCGCGTGTCCAGTCGTCGGGGAAGACCTCGAGCGTGCGTCGCCCACGAGCCGCGGCTAGAGCGAGTGCGGTGTTGCGAAGACCGCGCGGACGCGAGCCTCGAAGTGCTCGAGCGGCAGCGTGTCGTAGTCGGGGTCGAACGCGAGCTGGTCCCACTCGTCAGCGAACTGCTCCGCCATCGGGTACCACGGTGCGCCGCGGTACTGCTCGCGCGCGTCGGGGTCGCCACCGAAGTGGTGGTAGTAGTGCCGGCCCTGGAAGTCCTGATGGGCGAGGATCGCCTGGTACACGTCATCTCGCACGTACGGCCGGAGGATCGCCGCAGCGATCTGCGGGTGGTTCATGACGCTGACGGCCTTGCCGATGTCGTGGCAGAGGCTCGCGACGACGAGCTCGTCGTCGGCGCCTGCCGCGCTCGGCCAGGGTGGCCGTCTGCAGGCAATGGGTGAGCTGGTCGACCGCGAAGCCGTCGGTGATCGCGGCGAGGGAGCGGAGCATCGCGAGCACCGATTCGCCGACCCGGTCCTGGTGCTCCAGCGTCTCCTTCCCGATGACCGACCACTGCTCCGCGGTCGAGGTGTCCATGCGGGTCAGCGCGGTGGGAGCCATGCGGCAAGTCTCGCATATCCGATCGCGCCACGTGCACGTGCGAGACTCGAACCATGGATCTGCGTGCGCTCGCCGCCGCCGAGCTCGAGGATGCCGACGGTGAAGCGCAGCGCTTGGGTGCGTACTGGGAGGACCGCCCGCTGGTACTGGTCTTCCTCCGCCACTTCGGCTGACTGCTCTGTCGCGAGCACGCCGCGCAGTTGTGCGAGCACTACGACGAGATCCGGGGGCTGGGGGCCGAGGTGGTCGCCGTCGGCACGGGTGACCGGCGCTACGCCGCCGACTTCGTCGACGTGGAGCAGATCCCGTTCCCGGTGCTCGTCGACGACGATGGCGTCGCCGCGACCGCGGCCGCGCTCCCGAGGGTGAACCCGTTCCGGCTGGTGTTGGACCCTCGCAGCCTCGGCGGTGCGCGCCGCGCCCATCGGGCGGGATACCGCGTGAAGAAGCCTGGGAAGCGCACGAACCAGCTCGGCGCGACGTTCGTGCTGGGGCCGGGCGCACACGTCCGTTACGAGCACGTCGACGAGCACACCGCAGACCACGCGCCGCTCGACGATGTCCTCGCGGCACTGCGCGCCTGAGACCTCAGTGCGCGCCCGGACCCGCGAGCCCCTCGAGCCGCCGGATGCGGCGCGGGAGGATCTGGTGGGACCGGAGGAACCAACGTGACGCGCGGCTGTGCGGATACTCGAGCCACAGGTGCGCGTTCGCAGCGTCGCCACGGCGCACCTCGGTCGGATCGTCGAGGACCGCGCGGAGGGCTCGCGCGAGTGCACCCGGGTCGCGGCAGTACCGCACCGCGAGGCCGTCGGCGAGCCGGGCCCGGTTCCGCAGCGCGACGCCGCGCAGCATGATCGACGAGATCAAGAACGGCACGGCGAGGAGCGCAAGGGGGAGCAGGAGCAGCACGACGTGGTCGACGTCGTCGAACGCGGCCACCCAGAGCTCGAACGACCGCGCAGTGAGGGCATACACGACCGTGTCGAGGGAGACCTCGAGCTCGGCGATGCGCCCGAGCTCGTAGGCCAGCACCGCTTCGAGCTCACGCTTCGGGAGCGAGGCCACCAGCCCGGTGGTCACGACGAGCCACGCGTGCTCGGAGCTGCGTCCGACGGTCATGCAGTTCGGGGCGTCGTCGACGATCGCGGCGACGCGTGGTGCGGTGACGCCGGCCGCGATCGCCAGGATCTCGACGAGGTGCTCGACGCGCTCCAGCACCTCGGGATCGAGGCGGGTGGGACGGCGGGCGGACCCGTTGGGGCGGGGCCACGCGTGCACGAAGGTCAGCGCCTGCCGTTCGGCGTGGAGCAGTGACCAGCAGAACAGCGTGACCGCGACGGGAAGGGCGATGCCGAGGCTCACCCATGCGGCCCAGGCGACCAGACCCCAACCGAACCCGTAGCCGGTGCCGAGCACGTTGGAGGCCGCGCCGAGCGCCCAGGCGACGGGGAACACGAGGCATCCAAGCGTCAGGGCGAGCACGGTGAGGCCACCGATCGCCGCCAACCAGAGCCGGATCCGCGCCGACCGGATGTGGTCCTCGTGCACGTCACCATGGTCGCGCGCCGGGGATCGCGCGTTCCGTCGTGGCGCGAACCGCGTAGCGTTCGGGCATGCCCTCGGACGATCGGTCGACGCACACGGTCGCGGGTGCCGAGGGCGAGATCACAATCGTCCGCGACGAATGGGGCATCCCGCACGTGCGCGCCACGAGCGCCCACGATGCCTTCTTCGGGCAGGGGTTCGTGCAGGCCGCAGACCGGCTTGGCCAGCTCGAGTACGACCGACGCCGGGCCTCCGGCCGGTGGGCAGAGGTCGCGGGGCCGAGCGCGGTCACGTTCGACGTCTTCGCCCGCCGGTGCGGGCTCGCGCCGGCTGCGGCGCGCGAGGTCGCGGCGCTCGACCGGGAGGCACGGGGAGTGCTCGACGCGTTCGCGGCGGGCGTGAACGCATACCTCGCGCTCGATCGTCCGCTTCCGACCGACCTCGCGCTCGCAGGGGTCCGGCCGGAGCCATGGTCGGCAGCCGACTGCAGCGCGGTCTTCCTGGTGCGCCACGTGGTCTTCGCGAACTGGCAGAAGAAGCTGTGGCGCGGGCGACTCGTCGGCCTGCTCGGCGCGGCGGCGGTTGCGCGTCTCGAGGGCGCCGATCCGCGCCCGGTGCCGCTGATCGTCCCGCCGCCGGCGTCGATCGTGTCGCGCGCCGGCGATCCCTCGGAGCTCGGGGCCGTCGTGGCCGCGATGGCCGGCCTCGCCGAGCCCGCTGCCGGGAGCAACGCCTGGGCACTCCACGGCTCGCGCACTGCATCGGGGCTCCCGCTGGTGGCGGGTGACCCGCACCGCGCGCTGGAGGTGCCGGGGGTGTACGCCCAGGGGCACCTGGCGTGTGACGAGTTCGACACGGTCGGCCTCTCCTTCGTCGGCGTCCCCGGTTTCCCGCATTTCGGCCACAACGAACGGGTGGCCTGGTGCGTCACCAATGCCAACGGCGACTACCAGGACCTCTACGTGGAGCAGCCGACCGACGTCAGGGTCGACCGGCAGGAGCGGATCCTCGTGCGCGACGGCACGCCGGTGGAGATCGACTGCTTCGAGAGCGCGCACGGCCCGGTGGTGTTCGGCGATCCGGCGCGGGGCGCGGTCCTCGCGCTGCGGTCGACCGCTCTCGTCGAGCCCAGCACCGGCCTCGGCGTGCTCGCGCCCATGCTGCGGACGAGCGACGTGGACGAGCTCGACGCGGTGATGGCGGCATGGGTCGACCCCGTGAACAACCTGGTCAGCGCCGACGTCGACGGGAACATCGCGTACCGCACCGTCGGGCAGATCCCGGTGCGCGACGCGGCGAACGCGTGGGGGCCGGTCCCGGGGGATGACCCCGGCCACGACTGGGTCGGCCTCATCGCGCACGACGACCTGCCTCGGCTCCGGAACCCCGACGACGGCGTCGTGATCACCGCCAACCAGCGGATCGTCGGCGAGGAGTACCCCCACTACCTGGGGCTCGACTACGCCCGGCCGGATCGCGCCCGGCGGCTGCACGAGCGGCTGCACGACCTGCACGACGCGACGCGCGACGACATGGTCGCGATCCACCGCGACCGGATCTCGCTCGCGGCCGATCCGTGGGTAACACGGCTGCTGGTCGTATCTCCCCGCGATGACTGGGAGCGGTCGGCGCTCTCGGCGCTCGCCGCGTGGGATCGGTCCATGGACCCCGACTCGGTCGGCGCCGCGGTGTACGTCGTCACCCGCGACGCCGCCTGCCGGCGGATCGCCCACCACCCGGATCTCGCTCCGCTCCGCGTCCCCGTCGCCGACGAGCCGCCCGGGACGTTCCAGCCCCTCGAGCTGCGGCTGTGGGCACTCTCGACCGGCCTGCTGGCCGCGGACGACGACACGCTCGTCGCGGCGTCGGGTGGCTGGGACGCGACGCTCGCGGACTCGCTGACCGACGCCGTCGCGGTCCTGCGGACTTCGCTCGGTGACGACATCGCGGCCTGGCAGTGGGGAGCGCTGCACCGCGCAGCGCCGCGGCACCCGCTCGCGCCGCTGCACCCCGAGTGGGAGGGGCGACTGGACCCACCGTCGGTGGCGATGGGCGGCGAGTGGGACACAGTGATGTGCGCCGCGCACCCGACCGGCTACGGGTTCGGAGTCACGAGCACCTCCGTCGCGAGGTACGTGTTCGACCTCGCCGACTGGGATGCCAGCGCGTGGATGGTGCCGCTCGGCACCTCCGGCGAGGCGACGGATCCGCACTTCGCCGACCAGCAGAGTGCGTGGTCGGTCGGCGACCTCGTGCCGATGCGCTACTCGTGGGACAGCGATCGAGGTGGCCGCGACGTCGGTGACGGTCCTCACCGGCTCGCGCGGCTCAGGGCCTCGCGGCCGCGGGTGAAGAAGTCGCGCAGCGCGGCGGCCGGCGTCGGAGGTCGACAGCCAGCTCGCTGTACGTGCGGCTCGCGCCGCCGAACACGGCGTCGTTCCAGAAGGCGTCCTCGGCGACGGCGGACCAGTGGGTGACGTACGCATACGGCTCGGCGTGCTCGGCGTCGCCGGGCGACGCCCCGAACGTGCCGCGTCGTCCGGGCGCCTCGTCGCCGAGGTCGAGCCCGACGTCGAAGTGCTCGGGCCACAGCGTCGGCGTCGAGGGCGCGTCGTCGGGCCCGGCGGTCGCGGCCATCTCGTCGAGGATCGACGCGCCCAGTCGGAACCACGCCGCGAGCGCCGCGGCCGCCACCGGGTCGATCGGGAGCGGCGCATCGGGGCGGAGCGGCGTCGTCGGCGTGTAGACGGTGGGATCGCCGGGCTCGATGCCGAGCAGCTCGCCCGCCGCCCGCAGCGTGGTGATGGGCGACGGTGGTGGTGGCCCCACCACGCGTCAGGACGAGGTCTGCGCCGGCCACCCGTGCCGACGTGCCGGACGCGAGCACCGGGGTGCCGAAGCCGTCGTCCGTCGCGACGAGCCCGATGCGGCCGTCGCTGCGGAACGTCGGGCTGGCCAGGATGTGCTCCGCGACCGCGTGCCAGGACTCGCGCGTCGTCGCGAGTCGGGTCGGGTCACCCAGCTCCGGGAGGCTCATGATCCCAGGAACTCGGTGAGGATGGCGGCGAGCTCGACCGGCTTGTCGCCCTGGATGCTGTGCCCGGCACCCTCGACGACCTCCACGCGTGCGTCGGGGAGTCGGCGGAGCAGCTCGGCCTCGTCCGCGTCGTCCACCACCGTGCCGGTGGCCGCGCCGCGGACGAGCAGCGTCGGCACGGTGATCCGACCGACGTCGTCCCAGAGCGTCGCGAAGTCGGCGGGGATGTCGGCGTTCTCCGCCATGCCGGGGTGCTGGTAGCGCCAGACCCAGCGGCCGTCGGCGCTCGACCGCGTTGTGGAGGACGCCGCGCCGGAGCGAGGACTCCGATCGGGTCGGGTTGAACTCGATGGTGCGGGCCAGGATCTCGTCGAAGCTCTCGAAGCTCTCCGGCCCGGCGATGAACTGCGCGATCGGTGCGGCCTTGTCGCGGTCGACGCCCGGCGTGACGTCGACGAGGGTGATCTTCCGCACCAGCTCGGGTGCATGGGCGTTCAGCGCGATCGTCGTGAGTCCTCCGAGCGACATGCCGACGACCATCCGTGCGTCCGGCGCGAGCTCGCGGATCGCGACGGCGACGTCGACGGCGTTCTCGCGAGGGCTGAACGGCCCGCCGTCGCGGTGGTCGGAGTGGCCGTGCCCCGGGAGGTCGATGGCAGCGAGGGGGAGCCCGAGCGCGAGCGCGACCGTGTCCCAGGTGTGCGCGTTCTGCGCGCCCCCGTGGAGCAGGACGATCTCCGGGGCGGCGTCACCCCAGAGGAGCGCGCTCAGCCGTCGACCGTCGTCCTGGACCACGACCGACTCGCGCCGCACCGTCGGAGGTCCGGACCAGGCGAGCCCGTACTCCTCGGCGTTCTCGTGGAACAGCCCGAACTCGTCGTAGCGCAGCGCCGCGTCCGCCATGGCGCAACGCTACCGCCCGTCGGCTCGTCCTGGGTCGGGAGCGCGTCAGGGTAGGGCGTACGATCCTCCATCGTGCGCCTTCCCCGGCTCCGCCCCGTCACCTACCGGCACATCGCACTGGCGGCGGTGGTGCTCCTCGCGATCATCATCGTGACCGGTGGTGCGGTGCGCCTCAGCGGCTCCGGGCTCGGGTGCTCCGACTGGCCAAACTGTGAGCCCGGGCGGCTCACCCCACGCGGCGCGAGTGACGTGCATGCGATGATCGAGTTCCTGAACCGCATCTTCACCGGGCTGGTGTCGGTCGCGGTGATCGTGTGCGTCCTCGGTTCCCTGCTCCGCGTGCCCCGGCGGCGCGACCTCGTGTGGCTGTCGCTGGGTCTGGTCGCCGGCGTGTTCGCGCAGGCGGTGCTCGGTGGGCTCACCGTGCTCTTCGAGCTGCAACCCCCGTTCGTGATGGCGCACTTCCTCCTGTCGCTCGTGCTCCTCACCGACGCGCTCGTGCTGTACCAGCGGGCGAGCGAACCGCGCGGAGCGGGCCGCTCGGTCGTCGATCACCGCGTCCGCGTCCTCGACCGCGTGCTGCTCGTGCTCGCGGCCGTGGTCGTCACGACCGGTACGGTCGTCACCGCCACCGGTCCCCACGGCGGCGACCGCAAGGCGAAGCGCTTCGCCTTCGACCTGCCCGTGGTCGCCCGGATCCACGGGACGAGCGTGATCCTCTTCCTGGTTGCGGTGCTGGTCACGTTCTGGATGCTCCGCCGCACCCGAGGCGCCCGAATCGACGCAGCGTCGCCTCGGTGTCCTCCTCGTCGTCCTCGTGCTCCAAGCCGCGATCGGGTACATCCAGTACCTCAACAACATCCCCGAGCTGCTGGTCGGCTTCCACCTCGCGGGCGCGACGCTCGTGTGGAGCGCCGTGGTGTGGTTCTCGCTGGGGTTGACGGTGCGCGAGGGTCAGGCCGAGCAGCCCGCGGACGAAGGACACGAACCCGCGCTGTCGCCGGCCTGAGCGGGCAGCGGGTCGTGCGTCGCGTCCGATCCGCGAGGCTGGACCGATGCCGGCACCGTTCCGGTACGACCGGAGCTTTCCGATCCCGGTGTCGCCGGGCGACCTGTGGGACCAGCTGACCCGGACCGACTCCTACGTCACGTGGTGGCCCTGGCTGCGCAGCCTGGACGGGGGCGGACTGGAGCCCGGCGCCGTCGCGCACTGCGTCGTGCAGGCGCCGTTGCCCTACGCGCTCCGCTTCGCGGTGGAGGTCCTCGACGTGGAGCGCCACCGAGCGCGTCGCCACGACCGTCTCGGGCGACCTGGTCGGACCCGCCGAGCTGCACGTCGTCCCCGCTGCGGCAGGCTGCGTGGCGCGGCTCACCTGGCAGCTGCGGCTGGAGGATCCGGTGCTGCGCCCGCTCGCGGTGGTGGCGCGCCCCGCGATGGCGTGGGCCCACGACCGGGTGGTCGACGTCGGTCTGGACGAGTTCCGACGTCGCGTCGTCGACCGGCCCGAGTGACCGAGCCCCGGCGCCACGGCGTGCTGCGTGTCGCCACCTTCAACGTCCGCCGGGGGACGGACGCGCGCGACCGCGTGCGCCTGGGCGCTCTCGCGCGGGCCTGCGCCGCGCTCGACGCCGACATCCTCGGGCTCCAGGAGGTCGTGCGTGGGCGGCGCAGCACCTGGTACCTCGACCAGGGTGCGATCGTCGCCCGTCGGGCGCGCGCGCGACACGTGAGCGGCCCGGCCGTGCGTCGGAGCCGCCTGCGCGGCTACGGGAACTCCCTCGTCGTGCGCGGGCAGCTGCTCGACCACCGGGTGCTGGACCTCCCGCGGGACCCCACGCGCGAACCTCGCGCCGCGATCGTCGCCCGGGTGCTGGTGCGCGGGTTCGAAGTGTCCGTCGGCGTCACACACCTGCAGCACTGGCCGAAGCGGCACCGGCACCTGCCCCACGATGCCCCCGAGCAGCTGCGCGCGCTGCTCCACGCGCTGCGGGCCCGCCCGGCACCCCGGCTCCTGCTCGGTGACCTGAACCTCGAGCCCGACGTCGCCGGGCCGATCCTCGCCGCCGCGGGCTTCACCCGCGCCGAGCACGGTCCGACGTTCCCGGCCGACGAACCGCGGGCCACGGTGGACCACATCGCGGTCGACGACCTCGTCGTCGTGCGGGCCGAGGTCGCGGACCAGGCCCCGATCAGCGACCACCGGGCCGTCGTGGCCGAGCTCGAGCGGCCATGATGGGCGCCGTGCCGACCGGCTTCCAGACCCATCTCGTCGACGGGACCTACGAGCTGTTCCGCCATTACTACGGCGCGCCGGAGCACCTCGACCCGGACGGTGTCGACGTCGGCGCGGTCCGCGGGGTCGTGCGGTCGATGCTCGAGCTCCTCGCCGACGGCGCGACCCATGTTGGCGTCGCGACCGACCACGTGATCGAGTCGTTCCGCAACGAACTCTGGGACGGGTACAAGGACGGCTCGGGGATCGAACCCGTGCTCTTCGCCCAGTTCCCGCTGCTCGAGGAGGCGCTCGAGGCACTCGGCCTGACGGTGTGGGCCGAGGTCGAGCTGGAGGCCGACGACGCGCTCGCGTCGGCCGCGCGGGTCGCGAGCGACGACGACCGGGTCGCCCGTGCGGTGATCTGCACCCCCGACAAGGATCTCGCACAGTGCGTCCGGGACCCCGGCGTCGTGCAGCTCGACCGCCGCAAGTCGCAGTTCTTCGACGAGGCGGGGGTGCGCGAGAAGTTCGGCGTCGATCCGGCGTCGATCCCGGACTGGCTCGCTCTGGTGGGCGACAGCGCCGACGGGTTCCCGGGCCTCAGGGGCTGGGGCGCGAAGTCGGCCTCGGCGGTGCTTGCCCGGTACCGGCACCTCGAGGACATCCCGGACCGGGTCGGCGACTGGGACGTCGAGGTGCGCGGCGGCGGCCAAGCTCGCCGCCACGCTGGCCGAGCAGCGTGCGGATGCGGAGCTGTTCCGCACGCTCGCGACGCTCCGCACCGACGGGGACGTCGGACCGGTCGACGCGTGGGAGTGGACCGGCCCGACCCCGGCGTTCGCGGCGTGGGCGGAGCGGCTCGGGCAGCAGTCGCTGCTCACCCGTGCGCAGACGCTCGCCGCCGGTCGAGACGCACCGGGGCGCAGCGACGACGACGAGATCTTCTGAACCGCGAGGAGGCGGAGGACCGATGGGGTTGGAAGGACGCGTCGCACTGGTGACGGGCGGCAACCGAGGGATCGGCGCAGCGATCGCGCTCGCGCTGGCGGCGGACGGCGCCGACGTCGCGGTGAACTACCGACGCGACGAGGAGAGCGCGCAGGCCACCGTGGAGGCGATCCGTGCCCTCGGTCGCCACGCGGAGTCGTACCAGGTGTCGGTCGACGACCTCGAGGCCGACGCCCGGATGGTCGAGGCGGTCACCGCGGGCTTCGGGGGCATCGACATCTTCGTGCACTCCGCCGGCATCGCGAGCCGGGGCCAGACGGTGGCCGAGACCGATCCGGAGGAGATCGAGCGGGTGTGGCGAGTGCACGCGCTGTCGGCCTTCGCGCTCAGCAAGCTGATCGTGCCGGGGATGCGCACGCGACCGCGCGGCGACATCGTGTACATCTCGAGTGCCGCGACCGTGTCGTGGGGACCGAACTCCGCGCCGTACAACATGGCGAAGGCGGCGCTCGAGGCGCTCGCGCGCACCCTCGCCAAGGAGGAACGCAAGGCCGGCATCCACGTGAACGTCGTGGCGCCCGGGCTCGTCGACACCGAGATGGGTCGGAGGCTCGCGCGCGCAGTGATGGGGGCCGACGACATCCGCCAGCTCGACCCGCAGGCGGCGTTCGGGCACGTCTGCAGCCCCGAGGAGGTCGCGGACGTGGTCCGTTTCGTCGTCTCCGACGCGGGCTGCTACGTGAACGACCAGAAGATCGTCGTCGACGGCGGGACCTTCTGAGGGAGGCAGGCAGCGCCCAGCCGTCACCTGGCCCCGCCACCCCTGTGCAGGGCCACCACGGCCGCGGGGTTACGCTGCCGCGGTGGCGTCGGCGACCCCTCCAACCGGCGCGTCGGCCTCGGGCGGTCGTGGAGCGGGACGGCGGGCCGCCGGTCGTCAGCGACGGGCGCGTCGCCGACGCATCTTCGCGTTCACCGCCGCGACGATCCTGGCCATCGCGATCGTCGGCGCCGGTGCATACGCCCTGACCCGCACCGACGGCGGCTCCGGCGACGTCGCCTCGTCGGGAAGCTCCACCACGTCCACGATCCCGACCACCACGACGACCACGAAGCCGCCCTACACCGGTTGGGTCGACCCCGAGTCGGCGTTCCAGCCGTACTACAAGGCGACGGTCCCCGGGCTGCTGACGTTCCGCGGCAACCCGACGCGCAACTACTACGGGGAAGGGCCGGTCCCCGCCGCACCCCACGTGATCTGGAAGGCCCCCGGCACGGCGATGTGCCGCCTGTCCGAGGACCGTGGCGAGACGACGAACTGGTGTGGGAACGGTTGGACCGGGCAGCCGGCGGTCTTCGAGCGCGACGGCCGTACCTGGGTCGTGTTCAACGGGTACGACGGCGCCGTGCACTTCGTGGACGCGGTGAACGGGCAGGACATCATCCCGCCGTTCATGACCGGCGACATCATCAAGGGATCGGTCACCGTCGACCCCGACGGGTTCGCGATCGTCTACTCGGGTTCACGCGACGGGTACTTCCGTGCGATCGCGATCGACCGCCCGGTCCCGACGGAGCTGTGGAAGCTCTCCGCGAAGGACGTGTCGCCCACCAAGTGGAACGACGACTGGGACGGCAGCGCGCTGGTGTTGAACGACTATCTGTTCGAGGGCGGCGAGAACAGCCAGTTCCACATCGTGAAGCTCAACCGCGCCAACGGCCCGGACGGCCTCGTGACGGTCGCGCCCCAGCTCGTGTTCCACGCGCCGGGCTGGGACGACGAGCTCATCGCAGCCGTCGGGCAGGAGGTGTCGATCGAGAACTCGGTCGCGATCTCCGGGAACACGGTGTACTTCGGCAACTCCGGCGGTCTGATCCAGGGTTGGGACATCAGCGGACTCGCGACGGGGGGCACGCCGACGCGGGTCTTCCGGTTCTGGACGGGCGACGACAGCGACGGCTCGGTCGTCGTCGACGAGACCGGGAAGCTCTACGGCGGCTCCGAGTGGGAGCGGCACAACGCGCAGGCCGCGGCCGTCGGCCAGATGTGGAAGCTCGACCCGGCGGCGCCCGTGCCCCAGATCTGGTCCCAGCACGACGAGGGCGAGGCGAAGGCCGGCGTGTTCAGCACGGTCGGCATCGTCGGGGACCTCGCGATCTACACCACCTACACCGGTCGGGCGATCGGCCTCGACCGCACGACGGGCGCCATCCGGTGGGAGAAGAAGATGCCCGCACCGCTCATGGGCTCGCCGGTGATCGTCGACAACGTCTGGCTCCAGGGCGACTGCGCCGGCGTGCTCCACGCCTTCGACGTGACCAACACGGCGGTCGATCCGCCGGAGCTGTGGCAGGTACCCCTGGGACAGTGCATCGAGGCCACACCGGCGGTCTGGAAGGGCCGGATCTACGTCGGCACCCGCGGCGGCTTCGAGTTCGCGATCGGCGACGCCTGAGACCACCGTCCTCGGGCCGTCGGCCGCCCCGGAATGGGTGAAACCGCAGGTCAGGGGCCATCCACGTAGCTGTCACACCCCCATGGGACCCTCGGTGCATGGAGATCGTGCTGAGCGTCCTGGGTGTCCTGGTGCTGGTCGTGCTGGTGGTGGCCGTGGGGGTCATGGTGTCGGTCCTGCGGGGCCGCCGCACCCGCCCCGATGCGGTGCACGAGGCGGTCGACGAGGCCGTCCGGCGGGCCGTGGAGGACCAGCGCCGGCTGGCGGCCGAGGAGCGCGACGCCGCGGTCCGGGCCGCGGTCGACCACGTCCTCGTCCAGAACCGTGAGCTCATGGGCTCGGAGCGCGCGCGGGTCGGCCAGGAGCTCGACGGCAAGAAGTCACTGATCGACCAGCAGCTCGGGTCGATGAACGCCAAGCTCGACGAGGTCTCGACCCTCATGCAGACGCTGGAGGCCGACCGCGTCCAGAAGTTCGGCCAGCTCAGCGAGCAGCTCACCCAGCAGCACGAGGGCGTGACCTCGCTGCTGCAGACGACCAGCAGCCTCCGCGAGGCGCTCTCGAGCACCAAGGCGCGTGGGCAGTGGGGCGAGCGCATGGCCGAGGACGTGCTGCGGCTCGCCGGCTTCGTCGAGAACGTGAACTACCGGAAGCAGCGCGCGCTCGAGGGCGCGCGCGGCGTCCCGGACTTCACGTTCCTGCTGCCCAACGACCTGCTCCTGCACATGGACGTGAAGTTCCCGCTCGACAACTACCTGCGGTTCTGCGACGCGACGTCCGATCTCGAGTCGAAGCGCTACAAGGACGACTTCCTCCGCGACGTCAAGGCGCGGGTGAAGGAGCTCAGCTCGCGCGACTACATCGACGCGTCGGGTGGGACTGTCGACTTCGTGCTGCTGTTCATCCCGAACGAGCAGCTGTACGCGTTCATCCACGAGCACGACGGCGAGATCCTCGACGCCGCGGTGCGCCAACGGGTCGTCTTCTGCTCGCCGCTCACCCTGTTCGCGGTGCTGGCGCTGATCCGGCAGATGGTCGAGAACTTCCAGCTCGCGCGCACGTCCGACGAGATCCTCGGGCTGCTCGGCCAGTTCCACGAGCAGTGGGACAAGTTCGTCGGACAGATGGACAAGGTCGGCGCGCGCATCGAGGCCGCGGGCAAGGAGTACGAGGCGCTCGTGGGGACCCGGAAGCGCGCGCTCGAGCGCCCGCTGCACAAGATCGACCTGATCCGGAGTCAGCGGGGCGACGATCAGCCGGAGCTCGAGCTGATCGAGGACGACGTGCCGCCGCGCTTCGCGCTCGAGGCCTGAGCACTCGAGCGCTGGCTAGAGGCGGAGCAGCTCGGGGGCGACGGGACAGTCGACCCGGGTCGCGAGGCGCTCGGGCGGGTCCAGGCCGGCCGGACCGGCGACACGCTCGGCCCGTGCCGACTTCGAGGGTCTCCGCGACGGGATCGTCGGCGCGCTCGACCTCGCTGCCGGGCGACCTCGAAGAGGCGCTCGGGGAGCAGGCGACCGGTCCCGGCCACCAGCCAGAGGCGGGCGGCGCCGAGCGACCAGAGCAGGTCAGCGGTGCCGTTGGGCACCAGCGCCGTCGTCGGGCTCGTCGCGAGCACCTCGACCAGGAGGTGGCTCGGCGAGAGGGCCATCGCGGTCGTCTCGTCGACGACTCGAGGTCGGACCTCGGTGCGGGGGAGCCGGGAGCGGAGGCCGTCGTCGGCGCCGTGGCCGCGGATGGCGACGCACGTCGAGGTCGGGACGCTCGGAGAGCGCGGCGCCGGCCACCTCGGGCCACCCGAGGACGGCGATCGGCTCGTCGTGGGGGAACGGGAGCGTCGAGGCGAGGCGACCCGCGGTGCGATCGGCTGCGGAGCCGCCGGGCTGCGTCGTTCGCCGCCTGTGTGGGGTTCGCGGCGGCGACCGCGTGCGCACAGAGCCACCAGAGCGGACCCGAGGCGGGATGGTGCGCGAGGAGTCGCCGGCACACGGTGAGGAGCTGCGGGTCCGATCCGAAGTCGCCGAGGCAGTCGGCGGCCTCGAGGACGAGCTCGGCGTCGTCGCCCGAGTAGCGCGCCAGCGCACGGAGGCGCTCGAACGGGAGCACGACTCGTCTCCTCTTAGCTGCCTCGGGGCTCCTTGGGCAGCCCCAGGACGCGCTCGCCGACGATGTTGCGCATCACCTCGTCGGTGCCGCCGGCGATGCGGAGGCCCGGGATCCCGCACACGAACTCCGACCACGCGTACGCACCCCACTCGCCGGTGTCGGCAGCCAGGCGCGGCCCGAGGATCTCACCGACGACCTGGGCGATCCGCTGCATGTTCGCGGTGAGCGCGAGCTTGGCGATCGACATCTCGGGGCCGGGGAGCTGACCGGCGCGGATCTTGCCCATCGCCCGCAGGTGCGTGAAGCGGGCGACCTGCTGGCGTACGTAGATGTCGGCGAGGCGTTGACGCGTCACGGCGTCGTCCGAGAGCCCGTAGAAGCGGGCCATCTCACGGAAGCGGCTGAAGCTGATCGTGCCGAGCCCGGCGCCGCCGCCACCGATCGCGGCGCGCTCGTTCATCAGCGTCGTGAGCGCGACGGTCCACCCCTCGTCGACGTCGCCCAGGCGGTGCGAGTCGGGGACTCGCACGTCTTCGAAGAACACCTCGTTGAACGACGCACCGCCGGTCATCTGGCGGAGGGGTCGGATCTCGACCCCGGGCGCCTTCATGTCGACCACGAACATCGTCAGGCCCTTGTGCTTGGGCTTGTCGGGCGACGTGCGGGTGATGATCTCGCCGATGTCGCTGAACTGGGCGCCGGAGGTCCACACCTTCTGGCCGGTGAGCAGCCACTCGTCGCCGTCGCGGAAGGCCTTGGTCTGGATGCCCGGCGAGGTCGGAGCCGGCGACCGGCTCCGAGAACAGCTGGCAGCCCACGACGTCACCCCGGTACATGGCCGTGAGGTAGCGCTCCTTCACCTCGGGGACGGCGTGGGCGAGGATCGTGGGCGCGACCATCCCCAGGCCGATGCCGAACATCGACTGGGACGGGATCGCGTAGTCGGCCACCAGCTCGCGGTAGGCGCGCTCGTGGCCGGCCGGGAGGGCGCGGCCCCCGTACTCCTCCGGGCCCGGTGATCCATCCGAAGCCGGCGTCGAACTCGGTCGCCTTCCACTCCTTGGCGGCCGCGACCTCGTCGGCCTCCTGCTCGGCGGACTTCTCCTCCAGCAGGCCGACCTGGTCGGAGCCCTTGCCCCACTCGAAGGTCTCCTCGACCCGGCGCTCGGCGTTCGCGTCGAGGAACGCCCGAGCCTCGCTACGGAAGTCGGCTTCGGAGATCGTCATGGGGGCGATGCTAGCGGTGGTCGCGGCGCCTCGACCGCCCGGGTCGCCCGGGCGGCGGTAGGTCGGGTAGGTCGTCGTGGCGCGCAGCTCGGTGAACACGTCGTCGAGGCGCCCGAACAGCCCCGCGTGGGTCCGGAGGCGCTCGAGGTCGCCGCCGAGCCGGAGGTGGCCCGCGGCGAGCGCGTACTGCGCGTTCACCGCGCCCCGCTGGATGGCGACCGCGGTGTGGAGACTCGTCGTGAGGACGAGGTCGGGGGCGGGTGCAGGTCCCGACGCGGCGTGGAACCGCCCGCCGCTCGCGACCACGTGGTGCGCGTGGGTGGAGCCGTCAGGGAGCACGACGCGCTGCTCGAGGACGAACCGGTCGGGGGCCGCAGCGCCGGCACCCCCGACCTCGCCGGTCGGCGCGAGCGTGCCGAGCGCCGCATCGAGCGCTTCGACCCAGGCAGGGGAGAGGAACTCGGGCACGCGGCGGATGGTACCGGCGCGACGCTTCGGGGCCGACCCGAGCATCGACGTACGCTCGGCGGGTGCCTGCGACCGCGCCGCGCGCGCGACCGAGGTCCCGGCGAGCCTCGCCGAGGTCGGGCGCCGAGCCGAGCTCCGCATCGTGGGCCTGCTCGACGTCGAGATCGAGCGCTGGCGCGCGGTCGATCCCGCGCTCGGAGAGCCGCTCGTCGCGCTCCGCGACCTGGTGCTCGCCGGTGGGAAGCGCCTCCGCCCCGCGTTCTGCCACTGGGCGTACGTCGGTGCCGGCGGCGCGACCGGCTCCGACGTCGCCGTCGACGCCGGTGCGGCGCTCGAGCTGCTCCACACGTTCGCGCTGGTGCACGACGACGTGATGGACGGGTCGGACCGGCGCCGCGGGCTCCCGTCTGATCCACACCCGGTTCATCGAGCGGCACGAGGCGCTCGCAGTGGCGCGCCGAGGCGCGCCGGTTCGGTGAGGGCGCGGCGATCCTCGTGGGCGACCTCGCGTTCGTCTACGCCGACATGCTGTTCGGCGAGGCGCGCCCGACGCGCGGGCCGTCTTCGACGAGCTCCGGATCGAGCTCTGCGTCGGCCAGTACCTCGACCTGGTCGGCACCGCGAGCGGTTCGAGCGATCCCGAGCAGGCCGCGCGGATCGAGCGCTACAAGTCGGGGAAGTACACGGTCGAGCGACCGCTGCACCTCGGAGCGGCACTCGCTGGACGCATCGATGAGCTCGCTCCGTCCCTCAGCGCGGTCGGACTCCCGCTCGGCGCGGCGTTCCAGCTCCGTGACGACCTCCTGGGCGTGTTCGGCGACGCGTCGGTCACCGGCAAGCCGGTGGGTGACGACCTCCGCGAGGGCAAGCTCACGCCGTTGGTCGCGGTCGCAGCGGGCCGCGTCGACACGCGGGGCGCGGCGCTGCTCGCCCGCCTCGGCCAACCCGATCTCCACCACGACGAGATCGTGGCGCTCCAGGCGCTGCTCGTCGACACGGGCGCCCGCGACGAGATCGAATCGTCGATCGAGGTCCTCGTCCAGGAGGCGCTGGAAGCGCTGGAGGAGGCGCCGATCACCGCCGAGGCCCGGACCGCCCTCGCCGAGCTGGGCACCTACGTCGCCTGGCGGGACCACTGACGGGACCTCCCCGGCAGCCGACGGGGTCGTTCCACGGGGCCCGCCCGTCGTCGGGTGACGGCTCACTCGGGTCGTCGGCGGTCGGGGTGAGTACGGTGCGGGGCGGTGACGACCCTCGACGAGTCCTACGCACACTGCCGCGACCTCGACGAAGTCGCGCGGCAAGCTCTACTTCGGCGCGACCTACCTGCTGCCTCGGGTCAAGCGCCACCACGTCCACGCCCTCTACGCGTTCTGTCGGCACGCCGACGACCTGGTCGAGCGCCTCGGCCCGGTCACGGCCGATGCGAAGGAGCGTGCACTCGTCGAGTACGGCGACCAGTTCTTCGAGGACCTGGACCGGGGCGACTCCGACGACCCGGTGCTCAAGGCCGTGGTGCACACCGTGTCCGCCTTCGACCTGAACCCGGACTGCTTCCGTCGCTACCTCCGTTCGATGACCATGGACCTGACCGTCGTCGAATACGAGACCTTCGACGACCTCCTCGACTACATGGACGGCTCGGCCGCGGTGATCGGCGAGATGATGCTGCCGATCCTCGAACCGACATCCGCCGAGGCCATCGCGCCGGCCCACGACCTCGGAGTCGCGTTCCAGCTCACGGCGTTTCTCCGCGACGTCGCGAGCGATCTCGACCGTGGCCGGGTGTACCTGCCGCGTGAGGATCTCGAGCGCTTCGGCGCGGATCCCTCGGCCGCGTCGGGTGACGCCGGAGTGGCAGGCGCTGATGGCGTTCGAGATCGGGCGGACCTGGGAGTACTACGAGTCGGCCGACCGCGGGATGCCGATGCTGCCGGCACCGTCGGCCCGGGCCATCCGCGCGGCGCGGAACATGAACGCGGAGATCCTCGAGGCGATCGAGCGGGCCGACGGCGACGTGTTCACCGAACGCGTCCGGGTGCCGAGGACGCGCCAGGCCTTCGTGGCCGGACGCAGCCTGCTGAGTCGCTGACGACCAGTCACTCTCGATCTGGGCGCGGGACACCCCTCCGGTAGGCTGCGCGCCCGATGCTCCCGGCGACCGCGGCGATTGAGGTCGTCGAGCTCGAGAAGCACTACGGCTCGACTCGGGCCGTCGACGGCCTGTCGCTGAGCGTCGCACCGGGCGAGGTCTTCGGAATCCTCGGACCCAACGGAGCGGGCAAGACGACGACCGTCGAGATCCTCGAGGGCTACCGGCGACCGGATGCCGGGCGCGTGCGCGTGCTGGGCCTGGACCCGATCACCGACGGGCGCCGGCTCCGTCCCGAGGTCGGGGTCATGCTCCAGGAGGGCGGGCTCGCGCCGGGGATCAAGCCGCTCGAGGCGCTGCGCCTCTTCGCCTCCTTCTACGACGACGCCGACGACCCGGACCGGCTCCTCGCGGCCGTGGGCCTCGACGACGCCCGCCAGAACTACGTCCGGCGTCTGTCGGGCGGTCAGAAGCAACGGCTCTCCCTCGCGATCGCCCTCGTGGTCGGACGACCGCGTGTGCGTCTTCCTCGACGAGCCGACCGCGGGGATGGACCCGCACGCCCGGGCGACGACCTGGGAGCTGGTGCGCGGGCTGCGCAACGACGGTGTCACGGTCGTGCTGACGACCCACGGCATGGACGAGGCCGAGCAGCTCTGCGACCGCCTCGCGATCGTCGACCACGGCCGCCTCGTCGCGCTGGGCACGCCGACCGAGCTGACGAGCGCCGCCGCGGGCGACGAGACCCGGTTCTCGTGCGCACCGGGTCTGGACCTCGCTGCCCTCGCCGTCTGCGCTCGGGCTCGCGCCCGACGCCGTGCTCGAGACGAGGGCCGGCGAGTACTCGATCGCGGCCGAGGCGACGCCCGAGCTCGTGGCCGACCTCGCCATCTGGTTGCGCGACGCGGGGATTCGACTCGGCGAGCTGCAGGCAGGACGCCGGTCGCTCGAAGAGGTCTTCCTCCGGCTGACGCGTGAGCTGCCGCTCGTGAGCGGGGGGCGGCGCGCGGTCCTCGGCCAGACCCGGGTCGAGCTGCTCCTCACGTTGCGACGGGGCGAGAGCCTGCTCGTCTCCTTCCTCATCCCGGTCGGGATCCTCGTCTTCTTCACCAAGGTCGACGCGGTCAACACGACGGTGCGTCGGCCGGTCGACTTCCTGGTACCGGGCGTCCTCGCGCTCGCCGTGATGTCGACGGCGATGGTCAGTCTCGGGATCGCGACCGGCTTCGAGCGTCGCTACGGAGTGCTCAAGCGGCTCGGGTCGACGCCGCTCTCACGCGGCGGCCTGCTCGTGGCGAAGACGATCAACGTGCTGGTGATCGAGATGCTCCAGACGATCGTGATCGTCGTCACCGGGCTCGCGCTCGGCTGGGAGGTGACGGGGGGCATCGCGCTCGCCGTCGTCCTGCTGCTGGTCGGCACGGTCGCCTTCGCCGGCATCGGCATGCTGATGGCCGGCACGCTGCGCGCCGAGGCGAACCTCGCGGCGGCGAACGCCCTGTTCCTCGTGCTCCTCTTCCTCGGGGGCATGGCGTATCCGCTGCACAAGCTCCCGGAGGCACTGCAGACCTTCGCGCGGGCGCTCCCGGCTGCGGCGCTGAGTGAGAGCGTGCGCCACGCGCTCGGTGGCGCGTCGTTCCCCTGGGGCAGCACCGGCGTGCTCATCGCGTGGGCGATCGTGGCGCCGCTCCTCGCTGTGCGCTTCTTCCGTTGGGAGGAGTAGCGCTTCAGGGTGAGGCTTCGTCGACGATCTTGCGCACCTCGCGGTTGAAGTCCTTGGTCGTCATCCCGCGCACATGCGCCGCGATCGTCCCGTCACGGCGGATGAAGAACGACTGGGGGATCGGACGTACGCCGTACGCGTTCGCCGCGGCCGAGTCGACGTCCTTGGCGAGGAGCCACGTCGCGCCGTACTTCTCGGCGAACGCGCGCGAGTCGCCGTCGATGTCGCGGTACGGGATCCCTACGATCTCGAGACCCTGGTCCCGGTACCTCTTGTAGCCATCGCGCAGCAGGGGCATCTCCTGGCGGCAGGGGAAGCACCACGACGCCCAGAAGTTCACGATGACCGGCCGGCCCCGCAGGTCGGCGAGGTCGACGCACCCGCCGTCGAGCCCTCGCAGCCGTAGCTCGGGAGCCGGTTGCCCGACCTCGGCCGGCCCCGAGCCGACCATCGGGCGTGCACGACACGTCGTCCGTCCCGCCGGTCCGTCCGGTGGTCGCCGGGGTCGGGGCAGCGACGTCCCGTCGTCGTTCGCGACGACGACCCACGTCGTGAGGCCCGCGACGGCGACGATCACCGCTGCCGCGATCAGCAGCAGGAGACCCCGATGGCGCGGGGCCGCGGCCTCAGGAGGCCTGGAGGAGGGCGTCGACGGCAACGGCCGCGAACAGCAGCGCGAGGTAGGTGTTCGAGAACATGAACAGCTTGATCGCACGCTCGGGACTGGGGTCGCGTCGGAGCCGCTCGGCGCTGACGACGAAGAGGATCCCCAGGATCGACGCAGTGATCGGGTAGAGCGGCGTCATGGGGGTGACGAGGGGGAGGGTGAGGCTCACCGCGAGCACGAGGACCGAGTACACGAGGATCTGGCGCGCACCGCGACCGTGGTGCCCTTCACCACGGGCAGCATCGGGATCCCCGCGGCGGCGTAGTCCTCGCGGTACTTGAGGGCGAGCGCCCAGAAGTGCGGCGGTGTCCAGCAGAACACGATCGCGAAGAGCACCCACGCCGGCGCAGCGAGGCTGCCGGTCACCGCCGCCCACCCGACCAGGGCCGGGACCGCCCCGGCGGCGCCACCGATCACGATGTTCTGTGGGCTCCGGGGCTTGAGCCAGATCGTGTACACGAACACGTAGAACAGGGTGGCGCTGACGGCCAACGATGCCGCGAGGAGGTTGGCGGTGGCCCAGAGGAACCCGAAGGCCACCACCTCGAGGACGAGGCCGAAGACCAGGGCGCGCTTCGGGTCGACGTCGCCCGACGGCAGCGGCCGATGCCGGGTTCGCTTCATCAGGTGGTCTCGGTCGCGCTCGATCCAGCAGTTGATCGTGTTGGCGCCGCCGGCGGCGAGCGCTCCACCGAACGAGGACGGCGACGATGAGTCCGACCGAGGGGAAGCCGCCGTCGGCGAGGATCATCGCCGGGAGCGTGGTCACGAGCAGGAGCTCGATGACGCGGGGCTTGGTCAGCAGGAAGTAGGTCCGCAGGGTCGCGCCGAGCCGCCGCGTGCGGCTGCGCGAGACGGGGACCGGGGTGGTCGTTGGGGCGACGAAGTCGGACACTTGTGCTCCGAGGTGGGCCGAGTGACGCGAAATGTAGCCGAGGGCCCCGAGCAGGCCGGAAGCGGGTGCCCCGAGGCACGGCGGTAACCTCGCTCGCATGCCCGAGGCAGCCGCGCCGGACCAGGCCCGAGACCAGGAGCCGGACGATCACGACGTCAAGCACTCGATCAAGATGATGGCGGACCGCATCCTGGCCCGGCCCTCCGACGAGATCGGCGAGCGCAAGTCCCGAGCGGGCATCCTGATCCCGGCGACCGCGAACGTCGACCGGAGGCTCCACTGGGCCTCGGTGGTCGCGGTCGGCCCGACCGTCCGGAACGTCCAGGAGGGCGACCGCGTGCTCTTCGCGGCCGACAGCGGCTACGAGGTCGAGATCAGGGGCGACGACTACCTCATCCTCCGCGAGCGCGACGTCCACGCGACCGCGTCGAGCGCGCTCCGAGGCCGAGACCGGGCTGTACCTCTAGGTGCGGCGTTGATCGATCCGGCCGCCGCCCTGCGGCTCGATGGCCGCGTCGCCCTGGTCACCGGGGGGACGCGGGGGATCGGCCGGGCGATCGTCGACGCCTACGTGGCCGCGGGTGCCGCCGTGTGCGTGCTGGCCCGCAAGCCGGACGAGCTCGCGGAGACCGAGGCCGCGGTCCGGGCCGCGGGCGGGTCGATCCTCACCGTCGCCGGGTCGGCCGGCGACCCCGAGGTGATCCAGACGACGGTCGACCGGTGCGTCGCGGAGCTCGGCTCGCTCGACATCCTGGTGAACAACGCCGCGACCAACCCTGCCTTCGGCCCGATGATCGAGACCGAGCCGGCCAAGGTTCGCAAGGTGCTCGAGGTGAACCTCGAGGGTGCCCTCCTGCTGGCCCAGGCCGTGTGGCGCGCCTGGATGCGGGAACACGGCGGCGTGATCCTGAACGTCGCCTCCGTAGGCGGGATCCATCCGTCGCCCTTCATCGGCATCTACAACGCGTCGAAGGCCGCGCTCGTGCACATGACGAAGCAGCTCGCGCTCGAGCTCGGACCGGACGTCCGCGTCAACGCCGTGGCTCCGGGCCTCGTCAAGACGCACATGGCGCGTGCGCTGTGGGAGACCGACGAAGCCGGGATCGCCGCCCGGCACCCCATGCGGCGCATCGGGTTGCCCGACGACATCGCCGGCGCCGCGCTCTACCTCGCCTCCGACGTCGCGGCCTGGCTCACCGGCTCGGTGCTCGTGGTCGACGGCGGGCTGTCGCTGGTCTAGCCGCTTGGCCCGGCCCGCCATCGGGCTCCGCGGTGCAGTTTGCGCCGACCGGAGCCGCCCGCGCACGATCGTGGAGATGTCGAGCCCCCGCGCGGCGGTCGCGATCATCGCAACCGCAGTCCTGGTCGTCAGCGTGAGCGCCCGGGCCGGTCTGCCCGACCCTGTCGGGAAG
The DNA here is from genome assembly GCA_963809885.1 of uncultured Acidimicrobiia bacterium. GTDB lineage: Bacteria > Actinomycetota > Acidimicrobiia > IMCC26256 > PALSA-555 > JALHSW01. The sequence goes on along the minus strand of CAWELA010000004.1, from coordinate 911,437 downwards.
ACCGGCCTCCGCGCCCGGCGAGCCGGTGCCGCGCCCGGGTACACGCTGTACGCACCGGAGTCGGAGCGAAGCACCTTCCTCGTCGACCTCGACGGCGACGTCGTCCATCGGTGGCGCCACGGGACCGCACCCGGGAACTTCCAGTACCTCGAGCCCAGTGGCGAGCTGCTGCGCGCGGGGGATCTCGACCTCGAGAACCGGTTCCGGAACGGGAAGGGCGGGGGTGGTCGCATCGAGCGTCTGGACTGGGACAGCCAGGTCCGATGGCGGTTCGACTACAACACGGACGAGCACCGCCAGCACCACGATCTGGAACCGATGCCCAACGGTCACGTGCTCCTCATCGCGTGGGAGCACAAGACGGCGGCTGAGGCGATCGCTGCCGGCCGCGACCCCGGACTCCTCGCGGATGGCGAGCTGTGGCCCGACTCGATCGTCGAGGTCGATCCGCGCACCAACAGCATCGTGTGGGAGTGGCACGTGTTCGACCACCTGATCCAGGACCGCGACCCCGGGAAGGACAACTACGGGATCGTCGCCGAGCACCCCGAGAAGATCGACGTGAACTACACGCTGGGCACCGGCGGCGCGCGGGACTGGAACCACACGAACTCTGTCGACTACAACGCCGGCTTGGACCAGGTCATGCTCAGCGTTCGCCAGTTCAGCGAGATCTGGATCATCGACCACGACACGACCACCGCAGAGGCTCGCGGTGCAGCCGGCGATCTGCTCTTCCGGTACGGGAACCCTGCGACCCACGACGCAGGCGAGCGGGGCGAGGAAGGTGCGACACACGACCAGGTGCTCTTCGCGCAGCACGACGCCCGATGGATCCCCGCTGGCTTCCCGGGAGGAGGCTCGATCCTGATCTTCAGCAACGGGCAGAAGCGAGTCCGGGAGTGGTCGACCGTCGAGGAGATCACACCGGCGTGGGACGGCTCCGCCTACCAGCGCGCCCTGAACGGATCGTTCTCGGCCACGAGGTCGCGGGTCTACGGAAACGCGGACGACGAGCGGTTCTTCGGCTTCAACACCTCGGGCGCGCAGCGCCTCGCGAACGGCGACACGCTCATCACCGATGGTCCGCACGGCCGCACCTTCGAGGTCACGCCGGACCGCTCGGTGGTGTGGGACTACGTCAACCCCCATTTCCGAGGCGACCCGCGGCGGCACGGCGTGAGCGCGGCCGGCTTCCGGACCGACGCCTGGCGCTACTTCCGCGCCGAGCGCTACGCGCCGACGTTCCCGGGCCTCAGGCTGGCGGACGACTAGCGCCGGGTCGGCTTGAGCTCCACCCGCTGCTGAGCAGGGTGCTCGACCGGTGCCGGCCGGGCGCGCAGCTGCTCGTCGAGGTACGCGATCACCTGCTTGTACAGCTTGTTGCCGAGCATCTTGCGCAGCTCCTCAGCGAGGCTGACGTAGACCGGCTCCTTGCCGACGAACGCCTCCGGCGCCTCGGTGCACCACCACGCGAAGTCGTCGCCGCCCTCGCCCCAGCCGTCGCGCGCGAACTCGGTGAGCGTCGACACGACGCTGCCGTCGTCCTGCTCTTCGTCGATCCGCCGGAGTGGGAGCTGCCAACACACCTCGGGCTTGACGTCGCTGTGGTGCCGGCTCGTGCGCTCCGCGTGGATGTGGAGTGCACAGCCGACGCCACCGGCGAAGCCCGGTCGGTTGAGGAAGATGCAGGCGTCGTCGGCGAGCCGGGTGCGCCACTCGACCTTGCCGTCCTCGTCCTTGCCGGCCTTCGCGTAGATGCCCTTCTTGCGACCGGTCGCCGGCGTACTGCCACTCGTCGTCGGTGAGGTCACGCGCGACCTTCACGACGTGGTCGCGGTCCTTCTTGTCGGAGAAGTGCGCGCCGTAGGAGCAGCACCCCTGGACCAGCTCGGGTGCCGGCGCAGTGAGCACGCCCTGGCAACCGGCGCCGAAGATGCAGGTCCACGACGACAGCAGATAGGTGACGTCGATCTGCCAGCGTCGCTCCTCCTTCGGATCGTCGAACGTGACCCACTCGCGGGTCGGTCCGGCCATCGGCGTTGCCTCCTCCTCGTGGACGACGCTCGAGCCGAGCGTACCCAGGACCCTCGGTAATCTTGGGCAATCACCTCCACTTCGAACGACCGCGTGCTCGTCGCCGACCTCCAGGCGGTCCTCGGTCCTGAGCGAGCCCGCGCCGAGCCGCTCGAGCTCTCCCTCTACGCGCGCGACGCCGGCCACGAGCGGGGGGAAGCTGCGGTCGTCTGCTTCCCCGAACGCGGCGACGAGGTGGCCGCGGCGGTTGCGGTCGCGGCGCGCCACGGGCGCCCCTTCGTCGCTCGCGGGAGCGGGACCGGGCTCGCCGGCGGTGCGACGCCCTTGGACCATCCGGTCCTCATCGTGACGACGCAGCTGAACCGGATCGTCGAGGTCGACGCCGCGAGCCGGGTGGCCTGGGTGGAGCCGGGCGTCCTGAACCTCGACCTGAGCCGCGCCGTCCGGCACCTCGATCTCCACTACGCGCCTGACCCGTCGTCCCAGGCGGCGTGCACGATCGGCGGGAACGTCGCCACGAACGCGGGAGGGCCCCACTGCCTCGCATCGGGGGTCACCGCCGCCCACGTGCTGGCGGTCGACGTCGTGCTCCCCGACGGGACCACGGCCCGCCTCGGCGGTCTGGAGCCCGACACCCCCGGCTACGACCTGCGGGGCTGCTTCGTCGGGAGCGAGGGCACCATGGGCATCGCGACGCGGGTCGCGGTGCAGGCTGACACCGGACCCGCCCGACGTGCGCACCCTGCTGCTCGACTTCACGAGCATCGAGGACGCGGCCGCGACGGTGAGTGGGATCATCGCCGCAGGCGTCGTGCCCGCGGCACTCGAGATGATGGACGCGCAGATCACCCGAGCGGTCGAGGACTTCGTCGGCGCGGGCTACCCGCGGGATGCGGCCGCGGTCCTCCTCGTGGAGCTCGACGGGCTCGCGGGCGGCGTCGCCGCCGAGGTCGCCGAGGTGACGCGGATCGGGCTCGCGACGGGGGCACGGGATGTACGAGTCGCCGCGGACGACACCGAGCGCGCCCTGCTGTGGAAGGGCCGGAAGTCGGCGTTCGGCGCGATCGCACGCGTCGCGCCCGACTACTACCTCCACGACGCCGTCGTCCCCCGCACTCGCCTCGTCGACGTGCTGCGCCGCGTGGGTGAGATCGCCGGGGAGCAGCAGCTCACGATGATGAACGTCTTCCACGCGGGCGACGGCAACCTGCATCCGCTGATCGCGTTCGACGCGCGCCGGCCGGGCGTGTGGGCGCGGGTGCGGGACGCCGGTGACGCGATCCTGCAGGCGTGCCTCGACGCCGGTGGCGTGCTCTCCGGCGAGCACGGCATCGGAATCGAGAAGCGCGACGCCATGACGAGCTACTTCGACGACGATGACCTGGACGCCCAGGCGCGGCTCCGCGATGCCTTCGACCCGGCCGGCCTCGCGAACCCTGACAAGGTGCTGCCCCGCGGGAGTCGGTGCGGCGAGCTCGGCCGCTCTGCGGTCGGTGACGAACGTGCGGGCCTGTGGATCTGACGCCGGGGGCTGCCGGCGCGGCCGACCTGCTCGTCGCGGAGCAAGCGGTGGCGGACGCGGTCGGACGCGCCGCCCGGGTGGACCCGCGAGGCGCCGGGACCCATCGCGAGGTCGGCGGACCACCACCGGCGGGCGCCACGGTCGTGCGGGCACCGTCGGGGATCGTCGCCTACGACGCCGCGGACCTCACCGTCACGCTGGGTGCGGGCACCACGGTGGCCGAGCTCGCGGCGATCCTGGACCCCGAAGGGCAGGAGTGCGCGCTGGATCCCCGTGACCCGGCCGCGACCGTCGGCGGCACCCTGGCCGCGGGGATGTCCGGGCCGCGCCGGGCGCGGGTGGGCCCGTTGCGCGACCAGGTGCTGGAGGTCCGCTTCGCCACCGCAGACGGCCGGCTGGTCCGAGGGGGGGGTCCGACGGTGAAGAACGTCACCGGCTACGACCTGCCCCGGCTGCTGGTCGGCTCGCTCGGCACCATCGGTGTGCTGACCCGGGTGATCCTGCGGTGCCGCCCCCGGCCCGCTCGAGTGTGGTGGGGCGCGAGCGCCGAGGATCCCGACGCCCTCCGGCGGCGCTGCCATCGGCCCGCCACGGTGGCCTGGGACGGCGCGATCACGCGGGTCCGCCTGGAGGGGCACCCCGACGACGTCGAGGCCGAGGCGCGCGCCGCCGGTCTCGAGTCGGCCGCAGCCGTCGACTGGCCGGTGGGGGAGCACCGGGGCCGCATCTCGGTGCCACCGGGCCGGGTCGTGGCGCTCGGCCGGGCGTTGCAGGCCCTCCATGGCGTCCGGTGGCTCGCCGAGGCCGGCATCGGGACGGTGCATGTCGCGGCCGACGCCGAGGGCGCGCTCGCGGCCGCGCGGCGGCAGGCCGGTGCACACGGCGGGTGGCTGCTCCGCGAGGCCGGTGCACCGGGCCTCGACGGCTTCGGCGTCGAGCTCCCGAGCCCGGATCTGCACGAGCGCCTGCGTGCGCAGTTCGACCCGACCGGCAAGCTCGCGCCGGGCCGCCTCCCGATCGCACGGCCCGGCTCGAACCCTCAGGCTCAGGTAGACGGTGAGATCGGCGTGCGATGACGAGCACCTCGGCTGGACGTCAGGTGCAGCGTGACCCGTACGGTGCCCCTGCGCTCCTCGGGCTCGACGCCGACGAGCTCGTCGCGTGCGTCGCCTGCGGTCTCTGCCTGCCGCACTGCCCGACCTACCGGGTGACCGGCCTGGAGGTCGCGTCACCACGAGGCCGCATCGCCGCGATGCGGGCCGTGCAGTCCGGGGACGCGACGGTCGACGCGGCATTCGTAGAGGCGATGGACGCGTGCGTGCAGTGCCGTGGCTGTGAGGCGGCGTGCCCGTCGTCGGTCCCCTTCGGCAGGCTCATGGAGGACACGCGCGCGACCCTGGCGCGCGAGCACCGCGGACGCCACGGGCTGGTCCGGCGCGCGGCCGAGTGGCTCGGATTCCGGGTGGTCCTCCCACGCCGGTGGCTCCTCCGCCTGCTGTCGTGGCTCATGCTCGGCGCGCAGCGGCTGCACCTCGTCCCGCGGCGCTTCGGCGTCCCGCGTCTTCGGCGCGCGAACTCGCGCTTCGTCTCCGTGGCGTGCCCGGTGAGCAAGCCGACGTCGTGCTCTTCACGGGCTGCGTGATGGACGCGTGGCAACGCGACGTCCACCGGGCCGCCCTCGACGTGATGGCCGCGACCGGCGCGCGTGCTGCCGTGTCGCCGAACCGAGCGAGCTGCTGCGGCGCGCTCCACCTCCATGCCGGTCGGGTCGAGGAAGCCCGCGCGTTGGCTCGCCGGGTGATCGCTGGGCACCTCGGCGACGGCCCCGTCGTCGTCGACAGCGCCGGGTGCGGAGCGGCGATGCAGGACTACGGCCACCTGCTCGGGACGCCGGAGGCCTCGGCCTTCGCCGCGAGGGTCGTGGACTTCTCGACGTGGCTCGAGGGTCGTCCCGACCTCGACCTCGTGGCCACCGGTCAGCGTGTCGTCGTCCAGGACCCCTGCCACCTCGCGCACGTGCAGCATGCCGCGGGAGCGGTGCACACGGTGCTCGCGGGCGCCTACGACGTGGTCGACACCGGCGACGACGCGCTCTGCTGCGGCGCCGGCGGGGCGTACGCCGCGGTCGAGCCGGAGCTGGCGGGCGAGATCCGTGCCCGGAAGGTGGCGGCGATCCGCGCCGCCGCCGGTGACGCGCCGGCGCTCGTGGCGTCCGCGAACCCCGGGTGCGCGATGCACCTGGCCGCGGCCGGGCTCGATGTCCGGCACCCGGCGGTCCTGCTCGCCGCGGCGCTCGTGCCACCCGTCACCCCCGAAGCACCCGAAGGGACCCGATGACCGGCATCGACGACCTGCTCGCCGAGCTCGCCTCGATCGAGGAGCGCCTCCGCGACCTCGCCTACGACCGCTTGCGTGCCGCCACCGAGGACGGTGACGCGACCGCCGCGGCGGAGGAGAAGCAGATCCTCAAGGCCCGCCGTGCGATCGAGCGGGCCATCCACGCGCTGGGCGGCGCCACGACCGACGACTGATCCCGGTGCCAGTGTGCTCTCGGTATGCGGAACAACTGCCGGGGTCCCTCGAGCGCGCCAGGAAGCGGGCCCGGCGTCAGGGGTGTGAGGCCCGGCCGTTGAGCCGGTCGATGAGCTCGCGCAGCCGAGGCCAGCCGTAGCGGTCGAACCAGAGCGCGACCCGCTCGAGCTCGACGTGGTCCTCGTCGCGCACCTCGGCCGGTGCGGCGTCGACCCGCTCGATGGCACCCCGGGCGATGATGTCCGCGAACTCGTCGGTGAGAGCCGCGAGCTCCTGCTCGTCGGGCGCGTGGTGCACGCGGAGCACGAGGCGGCCGTCGACGAACCGCTGCGAGTGGTAGTTGGAGTAGAAGCCGATGACCTCGTCGACCGCCACGTCGACGTCGTCGGTGATCTTCACGAGGCAGAGGTCGTGCTCGCCGGTGTACCCGCGTGCCGTGAGCTCGGTGCGCACGAACTCGCGCCACGTCTCCCAGTAGGTGCCGCCCGGCACGTCGAGCAGCACGATCGGCCCGGGCTGCGCCTTCCCCGTCTGGACGAGCGTGAGGAGCTCGAACGCCTCGTCGAGCGTGCCGTACCCGCCGGGGAGCAGCACGAACGCGTCGGCCTCCTTGATGAACGAGAGCTTCCGCGTGAAGAAGTAGCGGAAGTTGATGAGCTTCGGGTCGTCGGCGATGAACCCGCTCGTCGTGGCCTCGAACGGCAGTCGGATGCTCACGCCGAACGCGTTCTCCGGGCCGGCACCCTCGATGCCGGCCTCCATGATCCCGGGACCGGCGCCGGTGATCACCATCCAGTCGCGCTCCGCGATCGCGGCAGCGAACCTCCGCGCCTGGTGATAGAGCGGATCGTCGGGCTCGCGTGCGAGCCGAGCCGAAGATGGCGACCTTCAGCTGGTCGCGGTACGGCTCGAAGACATGGAACGCGTACCGCATCTCCTTGAGCGCGGCGTTCGCCATCTTGAGGTCGCCGCGATCCGCGTGGTCGCGGGCGAGGCGGAGCGCCGAGACGACGAGCTCGAACACGAGGTCGGCGTCATCGGTGGCGTCGGCCTGCTCGAGCAGCTCCTGGATGGCGCGGTCGAGCGCGGGGTCCCCGGTTCGGTAGCGGGGCATCTTCACGTGAGCAGCGACCCGGCCAGCGTGGCGAGCGACGTCTCGGGGCGGGCGCCCGAGGTGGGAGATCACCTCCGCGGCGGCGAGCGACCCGAGGCGCCCGCAGCGGCCGAGGTCGTACCCGTGGGTGAACCCGTACAGGAACCCGGCCGCGTACAGGTCGCCGGCGCCGGTGGTGTCCACGACGCCGCCGGGCGCCGGGTGTGCGTCGACGACGTGCACGTCGTTGCCGCTCACGATGACCGACCCTTCTCGCTGCGCGTCAGCGCGGCCACCTCGCAGTGGTGCAGCACGTTCTGCAGCGCGTCGTCGAAGTCGTCGACCTCGTACAGCGTGCAGATCTCGTTCTCGTTCGCGAACAGGATGTCGACCTCGATCGGCGACGAGGTCGATGAAGTCGGCGCGGTGTCGCTCGACGCAGAACCCGTCGGAGAGGTTGAATGCGACCCGCCGTCCCGCGTCATGGGCGAGCTTCGCCGCGTGGCGGAACGCCTCCTTGGCCCGCGGTTGGTCGAAGAGGTAGCCCTCGAGGTAGGTGATCTGCGCGCGCGGCGACGGCTGCGGGGTCGACGTCGTCGGGTCCGAGCTCGGCGGCAGCGCCGAGGAACGTGTTGAGCGTCCGCTCCGCATCCGGCGTGACGAGGATCAGACAGCGGCCGGTCGACGCGCCGTCGGTGGCGGCGAGTCGTGTCGAACCCGACGCCCGCGGCGCGGATGTCGTGGGCGAACACCGTGCCGAGCTGGTCGTCGCGCACCCGCCCGACGAACGAGGCCGAGCCTCCGAACGACGCGATGCCGACCATGGTGTTGGCGGCCGACCCGCCGGACACCTCGATCGCGGGACCCATCGACGCGTACAGGAGCTCCGCACGGTCCGCGTCGATGAGGTCCATCCCGCCCTTCGCGAGCCCGTAGCGTGTCGAGGAAGGCGTCCTGCTCGTGGCTCAGCACGTCGACGAGCGCGTTGCCGATCCCGATGACGTCCACGTGCGGCGTCCGGGCGCGTGCTCATGCGACCGGAGCCGGGGTCGTGATGGTGACGGGAACGCCCGTCGACTCGGTGCCTCGTGCGGCGGGTCGCAGACGCCGACCGACGGTCGTCGACGCGGCCGTAGAGCGTCGTGCGCTGCTCGAGCGGCCGTCCCGGCGGCCGTCGCGATCCCGCGGAAGTCCTCCTCGTCGAGCTCCTGGCCGTGGTCGGCGCCGGCGGCGCGCGAGATGTTCTCGTCCATCAGCGTGCCCCCGAGGTCGTTGCACCCGGCCAGCAGCAGCTGGCGGGCGCCGTCGACCCCGACCTTGACCCACGAGGCCTGGATGTTGTCGATCCAGCCGCGGTACGCGATCCGCCCGACCGCGTGCATGAGCAGCACCTCCCGGAACGTCGGGCCGTGGCGGGACCGCCCCTGGAGGGACAGCGGCGTGGCCATGTGCACGAACGGGAGCGGGCACGAACTCGGTGAAGCCCGCCGGTCTCCTTCTGGAGGTCGCGCGTGCGCACCAGGTGGCGCGCGACGTGCACCGGGCGCTCGACGGTGCCGAACATGATCGTCACGTTCGAGCGGAGCCCGACCTCGTGCGCGAGGCGGTGGGCCTCGAGCCACTCGTCGGTCGTGACCTTGTCGGGGCAGATGACCGCGCGCACCTCGTCGTCGAGGATCTCGGCGGCGGTGCCGGGCAGCGTGGAGAGGCCGGCGTCCTTGAGCGTGCGCAGGTAGTCGCGCAGCGGGACACCGAGCCGCCGCGCGCCCTCGGTCACCTCGAGGGCGGTGAACCCGTGGAGGTGGATGTCGGGCGCGACCTCCTTCACGGCCCGGGCGACGGTCGACGTAGTACTCGCCGTCGAAGTCGGGGTGGATCCCGCCCTGCAGGCAGACCTCGGTGGCTCCGTGGTCGACGGCCTCGACGACGCGCCGCTGGATCTCCTCGAGGTCGAGCAGGTACGGCGTCGCCGCGGAGGTTCAGCGAGAGCGGACCCTTCGAGAACGCGCAGAACTTGCACTTGAACGTGCAGACGTTCGTGTAGTTGATGTTGCGGTTGCGGACGAACGTCACGACGTCGCCGGAGATGTCGCGCCGCAGCTGGTCCGCGACCTCGGCGACACGCGACACCTCGGGCCCCGGGCACCCAGCAGGGTCACGATCTCGTCGACGCCGACCTCCTCGCCGGCCAGCACGCCGTCGAGCACGGCGCCGACCGCGTCGACCGGCGCGAGCCGGGCGTGGCGGGCGGGAGCAGGCTCGGCGGGTGGGCCTCGCCGCCCGAGCGCCACTGGTCGTCGCGGGCGAGCCCTTCGCAGTCGGAGGCCGCGAGCACCGCGGTGCGCACGTCGGGATGGAGCCAGGTCTCCGCGTCGTGGACGTACTCCGGGTAGACGGTGAGCCGCGGGGCGAGCACCTTGCCCGCGGCCTCGGTCGCGGCGCGCAGGAGGTCGAGCGCGGGCCACGGCCGCTCGGGGTTCACGTGATCGGGCGTGACGGGGGAGACGCCGCCCCAGTCGTCGATGCCGGCCGCGAGGAGTGCACCGAGGTCGTCGCTGAGGTTCGGCGGGGCCTGGAGGTGCATCGACGGCCCGAGGAGCACGCGGGCCACGGCGATCGTCCACAGGAACTCGTCGGGGTCACACGGCTCGGGCGCGGTGCATCGCGGTGCCGGGCTTGGGGAGGAAGTTCTGGACGATCACCTCCTGCACGTGACCGTGACGCGCGTGGCTCGAAGCGATCGCGAGCAGCGCGTCGATCCGCTCCTCGCGCGTCTCGCCGATCCCGACGAGGATCCCGGTGGTGAAGGGCACCCGGGCCTCGCCGGCGGCCTCGAGGGTCGCCAGGCGCCGCTCCGGCGTCTTGTCGGGTGCGCCGTGGTGTGGACCGCCCGGCTCGCCGAGGCGGGCGGCGAGCGTCTCGATCATCATCCCCTGTGACGGGCTGACGGCGCGCAGCCGCTCCAGCTCGTCGCGCGACAGCGCACCGGCGTTCGCGTGGGGGAGCAGGCCGGTCTCGGTGAGCACCGTGTGCGCCGCGGCCTCCACGTACGCGACGGTCGACGCGTGGCCGTGCCCCGCGAGCCACGCGGCGGCATCGGGGTAGCGCTCCTCGGGCGCCTCCCCGAGCGTGAAGAGCGCCTCGTGGCACCCCAGCGCCGCGCCGTGGCGGGCGATCGCGAGCACCTCGTCGATCGAGAGGTACGCCTGGTCGAGCCGCGCCGGCGGCTTCGCGAACGTGCAGTAGCCGCACCGGTCGCGGCAGAGCATGGTGAGGGGGACGAACACCTTCGGTGAGTACGTGACTCGGCTGCCGTGCCCGAGGTCGCGGAGCCGGCCTGCCGTCGCGACGAGCTCGTCGATCGGGACGTGGACCAGCTCGCGGGCGTCGCGGCGGCTGGTCACGTCGGATCCGGGACCGGTCGGGCGGGGGACCGACGGACGTTGCATGGCAGGGAGACTACGTCCCACCGGCGGCGGCCTCGTCCACGAGCCAGACGACGCGCTCGGCGCGCACGCGGCCCGCCGGGAGGTTCTCACCGGCCCGGATGCGCGCGAACGCGTCCTGCTTCGAGGTGCCCGCGACCGTGACGACGACGAGACGTGTCGCGGCGAGGGCCGGGAACGTGAGGGTGAGGCGCGGGTGGGGGTGGAGGTCGTCGCCGTTCGGCACGACCCACCGATCGGTCTCGTCGAGCGGCGCGGTGCCGGGGAACAGCGAGGCCGTGTGCCCGTCGGGCCCCAGACCCAGGTGCACGAGCTCGAGCGGCGGGGCGGCTCGAAGCTCCGCGTCGTAGGCGCGAGCGGCCTCGTCGATGGTCGCGTCGGCGTCGTACATGGAGTGGATGGCGTGGGGCTCGACCTCGTCGAGGAACGTCACGCGGGCCATCCCCTCGTTCGACTCGGGGTCGTGGACAGGCAGCCACCGTTCGTCACCGAACCAGGCGTCGACCCGGGTCCAGTCGACGTCGGCGGTGGCGAGCAGCTCGTAGCACTGACGCGCGGTGCCGCCGCCGGACAGCGCGACGGACGCGGGCGCCAGGTCGGCGACGAGCGCCGCGAACGCCTGCGGAACCTGACGGACCACCTGCACCTCACCGAACACCGCGCCCACCCAACTTCTGCCGATCCGGATCGTCGTCACCCGGCATGGAGCGATGATACGGGGGTGCAGCACCCGACGGTCACGGTGGAGCTCGGCGGGGAGCCGGCGCGTCGCATCCGGGTCGAGCGTCGCTGGTTGCCCTGGGCCCTGATGGAGCTGCACCAGGAGCTGGAGCCCGGCACCCGCGTCGACCTGACGGTGCGGTGCGGCGCGACGGGCTGGACCCCGACCGGGTTCCGCGACGTGGTGGAGGGCGCCGGGTTCGTGGCGGGTGCGGGCACCACGCCCGAGGCCGACGAGTGGGTTCGGGTGCACGCGACCCGCGCGCGCACGCTGCCCGACTTCGTCGGACCGGACCTCTGCGTGCTCCTGTGCGGCCTGAACCCGAGCGAGTACGCCGCCGACGTCGGGCGTCGGGTTCGCCCGCCCGGGCAACCGGTTCTGGCCCGCTGCGCTCTCCGCAGGCCTCGTGACGAGCGATCGCGACCCGCACGACGCGCTGCTGTCGCACGGGATCGGCATGACCGATCTCGTGAAGCGGGCCACGCGCCGCGTGCGGACGCGCTGTCGAAGGACGAGTACCGCGCCGGGGCGGCCCGGCTCGAGCGTCTCGTCGGCTGGCTCGCTCCGCGCGTCGTCTGCTTCGTCGGGCTGACGGGCTACCGCGCGGCGATCGATCGGCACGCAGTCGCGGGAGTCCAGGCGAGCGGATTCGGCGGGGCGATCGCGTACGTGATGCCCAACCCGAGCGGCGTGAACGCCCACGTGACCGTGGCGGACCTCGCCGGTCACCTGCGTGCGGCGCGCGCGCTCGCAGCGTAGGTTCGGAACATGGCGAACGATGGTCTGTTCCAGGACGACCCCACCGCGGCGATCGACGCGCTCGCGAACCGCGTGCTCGGCAAGAAGATGGGCCCGGCCGGGCTCGAGCTCCGGCCGACCGACTCGCGCGGTGGCATGGGCGCGTACAGCGGCCTGCGACGGGCACAGCTCTCGGTTCGGATGGACCTGCAGATCATCTGGCGAGCCGTCATCGTCAAGGGGGGTCGCAAGGAGTCGCCGGCGGTGCTCTTCGTCGCACCGCGGAACCACACGCCGGCGGAGGCGTCAGAGAAGCTCGCGGGGGCGGGCATCGTGCTCCCGGGGGTCGCGGGTCCCGAGGCATACGAGGTGCATCCCGCCGACGAGTCGCCGGCGGGGCTCGTCGCGTTCGCGATCCAGGGACTCCGGGCGCTCGGTTACGCGGACCCGTTCTGGGAGTGGCAGTGGATCACGCGCGACAAGAGCTATCTGCCCAAGCGGTGACAGCCCTGCGCTGATTCAGGTCACCTCGGCGCGGCGCTTCTCCAGCGTCGCGAACGCGTCGTGGAAGCTGGCGGCGAACGACGCGACCCCTTCGTTCTCCAGCGTCAGCGTCACGTCGTCGAAGTCGACGCCGGCGGACCGTAGGTCGACCATCACCTGGTCGGCGGCCTCCACGTCCTCGATCACCGTGTCGGCACGCAGGTTCCCATCGCCCTTCTGGAGCGCCTCGATCGACGCCGGCGCGAGCGTGTTCACCGTGTGCCGGCCGATCAGGTCGTCGACGTACAGCGTGGGTGAGTACGCGGGGTTCTTCGTCGACGTCGACGCCCACAGCGGACGCTGGAGCCGCGCGCCCTTCGCGGCGAGCGTGTCCCAGCGGTCACCTGCGAAGCGCTGTGCGAAGAGCCGGTAGGCAAGCTTCGCGTTCGCCACTGCGGCCTGACCCCGCACGGGGCTGTCGTCGGGGAGGCGGCGGTCGGTCTCGGTGTCCACGCGGCTCACGAAGAAGGACGCGACCGACGAGACGGTGGACGGATCGCCACCGCCGGCGACGAGCGTCTCGAGCCCTGCCAGGTACGCATCGATGACCTTGTCGTGGCGGGCGAGAGAGAAGATCAGCGTGACGTTGGTGTTGATGCCGGCCGCGATGTTCGCCTCGATCGCCGGGAGCCCCTCGAGGGTCGCGGGGATCTTGATCATCACGTTCCTGCGGCCGAGCCGCTCGAAGAGGCTCTTGGCCTGGGCGATCGTCCCGTCGGTGTCGTGCGCGAGATCGGGGGACACCTCGACCGACACGAACCCGTCGGCGCCACCGCTCGCCTCGTGCACCGGGAGGAGGAGGTCGGCCGCGTGGCCGACGTCGTCCACGACCAGGCGCCAGTAGGAGTCCTCGATCGAGAGCCCCTCCTTCGCACAGGCGGCGAGCTGCTCGTCGTAGCCCTCGCCCGCGGCCATCGCCTTCTCGAAGATCGTCGGGTTCGACGTGACCCCGCGGATCCCGTCCTCGGTGATCAGCCGCTGGAGGCCTCCGCCCGTGAGCAGGGAACGCGCGAGGTTGTCGTACCAGGGGCTCTGGCCGAAGTCGTTGAGGCGGGCGATGTCACTCATGCGGTTGCTCCAGTCCTGCGTGGCGTGATCACGCGGAATCGAGCGCGAGCAGCTCACGCGCGCGCTGGGCGACGTGCTCGGGCGGTGAACCCGAGCTCGGCGAACACGGTGGATCCCGGTGCCGACGCACCGAAGCGGTCGATCGACACGGTGTCGTCGGCGTAGCGGTCCCAGCCGAAGGACACGCCGGCCTCGACGGCCAGCGTCGGGACCCCGGGCGGCAGCACGGAGTCGCGGTAGTCGTCGGGCTGCGCCTCGAAGAGGTCCCACGAGGGCATCGACACGACGCGTACCGACAGCCCTTCGGCCACGAGCGCTTCCGCGCGCCGAGACGCAGAGGTGGACCTCGGAGCCGGTGCCGAGGAGCACGAGGTCGATGCCGTCGGTCTCGTCGACGAGCACGTACGCGCCCTTCGGCACGCCCTCGGGCGCGCGCTCGGCGGTGCCCTCGAGCACCGGGACCTTCTGGCGCGTGAGGATGATCGCCGTCGGTCCGGTGCCGTCGATGTGCACTCGCCAGGCCTGGGCGACTTCGTTGGCGTCCGCGCTGCGGATGAGACGCAGGCCGGGCATCGCGCGGAGGGAGGCGAGCTGCTCGATCGGCTGGTGCGTGGGGCCGTCCTCGCCGACCCCGACCGAGTCGTGCGACCAGATGAACGCGGTCTTGTAGTGGGAGAGCGCCGCGAGGCGAGGCGTGGCGCGCATGTAGTCGGAGAACACGAAGAACGTGCCGCCGACGGGCAGCGTCGCGCTGACGGCCATGCCGTTCATGACCGCGCCCATCCCGTGCTCGCGGACTCCCCAGTGGATCTGGCGACCACCGAACTCGTGCGTGGCGATGACGGGAGACCCCGCGAGCTCGGTGCCGGTGTTGCCGGTCAGGTCGGCACCACCGGAGATGATGCCGGGCACGACGTCGACGATCGCCTCGAGGACCTTCGAGCACGCGGCGCGCGTCGGCAACGTCCTCGCCCACCTCCCAGGTCGGCAGCTTCGACTCCCAGCCGGCGAGCCCGCGTTGCTCGAGGCACGCGTCGTACTGGTCGGCCAGGTCGGACTCACCCGTGCGGAGCGCCTCGTGCCGCGCCTCCCATGCCTCCCGCGCCGGCCGGCCGGCGACGCCCGCGGCGCGGTAGTACGCGAGGACGTCGTCGGGTACCCAGAAGGTCTCGTCGGCCGGCATGCCCGAGGATCTCCTTCACGGCGCGGATCTCGTCGTCGCCGAGCGGGTTGCCGTGCGCGTGCGCTGTGTCGGTGTACTTCGGGGACGGCCAGCCGATGTGGCTGCGCAGCACGACGAGCGTGGGCCGCGAATCCTCGGCGATGCCTTCCCGCAGGCCGGCCTCGATCGCGTCGAGGTCGTTCGCGACCTCACCGAGGTGCACGACGTGCCACCCGTAGCCCTCGAACCGCTTGCGCGCGTCGTCGGTGAAGGCGAGCTCGGTCGGGCCGTCGATCGTGATGTGGTTGTCGTCGTAGACGTAGACGAGGCGACCCGAGGCCGAGGTGGCCCGCGAGGGACGCGGCCTCGTGGCTCACGCCCTCCTCCATGCAGCCGTCGCCCGCGATCGCGAACACATGGTGGTCGGAGACCTCGGCACCGAACCGCGCGCGGAGGTTCGCCTCGGCGAGCGCGATGCCCACTCCGTTCGCGAAGCCCTGACCGAGGGGCCCGGTGGTGACCTCGACGCCGGTGGTGTGGCCGTACTCGGGGTGGCCCGGGGTGCGAGAGCCCCATTGCCGGAACGCGCGGAGGTCGTCGAGCTCGAGCCCGAACCCGGTCAGGTAGAGCATCGAGTAGAGGAGCATCGAGGCGTGGCCGGCGGAGAGCACGAACCGGTCGCGGTCGGGCCAGTCGGCGGCGCCGGCGTCGTATCGCATGACCCGGGTGAACAGCACGTGCGCGAGCGGCGCGAGGGCCATCGGTGTGCCCGGGTGCCCCGAGTTCGCCTGCTGGACGGCGTCCATGGCGAGGCCGCGGATCACGTTGATCCCGCGCTGCTCGACGTCGGTCGTGGCCACCTTGGTCCCCCTGGTCGACTCCGGCCCCCACTATGGCGCGTCGGGCCGGACCCGGTTCCGCCTCTTCCCGCGTCGGGCCGGGCTCGGGCGACCGGGGTCCCGGCGACTCCGCCGGGAAGAGCGCGAGGCTCGCGGTGAAGCCGTGCAGGAAGCTCGTGCCCCCGACCGGCCCGATCTCGCCGGCGCAGGATCCGCCGGCGAGCGGCAGCGGCCCGAGCACCTCCTCGACCACGGCGGCGTCGTGGTCCGGGACGCCGAAGAGGTGGCTCCCGCGTCCGTTGCAGGTGAACAGGAGCGCGCCCGAGGCGGTCCCGCTGCCGGCCAGCGACGCGGCGAGCAGGAGCGCGCGGAGGTCCTCGTCGGCCGCGGCCGCGTCGCGGACGTGGAACTGCACCGTCTGTCCGACCTGGAGTCGGTCGCCGACCGCGATCGCGCCGGTGCCCCGATCGGCGCCGATCACGCTGCGCACGAGGAAGTCGCCGCGGGAGAAGGCGGCGCGGTGCTCGTCGACGACGACCCCGAGGTGGAGCCCGCCCTGCAGCAGGGCGCGGTCCTCTTCGCTCGCGTCGGCCGCGAGCTCGCGCAGCCGGTCGAGCGCGGGCCGGCCCGCGAGCTCCTGGACGAAGCTGCCGTCGGCGCGGGTCACCACGAGCGGCCGGCCGACGGGGCGGCAGCCCTGTGACACGATCGCGTCGACCCCGGCGCCCTCCAGGAACACGCCGACGGCGCCCCCGGTGAGCACGACGCGGCGTCGAGCGCGAGCCGGTTCGCCCCGGGTCGGGTGGCTGCGGACGCGAGCCCGCCGACGACCGTCAGTCCGGGTCGTTCGTCGTGGCACCGGCGCAGGAACGGGTCGGTCGGGAACGTGAACGGGTCCGCGAGCAGCAGCAGCGTCTCGGGTGCATCGTCGAGGTCGGGCCATCCGACCACCGACGCACCGTCGGGCGTCTCCTCGACGGCGAGGGCGACGGGGGTGCAGCCGGACGTCGGGGAGTCGCGCCGCGAAGATCGCGAGCGCCGGTTCGTCCTCGACCTCGCGGGCGTCGCCGACGACTGCACCGGTCGACATCGCCAGGAGCACACCGGGATCGAGCAGGTTCCGGATCGCGTGCACCATGTCGTCGAGCGCGCCGAGGAAGTGCGGGGAGACGAAGCACACGAGGAGGTCGGGGTCGTCCGCGCCGAGCTGCTCGAGGATCTCGCCCGCCGTCTCGCCCACCGCGTGTGCAGGCACCGGGTGGCGTGACAGCGCGGACGCGTAGCGGTTCACGACGCGACCGTCACGACGATGCGACCCGGGCGCCGGCGATCCAGACCGCACGGGGGGCGAAGGTCACCGGGTCGAGTGCGACGACATCAGCCGCGGGCGCCGACGGCGAGTCGACCGCGGTCGCTCAGCCCGAGCACGTCGACGGGCACGGCGGTCGCGACCTCGACCGCACGCGCGACGTCGACGCCCGCGCCGACGAGTGTTGCAACGCTGCTGTCGAGCAGCGTCGTGGCGCCTGCGAGCGTGCCGTCGGCCAGGAAGGCGGCGCCGTCATGCGATCGGATCTCGCCGGCCACCGCGACCGCGTCGCTGACGACGGCAACGTTCCGCTTCCGAGCCAGCGCGAGCCGGAGGGCAGCCGGATGCACGTGGACGCCGTCGGCGATGAGCGTCGGCGTCAGCCGGTCGTCGTCGAGCGCCGCGCCGGCGAGTCCCGGCTCCCGATGGTGCAGTGGCCCCATCCCGTTGAAGCAGTGCGTGACCACGCGTGCACCCGCGTCGGCCGCGGCGCGCGCGGTGTCGTATGACGCGGTCGAGTGCCCGAGTGCGACGACGACTCCGGCATCGGCGAGCAGCCGGGTCGCGTGGAGCCCGGCGTCGGCCTCGGGTGCGAGGGTGACGATGCGGACGAGTCCCGGGTGCACGACGAGCACGTCCTCCAGCCAGGGCACGTCCACCGGGCGGACCAGCGCGGGGGCGTGGGCCCCGGGGGCCCCGCCGAGGAACGGTCCCTCGAGGTGGACGCCGAGGAGCTCGGCGCAGTCGTGCGGCGGCGTCGCCCGTAGCTCGTTCGCCACGGTCAGCGGCGTCTCGTAGGCGTCGAGCGCCGCGCTGACGAGGGTGGCGCAGTACGAGGTCGTACCGTGCCGGGCCAAGGCGGCGGCAACCCTGCGCCAGCCACCCGGCCCGCTGAGCGCGAGGTCGTCGGCGTCGATCCCGTTGCACTGGAGGTCCACGAAGCCGGGAGTCACCAGGGCATCGCCGAGGTCGACGACGCCCGCGGTGCCGCCGGGCGGTCGGTCATATCCCACCTCGACGATGACGCCGCCGTCGATCGCCAGCCAGCCCGGCACCGGCTCGCCGGGCGGGCAGAGCGCCGAGGTGGCGAGGACGCTCGTCACTCGAGCCGCGGGTCGCGGAAGGGCGGCGCGTCGCCGATCACGCGCGTGGCGTCACCGGCGGCGCGGAGGAGGAGCATCGCGCCAGCTGGCGCCGTGAAACGGCCGTCGTCGCCGACGTCGACCTCGGCTCCGTCGGCCATGACGCGCGGTGCGCCGGTCGGCGCGAGCGTCCAGCGCTCGTAGTGGTCGAGCGCGAGTCGGGCGAGTCGGTCGATGACGGAGGCGTCCTCGCGCACGGCGAGTGCGACGTCCAGTGCCGGTCGTCCGTCCGTGAGCTGCACGATCGGGGTGTGCAACGCGAATCGAGGGCCGAGGACGATCTCGTGCGACGCCTCGCGCGCTGCGGCCCACAGGAACAGCAGCGCGAAGCAGTGCTGCATCGCGCTCCCGGCATCGGGTGCCGCGGCTCGCCAGGAGCCGTCGGAGTCGAGGACGGCGACCGGGCGCAGCTGCTGGAGGAGGCGGAGCGCCGCGAGCCCGGCCTCGGCCTCCACGTGTGCCTGGTCGAGCCATCGAGCGAGCTCTGCGCCGAGCGGTTCATGGTCGTCGGGCGACCACGCGGTGTGCGCGACACGGAGCGCCCGGAGCTCGTCGCGCACTCTGGCGAGCGGTTCCGTCCAGCCGGGTCCCTCGAGCTCGTCCGCGAGTGCGACGACCAGGGGGTGCAGCGGCAGCTCCTCGGGGCGGGCCAGCGGGCCGTCGCAGCACGCGCGCGCCAGCGCCCGGAGCGCGTCGGAACGTGGTCCTCCCACCGCGTCGATCGCCCGTTCCCACGCGGCGTGCTCGTCGTAGGCGCCGGGGTCGGCGAGGAACTCGGCGGCGGTCGCGAGCGGGACCAGCGACGCCGTCGGCTGGAGCATGGGATTGCACAGGACACCGTCGACGACATCGCCGAGGTCGGCGTCCCGGCCGCGGTACGGCCCGAGGTGCAGCTCGTGCTCCATCACCGAGTCGTTCACCGGGAAGTTGTCCCAGAGGAGCAGCGGTCGGCCGCCGACCGAGGCGCGCAACGCGCGGGCGTCGGCGGTGGTGACGGTCGGGGAGCAGACCGTCGGTCCCGTCCAGAAGACGTCGACGGTCTCGGGGAGGCCTGCGTCCAGCTCCGTCAAGTACGGACTCGGGAGCGTGCCGACGTACTCGGTCGGGACGAGCGAGACGCGCACGCGGCTCGGGACCTCGTCGCACAGGTGTCGGACGAGGTCGGCCTGCTCCGCGGCGAGCCCGGGCCGGTTCGCGATGTCGTCGAGCGCGACCACCACCCAGTCGACCCCGGCGTCGACGAGTGGCACGAGCTTGGCGAAGAGGGCCGCACGATCGGTGTCGGAGCCGTAGTCGACGTCGAGCCCTGGTGAGATCGCGAAGCCGAATCGGGTCTCGCTCTCGCGGCACGCCTCCGCGAGCTCCCGGAACTCGTCGAGCTCGGCCGGTGTGTACGGGACGCGCCATTCGTCACGGTGCTTCGCATCGGACTTGGGCGCGTAGACGTAGGCGTTCATCCCGCGCTCGGCGAGGAAGGCGATGGCGGAGCAGCGTGCCGCGTGCGACCACGGTGGCCCGTAGAACCCTTCGATCACGCCGCGCAGGGTGAACGGACGAGGCACGACGGTAGGCTATTGCCTCGCTCCGGCCCGGGGATCTGCGTCTCGGCGCGGCACCTCCGCCGGGGACCCACCCGCCGAACCACGACAGAACAACCGGAGCGATCGTTGGCCGACCTCCTCGCAGCGCACGCCGAGAACAACCCGGACGCGAGCGCGGTGCTCGTCGATGCCTCCGGCGGTGCGCGTCCGTCGGCCACCTCGTTCGGAGAGCTGAACCGTCTCGTGAACCGTCTCGCGAACGCGTTCGCAGGTCTCGGCGCGCAGCGTGGTGAGCGGATGGTCTGGTGCGGACCCAACTCGCTCGAGGTGCTGGTCACGCTCCACGCGGCGCGGAAGGCAGGCCTGACGGCGGTGCCGCTGTCGTACCGGTTCAACGCGGACGAGATGGCCTACGTGGTCGACAACTCCGACGCGACGCTGGTGATCGTCGACGCCGAGCAGGCGCCGCTCCTCGCGTCGGTGAGCCAGCGACTCACGAAGGTACGCCAGTTCCTCGTGTACGGCGGCGACGTTCCGCCGGGCTTCGCACGCTGGGACGACGTGCTCGGCGCCTCGTCCGAGGAGGAGCCACCCGACGCACCGGCCACGACGGCAGGGTCGGCGATGATCTACACCTCGGGGACGACGGGAAAGCCCAAGGGTGCGCTGCGGACGACGACGGATCCGGAGACGGTGTTCGCGCTGCTCGGCGAGCTGGAGCTGCGCCTGGGCGAGGAGGTCCACCTCACCACCGGCCCGATGTACCACTCGGGTCCGTTGGCCTTCGCCACGATGAGCCACACGATGGGGTGCCCGGTGGTCGTGCTGCGCAAGTTCGACCCGGTGTCCTGGCTGCGCCTCGTGAAGGAGCACCGGGTCACGAACACCTTCTCGGCGCCGACGCAGCTCAAGCGCATCGTGAGCCTGCCGCCGGGTGAGCTCGCGCGTGCCGACCTGTCGTCGATGCGTTGCCTCATCGCGAACGCCGCGCCGGTGCCGTACGCACTGAAGCAGGAGATCGTCGAGAAGCTCGGCGACGGCTTCCTCTACGAGATCTACGGCTCGACCGAGCTCGGCGTCGTCACGGTGCTCAAGCCCGAGGACCAGCTCCGCAAGCCGGGCTCGTGCGGCCGCACCTACGGTTCGATCGAGGTGCGGATCACGCGCGTCGACGGCACGGAGGCCGGTCCCGACGAGCCCGGTGAGCTGTTCATCCGCACGCGCCTCGCGATGGACGGGTACCACCGGACCGAGGAGCAGCTCTCCCAGCTGGAGTACGACGGCGACGAGCGGGGCTGGAAGTCCGTCGGTGACGTCGCGTCGGTCGACGACGAGGGCTTCCTCTCGATCCGCGACCGGCTGAAGGACATGATCATCTCCGGCGGCGTCAACATCTATCCCGCGGAGATCGAAGCGGTCCTGTACGAGCACCCCGGCATCATCGACGCCGCGGTGTTCGGTGTCCCCGACGACGAGTGGGGCGAGTCCGTCTACGCGGTGGTGCAGCCGAAGCCGGGGGAGACGATCGACCTCGACGAGCTCGCGCGCGTTCGTCGACGAGCGCGTCGGCGGCTACAAGCGGCCGCGGGGCTACGAGGTGCGCGACGAGCTCCCTCGCACCGACGCGGGCAAGCTGCTCAAGCGCGTCCTGCGCGACGAGTTCTGGGTCGGTCGCGACCGCTCGGTGTGAGCGAGCACCTGAAGGGCGAGGGCGCCCACACCCTCTCCGAGCCCGAGTCGAAGGCGCTGCTGGCCACGTACGCGGTCCCGGTCGTGCCCGACCGTGTCGTCGCCACCGGGGATGCGGCCGTCGCGGCGGCGGGCGCGCTCGGCTACCCCGTCGTGCTGAAGCTCTCCGGTCCCGGGATCGCACACAAGACCGAGCGGGGTCTGGTCCGGCTCGGTCTCGAGAGCGCGACGGCGGTCACCGCGGCCGCGGCCGAGCTGCTCGCGGCCGCGACCCCGGACGACGGCGAGGTCGCGCTGCTCGTCGCGCCGATGCTGCGTGCGACGCGCGAGCTGATCGTGGGCGTGCACGACGATCCGCAGTTCGGCCGGTGCGTGATGGTGGGGATCGGCGGGGTGCTCGCCGAGGCGATCGCGGACGTCGCGTTCCGCCTCGCGCCGATCGAGGCCGCAGACGCGCTCGAGATGCTCGATGACCTGCAGGCCGGGGCGGTCCTCGGTCCCGTGCGCGGTGAGCCGGCCGTCGACCGCGATGCGGTGGCGGCGGTCCTCCTGTCCCTCTCGCGCCTCGCGACCGAGCGGGACGACGTCCGGAGCGTCGACGTCAACCCGCTCTTGATCGTGGGTGGCGCGCCGGTCGCGGTCGACGCCCTGGTCGAGCTCCGCGACGGCAAGGTCCCGGCGTGACGTCCCGCGTCGCCCCGGAGCGGTTCCGCGCGCTGTTCGAGCCCCGCGGGGTGCTGGTCGCGGGAGTGTCGACGCACCCGGCGAAGTTCGGGTTCGTCGCCCTCCACAACATCGTGAGCCAGGGGTACCGCGGCGAGATCTTCGGGACGAGTCTCGAGGCCGGGACCGTCCTCGGGGTTCCGATCGTGACGACGGTCGACGACCTCCCGGCCGATGCCGCGATCGACCTCGTGTTCGTGTGCACCCCGAACGCCGCGAACACGGACCTGCTGCGCGCGTGCGCGGCGCGAGGGGTGGGGGCGGCGTTCGTGACCTCGGCGGGCTACGGCGAGGCCGGGGACGCCGGACGGGCCGCCGAGGCCGAGCTCGTCGCTCTCGCCGACGAGCTGGGGATCTTGCTGGCCGGCCCGAACGGGCAGGGGATCGTGTCGACGCCCGCGCACCTCTGTGCGCAGATCGTGGCGCCCTACCCGCCGCGCGGGTCGATCGGGATCGCGAGCCAGTCCGGGAACTTCGTGTCGTCGTTCCAGAACTACGCCCGAGCGTCCGGCGTCGGGGTGAGTCGGGCGGTGTCGGCGGGCAACGCCGCGGCGCTCAGCATCCCCGACTACCTCGAGTACTACGCAGCCGACCCGGAGACCTCGGTTGCGCTGGCATACGTCGAGGGGATCGACGACGGTCGGTCGTTCTTCGAGCGCGTCCGCGGGGTCACCGCGTCCCTGCCGCTCGTGCTCTTGAAGGGCGGTGCCACGGGTGGAGGCCAGCGCGCGGCGGCGTCGCACACCGGCGCACTCGCCGCTGACGACCGGGTGTTCGACGGGATGTGCCGGCAGGCCGGCATCACGCGCGCCGCGAACGTCGAGGAGGCGTTCGACGTGGCGGCCACGTTCGCGACGCAGCCATTGCCCGCGTGGTCCTCGGGTCGCGGTGGTCACCACCGCCGGCGGGTGGGGTGTCGTGACCGCCGACGCGATCGCGCGGTCCGAGCTCGAGCTCGTGCAGCTGCCGGAGTCGTTGCGCGCCGCGATCGACGAGCGCCTCCCGCCGCGCTGGAGCCGGAACAACCCGATCGACCTTGCCGGCGGGGAGACGCGGGACACGATCCCCGAGGTGCTCGACCTCGTCGCGAGCCATGCCGAGGTCGATGCCGTGATCTACCTGGGCCTCGGCATCCAGTCGAACCAGGCGCGCCTGCTGCGGTGAGGGACCCTTCGGCGGCGAGGCGGACATCGAGCGGATCGTCGCCTACCACGAGCGCCAGGACGCACGCTTCGCCCAGGCCGCGGCCGACGTCTCGGCTGCCTCGGGGAAGCCCGTGCTCACCGCGACCGAGCTGGCGCTCGCCGATCCCACCAACGCCGGGCCGAGCACCGTGCGCGCGACCGGGCGGTACTGCTACCCGACCGCACATCGTGCGGTCACCGCGCTTGGAGCATCTCTGGCGCAGCGGCGCGCACCCGGCGGCGTCGAGGCCTCGTATGAGCCCGACCCGCACGTTCGCGCTCGTACTCGTCCTCGCTGCGATCGGCTGCCTCGCCGGCGCCGCGCTCAGCACGGCACCGGCTGCGAGTGGTCCCTCCGACGTGGCGACGCCGGGCACGCCTGCGTGGTCGTCGCGTCGCGTCCCGCAGCCGATCGTCGACGCGGTCGGCGCGCAGCGGCTCCAGGCTGCCCTCGACGCCACAACGGCCGGGACCGACACGTGCTTCCTGGTCGACGAGGGTGGGGCACCGCTGGCCTCGCACAACGGCGACGCGCCCCTGATCCCCGCGTCGACCCAGAAGCTCCTGACCGCGTCGGTGGTCCTGTCCGCGCTCGGTCCGCAGACCACGCTCGACACACGCGCGGTCGCGGCCGAGGCGCCGCAGGACGGCACCGTCGAGCAGCTGTTCCTCGTGGGCGGTGGTGACCCGCTCCTGGTGACCCCGGATGTGCAGGCACTGCGTGAACAGGTGCCCGAGCTCAAGGGGAGTCCGACGACGTCGCTGGCCGCGCTCGCCGACTCGATCGTCGCGGCGGGCGTGAAACGCATCCCGAAGGGGATCGTGGGTGACGACTCGCGCTACGAGGACCTGCGGTACCTGCCGGGCTGGAAGGACAGCTACCGCACCGAGGGCCAGGTCGGCCCGCTGGGTGCACTCACCGTCAATGGCGGGTTCTCCGCGCTCCAGCCGCGCCCCGTTCCCGTGGCGGATCCCGCGGTCTACGCGGCACAGCGCCTCACGGAGCTGCTCGAGGACCGGGGGGTCGACGTCGGGAAGCCTGCGTCGCGCGCCGTCGCACCGCAGGGCGTGGTCGAGATCGCCAAGGTGTCCTCGCCACCGCTCGCCGACCTCGTCGGTGAGGAGATCAGCACCAGCGACAACCTCGCGTCAGAGCTGCTCGTCCGCGAGATCGGTCTCCAGCTCGCACAGCAGGGCACCACGACCGCGGGGACGCAGGCGATCGTCACCAAGCTCGCGGAGCTCGGCGTCCCGACCACCAACGCGACGATGGTGGACGGTTCCGGTCTCGATCGAGGGAACCGGGCGACCTGCTCCGAGCTGCTCGCCGCGTTCGAGCTCGGCCAGCGACCGGAGTTCGCCGCGCTCTGGAACGGCCTCGCGGTGGCCGGCGAGAAGGGCACGCTGGTCGACCAGATCGGTGGCGACCTCACGGGCAAGGTCCGGGGCAAGACCGGCTCGCTCGACGGGGTCACGGGTCTCGTCGGCATCGTCGACGTCCGACGCCCGGTCCGGTTCGCGTTCCTCGCCAACGGGGCGTTCACCGAGCGGGGTGGCATCGACCTGCGGGGTGCGGTCGCCCGGGTGATCTCCACCTTCCCGGACGCACCGTCGGCCGACGAGCTCGTCCCCCTGCCCGCCGCGGCCACCCGGCCGTAGACTCGCCCCGATGGCCGACACGACCGACGCGACGACACCGGGGCCCGCCCCGTCGGGCGCTCCTCTCCCGCAGCTCGATCCTCGAGCTGCGGGACATGGTCGTCACCTACGTCAAGCAGGAGACGCTCGTCCCGCTCAAGCAGCTCGGTCGGTACATCGCGTTCGGCATCGCCGGATCGCTCCTGCTCGGGCTGGGCGCGGTCCTGCTCGGCGTCGGCGGGCTCCGTGCGCTCCAGACCGAGACCGGGGAGACGTTCACCGGCGACTGGTCGTGGGCGCCCTACCTGATCGTGTTCGTCGCGCTGCTGCTCTGCAGCGCGATCACCTGGCAGGCGCGCCGCGGCTGGCGTGCTCGGAAGGAGGCTCGATGAGCCAGACCCGCCCCGTCACGCGCGCGGACATCGAGGCGAAGATGCGCGAGATCCAGGGTGGCACCGAGGTCGGCGGTGACGCCGCGAAGGGTGCCGGGGTCGCGGCCGGGTTGGGGCTCCTCCTGCTCGCGATCCTCGTGGCGTACCTGCTCGGCCGGCGGAAGGGTCGCAAGCGCCGCACCGTCGTCGAGATCCGGCGCGTCTGACGCCGTGGCCGGGATCCTCGTCCGCCTGTCGAAGACGGGCCTCAAGCGCGGTGTCATGGAGCGCTCGCGCGGTTGGCTCTACGTCGGCCTCGCGGCGAGCGCCGTGCGCATCGCGCGGTCGGGTGCTCGCGGAGCCGGTCGTCGTCGAGCGCTTCGAGCTCGACCCCGGGGAGACCGTCGAGATCCGCACGATCAAGCGGTAGGCCGCTGTGAAGATCACCCTGCGGAACCCCAAGCGGGAGCTCGAGGTCCGCGGCCCGCTGAGCGTGGTCGCGCTCCTGCAGCGCCTCGAGCTGAATCCGGAGTCGGTCCTCGTGATCGCGGGCGACGAGCTCGTCGCGCGCGACGCTCGGCTGGACGACAGTTCGGTCGTGGAGATCCGTCCCGTCATCTCCGGTGGCGCGGCGTGAAGTGCCGGGTCTGCCGCGGTCCCGCGGTCATCGACGTCCGGCGGCACAACGCCGCCTTCTGTCCCGAGCACTTCGTCGCGCATACGCGCGAGCAGGTGCGGCGCGCGATCCACGATCACCGCATGATCCGGCCCGGGGAGCGGGTGCTCGTCGCGGTGTCGGGCGGCAAGGACTCGCTCGCACTGTGGGATCTCCTCGTCGACCTCGGCTACGACGCCGACGGCCTCTCGCTCGGCCTCGGGATCGACGAGTACTCCGACGAGTCGATCGAGTTCACCCGCGGGTTCGCCCGCTCGCGCGACCTGGTGCTGCACGAGGTGGATCTCGCCGACGAGTTCGGCTTCACGATCCCCGGCGCCGCCGCGACGACCCACCGGTCACCGTGCGGTTCGTGCGGGCTGTCGAAGCGGCACCTGTTCAACTCGGTCGCACTCGAGCACGGCTACGACGTCGTCGCGACGGGCCACAACCTCGACGACGAGGCCGCGGTCCTGCTCGGCAACGTGCTCCGCTGGGACCCGGGCTACCTCGGCCGCCAGCGGCCGGTCCTACCCGCGACCGAGGGGTTCGCGCGGAAGATCAAGCCGCTGGTCCGGCTCGGTGAGCGCGAGATGGCGGCGTACTGCGTGGTGCGCGGCATCGACTACCAGGTCGAGGAGTGCCCGATGGCGGCGGGAAACAAGCACCTCGGCTACAAGGAGATCCTGAACGACCTCGAGGCGCGTTCGCCCGGCGCCAAGGCCGCGTTCCTGTTCGGCTTCCTCGAGCGTGGGCAGCCGCGCTTCGCCGACGACGCCGGACGCGAGCGGGAGGACCTCGGCGAGTGCCGGGAGTGCGGCGCGCCGACTACGGGCGAGGTGTGCGCGTTCTGCAAGCTCCGGGCGCGCGCATCGTGAGCGACGCCGGGTCCCGGAAGGCCGGGGCGTTCGGAGTCGGGGGATCGCGTCCTGCTCATCGACACCAAGCGCCGACGTCACCTCATCACGCTGGAACCCGGCGGGGAGTTCCACTCCCACACCGGCGTGATGCGTCACGACGACTTGCTCGGCCACCCAGAAGGCATCACCGTGCGCACGACCAAGGGCGCGCGGCTCGATCGCGGTCCGTCCGACCCTCGCCGAGTACGTGCTCGAGATGCCCCGGGGCGCGCAAGTGATCTACCCGAAGGATCTCGGGCCCGATCCTGATGCTCGGGGACATCTACCCCGGCGCGCGGATTCTGGAGTCGGGCGTTGGTTCCGGCGCGCTCACGATGGCGTTGTTGCGATCGATCGGGCCGACGGGTCAGGTCGTCGGGTACGAGCTGCGCTCGGACTTCGCCGACCGTGCCCAGCGCAACATCATGGGGATGCTCGGAGACGAGGTGCCATTGCGCGTCGAGGTGCGCGACGTGTACGACGGCATCGACGAGGAGCAGCTCGACCGCATCGTGCTCGACCTTCCGGAGCCCTGGCAGGTGGTCAAGCACGCCGAGGCCGCGCTGCGGCCGGGCGGGATCCTCCTCGCGTACCTGCCGACGATCGGACAGGTGTCGCGGCTGCGCGAGGAGCTCGAGGGCTCGGCGTTCGGGATGGAGCAGTCATTGGAGGTCCTCCAGCGGACCTGGCACGTCGAGGGACAGTCCGTGCGTCCAGACCACCGGATGGTGGCGCACACCGGCTTCCTCACCACGGCACGCCTGCTCGTCCCGCCCGAGTGACGCTGCGCGGCTGATCGGGACGCGGTGAACCTGGTCGACGCGCTCCTGGTGGTCGTGGCCGCGGGCGCCGCGTACGGGGGTTGGCGCCAGGGCTTCGTACACCGGGCGCTCGCCTGGATCGGACTCGGGGTCGGCGTGGTCGTCGGCGCACTCTTCGTCGACGACATCGCGCGCGAGCTGCGGGACTCGACACCGCGCACGCGGCTGCTCGGTGCACTCGCGTTCCTGGTGCTCTGTGCCATCGCGGGCCAGGCCGTGGGGCTCCTCCTCGGGAACGTCCTGCGGCGCTCCCTGCCGGGGACCGCCCGACGTTCGGTGCCCGACCGGCTCGCGGGCGCGTGCGCGGGAGTCGTGTGGGTCCTGGTGGGGGTATGGCTCCTCGTCCCTGCGTTCGCCAACGCACCCGGATGGCCGGCGCGTGCGGTGCGCGGCTCGGCGATCGCCCGAGCCGTCGACGGCGTCGCGCCGAAGCCGCCCGGCTCGCTCGCGACGCTCGGTCGCCTCGTCGGTGACGCCCCGTTCCCCGAGGTCTTCGAGCGGTTGACGTCGCCCGATGCCGGTGTGCCGCCCGGGACCGGTCTCGACGCTGCGGTGCTCGCGTCCGTCACGGCATCGGTCGTTCGCGTCGACGGCCGGGCATGCGACCAGCTGCAGCAGGGGAGCGGCGTGGTGGTCGCCGACGACCTCGTGCTCACGAACGCCCATGTCGTCGCGGGGAACCGGTCGACGACCATCACCAGCGACGAAGGTCGGAAGCTCGCGGCCGTCGTCGTCGGGTTCGACCCGGCGCGCGACCTCGCGCTGGTCCGGGTGAACGGTCTCGGGCTTCCGACGCCGGAGCGCTCCACCATCGTCGTCGACCAGCGCGGCGCGGTGCTCGGCTTCCCGGGGGGCGGACCACTCGTGGAGTCACCAGCGCGGGTCGCTGAGGAGATCACCGCGGACGGGACCGACATCTACCGATCGGCCCCGACCGAGCGATCGGTCTTCGTGCTGGGCGCGGACCTCGCACCGGGGGACTCGGGTGGGCCGCTGTTCGACCGCGCCGGCCGGGTCGTCGGGCCTCGCGTTCGCCGTCGATCCCGGCGACACCACCACCGCCTATGCGCTCACCTCGGACGAGGTCGACGCGGGCCTCCGTACGTTCCTGGAACGCGGGACGGCCGATCCGGTCGCCACGGGACCCTGCCTGGTCGGCTGATCCGCCGGGTCGGGTCGCCGCCTCAGGCCATCGGGACGACCACGAACGCGATGCAGGCGAAGTGCAGGGCCGCGGCGGCGAGCACGAAGAGGTGCCAGATCTCGTGGAAGCCGAACACGCGGGGCCAGGGGTCGGGCCAGCGGAACGCGTGCACGAACGCGCCGACCGTGTACAGGAGACCCCCGGCGAAGATGAGGAGGATGCCGGTCACACCGATCGCGTCCCAGATCGCCGGGACTGCGACCGCGGCGATCCAGCCCATCGTGATGTACACCGCGGTGACGTAGCCGCGGGGTGGCTTGAAGGGGAGCCACTCGAGTGTGATGCCCGCGGCCGCGAGCAGCCAGATCGACACGAGCAGCGCGTCCTGGACCCACCCGTCGAGCGCGATGACCGCGATCGGCGTGTACGTGCCGGCGATGGCAAGGAAGATCCCGGTGTGGTCGGCCTTCTGCATCCGTGAGTTCGCGACCTCACCCCACGGCACGCGGTGGTACAGCGCGCTGGTGGCGAGCATCGTGGTGATGCACACGATGTACACGAGGACCGACACCCGTCCCGACGCGGGCATGGTCCACAACGAGCACGAGCCCGAGCACACCGAAGACGAGCGCACCCCACTGGTGGCTCACGCCCCGCAGGAGGGGCTTCGCGGCGAGGTGTGGGGGCGTCGGCGCCGCGGTCATCACCCCAGGTTACTCATTGGTAACTTGATGTTCGCCGGTCCTGGCGCGCGCGACGGGTGGGGACGCGCAACGCCCCGGCGTCGCAGCGAGCGCAACACCGGGGCGGGGGCGGTCGGACACGTCCGGACGCTTCAGTCGGCCTCGATGAAGATGCACTCACCGGGGCACTCCTCGGCGGACTCGACGACCGCGTCGAGCTGGCCGTCGGGGATGTTGGCGAGGCCCTCGGCGCCGCCCGGGTCGCTGAACACCTTGGAGCCTTCCTTGACGTAGGCGAGCCCGTCGTCGAGCAGGGTGAACACGTCCGGCGCGATCTCCTCGCACAGGCCGTCACCGGTACAGAGGTCCTGGTCGATCCAGACCTTCATGCTGGGCATCTCCTCGTCGCCGTCGACTGATCGTCGTTGTGAGCGGGGGGCCGCAGGTCGCGGCGTCTGTCCAGAGCGTAGACGACCCGCATCTCTTTCTCCAGTCTCGGCGGGGAATATGCCCGGGAAAACGTGCCCCGGCCCAGCAAAGGCACCGGTGTAAGGTCCGCGCGAGTCCGGCGACGTCCCCCGCGCCGCCGGCGGAGCAGCGGAGGGAGGTGCCGGACGTGGCCGAGGAGCACGAGCGACGCCTCGCGGAGTACGAACGGCAGGTCGGCGAGCTCCAGGCGCAGGCCAAGGCCCTGGAGGAAGAGGTCGTCGTGCTGCGCCGCCGGCTCCAGGACGCCCCCAAGCGCGTGCGCACCCTCGAGGAGCGCCTGCTCGAGGCCAAGGGCCAGCTCGCCCAGGCCGTCTCCCAGAACGAGCGCCTCTCGGCGACCCTGCGCGAGGCGCGCGAGCACATCGCGGCGCTGCGCGAGGAGGTCGAGAAGCTCACGATGCCTCCGTCCGCCTATGGCACCTTTCTCGGGGCGAACGACGACGGCACCGTCGACATCTTCACCGCAGGCCGCAAGATGCGGGTCTCGGCGCACCCCGAGGTCGACCTCGAGACGCTCGAGCGGGGCCAGGAGGTCGCGCTCAACGAGTCGCTCAACGTGGTGCTCGCGCGGGGTCTCGAGATCACCGGCGAGGTCGTCGTGATCAAGGAGCTGCTCGCGGAGGCCGGTCGCGTCCTCGTGGTCGGCCGGGCCGACGAGGAGCGCGTGTGCGAGCTCGCGGGTGCGCTGCTCGGAGAGAAGCTCCGCTCGGGCGACCACCTGCTCATGGACACGCGCTCGGGGCTCGTCGTCGAGCGGCTGCCGCGGCCCGAGGTCGAGGATCTCGTCCTCGAGGAGGTCCCCGACGTCACCTACGCCGACGTCGGCGGGCTCGACGACCAGATCGAAGCCATCCAGGATGCGGTGGAGCTGCCGTACCTGTACGCCGACCTCTTCCACGAGCACCAGCTCCAACCGCCGAAGGGGATCCTGCTGTACGGGCCCCCGGGCTGTGGGAAGACGCTGATCGCGAAGGCCGTGGCCAACTCGCTCGCCAAGCGCGTCGCGGAGAAGACCGGCGACAGCTCGACGCGCTCGTACTTCCTGAACATCAAGGGTCCGGAGCTGCTCAACAAGTACGTCGGCGAGACCGAGCGGCAGATCCGCCTGATCTTCCAGCGCGCGCGCGAGAAGTCCGAGGAAGGCGTGCCCGTCATCGTGTTCTTCGACGAGATGGACTCGTTGTTCCGCACCCGCGGCACCGGGATCTCGTCCGACATCGAGAGCACCATCGTGCCGCAGCTCCTCGCGGAGATCGACGGCGTCGAGGCGCTCAAGAACGTGATCGTGATCGGCGCGTCGAACCGCGAGGACCTCATCGACCCGGCCATCCTGCGACCCGGGCGCCTCGACGTGAAGATCAAGATCGAGCGGCCCGACGAGGAGGCCGCTGCGCAGATCTTCCGCCAGTACCTCACGACGCAGCTGCCGCTCGCCGATACGGAGACCGCGGCCGGTGGTGGACCCGACGGCGCGATCACGCTGATGATCGACGCGGCGGTCGACCGCATGTACGCCGGGGACGACGAGAACCGCTTCCTCGAGGTCACCTACCAGAACGGTGACAAGGAGGTCCTGTACTTCAAGGACTTCGCCTCGGGAGCCATGATCGAGAACATCGTGCGACGTGCCAAGAAGCTCTCGATCAAGCGGCAGATCGGCGGCGGCGACAAGGGCATCTCGACGAATGACCTCCTCGAGTCGATCACACAGGAGTTCCGGGAGCACGAGGACCTCCCGAACACGACGAATCCCGACGACTGGGCGAAGATCTCCGGCAAGAAGGGTGAGCGCATCGTGTATGTGCGCACGCTGATGTCCGAAGGGGATGAAGCCAAGGGCGGCCGTCAGATCGAGCGCGTCACCACGGGCCAGTACCTGTAGGTCTCGTCCCGGTCGACAGAGCGCGAACCGGTCGGCATCTAGGCTGGATTCGTGGCCGTTCCCAAGGTGTGTGGCATCGAGACTGAGTACGGCGTCGTGCTGCGTGGCGCGGCGGACGCCAACCCCGTGCTGGCCTCCTCCGTGCTGATCAACGGGTATGTCGAGCACCACAAGGTCGGCTGGGACTTCGACGACGAGTCGCCCGGGAACGACGCGCGTGGCGAGGGACGTGCCGGCGCGCAGCCGCCCGAGATCGAGACACACCTCGTGAACACGGTGCTCACCAACGGCGCCCGCTACTACGTCGACCACGCCCATCCCGAGTACTCGACGCCCGAGTGCTCCGACGCACTCGAGCTCGTGCTCGCGGACAAGGCCGGGGAGCGCGTGCTCGCCCGCTCGATGCTGGCGGCACGATCACTGATCGAGCCGGGGCAGGAGGTGGTCGTCTACAAGAACAACTCCGACGGCAAGGGCAACAGCTACGGCACGCACGAGAACTATCTGGTCGACCGAGCGCTCCCGTTCGCGACGTTGGTGCGCCACCTCCTCCCGTGGTTCGTGACCCGCCAGGTGTTCACGGGAGCCGGGAAGGTCGGCTCCGAGAACGGTGCGGCACCCGTCGACTTCCAGATCAGCGCGCGGGCCGACTTCTTCGAGGAGGAGGTCGGGCTCGAGACGACGCTCAAGCGTCCGATCGTGAACACGCGCGACGAGCCGCACGCGGATCCCCAGATCTACCGGCGCCTCCACGTGATCGCCGGTGATGCGAACCTGTGCGAGGTCGCGACGTTCCTCAAGGTCGGCACGACGGCCATCGTGCTCGCGATGGTCGAGGACGACTTCTTCGAGAGCGCCGGCGGTCGCAAGGACTTCTCGATCTCGGGGCCCGTCGCGGCGATGCGCGTCGTGTCCCACGACCCGACGTGCAAGTCCACCGTCGAGCTCGCCGACGGGAGCCGGATGACCGCGATCGAGCTGCAGTGGGAGTACTTGCGGCTCGCGCAGAAGTACGCCGACGAGACCGGCCTCGCGATGTGCGGCGGTCCCGATGTCGGCGGCGCGGTGATCGGCCGCTGGGAGTCCGTGCTCAGTGCGCTCGAGCGCGACCCGCTGGAGCTCGACGGCCAGCTCGACTGGGTGACGAAGCGCTCCCTGCTCGGCGCGTACGTCGAGCGCGACGGCCTCGAGTGGAGCGACCCGAAGCTCGCGCTCCTCGACCTCCAGTACAGCGATGTCCGCCCTGACCGCTCGCTCTACGAGCGCCTCGTGCGCGCGGGCACGATCGAGCGCCTCCTCGACGAGTCCGACGTGATGGCCGCCACGACCGTGCCCCCGGAGACCACGAGGGCGTACTTCCGGGGAGGTTGCCTGTCACGCTGGCCCGACGCCGTGGTCGCGGCGAACTGGGACAGCATCATCCTCGACGTCGGGTCGGACCCGCTCAAGCGGATCCCGATGATGGAGCCGCTCCGGGGAAGCAAGGAGCACGTCGAGGGGTTGTTCGCAACCGTGAGCACACCGGCCGAGCTGGTGGCTCGCCTGTCCACCTGAGCCGACTAGAACTGGTATCTCCACGCGACGGAGGGCCCCGAATGCCCGAACAACAGCGCAAGCAGAAGCCGGCTCCGAAGGAGCGGGTCGAAGAGGTCGAGGTCAAGGCCGCGCCCAGCGAGCGCGGCGAGAAGCTCAAGGGCGAGCTCGACGACCTGCTCGACGAGATCGACGAGGTCCTCGAGGACAACGCCGAGGACTTTGTAAAAAGCTACGTTCAAAAAGGGGGAGAGTGATTACGTACAACTCCCCAAACCAGCTTCTCGCGTAGCTGTCACACCCCGTCCGTACCATCGCCCGCATGAAGCGATGCACGAAGTGCGGAGCGACGAAGGCGCGTTCCGAGTTCTACGCCGCGCCCGGCTGCGCCGATGGACTTCGCGGTGACTGCAAGGCTTGTCATGCCGCTCGCGCCAAGGCCTGGTACGCGAAGAACCGCAAGACCGCGATCGCGAACGTCAAGCGCTGGCAGCAGGAGAACGCCGAGCACGTTCGTCGAGTACCGGCGTCGGCACAACGCCGACCGGAAGCAGGAGATTCGGGCCGGGCACCTCCGGCGAACGTTCGGGATGACGCTCGAGGACTACGACGAGATGCTGTCGGCCCAAGGCGGTGGGTGCGCCATCTGCGGACTGCATCCGACCGGGGCGAGTCGTTCCACGTCGATCACCTCGACGATGCCGTCCGCGGGATCCTGTGTGTCCGATGCAACAACGCGCTCGGTCAGCTTCGCGAGGACCCCCACCTCGCGGCCCGAGCATTCGAATACCTCGATGCAGGCGGCTTCGCTCCATCGGGCGTCTTCCTCCTGCACGACATCACCGTGGAGCGGGCTCGGGGGCTCGTGAGGGCATCGGGGTAGGCTTTCTCCCCTGATGAACGACTCACCCCTTCCGTTCTTCGCGTCGGGATCCGACCCGGGCGCGTCCTTCCACGACCTGCTGCGGCGCGTCGCGCCCGAGGCGACCCCGCGCGCGGGTGACCTCGCCGCGGAGATGCCCGCGATCGTGCACGGCACGACTGTCGTCGCTGTCCGCTACGCGGACGGCGTCGTGATGGCCGGTGACCGTCGGGCCACCGCCGGCATGGCCATCGCGAGCCGGCGGATCGAGAAGGTGTTCCCGGCCGACGACTTCTCCGGCATCGCGATTGCAGGGGCCGCGGGCCCGGCCGTCGAGATGGTGCGCCTCTTCCAGACCCAGCTCGAGCACTACGAGAAGATCGAGGGCGAGCAGCTCACCTTGGAGGGCAAGGCCAACCAGCTGGCCCTGATGGTGCGCACGAACCTCCCGGCGGCGATGCAGGGCTTCGTCGTGATCCCGCTGTTCGCCGGGTTCGACGAACGACGCGCTCGGGGCCGGGTCTACAACTTCGACGTCACGGGCGGGAAGTACGAGGAGACCGACTTCCAGACCAATGGCTCCGGCGGTGTGCACGCCCGGAACTGGATCAAGTCGCAGTGGCGGGAGGACCTCACCCGCGACGACACGGTCGACCTGGCGCTCCGGGCCCTGTTCGCCGCGGCGGACGAGGACGCCGCGACGGGTGGCCCCGACCTCGTGCGGCGGATCTTCCCGACGGTCGCGGTGATCGACGCGACCGGGTATTCGCCGCGTGCCCGACGACGAGATCGCGACCCGGGCCGATGCCGCGGTCGGCGGCCGGGAGGAAGGGGCCGGGCTATGACGATGCCCTTCTACGTCTCGCCCGAGCAAGTGATGAAGGACCGCGCCGACTACGCGCGGAAGGGCATCGCCCGCGGGAAGAGCCTGGTTGCGATCAGCGCGGTGGACGGCGTCGTCATCGTCGCCGAGAACCCGTCGCGCACGCTCTACAAGATCAGCGAGATCTACGACCACATCGCCTTCGCGGGCGTCGGCAAGTACAACGAGTTCGAGATGCTACGGATCGCGGGTGTCCGTCAGGCGGATCTGAAGGGCTACTCCTTCTCACGCGAGGACGTGAACGCACGTGCGCTCGCGAACGCGTACGCACAGACCCTCGGTCAGGTCTTCACGCACGAGATGAAGCCGTACGAGGTCGAGATCCTGGTCGCGCAAGCGGGTGGGTCGCCCGCCGATGACGAGCTCTTCCACATCCTCTACGACGGCACGGTGATGGACGAGGAAGGCGCGACCGTCCTCGGCGGCGAGGCCGACACGATCGCCACCGCGCTGACCGCACAGTATCGAGCCGACATGACGCGCGACGAGGCCATCCGTCTCGGTGCGACCGTCCTGGCCGGCGCCGACGGCGTGACGCTCACCGCCGCGCAGCTCGAGGTGGGGTTCCTCGACCGGACGAAGGAGCGCCGCGCCTTCCGGCGCGTGCGCGCGGCCGACCTCGAAGTGGTGCTCGCCGCGTCCTGAGACGTCCCGGTCCGGAGGTCGCTACCGTTCGGCGAGGTGGGCCACCACGGGCACCAGCACGGCGGTCGCGAGCACCAACACCGCGCA
Source organism: uncultured Acidimicrobiia bacterium (assembly GCA_963809885.1). GTDB lineage: Bacteria > Actinomycetota > Acidimicrobiia > IMCC26256 > PALSA-555 > JALHSW01. Next base: position 875,556 of record CAWELA010000004.1, on the reverse strand, counting down.
CCAGCGAAGCCACCGCTGCGGGAACTGCGGCGAACGCGGTCCGGCACACGAGGGCGGCGCGTCCAGCGCGTCCTCGACCTCGTTCGAGAGCAGGACGTACTCGGCATCCTCGAGCTGGTCCTCGGGCACCCAGACGTCGATCCGGGCGAGCGCGCCGACCGTCAGCGCGTACTGGGAGTCGAGCGCACCCCGCAGCTGGACGTCGATACCCTCGGACTCGAGCCGGGCCGCGAGGACGTGGGCCCGGAAGGAGCCGCTGACCCACGTGACCTGACGCATGGGCACCACGCCGCGATCCTAGGCACTCGTCCGGGCCGGTCGGATGCCGCTCCACGTGCCGCCGGTGCTCGCGCCGGAGGGCCCCGTCGGCGATACTCAGTGCACCACGTCATGCCGCGCAGACGCAGCAGCGTGACCCAGCACCCGACGAACAGGAGCGTTCCGTGAGCAAGCTCGGACGAGCAGGGCTGGCCCTGATCGCGGTGACCGTGATGGTCCCGCTCGCCGGCATGTCGGCAGTCGGTGCATCCGTGGCCGCCGCCAAGCAGAAGCCGGTGTCGGAGTCCAAGTACGCCAAGGTCCTCTGCGGCACCTACAACTCGGTGATCGGGGAAGACCTCGACGCGTTCACGACGGCGTACACGTCGGCGCCGAGTGACGACCCGGTGGCGTTCCAGACCGCCGCGGTGACGGCCGCGAACGAGTTCCTGGCCCAGATCGCGAAGCGCAAGGCGAAGCTCGCCAAGATCTACCCCGACGTCGACGACGGCAAGAAGATCGCGAAGATCATGGCCGGCGACCTGAGCAAGGTGAAGAGCAAGGTCTCCGACGCGCTGGCGAAGTTCCAGGCGGCCGACGCGAACGGTGTGGCCTTCCAGGCCGACGTGACGCAGTTCGAAGTCGCGCTCCAGCTGCTCGGTGTGGACACGACCGACCTGAGCAAGGTCACCGATCAGGACGTGATCGGCGCGATCGACGACGAGAAGCGCTGTCAGGAAGATCTTCCCGGTCGTCGGCGGCTGATCGCCTGACCGTTTCGGGTCGAGGAGGTACCGGTCCCGGGGTGCGCCCCGGGACCGGTACGATTCAGCCGTGGAACGGCGGATCTTCGGTCTCGAGAACGAGTACGGGGTCACCTGCACGCTCCGCGGCCAGCGGCGGCTGAGCCCCGACGAGGTGGCCCGCTACCTGTTCCGACGGGTCGTGTCCTGGGGTCGCTCCAGCAACGTCTTCCTCGAGAACGGTGCCCGGCTCTATCTCGACGTCGGGAGCCATCCCGAGTACGCGACCCCGGAGTGCGACTCGATCGCGGACCTCGTCGTGCACGACAAGGCGGGCGAGCGGATCCTCGAGGGGCTGGTCCGCAGCGCCGAGCAGCGGCTCCGCGAGGAGGGCATCCGCGGCGAGGTGTTCCTCTTCAAGAACAACACCGACTCCGCCGGCAACTCCTACGGCTGTCACGAGAACTACCTGGTCGAGCGCGACGGCGACTTCACGAAGTTCACCGACGTCCTGATCCCGTTCCTCGTCACCCGGCAGGTCTACGCCGGCGCCGGGAAGGTGCTCCAGACCGCCCGGGGAGCGATGTACTGCATCTCGCAGCGCGCCGAGCACATCTGGGAGGGCGTCTCCAGCGCGACCACACGCTCGCGTCCGATCATCAACACGCGCGACGAACCGCACGCGGACGCCGAGCGCTTCCGCCGGCTGCACGTGATCGTCGGCGACTCCAACATGAGCGAGTACACGACGTTCCTGAAGCTCGGGACGATGTCGATTCATGCTCCGCATGCTCGAGGAGGACTCGAGCCCGTGGCGTGACCTGACGCTGGAGAACCCGATTCGGGCGATCCGCGAGATCAGCCACGACATGACGTGTCGTCGACGGATCCGCCTCGCCAACGGACGTGAGCTCTCCGCGGTCGAGGTGCAGGCGGAGTACCTCAACCGGGCCCTGAAGTTCGCGAAGAAGAAGGGGCTCTCGCCCCTCGAACAGCAGGCGCTCGAGATGTGGGAGCACGTGATGACCCACCTCGAGAGCGATCCGCTCAAGCTCAAGACCGAGGTGGACTGGGTCATCAAGCACCACCTCATCGAGGCGTACCGCGAGCGTCACGACCTGCCGCTCACGCATCCCCGCGTCGCCCTCGTCGACCTCGCGTACCACGACGTCACCCGGGCGCGGTCGCTCTACTACCTCCTCGAGCGCCGCGGTCAGGCTCGACCGGACCGCGAACGACGAAGAGATCGAGACCGCGGTCACCACACCCCCGCAGACGACCCGCGCCCGCCTGCGGGGCGCGTTCATCAAGCGGGCGAAGGAGCGCAAGCGCGACTACACGGTCGATTGGGTGCACCTGAAGCTCAATGACCAAGCGCAGCGCACCGTGCTCTGCAAGGACCCGTTCAAGTCGCGCGACGAGCGCGTCGAGCGGCTCATCGCGTCGCTGTAGCAACCGTTGCCTTCCTTCCGGACCGGATCTGTCGTTCGCCTGCTCGAGGAACGACCCGGGCTCCAGCGTGTCGAGGTCGAGCTGGGCGCCGGGCCCGAGCGCGCCTACGTGCTCACCCAGCTCTCGGGCACCGTCGCCGCCGGTGACCACGTCGTCGTCAACACCACGGCCGTCGAGCTCGGGCTCGGCACCGGGGGGTGGCACGTCGTGCACTGGAACCTCGCCCGGGAGGGCTGGAGCGAGAAGGGGCCCGGCCACATCATCAAGGGCCGGTACACGAGCCTGCAGGCCGACGTCGGCAGCACCGAGGAGCACCTGGAACAGCTCGCGGAGGTGGAATCGATCCACGGCATGCCGGTCATCGCCGCCGCGCTCCACAGCCAGCTGCCCGCGGTGGCCGTCGCGATCAAGGATGCCGCACCCGACGCGCGGCTCGTGTACGTCATGACGGACGGCGCGGGACTGCCGCTCGCGCTCGTCGGACCTCGTGTTCCAGCTGCGGGAGCGGTCGTTGATCGACGCGACGGTCACGTGCGGCCACGCGTTCGGCGGTGACTTCGAGGCGGTCTCGGTGTTCTCGGCGCTGGCGGTCGCGCGCCACGCCGCCGGCGCCGACATCGCGGTGGTCGCGATGGGTCCGGGCATCGTCGGCACCAACACGCGGCTGGGCTTCTCGGGCATGGAGGTCGGACCGATCCTCGATGCCACGGTGGCGCTCGGCGGCGTCGCGATCGCGGCGTTGCGGGTGTCGTTCGCCGACCCCCGTGAACGCCACGCCGGCCTGTCGCACCACACCGCGACCGCCCTCCGCCTTGCGTGCCGCGAGCGCATCGTCATCCCGGTCCCCGGGATCGGCGGCGAGGAGGAGGCCCGGCTCCGGGCCGACCTGGCCGCGGCCGGCCTCGACCGTCGTCACGACGTCGTGGCGGTGTCACCCCCGGACGTGCTCGCGCTCTTCGAGCGGTACGGCCTCGAGATCACGTCGATGGGACGCCCGGCCGCGGCCGACCCCGCCCTCTTCCAGGCTGCGGCCGCAGCGGGGACGCTGGCGGTGGACCGGCTCGAGCCCGATTGGAGACGAGTCCGGGCGACCGACCAGGAGGGAGCGCGGTGACCGACCGGTTGGAGCGGATGCTCAACCTCACTGCGACGCTCCTCGACACCCGTCGTCCGTTGACGCTCGACGAGCTCGCGGACCGGCTCGAGCCGTCGTACCCCGACGAGAAGGTCGCCCGCCGTCGGGCCTTCGAGCGTGACAAGGAGACCCTGCGCGAGCTCGGGATCCCGATCAGCGTCGAGACCGTTGCTGCGTTCGGCGGGGAGCAGGGATACAGGATCCACCCTGACGACTACTACCTGCCCGCCCTCGGTCTCACCGAGGACGAGCGGGCTGCGCTGCACGTCGCGGTGACCGCGGTACGCCTGGAAGGCAGCGCCGCGCGCGCGGGTCTGCGGAAGCTCGGGGGGATCGAGGGCGCGGCTGCGCCGCCGGTCGCCCAGCTGGAGGTCACGCCGGCCCTCGCCGACTGCTTCGACGCCGTCGCGAAGCGGCGCACCCTCGACTTCCGGTACCGCGCCGAGCACCGCTCGCTCGAGCCCTATGGCGTGGTCCACCGGTTCGGGCACTGGTACGTCGTCGGCCGTGACGTCGGTCGCGACGCGCCCCGTTCGTTCCGGGTCGATCGCATCGAGGGCGCACCGAGCGCCGGACCGCCACGCTCGTTCGAGCCACCGGCCGACGTCGAGCCCGCCGCCTTCCTGCGCGACGACCCGCTCACCTACGGGGACGAGGCGCCGGTCGACGCCCGCGTCCTGGTCGACGCCGACCCGAGCCGCCTGGGTGGTGGACGACCTCGGTGACGCCGCGGTGGTGGAGCGCAAGGACGACGGTGCTGTGGTCGTGGAGCTCCGGGTGGTGAACCGCGAGGCGTTCCGCACGTGGGTGCTCGCGCTCCTCGAGCACGCCGAGGTCCTCGAGCCACCCGAGCTGCGCGACGACATGATCGACTGGTTGCAGGCCCTCGCGGGGGACGCCGAGGCCGCCGGAGCTGCGTCGTGAGCCCGCGCCCGCAGTCTGCGGCACGGCTGCAGCGCATGCTGGCGCTCGTCCCGTGGATCCTCGCCCACCCCGGCGTCACGCTCCCGGAGCTGGCCGAGCGCTTCGAGATCGACGAGGCCGAGCTCGAGCTGGATCTCGGGCTGCTCCCGATGTGCGGGCTCCCGCCGTACACGGCTGACCGGCTCATCGACGTCTGGGTGGGCGACGACGGTGCCGTGAGCATCCGGCTCGCGGAGTACTTCGACCGCCCGCTGCAGCTGACCCCGGCCGAGGGGCTCGCGCTGCTCGCGGCCGGGCGCGCGCTGCTCGCCGTGCCCGGCTCCGACCCCGACGGCCCGCTCGCCACCGCATTCGACGAAGCTCGAGCAAGCGCTCGGCGCGACCGGTGGCGTCGCGGTGCACGTCGGTGCAGCCGACCACCTCGACGTGCTCCGGAGCGCAGTCGACGCGGGCGAGCGGGTCGAGCTGGAGTACTACTCGTTCGCTCGTGACGAGATGACGACCCGGACGGTCGATCCGGCTCGGGTGTTCAACGCGTTCGGCGCCTGGTACCTCGCCGGGTACTGCTACCGGGCCGAGGGCGCTCGGGTGTTCCGGATCGACCGGGTGCGGAGCGTCCGGCCGACCGGCGAGCCGGTGCAGGCCGCACCCCGGCGTGGCCGAGGAGGACGCGCGACCTCGTCTATCGGGCCGGTCCCGACGACCTGCGGGTGCGGCTGCGGCTGGAGCCGGCGGCGGCGTGGGTCGCCGACAGCCTCCCGACGGAGTCCCGGACCGTCACGGGCCAAGGGTCGGGTCGACGTGGTGCTCGCGGTCAGTGGCGACGCCTTCCTCGAGCGTCTGCTCCTCGGGCTCGGACCCTCGGCGAAGCTGCTGGGTCCGCCCGAGGCCGCCGAGATCGTCGCCGGCGCGGCGCGGCGGGTGCTCGAGCGCTACGGAGCGTCGTGATCCCGGCCTCGGACCCCGCACCGGGCCGACGCCAGGGACGCGCTCGCCACGTGCGAGGATGGTGTCCCGTGGAGCACCCAGCGTGACCGACCCAGGAGCACCGTCAGGGTCGGCCGAGCCCGAGCAGCCCGTGTCGTGGGGCTCCGCAGCGACGGATGCCACGGCGACGCTGCCGTCGACCGGCGCCGCCGGCCCGTCCGCGCCCGAGCACCACGACGCCACGACGACCTCGCCGGGCGACCGAAGCCCGAGAAGTCGCGGAAGGGGACCGGCCGGGTCTTCCTCGAGTGGGTCGTGCTCATCGCGGTCGCGCTCGCGATCGCGTTCGTGATCAAGTCGTTCCTGTTCCAGGCCTTCTACATCCCCTCCGAGTCGATGACGCCGACGCTGCAGGTCGGGGACCGGGTCCTCGTCAACAAGCTCTCGTACGACCTGCACGACGTGAACCGCGGCGACATCGTCGTGTTCGAGGCGCCGCCCCTGGCGCGGAGCGCCGACATCGAGGACCTGGTGAAGCGTGTCGTCGGGCTCCCGGGCGACACCGTGACCGGGGACGGCAAGGGCGGGATCCTGATCAACGGCCGCGAGCTCGACGAGCCGTACCTCCCGAAGGGCGTGGAGTCGAACTTCACCGACGTCGCGCCCGGTTGCGGCGCGCCGCCGGGCGGTGAGCCCGGGCTGCGTCGTGCCGAAGGGCCACCTCTTCATGATGGGTGACAACCGGGAGGCGTCGAAGGACTCCCGGGTGTTCGGCCCGATCAACGAGGACACGATCGTCGGGCGTGTGTTCGTGCGTATCTGGCCGCTGTCCGACATCGGGCTGCTGTAGTCCGTCCGACGACGGACCTCAGGGCTTGTCGCCGCGAGGCGGTCGTCCATTCCGCGACCGTCGCCACCATGCGGTCGACGTTGTCGCAGTAGACCGCGTCGACACCGATCCGGAGCATCGACCGCAGGTGGCGCACCTCCTGCACGTCCCACGCGAACGCCTGCACGTCGAAGCGGTGGAACAAGGCGACCAGGCCGCGACTCCACTCGCTGTGGTGCATGTTCATCGCATCGATGTCTGCGGACGCGAGGTCGGCGGCGTGTCGCTCCAGGGTGGTCGAGAAGCGGCTGCTCCGCTGGCTGTGCACGAGCTTGACCTCGGGCGCGACCTGCGCGCAGCGCGCGGAGGCGGCGGGTGGATGCCGCGCACAGCCAGAGGCGGCGGAGGTCGCCGCGCTCGCGGGCGATCTCGACGATCTGCTCGTCGATGTCCGGCGCCTTGAGGTCGATGGACAGCTCGTAGTCCGAGCCCAGCTCGTCGTAGAGGTCGACCAGGCGCGGCACATCGTGATGTGCGAGGCGCTCCGCGGCTGTCGTCGCGACGCGCAGGCGCCAAGGCACGACACCGGCGACGCGGGCCCGGAAGCGCTCGTCGTGGACGAGGACGACCGCACCGTCGCCCGAGCGCCGGGCGTCGGTCTCGAGGCCGCGCGCACCGTGCTCCAGGGCGTACCGGAACGCGGCGATCGTGTTCTCCGGTCGGTCGGCACGAGCGCCGCGGTGGGCGAAGGTGATGGGGGGCACGGGACCCGATCTTCTCGAGGGCGGGGCGGGGGCCGGAGACCCTTGCCGGCATTGGCTCTGCCGGCCGGGGATTCTGCGCCATCTTGGCTCAAGCGGGCCCCGGGGAGCGCCGATCCACTGGGCGTGACTTCGATCAAGGCGGAATGCCCGCGATGTGGTGCGGTGCGGCTCGGTCCTGGCGACGTGACCGTCCGGACCTGTGCGGCCGACGGGGCGGGGGCGTACCGGTTCCGGTGCCCGACGTGCTCGAGCGCCGCCTACCACCACGCCAGCCCGGCCATCTGCGCCCTGCTCCGGCAGGCCGGGTGCGCCGAAGAGGTGTGGCACCTCCCAGCGGAGCTCCTGGAGCGCCGCAAGGGCCCGGCGCTGACGCCGGACGACCTGCTCGACTTCCATCTCCTCCTGCGGCGGGACGACTGGGCCGACGCGCTCGAATCGGGGATCCGCGACGCCTGAGGACCCCGAACCAGGTGCTCGGGCGGCCGAACCGGTACGTGATCAAGGGCGGGCGAGGTCGAGCGGTACGATCGAACGTCGTCGGCGCGAAGGGAGTCCCGTGCAGCTCGGTCCGGCCGAGATCCTTGTGGTGCTGGTCATCGCGCTGCTGGTCTTCGGTCCCACGAAGCTGCCCGAGATCGGGCGCCAGGTCGGCCGGGCGATGAAGGAGCTCCGGCAGTTCCAGCACACGATGACCCGGGACATGCACGAGGCCTTCTCGGACGACGCGTCGCCGTCCGCCGAGCCGCCGCCCACGCTGCCGCCCAAGGCGATCGTGCCCGACGCGGACGTCATCGACGTGAGCGACGTGAGCGAGGCGAGCGAGCCGAGCGAGCCGACGACCGACGGCACCGCACCGGGGGAGTCGACCACCGACCCCGAGACGAGCGCGTAGCGCATCGTGACCCCGGATCCTCCCGGCGGCCAGATGACGGTCGTCGAGCACCTGACGGAGCTGCGTCGACGGATCATGTGGTCGCTGCTCGTGCTCGCCGGCACCGTCGCACTCTGCTACTGGTTCTCGCCCGACATCATCAGGTTCTTCCTGAAGTACTACACGGAGGCGACCGACCGCGGCAGCGCGAACACGTTCGTGTTCACCGGGCCGCTCGACGCGTTCATCACCCGACTGAAGGTCGCGACCTACGGCGGGATCATCGTCGCCCTGCCGTTCCTCCTGTGGCAGCTCTGGCGGTTCATCACGCCGGGGCTGAACCCCAAGGAGAAGCGGTACGCGGTCCCGTTCCTGGGCGCGTCGATCGTCCTGTTCCTGATCGGTGCGCTCGTCGCGATGATCACGTTGCCCGAGGCCCTGCACTTCCTCCTGAACGTCGGCGGTCAGGAGCAACAGCCGCTGCTGACCGCCGACAAGTACATCGGTCTGGTCGCGCTCGATGCTCCTCGCCTTCGGCCTGGCGTTCGAGTTCCCGGTGATCCTGGTGTTCCTGCTGATCGCCCGGGTCATCAACACCCAGCAGCTCCGCAACTTCCGACGGTGGGCGATCGTCCTCATCTTCGTGTTCGCGGCCGTGATCACGCCGAGCCAGGACCCCTACTCTCTGTTCTTCATGGCCGTCCCGATGTACCTCTTCTACGAGGGCAGCATCGTGATCGGGAGGATCCTCAAGCGATGACGCCCGCCCGCCGGCGCGACACCTACCAACCGAAGCGTGACCGACACGAAGTCCTGGTCGCGGTCCTCGCGGTGGCGGGGATCGTGCTCGTCACGGGGATCCTGCTGTGGCTCTTCGCGCCCGATGACGGATCGGACTCGGTGCCGTCCACGCCGACCGTCACGCTCCCCACCGCCACCAGCCTGCCGACCGAGACGACCGTGCCGACCGACGGCACGTCTCCCGACGGACACCACGGTCCCGACGACCCCGGTCACCGAGGCTCCGGCCCCCTGACGTCGGCGACCCACATGCCGGGTGACCGGACGCCGGGCACGAGCGGCGCGACGAAGACCCGCGCCGCCTTCGAGGCGAGCCTCGGATTCCCGCTCGACGACTTCCAGCGTCGTGCGCTCGACGCGCTCGACGGAGGTCGCTCGGTGCTCGTCGCCGCGCCGACCGGTTCGGGCAAGACGATCGTGGCGGAGTATGCCGATCGCTCGGGCGCTCGAACGCGGCGGGAAGGCCTTCTACACGACGCCGCTGAAGGCGCTCTCGAACCAGAAGTTCGGTGACCTCGCCCGGGTCCACGGGCGCGACAAGGTCGGTCTGCTCACGGGCGACAACTCGGTGAACGGTGACGCGCCGATCGTGGTCATGACGACCGAGGTGCTCCGGAACATGATCTACGCGGCGTCGCCGGCGCTGGAAGGGCTCGACTCCGTCGTGCTCGACGAGGTGCACTACCTCCAGGACCGCTACCGCGGTGCGGTCTGGGAGGAGGTCATCGTGCACCTCCCGCCGGAGATCGACCTGGTGTGTCTGTCGGCGACCGTGTCGAACGCCGAGGAGTTCGCGGCGTGGATCGAGACCGTGCGCGGCGCGACCACGCCGGTCATCGAGGAGCGCCGGCCGGTCGAGCTGCACCACCGCTACCTGGTGGGGGAGCGCGACGCCGACCGGCTGCACCTGCTCCCCACCTTCGTCGGTGCCGGCGACGACCTCCGGCCGAACCCCGAGGCGGCGCGCATCGACCGCCGGGTCGGGCGAGGACCCGAAGGGTGCGCCGCAGGCGAGTCGCAGGCTCCGCACGCCCGGGAGGGTCGAGGTGGTCGAGCTGCTCGCCAGCGAGGACCTCCTCCCGGCGATCGTCTTCGTGTTCAGTCGCAAGGGGTGTGACCAGTCCGTCGAGCAGTGCCTCGCGGCGGGGCGTGCGGCTGACCGACCGGGAGGAACAGACCGAGATCCGGCGAATCGCGGAGGACCACGTCTCGGGCCTGCAGCACGACGACCTCGTCGTCCTCGGCTACGACCGCTGGCTCGCCGGGCTCGAGGCCGGGCTCGCGGCCCACCACGCCGGGATGGTCCCGCCGATGAAGGAGGCGGTCGAGGAGGCGTTCGCGGCCGGCCTCGTGAAGGTGGTCTTCGCGACCGAGACGCTCGCGCTCGGGATCAACATGCCCGCCCGCTCGGTCGTCATCGAGAAGCTCACGAAGTTCACCGGGGAGCGCCACGAGTTCCTGACGCCCGGTGAGTACACCCAGCTCACCGGGCGGGCCGGGCGGCGCGGGATCGACGCGGTCGGGTACGCGGTCGTCCTCTGGAGCCCCTGGGTGCCGTTCGAGCAGGTCGCCGGGCTGGCGTCCCGGCGGACCGATGCCCTGCGTTCCTCGTTCCGCCCGACGTACAACATGACCGTCAACCTCGTCGCGCGGTACTCGGCGGAGCAGGCCCACCACCTGTTGAACCTGTCCTTCGCCCAGTTCCACGCCGACCGCGACGTCGTGGCCCTGGAACGCCAGCTCGCCCGCACCAGCGCGCAGCTCGAGGAGCAGCGGACGCTGGCGCGCAGCGACTTCGGGGATGTCGAGGAGTACCGGGCGCTGCTCGACGCGCTCGGCGCCGAGCGGAGGGGCGCAGGGACGGGGCGCCGCATCGCCAAGGCCATGGAGGCGCTGGTCCCCGGCGACGTGCTCTGGGTCGGCGGGCGCAACGGCAAGCTCGTCGTCCTCGCGCAGGAGGCCCGGCGTGGGTCGGTCCGGATCCTCGGACTCGTCCCGTCGCGCCACCTCGTCCGGCTCGGCCCCGACGACTTCGACGCGCCACCTGCGGCGGTCGGGCGCGTCGAGCTCCCGCATCCGTACGCGCCGCGCAACCGGGTCTTCCAGCGCACCGTGCTCGAGGCGCTCCGCGGGGTGAAGGTCCGTCGCCCGCCGCGGGCCCGCAGCTCGAGCAGTCGGATCGACGCGCTCGAGGCCGAGCTCGCCGCGCATCCCGTCGATCAGGATCCGAAGCGGGACGAGCGCGTGCGTGCCTCCGGGATCGTCGTGCGACTCGAGCGCGAGCGCGCCCGCGTGGAGCAGCGGGTGCGCGGTCGCACCGACAGCCTCGCCCGCCAGCTCGACCGCGTGCGTCGGATCCTCGAGAGCTGGGGCTACCTCGACGGGTGGGCCCTCACCGACGCCGGCCGCATCCTCGCGCGGCTGTACACCGAGACGGACCTGCTGCTCGCGGAGTCGGTGCGCGAAGGGCTGTTCGACCGGCTCGACGTCCCCGAGACGGCCGCGCTCGTCTCGTGCTTCACCTACGAGCGACGCGGCGCGGACGGTGCACCTCCGGTGCCGCCGGCTCGCTGGCCGACGTCGAAGATCGCCCAGCGATCGCGGCGGATCGAACGGCTCCGCCGGGCCCTCGCGGCCGACGAGGCCGAGGCGGGCCTCCCCGAGACCCGCATGCCCGATCCCGGCTTCACGCCGTACGCGTACGAGTGGGCGTCCGGTGACGACCTGGGGCGGGTCCTCGACGACGACGAGCTCACCGGGGGGGACTTCGTACGCCACATCAAGCAGTGCATCGACCTGCTCCGGCAGCTCGCGGAGGTGGCCCCCGATCCCGAGACGCGCGCGACCGCGCATGCCGCCGCGGATGCGTGTCACCGAGGGGTCGTGGTGGCCGCGAGCGTGGTGACAGGCTGATGCGGCCCGGAGATTCGTGGGGTGTCCCTGCGACCGGAGACGCCGAGGTGTCGGGCGCAGGTGGCGACGGCGAGCTCGCGTCGCTGGCGGGGGAGCATCGTGGGCAGCTGGTGCGCTTTGTCCCCGACGACGGGTGCGACTTCCCGCGCGCGATCGGGCTCACCGCGCGATCGACCGGTTCGTGGGAGGTCACCGTGGACCTGCTCGTGGTCGGGGACGGCGGGCGCGACGACCGGCTCGGGGTGAACCTGCTGACGGTGGGTACCCGGCCGGACCGGCTCCGCCGGTGGACGCGCCCCGTGGCGTGCACGGTCGCGGTCGACGGAACTCCCCTCCACGACGGTCCTGCCACGACGGTGGTCGTCGCGAACGGCCAGTACCTCGCCGGGTACGACGTCGTCCCCCGGGGACATCCTGGCGACGGCCGGCTCGAAGTGCAGGTCTACGCCCTCGCGGCGGGGGAGCGGCGCGCGATCCGCGCCCGGCTGGCGGGCGGCGACTCATCTGCCGCATCCGCGGATCCGGACGGCGAGCGGCCGGGCAGTCGAGATCCGGCTCGAGCCGCCCGTCCGGGCCGAGCTCGACGGGGTCCCGCTGCCCGCAGCGTCCACCTGGGCTGTCCGGGTCGACCCCGGTGCCCTGCGCCTGCTGGTCTGAGGGCCCGGGCCGGACCCGGGTCCCCGGACCCCCCGGAGGGCATCGGTACCATCGACCTTCCGTCCGTGAGCAGGGACCGAGCCATGCACTACGTCGCCGAGCGCTTCACCCCCCAGGAGGAGGCGACGCTCCGGCCCTACTTCACGAACCTCGACGGGCCCGTCTTCGCGCTCGTGAACCTGCCCGAGGTCGTGAAGGGCGCGCTCTTCGCTGCGCTACTCGCGCAGCTCGAAGAGCCTGCGGCGGCTGTTCCTCGACGAGTTCGTCGCCGACCTCGACCTCACGGGCGACCTCACGGTCGACGCGACGATCGGCCTGAAGCGGGCGGAGGAGCTCTACGACCGCGTGTTCTTCGAGTACGGCGATGACTCTGTCGCGCAGCTCGGTGGCGTGCACCTGGCGTGTGAGCAGTCGTCGAACCTGCTCACGAAGGTGCTCGAGTGGGGCCGGCTGATGGCCTATCTCGAGCAGTCGACCCGCTACATCCCGTACGACTCGCGCCTCGGTGGGCTCTACCGGTTCCTGCGGCCGCCGACGATCCTGCAGTCGCGCCTCGGTGCGCGCTACGTGGGTGACCTCGACGCGCTCTTCGACGCGTACGCGTCCTGCCTCCCGCGTTTGACCGACTGGGCGCGCGAGCAGTACCCGAAGCAGGCCGACGACTCCGACTTCGTCTACAAGCAGACGATCAAGGCGAAGGCCTGCGATGCGGCACGGGGGATCCTTCCCGCGGCCACGCTCTCGAACGTCGGGATCTACGGCACCGGCCAGGGCTACGAGCAGCTCCTGCTGCGCATGCGCGCGCATCCCCTCCCGGAGGCGCGCAGCTACGCGGGCTTGATGCTCGAGGAGCTCCGCAAGGTGATCCCGTCGTTCCTCACGCGCGTCGACCGTCCCGACCGCGGACTCGCGTGGAGCGAGTACTTCGAGGACACCCGTGCCCGGACCGAGGCCGTTGCCGCCGCGGGTGTTCACCGACGAGGTGCCCCAGGACCGCCCTGCGGTCACGCTCACGGACTTCGATCCCGAGGGCGAGGACAAGGTGCTCGCGGCCGATCTGCTACCCGTACCTCGACCTCCCCGACGACCAGCTCCTGAAGCGCGTGCGCACGCTCGGCACCGACGAGCGTGTCGCGCTGCTGCGCGCGTACGTGGGGGAGCGCGTCAACCGTCGGCACAAGCCCGGTCGCGCCTTCGAACGCACCGGGTACCGGTTCGACGTGCTCTGTGACTACGGCGCGTTCCGCGACCTGCAGCGGCACCGCATGCTCACGATCGAGTGGCAGACGCTCTCGCCACGCCATGGCTACGAACGTCCCGCGGCCATCGACCGACGCGGGCCTCACCGCCGTCTTCGACGACGCGATGGCACGCTCGGCCTCGCTCCACGACGAGCTGACGATGGAGTTCCCCGTCGAGGCTCCCTACGCGGTGTCGCTCGCGTACCGGATCCGGTTCGTGATGCAGATGAACGCGCGCGAAGCCATGCACCTCCTGGAGCTGCGCACCTCGCCCCAGGGTCACCCCGGCGTACCGGGTGATCGGGCAGGAGATGCACCGCCAGATCGCGGACCAGGCCGGCCACCGCGCGATCGCCGCCGCGATGCGCTACGTCGACCACGAGGACCACGACCTCGAGCGGCTGACCGCCGAGCGCGCCGCGGAGGCCCGGCGCCTGGCGTCGGCACCGTCGAAGAAAGTCGCAGGGCCCTGACCTGCGACGACGCGCGTCGTCGCAGGTCACGCCATCGCGATCCGGCTTGACACGAGGCTCGGCGTCGGGCGTACTGGGGGCTTCCCTGCGGCACGGGACGGCGCACGCCGGACACCACCGTCGGGTGGCCGGGGCCCAGGAGACCAAGTAGAGAACGCCGAACCCGCTGGAATAACCCGCCTGCCCGGCAGGCCGGGCCAAACAGTGCTCGTTCGGTGGCCCCAACGGTCTCCTGGGCCCCTTCGCCACCTCCGGAGCGGGTCGGACCCGCTGGGCCCCTCTCGGAGGGGTCGCCCGCGGACCGAGCGGGAATGTTCCGAGATCCCGCGCGGTTGCCGTGCGCGCCGGGGGGTCGGGATTATGCTCCGGCCCCTGATGCGGCAGTAGGCCGCGGGAGCGTGCATGACCGACGACACATTCCAGGACGAGCAGGCGAGCGACGTGGACCTCGACGACGAGGAACTGGCGCCCGACGACCTCGCCGCCGATGACGACCTCGCCGCCGACGACGACCTCGACGACGGTCTCGACGACGAGGCCTCGAGATCGACGAGACGATCACCGAGGTGCTGGTGGACCCGACAGCGGCGCCGGCGGCCGACGCGACCGCCGAGACTGCCCGCACGAAGCGCTCCGATGACGACGACGAAGACGAGGTCGTCGACCTCGACGAAGAGCTCCACCCCGACGACGTGGAGACCCCCCTCGACGCGCTCCTGCAGGAGAAGACGGCCAGCGCCAAGATGGAGGACGACGAGGAGGAGCTCGAGGAGGAGGAACCCGAGAGCGCGGAGCTGGGCGACGGTCCGAGCCGGATCGTCCCGCGACGTGCCTCCGAGTTCCACTGCTCGTCATGCTTCCTGCTCCTCCCGCGCAGCCAGCTCGCCGACGAGGAGCGGATGCTCTGCCGCGACTGCGCCTGAGGGCGCCGTCCACCGACGCCGGTGACATCGGCGCGTCCGTTGCCAACGTCTGGGGCGCGCTGGGGCTGGCGGTCCTGTCGGGCCTGCTGCTCGCGGCGGCGTTCCCGACCCTGGACCTCGGCCCGCTCGCCCTCGTCGCGCTCGTCCCGCTGCTCTGGACGTGGCGCGGCGCGTCCGTCGGGCGTGCCGCGCTCACGGGCCTGGTCGCGGGCCTCGTGTTCTTCGGCGCTCGTGCTCGCGATGGTCCCGATACTTCGGAGCCGTCGCGATCGCGCCGCTCGTCCTCGGTGACGCCGCGTACTTCGCGGCCACCGGGGCGCTCGTCGCCCTCTTCGACCGACGCGGGTTGCGCTCGCCCTGGCTCGTCGCCGCCGTCTGGGTCGTGCTCGAAGCGCTGCGCGCCCGGTTCCCGCATCGGCGGACTGCCGTGGGGTGAGCTCGGCGTGGCGCTGCACGACTCGTCGTGGGCCCGTGCGCTCGCCTCGCTCGGTGGCGTCGCGCTCGTCTCCTTCGTGGTCGTCGCGTGCAACGCGCTCGTCCTCGACCTGTTGGTCGACTGGAGGCGCGCGCGCCGGGCGGGCGGCGACGCCGCGCCGCGATCGGGATCGTCGTCCTGGTGCTCTTCGTCGGCCTCGCGTCGGTCGCGCGGTACGAGCCGGCAGTCGACCGGCAGGATCAGGTTCGCGCTGCTCCAGGGCAACGACCAGAACCGGACCCTGACGCCCGAAGAGATCTCGTCCGACTACCTCTTCCGGCGGCATCTCGCGCTCGCGGACCGGCTCGAGGGGAAGTACGACCTGATCGTGTTCCCGGAATCGTCGCTCGAGCGCGACCCGACGACCAATCCCGACGTACGCGATGCACTGGTCCAGGATCGCGCGCGAATCACGACGCGGTCGTCCTCGCGAACGCCCGCGTCCCGACGCAAGGACGGAGGTCTGTACAACGCGAACGTCGCGTACGGACCCGACGGCGAGCTCCAGGGCGTGTACGCGAAGCAGCACCTCGTCCCGTTCGGCGAGTACGTGCCGCTGCGGGACCAGCTCGTCGTTCATCGGCGAGCTCGAGCAGATCCCGTACGACTACGAGGCGGGTGATCGGCAGCGTCATGTTCCGGGCCGGCGGGCATCCGTTCGGCTCGGTGATCTGCTTCGAGTCCGCGTTCTCACCGCTGGTGCGCGACTTCGTGCGGGACGGCGCCGAGGCGATCGTCGTGTCCACCAACAACCGGTCGTACCGGCGATCGGCGCTCGCGGCCCAGCACCTCGCCCTGAGCCAGATGCGCGCCGCCGAGACGGCCCGGCCCGTGCTCCATGCCTCGATCTCGGGGATCACCGGGAGTGATCGACCCGATGGGGAACGTGCGCGACACCAGCGACCTCTTCGTCAACAAGGTCACGAGCGGGACGATCGAGACCACGACCGGCGAGACGCCGTACGTGCGCTTCGGGGACTGGGTGGTGCTGCTCTGTGGCCTGGGCCTCGTGGCGACGGCCGTGGTGGGCACGGTGCGCCGGCGGGGCGAGGGCGTCGAGACGCCCGACGCCTCGTAGACTCGTCCTTCCTCGGACCGGACCGACAGGAGCAGGTGTGGCGGACGACAACGACACGGTGGAGCGCGCGAAGGAGATCCTCGTCTACGGCCCGCTCGGCTTCGCGCTCTACCTGCGCGACACCGCGCCGTCCTTCCTCAAGGTGTTCGTGGCGCGGGGCCGCGCCGAGTTCGACCAGCGCAAGCGCTCGGTCGGCGAGCAGCTCGGGCAGGCCGAAGAACGTCGGCCAGGACACCGTGAGCCCCGGTTCGTCGGCATCCGCGGCGGCGACCGCGGCCGCCAGCAGCGCCGCAGCGGCGGCACCGCAGGTCCTCCGGCTCGTGTCCGACGGGCTCGGCAAGTTCCGCGAGACCGCGGAGGGCGCGCTCGAGGCACTCGGCGCCCGCGGCGAGTCACCCGCGGGCACGACGCACGCCGCGACCGCGCTCCCACGGCGCGGCGTCCGCCACGCCGTCGACCGCACGCCCGGCGTCGGCTCCCGCCACGCCCCGAGGGCACCGCAGCCCGGCGCTCCGCCGGCCCCGCAGGCCCGGCCCGTCGCCGACGACGTGGCCGGTCCCGGGGCTCGCCATCCCCGACTACGACGAGCTCTCGGCCTCGCAGGTGGTCGACCGGCTCGACGGGCTCTCCGCCGGTGCGCTCGATGCCATCCGGGCCGTACGAGCAGGCCCACCGGGGTCGGGCGACGATCCTCGGCAAGATCGAACAGCTCGACCAGACCGGCTAGGTCCCGACTCCGTGGAGCGCTGTCGCCTGGCGACCGCGGACGACGCGGCTCGCGTCGCCGAGCTCGCACAGTCGCTGCGAGTCGGAGCTCACGGCAGCTCCGAGGTGGGGAGCTGTGGGCCGCGCGTGAGGCCGACGGGGAGCCGCTCGAGGCCGTGTTCGTCGCGGCTGGCTGCGACCCGGGCTGGTCGGCCGTCGTCGGGACGATCGACGACGTGGTCGTCGGCTACGGCGTCCTGGAGATCGAGACGCTGCGCACCGGGGATCGCCTCGGGGTCATCCACGAGCTGTTCGTCGAGACCGAGGCGCGCTCGGTGGGCGTCGGTGAGGCGATGGTCGGCGCGCTCGGAGCGGTCTGCATCGACGCCGGGTGCTCGGGGATCGACGCCCGCGCGCTTGCCCGGTCATCGCGCGGCGAAGAACTTCTTCGAGGCGCACGGGTTCACGGCACGGGCGATCGTCATGCACCGGGACGGCGCGGCACCGCAGGAGTGAGTCCTCCGGCGCGGACGTCGCCGGCCGCTCAGCGATGGAGCAGGCGCGGCAGACCGTGTCATCGAGCAGCCGGTGCAGCGCCTCGATGGCGTCGAGACCGTGGCGAACGATCCGAGCGCACGGTCGTCGTCGGGCGCGTCGACCCACTCACCGGTACGCACGCGCATCGAGCGCATCCCGGCGCCCGCAGCACCGGCGACGTCCTTGGCAGGACGGTCGCCGACGTAGACGACGGTCTCCGGGTCGACGTCGAGCCCGAACGCCGCGATCTGGAAGGGGAGAGGATCGGGCTTGCGGTGCTCGCGGCCGTGGTCGTCGCTCCACACGATCACCGAGAACGTGGGGGCTCGAGGCCGAGGGCCTCGAGCTTGGCGGCCTGGATCGCGGGGTCGCCGTCGGAGACGAGACCGAGCGGCACCCGGGCCGCCGAGCGCGTCGAGTGCGACCGCGACGCCGGCGAACGGCTCGAGCCGCTCGGGAGCGTGGGCGCGGAACGCTGCGACCAGCGGTTCGACCGGAAGGTGGGACGCGCCGAGGCGGTACAGGGCACGGTCGATGATCTGGCCGCCGTCGGTGCCGAACGCGGCGATGGCCTCGAGCTCGGCGACGAGTCGGTCCGTCGATCGCGGGGCCGCTAGACCATCGCTTCCCGCGCCGCCGCGCTCGGCGACCGCATCCCACGCGCCGGCAAGCCAGGAGGCCTGCGGGTACAGCGTGTCGTCGAGGTCGAAGCAGACGGCGCGGAGCTCGGTCGGCGTGGATCGGCCGGCGGTCAAGGTCGTCCCGAACGCCGGCTGCCGCAGCACGTTCACCATGTCGTGGCCTTCCGCTCGTCGGTGAGGAGGTCGTCGAGGAGGTCGTCGACCGGGAGCGCTGACTCCGAGGACCGGCTCGTCGAGGCGCAGCAGGCCTTCGGCCTCGGCCGCGTGCACGGCGGCGACCACCCGCGGGCTGACCTGCCCGTCGCCGTACGGGCAGGGGAGCGACGCCGCGTGCGCCAGCGCGTCCGGGCGGGTGAGCCCGACCGGCCGCGGCGAGCGCCTCCACGACGTCCAGTCCGACCAGGCGGGCGGTGCCGTCGATCACACCCTCCCAGCGGGGGGTGCTGGTGCGCAGGACCACGACGGGGACGCCGAACCACGACGCCTCTTCCTGGAGCCCGCCCGAGTCCGTCACGACCACCCGGGCGTGGGCCAGGGCGTCGAGCATCGTCGGGTAGCGGAGCGGTGACTCGAGCAGCACGCCCGGCGTCGCGTCGAGGACGGCGAGTGCGCCCGACGCGTCCAGTCGGGCCTCGGTCCGCGGATGGACCGGGAAGCGGACCTCGCCCACCGTGTCCGCCAGTCCCTGGACGATCCGTACGAGGCGAGCGAGCCGCTCGGGATCGTCCACGTTGGTGGCCCGGTGCGCGGTGACGAGTGCACCGCACGCGCGTCGATCGGCACGCGGGGCGGCGCGAGGCGAGCAGCACGTCGGTGATCGGGTTCCCGACGACCGGCCGACGCTCCTCGGGTACCCCTTCCTCGGCGAGAAAGCGGGACGCGAGCTCGGTCGGGGCGAGGTGCAGCGACGCGGTCGCTGCGGCGACCCGGCGGTTCACCTCTTCGAGCGATCGTGAGTTGCACGAACGGAGCCCGGCCTCCAGGTGCACGACCGGGACCCCGAAGCGCCGAGCAGCCAGTGCGTAGGCCGGCACCGTGTTGGTGTCGCCGAGCACGACGACCGCGTCGGGCGACCTACGACGCGACATCGTCGTACGCGTGCGTGAGGAGCATGACCGGCACGTGCCGACTCCTCGGGAGGGAGCACGTGGCGACCGGTCGGGCGTGAGGGCCAAGTCGGCGAAGAACGCATCGGCGAGGAGCGGATCGTCGTGCTGCCCGGTCGCGACCGCGACACCTCGTCGCCCGAGGCGGTGAGCGCGTCGACGACGGGCGCGAGCTTGATGATCTCCGGTCGGGTCCCGAACGGGACGAGGAGCCTCATGGCGTGCCTCGTTCCGGCGATCCCGGACGAAGATCTCCTCGTAGTGACCGGGTCATCGTCACGCCGTCCTCGTGACGGCAGTGATCGGGGCGAATGGGCAGGCCGAGGGTGCCGCGGAGGAACTCGCCGACGAGGTCGGCGCCCGCCGCGAGCGACAGCGCGAGCCCGCCGGAGAACCGCGGGTTCACCTCCACGAGCTGGACTGCTCCCTGGCTTGCTCCGTCCCGGTCGTCGCCTGGTGACCGCCTCGTCGTCGACGAAGCCCTGGAGATTGATCGCGCCCTCGAGGCCGAGTGCGGCGACGGTGTCCTCCACCAGGTGGTCGATACGGGGGTCGGAGAAGGTCGTGCCCTTGGTGCTGATGCCCGCCTTGGTCTCGAGCCGCCACCGGGGGACGACACCCGCGACGGTGCCGTCACGGTCGATGAGGGCGTCGGCCGTGAACTCACGACCCCGGCACCGCGTCTGCACGATGGCATCGGGTGTCCGGCGCACCGCCCAGGCGAGGTCGTCGGCCTCGTCGGCGAGGTACACGTCGCGTGAGCCGCGGCCGAAGCGGGGCTTGACCACCCACGGGCCGGGAAGCGCGTCCAGCCCCGAGTCCCCGCCGGTCGATCCCGTGCAGCACCGTGCGCGGTGCCGGGAGTCCGGCCTGCTCGACCGCACGCAGCGAACCGCCACTTGTCGATGCAGCGGTTCACCGCCGCGGCGGGGGAGCACCAGAACGCGGCGCCCCGCACCGGCGAGCCGTTCGCGGGCGATCCCGAGGGGCGCCATCTCCTCGGCGACCGTCGTGATGACCGCCGCCGACCTGGTGGTGTTCGACCGCGTCCACGACGGCCGGGCACGAACCGCTCGTCGTCGGCGTAGGGGAGGAGCTGGGACTCGTCGGCGAGGGCGAGTCCCGGCCGCCAGCGGATCGGGGTCCGCGGCGATCACGACGTGCCCGGCACGCGTCAGTGCGCGGATCACCGAGACGCCTGCGGCACCGCCCGCACCGGTCACGAGGACGCGGGTCACGGGGACACGGGTCACGGGTACGCGGGTCACGGGGCGCCGGCGCCTTGTGGATTCCAGGAGATCGGTCTCCTGCGGGTCGGGTGTCGTGACGGGCGCGCCGGTCGCGGTCGCGGGCCCGGCAGCCCGGTCATCGGGCGGGCGGGGACCGCCCATGTCGGCGAGGCGGGTGATGGCTGGCCCGAACGCCGTCATCGGCTGACCCTGACGCTCCAGCTCGAGCGCAGCCCACTCCCGCACCTGCCGGACCCGCTGCGTGTTGCTCGGCTCCCACTGGCGGCGTCCCGACCGCGAGCGCGACCGCGAGCTTCACCCGGTCGTCCGGTTCCGTCGCGACGTGGGCGAGCACCGGTCGCGAGGCGCGGGAGAACCCGAGGTCGACGAGCGAGATCCCGGCCGCGCGCCGCGCTCCTGCGGATCGGCGTCCTCCATCTGACGGAGCAGCGCGTGCATCCGGCTGCGTCGGTGCAGGTACCGCCACAGCAGCGCGCCGAGCACGAGCACGGCACCGCCGAGCACCAGTCCGAGACGTACGTCGTCACTCATGAGCTCACTCCCTGTTCACTCGCTCCTTGCCCGATCGTCTGCTGGCCGCCGGACGCGAGCGCCACCTTGGTGCGTTCGGCCTCGTACTCCCGCAGGAGCCGCTTCGGGCTGGGGAGCAGGACCCACAGGAACACCGTGAAGCCCCCCGAGCACGTAGATCAGTCCGAACGCCGTCCCGACCCAGTCGTGGAAGAACGTGAGGCCGTTGACGTCGGTCCGGATGCCGACCCAGATCGACAGTCCGATCCGCAGCAGGTTGCACACCATGATCAGCCCCGCCGCGGCGAGGAACGCGAGGACCCGGCGCCCGGGCTCACCCCGGACGAGGAACACCGCGATCGCGCCGAACGCGAGGATCGCTGCGAGGCCGGAGCACGACGGGCTGATCGTCGCCAAGAACGGCGTCGCCGCGTCGGGGATCACGAGGATGCGGTTCCCGAATGCCTGGCTCGCACCGCTCGCGCCCAGGCCCCCCAGCGCGCCCGCGACGAGGTCGGCCTCCCGATCCCGCCACGGGTCGAGGAGGACCTCGAAGAGTCGCGATCGTCACCCCGAACGTGAGGACGAGGCGCGTCAGCACGCCGGCGACGTGGCGGCTCATGCCACGGATCCCCCGTCGGCTCCGTACCGGGGCACTCGGGCCTGCTCGGGAGCGGACTCTGCCCGTGGCCACTGCGCTCCGTCTTCACCCATGTGTAGGGACGCCCGACGATTCCGTCGAGCCAGGCCTTGCTGCAGACGATGGTGAACAGCACGAACATCGGGAGGAAGAGGAGGACGCCCAGCGCGGCGTTCCGCGGCGCGCGGCTCACGAGCAGCCCGCCGGCGAGCTCGAGGAGCGGTCCGAGGAACAGGAGCGTCGCGATCGGGGTGAGGTCCATGCCCTGTCCCCAGTCGAGGATTCCCGCGGCACGCAGCGCCACCATGACCAGTCCGAGGCCGCACAGCACGGGGACGTGGTACACGAGCAGGAACATCATCGTCTCGACCCGCCCCAGAAGCTGAGTGCCGGCGTGTGCAGTGTGGGCACGCGGAACTCGCGCCACGCAGCCTGGTGCCCGCGTGCCCAGCGATAGCGCTGGCGCCAGAACCGCTGGAACGTCGGGACGCTCTCCTCGGTGTCGATGGCGGTGACGTCGTAGCGCACGAACTGCCCGACCATGACGAGGCGCATGGTGAGGTCGGTGTCCTCGGTGACCGTGTCCTCGTTCCAGCCGCCGAACGCGCGCAGCCAGCTCGCACGGACCGCGCAGTTCGAGCCGCCGTAGGCCGGGAGCTGGTACAGCGACTGGCGGCCGTACTCGTTGACGAGGTATCCGGAGTAGTAGTCGACCGCGATGGTGCGTGCGAGCTGCGTCTCGTTCGAGTTGCGCACGACGCAGCGACCCTGGACCGCACCGACGTTCGGGTCGGCGAAGTGACGGACCAGCCGCTTGAGCACATCGGCGCGGGGCTTGTGGTCCGCGTCGAACACGACCATCACCTCACCGTGCGACATCTCGAGGGCTTCGTTCAGTGCGCCGCTCTTGCCTCCACCGGCGTCCGGCGGCCGGTGCAGGCACTGCAGGTGGGGGTGATCGCGTGCGAGTTCGTCGATGATCTCGCCGGTCCGGTCGTCCGAGCCGTCGTCGATGATGATGATCTCGTGACGCTCGGCGGGGTAGTCGAACGCGAGCAGCGTGGTGACGAGCCCCTCGATCACGAGCTCCTCGTTGCGGCAGGGACGAGCACGGTGACGAACGGCCGGTACCCGAAGTCGAAGCCGGTGAGCGTGCGCATGTCGCCGGGCGCCGCGGAGAGCGCCGACGCCGCGAAGGCCATGTGGCGCGCGAGGAAGATGAGGAACACGATGACCAGCGAGCCGACGATGATCGAGCTCGCGTCCTGCACGCCGAGCGCGCCGTAGAGGATCGCGACGAGCCCGGCGAGGAACGGGAGCGTCCACGGCGTGCCACCCGGACCCGCGTGGACCGGGCGTCGTGGACTCGGGCCGCGCGTCGGACGCTGGTTCGGGGTGTGGCCGACGGCGTGGTCGCCGGCAGGGCGGTCGCCGCGGCCGGTCATGCCCGCGGGCGCTCGCAGGCGCCAGAACAGCACGAGGCTCATCACGCCGGTGACGACCGCCAGCGCGACCAGCCCGCCGAGCCCCGTGCTCACGATCGGGACCGGGTTGGTCGTGCAGGTCGTCGGCCTTCTCGGGCGGCGACGTCTCCTCGTTGCCGGTGAGGGTCCAGGTGCTCTCGCCCTTTGCCGTCACCACGAAGACGTTCTTGTTCCGCCCGGCCTCGAAGTCGGTCGGCTGACCCACGTCGCCGTTGGGGTCGCCCTGGGCCGCCTTCGGGTTGTCGAAGTGGTTCAGGTCGCCGATGGGCACCGACGTCGCCGGTCCGAGGTTCTGGTACCCCCAGACCGTGCTCGTCCGCTTGGTCGTCGGGTCGACGAACGTGCATTCGATGATGGGGGTGATGCGTGGCTTCCTTGGTCGATTGCCGGCGCGGCTGCGCCGGACTTCGTGGCCGGCGCCGAGCTCGTGCGGGGTCGGCGGCACCGTCGTGACGGGTGCGGCCGTCGTCGGTCGTGGGTGCAGTCGTGGGCGGAGTCGTCGGGGTGGTCGTGGTCGGGCCGCCGACCTGGTCCGGGACCGCACCGGCGATCCCGGCGAGGAGACCCCCGGCCAGCAGCATCGCCCCAGGATGCCAAGGGCGGCGAGGAGGCGTGCCGGGTCGAGCCTGCCCGGGTTCGAGCAGGAGGTTCCGGGCGCTCGACAGCCGGGCGGCTCCACGTCGCGTGTGCCTGCGTGCCTGCTTCGCCATTGCCCGGACCTCCCAGCCGTCGGTGTTCCGGACGGGCCGCCGGAGCCTTCCGAACCCACCAAGGACTAGGTCGGCGGCTTGGTGGCTCGGGCTTGAGCGTCCTGGCGGCGAACGGGACCAAAGTCCCGGCCCCGGGCGTCCCCTCCGGCAGCCCGCCGTATGCCGAGAAGCCCCGTTATGTCAAGTAGCCTTCGGCTCCTTGACATCAACGGGAATGGGCAAGATCACGGGCCGGGGCTGACTGCCGCGGCGATGGACGACCTCTACTCCCCCAGGGACGCCAGGGACTCCAGGCTGGGGGCGAAGTAGTACGAGCCGCTGATCGGGCTGGAGAAGTCCGTCAGGTGGTCGTGGATGCCGTCGCCGGAGGTGCCGAACATCCGGGCGAGCATCTTGTCGAAGCGGGCCGGGTCGGCCGAGAAGGCCACGAAGTAGAGGCCGTGCTCGGTCACGCGTGCCCCACGGGGCGCTCCGTCGGAAGATCTCGAGCTCCTCGGGCTCGCCGTCGGGGCCGGGCTCCTCGATCACCACGCGGCTGATGTGGGCGGTCGCGGGCTTGTCGTCGAGCTCGACGGAGTCGGCCTTCGTGCGGCCGAAGACGTCCTGCTGCTCGGGGACCGGGAGCGCGTCGAACGCCTGCCAGATCGTGGACCCACTGCATCGAGAGCACGAAGGCACCGCCCGCGCCCGGCTCCCCCGGCGGGACCGTCGCGACCTCGGGGCCCTCCTGCATCGGCGGGTTCTCGGTGCCGTCGATGAAGCCCGTGAGGTCGAGGCTGTCGTGGTACACGAAGCACGCCTGCTCCGCGGCGAGGGTGAGCACGGGCGCCAGTGCCGCCACGACCGAGCGTGCGTTGTCGAGCAGGACGTCCGGGCCGGTGCCGTGCACCCAGACCCACGCGTCGTGCTGGGTCGCAGGCGCGCGTCGTCCGTCGCCCTCGATCGCGGTGAACGGATGGAGCGCTGCGGGGGCGTCCGTCGGGAGCGAGCCGGCGCCACAGGTCGGGACCGAACCCGACGACGAGATTCGATCCCCCGGCGGTGACCGCTGGTTCGCGCAGCGCGCCGACCGCCTCGGCGAGCGCGCGCAGCTGCTGATCGACCGGCACCGCCGTCGCGAGGTCGAACTCCAGGTGGTAGTGCGAGCGTGTCCCCAGGGCGAAGATCCCGGGCTGGGGCGTGCTCACCGCGCTCCACCTCCGTCGACCGGAGCATCGTCGCCCCACTCCTCGATCGGTGGACACGAGCACATCACGTTGCGGTCGCCGTACACGTTGTCGATGCGTCCGACCGGCGGCCAGTACTTGTCCCCCGGCGCGTCGTGGGTCGCCGGAAAGGCGCCGACCTCACGCGGGTACGGGCGGGTCCAGTCGTCAGCCGCCACGTCGGATGCGGTGTGCGGCGCGTGGCGCAGCGGGCTGTCCGCGACGTCGGCACCCGACTCCAGCGCGGCGATCTCCGCGCGGATCGCGATCATCGCGTCGCAGAACCGGTCGAGCTCGCGCTGCGACTCGGACTCCGTCGGCTCCACCATGAGCGTGCCGGCCACGGGGAACGACATGGTCGGCGCGTGGAAGCCGAAATCGATCAGTCGCTTCGCGACGTCTTCGGCGGTGACGCCCGTCGCCTGGGTGATCGGACGCAGGTCGAGGATGCACTCGTGGGCCACCAGTCCGTCGGGCCCGGCGTAGAGCACCGGGTAGTGCTCGCGCAGGCGGGCCGCGACGTAGTTGGCGCCGAGGATCGCGACCTGGGTCGCGCGCCGGAGGCCGTCGGGCCCATCATCGTGATGTAGGCCCACGAGATCGGGAGGATGCCGGCCGAGCCCCACGGCGCGGCCGAGATCGGCCCCACGCCCGGTTGCAGGTCCCGCTTCCGGACGGAGCGGGTGGTTCGGGAGGTATGGCGCGAGGTGCGACGCGCACCGCGACCGGTCCGACGCCCGGTCCCCCACCACCGTGCGGGATGCAGAACGTCTTGTGCAGGTTGAGGTGCGACACGTCGGCACCGAACGCGCCCGGCTTCGCGAGCCCGACCAGCGCGTTCAGGTTCGCGCCGTCGAGGTACACCTGCCCGCCGTGCTCGTGCACGACCGCGCACACGTCCCGGACCTGGGCCTCGAAGACCCCGTGCGTCGACGGATACGTGACCATCAGTGCGGCGAGATGATCGGCATGCTCGTTCGCCTTCTGCTTGAGGTCGTCGAGATCGACGTTGCCGTCGTCGTCGCAGCGGACGACGAGCACTCGCATGCCGGCCATCGCCGCGCTCGCTGCGTTGGTGCCGTGGGCGGACGCCGGGATCAGGCACACGTCACGGTCGGCGTCACCGCGCTCCCGGTGGTACGCCCGGATCGCGAGGAGGCCGGCGAGCTCCCCCTGGGAGCCGGCGTTGGGCTGCAGGGACACCGCGTCGTAGCCGGTGATCTCGCACAGCCATTCCTCGAGCTGGGTGAACAGCTCGAGGTACCCGGCGGCCTGTTCGACCGGTGCGAACGGGTGGATCCCCCCGAACTCGGGCCAGGTGACCGGGAGCATCTCGGTCGTCGCGTTGAGCTTCATCGTGCACGACCCGAGCGGGATCATGGTGCGGTCGAGCGCGAGGTCCCGGTCCGCGAGCCGGCGCAGGTAGCGGAGCATGTCGGTCTCGGACCGGTAGCGGTGGAACACCGGGTGTGTGAGGAAGTCCGTCGTGCGGTCGACCTCGTTCGGGATCGCGTCCGTGGTCGTCACGTCGAGCGCGTCGACTCCGAGCGCGTCCGAGTCGAGGCCGAACGCCCGCCATACCGCCTCGACCGTGTCGCGGGTGGTGGTCTCGTCGAGCGCGATGCCCAGCGTGTCGCCGTCGAGGACCCGCAGGTTGATGCCCCCGGCGCGGGCGTTCGCCGCGATCTCCTCGGCCTTCCCCGGCACGTGCACCTGCACGGTGTCGAAGAACGCGTCGTGGACGATCTCCGCTCCCCCGGTGCGGAGCCCGGCCGCGAGGATCGCTGCGAGCCGGTGGACGCGTCGGGCGATCGTTCGGAGCCCGTCGGGCCCGTGGTAGGTGGCGTAGAGCCCGGCGATGACCGCGAGGAGCACCTGGGCGGTGCAGATGTTGCTGGTGGCCTTCTCGCGGCGGATGTGCTGCTCCCGGGTCTGCAGTGCGAGCCGCAGGGCGGGACGTCCCGCAGCGTCCACGGAGACGCCGACGAGCCGGCCCGGCAGGCTGCGCTTGTACTCGTCACGAGTGGCCATGAACGCCGCGTGGGGGCCGCCGAAGCCGAGCGGGACCCCGAAGCGCTGCGACGACCCGACCACGACGTCGGCGCCCTGCTCCCCCGGTGGCGTCATGAGGACGAGTGCCAGCAGGTCGGCGGCCACCGCGACGAGTGCGCCCTGTGCATGCAGGTGCTCGATCGTGGCGGCACGGTCGCGGACCCGGCCGCTGCTCCCGGGTTCCTGCAGGAGCACGCCGAAGACGCCGGTACCCGGCACGCCGCCCTCCTCGGGCGACGCGTCCGCGTCGCCCACCAGCACGGTGAGGCCGAGTGGCTCGGCGCGCGTCTGCACGACCGCGATCGTCTGCGGGTGGGTGTCGGCGTCGACGAAGAAGGTGTCCCAGCTCCGTCCGCTCCCCGGTCGCGAACCTTGGGGTTGCTGCGGTGCAGGAGCGTCATCGCCTCGGCGGCCGCGGTGGCCTCGTCGAGGAGCGACGCGTTCGGCGAGCTCGGTCCCGGTGAGGTTCGCTCACCATCGTCTGGAAGTTGAGGAGGGCCTCGAGCCGGCCCTGCGAGATCTCGGGTTGGTACGGCGTGTAGGCCGTGTACCAGGCGGGGCTCTCGAGCACGTTGCGGAGGATGACCGGCGGCGTGATCGTGTCGGAGTACCCGAGGCCGATCAGCGACGTCAGCATCTCGTTCCGCTCGGCGAGCTCGCGGAGCGCTGCGAACGCGTCCCGCTCGTCCTTCGGTTCGGGCAGCTCGAGCGCCTGGTCGCGGATCGACGCGGGGACCGCGGTCCGTACGAGCTCGTCGAGCGACGAGATGCCCGAGCGTCGCGAGCATCGCCTGCTCGTCGTCGGGGTCGGGCCCGATGTGGCGCGCGACGAAGCGGTCGTGCTCCTCGAGGTCGGAGAGGGTCCTGCGGGGCGGGTTGCTCACTCGGGCTCCCTTGCGCGACAGCACTCCGGACCGCGCTCGCGGTCCTGGCACTCCCCCGCTGTCGCGGAACCTGAGAGATTCGCCGCGCCCCGTGCCGGTGATGTCCGGCCGGTGGATCGGCTTTCCCCTTCGGTGAGGCGCCCGTCCGGTCCTCGGAGACCGTCTCCGGGGGTCAGTCGTGCACCTGCTCTCCAGCGTTGCCTCGCCCTGGCGGTCCGTGCGCCTGAGAGATTCCGGGGAGTGGTTGCTCCTTCGGCGCCCCGGTGCCGCTCCTCGCGAGCCACACCGAAGCTCTCCCGCCTGGGGTCGACGGCTGTGGACACAGCGTACCGGTCACCGGCCACGCCCCCGGTGCTCGGTCGTCCGCCTCGGTCCGCCTTGGTGCAGCCTCACCTCACCGCGGCGGATCCCGATCGGTGTCCGAGGCCGGCGGCGCGCGGTCCCAGGACCCGGGCTCGCCGGTGACCTCCCAGGCGCAGCGGGTCTTGCGCAGGTGGGGCTGGTGGCAGAGTCGCCAGAGGTTGGCGCGGACGCTCAGTGCTTCTCGACGAAGGGGGTCTGCACCACGGTCGCGTCGACCCCGCGGCCGCGGATGTCGACGGTGACCGCCGCGCCGAGCTCGACCTCGGGGGGCAGGAACGCCGAGCGCGATCCCGTGCTCGAGCATCGGGGAGAAGTTGCCGCTGGTGACCTCCCCCACCGCTGCACCGTCGACGAGCACGGGGCACCCGGCGCGCGGGATCTGGCGGCCGTCGACGGAGAGGCCACGCAGCAGCCGTGCGACACCGTGCTCCTGCTCGGCCAGGAGCGGCTCGCTCCCCCGGAACGCGCCCTTGTCGAAGCGCACGACCCATCCGAGGCCGGCCTGGAGCGGGGTGATCCCCGGCCCCAGCTCGTGGCCGTGCAGCGGGAGCCCGGCTTCGAGGCGCAACGTGTCGCGTGCACCGAGGCCGGCAGGGGTGAGCCCGGCGCTGAGCACCGCGTGCCAGACGTCCGACGCGGCGAGTGCGGGCACATGGAGCTCGACGCCGTCCTCGCCCGTGTAGCCGGTGCCCGCGGCCCAGCCGTCGGCACCCCCGGGGTACGTGACCGCCGTGACCCCGAAGCGGGGCACGGCCGCGGCGTCGGCGAGGACCTCGGCGAGCAGCGCCCGCGCCTCGGGGCCCTGGGCCGCCAGGACGGCCCGGGTCGGCGTGACGTCGGTCGCCTCGAACGGACCGTCCGCGTGCTCGCGGCGCCTCCGTCCAGCGCGGCGACCAGGTCGTCGGTGTTCGACGCGTTGGGCATCACGAGGTACTGCTCGTCGTCGGCCCACCAGATGATGATGTCGTCGACGACGTGCGCGTCGTCGGGGTCGAGCAGGTGCGTGTACTGGGCGCGCCCGGGTCGGATCCGGCGCAGGTCGTTGGTGAACGCCCACTGCAGCGCCGTGAACGCGCCGGGACCGGTGACGAGCACCGAACCGAGGTGCGAGACGTCGAACACGACCGCGCCGGTTCGGCACGCACGGTGCTCCTCCAGCACGCCGGTGTACTGGATCGGCATGTCCCATCCGCCGAACTCGACCATGCGCGCGCCGAGCGCGCGGTGCTCGGCGTCGAGCGGGCTGTGGCGCAGGCCGCCGGAGGGTCCGGATCCTGACCCCGGGGTGTCGGTCATCGGCTGCGGAGCCTAGGTGGCGCCCGCGCGACCGACGGGGTCGGCGTCAGGCCGTCTCGGCCTCTGGTGCGTCGTCGGGCGCGACCGCTCGAGGGTCGGAGGTCGAGCCGGGCGGGTGCCGCGAACTCGGCTGCGAGCTGCGACGGCGGCTCGAGGCCGTACTTCACGAGGAGGTGCAGGTAGTCGCGCTGGTACAGCACCTTGATTTCGACGTCGGGGTGCTGCTCGCGGAGTCGGCGCGCCTTCTTGTTCTTCTTCGTGACCAGCTTCTGGTTGAGCGTGGTGATCTCGATGTACTGGTCGTAGGCCGGGAGGTAGAAGTCCGGGGTGAACGCCTGGACGGGGTTGCCGGCCCGGTCCCGCTCGAGCACGAAGCTCCGCGGCTCGTACTCCCACACGATGCCGTAGAAGTCGAGCAGCTTCGCGAACTGCCGCTCCGAGTTGTGCGCGAAGCGGACGTCCTCGTGCGGGAGTGACGCGCCCGTCGGTCAGCCCCCCTCGGCCACCTGGCGCCCCGTGGCGGGCGTCGTGCTCGCTGCTCGTTCCGACTCGCGTCGGCTCGAGCTCGAGGATCTTGGTGTCGACCTCCCCGACCACCGCGCCGAGCGGCACGATGTTGAGGACGCCCTGGCCGCGCTTGACGAGGTCGATCAGCGCGTCGCCGTCGCGGGCGAGGATGGAGTTCGGACCGGCGAGCACGATGCTCGCGGTCTGCCAGTCGGCACCCTCCTCGGCGCGCAGGTACTCGATCGCGCGCCGCGCGTTGTCGAGCTTCACGCCCGCGTCGAGCAGGCTCTTCACGACGCGGAGGCGGACGAGGTCGCGGTAGGAGTAGCGCCGCTGCGTACCGCTGCCGTGCGCGTCTGCGAGCGACGGCTTCACGAGGTCGCGGCGGTCCCAGTAGTCGAGCTGCCGGTACGTGATCCCGACGATCTCGCAGGTCTGCTTGCCGCCGAACCCGACCTCGGCACCCTCGGGACCACCGGCCGAGTCGAGCCGCCTCGTCGAATGTCCCCTGGATCACCGGTCGCTTCGCCATGTGCCCCTTCTTCCCCGCGGTGCGTCCCCAGGAGGTGACTCCGGCCACCGGCGCCCTCTCGGGTCGCCACCGGACCGAGGGCACGCGAAGTCACATCGACGTAGTTACGCCGATGTGACGGTACCGGCTGGGCCGCGCGCCGTCAACGGATGCGCTCGAGGTCACGAGGGCCGTGGTCCCAGGAGGGGCCTACTCGGAGGCGAAGTCCTCGGGGCGGACCTGGTTCAGGAACTCCCGGAACTCCTCGATCTGGGACTCTTCCTCGTCCTGGTCGAAGAGCACGCCTGCCTCCTCGAGGACGGCCTCGTCGGCGAAGATCGGCACCGGCTCGGGGTACCGGGCCGCGAGGGCGAGGGCGTCGGAGGGCCGGGACGAGATCCGCTGGGTGGTGCCGTCCCGGCAGGATCTCGATCTCGGCGTAGAAGGTGCCGTCGTGGAGCTCGGTGATGACGACCTGGCGCAGGGCGGCACCCGAGCTCGTCGAGGACGGACTTGAAGAGGTCGTGGGTCATCGGGCGCGGCGTCTCCATGCCCTGGAGCGCGTAGACGATCGCCGTGGCCTCCGGCGGCCCGATGAAGATCGGCAGATAGCGGGAGCCCGTCTCCTCGCGGAGCAGGACGATCGGCTGGTTGGTCGGGACCTCGACCCTGACTCCCACCAGCGACATCTCGATCACGGGCGCCGCCTTTCGACCTCGTCGCGCACCATAGCATCGCGCTCTTCGGACCCCGCCCCGGATGCGGGGCCCCCGGATGCTGCCGGACGCCGGCGCCGGCCCCGTAGAGGGCGTCAGGAGCGCATCCGGGTCCGTCGCGCGAGGTCGCCCGGTCGGCTTCGACGACGACCGGCAGGTTCCGGTACCGCTCCCCGACGTGGAGCCCGTACCCGAGGACGAACGCGTCGGCCTCGATCTCGCTGGCCGACGAAGCGCGGCTCCACCGGGACGATGCGCCGGTCGGCCCGGTCCAGCAGCGTGCAGACCTCGACGCGGCGCGGGCCGCGTGCCTCGAGCTGGGCGAGCAGGTACGCGAGCGTGAGCCCGGTGTCGACGAGGTCCTCGACCACCACCACGTCGAGCCCGGCGATGTCGAGGTCGAGGTCCTTGAGGATGCGCACGCGCCCGCTGTCGGGGGCGTACCGCGAGATCGCGAGGAAGTCGACGAGCACCGGCACGTCGGGTGCGAGCCGACCGATCGGCACGTGCGAGGTCGGCGGTGAAGATCAGCGCACCCTTGAGGACGCCGACGAGCACCACGCCGTCGGGGTGCTCGCGCGACGATCTCCGCCGCGAGCGCGTCCACGCGGTCGGCGACCCCGGTGCGGTCGAGCAGGATCTGGGTCTGGAGACGGGGTGGGCCGCTCACTCGGCGAGCTCGTCGCGCAGCGCGCGACGCAGCATCTCGGTGCGGAGCCGCCGGCCGAGTCGGGCGAGGTCCTCGAGCTCCTCGTGGAGTCGCTCGCGCGCCATCGGGTTGCGCTGCCGGAGGTACGGCATCAGCACCTGCCCGAACAGCGCGCCTTCCCGGTCGGCGAAATGCCCGTACATCTTGAGGTGCCGGGCCTCGATGCCCCGCGCGTGGAAGCCGGCCGCGATGCCCGCGATCGTCAGCGCTTCCTCGTCGTACAGCGCGCGCTCGCCCGCGCCGACGAGCGGGACCACGAGTCCGTGGTCCTCCAGGGCGTCGAGCTGGACTGTCGGTGATGCCGGTCGTCTCGAGGAGCTCGGCCCGCGAGAGCTCGCCGGTCGGGTGCGTGTCGTCGGGTGCGATCGCACCGAGCTCCTCGGCGTCGTCGTCGGCGTCGTCGACCGCGTCCTCGAAGCGGGAGGCGCGGCGCGCCGGCATCGATCTCCGGCCCCGCGTACGCGGCGGAGTCGAACGGGGGCGCGCCGGTCGGCCCGAACGCGTCGAGTCGCTCGCGGATGATCCGCAGCGGCAGGAAGTGGTCCCGCTGCTGGCCCAGGATCCAGCGCAGGCGCTCGAGGTCGTCCTCGGAGAACTTCCGGTAGCCCGACGGCGTCCGCTCGGGGTCGATGAGGCCCTGGCTCTCGAGGAAGCGGATCTTCGAGATCGTGACGTCCGGGAACTCGCCGCGGAGCTGCTCGAGGACCTCACCGATCGAGAGGTGCGGCCCGCTCGAGAGGTCCGGCGCGCTCGAGACGTCGGGCCCGCCCGCCCGTCGCCCTCGACGCTCACGACGCCGAGCTCGGGGTGCCGGACGCGCCCCCGATGACGAACGTGAGCACGAAGCGGCCGACCTGGAGCTCCGACATGTCGTGCAGCGCGGCGGACTCGACGCGCTCGTGGTCGACGTACGTGCCGTTGAGCGAGCCCGCGTCCGCGACCTGGTAGCCGTCGCTGCGTCGCGCCGTACGACGGCGTGGCGGCGCGACACCGTCACGTCGTCGAGGAAGACGTCGGAGTCGGGGTGGCGCCCGAGGCTCGTCTCCGGCGTCCTCGAGCACGAAGGTGCTCCCGGCGTTCGGGCCACGGCGGACGACGAGGAGGCCGAGCCCTTCGGGCAGGTCGTCGAGGACGTCACCGAGCTCGGCGGCCAGGCTCTGGCGGTCCTCGATGAGCGCGAGCGCCGCGGTCGTGTCCTCGTCGACGTCCAGCGGCGCTCCGCACGAGGAGCAGTAGTTGGCGCCGTCTTCGTTGTCATGTCCGCAACGTCGGCACCGCACCCCACGAGGGTACTGACGCCGCGCGACAGCGGCAACGATGCTCGGGGAAGCGCCCCGGTCGGCGGGCTCAGGCCGTCTCGATGAGGGTGCGGTATGCCGCGGCGTCGAGGAGCGCGTCGAGCTCGGCCGGGTCGCTCACCTGGACCACGAAGATCCAGCCGGTCCCGTACGGGTCCGAGTTGAGCTGCTCGGGCGTGTCCCCGAGGGACTCGTTCACCTCGACGACCGTGCCCGACAGCGGGCTGTAGATGTCCGAGACCGACTTCGTCGACTCGACCTCGGCGCAGGCGCCGTTGCGCCGCGACCGTGGCCCCGACCTCGGGGAGCTGCACGTAGACGACGTCACCGAGCGCGTCCTGGGCGAAGTCCGTGATGCCGACCCTGCGCCCGATCTCCGTCGACCGCGACCCACTCGTGCTCGGCGCTGTAGCGCAGCCCGTCCGGATGCTCCACGTCGGTGTCTCCTCGTCCGCTCGGACGTCCGGGCGCCGCGACGGCGCGCCGGGACCAGGCGATCGTAGGCAGTCAGCGCAGCGCCTGGCGGATCGCCCGCGCGTACTCCTGGGCGACCTGGCGGGCGGCCTGGTCGCTCTCGGCCTCGGCCCAGACGTGGGTCACCGCCAGCTCGGGGTCGGGCAGCACGAGCACCCAGCCGTCGGCACGCAGCACCTTCACCCCGTCGACGAGCACGAGGTCGCTCGCCTGCCTCGCGCTCGACGAGCTCGCGCATGACCGCGCCCTTCTGCTCCCACGGCGTCGGCACCTGCTCGTGCACGAGGTGCACGCGCGGCAGCTCGCCTGCACGACCGACGAGAGGGATCGCCCGGTCGCCGCGAGCAGGTCGAGCAGCTTCGCGAGCGTCGCGGTGCCGTCGTAGGCCGGGAGGAAGTCGGGCCAGATGTACCCGCCGTCGTGCGAGCCGGCGAAGGCCACCCTCTCGTCGGACGCGACCTCCATCAGGCTCGCGTCCGAGACCTTCGACCAGATGATCGTCGCGCCCCGTGCGCGTCGCGAGCGTCCTCCGCGGCGCGCGTGATCGTGACCGGGCAGCGCGATGCGCGCGCCCTTCGACGGTCTCGGCCACGAGGAGCACGAGCGCGAGCAGCGCCTCGGTGCGGGACAGCACGTGGCCCTCGTCGTCGACGAACACGACCGTCTCGCCGTCGGGGCTGATGATGCAGCCGAGGTGGCTGCCCGGACGCCCGCACGAGCTCGCCGATCCGGGCATGGTGCGGCGACGTGGTCGGTCGGCGACGTCGCGCGGTGCTGGCGTACGGGTTGACCGCGAGCACCTCGGCGCCGAGCTTGGCGAGGACGCGACGGCATCACGATCGACGCCGCGCCCGAGGAGTAGTCGAGCACGACCTTGAAGCCCTGCTCCTCGAGGCGTTCCGCGTCCACCGAGTCCCGCAGCGCCGCGGTGTAGAACTCGATCGAGCGCGGCGGGAACACGATGTCGCCGATGTCGCCGGCGAACGCACGTCGGTAGTCCTCGCGGCAAGGAGCCGCTCGATCTTGCGTTGCGCGCCCTCGTCGATGTCGCGCCCGTCGGCGTCGAAGAGACGGAGCTCGACGCTGTCGGGATCACCGGGAGCGAGCCGCACGCTGATGCCGCCCCGGGACTCACCGTTGCGCACCTGGAAGCGGGTCAGAGGGCACGGTGGCGAGCTCGACGTCCTCGACGTTGGCGCCGGCGAGGTTCAGCCCGCCGATGACCGCCCGCTTCAGTGCCCGGGCGACCCGGCTCGTGTCCCGGCTGGTCGTGACCACCGACCCGCGCTTGAGCGCGGTGCCGTAGGCCATCGCGACCCGGACCGCGACCTCGGGAGTGATGTCGACGTTGGCGAGTCCCCGAATCCCCCGTCGCCCGAACAGGGTGCGCGCGCCCCGGGTCTCCCACACGATCGACGACGTGACGACGGCGTCGTCCTC
The DNA here is from genome assembly GCA_963809885.1 of uncultured Acidimicrobiia bacterium. Lineage (GTDB taxonomy): Bacteria > Actinomycetota > Acidimicrobiia > IMCC26256 > PALSA-555 > JALHSW01. The sequence continues at coordinate 840,054 of CAWELA010000004.1, read as the reverse complement.
GACCGACTTGAACGGGTAGATCTTCACGCCCGCGTTGACGACCGCGCGCTCGCCGATGAAGCACTCGTCGCCGACTACGACGCCCTCGTCGATCCGGGAGTACGACCGGAGGTCGCTGGAGCGTCCGATCGTCGCCCCGCGCACGCGCGCCGACCGCCCGACGTACACGTGGTCGTGGCAGATGCTGCGCTCGAGGAAGGCGTCGGACTTCACTACGACGTCGGTGCCGAGCACGGTGTACGCGCGAGAGGCGGGCCCCGGCCTCGACGCGGCAGTTGTCGCCGATCACCACCGGACCGTCGACGCGCGCGCTGGGGTCGACGACGGCGCCCTCCCCGAGCCAGATCCCGTCGCCGAGCTCGAACCCGGTGATGTCGGCCGAGACCTTGCCGTCGAGGACGTCGGCGTGGGCGCTCAGATAGGCCTCGGTGGTGCCGACGTCCTCCCAGTAGCGCGTCGGTGACGTGCCCGTGCAGCCGGAGCTCGCGGTCGAGCGCCGCAGGGAAGACGTCGCTCGCGAAGTCGACGACCGCGCCCTCCCCGATGAAGTCGAAGACCTCGGGCTCGAGGACGTAGATGCCGGTGTTGATCGTGTCGGAGAACACCTGGCCCCAGGTCGGCTTCTCCAGGAACCGCTCGATCTCGCCGTCGGCCTTCGTGATCACGATGCCGAAGTCGACCGGGTTCTCGACCCGCTTCAGCGCGATCGACGCGAACGCCTGGTTGGCCCGGTGGGCCTCCACGAACGCGGTGAGGTCGAGGTCGGTGAGCACGTCACCGGAGATCACGAGGAACGTGTCGTCGAGCTCCACCTGGGCGTTGCGCACCGAGCCCGCGGTGCCGAGCGGCGACTCCTCGGTGGCGTACCGCATGCGCACGCCGAAGTCCGAGCCGTCGCCGAAGTAGTTGCGGATGTGGTTCGCGAGGTACGCGACGGTCACGACGATGTCGTCGAACCCGTGCCGGGCGCAGGAGCGACACGATGTGCTCCATCATCGGCCGGTTCACCAGCGGGATCATCGGCTTGGGCTGGTTGCTCGTGAGCGGCCGCAGCCGGGTTCCCTCCCCACCCGCGAGGATGACTGCCTTCATGCCGTCGCTCCTGAGCCTTCGGCGTGGCGGGCCCGGTCGGCCTGCCCCTCGCGCAGCGCCTGCTCGCGCCAGCGGGACGTAGGTGAACGCGGCGTAGTAGCTGAGCACCAGGCCGAGGATCGTGACGACCCAGGTCGCGAACGACACCAGGTCGCGGAAGCTCCCGGGGTCGAGCGTGTCGACCCAGAGGAAGCCCGGGAACGCGAAGAACAGGAAGAACGCTCCGGCCTTCCCGACCCACTGCACGTCGATTCGCCGCGCCCCGGCCGCGGCGAGCGCGAGCGTCACGATGCTGATCACCGCCTCGCGGGCGAGCACCGCGACCCCGACCCAGAGCGGACACGACGCCGTCGGCGGTCAGCGCGATCGCCGCCGTGAGGAGCACGGCGCGATCGGCCACCGGGTCGAGGATCTTCCCGAGGTCGCTCTCCTGTTGGTAGCGCCGGGCGATCCACCCGTCGACCCAGTCGGTCGCACCCAGGAACCCGAGCAGGACGAACGCGGCCGTGCGATCGTCGACCCCGAAGAGCAGCCACAGGAAGAGCGGGATGCACAGAAGGCGCAGGAGGCTGATGACGTTCGGGATGGTCAGCACTGTGCGGCCCATGGTCTCTCGAGCGTAGGCGGGGTTCGCGCTCAGCGGTTCGACTCCCCCGCTCCCGGGTGCTGCGAGCTGCACCGCAGCGCGCGACGCGAGGATCGGCCGGATCAGCTCCACGATCACGCGCTGGTGCTCCGGGTGCTCCTGGTAGCGCCGCCACGCCTCGACGTCATCGAAGTCCCCGACGATCGCGAAGTCCGCGTTGCCGTCGGCGATCCCGAGGTCGGCGCCGAACCGGTACTCCCGGAGCTCCGGGATGGCGTCCGGCAGGGCCGCCAGCCCTTCGGCCACGGCCCGGACCGCGGCGGCGTCGGTGCCCTCCTTCCAGGTGAGCAGCACCACGTGGCGCACCGGCCCGGTCATTGGAGCCCGCCGTTCGCGCCGCCGTCGACGGGGATGGCGGCACCGGTCAGGAACGCGGCATGCTCCGAGCACAGGAACGCCGCGATCGCACCGAACTCCTCGGCGTCGTCCGAGCCGGCCGGCAGGGATGCCGGTCGCATCCGCGGCGCCGAGGGCCCGGAGGCGCTCGGTGTCGTGGAGCCCGGGTTGGAGCGAGTTCACGGTCACGCCGTCGGGCGCGACCTCGCGGGCGAGGGTCTTGAGGAAGCCGGTGAGCCCGGCCCGTGCGGTGTTCGAGAGGATCAGGTGCGGGATCGGCTGGCGCACCGCGATCGAGGTGATCGCGACGACACGCCCCCACTGCTCGGCCTGCATGCTCGGCACCGCCTCGGCGCACATCGCGATGGTCGAGAGGCAGCTCAGCTCGAAGGCTCGGGCGTACTCCTGGGGGTCGGAGACGTCGGCGAAGCGGCCCGGCGGCGGCCCGCCCGCGTTCGGCGACGAGGATGTCGATGCCGCCGAGCGCCTCGCGGGCCTCGCGCACGAACCCGCCGGCGCCCTCGGCGCTCGACACGTCGGCCACGATCGCGATCGCGCCGATCTGTGCCGCGGCGGCGTCGAGGGTCTCGCGGTCGCGTCCGCAGATGGCCACCTGCACGCCCTCTCGCGCGAGCGCACGGGCGGTCGGCGAACCCGAGGCCGCGCGACGCCGCCGCGACCGCGGCACGTCGTCCCGCCGATGCCCAGGTCCATGTCCGGTGCTCCTCGTCGGTCGGTCGTTGCCGGTCGCGACGCTAGCGGTGGATGGGACCGTCGCCGTCGCGGAGCGAGGGTGCGTCGCGACCGGTGCGTCGGGCGATGATCTCCGCGCAGATCGACACCGCGGTCTCCTCGGGGGTGCGTGCGCCGATGTCGAGCCCGATCGGGGCCATCACGCGGGCGAGCTCGACGTCGGACACGCCGACCTCGCGGAGCCGCTCGACACGCTTGGCGTGGGTGCGCCGGCTCCCCATCGCGCCGAGGTAGCCGACCGACGTGCCCAGCGCGGTGACGATGGCGGGGACGTCGAACTTGGCGTCGTGGGTGAGGACACAGACGGCGTCGCGTGGACCGAGCTTGTCCTCGACGGTCGCCAGGTAGCGGTCGGGCCAGTCGCACACGACCTCGTCGGCCTCCGGGAAAGCGGCGAGCGGTGGCGAAGACCTCGCGTGCATCGCACACGTCACGCGGAAGCCGAGCATCTTCCCCGCCTGCACCAGGGCGCGGGTGAAGTCGACCGCACCGAAGATGATCAGGTGGGGCTGGCGGGCGAAGCACTCGATGAACACGTCGACGTCGCGCTCGCGTGCCTCGCCGTGGGCCCCGTAGTGGCGCGTGACGGTGAGGCCCGACTCGAGCTCGCCGAGCGCGTCGCGCGCAACGACACGGTCGAGGTCGGGGTCGCCGAGCGACCCGAGCGGGTTCGGCGCCGGGTCGCACCAGCAGCTTGGCGCCGACGTGTCGGGCCCGCGGTGACCGTCGCGAGCGCGACGGGTGCGTCCGCGCGCAGCGCCTCGCTGAACGCCTCGAAGACGGTCATCCCTCGGTCTCGTCATGCCGGCGCTACCAGTCGAGGGGCTCGACGAAGACGTGGATCGTGCCGCCGCAGGTGAGCCCGACCGCGAAGGCCTCGTCGTCGGAGTAGCCGAACGAGACGACGCCGCGGTTCGCGCTCGCCGGCGAGGACCGCGAGCGCCTCGGTGACGACGGCACCCTCGACGCAGCCGCCCGACACCGAGCCCGCGACCTCGCCGGACTCGCTCACCGCCATCGCCGCGCCAGGGTCGCGGGGGCCGGAGCCGTCGAGGCCGACCACGCGGGCGATCGCCACGCGCTCGCCGGCGTCGCTGCCAGCGGTCGATGTCGTCGAGCAGCTCTCTCATTCATGCTCCTGACGGTGGCCGGACTGGTGGCACCCGCCGCTCGCGGGCGATGACGGCCACCAGCTCCTCGAGGGCGCCGAGCGAGTGCCCCTCGACGAAGTCGTCGACGTACGGCAGGGCCGCGGCCATGCCGCGAGCGAGGGGCGCGTACTCGGGCGTGGCCTTCAGCGGGTTCACCCACACGATCCGGTGGGCGACGCGCGCGAGGCGGGCCATCTCGGCACCGAGGACCTCGGGGTCACCTCGGTCCCAGCCGTCGGAGAGGATCACCACGATCGCGCCGTGGGCCATGCCGCGGACCCCCCAGCGGTCGTTGAACGTGCGCAGTCCCTCGCCGAGGCGGGTGCCCCCCGACCAGTCCGCGACCCGGTCGGCGGCCGCGGCGAGCGCGGCGTCGGGATCGCGGCTCGAGAGCTCGCGGGTGAGCCGGGTCAGCCGGGTGCCCAGCGCGAACGCCTCGACCCGGCCCCGCCCGGCGACCGCGACGTGCAGGAAGCGCAGCATCGCCCGGGCGTAGGGCTCCATGGACCCGCTGACGTCGCACAGGAGCACGATCCGGCGCGGGCGCGTCGCCGGCGCACGGAAGGCGCGCGGCGTGGACTCACCACCGGAGCGGAGCGAGCGGCGCACGGTACGCCGGAGGTCGGTGCGGCCGCGGTGGTGCCCGGTCGGTCGGGTACGGCGGGACGGGCGCGTCGCGCTCGACGAGGCGCAGGTCGGCCATCATCCGCTTCGCCTCGACGTGCTCGTCGGGTGTGTACTCGGCGAAGTCGCGTCGACGCAGGACCTCGGCGCGGCTGAAGCGCACGCGCACCGACGGGTCCGTCTCGGTGTCGTCGCCATCGGCGTCGTCCGATTCGTCGTCACCGCCCGCATCGAACGCGATCGTGAGCTCTTCGGGGACCGGTGACGCGTCGCCGACGATGCTCGGGGTGCCGTCCCAGAACGTCCGGAACGCTCGGTCGTACAGCGCAGTGTCCTCGGGACCGCGCAGCAGCGTGGCGCGCCCGGCCCAGTACGCGTCGTCGCGGTGCTCGAGTCCGACCGCGGCGAGCGCCCGTGCGTAGGTGACCGTGGCACCGACGGGCACGACGAGGCCGGCACCCCGCAGGATGCGGGCGAACGTCACCGCGGCACGCTCGGCGGCGGCGCCGAGGTCGGGGCTGCCCGGGCGGGTGCCGACCTCAGACGGGGCCACGGAACTCCCCCGTGCCGCCGAGTCCCGCGAGCCCGTGGGCGCGGGCACGCTCCTGGTCCTCGCGGTACTTGAGCACGGTGCCGAGGGTGACGTCGACGATCCGCTCGTCGAGCGCGGACGCGCCGAGCGCGGCGATCGCGTGGGCCCAGTCGATGGTCTCGGCGACGCCCGGCGGCTTGTAGAGGTCGAGCTCGCGCAGCGACTCCACCGCGCTCGCGACCTGGCGCGCGAGCTCGTCGCGCACCTCGGGGGCACGGACCCGGAGGATCGCGAGCTCGCGCTCGAAGTCGGGGTGCTCGATCCAGTGGTACAGGCACCGGCGCTTGAGCGCGTCGTGCACGTCGCGGGTGCGGTTGGAGGTGACGATCACGATCGGGGGGCGGGCGGCGTGGAACGTGGCCAGCTCGGGCACGGTGATCGAATAGTCGGCGAGCACCTCGAGGAGGAAGGCCTCGAACTCGTCGTCGGCGCGGTCGACCTCGTCGATCAGGAGCACGGGCGGCGTGGGCCCGTCGTAGCCGATGGCCCGCAGGAGCGGTCGGCGCACGAGGAACTGCTCGGAGTAGAGCGCGTCCTCGTCGATCGGGCCGCCGCTCGCCTCCGCCGCTCGGAGGTGGAGGAGCTGGCGGGAGTAGTCCCACTCGTAGACGGCCTGGCTCGCGTCGATCCCCTCGTAGCACTGGAGCCGGACGAGCTCACCGCCGGTCCAGCGGGCGAGCACCTTTGCGACCTCGGTCTTGCCCACGCCCGCCTCGCCCTCGAGGAGGAGCGGCCGTTCGAGGGTCAGCGACAGGAAGATCGCGGTGGCGAGCCCGTCGTCGGCGAGATAGTCGTGCGCCGCGAGGGCGTCGCGCACGTCGTCGACCGTCTTCGCCGGGGTGCTGGAGGGGGTGTTGGAGGGGGCGTTCGCCGGTCCGGACACGCGTCAATCGTACCCGTGGGTCCCGGGAGCGCCTTCACCGCCTTCCCCGGAAGGGCGTCAGAGCCCGAGCGCCGCGCCTTCCGAGCGCGGGTCGGACGTCGCGCCGTAGCCGACGGCGGATCGCCAGATCGCGTGCGCGTGGCCCATCCCCGAGTCGAACGCGCCCGCGGCGGCGATGTCGTGCCCGAGCGCCCGCAGCCCGTCGACCGTCGTGGTGTCGAAGCGCGACTCGGCGTGCACCCGCCAGGAGTCGACGTCGACGCGCCACCGTGGTGCGCGGATCGCGTCGGCCGGGTCGGCGCCCTCGGCGAGGACGCGGTGGAGCACCTGGATGTGGACCGGGACCTGCGCGTCGCCGCCCATGCTCCCGAACGCGGCCCACGGCACGCGGTCTCGCAGCACCATCGCCGGGATGATCGTGTGCATCGGGCGCTTCGACGGCGCAAGGACGTTCGGGCGCGCCTCGTCGTGCGAGAACGAGAAGCCGCGGTTGTTCAGGTTGATCCCCCACTCGGGGACGTGCACGCCCGATCCGAAGTGGATGAAGTTCGACTGGATGAGGCTCACGAACATCCCGTCGGCGTCGGCTGCGCAGAGGTACGCCGTGCCGCCCGGCTGGGGTTCGCTCGGATCGGGGACGCCCGCGCGGTCCGGATCGATCGCCCCGCGGCGGGCCTCGACCCATCCGTCGCTGAGCAGACGTGCTGCAGGGAGCGGCATGGCCGCGGGGTCGGTGACCCAGTGGTCGCGGTCCGCGAGCGCCAGCTTCGTGGCCTCGAGGAGGAGGTGCTCGCGCGGCGCGCCTTGGGTCGGCACCTCGAGTCCACCGAGGATGCGGAGTCCCTCCAGCGCGCTCGACACCCTGGGTCGGGGGTGGGAGCTCCGCGACCTCCACGCCACGGTACGGCGCACGGAGAGGCGCCGCCCACTCACCGTCGTGAGCCGCGAGGTCCGCAGCCGTCATGACCCCGCCGTGGTCCCGGACCGCGGCCGCGAGGGCCTCCGCGATCGGCCCGCGGTAGTAGGCATCGGGACCGTCGGAGGTCAGTGCCTGAATCGTGCGGGCGGTCGCGGGTTGGCGGAGCACATCGCCGGCGTGCACGTCGCCATAGACGGCCTGCCAGGGTTCGAAGCCGCGGTAGAAGCGGGCAGATTCCTCGAAGACCGCGCCGGCCGCCGGCGTCACCTCGAAGCCGTCGCGCGCGAGCTCGAGCGCGGGTGCCGCGAGCTCGCCGAAGGAGCGCGACCCGAAGCGTTGGAGCAGCGCGAACCAGCCGGCGACCGCGCCGGGAACCGTCACGACCTCGCCGCCGAAGGGTGGGAGGTGGTCGCCGTGGCGCGCCTGCGACGCCGCGAGCGAGGTCGCGGCAGGTGAGCGACCGGAGCCGAGGTAGCCGTGCAGCTCGCCGTCCCACACGATCGCGAAGACGTCGCCGCCGAACCCGCAGAAGTACGGCGCGACCACGCCGAGCGCGAGGTTCGCGGCGAGCACGGCGTCGAGGGCGTTGCCGCCGCGCGCGCAGCGTCGCCGCGCCTGCGGACGAGGCGAGGTAGTGCGGACTCGCCACCGCGGCACGGGGGTAGCGGAGTCGGCGCGCCATGAACGCCGAGCCTAACGAGGGGCCACGCGCAGTCGACGCCGGGGGCGCCGGGTGGTACTCGAGGCCGTATGAGCGGCTCAGCCCGCGGCGCGCTCGTCGCTGCCGGGCTGCCGGAGGCAGTCGGCATATCGCTCCTGGACCTGGGTCGCGAGGGCCCGGTCGTTCCGACGCTTCGCGAGCTGTGCGAGGCGCGTGAAGTGCCGCTCGAACGGCGGGACCCCGGCGACCAGCGACTCGGCCTCCGATGCGTCGACCAGCTTCCACAGGAGGAACTCGGCGTCGTCGTCGTCGCCCTGGATGAGGAGCTCGTCGACGGTCGTGACCCACTCGGTGTGGTGGCGGCCGAGGTACTCCCCCGGGGCGTCGACGTGGTCGGTCGGCCGCGACTGGCAGAAGGTGCAGCGGTCGCCGAACCCGATCACGATCCCGCAGCGTCGGCAGCGGGTGACGTTCAGGTGCCCGCCACGGACCGCGTGCTCACCTGCCAGGGGGAGGTTGGGCCTGCGGACAGCCATGGCGGGCACCTGCTCGGGGAGGCGGCGGGGCTGGCCCAACGCTACCGAGAGCACCCGTCCGGCGACAACCCGGTGGGCATGGGCCTGCGGCTCAGGGGTCGACACGTACCGCGTCGCGCCTTCGCACTGCGCCTGCCCGGACGACGCGTGCGTTGGCCCCGCGGAGCCGGAGCGCGCGCCCGAGCGGCCCGTTCACGAAGCGGACGGCGTCGCGCCCGAACCGCTCGGCGAACTTCCGGCATCCCAGGTGGGGTTCGGCGCTGATCTCCACGACGGCCTCCCCCACTGCGAGCCGGGTCCCGGCCGGCAGGTTCGCCTCACTCAGGTCGAGGTCGACGAACAGCTGGTCGCCGGCCAGGGCGCGGCCGGCGTCCCCGTCGGCGATCAGCGTCGCGGCGCGGGCGTTCATGAGCGTGACCTGCATGCCCGGATGCGCGCGGCCGTCCGGGGTGCGTGAGCTCCCGCGGGCGGCCCAGCAGTCGCCCACCAGACCGACGACGGGGTCGAGGGCGGCCTTGTCGAGCAGCTCGCGCTCGCCGGGGGCCGGCCGTCGCACGATCAGCTCGACGCGCCCCTCGGTTCCCGGCGACTCTCGGACCGAATCGAGCCCGGCCTCGAGCTCCTCGGTGCTGCGGTGCGCCACTGGACGAGCATGTCCGGTGGAGCCGGGGATCGTGCCGTGATTTCCCCGGCGACGGCCCGCGCGGAGGGTCGGACGGGGTCACAGGTTGCCAGGCGTCCGGGGAGGGTCTCGTGAGCACCCGCCACTGCCACCGCCGCCATGGCCGAGCATCGGCACGCCGCGATAGGGTTGGATCAGGTAGATGATTGACGCGCGCCGGGCGCGGAACGAACGTCGAGGGGGCGTGGCCGCCGTCATGATCGCGGAGCCGATGCACTGACCGCCATCCTCGAGGTCGCTGACGTGTCCGTCCGCTACGGGGGCGTGAACGCGGTCGACGGGGTGTCGATGACCGTCGAGCCGGGGACCCTCGTCGGACTGATCGGGTCCAACGGCGCCGGCAAGACCACCCTCGTGGACGCGATCGCCGGTTTCGTGGCGCCGTCGTCGGGCACCATCTCCTTTCGTGGGCGCGACATCACCAGCGCGTCGGCGCATCGTCGGGCTCGGCTGGGCCTCCGACGGACCTTCCAGTCGATCGAGCTGTTCGAAGACCTCACGGTGCGCGAGAACGTGCTCATCGGGACGGAGTCGTCGCGGTGGCACTCGATGCTGACCGACAGCCTCTGGCCCGCGCGGCGGCACTCGAACTCGGCAGTCGACTGGGCGCTGGATCTGCTCGGGCTGGGGGACGACGCGGACCGGATGCCGTCGGAGCTGTCGCAGGGACGGCGAAAGCTGTTGGGTGTCGCTCGAGCGATCGCCGATCAGCCGGACCTCGTGCTCCTCGACGAACCGGCTGCCGGCCTCGACACCGCGGAGAGCGAAGTGCTCGGAGGCCACCTGCGCGGCCTCCTCGACCACGGGATCACGATGCTGCTCGTCGATCACGACATGCGGCTCGTGCTCGGGGTGTGTGACACGATCTGGGTCCTCCAGTTCGGCCGGATCATCGCTCACTCGTCACCGTCCGACATCCGCACCGATCAGAACGTCGTCGCCGCGTACCTCGGTGCGCAGGCGCGGCGTGGCCAGGCCACCGGTGCCGTCTCGTGATCGAGTCCGACCCGACACCGCCGCCCTCGACCCCGACCACGGGGACGGCTGGGCGCAGGGTCGTCGAAGTGCGCGGGCTCTCGGCCGGATACGACCGCATACCGGTGGTGCGCGAGATCGACCTCTGCGTCGACGCCGGCGAAGTCGTCGCCCTCCTCGGCCCGAACGGCGCCGGGAAGACGACGACGCTGCTCGCCATCTCCGGGATCCTCCCCTCGCTCGCGGGATCGTTGACCGTGCTCGGCCAGCCGGTCTCGAACCGCTTTCCCCACCGCAACGCGCGACGCGGCGTCGCTCACGTGCCCGAGGACCGTGCGCTGTTCTCCGGGCTGTCGTCGCGTCAGAACCTTCGTCTCGGCAGCCGCACCAAGACGAACCACGCGGCCGAGGCGGTCGAGCTCTTTCCCGAGCTCGAACCGCTCCTCGACCAGCGAGCCGGGCTCCTGTCCGGAGGCGAGCAACAGATGCTCGCCCTCGCGCGTGCGCTCGTGAGCCGGCCGAAGCTGCTGATGGTCGACGAGATGAGCATGGGCCTGGCGCCGATCGTCGTCGAACGCCTGCTCCCGGTGCTGCGGTCGATCGCAGATCGCACCGGCGCCGCTGTCCTCCTCGTCGAGCAACACGTCCACATGGCCCTCGAGTTGGCCGACCGGGCCTATGTGCTGACGCACGGTCGTGTGGTGCTCGAGGGCCCCGCCGCGGAGCTGGTGCGCCGAGCCGACCTGCTCGAAGCCAGCTACCTCGGCCACACCTCGCGCTGATCCTCGCCACCGGAGACGGCGGCGTCTCGAGGATCACTCGAAGAGCTCGCCGCGGCAGCCCATGTTCAACGACCTGAGAGGACCGACCATGGACGTCACCGGAACCGCACTCGACACTCCGCTGCGCCGCATGCTCGGCATCGAGCTCCCCATCATCCAGGCCGGCATGGCCGAGGGCGCGCGCGCCGAGCTCGTCGCCGCGGTGTCCGAGGCTGGTGGCCTCGGGATGCTCGGCGCCGCGCCGCTCTCTCCCGAGCAGATCCGCGAGGAGATCCGGCAGGTGCGCATGCGCACCGACCGACCGTTCGGCGTCAACCTGGTGTTCCCCCCGGAGTTCACCGGCGAGGGCAATCCCCTGGGCGCCCCCACCGAGGAGGTGGCCGCGGGACTCGAGCCCGCTGCGCGCGAGGACCTCGGGGAGCTCGTGCAGCTCATGCAGCCGGGCTTCGTCGACGCCCAGGTGGAGGCCTGCCTCGCCGAGGGTGCGAGCGTCCTGAGCTCGGGGCTCGGCATGCCGGCGCGCTTCGTCGACGCGTTCCACTCGGCGGGCGGCCACGTCCTCGCCCAGGTCGGATCGCGCTCTCAGGCGCAGAGAGTCGGCGACCTCGGGGTCGATGCCATCATCGCCTCGGGCTCCGACGCGGGCGGTCACACCGGGCGGGTCGGGTCGCTCTCGCTGTGGGCCGCGTGCACCGCTGCCTTCGACATCCCGATCATCGCGTCGGGCGGGGTCGTCGACGGGCGCACCTTCGCCGCAGCGCTCGTGCTCGGCTGCCAGGGCGCATGGATGGGTACGCGCTTCGTGACGTCCTCCGAGAACACCGCCCACGCACGCGCGAAGAGCCGGATCGTCGAAGCCTCGACGGACGACACCGTCGTCACCCGGGTGATGTCGGGCAAGCCGATGCGGGTGATCCGCAACGAGTACGTGGACTCATGGCAGGGACGCGAGGGCGAGGTGCTCCCCTTCCCGCTCCAGCTCTTCGCGACCGGCGGTCGTGCTCGACGTGGGCTCATGCGCGGCGAGGTCGAGGAGGGTGCGGTACAGGCCGGTCAGGGCCTCGGGCTCGTCACCGCGGTGGAACGGGCAGGTGACATCGTGCACGAGCTCGCGCGTGAGGCGCTCGAGGCGCTCGAGCGGGTCGGCGAGCACTCCTGAAGCATCCCGACCGCACGCGCGGAACCCCTATCTCACGCGGATGTCCGACGTGCATCGCGGTCAGGGGTCTGGCGCGGCGTGACCGGGTCGGACTCGAGGCCAGTCGCGGCCGCCTCGAGCAGCAGGGTGCGCTCCACGTCGATGCCCTCGGCGATCGCCCAGACGTCGGGGACCAGTTCCCTGCTCCCGGTGACCGACATCTGCAGCACCCCGTCGTAGCTGATGAGCGCGATCACGACGCCGACACCCATCGCCTGCATCATCTGGATCCGGAACCCCTCGAGCTTCGCGCCGCAGAAGTACAGCGGGAACGGCGGACCGATGAGGTTGGTGATGCACGCGTTGTAGGGAGCAGAGACGGGCCCGCCGATGACGTTGGTCGTGAAGTGCGCGACGACGGAGGCAACACCGGGCGCGACGACATCGAAGAGGTCCTCGAACATGTTCGTGCCGGCCGCGTTGATCCCGGCCTTCGCGGCGGCCGTGTTGCGCATCACCTGGCGGAGTCGGTCGACCGGGTCCTCGAGCTGGGTCGGCAGCTGCACCGTCATCATGGCGACGCGGTTCTCGAAGTCGCCCGCCTCGTTGGCGGCGCGGACGTTCACCGGGTTGGCGATCACGAGGGGTTCCGACGGGAGGTCGCCGCGCGCTTCGAGATGTCGGCGGAGCGCGCCCGCGCCCAGCGCCAGCGCGACGTCGTTCACGGTCGCGCCGAACGCGCCGCGGATCGCCTTGACGTCGGTCATCGCCACGTCGGCCCACGCGAGACGGCGGTGCACGTGGTCGGGGACCTCATTGATCGGGAGCCTCGGCCCGGAGAACACCCGGGCACGGGCCCCGGCGTTGGTCGACGTCGCATGGCCCCGCGTGACGCCGAACCCGAGCCGGGCGATCGCCTGCGTCGAGCGGATCGGGCGGAGCACGATCGTCGGCAACGCCCGGCGGAGCATGTCGAGCGTGCTCGGCACTTCGTCGGGCACCCAGTCGTCCTCCGGGGCGTCGACGTTCGCGTCGGGCGACGGTGAGAACATCTGCATCAGCATCTCCACACCACCCATCCCGTCGATGCAGGCGTGGTGCATCCGCAGCACGAGCGCGACCCGACCGTCGGCCAGCCCTTCGAGGAACCAGCAGTCCCACAACGGCTGGGAACGATCCAGTGCAGGGGTCGCGATCTCGCCCACCAACGTGGCGACCTCACGAGGGCCGCCCGGGTGGGGAACGGCGATCCGGTGGACGTGGTCGTCGAGATCGAAATCCGGATCCTCGGCCCAGATGGGCACGTCGAGCCCGAGTGGCACCTCGACGAGTCGGCGGCGAAACGGGGGCATGAGCGGCAACATCGTGCGCAGGTGCTCCTTCACGCGCTCGAACGTGAGGGGTTCCGAGGCCGTGGAGGGGTCCAGGACGAGCAGGCCGGCGCCGTGGAGCGGGAAGACGGGCGAGTCGAGGGTGAGGAACAGGGTGTCGAGCGTCGACAGCTGCTGCATCACAGGCCTCCCGGCTCGGACGCGGAGCCCGCGCCCGAACGCGCCGACTCTCGCGCTCCCGGGGCCGCCCCGCAAGCAAGGGGCTGTCGCCGCCCGCGAAGCTCGGCGTGTGCCACGAGGAGGAAGCGCTCGACGGCGGCGATCATCGCCCGGGTCCGCACGGTGGGGAAGACATCGAAGCCATGCCGAGCGTGAGGGAGCTCTGCCAACGCGACCACGGGGGCACCTGCATCCCGCAGCCGGCGCACGAACAGACGCGCTCCCTCGACGCGCACGAGCGCGTCCTCACGCCCATGGATCACGAACATCGGGGGTGCATCCGGGCGCACGGCGAGCACCGGCGATGCACCGGCCCACGAGCCGTGCTCGGTCGGGTGCGACTCCTCGAGGACGAACCGGTGCCAGAAGTCGATCGCGTCGCGCCGACCCGTCCCCTCGAGGTCGGTGAGGTCGTACGCGCCGTAGAGCGGCACCGCGGCCTGGACCCGAGTGTCGGCGTCCTCGAAGCCCGGTTGGAGATCCCGGACCCCGTTGGTGAGCGCAGCCATCGCGCTCAGGTGCCCGCCGGCCGAACCGCCGGTGACGGCGACGAAGCCCGGGTCACCCCCGTACGCGGCGATGTTGGCGCGAACCCAGGCCAGCGCGCGCTTCACGTCGACGAGGTGCTCGGGCCAGCGCGCTCGCGGCGAGAGCCGATAGTTGATCGACACGCCGACCCAGCCGTGTCGCGCGAGCGTCTCGAGCAGTGGTACCCCCTGGAAGCGCTTGCTCCCCGTGACCCAGGCCCCTCCGTGGATGTGCACCACGACGGGCGCCCGCGCGTCTGGTGCCAGGTCGGGGTGGCGCCACACGTCGAGGTGGTTGCGGGTGCCGGCCGGCCCGTAGGCCACGTCCGGCACGGCGAGGAAGGGTGAGCGACGCCCGCTACGCGGGAGCACGCCGCGAGATGCGGCAAGCCTCGTCGAGTCGGGGACGGCGAGGGTCGTCATGCGGTCGCGGTAGGTCGCGCCCAGCGCGTCGACGAGCGCGTGCTCGAGGACCCGGTGGTCCTCGCGAGCGGACCGGTCCAGCGCGACCAGGGTCGCCAGGTTCGCCGCCGTCAGCGCCAGGCCGAGCCTGCCCGCACTCGACCGGAGGGCGCCCCGGCTCGCCGCGATCGCGGTAGCGCCGAGCGTGGCCGCCGCGGTGGGGAGCGGGTACTCGGTCGGCACGATGCCGGCGAGGTAGGTGCCGATGACGGGATACCCCACCCGGAGGAACGGGCGCCAGGCGTTTGCCGCGATTGCTGCACCGACCACGCTCGCGGCGAGGAAACGCCGCCCCGCACGATCCCCGGCCGTACCGGTCACGAGCGGTCGCCCACGAGGCCGAACCGTTCCAGCATGTCCCCGACGAGGTCCGATCGCGCTCGCGAGGTCAGGAAGGTCACGTGGCTCGCCGGCAACCAGTGGATCTCGGGGCGCCCCCACCACTCCCAGAGCGGGACCACCTGCTCGGACGGCTCCATGAACCGGTCGGCGACCCCCGCGATGATCCCCCGTCGGTCCCACGGCACCCGGCACTCGAGGGCCAGCGGCGAGATCACCCGATGGACGCGCCGCGCCGCCTCACCGGCATACGCGACCTCATCGCGTCGCGACGCCGGCAGATGGGAGCGGAACAGCGTCGGGAAGTCCGTGGCCGGGATGCAGGCGATGACGCAGGCAAGGTCCGCCTCGAAGGCGGCACACAGCGCGGAGGTGTAGCCCCCGAGGGACATCCCCGTGATGCCGATCGAGTCCGCCCCCTCATTGCGAAGCCATCCGAGGAGACGGCGGATGTCCCAGAGCGCCTGGGCCAGCCCGTGCACGGTGTCGAGGACGTCCTCGGTGGGGAACTCGATGCCGTGACGGGATCGACGCGGGCCGTGGCGCGGGAGCACCGGGAGCACGACGTTGAGGCCGAGATGGCGATGCAGCCACGCCGCGCGGAAGGCCACGAAGTCGAGCGCCGGTGCGCCCATCCCTGCACCGTGCAGGCACACGAGCCAGGGACGGGGCTGGCCGGGGTGCCGGAGGAGCAGCGCGTGCGCCGTCCGGTTGGCCTCCAGGCTGAGCCACCGCTCGCGGCCGGGCTCCCCGACCCAGGGTTCATACCCGCTGGTGAAGGTGAGGTGCTCGTACCCGACGCCCACCGCGGAGCCCTCGCTCCGGCGCGCGTCGTCGACGGGGGGTGGCACCTGGTGATAGCCGGCGGGATCCTCGATCCAGCCACGGTCCTCGAAGAGGGCGAGCGCGAGGTCGAGCTCGGTGCCGATGCGTCGCTCGTCCTCGTACGACGGCCGTCGACGCACCCGCTGGACGACGGCGATGGCGGAGGCGTCGGTGACATGATGCGCGACGTGAGCGATCCTTCCGAGGATCCCCCGCGACGCTCCGGCTCGCTCGAGCTGGTCGGTCGCCATGAGTGCTGGCCCTTCCCGTCGTGGCCCGTTGGGCATGTCAGGATTCTCGCGGCCCGCCTTCCGAGAGCAGCCGCACACACCACTCGGTGCTTTCCTCGGGACGCTCGGGGTCAGCCATTTGGCTGGAGTCTGCCACCATCAGATCACGGAGGCGGCCAGCGCAGTGGTGGCCCACGGTTCGCGCGATGAGTCACGCCCGGCGCTCAGCGTCGTATGACGCACCGCGCCGCGACCTGCAGATCTCCGTGGTCGGGCTGCCGGGACTCGAACCCGGGACCTTCGGTCCCCCAGCGGCCGTCCGGCAGTCCACCCCGTCCACTGCGTCCACCCCGTCCTGCGTTCCTGCAGGTCAGGGGCTCGCGACCGTCCACCACGTCCACCGGATCGCACCCCGTCCAGGGCGTTCGCGCGGATATGGCTGTCAAATGGCTGTCATCGCGCGGGCGGGACCGCGCCCTCGCCGCGCAGCTCGATCGACGCTCTCGCGACCCGCAGCACACGACGTACCGCAGTCGACCGAGCAGCCCTCCCGCTGCATCGGACCGACCGCAGTGACCACTCCCACCGAGTCCCACGCAGCGAGCCCTCCGCATACACCCTTGCAGGTCCCGCCTACCGGCGGGACCTGCTCGGGATGGGACACGCGCGTGGGACACGGGACCGTGTCCCACACGATCGCGTGGGACATCCCACCGTCGCCGTGGGACTCGGGCGTGTTGGCGTGGGACGTCCGCACGTGCGTTGTGGAACCGCGCACCGCGTCCCGATTCGCCCTCCGGTGCGCGGAGGTCCTCCGATGAAGGGAACGGTCCGCCGGCGCGGCGACACCTGGACGTTCCAGTTCCAGGTCACGAGCCTCGGCGAGCGACGCTACGTGACCAAGGGCGGCTTCCGGACCCGGCGCGAGTGCGACCACGCGATGCACGAGGCGATGGCCGTGTTCGCTCGTGGTGGTCCGTCCGCTCCCGAGCCGGCGCATGCTCGTCGACTACCTCGAGCGCGAGTGGCTCCCCCTGCAGCAGGCGCGCCTGCGCCCGTCGACGTTCCACGGCTACCGACGCGTGACCCGGCAGCAGATCATCCCGCTGCTCGGCAACATCCGGCTCGGCGACCTGACCGGCGGCGACGTCACCGTCTTCCTCCAGGAGCTCCGATCCTCCACGCCCCGACGCAAGGGCGCGCCGCGACTCTCAGAGCAGAGCATCAAGCGGGCGTACCGCGTACTGCACGCCGCGCTCCAGCACGCGGTCGAGCTCAACCTCGTCGCCCAGAACGCGGCGGCACGGGTGCCGCGCTCCGCTCGGCCGCGACCGCCGCGCAAGGAGATGCGCACGTGGAGCGTCGAGGAGCTCCGCAGCTTCTTCGACGCGACGAGCGGCGATCGCCTGCACGCCGCGTTCGTGCTCGCGGCGACGAGCGGCCTCCGCCGCTCGGAGCTGCTCGGCCTGCGATGGGACGACGTCGACCTCGGGACGCGGAACGCTCGCGGTCAGGCGAGCACGCGTCGCCGCCGGCTACGACGTCTTCGAGGGTGAGACCAAGTCAGGCCGCGCCCGGCTCGTCAGGATCCCCGAGGGCGCCGCCGCGGCGCTGCGTCGGCACCGGAGAGCGCAGCTCGAGGAGCGTCTCGCCTGGGGCGCCTCCTGGACCGACAGCGGCCATCTGTTCACCTGCGAGGACGGGCGGCCGCTCCACCCCCACTCGCTCACCGACGCGTTCGAACGACGCAGTGCGCGCGGTCGAGGTGCCGGTCATCCGGTTCCACGACCTCCGACACACGTGCGCCACGCTCCTGCTCCAAGCCGAGGTGCACCCGAAGGTCGTCCAGGAGATGCTCGGCCACTCGTCGATTGCGATCACCCTCGATATCTACAGCCACGTGGTGCCGAGCATGCAAGACGAGGCCGCCCAGCGCCTCGGCGTGATGGTCTTGTGGCTGCAACGGTTGCCCCATCTCGCGGTCTTCCGAATCCGGTGCCGACCCACGTTCCGATCTCGTCGGTTCGACAATCGCTCGAAATGACCACCAGGCTCTGCCAGACGACGAGGAAGGGTGGGGCTGTGAGAGGAGTCAGAAAGCGGCAGCAGCGGTTGAGGCCATCTGTTCGACCGGAACTCGCTGAGTGACGAGACGATCGTGGCGGTGCTTCCAGTAGGAGAGACCGGGCCGCGGCCCAGTGGCTGGCTGGCCGCGTTCGGTGTGTTTGGCGCCATCGTGCCTTCTCTCAACAATCGAAAGAAGGCCTTCTGCGTTTCAAACCGCCGGTTGTTCGTTGTCGCATGGGACTTCCGAGGCCGTGCCAAAGGCATCGACGGCGTCTACCCAATTGAAGAAGTTGAGATCGAAGAGTGGACACCGCCGAATGGCGTCGTCGGGAAGGGCATGTACGGGACCCTGGCGCTTGGTTTCGATGATCAAATCGCCAAGTTGCGCGTCCACCGGTCCTATCGCCCCCGCGCTGACGCAGTTGCAGACGTCTTGCGCAAGTAGGCGGTCGCCTGCGGTTCGTTAGGCTCGCCATCCGATTGCGCTGTCAAATGGCTGTCATCGCGCGCCGAATCCCCTACGATTCGCGCTCATGACACCAGCGCTGACCTGCATTTCCCCTGGTCGGGCTGCCGGGACTCGAACCCGGGACCTTCGGTCCCCCAGACCGACGCGCTAACCAAGCTGCGCCACAGCCCGTGGCAGCCGCTCTGCGGCGCCAGGTGGCGATGCTATCGGCAGCGCGCTCGCGGGCCCCCGGTCGCTCCCGAGATCTCTCGGCGCTTCCTGGCTCAGCCCTTGACAGCGAACGTATGTTCGTATACAGTCCATCTCAGTAGTTCGGGTCGAGGAGCTCCCGCATGTTCCTCCGTTCGCATCGCTCCCTCGCCATGGTGGCGCGGGGAGCCGGTCCGCTGGATGGCCCGTGTCCGCACTCCCGCTCACCGAGGCATCGCCGGTCGGTCGCCCGCAGCTGCGCGCGGCGATCGGTGTCGTGCGCGACTTCGTGCGCGACCTCGAACCTGGGTGCGTGTCGGCGCGTGATGCGAAAGACCTGATCGAGCTCTTCGGCGAGACGGCCCGTCTCGCCACCGCGGCGACCACGCTCTTGGCGCCGCGGGTCGCGGCGACGAAGGTCTGGGCCGACGACGGCGCCCGGTCACCGGCCGAGTGGATCTCCCGGGCGACGGGCGCGCCGATGGGTCAGACCATCGGGATGCTCGAGACCGCCGAGCGTCTCACCGAGCTGTCTGCGACCGAAGCCGCGCTGCGCGACGGCGCACTGTCACCGGGCCAGGCCCGCGCGATCGCGCACGCTGGCGTGGCGGACCCCGACGCGGAAGCCGAGCTGTTGGCGACTGCACCGCGTGCGTCGCTGCCGCGGGTTGGAAGAACGTGCCCGGGCGGTGCGCGACGCAGCCCGGCCCGAGGAGTCCGAAGCCCGCTCCCGTGCCGCGCACGCCAACCGCGACCTCTCCACCTGGGTGGACCGCGACGGCGCCGGGCGCCTCGCCTGGCGCGGCACCCCCGACGCCCTCGCCGGCATCCGCGCCGTGCTCACCCCCTTCGTCAAGGACCAGCTCAGCGCCGCCCGCCGGGCGGGACGCGACGAGCCCTACGGCGCCTGCGCCGCCGACGCACTCTGCACGCTCGTCGACACCGCCGCTGGAGACGACACGACTGACCGGAAGCGGGCGATCCGACCCGTCATCCGCGCCCGCGTCGACCTCGCCGTGCTCCGACGCGGCCGCACCGAGCCCGGCGACGTCTGCGAGCTCGAAGGCGTCGGCCCCGTCCCGGTCTCAGTGATCGACCGACTCGCCGCCCAGGACCCCATTGTCGACCTCATCCTCACCAAGGGCCGCGAGGTCACCCACGTCGCGCACCTCGGCCGCTCCGGCGACACCTTCCTCAGAGCCGCCATCGAATGGCGCGACCCGTCGTGTCGCATCGACAGCTGCCACCGCACCTCGGGGCTCGAGGCCCACCACCTGGACCCAGTCGCCGACGATGGGCGAACCTCGCTCGAGAACCAGGTCCGCATCTGCGGCCACCACCACGACCTCATCACCCACCACCACTACGAGCTCACCGGCGACCACGACACCGGCTGGCACCTCCGGGCACCACCACCCGACACCGGATGAGGTCGGATGCAGCTGGCCGGCTCAGAGGCCGGCCAGCCACTCGATGCCCTGGAACGCCCGGTACCCGAGGTAGAGCGCGACCGCGCCCAGGAGCAGCTTGAAGTGCCACGGGATGGGGTCGAGGGGCTCTTCCTCGGTCCCGTTCGCAGAGTCGGCCGCCACGTCGTCGCCCGCGGGCGGCTTGGGCACACCCGGCGCATCGGGCGCGTGCGCGTGGCCGGGATCGACCGCCCGCCCGCAGCGCGGGCACGACCCGTCGGTCAGGACGCTCGCCGGCGAAAGGAATCGATCGCACGCGGGGCACCAGGGCACCGGCCCATTCCAGCACTCCGTCGAGCGACGGCGGGAGTCGCCCCTCCCCGTCCGTGAGCTCGGATTCCACGACGAGCGGGGCTACGCCGGCACGGTGAGCGTCGCGGACGCGGCGGCGTCACCGGCGTCGAAGAGGTTCACGACCGAGTTCGGACCCTTCGCGTCGGACGGGACCCGGGCAAGGGAGAAGGTCGTGCTCGCAACCGGGGAGCTCGCGTAGATCCCGATGCGGGCCTCTCCGTTACGTCCGGCGGCGCACTCGCAGCTTGATGGGCGTGGGGCCGAAGTCGAAGGCCTCCCGCATCCGCCGTTCCAGGTACCGCAGGTACGGAGCGGGCAGCTCGTGGGTGGCGAACAGCGTGAACGTGGGCGGATCGGTGGCCCCCTGCGTGGCGTAGAGGACACGGGGACGGTGCCGCTTCACCGCGGGCGGTGGGTGGTGCGTCTGGGCCTCCTGCAGGAGGCGGTTGAGCGTCGCCGTCGGGATGCGCCGGTGGTAGGCCTCTTCGGCCTCGCGCAGCGCCGGGAGCAGCTTGTCGAACCGTGATCCGGTCAGTGCCGAGATCTTCAGGACCGGCGCGTAGCCGAGGAACGCGAGTCGGTCCGCGACGTCCTCGAGCACCTGGCGCCGCTGGTCGGCGTCCCTCACGAGGTCCCACTTGTTGAGCACCACGACGATGGCGGTGCCCGAGGCGTCGATCCGCTCGGCGAGCCGCTGGTCCTGGTGCGTCACCCCAGCCTCCGCGTCGATCACGAGGAGTGCGGCGTCGGCCCGGTCGACGGCCTCCAGGGCGCGGAGCAGGCCGTAGTACTCGGTGGCCTCGTCGATCCGGCTGCGCCGACGCATCCCCGCGGTGTCCACGAAGCGCAGCGGTCCGTCGGGGGTGTCGATGATCGTGTCGATCGCATCGCGGGTGGTGCCGGGCGAGTCGTGCACCACCGAGCGGTCGTCGCCGACCATGCGGTTGAAGAGCGTCGACTTCCCGACGTTCGGGCGCCCGACGATCGTCACCGAGAAGATGCCGTCGTTCGGATCGGGGACGCCGTCCTCCGACTCGTGCGGGAGCGCGGCGACCACCGCGTCGAGGAGCTCGCCGGTGCCCCGGCCGTGGCCGGCCGAGATCGGGAACGGCTCGCCGAGCCCGAGGCGCGCGAACGCCCACGCGTCGGCCTCCCGGCGCTCGTCATCCACCTTGTTGACCGCGACGATCACCGGCTTGCCGGCCCGGCGCAGGATGCGGGCAACCGCGTCATCCTCCTCGACCGCGCCGACGGTGACGTCGACGACGCAGAGGATCACGTCGGCCTCGGCGATCGCGCGCTCGGCCTGCTCGCTCACCTGGCGCACGAGCTGGGCGGGATCGTCACCCGCGGCGCTCGGAGGCAGCCACCCGCCGGTGTCGACGACCACGAACGTGCGGCCGGTCCAGCTCGCCTCGAGCTCCTTGCGGTCGCGCGTGACGCCCGGCTTCTCCTGCACGATCGCGGCGCGCCGTCCCACGATGCGGTTCACCAGCGTGGACTTGCCGACGTTCGGGCGCCCGACGATCGCCACGACCGGGAGGCTCACGGACAGGCCGGCCGTGCGAGGTTCCGGGTTCGGTGTTCGACGTCTCGGGCGCCGCCGGCGAGGGCGGCCACGAGCGCGGTGCCGTCGGTCGGGACGACCTCGACCGCGCGCGGGAGGTCGTCCGGCGTCGTGTCGTCGAGGAACCGGCCCTCCGACAGGACGACGTCGGGCAGCAGATACCGGTCTTCCGGCGGCTGGTCGGCCAGGACACGTGCGACGTCGGGTCCGGTCATCAGACCGGTCACCGCGATGTTGCCGCCGAAGAACTCGTTGGGGACGGGCACGGTCCGCACCGGCACTCCGGCTGCGACCGAGAGCACCTCGACCAGCGGGTCGAGCACCCGCCGGCCGTACTCCCCCGTCAGGATCCCGATGCCGCCGGTCGAGCTCGCCGGGTGGCCGAAGTGCTCGGGCTGCTCGGGGTGCTCGGAGCGAACGGCGAACGCGATCGGAGCGTCCCGCGCGGCTCGGTAGCCCGTTGCCGGCGCGCCGTCGATCGACGCGAAGAAGCCTGCACGTGGGCGCACCCCGCGGATCGCTCCGCCGGCCAGTGCCTCATGGACCTCGCGCGTGAACGTGACGGCCATCCCGATCCCGTTCTCGTGCTGGGCGAGCTCCTCGTACGCGTCGAGTGCAGGGAACGGGCGTCCCGCGAGCAGGTAGTACTCGTCGGCCGCGAACACGAGACGCCGACCGAACGCAGCGACGAACCGCTCTTGCCAGGCGTCGACGGTGTCGAGCACGCGCGCCGCGTCGGTGGCGGTGTGGGGCCGCAGGTCGGCTTCGGTCGTGTGTGCGCTCACCCCGAGCGGGACGACACCGACGGTCGCAAGGCGCGGGTAGCGATCGAGGATCCCGAGCAGCGTGGTGTCGAGCGCGTCACCGTCGTTGAGGTCGGGGCAGACCACGACCTGGCCGTGGACCTCGATCCCCGCGTCGAGCAACGCCGAGAGCCACCGCAGGCTGGTCGCGCCACGCCGGTTCCGCAGCAGGCGGGCCCGCAGATCGGGGTCGGTCGCGTGGATGCTCACGTAGAGCGGACCGAGACGCTCCGACACGACGCGTTCGAGGTCGGCCTCGGTGAAGCGGGTCAGGGTCGTGAAGTTCCCGTAGAGGAACGACAGGCGGTAGTCGTCGTCCTTGACCGAGAGGCTCGGGCGCATCCCGGCGGGCAGCTGGTAGATGAAGCAGAACGGGCAGTGGTTGTCGCAGGTGCGGACCCGGTCGAAGACCGGGCTGGACAGCTGGAGCCCGAGCGGCTCGCCGGCGGCCTTGGCGACGAGGATCCGGCGCTCCATCCCGCCGCGCCGGACCTCGAGCTCGACCCGCGGCTCGTCGGCGTGCATCTGGTACTGGATGACGTCGCGCACCGACTCACCATTGACGCTGAGGAGCTCGTCGCCGGCCAACATCCCCGCGGATGCCGCCGGGGACTCGGGCGCGACCGCCGTCACGCGGGCGGTCGGCATCCCCCGAGTCTACGGGACCGGTCCCTCCGGGCCTCCTACGGGTTCGGGCCTTCTGCGGCTCGGGGCTCCGCTCGGCGCACCGCCGAGCCTCGACATGCGCCTACCCTCGACGTCATGGCAGATCCTGCCGAGACCACCGGGACGCGCGTCGAGCGGGTGCTCCTCGCGGAGCCGCGCGGCTTCTGCGCGGGTGTGGAGATGGCGATCAAGGCGCTCGCCTGGATGGTGCGCGCGTTCGATCCTCCCGTCTACTGCTACCACGAGATCGTCCACAACCGGCTGGTCGTCGACCGCTTCCGCCGCCTCGGCGTGGTGTTCATCGACGACGTCGACGAGGTACCGCCAGGCGCACCGCTCATGCTCTCGGCGCACGGCAGCGCGCCCGAGACCGTCTCCACAGCGCGCGAGCAGGGCCGGTTCGTCGTGAATGCGGTGTGCCCACTCGTCACCAAGGTCCACCACGAGGCCAGGGTTCGAGCAGCGAAGGGCTACACGATCCTCTACGTGGGCCACGAGGGCCACGACGAGGCGATCGGGACGCTGGCAGTGGCGCCCGACGCGATGCGGCTCGTGGAGCACGACTCCGACCTCGACCGCGTGCTCCCGACCGTCGAGGATCCGACGCGCGTCGCGCTCCTCGCCCAGACCACCCTCGCCCAGCACGACTGGGAAGGGATCATGGACGAGGCGCGCGAGCAGTTCCCCGAGCTCTGGACGGCCGCGCGCAACGACCTGTGCTTCGCGACCACCAACCGTCAAGCCGCCCTCCGCGAGATCGCGACCCGCGCCGATGCCGTCGTCGTGATCGGCAGCTCGAACTCCTCCAACACGATCGCCCTCGCGAAGGTCGCCACCGAGGCGGGCTGCGAACGCGTCCTGCGGATCGACGGTCCCGAGGAGCTCGACCTCGCGAGCCTCGGGGGTGCGTCGATCGTCGGGGTCACCGCCGGCGCGAGCGCTCCGGAGGATCTCGTGCAGGCGGTCATCGAGCAGCTCGACCCGACGGGCGGTGTCGAACCGGTCTTCGTCACCGAGGAGGCCGAATACTTCCCACCGCCGCGCGAGCTGCGGGAGCTCGTCCCGATGCTCGACGCGGTCGCGTCGCTCCTGGTGGGTGGCGATCCCGGCGCCGGCCGCAAGCGTGGTGGTCCGTTCAGCGACGACCGCGGCACCGACGCGTCAGCGGTCCTCGCCGCGCTCAGCGACCACGCCTGACGCGCGGCGTCCGCATGCCTCGTCGAAGCACTCCTGCAGGCGGGTGCGCAACGTCTCGGTGAGGTCCCCCACTTCGGATCGGCGGCGGATCCCCGTGGTGGCGGGTGGGTCGATCGGCTCGCCGATCACTACGACGACGCGTCGGAGGCGCGGCAGGATCCGGCCGGTCGGCATGATCTGCTCGCTGCCGCCGATCCCCACGGGCACCATCGGGACCGAGAGCTTCAGGGCCAGGTACGCGCAACCGTCGTAGAGGTCCTCGACGACACCTGACCGGTGCGGCGCGTCCCTTCGGGAAAGATGCCGAGCGGCTCGCCGGCCTCGAGCGCGGCCTTCGACGCCCGGAGGGCTCCCCGATCGGTCGCACCGCGGTCGACCTCGATCGCGCCCAACGCAGAGAACACCTTCCGGCCGATGTTCGTGGTGAAGATCTCGCGCTTGGCCATGAACCGGACGCGACGCCTGGTCGCGAACGCGGCGAACGGCACGTCGAGGATCGACCGATGCGTCGGGGCGAGGATGTAGACGCCCGACGAGGGCACGTGCTCCAGCCCGAGCACCTGGACGCGGAAGAGCAGACGGCACAACCCCAAGACGATCGGACGCGCGAAGCCGTACCAGGTCATGTTCCGGGAACCGGTCATGCCGCGGGAGCCGGCAGTGCTCACGAGGGGCTCGTGACTGCACGGAACCGCTGCACGATCTCGTCGACCACCTCGGCGACGCTACGACCGGTCGTGTCGAGCAGGAGTGCATCGTCGGCCGCCTGGAGCGGCGAAGCGGTGCGGGTCGAATCGAGGTGGTCGCGCCGCTCGAGATCCTCGCGAACGCGGTCGACGTTCACCTCGCGCGCCGCACCGGCCTCGTCACGCTGGCGCCGCCGGGCGCGTTCATCGTCGGACGCAGTCAGGAACACCTTCACCGCCGCGTCGGGGAAGACCACGGTGCCGATGTCACGGCCCTCGACCACGCCACCTCCGTGTTGCTGCGCCCACTCTCGCTGTCGAGGTACGAGGATCGCGCGCACCTCGGGGTGCGCGGCGACCGCGGAGACGTGTGCGGTGACGTCCGGTTCTCGGATCTCGGCGGTGACGTCCCGGCCGTCGAGAGTGATCCCGTCTGCGGCGTCGATGTCCGCAGTCGCGGCGAGCGCCGCGACTGCGGATGCGTCACCGGGCGCGACCCCGCGGTCCAGCACCGCGAGCGTCACCGAGCGGTACATCGCGCCCGTGTCCAGCATGTCGAGACCCAGGGCGTCTGCCACCGCGCGGGCCACCGTGGACTTCCCGGATCCGGACGGGCCGTCGATCGCCACGACAGGCAGGCGGGCCGCGCTCACGACCCGGCGCCTGTGTCCGCGCCGACGAGACGCTCCAGGTCCTCTGCGAAGCCGGGGTACGACACCGCGGCCGCGCTCCAGCCCTCGACGCGTGACTTCCCCTCGAGCGCGTGCGCGGCCACCGCGGCCGCGAGCGCGATCCGGTGGTCGCCGTGGCTGGTCAGCGTCGCGGCGCGCGGCGACCCCCCACGCACCCTCATCCCGTCGGGACGCGTCTCGACGGCGACCCCGAGCTTGGAGAGCTCGGTCTCGAGGGTGGCGATGCGGTCGGTCTCCTTCACGCGCATCTCCGCGGCGTCCCGGAAGTCGGTGATCCCGTCGGCGAACGCCGCGGCCACGGCGAGCGCGGGCACTTCGTCGATGATCGCCTCGTGACACTCGACCTCCGTGCCGTGCAGGGGTGCCGCGAGGATCTCGATGTCGCCCACCGGCTCCCCAAGCCGCTCGGCAGTCGGGCGCACGGTGATGCGCGCGCCCATCCGCGTCAGCACGTCGAGGTACTCGATCCGGCCGGGGTTGAGGAGCACGTCCTCGAGCACGAGCTCCGAGCCGGGGGTGATCGCTGCGGCGACCGCGAAGAACGCCGCCGATGACGGGTCGCCGGGCACGTCGAGCTCGAACGGGGACGGTTGCCCCGCGCGCACGCGCACGGTGCGATCGTCCACCCGCTCCACCGGCGCGCCGGCGGCACCGAGCATCCGTTCCGTGTGGTCGCGGCTCGGCGCGGGCTCGAGGACCTCGGTGGTCCCCGAGGCCTGGAGGCCGGCGAGCACCAGCGCGGTCTTGACCTGCCCGCTCGCGACGGTGAGACGCGCGACCACGCCGACGAGCGACCCGCCGCGCACCACGAGCGGGGCCAGCGCGCCGTCGTCGCGCCCGTCGATCGAGGCGCCCATCGAGCGCAGGGGGACCGTGACGCGCGCCATGGGACGCTCGATGAGCGAGGCGTCCCCCGTGAGGACGGAGAGGAACGGCCGCCCGGCGAGGAGTCCGCTGAGCATGCGCATGGTGGTGGCCGAGTTGCCGCAGTCGAGGACACCGTGGGGTTCGGCGATCCCGGCGAACCCGCTGTCCGGTGATGGTCGTGCCCGTCGCGTCGTCGACGATCTCGACGCCGAGCAGCCGCAGCGCGGTCGCGGTGCCGGCCACGTCCGCACCGGCGGCGAGCCCGCGCACTCGGGAGACGCCATCGGCGATCGCGCCGAAGACGAGGGCACGATGGGAGATCCCTTTGCACCCGGGGAGGCGCAACCGGCCGCGCAGGGGTCGGGCGCCCCCGAGCGTCAGCACCCCCGATGCCGCCACCTCGCCGGACCTTCGCGCCGGTGCCGGGCTCACGGGAGCTCCGCCTTCGCAGGGTGGTACCCGAGCTCGGCCAGCGCCGCGCCGAACGCTTCGGCGTCCCGCGCGGGGATGACGAGGACGAGCACTCCCCCGCCACCCTCCACCGAGTGCGCGATCTCGAGATCCGAGATGTTGACGCCCATCCCGCCGGCCAGCGTGGTGACCTCGGCCAGCGAGCCGGGACGGTCCGGGATCGGGACGCGCAGCTCGGCGAGCACCTCGTCGGACGGGACGCCACGCGGGAGGCTGCGGCGTGCGGTGCGGGCGCGCTCGAGCAGCTCGAGCAGGCCGTCGCGGTCGCCGGCGCTCACCAGCTCCCGGACCGACCCGAGCGCGGCGACATAGGTGTCGAGCGCGGTCACGATCGTGTCGCGGTTCGCGACACAGATGTCGGGCCAGATGCCCGGGCTCCCCGAGGCGATGCGCGTCATGTCGCGGAAGCCGCCCGCCGCGAGGCGGAGCAGCGTGGCGTGCTCCTCGCCTCGCGTCGCGGCGACATCCATCAGCGTCGTCGCGGCGAGCTGGGGCACATGGCTCACGACGGCGACGAGCGCGTCATGGTGCACCGGGCTGACTGCGAGCACCTCAGGCCCGACCAGTCCGACGAGCGCGCGCACCGTCGTGAACGCCTCCATGTCGGTGTGATCGGTCGGCGTCAAGACCCAGGTCGCGCCGACGAAGAGGTCCGCGTCGGCCCCATCGGGCCCGTCCTGCTCCGAACCGGCCATCGGGTGACCACCGACGAACCGCGATGCGAGCTCGGGTCGCGCTGCCGCGACCGCGTCGATGATGGGGGCCTTCACCGAGCCGACGTCGGTGACCGCGGGCGCGCCCGCGTCGAGGGCTTCGAGGACGACATCGGCCACCCGGCTCACCGGGACCGCCACGAGTACGACCTCGGCGTCCCGTACCGCGTCGGTGACGGACGCGGCCACCTCGTCGACCGCTCCGCGCGCCAGGGCGCGCTCGGAGCGTTCCCGGTCCCGGTCGTAGGCGACGACCGTCACCCCTTGCCGGCGCAGGGCGAGCCCGACCGACCCTCCGACGAGCCCGGTCCCGATGATGCCGACGCGCCTCATGTCGAGTCCCGCCTCACGCGGGCAGGTCGTCGCGCAGGGCCCGGGCGCCGTCGAGGTAGACGTGGTGCAGGTCGGTGCGGGGCTGGTCGGTGTAGCAGTGCACCAGGACCCGAACGACGCGTGGCATGCCGTGACCGATCGAGAGCTCGCGTGCGCAGAGGAGCGGCACGTCACCCAGACCGAGCGCACGCGCGCCCGTCGCCGGGAACTCTGCCGTCAGGTCGTCGGTGGCGGTGAAGATGATGCTGACGAGGTCGTCGTGGTCGACCGAGTTCCGGGTGAGGAGCTCCTCGACGAGGCGTTGGGTCTTGGTGACGATCTCGTCCTTGGTGTTCTCGTCACAGGTGATGGCGCCCCGCAACGCCCGCAGCTTCACGCCGATCGAGGTTAGTGCGGGGGCGCGCGTCGCCCGGTTGCGTTTCCAGGGCGCTCGCGTACAGCGCGCGGACCTCGTCGGCCTCGAGCGGTCGCCAGCGGCCGGGCGCGAGGCGGGTGTCCTGCAACGTGCCCAGCCGCGTGCGGACGAGACGCTGCACGCTCAATCCGACCGCGGCGCACATCCGGCGCACCTGTCGGTTCCGACCTTCGTGGATGGTGAGCTCGATCGCGCTCCGCTCCGACGCCGACTGCACCACGTGCACACGCGGCAGGTGCGGTGCGCCCGTCGTCGAGGTCGACGCCTTCCCGCAGTGCCCTGATCACGCCCGGCTCCACGCGGTCCGTGACCTCGGCCAGGTAGGTCTTCTCGACCCCGTGGCGGGGATGCGTGAGGAGCTGTGCGAGCTCGCCGTCGTTCGTGAGCACGAGGAGCCCCTCGGTGTCGAAGTCGAGACGACCGACCGGGAAGACGCGGGGCTCATCGGGCACCAGCTCCATCACGGTCGGGCGACCCTCGGGGTCGTGCGCGGTCGTCATGACCTTCGGCGGCTTGTTGAGCAGGTAGTAGACGAGATCCGGCCGCGTGATGACGGGCACGCCGTCGAGTGCGAGGTGGTCGACGTCGGGGTCGACGCGGTCCCCGAGTGCCGCGACCTCGCCGTCGACGGTGACTCGACCGGCCGAGATCAGCAGCTCGCAGGCGCGGCGCGAGCCGAAGCCGGCGCGCGCGAGGACCTTCTGGATGCGCTCTCGCTCAGCCGTCGCCGTGATCCAGATCGCGGGCGTCCAGGTCGGCCGAGGACTCCGACGGGGACCCGCCGCCCTCCTCGAGGGAGTCGTCGAGCGGATCGTCGGGCATGCGCAGGCCGCGCTCGAGCAGCTCGACGATCCCGGCATCGGGCACGAAGTCACCGAGCGGCGGCAGGTCGTCGAGGGAGTCGAGCCCGAGACGCTCGAGGAAGGTCGGGGTCGTGCCGTACAGCACGGCCAGGCCCGGTCCGGGGTCACGGCCGACGTCGGTCACGTATCCGCGCGCGACGAGCGTCTGCAGTGTCGTCTCGACGTTGACCCCGCGGATGGCCGACACCTGGCCGCGCGCGATCGGCTGCTTGTAGGCGACGATCGCGAGCGTCTCGAGCGCGGCACCGGAGAGCCGGACGTGTTGCCCTTCGAGCACGAACCGCTCCACGTACGGTGAGAGATCGGGGTGGGTCTGGAACCGGTACCCACCCGCGACGCGCGCGAGCACGAAACCGCGACGCGACTGCTCGTACTCCGCCGTGAGCTCGGCGCAGAGCTCCTCGACCCGCGAGACCGGCAGCTCCACGAGCTCCGCGAGGAAGCGCGGCTCCACGGGCTCGGTCGCCGCGAGCACCACCGCCTCGATCGCGCGCCGCGCCTCGTCGCTGCCGTCGTCGGGACGGGCGACGGCGGGTGTGGCGCCGGGCCCGAGCTCCTCGGCAGCCTCGGCGAGCTCGGTCTCATCGGGCTCACGCAGCCAGGCCGGGAGCTGATCTTCGGCGAACGTGTCCGGCGGCTCGTGATCGGGCGTCTCGAGTCCCGGCGCCCCGGGCTCCGGCACCTCGGCCTCGGCCCGTTCCGGTTCGACGAGCTCGGGCGCCTCCGTCGGGTCGGGTCGCGGTTGCTCGGGTGGCTCGTCGGGTTCGTACCTCGTCACGGTTGTTCGCGCTCCCCGGTCGCGGCGGCCTCGGATGTCTCGTCCCAGTCGGCGATGCTCGCGGCGTCGAGCGCCGAGTCGCCGTCCTCGACACGTCGCACCTCGAGCACGCCGAAGTTCTCCAGCTGGTCGAGCTCCACGAACCCCTGCTTGAAGAGCTCGAGAACGGCGAGGAACCGCACCACCACCTCGAGGCGGGAGTCCGCATCACCGGCGAGCTCGCGGAACGTGATCGAGCCCCGCTCGGGGACGCGGTCGAGCAGTACGACGATCGCGTCGGCGACGCTCGCCCGGATCGGCGCGATGTGGTCGGTCCGCACCTCTTCCTGCGGGCGGGGTGCCAGGGCGCGTCGCGCGCGCGTCGCGCAGCTTCTGCGGGGCGACGCGCTCCAGTGGGTCCGGCACGAGGGAGCGGAACGGCTCCTCGGGGCCCGCCTGGCGCGCGACGCTGCGCTCGGCGTGGCGCATCATCAGCGCGATGGAGCGCGGCGGCGTCCTGGAACGTCTTGCATTCCAGCAGACGCGCCAGCAGCAGGTCGCGCTCCTCGAAGCGGAGCAGCTCCTCGTCGAGCTCGAGGTCGGCCGGCCCCGGGAGCAGGCGGCGGGTCTTGAGCTCGACGAGCGTCGCCGCGATCAGGAGAAACTCGGTCGCGACCTCGAGGTCGAGCGCGCCGAGCCGTTCCACCTCCACGAGGTAGGAGTCGACGATCGTCGTCAGCGAGACCTCCCAGAGGTCGACCTCCTGCTTCAGGATCAGGTGCAGCAGCAGGTCGAACGGGCCCGCGAAGACGGGTGTGGTGACCTCGTAGCCCATCGCCGCCGAGGATACCGGCCGGCGGAATGCGAACGGTGTTGGGCCGCGGGAGCCAACTACCGTGGCGCCCCATGGCACGGGTGTTCAGCGGCATCCAGCCGACGGGCGAGATGCACCTCGGCAACTACCTCGGGGCTGTCCGCCAATGGGTCGCGGACCAGGACACCCACGACGCGATCTACTGCGTGGTGGACCTCCATGCGATGACGACGCCCTATGACGCCGCGACGCTCGCGGACCGGACCCGGCGGACGGCGACGATCCTCCTCGCCGCCGGGCTCGACCCCGAGCGCTGCACCCTGTTCGTGCAGAGCCACGTGCCCGCGCACACCGAGCTCACCTGGATCCTCAACTGCGTGGCGACGGTCGGCGAGCTGCGGCGCATGACCCAGTTCAAGGAGAAGGGCAAGGGGCAGGAGTCGGTGAGCGCCGGCCTGTTCGACTACCCGGTGCTCATGGCCGCTGACATCCTCGCCTACGACACCGACCGCGTGCCGGTCGGCGACGACCAGCGCCAGCACCTCGAGCTCGCCCGCGACGTCGCCCTGCGGTTCAACCACCGATTCGGCGACACCCTCGTGGTCCCCGAGGCCGCGATCCCGCCGGTCGGTGCGCGCGTGATGGACCTCCAGAACCCGATCGCCAAGATGTCGAAGTCCTCGGACTCCCCACAGGGCTCGATCGCACTCCTCGACGACCCGAAGGTGATCACCAAGCGGCTGAAGGGCGCCGTGACCGACTCGGACACCGATATCCGCTTCGACCCGGAGCAGAAGCCGGGCGTCGCGAACCTCCTCCAGATCCTGGCGGCCGCGACCGACCGGTCGATCCCCGACCTCGAGCGCGAGCTCTCGGGTCAGGGCTACGGCGAGCTGAAGGGCGCGGCCGCCGAAGCGGTGGTGGAGTTCCTTCGCCCGCTGCGCGCCCGGTACGACGAGCTCGATGCCGATCCCGCCCAGGTCACCGCACTCCTCGGCATCGGCGCGGAGAAGGCCGAGGCGATCGCGAGCAAGGTCCTCGCCCGAGTGCGCGACGCCGTCGGCCTGCTCCCCCGGACCTGAGATGGACGAGCCGCAGCCTCCGGTCACGCCACCGGCGCCCCGCCGCTTCGAGCGCGAGGGTCCGGGGCTCGAGTTCGGACGCCTCGTCAACTTCACCGACGCGATCTTCGCGATCGCGATGACCCTGCTCGTGGTGGAGGTGGGCATCCCCGTCGTGCGGGACGACACCAGCGTGCACGACCTCGCACGCGCGCTCGAGGACAAGCTGCCAGGCCTGATCGCGTTCGTCATCGGCTTCCTGGTCATCGGGTTCTACTGGGTCGCCCACCACCGGTTCATGGCCCGCATCGCCGCGGCGGACGGCCCGTTCGTCGCGCTCACGGTCGTGCTACCTGCTCTTCATCGGCGTTCCTGCCGTTCCCCACCGGGCTCCTGGGCGAGTACTTCGAGAACCCGCTCGCCGTGGCAGTGTTCGCGGTGAGCGCGGCCGCGGTCAGCGCGATGGAAGCCGCGTTGTTCGCGTGCGCGCACCGGAGGGGCTTGAGCCAGCGGCCGCTCCCGAACGAGATCTATCGGTACGGCCTCGGCGCGTCGCTCCTGCCGGTCGTGTTCTTCCTCATCTCGATCCCCGTCGCCTGGATCGCGACCTGGCTGGCGGTCCTCGTCTGGGCCCTGTCGGGTCCCGCGCAGGCGCTGTGGGCGCGCACGGCTCCCGAGCACGCGGACGACTACGACATCTGAACCGACGGACCGCCTGGTCTAGTCGTCATCGGCGGCCCGGAGCGCGTGGACGACGGCGGGCGGGATCCCGCTCCGGGCCCAGGCCGACTCGTCGTGGTGGATCTCGGCCCAGCGCGCCGCAGCTTCGCTCCCTCCTGCCACGCGGATGCGGCTCGCACCGAGCTCGGCGTGACGCAGGTACAGACCGAACCGTCGGGTGATCCCCCGCTTGGTCGACCAGGCCTCCGCCATGTCGTGGCCCGCGGCCGAGCCGGCGAGCGTCGCGCCGACCCGACCGAACACCCCGAGACGCGCGTCGAGCTTGCCCACGTCGTGGAGGAGCGCCGCCTCGAGCCACTCGGCCTGCCCTGCGTACTCGGTGTCCACCAAGGCCGCCTGCACGCGGCGCGCCACACCGATCGAGTGGCGTCGGTCGTGGTTCGGGAGCCGTGACCACACGTCGAACTCGGACGGAGGGACGAACGTCCGCACCCACGCGACGTCCTCGGCCGCCGGCCGACCCGGCCACAGTGCGACGAAGAAGCGCTTCGCGAGATGCGTCGACCCGGTTCACCGTCAGGTCACCACGAAGTTGTAGAGCGCGTCGTAGAACGGCTGGATGATCGTGCTCACGACCCCGGTGAAGAACACGAGGGCGAAGAGGATCGCCAGCCCGTACGGGCGGAACCGGTACCAGGTCGGCAGCCAGTCGGCGGGCAGGGCGCGCTCGACGAGCGCGGATCCGTCGAGCGGCGGGATCGGCAGCAGATTGAAGAGGCCGAGCAGCAGGTTCACGACCGCGAAGTAGAAGACGACCTCGAGGAGGAGGTCCGACGTCGACGAGTCGAGCGCACCGCCGAGTCCGCGACCCTGGTCGAACATGAACCGCGCGGTGAGCGCCGCGACCGCCATCAGCAGGAAGTTCGTGGTCGGCCCGGCGAGGCTCACGAACACCATGTCGCGCCGCGGGTTGCGCATGCGTGCCGGGTTCACGGGCACCGGCTTCGCGTACCCGATGACCGGGAGGCCGGCGAGCGCGCCCATCGCCGGCAGGATCAGCGAGCCGAACGGGTCGACGTGAGGCACGGGGTTCAGCGTCAGGCGACCTGCCTGCTTCGCGGTGTCGTCACCGCACCACAGCGCGACGACACCGTGGCTGATCTCGTGCAGGATGATCGCGACGACGAGGCAGCCGAAGAGGATGACGACTTCGCGGAGCTGCACGCGTCAGCGGGCCGTCAGCGGGTCTTCGACGCGCAGGCGATGCACAGGCGCGCGGCCGGCATCGCCTCGAGCCGGGCATCCGCGATCGGCCCGCCGCACGACTCGCACCGGCCGTAGCTGCCCTCGTCGAGCTTCGCGAGTGCGTCCTCGACCTCGCGCAGCGAGTCGGTCAGGGACCCCGCGAGGGCCTCCATCTCACCCCGCTCGGCCGTCACCTGGCTCGTGTCCGCGAAGCCCCCGTCGAAGTCGAGCGCGTCGTCCACGCCGAGTCCGAGCTCCCCGAGACGCTCCCTGAGACGGGCGCGCTCCTCCTCGAGCTGGACGCGAACGGTCGACTGGCTCTGTGCGGACATACCGCGATGCTACCGCCGGGTCGTCCCGGATCTTCTGGCGAGGTCAGATGTACCCTTCCCGGCGGGCTCCCGACCAACGTGCGCACGGGGATGAGAGGTCTCGTAGACCGCCCGGAGCCGTTCGGCGGAGACCTTCGTGTACACCTGGGTCGTCGAGACGCTGGCGTGCCCGAGGACCTCCTGGACCACCCGGATGTCGGCGCCGTGGTCGAGGAGGTGCGTCGCGCACGAGTGTCGGAGCACGTGCGGGTGCACCTGGTCGCCGAGGCCTGCACGGTTCCCGGCTGCCTGCACGATCCCCCAGCAGCCCTGCCGGGTGAGGCGCCCGCCCCGCGCGTTGAGGAAGACGGCGTCGCCGGTACGGCGCAGACGAGCGCGACGCCCCGAGCAGCTCGGGGCGGCCGCGGTCGAGGTACTCCGCCAGCGCGGCGCGGGCCGGACGGCCGATCGGCACCACTCGCTCCTTGGCGCCCTTGCCGAAGACGCGGACCAGCCCCGACTCGAGGTCGAGATCGGCACGGTCGAGCCCGACGAGCTCGGTGATCCGCACGCCGCCCGCGTAGAGGGTCTCGAGGATCGCCCGGTCGCGCAACGCAGCGGGGCCCGTCGCCCTCGACGCCGGCCAGGAGCGCCTCGACCTCCGCTTCGCTCAACGCCTTCGGGATCCCGAGCGGGACGCGTGGGGCCTGGACGTCCTCGCTCGGATCCGTGGTCGTGAGCTCCTCGTCGACGCAGAACCGATGGAAGGACCGGACCGCGACCAGGGCGCGAGCGACCGTCGCCGGCGCCGGCGGGCGCCCTTCGTCGTCGACGGCGACCGTGCGCATGCGCACGAACTCACGCACACACGCCTCGTCGATCGCCGTCGGATCGTCGATCCCGCGGGTCCGGAGGAACCCGGCGTACGAGCGGAGGTCGCGCTCGTACGCGGTCAGGGTGTTCGGCCGGAGTCCGCGCTCGACGGCGAGCCACGTCGCGTGCTCGATGAGCACCTCGTCGAGTCGGTCGTCAGGCCACGCGTGCTCCTTCGTGCAGCCCGTCGAGGTACCGCCGGGCCATCGTGAGCCCGATGATCGACTTCGCGTCGACGATCTCCCGCTCCGCGATGAGCCGATCGAGATCGGCGAACGCGACGTGCTCGATGGTCATCGCGGCCTCCTCGGCCGTGACCGCGTGCGAAGCGGGCAGCTCCTCGAGATCGAGCGCGGAGATAGAGGTACGTGTACTCGTCGGTGAAGCCGGGCGAGTTGTAGAACTCGCACAGGAGCACGAGGCGACCCGGACGATGGCCGATCTCCTCCTCGAGCTCGCGCCGGGCGGTCTCCTCGGGTCGTTCACCCGTCGACGTCGCGCTTGCCCGCGGGGATCTCGAGGAGGTCGCCGTCGATCGCGGCGCGGTACTGGCGGACGGCGATCGCGTGCTCGGCCGTCGGCGGTGACGGGCACGACGACAACGGCGCCGGGATGCCGCACAACCGCCCGTCCGAACGTGGAACCGTCGGGAGCGGCGACGGTGGTCTCGACGACCTCGAGGAACGTCCCCTGCCATCGTGTCGTCGCATCGACGACACGGAACTCGCTCACGAGACGGCGGGCGGCACCAGGTTCGCGTCGTGGGGCAGCTCGCTCGGGAGCTCGATGGGCAGGCGCGGCGCGCGGCCGTCGGCACGCGCCGTGGCCGCGGCCTGCACGAACGCCGCGAACAGCGGGTGCGGGCGGTCGGGGCGGCTCTTGAACTCGGGATGCGCCTGGGTGGCGAGGAAGAACGGGTGCATGCTCGTCGGGAGCTCGATGTACTCGACGAGCCGCCCGTCGGGCGACGTCCCCGAGCAGACCATCCCGGCCTCCTCGAGGCGGGTGCGGTACTTGTTGTTCACCTCGTAGCGATGTCGGTGACGCTCGTAGACGACCTCTTCGCCGTACGCGTCGTGACCAACGTCCCCGGTTCGAGCCTTGCCGGGTACGCACCCAAGCCGCATCGTGCCGCCGAGGTCGACGATGTCGCGCTGCTCGTCCATGAGGTCGATCACCGGGTGCGGGCTCTGCGAGTCGAACTCACTCGAGTTCGCGCCGGCCAGCCCGCACGCGTCGCGTG
This sequence comes from uncultured Acidimicrobiia bacterium, assembly GCA_963809885.1. Classification (GTDB taxonomy): domain Bacteria; phylum Actinomycetota; class Acidimicrobiia; order IMCC26256; family PALSA-555; genus JALHSW01. The sequence continues at coordinate 803,605 of CAWELA010000004.1, read as the reverse complement.
CGAACTCGATCACCGCGCAGTGCAGCCCGAGGCACAGGCCGAGGAACGGCACATGCGTGCTCGCGGGCGAACGCGGCGGCGGCGATCTTGCCCTCGATCCCGCGGAAGCCGAACCCGCCGGGGATCACGATCCCGTCGAGGTCGCGCAGGCGGCCCTCGGCCAGCAGCCCCTCGGTGTCGTCGGACGCGATCCAGTCGACCTCGACCCGCGACCCGCACTCGTACCCGCCGTGGCGAAGCGCCTCCACGACCGAGAGGTAGGCGTCGGGCAGGTTCACGTACTTGCCGACGAGCCCGATCCGCACGACACGGTCGGCGTTGCGCACCCGGTCGACCAGGGCCTCCCAGGCGGCGAGATCCGGCCGACGGTCCTCGAGGCGCAGCATCGAGCACACGTAGTCGTCGAGGCCTTCGTCGTGGAGGACGAGCGGGATCTCGTAGAGGTTGTCGGCGTCGATCGCCGACACGATCCCCTGCTCGGGGACGTCGCAGAGCTGGGAGATCTTCTCCTTCAGCCGCGTCGGGATCGGCCGGTCCGACCGGCAGACGATCGCGTCGGGCTGGATGCCGCGGCTGCGCAGCTCGGTGACCGAGTGCTGGGTCGGCTTGGTCTTCTGCTCCCCGGACGGGCCGATGAACGGCACGAGGGTGACGTGCACGTAGAAGACGTTGTCGCGGCCGACATCCTTGCGGAACTGCCGGATCGCCTCGAGGAACGGCAGGATCTCGATGTCGCCGACCGTGCCGCCGATCTCGGTGATGACGACGTCGACGTCCTCGTCCGCGAGCCGCAGGATGCGCTCCTTGATCTCGTCGGTGATGTGCGGGATCACCTGGACGGTCTGGCCGAGGTACGCGCCCCGCCGTTCCTTGGCGAGCACCTCCTGGTAGATCGACCCGGTGGTCGCGTTCGACTTCTTCGACAGCGGGACATCGACGAAGCGCTCGTAGTGCCCGAGGTCGAGGTCGGTCTCACCGCCGTCGTCGGTGACGAACACCTCACCGTGCTGGAAGGGGTTCATCGTGCCCGGGTCGACGTTGATGTAGGGATCGAGCTTCTGGAGCGTGACCCGCAGCCCCCGGGACTTGAGGAGTCGACCGAGCGAGGATGCGGTGAGACCTTTCCCGAGGCTCGAGGCTACGCCCCCGGTCACGAAGATGTGTTTGGCCACCGGGCACGAAGGTACCACCCGGCCGGGCTCGGATCGGTGACCGGGCCGACTGATGGGCCACCGCTAGCGTCGCCGACGTGGGGACCGGAATCGAGATGCCGACCACAGCTGCTCGCGTGGCTCACGTGGCCCGGGGCACGTGGCACTGGGACGCGGCGTTCCTCGCCATCGGCGCGGTGCTCCTCCGGGTCCCTGCCCTCTTCGCACACCGGCACCTGACCTTCGACGACGGTCAGTACGGCGCAGTGGTCCTGGGCCTGCGCGCCGGGGAGCTGCCCTTCAAGGATCTCTTCTCGTCGCAGGGCCCGCTCTACTACCCGCTGCTCGGCGTCGCGGACCTCGTCGGCCTGCGCAGCATGAACGGTCCGAGGCTCCTCCCCGTCCTCGCAGGTGCCCTGGCCGCGATCGCGACCTACGCGATCGGACGGCACGTCACCACGCGCGGCGGTGCGCTGCTTGCGGGCGTGCTCGTCGCATCGAGTGGATCGTTGCTCTACGTGACCGGACCCCTGAGCGGCGACGGTCCGGCGCTCGCGCTCGCGGTGCTCGCCGTCGCGTTGGCGTTCCGCTACCACGCCCGTCCCACCACGCTCCTCGCCGTGGGCATCGGGATCACGATGGGCGCTGCACTCTGCGTGAAGCTCATCGTCGTGCCGGCGGCGATCCCGGTCGGCTTGCTGCTGGTGCATCCGCGTTGGCGGGAGCGTCGCGTGCGCGACTTCTGCACGGCGATCGGCGCGGCGGTGATCGTCTTCCTCGCGGCGGCCCTCCCCTGGGGCATCGATCGGGTCTGGGACCAGTCCGTCCTGTACCACCAGGACTCGAAGCGGCTCCGTGGCTACGGCGGGAACTTCACGACGCTCGTGCGAACGCTCGTCGAACGGGATCCGTTCGTCGTCGCGGCAGCCCTGGCATCCCTGGCGACCATCGGCGTCGTCGCCTGGCGTGCCCGCCGTCCCGACGCGCCGGCGCGCGCACCGCGCCTGCCGGCGGGCGACGTCGGCACACGGTTCGCGTTGCTGTTGCTCGGCTCGTGGCTGGGTGTCCAGATGCTGTTCCTCGTCGTCGAGCCGGCGATGTGGCGGCCGCACGTGAGTCAGGTCATCGTGCCGCTTGCCTTGCTGGCCGTGCTCCGTCCCGCGCCGTGGCGCGTGCTCGCGGTGCTCGGGATCCTCTTGATTCCGTGGTGGGTGAGCAACACGCACGACATCCTGCGACCGCACCACTACTCCCGACCGGAGGCGACCGCGGTCGATCGGCTCCGGTCGTTGCCTGCCGGTGCGCGCGTGATCAGCGATGATCCCGGCTTCGCGTGGCGTGCCGACCGGCGCGTGCCGGGCAACTTCGTCGACGTGTCGATGAAGCGGTTCCAGCAACGTCAGCTCACCACCGACGTGGTTGCGCGCGCGGCAGACGACCGCGCGGTGTGCGCCGTCCTCGTGTGGTCGAAGGACCGCCTCGGGAGCCTCCCTGCGCTCCCCGGCCGGCTGGCGCGCGAGGGCTACGAGGTGGTCGAGCGGTTCCCGGGCGCCGATGGGCGGGTGCTCTACGCCCGCTCCGACTGCGAGCCCTGATCGCGGCGCTCGGGTCGCTGGCCGAGCCGATCGAGCCATCGCAACGGGGGCACGCGATCGATGATCGCGCTGAACGACACGATCTCCGCCGCGATGTTCGCGGCGACGAGGAGGATGAGCGCTGTCGTGCGCGTGGCCTCACCGCGTCCGAGCACGACGCCGAGGCCGAGCACCGCGCCGATGACGTTCGCGCCCGCGTCGCCGAGCATGAGCTCCTCGCGGAGGTCGGCGGGCAGCAAGCCGAAGGCGGCACCCATCGCCGGTGCGATCGCGATCCCGACCGCACCGTCACCCAGGACGATCGCGAGCGGGACGTAGGCGATCATCGCCGCTTTGATCGTCCGCCCCGGCGCTCGATCGAGCAGGTTCCCCAGGTTGGCCGCGAGCGCGATGAGCACGGCGTCGATGATCAGCCGGCGACCGGTGGCGAAGCCCGGCGTCGCGACCAGGACGATCGCGACGCCGGCACCACCGAACAGCTTGAGGAAACCGGTCGTGATCTCGCCGTGGAACAGCGCGCGGACGTGGCCCTTGAAACCCCGCGCGCGACCGTCACCCAGCAGGTCGTCCACCAGCCCGAGGAGCCCGAAGCCGAACACGGCGAACAGGACCTCGCTGCGCTCCACGGTGAGGCCCGGCTCGTCGCCGAGCCCGAGCGCACCGAGGATCGCCCGGGCCGCCTCGATCACGAGGACTGCGAGCACGATCAGGATCCCGCCCGAGGTCGGGAGCGGGTGGCCGCGGTAGTTGGGACGTTGGAGGGCCGGGGCGCGCAGCATCCCCGCGGCTCCGACGCGCAGCAGCAGCACCGTGAGTGCCCCGACCACCAGGCCGAGGACGACGGTCACGGTCGCGGCGCTCGCGAGCACGTCGGCCTCGGGCGCACGCCCCGGCGCGGCCTCGGCCCCGTCATCGGTCGCGGCCGGGTCGTAACGGACCAGCAGCCACACGAACGCGGCGATCGCGATCACGAGCATCACACCCGGGATCGCGATTCCGGAGTCGTTCAGTGCGTAGCCGAGGAACCCGACGATCGCGAGTCCGATACCGCCGATTCGGATCTCGGGGACGGCTGCATCGACTGCCTGCAGGCGCGGACGGGCGCGCTTCCAGAGCCAGATCGCGAGCACGAGGCCGATGAGGAGCGTGAAGCCCCAGACGGAGTGGCGCAAAGAGCCCAGGTTGTCGCCGAGCTTCCGCTGCACGATCACGACGAAGTCGCCGATCCCTCTGTCCTGCACGCGCTCGATCAACCGACCGAGGTGCGTGCGCTGGTCTGGGGGCCGGGCCATGTCGAGCGCCGCGAAGCCGACGACGGCGACGACGAGACCCAGCAGGACCCAGGCGAGGGTCTTCCACCGGACTCGCCATCCGAGCAGCAACACCGAGGTCACCGCGAACGCGGGGACCATCGACAGGATGCCACCGACATCGGAGCCCCAGAACGGCGCGCCGTCGATCACGATCACCAGGCCGAGGAACGCGACGCTGATCCAGGCGCCGCGCCGCCCGCCGATCCGCCGGGAGATGAGGGGCGCGGCCAGGACCGCACACGCCGCGACGATGGCGTACGAGGGGTTGCTGAACCCGGTGAAGCGGCCGGCGACCGTCGGCGAGTAGCCGAGGGCGCTGTTGAACTGCAGTGGCGTCCCGATCAGCACGTCGAGGAGGAGCAACCCGACCGGCACGAGGAACGCGACGAGCAGCGCGTCGAGCGGACGGTCGCGCCCGATCCGCCGGTACAGGAATCCGAGGATTGCCGCCACCACGACGAGGAACGTCCAGAAGGCGACGACGCCCCACTCGTGCAGCGGGACGAGGCGCACGAGGAACACCGTGGGAACGAAGCCGAGGACACAGAGCCCGAAGGTGCCGAGCAGCGAGCGCCAGCGCCGCCGCCACGGCTTTCCGAACGCGAAGATCGCACCCCCGACGAGCATCGCGGCGAACACGACGGAGGCGGTCTGGACCTGGCCGACGATCCGGTCACGGAACTGGGCGGCCTCGTCGGCGTGGATGATCAGGTCGATGCGGTCCCGGGCCGACCCGCCGTCGGCGCCGACCTCGACCGGCCGGCCCTCCATGGACGTCGGTCGGGGAACGTCGAGCAGGTCCAGGATCGTGGGCGCGACGTCGATCAGCTGCACGAACCCCGAGCGGCGGGTGGTCGCCGAACGCAGGAGCCCGGGCTCCATGCCAGGGGCCCGGATGCCGAGAACCGTGAGCGCGATGGCCCGCGTGGGATGGGCCGGCCCGACCACGACGACGGCGTCACGCGTGCGGGTCGACCTGCTCGAGGAGGCGGCCGAACAGCGCGTCGGTGGCACGGAGCGCGCGCCGGAGGAGCACGTCACGGTGGTACGGCGTCGCGAACGGGCGGTAGGAGTCGGTGCGCACGAGATCGGATGCCTCGACGAGGACCACCGAGCGGTCGCGCCACTGACGCTCGAACGCGCGCACGACCGCGCCCTCGTCGAGGCGGAGGCCGTAGGGCGAGATCGGGTCGGCTTCGAGCAGCGATTCGTCGACGGTGCCCGACGGGACACGGCCACGCGGGTCGACGAGCGCGAGCGCGGCCTGCCGGCGCAGGCTCGACACGCTCGGGCTCGGGGGCGAGTCGGGCTGGCGGCCGTCGGCGTTCGCCACGACCGCGCGGTGGATGTCCGGCGTCGCGGAGCGCGACCGCGAGGGCTCCCGGCTCGGCGTCGTAGAGCAGCGCGTCGTTCGTCTCGACGACCCGCGGCATCGACAGGGCCACGATCCCGCGACGCACTTCCCGCCCCGTCCGTTGGCGAAAGACCTGCCCGGCGGTGTCGCGGCCGAACGGCTCGTTGACTCCGAGCGCGTCGCCGTCGGTGGGCGGGTCACCGACGGTCCGCGTCCCGGTGCCGAGTGTGAGGTAGCCGTCCGCGAGCTTCGTCGCCCGCTGGTCGGCACGCGACGTCAGGCCGGCAACCGCGGCATGATCGAGGAACCGGCGGAGGTTCGGCACCGCGTTCGGCGAACTTGTCGAGGTCCTCCCAGGACACGTGGGGCAACGAGAAGACGAAGACCCGTCGGGCCGGCCGGGCGTCGGCGGCGGCCCCGGCGGGCCGCGCGCTCCCCCCGGCCAGCACCACCACGGCCACCGCCGCACAGAACGCCCCGAAACGCCGCACACCACTCCTGTTCGTCATCGACGAGCTTCGTCCCCGTTCCCGGTCGCTCCCGGGCCGCTCGTGCATCCTGACCGTCCGTGCGCCCCTCATGTGGTCTCTTCCACCGGCGCTTCCTCGAACGCGGGCGGGGCCTCCGGACCTGCCGGTGCGTCCGCCCCGGCCCCGGTACGCGATGGCGGCGTCGGGTGCAGGCTCGGGACCCCGCCGAGGGCCCGGAGCCCCAGGAGGTAGAGGGCACCGCCCGCGAGCGTGACCCCGACGAGCAGCAGGATCGTGGCGATCCGCCCACCCGGGTCGACGAGCTCGAAGCTGCCCCAGGCAGCCGCGGCGACCGGGACGGCGACGACCACCGACCTCCCGAGCGAGCGCGGCACGATCAGCTCGCCGGTCCGGCGTGCAAGCCCGAGCCACAACACCACCGCGCCGAGCACGTACGCGAGCGAGTTGCCGATGCCGAGGAACGCGACGGTCTCCTTCCCGGAGGTCAGTGCGCCGCCGACCACCATGATGGCGATGCCGAAGCACGCGGACGACGAGCGCGACCACGGCCGGCGTGCGGCTGTTCCCGAACGCGTAGTACGCCGCGTGCGAACAGGAGGAATGCGCAGTACGTATACAGTCCGATCGCGAGGGTGGCGAGCGCAACCGTGAGCAGACCCACGCCACCGGCCTTCGTCGCCTGCCCGAACGCCGCCACCTGCATGATCGGCTTCGCGAGCACCACCATCGCCGCGGAGACCGGGATCACGAGCACCGCCATCGAGTCGAGGGCCCAGCGCAGTGAGCGGTTGAATGCTTCGTTGTCACCCGATTGACGCGACAGGTCCGGGAGGATCGCAGTGTGGACGGGCTGCGCGAGCACGGCGTACGGCGCGAGGAAGAAGACCGACGCGACCTGGAAGGCGACGGTCCCGCCCTCGACCGCGTTGCCGACCACGATGGACGCGAGGAGGAGGAGCCCGATCATCGAGTGCTGGAAGACCGCCCACCCCGACAGGCGGAGGACGCGACCGACCGCGGGGTCACGACGACCGAGGCGTGGGACGAGTCGGAACCCGGTGCGCCACAGCGCGACGGTCGGGATCCCGACGAACGCCACCACCCCGAGGGTCGCGCCCAGGGCCAGGATCAGCTGTTCGCCGGTGCTCAGGTCGAGCCCGGGATCCGGACCCGCGACGATCCGGAACAGCACCATCGCCGACACGACCACGATGGTGAGCCCGATCGGCGCGATCGCGGTCACCGCGAGGCGACGCTTCGCGTAGAGCACGGCGACCGCGACCGCACCCACCGCGTAGAGCAGCACCTGGGGCACCACGAAACGGAGCAGGAATGTCGAGAGGTCGCGCTGCTGCGCGGCGATGTGCGGGTTCGACACACCTGTGGTCAACAGGTCCGCGATGGCCGGCGCCGCGACGATCCCGATGATCGCCACGACCCCCATCGCGACGAGCGCGATACCGAGGATCCGCCCGGCGAGCCGTTCCGTCTCGGCCTGGTCGCCCCGGTCCAGGTGCTGGACGAAGGTCGGGACCAGCACGGCTGACAACGCCCCGGCAGCGAGGAGCTCGAAGAGGACGTTGGAGACCGCGTTCGACGACTGGTACGCGTTGCCGAGGTAGGTGGTGCCGAGCACCGCCGCGATGATGAGGATGCGGACGAACCCGATCGCCCGGGACGCCGCCGTCGCCACCCCCATCCCGGCCGCGGCACGCGTGACCGAGGTCTCGCCGCCGGCGGCGCCGGTCACGGCTGGGACCACTCCGGCAGCAGACCCTCGGCTCCGTTCCCGAAGCCGTAGTGACCCACGACGTCGCGGCCCAGGTCGGACAGACCGAGCACCGCAGCGACGGAACCCTCGGTCCACTCGAGGTCGTCGACGGTCGTGACCCGCGAGGCGAGGCGTTCGTCGTCGAGGATCGGCGAGAGCGCATCGCCGCGCTCCGCGGCACCCTCACCGAACACCTCACCGACGACGAGCGGGACGCGGCCGTCGACCGCGGCGTTCGCGAACCCCTCGACGAGCAAGCGGCCGGCAACCGCACCGCTGGATCCCGACAGCGAGCACGACCCGCGTCCCCGCACCCCCGAGGTCCGCGATCGCCGGTGGGTCGCCGTCGACCCCCGCGAGCGACAGGAACCCGGCATCCACCAGGACGGCGAGCGTGTCGCGAGACGTCGCGGTCGACCCGTTCGCGAGGCTGTCGCTGAGGGTCGTCCAGACGTCGGCGCGCAGTGCGGTCCGCTTGCTGGACGTCGGCAGTCCGAGTGCCGTGGCAAGGGCTCTCGTGTCGTCCTTCGACTCGAGCGCGAGCTTCCCCTCGATCCAGACGATGCCCGGAGCGCTGCCACCGCGCGCCGCGGGCGAGAGTCACGATCCGCTCGACTGCATCGTCGCCGATGTCGCGCACGGCGACGATGACGGTCGGCACGTTCGTCAGGCGGTCGGTGACCGCGAAGGGCGAGCTCGCGTCGACCGCGTCGTTCGCGCGGTCGAGGTCTGCCTGGAGCTGCTCGTTCTCGGCGCGCTTCGCCTCGACGTTCGCCTCGACGGTGTCGATGCGGTTCTGGAGACCGGACACCGTGGGCTGGCCGAGGATGCCGTAGCCCATCACGACGCCGACCGCGAGCGCGAGGAACACCGCGACGAGTGACGCGAGGTGGAAGCGGAAGTTGATCATGTGGCGGGGCTCACCCGGTGATCGAGAACCAGAGGTCGCGCAACGTGAGCCGGAACCCATCGAGGAGCGTTCGGATGGGCTCGGAGACCACGGCCACGATGATCATCACCACGACCGCCGAGCCTACGAGGAGCATCCAGTCGAGCCGGCGCACCCTGCCCTCGTACAGGCGGCTCACGCCCTTCGCGTCGACGAGCATCGGCCCGAGCCGGAGCCGGGTGAGGAAGGTGGACGCCATCCCGCTGCGGCCCTTGTCGAGGAACTCGACCATGGTGGCGTGGGTGCCGACCGCGACGATGAGCGTCGCCCCGGCCTCCCAGGCGAGGAGCATGGCGACGTCCTCGCTCGTTCCCTCGACGACGAACTCGTGGTACGAGACGCCCCACTCGACGAGCGCTTCACGTCCCGGCGCGCGCCCGTCGGGTGCACGTGGTGCACGAGGTCGGGTGCGATGTGCAGGGCGCGCTCGGACACCGAGTCGAAGTCGCCGATGATCACGTCGGGCTTGAACCCGTTCTCGAGCAGCGCGTCCGCCCCGCCGTCGACGCCGATGAGCACCGGGCGGTACTGGCGGATGTACGGCCGGAGCGCCTTGAGGTCGTCCTTGTAGTCGTGCCCGCGCACGACGACGAGCGCGTGGCGGCCCTCGAACTGGGTGACGAGCGGCGGCACGACGATGGGCTCGAACATCGGCTTGGCTTCGCGACGCACGTACTCGAGCGTGTTCTCGGCGAACCGCTCGAGCTCCGCGCCGATCGTGGCGCGTGCATCCTCCATGGCCGCCGACGATCTCGTCCTCGTCGGGCACGAGGCCGGTCGCGAGGAGCTGGTCGCCGCGGCAGACCTCGCCGCCGACGATGCGGAGCGTCTCGCCGTCGCGCACCTCGTCGAGGAGGCCGGCACCCGCCCGGTCGACCAGCGCGATGCCGGCCTGCACGACGCGGATCGGCCCCTGGTTCGGGTACCGACCGGACACCGAGGCCGCGGCGTTCACGACGGCCGCGACCCCGGACTCCACCAGTCCGTCGGCCGCGACGCGGTCGAGGTCCTCGTGGTCGATGATCGCGATCTCCCCGGCGCCAGGCGCTTGACGAGGTCCTTGGTGCGGCGTCCGACCCGGGCGACTCCCACGATCTCGCGCGGCGTCCGTGGTGCGCCGGCGCCGTTGGAGGAGGCCCATCAGCCGCGCACCTTGCGGTCGCCGCGCCTGCCGGTGCGGTCGCTCCGCGCCGGCGTCGGCGTGCTCGAGCAGCTCGGCGGCGTGCTCGACGCGCCGTCGCGGAGTCGACGCCCGCGAGCATCCGGGCGAGCTCGGATCGACGGGCCTCGCCGTCGACCGGTGTCGCGCTCGCCACGGTGCGTCCGCCTTCCTCTCGCTTCTCGACGACCAGCTGGGCGTCGGCGTGGGCTGCGACCTGTGCGAGATGCGTGACGCACAGGACCTGATGACGCCGGCCCAGGTCGGCGAGGAGCCGCCCGACCGCGGTGCCCGCCTCGCCACCGATCCCCGCGTCGACCTCGTCGAACACGAGCGTGGGCGGCGCCTCGGTGAGCACCAGGCGCAGCGCCAGCATCGCGGTGCGAGCTCGCCCCCGGACGCGGCCCGGGCGACCGGCCGGGCCGGCTCCCCCGGGTTCGCCGCGAGCAGGTAGGTGACCTCGTCGGCGCCGTCGTCGGTGACCGGCCCGGCCTCGACCAGCACCTCGAGGGTGGCCGCCGGCATCGCGAGCTCCGCGAAGTGCTCGGTCACCGCCGCCGCGAGGGCCGGTGCCGCGGCCCGGCGCGCCCGCCGAGAGCGCGGCCGACGCCGGCGTCCGCCGGCTCTCGGCGGCCGCCGTGACCGAGGACTCGATCGCCGCGGCCGCGTGCGTCGTAGCCCTCGAGCTCGTCGAGCCGGCGACGCGACTCGGCGGCGAAGTCCGAGCACCTCGCCGAGCGTCTCGCCGTACTTGCGCGCGCAGCTCGCGGAGCAGCCGACGGCGGGCCCGGACCTCCTCGACCCGGGCCGGGTCCTCGGCGATGCCCTCGGACGCGAGGCGCAGCTCGCGTTCGAGGTCGGCGAGCTCCGCCTGGACGGCGCGCAGCCGCGTCTTCCAGCTCGGCGAACGGGCGTCGGTTCGCGAGGGCGGTCACGGCGACTCCCGACCGAATCGAGGCCACCCGTCTCGATCGCCTCGAACGCGTCGCGCAGCGCGTCCCGGTGCGCGACCGCGTCCGCGAGGAGTGCCTCCTCGGCCTCGAGCGCGACGTCCTCGCCCGGGTCGTCGATTGCCGGCTGCCTCGATCTCGGAGATCTGGAACCGCAGCAGGTCGATCTCCCGGGCCCGGGCCCGGGCGTCGCCGCCGAGCGCCTCGAGCTCCTCGCGCAGGTCGCGTCGCCTCGAGCCGCGTGCGCCTCGCAGCTCGTCCAGCGCCTCCAAGCGCGTCGTTCCCCGCGAAACGATCGAGCGCGGCACGCTGCACCGATGGTGCGAGGAGCGATTGGTGGGCGTGCTGGCCGTGCAGGTCGACGAGCCGAGCACCCACCGCGGCGAGCTCGGCCACCGTCGCGAGACGGCCGTCGACGTAGGCGCGGCTTCGCCCGTCGCTCGGGACGACGCGCGCGAGCACCACCTCGGTGCCGTTGGCGTCGTCGAAGCGACCCTCGACCCGCGCCTCGGCCGCGCCCTGGCGGACGAGGGTCGTGTCGGCCCGGCCCCCGAGCAGCAGGTCGACGGCCTCCACGAGGAGCGTCTTGCCGGCGCCCGTCTCCCCCGTGATCGCGGTGAGGCCGGGACCGATGAGCACCGTGAGGTCGTCGACGATCCCGAGGTCGGTGACGTGGAGCTCGTGCAGCATCGTTACCGGTCCGCCAGGCCGAACTTGGCCTTCAAGATCTGGTGGAAGTCGCGCGGCCCGAACGTGACGATCCGCCCCGGCTTCGGGCCTGCGGTGCACGCCACCGCGTCGCCCTGGCACGAGGCGGCCGAGCTCGCGGCCGTCGACGGTGAGCACCACGCATCGCCCGTCGGTCACGGTGAACCGAAGCTCCTCGTCGGGGTCGAGCACCAGTGACCGGTCGAACAACATGTGGGGCGAGACCGGCGTGAGCAGGATGCACCGGTGCCGCGGCGACACGATCGGGCCCGCGCGGAGAACGAGTACGCCGTGGACCCGGTCGGGGTCGCCACGATCACGCCGTCGGCCGCGTACGTCGTGAACGGGGCGCGGTTGATCTCCACGTCGAGCCGTACGAGGCGACCCGGCTGCTCCTTCTCGATCACGGCCTCGTTGAGCGCGCACCAGCGACCCGACGGCCGCGCCTGCGGATGTCACGTCGACCTGGAGCACCATGCGCTCTTCGACCTCGTAGTCACCGGCGAGCAGCCGCCCGATCGCGGTGTCGAGCTCGGGTGGCTCGACCTCCGCGAGATAGCCGAGCTGGCCGACGTTGATCCCGAGCACCGCGGCGCCTGCCTCGTGGACGAAGTCGACCGTGCGCAGCATCGTGCCGTCGCCGCCGAGCGAGAGCACGAGGTCGAGCCCCTGGGCGAAGGAGTCCGGCGCGACCGGCGAACTCTTCGAGCCCGGCGGTCGTCGCGTCCGGGGTCGGGACCCGGACCACGATCCCCTCCTGCACGAAGCGGGCCGCCGCGGCGCGCGCCAGCTCGGCTGCGAGCGGTCGGTCGTGGTGCGGGACCAGCCCGACCGCACGCGGACGACGACCGGTCACGCGACACTCGCCAGCTGGGCGGTGTCGACGGGGCGCGCGGCACGGTCCACGTGGACGAGGAACTCGCGGTTGCCGTCGGCACCGGCGATGGGCGACGCGATCGCCGCGACCACCGGGAGGTCCTTCGCCGCGAGCCCGGCCGCCACGTGCTGCGAGCACGTCGCGATGGACCGCGGGGTCACGGACGATCCCACCCTTCCCGACACGGGCGCGGCCGGCCTCGAACTGCGGTTTGACGAGGAGGACGAGGTCGGCGTCGGGCATCGTGCAGCGAGCCAGCGCCGGGGCGACCGTGAGGAGGGAGATGAAGGAGAGGTCGGCGACGGCGAGCGGTACCGGACCGTCCACGTCATCCGCGTCGAGGTTCCGCACGTTCACCCGGTCCATCGCGCACACCCTCGGGTCCGAACGCAACGACCACGCGAGCTGGCCGCGACCGACGTCGACCGCGAGCACCTTCGCGGCACCGCGCTGGAGCAGGCAGTCGGTGAAGCCGCCCGTCGAGGCGCCCGCGTCGAGAGCCCGGCGGCCGGCGACGGGGACGGGGAAGGCGTCGAGCGCGGCGGCGAGCTTCTCGCCGCCGCGTGACACGAACGGCGGCGGTGGACCGGCGACGGTGATCGCCTCGTCGTCGGCCACGCGGCGATCGGGGTTGCCGGCGGGCGCGCCCCCGACGAGCACCTGCCCTGCGCCGACCGCCTCGACCGCGCGGGCGCGGCTGTCGCACAGGCCACGGCGGACCAGCTCGGCGTCGAGACGACGGCGCACGCGACTACCCGTGGCTGCTCTGCGGGCGGGCGCAGGGTGCGGACATGACGGAGGGCTCCTCCTGCGCTCGAGCACCCGAGCACGGGGGCGGTAGACGACAGACGGCAAGGTTACGCGGAGGGACCCGATCGAGGGCTCGATCCGAGGCGGGCCACCAGATCCGGGGCGAGGACACCGAGGTCGTCGGCGACGTACGGCGGAGGTGGCACCGGGATCGCCTCGCCCCCCGGCGGCGCCACCGCCGCGGTCACGCCCGAGAGCACGAGCGCGAAGGGCCAGCCCAGAGCGTCGGCGAGCGCACCGTCGGTCGACGGCCGATCGCCGATCACGACTCCGTCGGACCCCAGGACCCGACGCACCATCGCGACCGTGGGCGGCCGACGGCTTCCCCGCGACCACCGGGTCGGCGCCGCTGGCGGTCGCGACGGCGGCGACGATCGCACCGGCGCCCGGCACGAAGCCGCCCGGGACCGGATAGGTCGGGTCGAGGTTCGTGGCGACGAACCGGGCACCCGAGCGCACGGCGTCGACGGCCCGGGTCAGCCCCGCGAAGTCGAAGTCGCGGTGGAACCCGACGACGACGGCCGCGACCGGCTCGCCGGCACCCGACTCCCCGACCGGCGTGAAGCCGGCGGCAGAGATGGCCTCCACGACGCCGGGACCCCCGCACACCAGGACGCGGGTGCCCGGCGCGAGCTCGCCGGCGAGGAGATCGGCCGCGGACCCGGCGCTCGTGAAGACGTCGGCCGGCCGCCGCGGGGATGCCCTGGCGTTCCAGCTTCGCGACGACCTCTCCGAGCACCTGGCTCGAGTTGTTCGAGAGGAAGGCGACCCGCAGGCCCCCGGCCCGGAGCGCGGCGATGCCCTCGGCGGCACCCGGGATCGGCGTGTCCCCGCGCCAGATCACGCCGTCGAGGTCGCAGCAGACGACCGGTCCGTCGCTCACGTGGGGCCGTCTGTGGTCTCGGTCTCGGCGTCGCCCAGCGCGGTGAGCGCGGCACCGTACTCGTCCAGGGGCCGCATCGCGACGGCGAGCTTCAGGTGCCGTCGGGCCGAGGTCACGTCGCCGAGGCGGGCCAGCGCGAGGCCGAGCCCGAAGTGCGCGTAGTCGTTCACAGGGTCGAGCTCGAGGGCGAAGGCGAACTCGTCGCGGGCGGACGCGTAGCGCGCCGTGCTGAAGTAGGCCCGGCCGAGCGTCTCACGGATCGAGCCCTGCGCCGGCTCCAGATCGCGTGCGCGTTCGAGGGCGACCGCCGCGGCGTGGGCGTTGCCCGACGCGAGGAGGCGGTTCCCTTCCTGGAAGGCGTCGTACGCGTCGGGTGCGTGCTCCGGAACCCGATCCACGCACAGACCGTATGCGATGATCGGACGCCTCCGACGAAAGCGAATCACGCCGTGCCCAGCCTCGCCCCGTTCCGCGGCCTGCGGTACGCGAACGCGCGCACGCTCTCCGCCGTCACCGCGCCTCCGTACGACGTGATCGAGGAGGACGAGCGCGCCGCGCTCGAAGCGTCCGACACGCACAACGCGGTGCGCCTGATCCTGCCGCGTGCGAGCGACGACGGCGATGCGTACGAGACCGCGGCGGCCACGCTCGCGGCATGGCGCGCGGCCGGCGTGCTCGTCCTCGACGATCGACCGACGTTCACCGTGTACCGGATGATCGCGGAGCACCCTGGTGGCGGCGAGCACCACACCCTGGGCGTGATCGGTGCACTCGGACTCCCGGCCGAGCACGGCGGTGGCGACATCCTCCCGCACGAGCGGACGCTCCCGAAGGCCCGCAGCGACCGACTCGCGCTCCTGCGCGCCACGCGCGCCAACCTCGATCCGATCTGGGCCCTGACGCTCGCGCCGGGCCTCACCGACTTGCTCGCAGACGTGCCCTGCCCCAACGTCGCGATCGATGCGGCGGGTACTCGGCACGAGTTCGGGGTGATCGACGACCCCGCCCGTCTCGACGCGATCCGCGCGCTCGTGGCCACCGCGCCGGCCGTGCTCGCCGACGGCCACCACCGCTTCGAGACCGCCTGCAACTACCGCGACGAGGCACCGGACGCGGCCGGTGCCGGAGCGATCATGACGCTGGTCGTCGAGCTGGCCGACGAGCAGCTCGATGTCCACCCGATCCATCGGGTCGTCCGGGGCGGCCCGGCGGCGGTCGGCGCGCTCCGCGCGGCACTCGCACCGACCTGCGCGATCGAGGACGCGGGCCCGAACACGCCGGCTGGGGTCGCGGCACTGGTGGAGACGATGACCAGGCGCGGCACGCTCGGCCTCGTCGAGCGGGACGGGCTGGCCCTGCTGGTGCCGGAGGACGCGGCGCTCGCGCGGGGGTTGGCGTCGGAGCCCGAAGCCCTGCACGGGGTCGACGCCGCCCGTTGCGACGCCGTCGTCCGCCCGGCGCTCGGCGACGCGACGCTCGCCTATCGCGACGACGCCGCGACGGTCGCGGGCGTCGTGCGTGCCGGCGATGCGGACGCCGCCGTGCTGCTGCGCGGGGTCAGCGTCGAGGAGATCCGGGTGGCCGCTTCGGCCGGCATCCGGATGCCGGAGAAGACCACGTTCTTCTCGCCGAAGCCGCGCACCGGGATGGTCTTCCGCTCCCTCGGCGACTGATCGACGACCGGGACTAGCGCACTTCCCAGGTCGCGCCGGACGAGAGGAGCGCGGCGAGGTCACCCGGGCCCTGACGCTCGGATGCCGCCGCCAGCTGGCGCTGGACCTCCACCTCGTAGCTCGAACGGTCGACGTCGCGGAACACGCCGATCGGCGTGGGCATCGTCGGGCCGCTCGCGACACGCGACAGCGCGAAGGCGAGCGCCGGATCGGGACGGTGCTCGTCGTGGACGACCAGCCGGTCCTCCCCGACGTCGGAGACCTCGCGGATCACGCACTCACCGAACTCGTTGAGCACGACGCCGCGCTGACCCTCCTCGCCGAACCGGATCGGCTCTCCGTGCTCGAGCTCGATGAGCATCTCGGCGCGAGCAGCCTTCGCGGTGACACCGTCGAACGCCCCGTCGTTGAAGACGTTGCAGTTCTGGTACACCTCGATGAACGCCGCGCCGCGGTGCTCGTGCGCTCGACGCATGACGCCCATCATGTGCTTGCGGTCAAGGTCGTGCGTGCGGGCGACGAACGACGCCTCGGCGCCGAGCGCCATCGAGACCGGGTTGAACGGCGTGTCGAGTGACCCGAACGGCGACGACTTCGTGACCTTCCCGACCTCACTCGTCGGCGAGTACTGGCCTTTCGTGAGGCCGTAGATCTGGTTGTTGAACATCAGGATGTTGAGGTTCACGTTGCGGCGCAGGGAGTGGATGAGGTGGTTGCCACCGATCGACAGCGCGTCGCCGTCGCCGCTGACGACCCAGACGTCGAGGTCGGGGCGGGCGAGCGCGACTCCGGTCGCGATCGCCGGCGCGCGGCCATGAATGCTGTGCATGCCGTACACGTCCATGTAGTACGGGAAGCGGGCTGCGCACCCGATGCCGGACACGAACACCTGGTTCTCGCGCCTGAGCCCGAGCTCGGCGAACAGCAGCTGGACCGCGGCGAGGATCGAGTAGTCGCCACACCCGGGACACCACCGGACCTCTTGATCGGTCTGGTAGTCCTTCCGGGTCATGGTGACCGGGCCGGACGCCGGGGTGTCGCTCACTTCACCATCTCCTCGATCGCAGCCTGAACCTCGGCCGCGCGGAACGGAAGGCCGTGCACCTTGGAGAGACTTCGGGCGTCGACCAGGAACTCGGCTCGCACCAGGCGGGACAGCTGGCCGAGGTTCATCTCGGGCACCAGCACGCGGTCGTAGCGCGCCAGCACCTCGCCGAGGTTCTTCGGGAACGGGTTGAGGTGCACGAGGTGCGCGTGCCCGACGTGGTGCCCGCTGTCACGGGCCTGGCGGACGGCCTGCTGCGCGACTCCCCAGGTGCTCCCCCACCCGAGGACGAGCAGCTCCGCACCGTCGGGGTCGTCGACCTCGAGGAGCGGGATGTCGTTGGCGATGTTCGCGACCTTCTCGGCCCGCAGGCGCGTCATGCGCCCGTGGTTCTCGGGCTCGTAGTTGATGTTGCCGGTCCCGTCCTGCTTCTCGATGCCGCCGATGCGGTGCTCGAGCCCGACGGTGCCGGGGATCGCCCATGGACGGGCGAGCGTCTCGGGGTCGCGCAGGTACGGCCAGAACTCCTCGGTGCCGTCGACCGCGGTGTGGTTGGGGCCGCTCGCGAACGGAGTCGAGATGTCGGGCAACGCGTCGACGTCGGGCAGCAGCCAGGGTTCGGCGCCGTTGGCCAGGTAGCCGTCCGTGAGGAGGATCACCGGCGTGCGGTACTTCACCGCGATGCGTACTGCCTCGAACGCGGCGTCGAAGCAGTGGCTCGGTGACCGGGCCGCGATGATCGGCAGGGGCGCCTCACCGTGTCGGCCGTACATCGCGAGCATGAGGTCGGCCTGCTCCGTCTTGGTGGGCAGCCCGGTGGACGGACCACCACGCTGGACGTCGATGACGAGCAACGGCAGCTCGAGGCTGACCGCGAGCCCCATCGTCTCGGACTTGAGATCGACGCCGGGGCCGCTCGTGGCCGTGATGCCGAGGTGCCCCGCGAACGCGGCGCCGAGGGCGACGCCGACCGCGGCGATCTCGTCCTCGGCCTGGAGCGTGCGGACACCGAAGTTCTTGTGACGAGAGAGCTCGTGGAGGATGTCGGACGCCGGAGTGATCGGGTACGACGCGTACGCGATCGGGAGCCGGCTCGCCTGCGACGCCGCGAGCAACCCGTAGGACGTCGCCAGGTTGCCCGTGATGTTCCGGTAGTGCCCGGGCGCCAGCTGGGCCGGCGCGACCTCGTAGGCGTGGTCGAAGAGCTCCGCGGTCTCGCCGAAGTTGTACCCGGCCTTGAACGCGGCCGCGTTGGCGACCCGCACCAGCTCCTTGGTGGCGAACTTCTGGTCGTTCCAGGCGAGGATCGGCTCGGTCGGGCGGGTGTACATCCAGGACACGAGCCCGAGCGCGAAGAAGTTCTTCGAGCGCTCCGCGTCGCGCGGCTTCACGCCGAGCTCCTTGGTGGCCTCGAGCGTGATCGAGGTCATGGGGACCTGGACGACCTTGTAGGCCGCGAGCGAGCCGTCCTCGAGCGGGTTGGCCGCGTACCCGGCCTTGGCGAGGTTGCGCTCTTCGAACGTGTCGCTGTTGACGATCAGCGTGCCACCCGGCGAGAGCTCACCGACGTTGGCCTTCAACGCCGCGGGGTTCATCGCGACGAGCACGCCGGGCATGTCGCCGGGCGTGAGGATCTCGTGGTCCGAGATGTGCACCTGGAACGACGAGACGCCGGCGATGGTGCCCGCCGGGGCGCGGATCTCTGCCGGGTAGTTCGGCTGGGTGGCGAGGTCGTTCCCGAACGCCGCACTCACGTCGGTGAAGCGGTCGCCCGTGAGCTGCATGCCGTCACCGGAGTCGCCGGCGAACCGGATCACGACGTCGCCGAGCTGCTCGGGCTTCAGCGTCGGGCTCTCCGTGGTCACGCGTCCTCATTCAAGGGGGGTCGGCTCCAACCTCGTTGTCAGCAGCGTCCGCGGGGGACTCGGCGCGGCACGGCGGAGGTTGCCCACCGGCACCGTTGCCCATCATAGGTTCGGCGGTGCCGGGCATCGGGAACAGGCGGGAGCGACCGCGACCGGGTTGCGCGGCCTGCACCCGGGGCTCAGCCGAGCCCGGAGCACCACGAGGTTGACGCCGACCGGCGCGTCGTCGGGCTCGGCGGTGCGGGTGTGGATCGCGGACATGACGGGACCTCCTCTCGGGTGCGCCGCGGGCCATCGGGCGTGTGCCGCGGCGCTCCGGGCGCGGATCGGGGACGTGCGGGGGAGGTCGCCGCTCCGGCTCGGGGAGGTCGCGACCGACGGTACCGGCGGGGTGTGACGGCTACCGGAGCGCCTTGCGGCGGTGCTCGACGTCGGCGAAGTCGCGGTCGTGCTCGTGGATCCGGTCGAAGAGCGCCCGGGCCCGGGCGTTGTTGCCGGCCCGCTCCTCGAGGTCGGCGAGGGCGTACCAGAGGCGGAGGTGGTAGAGACGCGGCTTCCGCACCGGCCCCGCCTTCTTCTCGAGCAGCGCGATGGCCTCGCTGAGGAGCCGGCGGTCCGCGAGGGCGCCCGCGGCGACGATCCGGCCCTCGGTCATGAGCTCTGCCGACGGCGACGCGGCCGCGAGCTCTTCCCAGAGCTGGTCGACTCGCCCCCATCGTCGCTGCGCCCGGTAGCAGTCCATGAGCACGGGGTGCTGCTCGACCGAGTCGGTGAGCTCCACGAACGCCTCGAGCTCGGTCGCCGCAGCGCGGTAGTTGCCGATGCGGTACTGGGCGAGCCCCGTCAGCTCCCGGACGCTCGGGGCGTCGGGCAGGGCGTCCCTGACCGGTCGCAGGTGCCGCAGCGCCTCCCGGTCCCGCAGCCCGGCGTAGGCGTCAGCCCCGGCCATGACCTCGCGGAGCAGGTACGGGCCCCGTCGGCCTCCGAGACGCAGGACCTCGGTCTCGACGTCCGAAGGCGGTCTCGCCCGCCGGCGGCGCGGCTCGCCGGCCTTCGGGGCGCGCCGCGGTGCGCGCTCGGGCTTCGCGTCCGGCTGCTGGCCTCGGACCCTGAGGGGGGCCGGACGGCGTTCCCGGGGCGGCTCGTCGGGACGCTTGACCCGGTCCGGGACCGTCGGTGCCCCGTGGGGCCCGAAGCCACCCTCGTTGGCCCGATCCCGCCCCGGACGTTCGGATCGGCGCTCGGAGGGGCGAGGAGACTTCCCGCCGGACTTGCGCGGCTTGCCGGGCTTGCCGCGGTCCGCCATGGCGGCGAGGTTACGTGGCCCGGACGCGACGAAGCGCCTCCTGCGGCTCACCCGACGCAGCGCTATGTCTGCAACGAGGAGCGCTGAGGCGCTTCGCCATGAGAAAAGTCCGGCGACGACCTACTCTCCCAGGGAGTCTACCCCCAAGTACCATCGGCGCTGGCGGTCTTCACTGCCGTGTTCGGAATGGGAACGGGTGTTTCCCCGCCGCTATGGCCACCGGAACATCTGTCTTGACATCTTCTTGACATCTGTCTTGTTCAAGACGGTGTCTCTCCGACAAGTCGGAGCTCATCTCTTGGACTGTGTATTGGATTGTCAACGACGTCGTCCGTCGAGGACTCCAGAGCGAGCACGAGCACCAGAACAAGAAGATCCCAAGCCCTCGGCCGATTAGTACCGGTCGGCTGAACACGTCACCGTGCGTACACCTCCGGCCTATCAACCTGGTGGTCTACCAGGGGCCTTACTCGGTTGACCCGATGGGAGATCTCATCTTGAGGCCGGCTTCGCGCTTAGATGCTTTCAGCGCTTATCCATTCCGCAGGTAGCCAACCAGCCGTGCCCTTGGCAGGACAACTGGCACACTAGAGCTGCGTCCGTCCCGGTCCTCTCGTACTAGGGACAGCTCCCCTCAAATCTCCTACGCCCACAGAGGATAGGGACCGAACTGTCTCGCGACGTTCTAAACCCAGCTCGCGTACCGCTTTAATGGGCGAACAGCCCAACCCTTGGGAGATGCTTCACCCCCAGGATGCGACGAGCCGACATCGAGGTGCCAAACCTTGCCGTCGATGTGGACTCTTGGGCAAGATAAGCCTGTTATCCCCGGGGTACCTTTTATCCGTTAATCGACCGCGCTTCCACACGCCACGGCCGGGTCACTAAGCCCTGCTTTCGCACCTGCTCGACTTGTTGGTCTCGCAGTCAAGCTCCCTTGTGCCTTTGCACTCGACGCCTGATTGCCAACCAGGCTGAGGGAACCTTTGGGCGCCTCCGTTACACTTTGGGAGGCGACCGCCCCAGTCAAACTACCCACCTGGCGCTGTCCCCGACCCGGATTCACGGGCCTGGGTTAGAGCTCCAATACGTGAAGGGTGGTATTTCAAGGTTGTCTCCACCGAGGCTAACGCCCCAGCTTCCAAGACTCCCACCTATCCTACACAGCACGAATCGAAACCCAACATCAGATTGTAGTAAAGGTCCACGGGGTCTTTCCGTCCTTCTGCGGGAAACGAGCATCTTTACTCGTCGTGCAATTTCGCCGGGTCTCTGGTTGAGACAGTAGCCAAGTCGTTACGCCATTCGTGCAGGTCGGAACTTACCCGACAAGGAATTTCGCTACCTTAGGACCGTTATAGTTACGGCCGCCGTTTACCGGGGCTTAGTTTCAGAGCTTCGCCTTGCGGCTAACCCTTCCACGTAACCTTCCGGCACCGGGCAGGCGTCAGAGCGTATACATCGTCTTGCGACTTCGCACGCTCCTGTGTTTTTAGTAAACAGTCGCTTGGCCCTGGTCTCTGCGGCCTCTTCGGGCTCGGGACGCGAAGTCCGTCACCCTACAGAGGCCCCCCTTCTTCCGAAGTTACGGGGGCAGTTTGCCGAGTTCCTTAACCAGAGTTCTCCCGATCGCCTGAGTATTCTCTACTTGCCCACCTGAGTCGGTTTGGGGTACGGGCACCATGTCAGCTCGCTAGAGGCTTTTCTCGGCAGCATGGGATCAGTCACTTCACCTCAATCGGCTCGGCATCACATCTCGGGGTTTGCGACCGACGGATTTGCCTATCGGTCCCCCTACCTGTTTGCCCCGGGGCAACCATCGCCCGGTAGACCTACCCTCCTGCGTCCCCCCATCGCTATCCATCGGGGGATTGGGACGGATTCGGTCCGAAGACCAGCCTCCGATCGCTCCCTTTCGGATTGGGCGCGTACATGGTGGTACAGGAATATCAACCTGTTGTGCATCGACTACGCCTGTCGGCCTCGCCTTAGCTCCCGACTAACCCTGGGCGGATGAGCCTTCCCCAGGAACCCTTGGGCATTCGGCGGAGGGGTTCCTCCCCCCTCGTTCGCTACTCATACCTGCATTCGCACTCGACCACGCTCCACAGACGGTTCCCCGACTGCTTCACAGCTGAGATCGACGCTCCCCTACCCATCATCGTCACCGAAATGACGAAAATGACGCAGCTTCGGCTCTGTGCTTGAGCCCCGTTACATTGTCGGCGCAGGATCACTCGACCAGTGAGCTGTTACGCACTCTTTCAAGGGTGGCTGCTTCTAAGCCAACCTCCTGGCTGTCTGGGCAATCCCACATCCTTTACCACTGAGCACAGAATTTGGGGCCTTAGCTGGCGTTCTGGGCTGTTTCCCTCTCGACCATGAAGCTTATCCCCCATGGTCTCACTGCCGTGCTCTGGAGTACCGGCATTCGGAGTTTGGCTGATTTCGGTAAGCTTGTAGGCCCCCTAGACCATCCAGTGCTCTACCTCCAGTACTGAACACACGACGCTGCACCTAAATGCATTTCGGGGAGAACCAGCTATCACCGAGTTTGCTTGGCCTTTCACCCCTAACCACAGGTCATCCCCCAAGTTTTCAACCTTGGTGGGTTCGGCCCTCCACGAGGTCTTACCCTCGCTTCAGCCTGCCCATGGATAGATCACTCGGCTTCGGGTCTACCGCCCGCGACTGAACGCCCTGTTCAGACTCGCTTTCGCTCCGGCTTCCCCTCTCGGGTTAACCTCGCCACGAACGGTAACTCGCAGGCTCATTCTTCAAAAGGCACGCCATCACGGAAGCAAGCTTCCGCTCTGACTGCTTGTAAGCCAACGGTTTCAGGTTCTATTTCACTCCCCTCCCGGGGTACTTTTCACCATTCCCTCACGGTACTCGTGCACTATCGGTCGCCAGATCGTACTTAGCCTTACGAGGTGGTCCTCGCGGATTCACACGGGCTTTCCCGGATCCCGTGCTACTCGGGAACACCACCAGGAGGTCGATCGAGTTTCGTGTACGGGGCCGTTACCCTCTGCGGCGCGCCTTTCCAGAGCGCTTCCACTACTCGACGACTTTGTAACTCCTTGAAGGGTCTGCCGTCCCTTCGGGTGGGTCCCACGACCCCGATGCAGCATCGCCGGCAGGCTGTACCACTGCATCGGTTTAGGCTCTTCCCGTTTCGCTCGCCGCTACTCAGGGACTCGCAGTTGCTTTCCTTTCCACGGGGTACTGAGATGTTTCAGTTCCCCCGGTTCCCTCCCCTGCCCTATTTCATTCAGGCAGGGGTAACTGGGCATGACCCCAGCTGGGTTGCCCCATTCGGAGATCTACGGATCAAAGCTTGGTCGACAGCTCCCCGTAGCTTTTCGCAGCCACCCACGTCCTTCATCGGCATCTGGCGCCAAGGCATCCACCGTTGGCTCTTTATAGCTTGGGAGTTTCTTCTTGCACTTTCATTGATTCACTCAGGTTTGTTGCGTATAGCGTCTTCGTGTTTCAAAGATGCTCGTGCTCGCTCTGCAGTTCTCAAGGGTCGGGTGAGACCGGGCGCGCGCTCCGCCCCATGCACGCACGAGGCGTGGAGGGGGATGCCCGGCGATGCGGGCAGGGGAACGTTGGGCGACCGAGTGGTCTCCGGGAAGGTGCTGCGGACAGCAACTCCCTCACAACGGAACAGTGACGCCGGCGCCGAGCTCATGAGTCCCC